>CAWFKA010000013.1:0-186628 GCA_963816335.1 uncultured Acidobacteriaceae bacterium | reverse complement strand
GCCGCGAAGGTAGGCGCACTTTCAGGTATGCAGATGCGTATGCGATGAGTGCGAAGCTGGCTGCATGCGACTCTGGAAATCCATACAGTGCAAACGAAGAAATGCTTTGCACTATGTTGTCCTGTGTAGTTGCATCGATTTTGTTGGCCGTCATCCCACTTCGCAGCTTCCCTTCCAACTCTCGCATTCTCGCATGGAGCGTCGCATACCAACTGCGCGCCGAGCTCTTCCGCCTCAGATCCGCTGAAGTTCGCAACTGTCATCGCCATACGCAACAATTGCTCTTGAAAGAGCGGAACTCCAAGTGTTCGTTGCAGCACGGGCTCGAGTGAAGGATGTGCATAGGTCACCTCTTCCTTTCCCTGGCGCCGACGCATATAGGGATGCATCATCTTTCCAACAATGGGCCCGGGTCGGATATCGCAACCTGAACTACGAGGTCATAAAATCTCTTCGGTGCATTCCTTGGCAATGAAGCCATCTGTGCGCGGCTCTCTACTTGAAACATACCAACGGTGTCAGCTTTGCAGAGTGTCTCGTATACAACCGGATCCTGCGGCAGCATGGCCAAATCAACTTTCTGGTTGTAGTGCCTTGGCACTAGCTCGAGACAATCTTTCAGGACAGCCATCATACCCAGACCTAAAAGATCTACCTTGATAATTCCAAGATCAGCGCAATCCTCCTTGTCCCACTGAACAACGTTTCGCCCAGGCATGGATGCGCGTTCTATCGGCACCACGTGATTCAACTGGCCCTGGCAAATAACCATGCCCCCGGAGTGCTGTCCGAGATGTCGTGGCAGATCCTGTATACGCATGCAGAGCTCTAAGTATTTTGATATTCGGCGATGATAAATATCGAATCCAGCATGCTGAAACTGATGAGCCAGAGTGTCATTTGGCCCTTTCCACTCCCAGTTGCCAACCAGTCCCACAAGTCTGCCAAGAGTGTCCTGTTCAAAGCCAAGGGCCTTCCCTACTTCGCGAGCCGCAGAACGACCGCGATATGTAATTACATTCGCAGTCATTGCAGCGCCGAGTTCGCCGTATCGTTCGTAGATGTATTGAATAGCCTGTTCACGCTTGTCTCCCGATGGAAGATCTAGGTCGATGTCCGGCCACTCTCCACGACTCTCGCTCAGAAATCGTTCAAACAGTAGTTCCATTCCAATAGGGTCGACGGCAGTTATTTCAAGCGCGTAACAAACTGCGGAATTCGCCGCGCTTCCCCGGCCTTGGACCAGGATGTCGTGTTGCTGGCAGTAACGGATGATATCCCAGACAATTAGAAAATACCCGGCGAATCCCAGCTTCTGTATCAACAGCAGTTCTCTCTCGACCTGCTTGCGTGCACGATGGAGAAGATGTGAATTCGTGGAGTTGTTATAGCGCTTGCGCACGCCTTCTTCCACGCGCTTCCTGAGAAATGAATCCATTATTTCCCCGTCAGGAGTCGGGTAGCTGGGAAATTCATATCCAAGATTGTCTAGTTCGAACTCAAGCCGTTGCGCCACAGAAATGGTGTTTGCTATAGCAGATGGATGATCGCGAAACAGAACGGCCATTTCCCTTGCTGTTCGAATATGTTGATTATCGTTCCGTGTTAAAAGCCTACCGGCCGAGTCAAGCTGGGTATGATTGCGAATGCTCGTAAAAATATCAAGAATCTCCCGATCACATGGAGTCGCATAGCGAACACCGTTCGTTGCAAGCAGGGGGAGATTGAAAGAATTAGCTAAACAAATCGCCGCTTGATTTCGCCATTCCTCCTCGCATAATCCATGACGCTGCAATTCGACGTACACATTCTCCCGTTTAAAAATGTGCACCAGCTTATCGAGAGCGTGATGCGCTTCCTGCTCACCACCTCTGACAAGCGCGGAAAATAACGCACCTTCCTCACCACCAGTGAGACAGATAAGCCCCTCCGCATACTCCTCTAGTTCCTCGAGAGTTGCCGCCCCCTCTCCCTTTGTCTTTTCGCGAAGTTTGAAGGATGTAATAAGTTGGCACAAATTCTGATACCCCTTTTGCGACGTGCAAAGGAGGGTTAGACGAGAAGGCTCATCTACATGTATTTGAGGCAGCCAGCGTGGCGGCCGACTCCGATTTCCAAAATCTCGCACGCTAATTTCAGCACCGATATGTGCGCGAATTCCGCTCTTCTTCGCCATCGTGTGAAATCGCGCAGCGCCATAGATACCATTTCGATCCGTGATCGCAATAGACGGAAGACCTTTTTCAACTGCGGTCTCAATGAGAGTTTCAGGCAGCGAGGAGCCTTCGAGAAAGCTGAAGGCACTTACTGCGTGAAGTTCAACATATTCAGTCATAGAACGCGGCCATGCGCCATTCCGAGCTCAAAATGTCATGCACTATGCGACAGAAGATTTTAGTTTCATTCGTTGCCTGGGCTACAACATCCCATTCCTCTATTGACCAGGTTTCTCCATTCCACCAACAACTGCTCATCTGCCATGGCCCCCACGCGCGTTCGATGCGATACGAAATAGATCGAAAGCGGAATTCGACGGGGCGATCTTGATGCAGAAACATCGCAATAGTTTCTTCGGGGCGCAGCCTTCGGACGCCGGGACGCGGGATAATTGTCTTGCTATTCGGTTTCGCTTCACCAACTTTGAAGCCTGCCATTGCGAAACGATCGGGATGATGGGTGTCCTTTAGTTCAGGAGTGCCAACGCGATCCTCCCCCACTAATGCCGCGATGCGCGCCAGGGTTACGTCCAGACGGTCTGTTTCCGGCAACTGCGGAGAAAACAGTCCGAGCTGTACCTTGCTCGGATCCCCTGTTTGTGCAGTAAGAATAATTTCAGTGATTGAGTCAGATGGAGGATGCGCCTGCAAATCAAGATGCAGCAGCTTGAGCAGCAATTTGCGATTATCTGTAGGCAGCGCAGGCTGAATCGTTCTCGTATGGAATCCATTGCCTTGCAAATGCAACGCAAGTGTTACGGATGCGAGTGACAGAGTTCGAGACTGTGCTCGCGCGATTAACTGGTCGAGCATAGGAGAGACTACGAAGAGAAGTGAGTCGAGAATTTCAACCGGCTGGTCAAACTCGTAACATTCCTTCAGTTCGAAAGCGACCTCTACAGGCTGAAAAAAATGGGGATGTTCTCCGCGTGCGAGAGCGCGAAGGCGAGAACCATCTTGTCCCATGCGCGAGATCAATTCAATCTCAGGCAACGACGCAAGAGCACCAAGAGTGCGAATACCCCAGATGGAAAACGTCTCCTGCTGCAGAGGCGTGAGATCAAGTACGGTGAGTGACATGTTCGCGAGTGACGAAGCCTCGTCTCCAATGGGGAGAACTACAATGCCTTTCCCCGCACGCGCTGCACTGAGCGCAGCATGGTGATTCGCACTGACTGCGATTGAGCATGAAATTCCAACTGACAATATACGCTCACGAATCTTGCCCGCCAGGAATTCAGGCTGTCCGAATAGCCGCTCCATTCCTGAGATATCCAGCATGCAGACGCAGGTAAGATCGGAACTCATATCTGCGATACGAGGAGAGAATCCCGCAGCACACTCAAACACAACGGCTCGCGCTGTTTCTTCTTCTCGCAACGATCGAGGGATGAATGAGACGTCCGCAAACGACTCCGCCTCAAGACGAGTCATTCCAACATCTATTCCTAATCGTCGTGCGAACTTGTTCCTTGAACAAACCGTCTCCTGCGGCGGCTCACCCTGCAGAACTACAAATGGCTTGTCTCGTAGTTCCGGACGAAGACGCTGAGCAGTTTGTGCTGCAAACTCCGGTACGTAAATACACGCGAAGAGTGTGTTGCTCATCGGCGGCCTGCCCACGGCATTCGCTGGGTCCAGGTAGAGGCCGATGGCTTGCGCCTGCCCGCTATATCAATGAGCGAGGACTGAAAGCGCTCCTTCTCAACTTCAAGTTTGTACTCGACAAATTCGACAACGGTATTGCCTTGAATGGACGACGTAGTAAGACTGAGCAAGGCGGCCGCACTGCTACCGGCACTCGGCTTTTTCGTCAGTAATAACAGGCTTGTCCGTGCACTATCCGCAACGGCTCGAAAACGGAACCATGTTGCCAGCGGGATACGAGTTGCATATTTCGGCGCGACACTTCCCAGGTCAAGAACTATTGCGGCGAATCCTCCTGCGTTCATCAACAGATCGGTTACGCGCAATGCTTGGTCGAGTTGCTTCCATGGCTGCTGGGTACGAAAAGCGGTTCGCGATGAGTTCACAAACTGATTGAAGGATTGCGCAGATTGCCGTGGTCGCTGAGGCCCAGCGGATCGTGGAAACAAGGGCTCATGATGCGCCATGAGAAACTCCTTACGACGCGCCATGGCGCGGTCGGAGGGTGCCTGTTCGCTTCGTAGAACTTTGCTGAAGCTGCGATTTTGAGTGTCGTGAGTTCCAACTTTCTGCTTCCTCGCAGCATTGATCGGGTTGTGCAGGAGTTCTTCAATTGCGCGATCCATTCCCTTGACCTCGCTTCGTGGATGGGATCCTGCTTGACCGCCTGAGAGCGAGTGCGTGGATGAGTTCGGATGGGCGTAGCAAGGGGTTGAAGGGATTTGCGAATTTAGATTGAGCCTCGAAGATTTGTCGCCACATCGTACCCAAAGGAGCTGAGACAACTGAATTCCATTTGCCGCGGCGGATTCGGGATCGAGAGAGTCACTCGCGTCAACCCATGCGCAGGCGCGGCCACCTCGCGTCAACTGAGCGAGCGTTGCTAAAGCAATGCTGGTTCTTCCTGAGCTTTCGGGCCCAGCAATCTCACAGATAGCACCTACTGGCAATCCGCCGGTAAGAGCACGGTCAACTTCAGGAATTCCTGTTGCTTGAACTTCGCGGACAGTTCGAGCAACAGGAGTGAGCGCGGACGGGATCCGCGACGCCAGGTCAGCTTCAATTTGTTTTCTAAGGAACGCAGCTTTTGACATGGGCGAGCTCAGGCATCTTCGCCTTTTCTTCGCTATAGAATCGCCTGATAACCTGCTGCTGTCAAAGGCTTCTGTATCTTACTGATTCGAAATCAAAATCTTAAGCATAAATAAAAGTGGGATCTTCTTCCATCTGTAGAAAAGACCACTTTTATAGCCTTATCTGCCTGATCTATAGGCACTTATTCGATTTGTTCGACCATTCGAGCTGGACAGTGTAGGCGCCTACTCTCTTGGTTTTCCAGGCACAAATATCTCCTATTTCTCCATGTGCGTCGTCATACCAGCCTTGACCCGGGATCGCATCTGTAATTGCTTCACAAAGTTCGTGAGAACTGGTGGACGTAAGTGCGTCCAACGGTTGTAGTCCGCCAGTGCAGCCGGAGCATCCGGGATACGGCATTACGGCATAAAACACCTGTCCGGAAATGTCGTTGTGATAACCGCAAAATGCCTGACACGAGGCACTTCCACCCTGTATAACCCTCACTCCTGGTTGCACATAGATGAAATAGAGGGTGTTGGGAGTGGGCTGGGGGATCGCTGAATTTGTCGCGATTTGATGCTGCAGGAAGTGCTGAATTGCTGTGTCTGTGACGGATTTGTGGAGGGTAGTGGTGGTGATTGTTTGTGTGCCGGAAAATTTGCCATGGCCGATGGAATGGCCTGGGACGTTGTACTCGGACAACTGGTCGATCAGTGAACTGGTGAGGATGTAAGTGAAGAAATCATTCAGCTTAGGGAGCATGCCACTGGCCGGAGCTGTCTGCCATCCGGGGCCCCAGAAGATGGTGAAAACTTCTACATTTTCTAGCAGGGGGCCATTTCGGTAGGTGAGTTGGGGTGGGGAGGAGGCGGCTGCTAGTCCTTTGATTTCATCAGCTTGCGCTTCGGGAAGATTCAAAGGAACGACACGGATAGGGTCTCCGTGTGCAGGATAGATTCGTCTTTCCGTTATGTCTGCCATGTTAACTCCTGTCGGGTCAATGATTTAATTGAGCCGGAGAGCACCAGGTTTCAATCCGGCACGCACAGCGAGCTAATGATCCCAGGAAGGTATTACTTTTCAAGATTCAGGTGATGTTTTCGTTGATGTATTTCCTCTATTCCATCGCTTTTACAACACTTACAATTTCTGGTCTCGCGTGACAATGGGGCAAGAAAATACCGAAACACCCCCGAAACATCGGGCATTCGAGGGTGCGAAATATGCGTCGATTTGACATGCTGGAAGCACTTCGAACGGTAACCTTAATCCCACTTTAAAGCGAACTTTAATCGTCTGTGTGAGCCAGGCCCAGGTCTTCCGCCGCGTTAGGATCGGAGTCTCCGAGATCCTTTAACAACCCTTCATCGCTCAGATCCAATGGGTGCGAGTTTTCCCAGTCCTTTTGAACGACGTGCTTCAGGGACCTGGCAATTTCCTCGTCATGAACTTCGATAGCCAGTTCCCTTCGACTATCGAAACTGCCGGGCGCGAGATTGATGGATCCTATAATTGCCCTCAGGTCGTCGGCAAAGAGCAGTTTGGCGTGCAATTTAAGTCCCTTAAGCTTGTGGACCTTGACGCCGACATCTTGCATGATGCGCATGCCACCGACTGCTTCAACCAGTTTCGCTTTCTTGAGCTTGTGCGGTGGCCTTGCGAGAACGTGAATTTTCACTCCACGGCGATTTGCCCGAACCAGGTGCTCGATGATGACGGGGTCCTGGTAGCGCTCGTTCTGTACCCATAGGGTGTGCCTGGCTTCGTCGATGAACCTGCCAATGCGCTGGCGGCCATTTCCCGTACACCAGATCAGGTGGGAGTCTTCGCCGGAGTTAAAGGGTGTCCTTGCCCAGTCTGCGTCGAAGCACTCCATAATTTCCCCGACCTCATGTTTATGGGTTGTGACGACGGCGTAGTCACGCGTTTCCGTGATGTTTCTTGTTTCCCAATTCAGGGACTGAATGAAGGCTGTGGAATCATCGACGACCATGGATTTTTCATGTGTGAGGTCGAAGGCGGGATTGCTGTCGATGACCTCTATGCCTGCGTCCGCGAGTGTTTTGCGGGAATCATCATTTTCCTTTTCGCCGCTTCTTCTCGCGGGATTCAACATGATCCGTACTTTTACTCCGCGCTTCTGGGCGGCGATGACGGACTGAATGAGGGAGGGATCGGAGAACATGAACATTTTGACGCGGATGGAGGAGGCGGCACGGTTAATGGCCTCGAGTATCGGCTTGGCAGTATCGTCGGGCAGGACGATCAAAGAACGAGAGGACATTCTGGCTCCTGGAAATTTCTATACTCCAGCTTTTGACGAGGTTGAGTCAAACCGCTTGTTTTGGCGTTCCGGGAGAATCTCCCCCCATGTCTGCCGAACGATTCAGTTTAAGCCACAAAGAAGATCCTTGCAGTGAATGGTTTGGGATCTGGCCTGCGGAAATTGATTGTTGAACTGTTGCATTTGCCGGGAAAGCTTATGATTTGTTTTTGGACAATTAAGAGGGACGCGGTGTCTACGCTTTTGACGAAGATTGAGGCGGAACTGCGGTCGAACATCCTCCCGTTCTGGATGCGGCATGGGGTCGACGAAGAGTTTGGCGGGTTTCACGGCCGTATCAGCAATGACCTGGTAATCGATGGACTGGCGGAAAAGGGCCTGATTCTGAATGCCCGCATCCTTTGGACCTTCAGCCGCGTGTACGAGGTGTACGGCGAGCAGCAGTTCCTGGATATTGCACGGCGCGCTTACGAATACATTGGGAAACACTTTCGTGATGCAGAACATGGTGGCGTGTATTGGATGGTGGACCATACCGGTGCTGCGGTGGACACCAAGAAGCGCATCTATGGGCAGGCCTTTACGCTTTACGCACTTGCGGAGTACTGCCGTGCGGCGAAGGACGAGAGTGCCCTAAAATTTGCCATCAGCATTTTCGAACGGATTGAGAAGCATGGCCACGACGCGGTGAATGGCGGCTACTTTGAGACATTTGAGCGCGACTGGACGATGGCCCGAGACCAGCGGCTGAGCGACGTGGACATGGATGAAAAGAAATCCATGAATACCCATCTGCATGTGATGGAGGGATACGCATTGCTGTCGCAGGTGTGGGGGGATGACCTGCTGCGGAAAAGGCTTCGCGAGTTGATCGAAATTTTCCACCACAGGATACTCAACCGGAAAAACCAGCATCTGCTGATGTTTTTCGACGAGACCTGGCACCCGAAGTCGGACCATATTTCTTATGGACACGATATTGAAACCAGCTGGCTGATGGTGGAAGCGGCCGAGGCGCTGGGAGATGCGCGTTTGCTGGAGGAGTCAAAAGCGGAAGCGGTACGCATGGCGCAGGCCGTGTATGACGAGGGTTTGGATGACGATGGCGGACTGCTGTACGAGGCCGACTCTGGCGGATTAATCGACACGGACAAACACTGGTGGCCGCAGGCGGAAGCGGTAGTGGGATTTTTGAATGCTTTCCAGATCTCAGGGCAGAAACACTTTTTGAAAGCTGCCGAACGGAGCTGGGAATTTATTGCTGCGCGGATTGTGGACCACGTTCACGGGGAGTGGTTTTGGAAAGTGGACCGGGATGGCGCAGTAAGGAATGGCGATTTTAAGGTAGATGCGTGGAAGTGTCCGTACCACAATAGCCGCGCATGCCTGGAAGCGATCCGAAGGTTGACGTTTTTGCGGGAGAGGGGCCAAACGATATGAGGGAATCCGAGTTCAAGAAGCGAGTACGGAGCCTGTTTGCGAATCACGAGGCGCTGATCCAGCGGAAGAACGTGAAGCAGGAAAAAGAGAATGGAGTGTTCGAGCGATACGAACATCCGGTGCTGACGGCGGAACACGTTCCCCCGGTGTGGCGCTATGACTTTGACCCGGCATCGAATCCATCGCTGATTGAAACGCTTGCCGTGAACGCCGTTTTCAACGCGGGCGCAATGGAGTTCGACGGCAACGTGGTGCTGGCGGCGCGGGTGGAAGGCGCGGATCGCAAGTCGTTTTTCGGAATGGCGGAGAGCGCGAGCGGCATTGATAACTTTCAATTCTGGGATTATCCGATAGCGATGCCGGAGACGGCTGATCCGGATGTGAACGTTTATGACATGCGACTGGTGAGGCACGAAGACGGCTGGATATACGGTCTGTTCTGCACGGAGAGAAAAGACAAGAGCGCGCCGGCATCCGATACCTCGTCCGCAGTTGCGCAGTGCGGAATTGCCCGCACGAAGGATTTGAAGGCGTGGGAGCGGCTGCCGGATTTGAAGACGAAATCTCCGCAGCAGCGCAATGTTGTGCTGCACCCCATGTTCGTCGATGGCAAGTACGGCTTCTACACGAGGCCGCAGGATGATTTCATCCAGGCGGGCAAGGGCGGAGGCGTTGGCTGGGGCGTTTCTTCGAGCATAGAGAACGCGGTGATCGAGCAGGAACATGTGATCGACAATCGCGAGTACCACACGATTAAAGAGGTAAAGAACGGGCTTGGACCGGCACCGATTTTAACGGCGAAGGGATGGCTGCACCTGGCGCACGGCGTGCGGAATACGGCGGCGGGACTGCGGTACGTGTTGTACCTGATGCTGGCGGAGTTGGAACGGCCGTGGGTGATTACGCATCGTCCGGGAGGATATTTTCTCGCTCCCGTGGGCGAGGAGCGGATTGGCGACGTGTCAAACGTGGTTTTCAGCAACGGATGGGTGCAGCGCGAGAATGGCGAAGTGCTGATTTATTACGCTTCGTCGGACACGCGGCTGCACGTTGCGAGTTCCACGACGGATCGTCTGCTGGAGTACGTGCTGCATACTCCCGAAGACCCCTTGCGCAGCAGTCTGTGTGTGGAGCAGCGTTCTGCGCTGATCCGGAAAAACCTGGACATTCTGAAGTCTTTCTAGCGGTGTATGGCTGGCGGGCAACCTTTGAAAGTGCTGTTCCTGGGGCCTTTTCGAGGAGTATGCTGCTTGCAATTCCAAGTACTGCTTTTTTCCGTTTTGACGAAGGATTCCGAACGATTCGGAGTGGTCGTCTTGCGGGGCAGATGTGTCGCCGTTTTCTGGGGTGGCCGGAATCGAATCCACGAGCAAGCCAGCGGCCCGACAAAGTAGACTGGCATCGCCGACCAGGGGTGTTTCTTGCATCTTCATTTCATCGATATTGCGATCATTGTTGTGTATCTGCTTTCCACGGTGGCGGTGGGCTATTGGGTGTCTCATCGCGCTTCCCGCGACATGAAGGCCTACTTCCTGGGCGGAAACACGATGCCGTGGTACATCCTGGGAATTTCAAATGCGTCGGGGATGTTCGACATCAGCGGGACGATGCTGCTGGTTTACTGGATGTTCGTCTACGGGCTGAAGAGCGTTTGGATACCGTGGCTGTGGCCGACGTTTAACCAGATTTTTCTGATGGTGTATTTGTCGGCGTGGCTGCGGCGGTCGAATGCGATGACGGGCGCGGAGTGGATTGAGACGCGCTTTGGCAAGGGCCGGGGAGCGCAACTGGCGCACATCATCGTGGTGATCTACGCGTTCATCAGCATTATCGGATTCTTCACTTACGGATTTAAGGGCATCGGAAAATTCGCGGCGAGTTTTCTGCCGTGGCACTTGTCGCCCAATGAATACGCGCTGATTCTCGTTGGCATCACGGCGATTTACGTAATCAAGGGCGGGATGATCAGCGTTGTGATCACGGAGTTCATCCAGTTCTGCATTCTGTCGATTGCGTCGTTCGCGGTCGGCATTATTGCCATGTCGAAGGTGTCGCCGGAGCTGCTGCATCGATTTGTTCCGGCGGGATGGGACAACATTTTCTTCGGGTGGCATTTGAATCTTGACTGGTCGCAGCTGATGCCATCGGCGACGGACAAGGTGGCATCAGACGGCTACGGGTTGTTTGGATTTTTCGTGATGATGCTGCTGTTCAAGGGCGTGCTGATCAGCGCTGCCGGACCTGCTCCCAATTACGATATGCAGCGGATTTTGTCGGCAAAGGATCCGCGCGAAGCTTCGATGATGAGCGCCTGGGTGAACCTTGTGCTGACGCCGCCGCGCTATTTTCTGATTACCGGCCTGACGATCCTGTCGCTGGTGTTCTACGTCGCGGACAATCCCGGGATGCGGACGAACATGGATTTTGAACTGGTGCTGCCGTATGCGCTGGGACACTTTGTGCCGATGGGGTTGCTGGGATTTCTGATCGCGGGGCTGCTTGCGGCGTTTATGTCGAACTTCGCAGCGACGGTGAACGCGGCGCCGCCGTATTTCGTGAACGATATTTACAAGAGATTTATCAATCCCAATGCCAGCCAGAAAACTTACGTGCGTCTGAGCTACCTGGCTTCCTTCGCGGTGGTGCTGATTGGGGTATCGATTGGATGGTTTGTAACGTCGGTGGGCAACGTGGTGCAGTGGATTGTGACGGGGCTTTGGGGCGGCTACATGGCCTCGAATGTTTTGAAATGGTATTGGTGGCGATTTAACGGATACGGATATTTCTGGGGGATGGCCGCCGGCATCAGCTCCGCGCTGACGATACCGTGGATATTGGGGCAGATCGCACCGCTGCAGGGTTTCGCCCATGCGCATTCGCTGAACCTGGATGTTTCGTTGAGCTTCTCGCTGGTGTTTGGGGTGTCGCTGATTGGCTGCATCGCGGGAACACTGCTGACCAAGGCGGAAGATGATGAGGTTCTTAAGGACTTCTATCGCCGCGTGAGGCCGTGGGGATTCTGGGGGCCGATCCTTAAGAAGGTGCAGGCAGAGACTCCGGATATTCAGCCGAATCGCGATTTTCTGAAAGATATGTTCAACGTTGTGATTGGCGTGATCTGGCAAACAGCGCTGGTGGCGCTTCCGATTTTTGTGGTGATTCGCGCGTATCAGCGGGCTTTGATTTCGCTGGGGATTATCCTGGTGACTTCCGCGATTCTGAAGTTCACATGGTATGACAACCTGGTGAAACGCGAGCCGAAAGACACGGAGCAGCCGGCGTTTTCCAGTCGGGCCTGACATTCGTTCGCAGGGATGAAGCTACTTCGCAGTTGTATTGTGATTTTGATGTTTGTATCGGCGGCCGGGTTCTTTCGCACGCTCCACTCCATCGCGGGGCAATCTGCGACCGAGCGCCTGCCACGCCCATGGGGGGCCATGCTGGGAGCGGAGATCAGCGAAGGTCGCGTGACGGTCGAAGCGCTTCCCTACAGGGGCTGGAAGGATGCGCTACGAATCTCCAATGGAAGCGTGGAAGCGATCGTGGTGCCTACGATTGGCCGGGTGATGCGTTTCGGCTGGGTGGGCGAAACGGAGAACATGCTGTGGGAGAATGCGGCTCTTGATGGGAGCAGCGGCATGCAGGCCGATGGAATGTGGAATAACTTTGGAGGGGACAAGGTTTGGCCGTCGCCTCAGTCCCAATGGCCGCAGGTGACGACGAAAGCATGGCCACCGCCGAGTGGATTCGATTCCCTACCGTACGTGGCGGAGGTGACGGCCGACTCCATTGTGCTGACATCGAGGGTCGATCCTCACTACGGCATTCAGACGGTTCGGAAGATTTCGATGTCTGCGAAATCGCCGGTGATGACGATCTCTTCCGAGTTTCACAAGGTAAGCGGAACGCCGCTCGAGACGGGGGTCTGGATTATTACGCAGGTGCCGGATGCCGAGCGTCTGTTTGCGATGCTGCCGGCGCACAGCACCGTCGACCAGGGCAAGGTTCAATTGTCCGAGGCGGCTCCGGCATCCCTGAAACGCTCCGGTCGACTGCTATCGTTGTCGCGCAACAAGACCGAGAACGTGAAGATTGGGATGGACGCGCGGAGCCTGCTATGGGTTGGCAAGGACAATGCGCTGCGGATTGATGCGGCAGAGGGTGCCGGAAGATTTCCTGATAATGGATGCCGCACGGAAATCTATACCAACGCTGACCCGCTGCCCTATATCGAAATGGAAACGATGGGGCCACTGATGCATATGAAGGCGGGCGACGTGAGCTCATGGAGCAGTACATATACGCTGATACGGCGTTCGCAATCGACTGTGGATGAAGAAGCGGCAAAAGTGTTTGGGCTGGATTCTGCAGATCGATAATGACCCTTTTGCAAAAGAATGCGCGTCCAAGTCTGGGCGCGCATTTCTACGTAGCGAAGAATCGTTACTGGAGAAGCGACGAAGTCAGGAATACGAGCGCGGCCTGCCAGTTAATCGCGATCTCGTTTGAGGCGTAAGAGGCCAAGACATCCACGTAGTCTTTTGCGGGCGGCAAATTGGCAGGCAGCTTTTTCAAGACGTCATCCTGCCTTCCGGCATTCGGTCCGCCGGACAACATTCCGGGCCACGGATGCGGATCAGGCCCGGCACCGCTGGGCCGATGATGAGGATGACTGTAGGGATTGCTGCCAAGCTGCGTTACCCAGGAGATGGCGAAGGCATTCCGGCCGAGCAGGTAGTGAAGATTGTCCATTGCGGCATTGACGAACGCGGGGTTTGGAGAAAAGGTATTGGCGATGATCAACTCCATCCCGTATCCGGCAGCGACGCCATTTGAGCCCCACACATAGTCCTTCGTAAGCAAGCTTACGTGGTAAGGATTGGCCTGGGTTTGATGAACGATTTGCTGCGCGGCAGCGATTGTCGACTTACGTATTTGATCGACAATCTTTTCATCGCTTCCCTTGCGATTGGCGAGCGCGTATGTCCAGAGGCCCATGGGCGCAAGTTCGCGCCAGTTCTCCGGAGTGAGAGTTTGCAACGTGCCCATGTATTCGGCGGCATGCGCGAGGAAGTATTTGTTGTAGGATTCTTCTCCGGTGGTGCGCCAAAGTTCGGCAGCGGCCCAGAGCATTTCGTCGCCACACTGGTTGTCGCCGTACTCTCCCGTGCTGATTCCCGGCGGATTCTTAAAGGTGACATCGGGATGCTGTACCGCCCATGTCCACGCCAGCGAGGCGGCCTTGAGATTCTTCGCAGCAAAGACAGCGTCGTAAGGCTTGTATACGCGGGCGGCAATGGCGGCCACGGCAGCAAGGTCAGCGGTGGCGCAGGTACTTTTGAACGGAGCGGCGCCAGTTCCGATTACGACGCTCGGAAGCTTATCGTCCTCGGGCATTACGAAGCCGGAGAAATGTTCGCTGGTCTGCTTGTGCCAGACGCCGCCATCGTCATCCTGCATCTTGAGCATCCAGGAAAGATTCCAACGAATTTCGCTTAGGATATCGGGCGTGCCGTTGCCGCTTTCAGGAATATTCAACGAAATCCTGCTGAGCTTTTTTCCGTTCAATTCCCACGCCCAGAGGAGCGAACCGGTGGAGATTCCGGAGTTAACTACGTAGCGGCCATAGTCGCCTGCATCGTGCCAGCCGCCGATGTTGTCGCGCTCACCTTTCTTGCCGGAGGAGGCGTGAAATTCTCCGTGCTGGTGGCAGATGGCATGGGAATAGCCGGGGAATTCGCTGCCCATGTCGACTGCTGTTCCGCAGCGCTGACCATAGAAGGCACGCATGGCGAGGTAGTAGGCATGGGAGTAGACATTGGGTTGAATGGCGAAGTCGTAACTGCGCCCGACGCCGGGAACCTCGACATAGTATTTGCCGGCTAAATGAAAGGGCGTGAAGTCGGCCTCAGACACATTGTCCCCGGTGTCGTGATCGAGCACGGCAGGCTTGAGAGATCCTTCAAATACGGTCGCGTCGTCGGAGCTGCGCTTTACCAGAAACTTTTCACCGGGAGAGGTGACGACAGCAACTTTGGGCACGAGGGGCAGATATCCCACCTGATCGACTTTGATTGCATTTGGCGTGGAATCGGCGGCGAACGAAGATTGCGAAGACGACAGCATGATTACGCCTAAGGAGATTGCCAGAGCGGTAAGGATGCAGGGTCTGACATTTTTATGATTCGCGAACATGGAAGAAAAACCCCCGGGTAAGTGTGCCACAGAAAGCGCGACCTTGAGAGGCAGGAATGAGCCTGCCGATATGGCTGAATGGGAAGTGGCCGGAGCATGACGGACCAGCCGCAAGGGCCCAAAACCCTCCGCGCGCTACTTTCTGCAAAAGTTAAGCTAAAACGTTTATTTACGCCCTTTCGCGCGATTGAGCAAGAGTTATTCCTGTATACTTTGCTTTCGCCACGAGAGTGTAACTCATCCGTTCCATAGGTCGGGGACGGAGAATGTACAGCGTGCTACGGAGAGCGATATTTTCGTTCGCAAGGGACGTTCCAAATGCAATATGGCCATTTTGATGATGCCAACCGTGAATATGTAATTGAGAGACCAGACACACCTTCTCCGTGGATCAACTACCTCGGATGCGAAGCCTACTTCGGGATCATTTCCAACACGGCGGGCGGATATTCCTTCTATCGCGATGCACGTCTTCGGCGGCTGACGCGCTACCGCTACAACAATGTTCCGACGGACATTGGCGGACGCTACATTTATGTTCGCGATGACGAGAGCGGCGAATTCTGGTCGCCGACCTGGCAGCCCACGCGCACGAAGCTGGAGGATTACAGTTGCCGTCACGGAATGGGCTATAGCGTGATCGGGTCGACGTATAAGGGCATTGAAGCGAGCACGCGATACTTTGTGCCGATGGGCGAGAGCCTGGAGATTTGGCAGTTCACGATTACGAATCATCGTGAGACAACGGCGAAGCTCTCTGCATATTCGCTGATTGAATTTTGTTTGTGGGAAGCACAGGACGACGCTACGAATTTCCAGCGAAACTTTTCAACTCCGCAGGTGGAAGTTGAAGACGGCGTTATCTATCACAAGACGGAGTATCGCGAGCGCCGCGATCATTACGCGTATTTTGGATGCTCCGAGAAGATCGACGGCTTCGACACGCAGCGACAGGCGTTCCTTGGCAACTATCACGGGTTTGAGAGCCCGGCGGTGGTGGAAGCTGGGGCCTCAACGAATTCCATCGCGTACGGATTTTCTCCGATCGGTTCACATTGCGTAAAGTTTGAAATATTGCCGGGCGAGAGCAAGCAGATTCTCTTCGTGCTTGGCTATCAGGAAGTTCCGGTGAGCGAGAAGTTCGATCCGCCGAATTCGCAAATCATCAATAAGAGAGCGGCGAAGGCGACGCTGGCGAAGTATCTGCAGCCGGATGTAGCGGACGCGGCATTCAAGGCGCTGCGCGAATACTGGGACGGGCTATTGAGTATTTTTAACGTGGAGACTCCGGATCTGCACACCAATCGTATGGTGAACATCTGGAATGCGTATCAATGCATGGCGACATTTAATATGTCGCGCTCGGCTTCCTTGTACGAGTCGGGCATCGGGCGCGGACTTGGCTTCCGCGATTCCAACCAGGACCTGCTGGGCTTTGTTCACATGGTTCCTTCTCGCGCTCGCGAACGGATACTGGACCTGGCGTCGACACAGTTGCCGACCGGCGGGGCGTATCACCAGTATCAGCCGCTGACGAAGCGCGGTAACAACGATGTGGGCAGCGGCTTTAACGACGATCCCCATTGGCTGATTATCGGCGTCGCAGCTTATATCAAGGAGACTGGCGATTGGAGCATTCTTGACGAGCGCGTTCCTTACGACAACGAAGCGGGATCGGAAACGCCTCTTTACGAGCACCTGCAGAGGAGTTTTCAATACACTCTCGATCGGCTTGGGCCGCACGGACTGCCGCTGATTGGACGCGCCGATTGGAACGACTGCCTGAATTTGAATTGCTTCTCTGACACGCCGGGACAGAGCTTCCAGACGACTACGAACAAAGAAGGCAAGGTTGCGGAATCGGTATTTATCGCGGGATTGTTTGTACATTCCGGGCAGGAGCTGGCGGCAATCGCCAAGCACGTTGGCAATTGTTGTGAGGCGGAGAAGATTCTTGCTGAAGTCGCGAAGATGGAAGAGACGATTGGCACACACGGATGGGATGGTGAGTGGTTCATCCGCGCCTACGACGACTTCGGGCGCAAGGTCGGCTCGAAGGAAAACGCGGAAGGCAAGATTTTTATTGAGACGCAGGGGTATTGTCCGCTTGCCGGAGTTGGGCTGAAGGACGGCAAGGCGCAGAAGGCACTCGACTCAGTGCGAACACATCTCGCTACAAAGCATGGCATCGTGCTGCTGCAGCCGGCGTATTCGAAGTACTACATCGAGCTGGGAGAGATTTCATCCTATCCGCCGGGGTACAAGGAAAATGCAGGAATCTTTTGCCATAACAATCCCTGGGTGATTATCGCGGAGACGCGGCTGGGTAACGGCGATGCTGCCCACGACTACTATTTGCGGATTAATCCTTCGGCACGCGAGGCTATCGGCGATCTCAATCGTACGGAGCCGTACGTTTATTCGCAGATGATTGCGGGTGGCGATGCGCCTACACACGGAGAGGCCAAAAATTCGTGGCTGACGGGGACAGCGGCGTGGAACTACTTCGCGATTGTGCAGTGGATTCTTGGAGTGCGCACATCGCTGGAGGGACTTGAGATTGCGCCGGTGATTCCCAAGTCGTGGCCGGGCTATAAGGCGACGCGGAAGTTTCGCGGAACTACATACAACATCCGGGTTTGCCGCAAGGGGGATGGGAACGTGGTTGCGCTGGTGGTGGATGGCGTGCCGGTGGATGGCAGCATTGTTCGCGCGCCTGAAGATGGGCGTGCAGAAGTGAATGTCGAAGCTACTGTGCGGTAGATGAGTCGGACGGCACCTTCAGAGTGGAAGATGCCGTCCGCAACACTTACGGGCTGGTCGTCTTGATTTTGTAGGTGCCTGCTGCGAGCTTGAAAACTTTTGTTCCCGCGTCTTCGCTAAGCAGGCTCACGTTTGGATTGTCCGCGAGTGGCTTGCCGTCAATGGTGAACGCGTTGACACGCGAAGAAGGCAACGGCAGACGCGCTGTGGTATTGGCGGGGATGGTCACTGCCCAATCAACATCGGAACCCTTCACAACCCAGGCAGACTTGATTTCTCCATAGGGAGACTGATAGGCGAAGTCGATGCTGCCGAGCTTGCTGCTGAAGCTCGGATGGAGATAGATGGTGTGGAAGCCGGCGTCGGAGGACCAGGTGTCGATGCCGGCACTGTAGCGATAGATCCAATCGGCGACGGCTCCGTAGGCATAGTGGTTGTAGGAGTTCATGCTGGGATCGCCGCGCATCTGGTCGCCGTTCCAACGCTCCCACATGGTTGTTGCGCCATGGCCGACGAGGTATCCCCACGACGGATATTCGGTGTTGAGAAGCAGGCGATAGGCGACGTCGGAGTGGCCCGTATCCACGAGCACTGCCAGCAGATACGGCGTGCCGAGAAATCCGGTACCGAGTCTCCAATTATTCGATTTGATCTTTGCGACCAGCTTGTCGGCTGCGGCGCGCGCAGAGAGTCCGGCACCAGATTCATGTACAGCGCCAGCACGTAGCCGGTCTGGGTGGATCCGCCGGCGGCCTTCGCGTTGGGATTGTTGATCTGGCCGAAGGGCGAGGCACTGTTATCGGCCGCATTGATCGAGCCGTCGGGTTGAACGAATTCCTTGGTAAATGCCTGGCTTGATATTGCTGAATAAATCGGCGTACTTCTTCTCGTCGTCCGCTTTACCCGTGGCGTGCGCCATCTGCTGCATCAGCGTGACGTCGTAAGCCCAGTAGGCAGTGGCGACGAGGGGCTGCTGCGTCTTGCCTTCGGGAGAAAGCCAGTCGCCGAAAGGGATGCCGGAATCCTTCTTCCACAGAAAATCGGGATTGGCGGAGTGGATCGCGTCCAGGTACTTCTCCATCGCGTTCCAATTCTGCTCGATGACGCGCGTGTCGCCGGACTGCAGCCACGCAGTCCAGGGAATGATGACACCTGCATCGCTCCAGCCGGCGGCGAAGCCGGGATTCGGCTGCGAGCGTGCCCGGAGCGAAGATGCCGTACATCGGCGTGCCCGTCTGCGTTCCCCGCAAGTCGCCGGCGAACTTCTTCGAGAACTGGGTCAGGTCCATGTTGTAAGAAGCGGCACGCCAGAAGACCTGCGCATCCGCGGTCCATCCCAGACGCTCATCCCGCTGCGGGCAGTCAGTGGGCACGCCAACAAAGTTGGATCGCTGGCCCCACAGGATATTGCTCCACAACTGGTTGATCATGGGGCTGCCGGTCTTCAACTGTCACGGTAAACGGCGCGTCGGTATGAATGACACAGGGCTTGAACAGAGCCGTCTGGAAGCTTGTTCGGGGAGGCCGGTGACCTCAACGTAGCGGAAGCCGTGGAAGGTAAACGTAGGCTGATATTCCTCGATTCCCTTTCCGCTCAGAATGAAATGATCCGTGGCCTTGGCGGTTCGCAGGTTTTCGACGTACATGGTGCCATCGGGATTCAACACTTCGGCGAAACGCAGCTGAACATTTGTGCCAGCTGCGCCCTTGACGCGAATCTTCGGGAAGCCCGACAAGTTCTGGCCGAAATCATAGATGTAGATTCCGGGCCTGGGAGAAGTGACTTCCTTTACCGGCATCGACTTCTCGATACGGATCGGTTCAAAACTTTGGGCCACAATCTTCGGCTCAAGCGGCTGGATCAACTCGACGGGTTTCCAGTTGGCATCGGAGAAGGTAGCCGTATCCCAGCCGGGCTGCATTCGACGAGCGTCGAAAGTTTCGCCGTCATAAATTTCGGCCTTGAGAATCGGGGATACGTCGGCCTTCCAACTTTCGTCGGTTGCAATCCACTCCACCGATCCATCGGCATGCGCAATCCGTAATTGTGCCTTCAAAGCCGGAGGCGTATCTCCGTAGTTGTATCCCTGGCGGAACCACATCAGAGGAGTGGTATACCAGCCGGGCGCGAGATAGGCTCCGATCGCATTCGATCCAGTCTTCACATCAGAGGTGACGTCGTACACCTGGTAGGGCACGTGGATGCGGAAATCCATCCAGCCGGGGGAGAGAACCTGATCGCCGACACGGTGGCCGTTGAGTCTGGAACCTGGTAGGCGCCGAGGGCGGTGACATACAGTCGCGCCGAGGTGACCGGCTTGTTGACGTTGAAGGCATGACGCAGGAACTTCACCGGGCCGGTTGGCCACGGGTTCCCAGGAGGCGCCGCTCCGAAAGGCGTCTTGGGTGGCTCGTAAATGCCGGCGTCTTTCCAGGACGAATCGCTGAACTCCGCGGTCTGCCAATTCCCCTCCGCGTTCAATGCGCCCTTCCAACCGGTGTCGCCGGTCTTTAGAAGAACGATGGAACCATCGGTCATCTGAAGGTAGAGGCAGGCGCTCATCGGTGTGTGGTCGTCGTCGGGCGACGCCATTCCATTGGGGTTTGCCGCGTACAACATGGCTTCAATCGCAAGCAGGTTGGCCCCCTCGTGCACCTGCGGGGTCACGTCCTGTATGAGGTAGGTCTGCCAGGGCATCTGCTTCCACGGCGGGAGCGGCTGGGTGTTGAGGACCTGTTTGCCATTCACCCAGGCTGCGACGGTATCCTTTCCGGTGACGTAGAGGGTGGCATGCTGGACTGCTTTTGCGGCGTTAAAGTTCGAGCCGGAAGTCGTGCCGGGTTTCGCCCTTGCCTTTGTAGTTTTCGTCGCCGACATTGGTGATCCACTTCGCACCGGACTCGCGAATGCGGCGATGTTCTTCTACCTCATAGCCGATCCACTTTGCCGTCCACCCGGAACTCATAAGCCCTGTTTCCCACCAGGTAACGTCGCTGGCCGGGTAGGCTTTTCCATCCTTGTTCCAAAATTCAACCTGCCAGTAGTAGCGCTGCTGCGGCTTAAGCGGGGACCCGGCGTACTTTACGCCGACGGACTGGTCCGATTTGACCACGCCGCTGTCCCACACATCGGGCTTGCCTGACTTCAGAATGGCCGGCGATGTGGCGATGCGGAGGCGGTAGGCGGTCTGATGCGCGCCGAAGGCGGGATCCTGAAGTTGCCACGAAAACTGGGGCTGATCGGTGTCAATGCCCAGCGGCTGAACCAGCGAGTCGCAGGTGAGGTGATCAGGTTTTGCAGATGCGTTTGCGGCATGGAGTTGCAAAGGAGAGCCCATCAAAAAGGCGGACAAAACTGTCAGAAAGACGGATAAAACTGGCGGGCCCGAAATCGAACGGAAGGTAAAAGTCATTCTGCGAAACCTCATGGATACTGAAACTTCACGATTGTTTGATCCGCTGAACAGTAAAGGAGCGTGAAAACGAGTGTCAACCAAATACAATTCCGCATTTGAAACGATACGGTCGCTTCCAGGATTGGGTTGCGATCACAGTTCTTCTTCCTTGCCTGATCCTTGTTCTATCAGGCAAGATCACATCAGTTGAACGGAGCGCCGCTGAAAGTCCTTGCCTAGATCGTCCTCTCACACTGCCTCGTTGCCGTGATTCGGCTGGGGTGTGTCTTTCTCCTTCACCCAGAGAGGATGGAAAACATTGCAACTGGAAAATATTGGATGGAATGAATTCTTTGCCGGACAGCATTCCGACGGCATTCCTGCGCGTGTTGCGTCGGTGTTCTATGAGCGCTTTCTGGTTTGGACGGAAACGGGTGAGATTGACGTGGGGGTAAGCGGCACGCTGCGCCGCACTTCCCCGATTTGGCCGACCGTCGGGGATTGGGTGGTGTTGCGCGAAGACGCGGACGTGATTGTGAAAGTGCTGGAGCGGAAGACCAAGCTGTGCCGCAAACAGCCGGATCGGGAAATACGCGAGCAGGTGCTGGCGGCAAATGTGGACGTGCTGTTTATTGTGAGCGGACTGGATCGCGACTACAACGAGCGGCGGTTGGAACGGTACCTGGTGGTGGCAAAGCAGAGTGGAGCGCGGCCGGTAATTCTGTTAAATAAATCGGACCTGGCCGATGGCGTGGGCATGGACATCACGGAGGTGCTGAGTAAGACGCAGCAGATGGATCTTAACGTTCCGGTGGTGACGCTGAGCGCATTGTGCGACGATGCGCTCGATGTGATTCCGACATTTCTTTCGAACGGCGAGACGGCGGCGCTACTGGGCTCGTCGGGGGTGGGGAAATCAACGATCCTGAACCGGCTGATCGGCGAGCAGCGGCAACTGACGCAGGCAACGAGGGTGAACGACAATCGTGGTCGGCACACGACTACCAGCCGGGAGATGTTCCAGATGCCGGGCGGCTGGCTGCTGATCGATCTGCCGGGACTTCGCGAGGTTCAGCTTTGGGCGTCGCAGGAGCAACTGGATGCGAGCTTCGACGACATCCTGGCGTTGGCAGAAGGCTGCAAGTTTCGCGACTGCATGCATGCGAATGAACCGGGTTGCGCCGTGAGAGATGCGGGGCTGGACGCGGCCAGGCTGGAGAACTACCAGAAGATGCAGCGGGAACTCGCCTTCGTTGTGAGGAAGACGGACCCCAGGTTGGCGAAAGAGACGAAGGCCAAGTGGAAGGCTATCGAGAAGGCGATGCGGAACTCTGGCAAGCCAAAAAAAGAGTGATATGCGGAAAGCTTGCCAGGGGCTCAGGCTGATTGACATTTGTGTGTTGGCGGGCCATGATGCCTTGGCAATTTCTTGAGTCTTCCTTACGAGAGATAGACAGGACGCCTGTGCCCTATTACCCGACGCGAACGCTCACCATTCTCGCCATGGACCCGAGTGTAAAAGATGGAAACAAGGTCCTGAGAACACAAATCGAAATCCCGAATGAAGCGCTGGATGCGGGGCCCAAGGGGTATCGGGTTCACATCATCGACTACGACTCAACGACGGACGTGCTGTATCCGCGGGCGAAGATCCACGCGGATGTAAATCGCGGCGATGATCCACCAGTGGATCCCTGGGAGCACGTACCAGACCGGGAGATATTGAGGAATTCCGAGTTCCACGGTTGGATGACGTACGGGGTGATTATGAAGACCCTGGCGCGGTTTGAATTCGCCCTGGGGCGAAGGATTGGCTGGAGCTTTCAGGGGCACCAGATCATGGTTTCGCCGCACGCGTTCAACGATGCAAACGCGTTCTATTCGGATCGCGCGCAGGGTTTATTCTTCGGATATTTTCCCAGCCTGGACGGAAAGCGGATTGTGTTTACGTGTCTCTCGCACGAGATTGTCGTCCATGAGACCACGCACGCGTTGCTGGATGGTCTGCGCGAACGCTACATGGACGCCTCGTCTCCGCAGCAGGCAGGATTCCACGAAGGGTTTGCCGACATTATCGCGCTGCTATCGATCTTGTCCGCTGAATCGGTGGTGGAGAAACTGGTGGATCTCGGGATGCCGAATGTGAATTCGGACACGATCTGGCGAAGGGACATGACGCCGGAGAAGCTGCGAAACTCGGCACTGATGGGGCTGGCACAGCAGATGGGTTCGGAACTCTCCGGCATTCACGGTCAGGCGCTGCGACGGTCGGTTTCGCTGGCTCCCAGCGAGGATTATCTGAAATCGCCCGAATACTATGAACCCCACACATGCGGCGAGGTATTGGTCGCGGCGGTGCTGAATGCCTATCTAGAGGTGTGGATCAATCGCCTTCGTGCGATCGGCGACAAGTCAAAGCTGGACCGCAAGCGGGCCGCGGAAGAAGGCGCGGAGCTGGCGGATCGTCTGCTGACGGTGTTTGTGCGTGCAATCGATTATTGTCCGCCCACGGATCTGCAGTTCTGCGATTTTGCGAGCGGCGTGCTTACTGCGGACTGGGAGCTGTATCCCAAGGACGACAAATACAACATTCGCGGGAGCCTGCTTACGTGGTTCAAGGCGTTCGGGATCGAACCCAGATCGAAGGGACTGCCGGGGCGGCAGGAGGGATCGTGGGATCCTCCACCGGATTGCGACGTGTTCGCGTACGACCGGACGCACTGCGATTCCATGAAGTCCGATCCTGACGAGTTTTTTCGCTTCCTGTGGGAGAATCGCGCGGCGTTCAAGCTGAACGAAGAAGCGCACACGCGAGTTCTCTCTGTGCGACCGTGCCTGCGAATCGCACGCGATGGTTTTGTGCTTCACGAGACCGTGGTGGAGTATCACCAGGAATTGAAGGTGTTTGCGCAGGGGAGCTTGCCCGTTTGAATATTCACAAGCCGAAGGATATGCCGGATGAGACTGAGGTGACTCTTTACGGCGGCAACGCGGTAATTTTTGATGAGTTTGGGCGAGTGAAGTACAGCATCGGCAACTCAATTCTGGCGCAAGACAATAAATCGCAGAAACGCCAGAGCGATCGTCTTCAGTATCTTTGGGAACACGGAGCGTTCAGTCCCGGCGCTTCCAAGATGAGAGCCTTTGCGCATTTACATCGAATGCTGAGAACGGGCTGGTATCGCGCTGGAAATATTGAACAGGATGAGGAGGAATAGCGAATGCAGGCCAGACAGCGCACCACCCCTGCTCGCGGGAAACACCCCTCTTCAGTCACGATTCGCATGTACAACGTGGGATTCGGCGACTGCTTCCTGATGAGCTTCCAGTATGCTTCCGGCGCCCGGCACGTGCTGATCGATTACGGAAGCACCTCCGCGCCGAGGATCGGATCAGCGAATTACATGATGGATGTCGCCACAGATATCAAGCGCGCCTGTAATGGAAAACTCGATATCGTTGTCGCGACGCATCGGCACCAGGACCATATCAGCGGCTTCTCTACGGAAGGCAGTGCCACGGGGAAAATCATTGCCGATCTGCATCCCGATCATGTGATCCAGCCATGGACGGAGGATCCCGCAGCGGAACCTGCGGCACTCAGCGCGACGACCGACCTCAGAGTCGACGATAAGCAGAAGATTTCGCAGTTCCTCGGATCGCTGGAGGACATGCATAGAATTGCCGGGTCGATTGCCCAGCAGGCAAAGAAGGGCGTGATTGCAGCGGGCGAAAAGAAGCGGGACCAACTGACGTTTCTGGGCGAAAACAACATCAAGAACCTGTCCGCTGTTAGAAATCTTATGGACATGGGCGGCAAAGGGAAAGCGCACTACGTGAATGCCGGAATGACGCTGAACGATCTTTTGCCGGGAGTGAAGATCACCGTGCTGGGGCCGCCAACGTTGAAGCAGACGGAATCGATTCGAGCGCAAAGGGCGAGGGATCCAAACGAATTCTGGCAGTTCCGGAGCTTCTGGGCTTCTCAAAATATAGGGCAGCGCGTGACCACGGCGAAGAAAGCGGCCAATGCTGCTCTCTTCACGAATGTGCCGAGTCATCCAAGGACTGCACGAACGGCGAGCGTTCGCTGGTTTATTGAGCAGTCCCGCAAAATCACAGCCGAACAGAAGTTGGAACTGGTGCGCGATCTGGACAGCGTTCTTAACAACACCAGCGTGATTCTTCTATTTGAGACCGGGGATCGCAAGCTGCTCTTTCCTGGGGATGCGCAGATCGAGAACTGGTCGTATGCCTTGAAAAACGCGGCGTGGTGCGACCTGCTGAAGGACATAAACCTCTACAAAGTCGGGCATCACGGGAGTTTGAACGCTACGCCGAAATCTCTGTGGAAGCTGTTCCGGCACAAAGGGGAGGAACACACACATGACCGCCTGGAGACGCTGTGTTCGACCAAGTCTGGCAAGCATGGAAGCGTAACTTCCGGCACCGAAGTCCCGAGAATCCCCCTGGTGAAGGATCTGAAAACGGAGAGCGATTTTAGTTCGACTGAGGAGTACCACACGTCCGATGGAGTTTCGCGGAGCGTGACCCTGGCCATCGCCAATAACCCGAAGGGCCCTTAGTTCCAGGGCGCAAGGGCTGAATAAGCTTGCGTCTTGCGTTGAAGGGTATTAACGTGCAACCCGAACCTCACTTTACGGAAAGGAACTGACCTTGAAGATATCGTTGGTTTGTACTCCAAAACGCCTGCCTCTCGAGAAGCTTGTGGCTGCCGCGAAGACAGCTACAGACGTCAATCCCCTAAACCATGCGCCAGTAGAACGGCTGTCCAGGATAATGCCTGGGTTTATTTCATCGCCAGAGCACATTGCCGTGCTCACGACAAAGTACTGGGGTCTGCAGGGTGTTCACCTCACGGTTCGGGTTCATGGATAATCCAGAGGCGGCCTTGCGCAAGCGGATTCTTCAGCACATGAACGCGTGGGCAAAAACTGCAAATGTGAAGTTCGTTGAGACGGCGACCGATCCTCAGGTGCGCATTGCCCGCCAGGGTGGCCCGGACGGAGGGTACTGGTCTTATCTAGGAACAGACGTTCTGCACATCGCCAAGAAAGACCAGACGATGAATCTTGAAGCGTTCACGATGAACACGCCTGAATCGGAATATCACCGGGTGGTTCGTCATGAGACGGGCCACACACTGGGTTTTCCGCACGAACACATGCGTCGCGCGCTCGTGGCAAAGATCGATCCTGCGAAGGCGATCGCCTATTTTGAACGCACGCAGGGTTGGACAGAAGAGGAAGTTCGCCAACAGGTGTTGACTCCGATTGAGGAATCGACGTTGCGCGGCACCGCAGCGGATGCACGATCGATTATGTGCTATCAGATTCCGGGGGAATTAACCAAGGATGGAAAGCCGATTATTGGCGGAACCGACATCGATCCGACAGATTTCAAGTTTGCTCACCTGATCTATCCCAAGAAGGTGTCTGGTCCTTCGAAGCCGCCTGCGAAACCGCCAAAGAAGAAGGCCGCGCCCAAGAAAATGCTCAGGAGGCGGTAATCAGTATTGTGATGAAGCGTGGGCCCGCAGGATTAAACAATCCTGCGGGCCAACTTTTTTACGCGAGTGAGGAACGGGCCGACTATTTAAGAAGGTGGCCGGCCCACTGCCTGTTGAAACTCTATGATGATGAATTCCGCTGGTTTGATTGGAGCGAATCCGACAACAATATTTACGAAGCCCTGGTCGATGTCAGTTTGTGTTGTTGTCGACCTGTCGCATTTCACAAAGAAGGCTTGCTGCTCCTGGACGCCCTGAAGTGCTCCACTGCGAAAGAGGCTGCTCATAAACGCAGTAGCGGTGAGCCGAATCTGTGTCCACAAGGGTTCTGCATTCGTCTCAAATACTGCCCACTGCAATCCTCTTTTCAAGCTATCTTCGATGAAGATCGCCAGGCGCCGAACGGAAATGTACTTCCACTCCGAACCAAGTGAATCGCCGCCCTGCAGCGTCCGAGAACCCCACACCGCATTGCCAACGGCCGGCATATTGCGAAGGCAATTTACACCGATGGTATTCAGCCGAATGTTGTCAGAGTTTGTGATTGCGAATTCGAGAGAAGAGACGCCCTCAAGCTGCGCTGTGACTCCGGCGGGCGCCTTCCACACACCACGTTGCGAATCCGTGCGAGCAATGACTCCAGCGATTGCGCCACATGGGGCGAATGCCGCCAATGAGTTATTTTGCAGTGGATCGGGCTCCACTATCCGCGGAAAGAATACCGCGGCGTGAGAACTGGTGGTGCCGAGCGAAGAGAGTCCGCGCTCCGCTGCTTCGATGGTGGTCCAGGAAGTTGGCGGATCTACCAGGAGGAACGCATTGCGTGCTTCGCAGAGTTCAGCAGCACGCGCGATCACGACCTCGTCCACATTTCCAGAAGGAGTGTATGGAGGAATGCACAACATGTTGAATAGACCCGCTTTCAATAGCGCGTAAAGGCCGGATCGAGATTCCTCAAGACCTGTTCCAATGAAATCGCTCTCAACTAGAGTGCTGCCGTCATTGCCGGATGCGGGAGTAGCAGCGGTGTTTGCGTTTGGATCCAACCATGGTGACACGCCTGCGCCGGGCAAAGCATTCGCCTCCGGGATTTGGAGTGCCGCGTTCGGCGCGATCCTGACGAGAGTAGATTCGGCGACCAGCACACGGTCGATTCGGCGGGGAGTGTCTTTGATGGTGAGGTTGGAATGAATTTCCGTGCAGTTAACCCGGCTATCGAAGACGGTGAGGTTGAAGAGATCTGCGGACGCCACTCCCAGCGACGCGGCTACGTTGGTGGCGATATTACGGTCAATAATTGCATGCAGAGAATTACCCCAGGCGCCTTCGCTGGCTGCGAGGAGTGTTTTGTCGGGAAATCCGTTGAGCGGAATATCCGCAGGAGTAGCGTCGGCGGGAACGATACGCACAATGAGGGCGGTCATTCCTCCATTCGTGAAGTAGTCGCGAACGGCGTGTCCCAGCCGACTGTTTGAGCACAAGCCGCCAAAGACATTTTCGAAATCACGGAAGCTCGTAACCGTGACTGGATCATTTGCCGGGCCGCGGCTAGTGACTCCAACGAAAGCGGTGATTGAAGTATCGACTCCCTCGATGGGATGGAATTGCGATGATATTTCTTCAACGTACACACCCGGATATTTCGGCGTGTCAGGCATGGCTGATTCCCTTCTCCGTCCGATGCTGAGGCCCTATCCTCTTCCACGAAAACGGTCGATCTCGCGCCTGTCCCGCTTGGAAGGCTTGCCCTCATGCGAGAACTCGAACTGCACGGCGGCCCTGCGCTCCTCCGCGGCTTTGATGCGGAGTTCCCGGCTCGCCTCGGTTTCACGGTAGAGGGTCTGCGCCACGGCGGCCGGTCCGCGCATCTCGCTCAACTGCAGAACTTCAATCTGAAAATCGCCGCCCTCATTTTTTACCTGCAACATATCTCCGGCGCGCACTTCGCGCGAAGGCTTGGCCGGTTGGTTGTTGGAAAGAATCCGGCCAAGTTCACAGGCACGTGCCGCGAGTGCGCGCGTCTTGAAGAACCTGGCGGCCCACAACCATTTATCCATCCTCACATTGGGCATGGTTTCATCTCAGGCTCACGTCGCGAGGGTAGCCGCATGAGTGCGGACATTCTAGCTGCTCCTGCAAACGTGCGAAAGGTGAAGAGTGCCGAAGTTGAGTACCCTAGCGCCACCACTCGGAGCGAAGTTCCTGGCCGCCGACCACTTCTGTCGGGAGACCCGGCTGAGGACACCACAGATTCAGATTCTTCTCGAAGAACATCCGTTCGATCGGCTGCCGCCAAGCGTGCAGTGCGAGACTGAATAGTCCCCAGTGGATGGGCATCAACAGGCCGCTATTCCCCATCGCGCGAAATGTTCTGATGGCTCCGTCGGGGCCCATGTGAAT
Source organism: uncultured Acidobacteriaceae bacterium (assembly GCA_963816335.1). Taxonomy (GTDB): domain Bacteria; phylum Acidobacteriota; class Terriglobia; order Terriglobales; family Acidobacteriaceae; genus JANXZS01. Next base: position 157,678 of record CAWFKA010000013.1, on the reverse strand, counting down.
GTCAGACCAGAGCGGGTCGAAGGCTCCGATCTCAAGCATAGTCAGGTCGAATGGGCCGTAGTCGGTGGCTATTTCACGGAAGCCATCCCACTCGCCGGAGTCCGCTCCGTAATACACGCGATGGCTGGGTCCGGCGATGGCAAAGGATGCCCACAAGGTTTTGAATCGCGCACTGAGAGTGCGGCCGGAGAAGTGTCGTGCGGGTAACGCGGTAATTTGCAGCTCTCTGACACGAACGCTATCTTTCCAATCGAGCTCTGCGATGCGCGATGGATTCACGCCGAATTCTTTGAGGAGTGGGCCGACTTCAAGCGGAGTCAGCCACTGAGCACTCGCGACCGCTTTCATGCTGGATAGTTGCCGCACAGTGTTTGCGCCGAGATGGTCGAAGTGATCATGCGACACGATGACGACGTCGATGGGAGGCAGATCCTGCAAGGCGAGTGGCGGTGCAAAAAAACGCTGTGGGCCCGCCCACTCAACCGGGGCTGCTCGTCTCTCCCAGACGGGATCGATGAGGATTCGCGCGCCGTCGATCTCAAGCAACGAAGAAGAGTGGCCCATCCAGGTCACTCGCAGGCCGCTCGCCGGTGCAGTCTCGTACACTCGCGGGTCGGTGCGGAAAGGGCCCAACTTTTGCTTCGGGGTTCGCTCCTCGCGGCCAGTGAGGAAGCGCCAAAACACCTTAAGGAATATCGAGAGTCCGCCTACCGTACTAGGAACCGGATTCAGAAAGCGCTTGCCATTCCGCTGGGACCGTTCGATCATTCCGGTGCTTGTCCGATGCTAACGATAATCATGTAGCTCAAGGATACTTCTTATTCGATGCGAGCGTTGTACTATGCGGAAATGTGCGTCGTCTCTGTTGGTGAGTTGCAAAATAAACAATTTATTTTGCGCCTGATTCGTGAGCCAGAATAGGACAGCCGCGTGTCGTTACAGCCATCCCTTGGAGCGCGCGATGCGAGCCGCCTCAATGCGGTTTGTAGCGCCGAGTTTGTTGATGGCTTCAGATAGATAATTCCGCACGGTTCCTTCTGAGAGCCTGAGTTCGGCGGCTATCTCGCTGCTGCTTTTGCCCTCACCTGCCCGCCAAAGGATCTGCCGTTCGCGCTCGGTGAGAGGATCATTTCCGCTTCCCCACGCTTCCGCGGCGAGATCGGGATCGATGACCCGCAAGCCGCGATGAGCTCGGCGGACAGCCTCAGAAAGCTCGGCGGCAGGGCGGTCCTTCAGCAGGTAGCCAAGAGCACCCGCATCCATCGCGCGGCGAAGATATCCGGCACGCGCAAAGGTTGTGAGTATGACTACTTTCGTTTGGGGATAGGTCTCGTGAACTTCGGCGGCGAGAGTCAGGCCGCTCATCTCCGGCATTTCGATGTCGGTCACGAGAACGTCCGGCATCTCTTTGGCGACGGCTTTCAGAGCCTGGCGACCATTGGCGGCGCGGGCCACAACTTCGATGTCGTTTTCCATTTCGAGCAACGCGGCCAGCGCTCCGAGAATTGTTGCCTGGTCCTCAGCGAGCACAACTCGAATTTTCCTGCTCACGAGGCCACCGTCTCTCCTGTTGCCATGGGCTTCAACTCCATGGTGGGAAGACTGACGGTGAGCCGTGTTCCATTGGTCGAATCGATCGTCAATGTTCCGCCCATCGCTTCAATCCTCTCGCGCATGCCTCGCAATCCGCTGCCTTCTCCCACGATGCCGCCGCAACCATCATCCTCGACGAGCAACTGGTGAGAATCTTCCGCGGTTGAAAAGACCACCTTGCACCGACTCGCTCTGGCGTGGCGCACGATGTTGGTCACCGCCTCGCGCAAGACGAGGGACAGAACAGTTTCTCTTGCGGCGGAAAGTTGTGGCGGCGCGGAATTGCACTCCAGTCTGACTCCCGCGGCATCCAGCGTCCGCTGCGCGCGTTCCAATTCCGAGGCCAGTCCTTCGGATCGATAGCCTCGAATAGCCTCGCGAACTTCGCCCAGAGCTTTTCTCGCGATGGATTCGAGACTCTTGATTTCTTCCGTCGCCTTTTCGGGATCGCGGATGATCAGCCTCTCCGCCAATTGCGCTTTGAGCACGATGACAGAAAGTGTGTGGCCGAGCACGTCGTGCATATCGCGGGCTATCCGCTCGCGTTCGGCGACCTTTGCGAGATGCTCTACTTCTTCATGAGCGAGCCGCAATTTAGCGTTGGCTATTCTGTCCTGTGCGAATGCGGTGTTTGCGCCGCCAACGATGAACGAGAAGAATATCGCTGATGCCCAAATCCACATGCTCAAGTGGAGCAGAAGACCCTCTGCAAGAATAACCACGCAACCGGCGCTTATCAGCAACATGACGGTGCGCGGAGATTTTATGCAAAAGGGTAATGTGGCTGTGGCGAAAATGAAGATGCCGAGAGCAGAGTAGTTGTAGGGGACGTAGACCATGCCCAACAGGAACATGGCTGCTACCGCGGCGAGTTGCTTTCGGCCGCTGGTGAGATGCGGGATAAGATAAAGAGCCAGAAATATTGGATACACGATCGCGAGCAGCATCCAGTGAAAAGCCGATTTTCGCTGGAGAGGGTCGAAGATGAAGAAGATCGAATACACAACCCAGATGTAGCGCATCCACCAGAAGCGAACCTTGCCCGATTTTTGATTCGTTGGCTTATCCATGAAGCCCTCAGGACACAAAGTTTATCTCAGCGAAAAAAAGGGCGCTCGCTTTTGGCAAAGCACCCGAGTGGGCACTTCAAGCTTCGGAGGCGCGACGCGAAAATACCAGCCAGGTGAGGCCGAGGAAGAGCATGGTGAAGCCTCCCATCGCTTCCCAATGCGGCGTCATGGGGGTGCTGTCGGGCATAGCCAACGACATTCAACCCAAGCTGTCCGAAGTGGTACGCGGGCAGGAACGGAGCCATTTTCTGCATCCAGTGTGGAAGCACTTCGATGGGCATCCAGAGTCCCGAGCAGAACGACATGGGAAGGTAGATTAAATTAGCGATGCCGGGTGCGGCGTTCGATGGCAGGAGCAGTCCCAGCAGCATACCCATACTTCCGAAGGGGATTGCGCCGGACATGGTGATTGCATATAAGCGAAGAGCTTCGCCTGCGCTCAAATGAACTCCGGCAAGAGTGGTGCCGAGAAGCATGAGTGCGCTGACGATGACGAAGGCGAACGCCATGCATGTAACCAGCTTGGCCAGCAGATACGCCGTGGTCGGCATGGGGCTTGCCTGCTTCACTTCCAGCCATCCTTGTGCACGCTCCATCGCCAGGCCTACTCCGATTCCAAAGAGGGAGGCACCGATCATTCCCATGCAGCTATAGCTTGCGAGGAGATAGCGGGCATAGCTGAATCCATGCGGGCCAGCAAAATGATTGGCCACGCCGAAGAGCATGTAGAACATGATGGGAAAGCCGATGGTCGAAAGCGTGAATCCCTTGTTGCGAAACAGTTTGAGGAACTCGTATTTGACTTCTTTGCTGTAGAGCCGGGCGGTATAGGCAATCGGCAAAGCTGCGACTGGCATTGAGACTGTTGTTGTGGCCATTTCCATATCCTCCCCAGCTCAGCTGGCATTCTCAGTTCGTTTGGTCAGCGCCAGGAATGCGTCTTCCAATCCGGCACTCGAAATTTCAAGGTTGTGCAACGCTGGATCAAGCGCGAGCATCTCGCGAATCACCTGTTCTGCGTGCGAGGTGAGAACTACGGTCGACCCTCGATCCACTTCCACGCTGGAAACTCCTGGCAACTTCATCAGGAAACTGGCGTCAAGCTGGGTGATACAGCTAATTTTTCGACCGGAGACTTCCGCCTTGATCTGCGACGGGGTGCCCTCAGCAACGATCTTTCCATGGTTGAGGACCACGATGCGGCTGGCCAGGGAGTCCGCTTCTTCAAGGTAGTGAGTGGTAAGCAGCACGGTTTTGCCGCGTGAGGCCAGGGCGCGAACCTGCTCCCACAGCGCTCGCCGAGTCTCAATGTCCATGCCGACGGTTGGTTCATCAAGAAATATGAGGTCGGGGTCGCCGCAGCACGCCAGTCCAAACAGAACTCGCTGCTTTTGCCCGCCGGAGAGGGATGCGAAGAGCCGGTTCTCGAGGCCTTCGAGGTGCGCAATGCGCACAACCTCGGCGGCGGACAACGGACGAGGATAGTAGCTTCGAAACAGATCGATGTGCTCGCGGACCTTCAGCGTTTCTGGAACTTTGCTGACCTGCAACATGGCGCCGGTGCTAATGCGCGCAAGGCGTTCACGGGGATCCCTGCCCTGCACGGTTACCGTTCCGCTGGTGGGTGAGAGCAGACCGAGCAGGAGGCGCACGGCGGTTGTCTTCCCTGCTCCGTTCGGCCCCAGCAGCGCCACGACCTGACCCGCATTCAAATTGAGCGAGAGATTGTCCAGCGCGACCAGCGATCCATATCGCTTGGTGACTGCCTGCATCGATGCGATGGCACCGACGGACGTCGGCATATTCTGCCGATCGGAGATAGCCTCGTATTGCATTGTTGCTGCGGACATTGGGTCCTCCTCGGCTCGACCGGAATCTTCGAGCTTCGATTCCAAGGATGGATCCGCTGCGGGCGAGCGGCCAGTGGGGATTGTCAGCAATCGAATATGACAGTTGTCACCTTACCGCGAGTGGGATTACGCCCAGAAATGGAAACGCGCGAACCACTCAAGGGAGCGGACCGCGCGCTGGGATCACGATGCGAATTTGTGCAGGCTAGTTGGGTTTTCGATAATGGATGTTTTCCTCGAAGAGATAATACTCTGCGGAGCAAGTATCGCCGCCGCAGATCATCGACTCCAACCCGGCGTATTGGTGTTTTGTAATCAGGCCGAGAGCGCCACAGCAGGGGCAAGCCAGCACGGCGACGAACGGATTTCGCGCCTCGCCCATGCCCGCCACATTTTCCAAAAGAAACAAGGTTCCAGGTTCCATCTGTTCGGGGATCCACTCTTCAAGCAACTGTAATTCCGCCAACATGCCGACCTCCTTGGGTGCATTTTTGCTGGTGCTCGTGCTCTCTATCCCTGTTGCAAAATCTCGTGATCTCTCTGCCGCGCTGATTTCTGAGGTGTCTCAGCTTGCGGATGCCCTGGCCTCCCTTTTCCTGGTGCGAGTGCCAACTCTCGTTGCTGGCCGGTTGTAGGATCCCGAATGCAGGCGTTCGCCGACGGTCGGCTTCCTTAGCGGCGGCAGTGCGACCTCTACTCTGCGTGCAGCCTCGGAAAGACAAATCACAAAAACCGGCTGCGTGGTATTTCGAATTAGGTTCACGATTTGTTTTGAGTCAGTTTCGAGGTAAAGATTCCTGCCATCCAGCAGAAGGTGATATTCGCCTGCACCGGAGGCGAGCTTCGAAAGGCGGACACCGGTTTCGCGCCGCAGAAAGCGAAGCACCCGGCGCACTGCGGAGAGCGAGATGTGCCTTCGTCGTAATTCTTCAATGACGTGGATTTCAACCAGGTCTTCAGCGGAGTAGAGCCGATTCCGGCCATTGCGCGTGGGGACGATAATCCGCTTCTCATCCCACCACTGCAGTTGCCTCGCAGTAGTGCCGGTCAACCTCTGAACCTCACGTGTGCTGAAGCCGTCTTTTGACATCTGCAGGCTGCTTCCCTTGCGTCACGATAAGAATTCAACCTACCCGAACAGCACAGCGGGCTGAAGGAGGTATTGCCCTGAAACATTTCGATGTCGAAATGTTGCTGCAAGTTTCTCTGGAGCGCAGCTTTATGTCAACGCGAAAACCATTGCCTGTTGCCTTGCTAGATGCAGGCTCGTTTAATTTTGGGATTGTGGGGCGGCCGCAGCCTTGGCGAATGCGGTGCGATCGAGCTCACGATAAATCTGCTCATTCCTTACGATGGCCTGAACATATTCGCGTGTCTCAGTGAAAGGGATGGATTCCACAAATTCGTCGAAGCCATGATAGTTTCCTGCCGCGCGCCAATCGGCTACGCGGTCATCACCCGCGTTGTATGCGGCGAAGGCGTACTCCTCATGGCCGCCGAATTTGTCGAGCGTCTGCCGGAGGTAGCGTGAGCCGAGCCGGATGTTGACGGAAGGATCGAGCAACTGCGAGGTATCAAAGTGGCGGATACCTTCGGCTTTGGCCATCTGCTTACCCACGGAAGGCAGCATCTGCATCAGGCCGTAAGCATTGGCTCGAGAGATCGCACCGGGATTAAACTCGGATTCCTGGCGAATGAGCGACGCGACCATGTATGGATCCAGCCCGTTCTTCGCTGCCTCTGCCTTGATCTGCGTCCAGTAGGCCTGCGGGAAAAGGATCTTCCAATATGCACTCGGGATCGAGGTGATGGGCGCAGAAGTGTAGAACGGTATCGCACGTTTCATCACACGCATGGCGCGATAGTTCTCGCCATAGGAGGCGTAGATGCCAGCCTCTGCCAGGGCGCTCCAACCATCGCTTCCTTCGGCGGCCCGGATCTCCGCGGGAATGTATTCATTTAATCCTGCGTTGGCCAGCAAGCGGGCCTTGACCATGTGCGGATCGTCGTCGGGTACGTCATCGCTGAGCTCGGGTATCGTGGCGGGTTTGAACGAGGATCGAAGCGGCAGCGATGCCGGCACTACGCTGGGCATCTTTTCCAGACGTTCGCGTGCAATCTGCGCATAGTAGTAATGCAGAAAGGTATCGCTGAGAATTTTGTAGTAAGCGGCTGCGAGTTCCGGCTTGTGTTCCTGCTCTTCGTAAACTTTTCCGCGCCAGTAGAGGGCTGCGGGAATTTCTTTGCCTCCCGCGTAAACAGCTATCTGCTCATCGAAGAGCCGCGCCGCCTCAGCGTATTGTCCGATGCGGTAGTTCAACCATGCGGCTCTCCAATGGCTGCTGGGAGCATAGCTGCTCCGCGGAAAGCGTTTTGCGAGTTCGCCGTAGTAGAGGATCGCCTGGGGTAGATCTTTGCGAAGGAGGTACATGTTTCCGCTGGAATACAGCGCCTCCGCCAGCCACTGGCTTTGCGGGAAACGCGTCTCCATCTGCTCGACGATCTGCTTCTGATTCTCCGTATCGTCCTTGCTTCGAGCCAGTTCCATTTCCAGATACATGCGGCGCGCGCCGATCTCGTCGTTGGTGTCCGGGATCTGGTCGAGGGCTTTGGGAGAGAGACGCTTGAGCTTCCAATCGCAACTTGCGGCGGCGATCAATAATTCCTTTTTTAGATTCTCATCAGCAGCCGGATCCGCGGCTAACGCACGGTAATCGTCTGCGGCGTCATTGAACCTGCCGGCAGAGTACAAGGCGTCTGCGTGGGAGCGGCGTTCGCCGACGGTGAGTGGCGCCATTGAGCCCAACGTGGCGAGTTGCGTCTTCGCCTGCTGCGCTTCTCCGCTCAGCGGGTAGGCCAGGTAGACGTGGCGAAATGTTTTGGCGGCATCTTCCTGCCGTCCGGCGAGCTGATAGGTCTTGGCCAGGGCAAGCTGAAAGTCGGCGTGATTGGCGATGGGCTGTCCGATGCTAGGGGTGAGCACTTTCAATGCTGCTTGCGGATCGCCCTGCTGCAACCAGAGATTTGCTTCGAGAACCGGGATGTTATCCACAAAAATACTTTCGGGGTATCGCGTGGTGAATCCCGTGAGCACCTTTTCCGCCTCCGGCAGCTTGCCTGCCTGGAGATTCGCCTGGGCAGTCAGGTAATCGGCGTAGTCGGCCAACGACTCCCCTTGAACTTTGGAGTTATGCAGATTGGTGATGGCCTCAGGATACTTCCTGTCCAGCAGGTAAGCGTGTCCGAGCGCAACGTAGGCTGCCGATGCTCCTTCGCCGGGATGTGAATGCGCCCATGCAGTGATACCCGCATAAGCAGCGGGAGTTCGCATCTGCATGAGTTGCTGCGCCATGGGCCGAAGTTGAGAAGATGCCACAAATGCATGTTGCAGCTTCACGCTTCGCGCGCGGGCCCGTGCGGAGAGGACACGCTTCTTCTTGTGCGAAGTTTTGGTTGAATGCGCGGAGGTATGTTTCGCATTGCCTGAAGCTGACTTACTGGCCGAAGCGGGTTTCTTTGAAGAGGACGACTTCTTCGAGGAATTGCTTGTCGATTTATGAGGGGCAGCGGGACTCGACTTTTTGGTTTCGCCGGAAGACGATTGGGACCAGGTGGGAATGCCGCTCGACAAGACACCGGCTATCACGAAAACGGCAACCGCTTTCGATTTGCAACGAAGCAGAGAGCAATGGCCCAACCACTCGAAAGAACTTACAACCTCATTCGTCAACAGAAGTACTCCTCTTATAAATCTATTCTTAAAGTGTGCTCCCGGCTCGAAAAAGTCGAAGCTGAATCCAATCGGTCAACGACTCTGGCTCCGCGCAAATGGGTCTATTTATTCGACGATCCTGGTGATGGAGAGGAAGCTTGTGCAACATGGAATTCGATTTAGCGTCAGTTTGTTAGACATAAGGGCGGTCAGGACGATAATTGGCGCGGAATTCATCAGCCATTTACTATGATTCAAGAAGAAGGCCCTCCTGAGCTTCAAGCCGCGCATCAAGTATCGAAGGAAAGGTCGGAAATTCTGAAGCCGTCAGCCATGACAAACATCCAACCATTAGGGACAGAAGAGGTCCATCCGGATGTCGCGCTCGTAGCGCGGGCAAAAGAAGGCGATGTAGAAGCCTTCGAACAGCTCGTGCGCCAGTACGATCGCCAGGTGTTCAGGATCGCTCAACACATCACGCAGAACCGTGAGGATGCGGAAGACGTGGTGCAGGATGCGTTCCTGAAGGCATACGAGAAGTTGAACCAGTTCCAGGGTAACTCGAAGTTCTATACCTGGCTGGTGCGGATCGCTGTAAACGAATCGCTGATGCGGCTGCGCAAGCGTCGCACCGGTCGAATGGTTTCGATTGATGAAGATGTAGAGACGGAAGAGGGTTCCATGCCGCGCGATCTCGCCGACTGGAGTCCCGATCCTGAAATGATGTACGGGCAATCCGAACTGGCGGAGATCTTGCGTAAAACCATCCAGGGGTTGCCGCCGGGGTTTCGTACCGTGTTCGCGTTGAGAGACGTGGAAGGCCTTTCAACAGAGGAGACGGCCGAGGCTTTGGGTTTGAGTGTTCCGGCGGTAAAGTCGCGCCTGCTTCGTGCGCGTCTGCAGTTACGGGAGCGGCTCAGCCGTTACTTCCGCAAGAAGAATACGGAAGGTGATGAGAAGTGACCTGCACAGAGTTTCTGGCTCAGCTAGACGAATTGCTCGATGAAAAGGTTCCGGGAACGATGCGAGCCGACCTCGAGCAGCATCTTCGCGAATGCGAACACTGCGTAATCACTTACAGCACGACGCGCAAAACCATCGAAATTTACCAGCGCCACGAACTTTACGAGTTGCCGAATGCGCTCCGCGATCGTCTTCACGCGGCGATTATGGCGAAGTGCAAGAAGTGCTAACCGCCTAAAGTCTCCTTCAGTTGAACATTCTTCCTGGCGTCTTTGGTATTGCCATGTAAAACCCGGAAGTTTCACAAGGCTTAATGCATGCGCCCTCTTTCGAATCCGCGAAGTCTTCCCCCCACTTGCACATCTGCCGCTAATCCCTAGCAAAACTCCTAGTTGACCGCTGAAGTTGCCCTGACTAACGTTGGTCGTGCAGGCACATGTCTTCGTTAATCGTCGCGCGGGAGGTCGCCTGCGAAACAACGGCATCAGTCAGTGAACCCTTCTTGGTGTAGGAGTTTAAGGCGTATCCATAATGAAACAAAGCTCGGAACCCTGCGTTCGCAGATTGCAATTTCCAGAATGTGGCGGCTGTTTAATATCAAGCCTAGTGATACTTCTGGTGATGTTCAGTTACGGCTGCCTGAGCGCGACAGCTCAACAGAAAGGCCAATATCAGCCGGGACAATATGGGCTGAATGCGGGGGTCGAGCCCGACCCTGGAATTTCGTACGCGAGCCTGAATTTGAACTATAGCGCCGACAAACTGAATGACGCGAACGGCAACTCCGTCACCCAGAACGCGACATACAACGTGTGGGTGCTGGAGAACATTTTCTTCTATGTGCCCAAGGTAAAGGTGCTTAAGGCGAAGATTGTGTTCATGGTCACCGCCCCGATTTTCGGTAATGGTTCCGTGACGATACCGAAGTTTTCTGAAAGCGCAGGTTGGGGTCTGGCGGACATGTGGGTTCAGCCGGTGACTTTGGCCTGGCATGTTCCCCGTGCCGACGTTTGGGCCGGTTACGCCTTCACGGCACCCGTTGGGCGCTACACGCCGGGCGCAGACAACAATATCGGATCTGGCTACTGGGGCAACAACATTACCGGGGCAGGCACGTTTTACATCACGAAGAACATGGGAACTGCCGCCAATTACATGGTGAATTGGGAGACGCACGGGCAGAGAACGGACAGGGACAATATCCACGTGACGCCGGGATCGGCATTCACCGACGAGTGGGGATTCTCGCAGGTTTTACCCCTGAACAAACAGCAAACAAAATTAGTCCAGGCTGGTCTAATCGGATACGATCAGGTGCAGACTTCCGCGAACAGCAGTAGCGATCCGGTGGTTGATGCTATTGAGCGCCACGTGCCCTATTACTCGGTCCACGCTGTCGGCTTGCAGGCGAACTATATTGCGCTGAAGCAGAACTGGAGCACCTACTTCAAGTGGGAACATGAGTACAGCGCTGATGCCCATCCCCAGGGCCGCACCATAGTTTTTGGAGGAATTTACACGTTCGCATTTCCAAAATTGAAAGCCGATGCCAAGCCGTAATCCGAGCGGCAAATGCATAGGATCAGTTTTGCGATTACAAGTTCATGGGGCCGTTTAGAAGTCCAGACAACTGCATATTGAAGAAGGAGACTGCACGATGGTACGGAATCCGATGACGAAGGCCGCTAGTCTACTCACCTCTGTATTTCTGCTCGCTCTTTCCGGTGGAAGCTTTGCGCAGCAGCAGCAGCAATACCCGATCCTCGACAAGGTGGCTGCAAAGGTGATCACGAAATACCAGACCACGCCCTGCCAACAGTTGATCCAGGAAAAGATGCAGCATGCGCCTCCTTCCCCGGAAGAACAAAAAGTGATTGCATTTCTTAAAAGCGATCCGCAAATGCGCACCGTGTTCCTGAACAAAGTGGCTGCTCCGATCGCCAACAAGATGTTTGAATGCGGGATGATTCCATAGTCGCTAATAATTCGACCTACACACGAGTTTCGTTACGGGGTTATATGACCAGCAAGACGTTCGTTCACACCATGCCCTTCCTGCTCGCCCTTGGCGTAATTGCTTTTGCAACTACAGCCATCGCCCAGACGCCTGGGAAATCGGCTGCTCCGACAGCGAAGAGAGCAGCGCCCAGGAAGCCGGTTTCGACGGAGGCACATTCCGGTCTGGAGCCCAAGGCCCTCGATATTCTGAAGGCCTCCAGCGCCAAGCTGGCTTCCGCCCAATCGATGTCGTTCACGGCCGTGGTGACTTACGAGAGCCCGACGCGCGTCGGTTTCCCACTGGCGTACACGACCAAGTCGGAAGTTGTCCTTCAACGTCCCAACAAGCTCCGCGTCATTACTCTTGGGGACGGCCCTGCGTCAGAGTTTTACTATGACGGGAAACAGATGATGGCCTACTCCCCCGCCGAGGATATGGTGGCTATCGCTGACGCGCCTCCTACGGTGGATGCCACACTCGAGACGGCTTATCACAAGGCCGCGATCTACTTTCCTTTTGACGATGTGCTGGTGACGGATCCTTACAAGGACATTGCCGCAGACATGCGCCTTGCCTTTTACGTGGGCCAGTCCAACGTTGTGGGCGGGGTTACGACAGACATCGTGGCATACGACAGCGGCGGCGTTTTTATTGAGGCATGGATTGGAGCCGACGATAAATTGCCGCGTATGCTCCGCGCTGTCTATGCAGACGATCCCCTGCAGCTGAGGCATCAACTGGAGCTCACCAACTGGCAGTTGGAGGTTTCGCCTTCGGACGACCAGTTCACGACTCCCAAGGCAGCGACAGCAAAACACATTCAGTTTGCCGCGCCGGATCCAGCGCCCGCAAAGCCCAAAGCGGCTGCAAAGCCGGCTCAACAATCGAAGGCACAATAATTCAGGAGCAGCACGCCATGAAAGCAATCCTTGTCGGTTTACTAAGCGCGTCTCTCACCTTTGCGCCATGCGCGCCTGCCTTCGGTTGGGCGCATGCGAATGCATACGGCCGCGGGGGTACAGCACATTACGGCGGGACAACCACCCGAACCAACGGCTACGGTGGAGAAGCTACGCACACGGCGGGTCAAGGCACCTCGTATGAAAACAAATATGGTGACAGCGCCTACCATGCTGAGGGCTCGGGCACTACAACGGCCAGCAATGCCTATGGCGGCAGTGCAACTCACTACGCCGGGCAAGGCACCACGGCATCCAGCGCATACGGCGGGAGTGCCTATCACGCGGAAGGTTCTGGAACGACGCAGATGTATGGCGCGTCCGGTGGCAGCGCAACCCATTACGCTGGATACGGAACAGTCGGCACCACTGCCTATGGAACGACCGCTGTCAGCTCCACGCACTACTATGGCGCTGCCTACCCGGTTGGATATCATCCGCCGGTCGTCGTCAATTCCTACTCCACGGGCTGCTATAACTGCGGTGGATGGTCAACCGGCGCCGCCGTGGCAACCGGTGCTGTGATTGGCATGGCGGCGGGTGCGGCAATCGCCTCTTCAAACAATGCAGCGGCTACCTCTAACGCATATGCTGCGGGCGTGGCAGCAGGCCAGGCCAGCACTTCCTACTCCATTGGAGAGATCGTTGCTTCCGTGCCGACCGGCTGCGTGACTCCCAACGTTGGCGGAGTCACCTATTACATGTGCGGCAGCACGTGGTTCCAGCCTTCCTACGGAGCGAACGGCGTCTACTATCGCGTTGTGCCTACCCCGTAAAGGAGTGGAAAGTAAAAGAAGAGGCGCTCACACACTGGGCGTCTCTTTTCTTTTGCAGGATTGCCGGCAAGAGGCTGCAGAGGAAAAGCCCCGGAGAGGAACTCACTCCGGGGCTTTGGTTTGCTTCAGCGTACTTAGTTGTCGCGGCGTTGCAGGGTGGGTGCATCGTCGCCGCCCTGTTGCGATGGGTCGGTCGAACTGGTGCTGTTTGGGCTGGTGCTGGCGCGCCGTAACGTGGGTGCCTGGCCGCCCTTCTTGTCATTCAGCTTGCGCTTGTTCTCAATGCGAGCCAGCCGCGCCTTCACGTCGTCGAACTCTGACGTGGTGACGACATACTCATCCTTGGTAGGAAGTATCTTGTTGATCTCTTCCTGAGTATGCGCAATTCGATCGGGCGTTTGCGGATGGGTGGAGAAAGCCTTCGCCACCGCTCCCGGCTTTTGCTTCTCGAGGTTTTGAATTTTTTCGAAGAAGGAGATGAAAGCCTGCGGATCATATCCAGCGTGGTACATGTACTGCACGCCGAGGTAGTCGGCCTGCGATTCAAACTCGCGCGAGAAATGGAGGAACGTGATGGGCACACCGATCGACGCTGCTTCGTACAGGCCGTATCCAAGCCAGCCGCCGACGAACATCAGCGGAATGGAGCCCAGCTGAGCGTAGTTGGCGCGGGTTTGCTCACGGGCTGCGTGGTGGGCAGCTACGTGGGCGATCTCGTGAGCCATCACTCCAGCCAGTTCCGCTTCCTCGTCCGCAGCGAGGACGAGGCCAGAGTTCACATAGAAAAATCCACCGGGCAGGGCCATCGCGTTGACTTCGTCGGAGTCAATAACCTTGATGGTGAAGGGGACCTTGGCGTCAGAGTTCTTTACCAGGTTCTGACCGATGCGGTTGATGTACTCGGTGACTACGGGATCGTTAATGAGCCGGGTGCTCTTTTCGAGCTCCATCGCATATCCCTTGCCCATCTTAATTTCGCTTTCGGTCGAATACCAGTTGCCCATTCCGCGGCCGCCGATGTCGCGATTTCCAACGGCGTTCACGTCAGCCTGACTTCCTGCCTTAACGCCCGGTACGGTTTGGCCAGGTGCGACTGTCGGCTGGGTTGAGCCCTTGGCGGCAGGCGGGGTGGTGGCCGGAGCAGAATCCGTGTCCGCCTGAGAATCCGTGGGTGGCACCGGTGTGGTCTGCGGAGGAACCGTGGGCGGAGTTGTAGCTGGGGGCGTACTCTGCGGCGACGTGGTGGTGCTTTGTGGAGGGTTCCCGGCCGCGGGTGCCTGGCCGAGTGACCAACCGGTCAATGGAACCGTCAACAACGTCGCTGCTACTGCATATTTCCATCGATTGCCCATCTGTACCCCCCGGACTTTGAGCTGATGCGCTGGATACAACTCAACCCTCAATCCTTTGACGTAGTATGCGCTTGTTTGGTGCCTGTCGTCCCGAGCGAAATTCATCCATTCAAAATAGCCTCGACCCCGTCCGACTCCGTCAGTGGTGGCACAGAGTCTCCTGCGAGACTTTCGTCTTTTCCCTCCGGCCTCTGCTCTTGTACAGTCAAACCACGGAATGTCTGCCAAACCCATGATGAAACGACTCTTCTGGATTGTCCTGCTACTCTCTGCCGTCCTGCTTGCCCCCGTTGTACCAGCTCAGACTTTTGATGCCACCGGGATCGGCTCGTCCCTCCCGGTGCAAGGGAACTTTCGCATGCAGACGGGCGACGAGATCGGCTGGGCGGATCCGGGCTACGACGACTCGCAGTGGAAGCTGGTCGCCGCCGATAAAACCTTAGCCGACTATGGTTTGCGGACCTATCACGGGATGCTTTGGTATCGGATTAAGCTCCGGCTGGCTCCAAATCACGGGCCAATCAGCATTCGTCTGGCAGATACATACACCAGCTACCAGGTTTTTGCCAACGGCCGCCAAGTTGCGGAATACGGAGGCATGCCTCCAAAAGGTGTCCGCTACAACTCCAGTCAGGAGACTTTTTCCCTCCAGGTTCCACCGGAGACGACGAATGTTGTCCTGGCCATTCGTGTGTGGGCAAATACGATAACGGCAGTTCCCGGAATGACCGCAAATGGAGTCTTGATCGGGCTGACGTCAGAGATTGAGAAAGAGCGGAGGCTGATCCAAGCGGACAACGTTTATAACTATGCGCCGTTGGCAGTTGACGCAGTCGTTACGTTCCTCTTCGGGCTATTGCTGCTGGTGCTTTACCTCGCCCAAAGAGACCATCTGGAGTACTTCTGGCTGGGGGCAGCGAGCGTCATCGGTGCTCTCGGAAATGCTTTCGGACTTATCCAGGGGGCCGGCTATCTTGCGGTTTGGTGGCAATATCGCGTCGGAGTCCCCATTCAAGTACTTGCGGTGGTTTGCTCGATCGAGTTTCTCTTTCGTTTCGTAGGTGTCAGGCCAAACCGTTGGGTGAGAGGATTCCAGTCATTCATTCTTCTTTTCGGGTTCAGCTTCATTTTTCTCTACTCCTACATGAATCCTGCGGTGAACGCCTTCACGCAAGGAATCGTGACGATACTCGTGGGCGGAATTGGCCTGTTATTCGTCGTGCTGCTCACTTACTGGTTTATTCGCGGCAACCGGGAAGCAGGATTGTTGCTGATCCCAACGGCGATTTCCAACGCTGCCTCTTTCATTGATGTCGTCAGCAGTCTGGCCTACTTCCTGCATTTTCGGAAGGATCCCACCAGCGTGCTGCCACTGATCCACTTCGGGCCTGTGTCGGTCGCAGTGGGCACCCTGAGCGATCTGCCGTACTACATGGTGATCCTGCTGATCATCGGCCTTCGCTTTGTCCGGGTCAGCCGGGAGCGTGAGCGCGCCGCGGCCGAACTGGAAGCCGCCAAGGGGGTGCAGTCGCTGATGATCCCCAACACGAACATCGAAACTCCCGGATACTCGGTGACGAGCGCTTATGTTCCGGCACGGGAGGTGGGTGGCGATTTTTTCTATCTCTCTCCAACTGCGAATGGAGGATTGCTGGTTGTAATCGGCGATGTTGTGGGGAAAGGCATGCAGGCAGCAATGACGGTATCAATGATTGTCGGCGCCCTTCGCCGAGTGAGAACCAACGATCCCGTGCAGGTGCTGGAAGAGCTGAACCTGGTGTTGCTGGACCAGGGACACTCTTCGCTGACGACTTGTATTTGCGCCCACTTTTCGCCGAACCAGACCATTACCATCGCCAATGCCGGGCACCCATCCCCTTACCGGAACGACGAGGAGCTTCCCATCGCGGGCGGCCTTCCCCTGGGGGTTACGGCAGAGGTGGACTACGTAGACCAATCTTTTGCGCTGGACTCCGCAGACAGGCTCCTCTTTGTTTCCGACGGCGTGATTGAAGCGCGGAACTCCCGGGGAGAACTGTACGGCTTCGATCGCTTCCTGGCGGGTCTATCGCAGACGCATTCGCCGAACGAGATTGCCAGGATCGCGCAGGATTTTGGGCAGGAAGACGACATCACCGTGGTGGCCGTCGAACTCGTCCCAATTGCGGCGATGGCGTGAGATTTTCCGGCGGGAGCCCACGAGGAAGGAATACCAGCCACAAAGCAAATGGCGGAGCCACAGAGGCTCCGCCATGGCTTTGTGGCTGAGTTCTAGTCGTAGTACTCGAGACCGAGGTGGGTGATCAACTGCTCGCCCTTGATATAGCGCAGCGTGTTCTTCAGTTTCATCGACTGGATGAACAGGTCGTGTTCCGGATACAGCCCCGGCGCGGACATGGGCGACTTGAAGAAGAAGCTCAGCCACTCCTGGATTCCGATGTCCTTGAGGTCAGGCGTGCGTTTTGCCAGATCCATAAAGAGGACGAGGTCGAGGGCGATCGGCGCGGCAAGAATTGAGTCGCGACAGAGGAAATCGACCTTAATCTGCATCGGATAACCCAGCCATCCGAAGATATCGATGTTGTCCCAACCCTCTTTATTATCACCACGTGGCGGATAATAGTTAATCCTTACCTTGTGATAAATATTGCCGTAAAGCTCGGGATAGAGTTCCGGCTGGAGAATGAAGTCCAGCACGCCGAGTTTTGACTCCTCCTTAGTCTTGAAGGATTCAGGATCGTCCAGCACTTCGCCGTCACGATTTCCAAGGATGTTGGTCGAGTACCAACCGCTGACGCCCAGCATTCTCGCCTTGAACATGGGGGAAAGGACTGTCTTGATCAGCGTCTGGCCGGTCTTGAAGTCCTTGCCGCAGATCGGAGCCGAGTTCTTCCGGGAGAGTTCCAGCATGACCGGCAAGTCGACTGTAAGGTTGGGTGCGCCGTTGGCGAAGGGGACGCCCTCCTGCAGGGCGGCATAGGCATAGATCATGGAAGGCGCTATGTTGATATCGCTGTCGGCCAGACCTTTTTCGAATGCTGCCACCGATTCGTGCACGGGGTGGGGCTCAAGGAAGATCTCCGTAGATCCGCACCAGATCATCACAACGCGGTCTACCGTCTTTTTAAAGGCGCGGATATCTTCACGAACCTGCTGGGCGAGATCGGCCTTGTTCTTCCCTGTTTTGACATTGGTCCCATGCAGCCGCTTGACGTAGTACTGGTCGAATACAGCGGGCAATGGCTTGATGGTTTCGAGGTAGGGCTTGATCTGTTGCAGCAGGTCCTTGTCGAGCACTTTGGCGTTGCTGGCGGCCTCGTAGACGTTGTCTTCGAAGATGTCCCACCCTGTGAAGACGACGTCATCCAGTTTAGCCAAGGGGACGAAGTCGTGAATTTGCGGAGTCCGCGACTCGGTACGCTTGCCGAGACGAATGGTGCCCATCTGGGTAATGGAGCCGATTGGTTTTGCGATGCCCTTGCGGACGGCTTCAACGCCGGCGATCAATGTGGTGGCAACTGCGCCGAGACCGACAACCATGACGCCCAGTTTTCCCGTAGCTGGCTGGATCTCTGAACCTGGAGCGGCGCTCTGGCCGCCATCCTTAACTGTAGACATTTCTTACGAGTCCTTCCTCTCACAAACAAAATAAGACACAGAATATCGTCAAATGGAGACTGACCAGAATCACCCCTGACACACCGCTTTGGCAAATCGGGGGTGCTGAATGGTGGGATTTCGACTTCGAGTGGAGTTTACGCCTCTTCCGTGCGCGAGCGCCCCTTCCAATGCGACCAGAGGAACCACGCGATTCCAGCCAGCAGAAGCACTACGATCACGGTGTGAAATTCGTGGAAAACCGCCTTGAATCGCGGATCGGTTTCCCATCCCTGTCCCAGCTTCATGCCGACATAGGCGAGCGCGAAGCACCACGGCCACGAACCCAGGAATGTGTAGATATGAAAGCGGAGCTGGGGCATTTTGGCGATGCCTGCTGGCAGGGCGATAAATGTCCTCACCACCGGCAGTAATCTCGCCACAAATACAGTGATGGAACCGTATTTGAAGAAGAAGCGGGTGGTGCGTTCAAGGTCCTTCTTATCCAACAGCACGAACCGGCCGAACCGCTCTACCAAGGGGCGCCCGCCGTATGCGCCGATCCAATACGCAACCGCCGAGCCGAGGTTGCAGCCGATTGCGCCAGCCGTGGCCACCCAGAACAGGTTGAAGCGCCCCGTATAAACCAGGTAGCCCGAAAACGGCATGATGATTTCCGAGGGCAACGGAACACAGGCCGATTCAATTCCCATTAAAAGTGCGATACCGGCGTATCCGCCTGCCGAAATTACCGCAATAATGAAGTGCGCCAGAATGGCAATAATTTTCTCTATCATTCCCTCTTAGTATAACTTGCGGGGAGCGGGCTGTTGCAGGGATGCCGGTCTGTCATCGCTCGCCTAATCAGTGTTGCAATCACCTCCTGATCCTGCCACTTTGTTAGGATTGGGAACGACATTCCCAAGAGGTGACCGTTGTCTGAATTCCCGCCAGTCCCCCTTACGCTCGAAGGCTCGAGCGTCCTCCATCAATTCTTCCGCTTCGACTGGAAGGCATGGCGCGCCACTCCGTCCGCGGATCGCGAACGGATCGCCTCCGAGGCCGAAGCAACGCTGGGCGAACTGGAGCGAGCCAATCCTGACGCGCCTATCCAGACCGCATTGTTTTCTGAGCTCGGTCACAAGAGCGATCTCATCTTCGTCCACTTCCGCGACTCGCTCGAGGCCCTCAACCAGATCGAGTTGAGCCTTGCGCAAACCGAGCTTTACGATTTTCTCGATCAGCGCCATTCCTATGTTTCCGTTGTCGAGCTTGGACTCTACGAGTCCAGCCGTAAGACGTACGAGGCCGCAGCGGCTAAGGGCTTCGAAGAGCATTCGCCCGAATGGAATGCCGAGGTGGCCGCCACGCTCAAGCGCCAGGCCGACGCCATGATGACGCGCCTCTGTCCAGCAGTGCCCGACACCAGATATCTCTGCTTTTATCCCATGGATCGCAAGCGCGACGAGCGAAAGAATTGGTACATGGTGCCTTTCGCCGATAGGCAGCGCATGATGCACGATCACGGCATGATCGGACGCCGCTACGGCGACCGAGTGAAGCAGATCATCACCGGCTCGATCGGCATGGATGACTGGGAATGGGGCGTCGATCTCTTCGCAGACGATCCGCTTGTTTTCAAAAAGCTGATCTACGAGATGCGCTTCGACCAGGTAAGCGCCGAATACGCGCTCTTCGGCCAGTTCTTCATTGGCCTGCGACTGCGGGTTGACAAGCTCCACGACTGGCTCAATGGCAAGCTCTAGAGCTTTTAGCCGAGAAGAGATTATGCCCTCGAACAAATCCGTTCCCGCCAGGAAATCCGGCAAGCCCACGAAGGCGAAACCCGCGCCGAATCAAGCCGCGGCAAAGAAGGTTGCCTCGGCGAAATCAAGGCCTAAGACGTCGCCCAAGTCGGATCTTGCACCGGAGCGCATCGCTGCAATCCTGAACATACTCGAGGACACCTACCCCAACGTCCAATGCGCCCTGCATCACCGTAACGCGTGGGAGCTACTGGTCGCGACGATTCTCTCGGCGCAGTGCACAGATGTGCGCGTCAACATGGTTACGCCTTCCCTCTTCATGAAATTCCCCACTCCCGCCGATTTTGCGGCGGCTCCCTTGCCAGAAATTGAGAAGGAGATACGGTCGACAGGATTTTTTCACAACAAGGCAAAATCGATTTCGGGAGCGGCAAAGAGACTGATCTCTGAGTTCAATGGCAGAGTCCCGCGCAAGATGGAGGAGCTGCTCACGTTGCCGGGTGTGGCTCGCAAGACCGCCAATGTTGTCCTCGGCGTGGCGTACAAAGAGGCCGTGGGCGTGGTGGTGGATACGCACGTGCTTCGCCTGTCCATGCGGCTGGGCCTGACGCGTAACACAGCGCCGGAAAAGGTGGAACAGGACCTGATGAAGATTATTCCGCAGGATCACTGGATTGCGTTTTCGCACGAGATGATCCACCACGGCAGGCAGATCTGCATCGCCCGCAAACCGCGTTGCGCGGACTGCCCACTGGAGCCGCTCTGCAATGCACCGGACAAGACCTGGAGCACGCACTAATATCGATTGTCAGGCTGTGAGTGCCTTCACGGTAGCCGCAACCAGCCCGGGAACGTCGTACTGCTCCGCTTCAATGGATGGTTCCCAGCCGAACTCGCGCAAAGTTGCGCTCGTCACGGGGCCGATCGAGCAAGCCTTCACCCCGGGCAACGGAATGGTGATCTCCGCTTGGCCGAGCAGCGTCACAAAATTCTTTACAGTTGAAGAGCTGGTAAACGTAACCGCGTCGATTGCGCATTTGGCTTCCACGAATAGTTCACGGACTTTCCGCTCAGAATCAGCGGGAACAACGGTTTGATAGGCGTCCACAACATCCACTCGTGCTCCGGCGTTGGTGAGAGCTTCAGGAATCACATCCCGTGCGACCCGCGCGCGCGCCAACAGGATTCGTGAGCCGCGAACGTGGCTCTCCAGCGCATGCACGACCGACTCCGCTACATACCGATCGGGAATAAGATCGACTTTGATTCCCCGCTCCGCCATGGCAGCTGCGGTTGACGGGCCGATTGCTACAGTTTTGAGATTGCTGAAGGCGAGCGCCAGGCCGAGCTGTTGCATGCGGTCAGCCAATACGTGCACCGTGTTTGCGCTGGTGAGAATGAGCCAGTCGTAATCGCCAAGTTGACGAAGTGCTTGATCGAGCGGGTCGTATGAGTCGGGCGGAACGATCTCGATCACCGGCAATTCAATGACGGATGCGCCGAGTTCGCTGAGCCTGTCGCTGAGCTTGCCAGCCTGTTGCTGTGCACGAGTTACGAGAATTGTCTTTCCGGCAAGCGGGCCACTTGGCAGTGCCGCGTTCATTTCGATTCGCTCACGCCAGCCAGAATCTCCGCGGCACCTTTTTTGATCAGGGAGGCCGACAATTCATGGCCCATGACGATTGCGTCCTCGCCTCGGCATTCCGAGCGCAACACTAAAGCACCGTCGGGCTGAGCAACCGCGCCGTGAAGGATGAATCCGGTGGCATCTCTGAAACAATAGGCTCCAATCGGAACCTGGCAGCCTCCGCCGAGCGCATTCAGTGCGGCACGCTCCGCGGTGACTGCGAATCGAGTATCGGCATCGTCCAGAAAATGCACGGCGCTGTGAGTGGCGGCGTCATCTGCCCTGCACTCGATCGCAAGCGCGCCTTGTCCGGCCGCCGGGCACACCATGCCGGGATGGAAACGCTCTCTCACCCACTCCGTCTTCCCGAGACGCTCGAGGCCGGCCGCGGCGAGGACGATGGCCTGTACCTGTCCCTCAGCCAGTTTTCGCAGGCGAGTGTCCACATTGCCGCGAAACTCTACAAACCGGAGATCACCGCGCGTGGCACGCAACTGCGCCTGCCGTCGAAGGCTGCTTGTACCCACCAGCGAGCCGGCAGGCAGGTCGGTAAAATGGGCGAACTCCACCGACACCAGTGCATCCCGTGGATCGACGCGGGGCGGAATTGCAGCTATCGCAAAACCATCCGGTAACTCGGTTGGCAGATCCTTCAGGCTGTGTACCGCAAGGTCGACACGGCCTTCCGCAAGGGCCTCTTCGATCTCCTTGGTAAACATGCCTTTTGTACCTACCTGCCCGAACGAAATATCCTGCAGGCGGTCGCCGGTGGTGCGGATGATTTCAATGGAGACTTCGTGGCCGGCACCCCGCAGGGCATCCGCGATATGGTTGGACTGCCAGAGCGCGAGCTGCGATCCCCGGGAACCGATCCGGATCACGAGCGCCCCGATCTCAGCGACGCGACAGTGTCAGCATCTTCCACAGTAGCTTCGGGCCGGTCTTCAACCTTCGGACTTTGTGGGACGTCCTTCGACGAAGGCACTTGTGCCGGAGGTCGTCCGTTCACGCCCTCAAAGCTTTTGCGGATTGTGTCCATCCTGGCAGTATCTCCTTCGAGAGCCGCCGTCTTAAGAGCCTGCAAAGGTGCGTGAAGAAACTTGTTCATCATGCCGCGAGTAAGCGCGTCCACTGCGGCCAGTTGTTCCGCGGTCAACGACTGAAGCCGCGCATGTGCGCGGCTAAGTTCAGCCTGCCGGATCACTTCAGCGGACTCCTGCAGACCCACGATGGCTGGTACCACATTCAGCGTCTGCAGCTTCTGATGGTAACGATTTACCTCGGCCGAAACGATGCTCTCGGCATTCTCTGCCTCGCGCGACCGCTCTGCGAGATGCGACGCAGCCACGGATTGCAGATCGTCGATGTCGTAAACGAAGATGCCTTCGATCTTGTTCATCCGGGGATCGACGTCCCGAGGCACAGCGATGTCGATAAAGAACATCGGACGATTGCGACGCCTCTGCATGAAGAGGTGCCCGTGTTCTGGATGGAAAATCGGGTGTGGCGCGCCCGTCGAAGTAATGATGATGTCGGCCTGGTCCGCCGTCGCGTAAAGATCTTCGAACTGGATCGCGCGGCCCTTAAAGACTTCAGCCATCTGCCGGGCGCGCTCGTGAGTTCGATTCGCAACCAGTATCGCCCCGGCTCCCTGCTGGAGAAGATGACGCGCTGCCAACTCACTCATCTTGCCTGCGCCGACGAGGAATACCGTCTTGCCTTCCAGCGATCCAAAAATCTTCTGCGCCAGGTCTACGGCGACGGATGCAATCGAGACAGAAGTACTCCCGATCTGGGTTTCCGTGCGCACCTTTTTCGCGACGCTGAAGGCGGATTGCAACAGCTTTTCCAGGTTGGAATGGACGGCTCCCACGGAGCGGGCGACGGTGTAGGACTCCTTTACCTGGCCAAGAATCTGGGGTTCACCCACCACCATCGAATCCAGGCTGGCGGCTACGCGGAAGAGGTGCCGCACTGCTTCGCGATCGCGATATTCGTATATGTGAGGGCGCAGCAACGCTGGATCCACTGCAAAGTATTCATTCATGAAGCTGACCAGGTCGGCCGTCGATTCCTGACAGGTTAGGATTTCCACCCGGTTGCAGGTGGAGAGGATCATGCCCTCATGAATCCCGGAGCAGGCGAGCAAGCGCTCGGTCGCCGATCCCAGCAGGTGGGGCGGAATGGCAAGCTGCTCTCTCAGTTCAATCGGAGCCGTCTTGTGGTTCACCCCGAGCAGAACGAAATTTGGATTCTCGCTCATGGGATGGAGAACCTATGGAAGGAACTGACCTGATTAGCCGCCCATACGCTGAGCATAACCAAAAAGACCAGGCTGGAGAGATAGATGGCACGGCGGCCGCGCAATCCCTGGCTTTTACGAATGATGAGGAGCACCACAAACAGCAGCCACATTCCAAACGACAACAGCACCTTGGGGTCGCGGAAATAGGCCGGGCCCATGATGGATTGCGCAATCAGCGATCCCGTCAGCAATCCAATCGTCATGGTGTGGAAGCCGATTAGCAGCGTGCGGTGGGCGATCTGGTCCATCGTTTCCAGCGCCGGCAGCCACGGCAGCAGAACCACCTTCTGCTTGCGCTTAATGCGCTGCTCCTGTAGCAAGTAGAGGAAGCTGGCAAGCAGGCTGAAGATCAGGGCGACATAAGCCGACAAAATGGCCGCAATATGCACCGTTACCCAGCCGTTGCGAATGAGCGGCGAAGTAAAAGTGTATTTGTCCGGGCCGATGGCCGGAATCAGCACCAGCACAAAGACCAGGGGCAGCGCGAACATTCCAAAAGAGGATGTTTTATAGCGAAGCGTAATTAGCAGGAATGCCAGGGCGATCAGCAGTGCGAGCAGCGATTGGACTTCGTGCATCCCCACCGGAATCCAGTGGTGCGCGGCGTTCATCATTTCGGTAAGTGACACAAAATGAAAGAAGACCGCGGCGATGGCCGCTCCGATGCAAAGCTTGTTCCACTTTACCTTGCCAAAGAGCACCGCCGGCAGAGCGGCGAGACTTGCCACCCCGTATAAGCCCGCTGCCACTCTTAGCCATAGAAGGAACATTCCATTTACCTTAGGAGAGTAATGGCCAGTATACAGTGATCCTGATCACACATTGAACGATGGGACACCAGATCCACAAGGTTTAGCGCCTTAAAACGCAGAATAAATGCGTCATTTTGACTGGCTGGGGCCAGTTCAATGCGGGCTTGGTGCGAATTATTCTCCTCTTTCATCCTACCCAAATTCTCCCCCCTTCGTTTCACCGAGCCGCTTCCAGGTTCCAGGATGGAGGCTCTCGCGGTTCGAAACGGGCATCCTAGGCTTCAAATGGCGCGGAAGGATTCCGATTTGGCGCAAAAGCTGGCCAAGGCGTTGCCGCTGCCGACGGTTCTTAATCGTTCTACAAAAGAGGAGATCAACAATGGATCAACGTGTACGTGCGGGAGAAATTTCAGAAGACCAGGTAACAGCTTTCATGGAAAGACAGTCAGCAAAGTGGCCAACGAGCTTCTTCCTGGCTGCGGCGGGCGCGTCCATCTTGGCCTCGCTCGCGTTCAAAGCGAGCGGCAAGGATCACGCGGCGCTTTTTGTGGGTCAGTGGGCTGCCCCGTTCCTAATACTGGGAACGTATAACAAGATGGTGAAGCAGCACGGCTCCGATGCCGACCGCGGTTACACCTCCGACCCCAGCTACAGTACTGCAGTGGGTGATGGGATCTAGTCGACGAGGACAAGTCACCCTGCCGGCGACATGAATGTATGTCGCAGAAATTGCATGGTTGTGCGGTTCCTGTCCAGCAGCAGTCCGGGCGATATGAGTAGCACTTTCGCCAGCATGCCGTTCGCGGTATGCTGGCATTTCCAGTGCATGAAGAAAGCCCATCTCCGGTGGCAGGCGCGCCCGACCTGACCGCCGCTCCTGCTCCCACCCTGACCCCTTTCATGCGCCAGTACACCAGCGCGAAGGCGTTGAATCCCGATGCCCTGTTGTTCTTCCGCATGGGAGACTTTTATGAGCTCTTCTTTGAGGATGCAAAGACAGCCTCCCGCGAGTTACAGATAACGCTGACGGCCCGTGACCGGGAGCGCTCCCTGCCGATGTGCGGAGTGCCGTATCACGCCGCCGAGGGGTACATTTCGCGATTGCTTCGCAAGGGTTACCGCGTGGCCATCTGCGAGCAGATGGAAGATCCCAAGCTGACGAAGAAGATTGTTCGCCGCGAAGTGACGCGGGTGTTGTCGCCGGGAACAGCCATCGATCCGGCACTGGGGTCTGACCGCAACAATTTTCTGGGAGCGCTGCACTCCGACGGGCACACGGCGGCAGTGGCGCTACTGGATTTATCAACTGGCGATTTTCGTGCAGCCGAGTTTACGGGGCCGTCGGCGATGGCGCTGGCGATAGACGAGCTTACCAAGGTTCAGCCAAGCGAACTGCTGCTGGCGACCACGCAGCCGCTCCTTGATCCCTTGGCGGGAGAGGAGACGCGGGGCCTCGAGCGAATTGCGACCAAGACGAGAATGGATGATTGGGTTTTCTCGTCGGAATATGCCATCCCGCTGCTGGAGCGGCAACTGGGCGCGCACTCGCTCGACGGCTTCGGCCTGACCGGGCACGGAACGGCGGCAACAGCGGCGGGCGCGGTGCTGCATTACGTTCGCAGCACACAGCAATTCGATGCCGGTCATATTGACAGCATTCGTTTTTACGAACGCTCAGAATTTTTGCAGCTTGACCAGGTGACGGCACGCAACCTGGAGTTGACCGAGCCGCTGTTTTCCGATTCGTCGCAGGAGACGACGTTGTTCCACGCGATGGACTGCTGCCTGACTCCCATGGGAAAGCGACTGCTGCGCAGTTCCATTCTGCGGCCGTTGATTGATCCCATACAAATTGAAGCCCGCTATGAGGCAGTGGGGGAACTACGCCACGACTTGATTCGCCGGGAGGCAGTGCGGCGAGCGATGGGCGGCATTCTCGACCTGGAACGTCTGCTGGCGCGCATTGCGCTGGACAGCGCTGGTCCCCGCGACGTGCTTGCGCTGGCGAATTCGCTGGCGCGACTTCCGGGGGTAAAGACGAGTGTCGGAGAATTAGGTGGCGAAAGATGGCGCGACTGTGCGAGCCGCCTTGACTCGCTGACCGATATTGCGGAGAAAATCACGACGACACTGTTGCAGGATCCGCCGCTGACGCTGGCGGAAGGTGGCGTGATCGCGTCGGGTGTGGATGGGGAGCTGGATTCGCTCAGGAGCATCAGCCAGAGTGGACGCCAGTCCATCGCAGCAATCGAAGAGCGCGAACGTACGAGGACCGGAATCAATTCGCTGAAGGTTCGCTTCAATTCTGTTTTTGGATACTACATCGAGATAACAAAATCGAATCTCTCGAATGTGCCCGCCGATTACGAGCGCAAGCAGACGCTGGTGAATGCGGAGAGATTTACGACACCGGAATTAAAGGACTACGAAGTGCGCGTGCTGACCGCACATGAGCGCTGCATCGAGATTGAGAAAAGGCTTTTCGCGGAACTGCGGGCCATCGTGCTTGCGGCATCCAGCCGCATCCGGCGCTCGAGTTCGATTGTAGCGGAAGTGGACCTGCTGGCGAACTTTGCGCATCTTGCAGCGTTGCACAATTATGCTCGGCCAAAGCTGGAAGATTCGCTGGTCTTGGAGGCGATCGCGGCGCGGCATCCAGTGGTGGAGCGCTTGATGGAGACGAGCGGCGAGGGCCGCTTCATTCCGAATGATCTTTACCTCGACGTGGAGGGCCCGTGCCTGCTGCTGATTACCGGGCCGAATATGGGAGGCAAGTCAACGTATCTTAGACAGGCTGCGCTGCTGGTTATTCTTGCGCAGATGGGAAGCTTTGTGCCCGCGGAACGATTGCGAATGGGGCTGGTGGATCGAATCTTCACCCGCATCGGTGCGAGCGATAACGTTGCTCGCGGACGCTCTACCTTCATGGTGGAGATGATTGAGACAGCGAGCATTCTGAATACGGCAACGCGCCGCTCACTGATTCTGCTGGACGAGATGGGGCGCGGCACGGCGACGTTCGATGGACTATCGCTGGCGTGGGCGACGGTGGAGTTTTTGCACGCCGAAGTTGGCGCACGAACACTGTTTGCCACGCACTACCACGAGCTGACGATCCTGGCGGAACAGCTTCCGCGATTGAAGAATCTGCACGTGACGGTGAAGGAGACGCCCAAGGGCATTCTGTTTCTGCACACGATTGAACCGGGGGCCGCGAACAAGAGTTATGGAATTGAGGTGGCGCGGCTGGCGGGATTGCCTGGGCCAGTGTTGGAGCGGGCGCGCCAGGTGTTGCGCCAGCACGAACGATCCGAACGGCGCAACGTGGCGGTGGAAACCGAGTCGCCACTGCAGATGACCATGTTCACGCCGCTCTCACAACGTATTGTGGATCGGCTGGAGCAGACGGAAATTAATTCACTGACTCCACTGCAGGCGCTTAACCTGCTGGAAGAATTGAAGAACGAGATCCAGGGCGCATCCACGGAGAAAGGCTGACGATGGCGGCGAAAGAGTTGCGGCACATGGTTGGCGAAATCCTGATTGTAGGCGTGGGGGGCATGCAGCTCTCTCCGGTGGAACGCGCATGGATCAACCTCATCCAACCCGGCGGCGTGATTTTATTTCGCAGGAACATCGACAGAGTTGAACAGACGCGTGAATTGTTAGAAGCCGTTTCGCAGATTTCTCCCGCGGCTGGTTTCCGCTGCGTGGATGTGGAGGGTGGGCTGGTGGACCGGCTGCGCGATGTGATGGCCCCGATGCCTTCCGCTGCTGTAGTTGCGGCAACGGGATCCAAGAGATTGTGGCAGAAGCATGGTGAACTGATCGGGCGCGAGACGAGCGCGCTCGGCTTCAACACCACACTTGCTCCGGTGCTCGACCTGGCGCTGCCTGCTTCAGCAGACGTGATGAAGACGCGAGTCGCATCCGCTGATCCAACAGTAGTGAGTGAGTATGCGAGCGCGTTTCTGAAAGGGCTGCGCAAGACCGGCGTGCTGGGTTGCGGCAAGCACTTTCCCGGTCTTGGCGGCGGCACATTGGATTCGCATGTTGCCACTCAAGTGATTGATCGCAGCATGGACGCGTTGTGGCGCGAGGACCTTCTTCCCTATCGCAAGCTCGCGCGAGAGCTGCCGGTGGTGATGGTGTCGCATGCGGCTTATGCCGGGCGAGAGAATTTGCCGGCATCGGTGTCCTCGTTCTGGATCAAGGATGTGCTGCGCAAGAAGATCGGCTACAAGGGACTGGTTCTAACCGACGACATGGAGATGGGTGGAGTGTTAAACCATGCGCCGATGGAGGAGGCAGCGGTAGCCGCTGTGCTGGCGGGTAATGATCTCGTTGAAATTTGCCATGACGCTGCGCTGATCCTGCGTGCCTACGAAGCGCTGCTCTCTGAGGCGGAACGCTCGAGTGCATTCCGAAAACTTCTCGCGGAAACAAATCGCAGGGTGGCGCGGGCAAAGAAGAGGATGCTCCCGGCAAAAATGCGTCAGCCGAATGTGGAACAAGTAGAGAGCCTGCGCAACAACGTGCGCGATTTCGCCGCAAGGGTGCAGACGGCCGGGAGGCAGGCATGAGCGCCGCGTCACTATTAGCCAAGCCGATGATTGTTGCGGGGCTGATGAGCGGGACATCCGCCGATGGTGTGGATGTAGCGCTGGTGCGAATTCGGCCGCGCGATTCCGCGCTGAATTTCGATCTCAAATTGCTTGCGCACTACTCTTTTCCGTTCTCAACGAGCTTGCGGCGCTCGGTACTCGCTTCGATGAATGCGAGCGGAACTTCAACGCCAGAGTTGGCGCGTTTGAATTGGAGACTGGGCATCGCCTACGCCGAAGCTGTTCGAGAGACGCTTGTCCAGCACAAGGTGAATCTCGAACTGATTGGTTGTCATGGGCAGACGATTTATCACCAGGGCAAAGCCGCACGTTATGCAGGCCGCGAATTCGCGTGCACATGGCAGATCGGGGAGATGGCGATGCTGGCGCGCGACGCGGGCGTGCCAGTGGTATCAAATTTTCGGCCCGCGGACATGGCGGTTGGCGGACAGGGTGCGCCGCTGGTGCCGCTGCTGGATTATGTTCTGTTCCGTCATCAACAACGCGGGCGCGTACTGCAGAATCTCGGAGGCATCGGCAACCTGACGGTGCTGCCCCCGGGATGCGATCTATCTGAGATATGCGCGTTCGACACGGGACCGGCGAACATGGTAATTGACGGCGTGACCCAGGCGCTGTTTGACAAACAGTTCGACCGCGGCGGGCGCATTGCGGCGCGTGGACGGGTGCTTGAGCCAGTGCTGGAATCGTTGCTGCGGAATTCTTTCTTCGCGGCGGCTCCGCCAAAAAGCGCGGGGCGTGAACAGTTCGGCGGCAAGTATGTGAAGAACTTTATCGCCCGGTGTGAGCGCGCGGGAGGCAGTCCGGATGACGTTGTCGCCACGGCGACAGCATTGACCGCACGCAGTGTCGGCCTGGCGTATGAACGATTTGTGAAGGGACGGATGGACGATGCGGACGTGGACATGATTGTCTCCGGCGGGGGGTCGCAAAACGCGACTTTATTGTCGATGCTGGGAGAGATTCTAGGACCGCACAAATGCCGCATCGCTAGCAGCGATGACTTCGGAATGCCGTCGCAGGCTAAGGAGGCGGTTGCTTTCGCGTTGCTGGCGTGGCAAACGTGGCATCGTCGCCCGGGCAACGTCCCTGCGGCCACGGGAGCCGCCAAACCCGCGCTGCTGGGGCAAATCAGCTATGTCTAGGAGGAAGTGGATCACTCTCGGCGTGGCGTTGACGCTGGGATGTGCGGGCTGCAAGCAGAGGCCGCCGAGCGCAAACACGGTGACGATGCTGATTGAGAGTAGCCCGGCGAATCTCGATCCTCGTATTGGGACGGACGGGCAATCGGAGCACATTGATTCGCTGATCTTCGACGCGCTGACGCGCCGCGACGAACACTTCAATGTGCAGCCATGGCTGGCGAAGAGCTGGGATACTCCCGATCCGCTGACTTACATTTTTCATCTGCAGGGCGGCGTGCATTTTCACGATGGCAAGCTGCTGACCGCGCGCGACGTGAAGTGGACGATGGACACGATTCTTCACGGGCAGGTGATCACTCCCAAAGCTGGCGCGTTTCAGAGCATCGAAAGCGTTGAGGCGCCGGATGACCAGACAGTCGTGATGCGTTTGAAAAAACCTGACGCGGCGCTGCTGTGGAACTTGTCGGATGGAGCTATCGGAATTATTCCCGAAGGGAGCGGAAAAACCTTCGGGCAGCATCCTGTGGGCAGCGGGCCGTTTCGTTTTGTAAGTGCGGAACTTGATAAGGATGTCGTGCTTGAGCGCAGCACGAATTCGTGGCAGCCTCCGCCTGCGATCGAGCGCATTCATTTTGCCGTGGTACCTGACGCGATTACACGAGCCCTGGAGATGGAGAAGGGGTCGGCGGATGTGTGCGTCAATTGCCTGACGGCGGACATGGTAAGCGTGCTTCAGACCCGTCCGCAACTGGCCGTGGAGACTTCGCCGGGCACTATTCTGAATTACGTTTCCTTCAACTTGAATGATCCCGCGCTTCGTGATGTTCGCGTTCGGCAGGCTATTGCGTATGCGATTGACCGGCCATTGATTCTGCGTTCACTGTGGCGCGGCAGAGCGAGGCTTGCGAACAGCCTGCTGCCTCCGGACCATTGGGCGTGGTCTCCGAATCTACAGCACTATGATTTTGATCCGCGACATGCGGAGGAATTGCTGGAATCGGCTGGCCTGAAGCGTGCGGCAGATGGGGTAAGGCTGCACCTGGCGCTTAAGACTTCGACGGATGAGACGAGTCGGTTACTGGCTGTGATTTTGCAACAGGAGCTAAGGCAGGTAGGAATTGCGTTGGACGTGCGGAGCTTCGAGTTTGCGAGTTTCTACGCGGACGTGACTCGTGGAGCCTTCCAGATGTACACGCTGCGGTGGCAGGGCGGCAATGAAGACCCGGATATTTTTCGCTACGCATACCATTCCAACAGTGTGCCTCCGCATGGCGCCAATCGGGGCCACTATCTGAATCCCGCGTTGGACCGCCTGTTGGACGATGCTGCGAAGTCGAGCGATCAGAACGTACGCAAGACGGACTATGAGCAGGCGCAACAGATCATTGCCCGAGATTTGCCGGCCATCAATCTCTGGTACCTGGACACGGTGCTGATTCATAACCGCCGCCTTGAAAATGTGCGCCCGTCGAGTTCCGCCAACTTTGATTTTCTACGGACAGCTAAGCTGGTGAAGTAGGGTTGCCGGGGATGATCCGGCGCTTTCCGCGATTGTTGTTCCCGAAGGGTGCTGCAGAGGCGGTCCTCCATATCCGTTCCCTTTTCTGTTTCCTCTTCTCCACACGGATTTCCGAGACAGACTCTTATTCAGGTGCAAGTTGAGCTCTCGCCCGCTGTTCCGTTCCCTCTTGCAAATGAATAGGCCTGCTCAGTGGTGAGCAGGCCTATTTCGTTGGTGCTTATTGCTGTGCTATTTGCCAGTGCCGCGAACAGTGATGGTCGACTGATGCACGTCGCTTCCATCGACTGGATACAGGGTTGTCGTCACTACGCCCTCAGTCGCTCCGGGCTTTTCTGGGCTGAATGCCAGTTTGACCTTGCAAGTTTCCCCGGACTTGAGGAGTTCCGTGCAGGACGTCATCGCCGTGTAGCCCGTCGGAACTGTTAACGAGACAGCGCTGGTCAGACCGGTCTGGTTGGTGACGGTGAAGGTCTTGGCCATCGAGACGCTGGCGGTGGCCTGTGGTGCAAAGCTGAGGGTTGAGGCGCTCAAAGCAACGTGTGCGTTGGGCAGCAGGTGACCTGCATTTGCGGAGAGGCTCGGCGGCATTGGTGTCGCGATGCCGGAAAGTCCCACTGTAGTTGTAAATTTGGGTCCCGTGGCTGGAGTTCCGGTCACCGTGAGGGTGCGGTTTATGGTTCTCGGCCTCGTCGGGAACGGGACAATCGTGGGATAGAAGTAAACCGTCGCGATGCAAGAGCCGGTTCTGGCGGGCAGGAAGCCCGTGCAGTTGGATGTCAGGACGAAATACTTCGCGTTGGAGAAGGAGATCGCCAGCGGGAAGCCAGTGTAGTTGAAGACGGTGAATGTCTGCGTCGGAGATGGAACATAATTTGGGCTGGTGAAGGCCAGGGAGAATGGAACGGTAGTTAGTGATCCCGTCGTTGCTGTTCCAGTTAAAGCCGCTGAGACGGTGTTCCCCAAACTATCCGTTGCGATGAATGTTCCAGTGCGCACGCCGGACCCGGCGGTCGGATGGAACGCTATGCTGACGGTGCAGGTGCCGTTGACCGGAAGGCTGACTCCGCAGGTTGAAGCAGTAATGTGGTAGTCCGCCGAACTTCCGGCTCCCAGAGCGACTGTGATCACGCTGGCAACTGTCCCGATGTTCGTGACTACTATTTGCTGCGGGGTGAACGGGCCGACGTTGTCGATCGTGACCGGGAAGGTCAAGGAGGACGGATTCAGACCGATGGTGCCGGTAGCGACTCCGGAGAGGTTGAAGGTGTCAGTGTTGAACGGAGAAGCATTGGCATTCAAATCTGTATTGACCACATCCAGCGGCTCATCCTTGGCTCCAGTGCTGGTCGGTTTGAAGGTTATGCCGATGACGCAACTCGAGCCGCCCTGCAGGACGGCGGAGGCTTGACAATCCAACACAGGACTTGAACCTACCGGCGTCTGCTGGAAATCTGTCGGGAAGACAAGGTTCTCAAGCGTCAACGGCTGATTGCCGATGTTGCTTGTTTGGATGGTCTGTGGGGCGCTCGTCGCGCCAACGTTGGTGGTAGGGAAAGCCAGATCGAACACACCGGAATTGATCTGAACGAGCAGGTTATTCATGCTGTCGGTGATGTACAAGGTGCCAGAAGGATCAATCCACAATCCGCCGAAGGCCCCGAATCCAGGCGCCACCGTGTCCTGTTTGGAAAAGATCGTCGTCTGGACCGAATTGTCAGCCGAGATGTACAGGAGACGGTAGTTGTTGGTGTCAGAGATGTAGATGTCACTTGCTTGATCGAGAACAAGATCGGTGGGATAGGCAAGCCCTCCGGGAATCTGTGAGTTGTCGATGGCAACTGTAGTCTGTGTTCCATCCGGAGCGACCTTCACGATACGTCCGCCGGTAAGGTCCTGGGCGTCGAACGCTGTGTCCGCAACCCAAACATTTCCGCTGGCGTCGGGGTATACACCTTCAGGATTGATAAAGCCGCCGCCGACGACTGTCTGGTGAGTACCGTTCACCTTGCCATCTACGTAAGGAACCTTGATGACCCGGTCATTGAGGCTGTCAGCAATAAAGAGGTTTTGGTATTTGTCGAAGCGAATACCTGTGGGGAAACTTACTGCTGAGGTGACGACCGTTTGATGGGCTGAATTGAGGGTACCGTTCTCATTTGGTACCTCGGATATTCCAAAAGCGGCGTCGGCAACGAACAAATTTCCTGCTGCATCTACCGCGAGGCCGACTGGGGAGACAAAGCCAGTGCCGATAACGCTACCCGTAAAGGAGCCCTGCGGGAACATTACGACGCGGTTGTTTCCGGTATCCGCAACAAAGCGGTTTCCGCCGCCATCGGCTACGACCGCAGCTGGAGTCGTGAATGACAGACCTGAAGCAGTGACACTATATTGCTGGGGCACGTTCATTCCGTAAGCGACTCGGCTGCCAAGACCAATACCTGCGACAGGTTGGGTGAATACAGGTACAGACCCGGTGGCGAAGACCACCGCTCCGTGCCTCGGTCCAACACCATTGGGCAGGAAGTTGATCTTCACGGAGCACAAGGCGGATCCGGAATTGATAGGACCAAGCGATGTGAGCGTAGCGCAATTTGTACCGCTTGCAGGAGCAGCCAGTTGGTAATCGTTAGGGGCGTTGCCGCCGGGATCGAAGGCTATGCCCTCAGAGTATGCGGAAGTGTGGATGGGGGTAGCAGTGTCAGAGATAGAAGCGAATGTCAGAGTGACTGAGGTGGCCAGTGATTGGTCGGGGGTAATGGCGAAGGACCCTACGTCAACCGCATCGATCTGAATCTTGTCGACCGTGTCCGTGCCGTTGGCTGCGAAAAGTATGCCGCCGCCGAAGGCAAGGCCGTGAACGCCGACCGCCATCCCGGTAGCGGAAACCAGGCTCTCGTGAGCGATATTCAGCGCAGTTCCTTCGTAGGGCACCCGATAGATCGTCGAGGGGGTGGTCTGGCAGCCTACGAACAAATCACCTGCTCCGTTTAGGGCCACGTCGCGAACCTGGCAACTGGCGGCAGGAACCAGCGTGTTAATGAAGGCACCCGTCGTGGCGTCGTAGTGATAGACCTTATTGCCGGACACATCGCCGATATACATATTGTTGTTGTTGTCGATGGCGATGCCGCGAGCTTGTACCGGAAGGGTGGGCCCGCTGATGAATGTACTGACCACACCGGCTGTCACCTTCAGAACATTGTTATTTCCCTGGTTTACGACGTAGACATTATTAGCCGCATCCACCGTCATGCTGATGGGCTGACTGAATCCGCTATAAGTGACATCGGCCCCCCCGTTCAGGGGATGCATGACAATCGTCGTTCCCTGGTTTCCACTGACTGGTCGGCTGTCTGTGTACCAGAGATTATTGGTCAAATCGACGACCATTCCCTTGGGCTGCTTGGCGCCCGTTTGCATTAAAACGCTGCGTACACCGGTGGGGGTTACTTTCCTGATTCGCGTCTGGGCGGGTTCGGCAACGTACAGGTTGCCAGCGGCGTCTGTGGTCAGGCCGATGGCCGTAAGGTAGGCAGGACCTCCGGTGCCCCAGTTATATGTTTCGAGTCCGGTAAAGACGATGGGACTGGATTGCGCAACCATGGCCGGCGCGGCAACGAGGATGAGGGCGGCGGGGAGGAATCTTGCCAAGAATCCGGATTTGACTCGCGACAGTAGAGTATTGCGCATGCTGGGCTCCTTAAACGGAAACAGGGTTCGTTCGAATGGCGGAATGTGCTGAATCGCGGAGGTCCGCCAAGCTCTTACTGCACGTGTTCGGGTGAAATTCAGTGACGGAATCGAAAATGGAGGATTCAAATATCCGAACGAATGAGACGGTACAACAAGATCGCTTTGAAATGCTGACTTATGAATCGTTTACGGCAGGTATTTCGAGCTAAATCCTTTATATCATCCGACGTTCGCATTAGAAGTATGTTAAATCGGAGTCAATAGGTCAACATCGTCGTAAAAGGCAGACTTGCGAGGCCGATTATTTTCTTTCTTTTTTCTCTACACAAGTTAGAAAGCTTGTGACTTCTGACTCCTCGGCACATAATTTCCGTGACTGATTTCCCTTGGATGCGCAGCTCACCTGCGTCGATAGCTTCGCACACCAGAACGCGGGCGTGAAATAGGTAATCATTCTCAATATGCGCGAAATTTCGGGCAAAACGCGAAATCCGTTTCACCGTGTGCAATCCAAAATTCGGACTTCGCTGGGAGCGCAGCGGGCCCCTGGAAGAGGGACCCGAATGGCACGAGATTAGAAAGTGAAGTTTGCCTGAAGGAAGACTCGACGGGTGGCAGTCGAGGAGGAAAATATCCGTCCGGCGAGAGCATTTGACTCTCCGAACTGGGGAGAGACTGGAGCGGTGAGCACGGCTACGGGGTTGGCGAGGTTCACATTATTGAACAAGTTCAATGCCTGTACGCTAAAGGCAAGGTTGTAGCGGTGGGAAGACTGGGCTCCCGGTGGTCCGCCAAACATGCCTCCACCGCCGCCACCACCGCCGCCGCGACCGCCGCCGCTGCGTGCGCCGCCGAAGGTGCCGCCTCCAGGACCGCCAGGGCCTCCCGGTCCGCCTTCTTTGGCGGATGCCGAACCTTTCGGGACGGGTCCGAAGCCGAAATTCTTGCCGAAGCGAAGGTTGAAGGTGAAGAGGGCAGGACCGGTCTCGAGATTGATGGGAATTGTGCGCGCCGAGGTGGCTGGCTGCGTGTCAAAGGTGCCGTACTTTGTCTGCACCACGTTGGGGTTCGAGAGATCGTCCGAATAGGCGGGTCGGTTGTTGAACTGAAGATCGCCGACTAGATCGGTGCCAGTGGTGATGTTGAAGGGACTGCCGGAGGATGCGACGACGAACGGGCTGAGCGTGAACTGATGTGGCAGAGTTATATTCCCTCCCATTAACAGCCGCGAACGAATGCCATAGCTGGCGCGACCGTAGTCGGCTTCGATGTTGTAAGGCTGCGAGGGCTGGGAGTTGACTCCTGCGGTATTTGAGTTGGCGTAGTTGAGTACGTAGAAGCCGAAGAGAGAAATACCCTTAGTGGCGCGCAGGTTCATGTTCGTGATGAGTTGATTCTGATTGAACCGGCCGGACGACTCGTACTGGTAGACGTTTTCTGCTTTGCCGTTCGGCCGCACGCCGCTGCTGGGATCGTCGGGATTGAAGGTTCCGGGGAGCGGCGCGTTAATATCCCGGGTGAGATAACTGTCGTCTCCCATCGAGTTGAGATAGGTAACCGCTATGGTTGCGGACTTCTTCAACTGCTTCTCAATGGAGACGCCCGTTTGGATAGTGTAAGAGGCGTGCAGGTCGGGACTAATCTGGTACCGGCCCGGGATAGGTCCGGAACTTCCAGTTATTGCCCTTGGCTGGCCAGGCAAATTGCCACCGATGGGAGTGGTGTCGGTGAAGGTGTCGGGATTGATGACGCCGACACTGACCTGATTAACTCCATTCTGGCGCTGAGCCTGGAGCACATTTGCTGAAAGAAAGCGGTCGTAGAAAATCCCGAAACCTGCTCGCACAATGGCTTTCGGCGCGCCGGCTTTATTCTTGCCGATTCCCCATGCCATGCCGACGCGCGGAGCCCAGTCGGCGTGATCGGCGATCTGGCTTTGAGATTCGAAACGCAGGCCATAGCTCAGTGTGAGATTCGGACGATACTTCCAATCGTCCTCGGCATAGAGCCCGACATCGACGATATTCACCTTTGCCGTGGGAGTGCCGACGACCTGGTTGAATTGCGACGCGCCCCCGCCCGCGGCTCTAATCTCCTCCGGTGTAAGTCCGTTCGCTTCGCCCTGCAGAGTGATCTGGTAGGTGTTGATGGAAGTAAATGTGTATGTGCCGTTGAAGTCCTCATAGGAAGTGTTGTTGTCGATGCCGTCCCGCAGGCGAACACCGAATTTGACAGCGTGAGCGCCGAGTGCCATCGACGTATAGTTTTGAAATTCGTAGCGGTTCTGGACATCGTTCAATTTGCCCTGAAAATTGCCGCCGCCGGTAAACGCACTCTGCACATTGACTGTTTGGGCAGCCGAGAACGGACTGTAGGTGGTAACGGCTCGCACCCAGCGGAAGCGAGTTTCGTTGACAACCTTTGCGCCGAAGATCTGCGTGTCGCTGACCTGGATGGAGTTCTGCGAGAGACTCGAGTTGTAGCCGGTGGACGGGAGGTTGAACTGACCGACGCCGTCGTTCTCTTCGGAATTCGAATTGTATTCGTAGCGAATGGACAAAGTGTTGTTGGCAGCGAGCTGGTAATCGATGCGAGGCGAGAACTCGAGTCGAGTTCTGGGATTCGGAATGTACTGTACGAACGAGACAGGCTCAAAGCTGGGATTGAGAATTGTTGCATTGACGAGATTGTTGTCTGCGAGGCCGCGACGACTGTAAGAGACAAAGAAAGATGACTTCTTGTTGATGGGGCCGCTGAGGTTGGCCATCACAATGGTGGAGTGATAATCGGGCGGAGGCAGAACCGGTACCGTCTGAGCAGAGTATGTAGGCGGCGACCAGATGGAGTTGAACGCGGAGGCGTTGCCGTTCATGTTGATCTGGCCATGAAATTTATCGCTGCCCGGCTTGGTGAGAATCTCGATGCGGCCATAGCCGAGGGCATCATATTGCGCCGAGAAGGGATTCTGATTGAGGCGAATTTCGCGTATCGAAGATTTGGGCGGAATCTGACCCCCGCTGAATCCATCCACGTAAATCTGTCCGCCGTTGGGACCTGCGGAGGGACCGGCAAGAGCCTGCAGTTCATTCGAAAGTTCATCCGGATCGTCAGAAAGTGCGTCGAGATCTTTCCCTCTAATGACGAGCGCGCTTACGTTGTTTCCCGGCGTGAGGTCCAGACCCTCTCCATTTTCAGAAACGCTGACCTCTTCTTTCTGAATTTCGATCTGGAGTTTGATATCAGGGGCGCGTGTTGCACCCGCAGCAACCTGGACGCCGGGACGGAGATACGAAGCAAAGCCCTCCGCCGAAGCGTTCAACTGATACACACCAGCAGGCACGCCACGTAAAACATAAGTGCCATCCGCACCAGATGTGGCGGTGGACTTTTCGCCTGTCGCCGATGTGAGCGTGATGGTGGCATTGGGAATCACCGCCCCGGTGGGATCAGTCACTACTCCGTGCAGGACTGAGCCCTGTTGGGCTAAAGCCGGCAGGAGCGGAAAGAGAAATACGGCAATCATAAGTACGAAGTGCTGAATCGTTTTCGAAAAAAACATCCCTGCTCCTGCCAATCTAGGCGGCTTGAAAGTGTCGCGAATGTTATTGCTTTGCAGCGTTGGCTTTACTGGGCGAGTGACGCGTCTCCCGCACCGCCGTTGATGTTCCATGGAGACAAGGTCATCGGCTGGCTTCCCTTTGGGGTCGCTGCGAGGATCGCTTCCACGCCTGCAAGTAAATTGATTACGGTTCCATGTCCGCCGTCTGCGCCCGGAGTCGCAACGATCATAACGGTGTCGCCGCTGTGGAGATCGTCAATCGGCATCTTTGGCAGCCGGCTAAGAACCTGCTGCAGATCCGGCGTTCCACGCCCCTGTCCACCGGCACCATTTGGCGGCCCGCCCAATCCGGCCTGGGGAGGCCCATCTCCAGCGGGAGTTCCAGTGTGAGCTGCAGATGGCGGACCACCTCCGCCCGGGGGGCCATTCGGAGCGGCTTGCGGAGCTGCGCCATTTCCACCTTCGCCACCAGACGCCCGCGCGGCCATTCGTTGAGCCATCGTCGCCGGCATTCTCCGAAGTTGTGAATCACCGGAAATCTTCAGTGCGACTGTTTTCTGAGTGGCGGCATTTTTTATGTCGATGGTCCCGGCCCTGGCATCGACTGCGGTAACGGTTCCCGCGATGTTGAGGAACGATCCACTCACGATTTCTTCCGCGTTCAGGCTTCCATCTTCAGCGTGAGCTCCACGCGCCCGGAGTTGATCGCCGGGTTTGATCTCGGCAAGAGTGCCGGGCTGCGTGTCTTCAAATTTGACGGAATCTGGAGAATACCGACGGATAACTGTAGTAGGGGAAATGTGAACCACAGTCTTCTTGACTGCGC
Organism: uncultured Acidobacteriaceae bacterium; assembly: GCA_963816335.1. Lineage (GTDB taxonomy): Bacteria > Acidobacteriota > Terriglobia > Terriglobales > Acidobacteriaceae > JANXZS01. Next base: position 117,984 of record CAWFKA010000013.1, on the reverse strand, counting down.
TGGCGGCACCGGAAGAAACCGTGACATTACCAGCGGGCACGTCGGTAGATGCAACCAGTCCGCCGATGCCGCGCTTCTGCCAATCTTCCTGCTCTTGCTGACGCTTTTGCTGCAGGTCTTCGCGCTTCATCACGATGACGCTGTTTGCCAGAAAAGTTCCGGGCTGCCCTCCGGCAGCGCCACGCACCAGCACCCTGTCGTCGACGGTGACATCCTTCAATTCGATGGGCTGGGCATCCTTGAGATCTTTGCTGCCTGCTGGCAGTTTGACGACTTTTGCATTCGCATCCAGTTTGACCTGGACCTGCTGGCCCGCATCGGTAGTCAGTGCAAGCCCGTCCGCACTGATGGATTTAACCGTACCCATTTGCCGGTTTGCTGTGGGTGCAGGCGCCTGGCAGAACGCCCATTGCGTCGAAAACAACAAAGCTGCACCCAACAGCACGGCCCTGGGGGCGCATGCTTCGCGGGTGCAACGTTGGATTCGCTCAAACATTTCCTGGTCCCCTGAGAAATTCCTGCGACTCTTTTGTCCGGGTGGAGTTCCCTACCTTGAGAGACGGACGAAGACCGAAAAGAGTCGCAACACGGGGTGAATCAATAATCTGAGCGGTCCCTCTTGCCTCCGCCTAGCGCGAACAGGTGGTCGGATGTTTCTGGCCGTCGACGACGATCCATCCATTGTCCGCGCCGCGATGCGTGGCGCAATGGACGTCGTGCACACCGGCAACAAATCTGCCCTTGGTTGGAAAGAACGCCTGGCCATAGGCAAAGACCGGGGAATTGGGACCGGAAGAGAGGGCTCCATCGAGATCGTCGTTGCTGACAACTTCCACCAGCCTTACATTGCCATCGGGCATGGTGACGCGCAGGGGAAAGATTTCGTGGTCGCCATGAGGACCTCCATGCTGGGCGCGCGAGGCGCTTACGGTGATGCCGCAGACCATTACGTTGTCAACCGCCTGGGTGTGTTGCGAGGCGATTAGATCGGCAAGTTTCTGATTTACCTGTGGAGTACAGGTAGCAGGAACAGGAACGTCTGTGGCCGAAAGCGCAGGCACGGCAAATTGCAATGCGGTGCCAGCAAACAGGATGCACAGAAACCCTGGTCTCATGATCATTCCTCCCGGTCTCCCGGAGAGGCTATCAGAAACCGGAGGGTCCGGCATCCGACGGCAATCCTTTACAAATCAGTCTCGTGGCAAAACAAGTTGAGTTTTGACAGTTCTCAGGCTGATACACTCAAGCCAATCCTCTGAAGAAAGCGTGGAAAGAAAATGTCAGCAGAAGTCAGCCTGATTGAGATCGAGCGCGCGAGAGAGCGCATCAACGGTTTCATCTACTGCTCGCCTTGCGCCCATTCGGAAGAGATTTCGCTGCTGACGGGACAACAGGTTTATCTCAAGCTCGACAACCTGCAACGCACCGGGGCTTTCAAGGAGCGGGGCGCTCTGAACCGCATCCTCACTCTTTCCGAAGAGGAACGGCAGCGCGGATTGATCGCTGCGAGTGCCGGCAATCACGCCCAGGCTGTTGCGTATCACGCTTCCCAACGGGGCATCCGGTCGGTGATCGTGATGCCGATGATGACTCCGCTGGTGAAAGTTTCGGCCACGCGCGGCTTTGGCGCCGAGGTAATCCTATTCGGCGCGAATTATGACGAGGCTTGTGCCAAGGCCCTGGAACTCTGCCAGAAGGAGGGCCTCACGTTTCTCCATCCATTCGACGATACGGCCGTGATCAACGGCCAGGGCACGATTGGGTTGGAGATGATGGACCAGGTTCCGGGACTGGAGGCGGTTGTGATACCGATTGGCGGCGGTGGCCTGATCAGCGGAGTCGCTTGTGCGATCAAGGAATCGAATCCCGCGATTCGTGTAATCGGAGTGCAAACAGAACGGCTGCCATCGATGCTTCGGGCTATTCAGGGCGGGGCGCCAGTTACGTTGCCCGCCGAGGCAACCATCGCCGACGGCATTGCAGTTCGCCGCGCGGGAGACGTCACCTTCCCTCTGGTGAAGCAATATGTCGATGAAATTGTGACGGTGGACGAAGAAGAAATTGCAAAGGCTATCATGGTTCTCCTGGAGCGCGAGAAGATGCTGGCCGAGGGTGCCGGTGCTGCCGCGCTGGCTTCCCTGCTGCAGAAGAAAACTTCGCTGAAAAAGGAACGGACGGCGGTGCTGGTATGCGGCGGCAATATTGACGTCAGCCTGTTGTCAAAAATTATCGAGCGCGGCCTTGTGAAAGACGGGCGTCGCATGCGCCTGCGGATTCACTTGTCCGACCGGCCCGGCGCTCTGCACCTTCTGACCCGTATCCTGATGGATCAGCGAACGAACATTGTGCAAACGCAGCACGATCGCGCCTACTACGGCGTAAATCTCGGCGATACCGTGATCGATATGACGCTGGAGACTCGTGGCGTCTCTCACATTACGCAGATACTGGAAGCGCTGGCGGCGGAAGGCTATCGTCACGAGCGCATCGAGTAGCACCTAACAGCAGCGGATTTTCACGTCGGCAATCTCGGGTGGACCGAAGGCTTCAGCCGGGACGGGAACGCCGCGAAGCGTCATGAAGATGCGTCGAAGCGCCGAGGACACAACCAGCACCACACCCAGCATAAAAATCAGCATCAGCAGCGTTTCAAGATAACCCTGCAGCGCCGTACCGGGCGTCATCGCCATGGGCCAGAAGATGGTGCGAATCCCCAGCACACCCGCATAAAGCGTGGTGCATACTACGAAAACCATGGGGGTGGCGGTGATCCAGACATACCTCGTCTTGCCCATGTTGACGAGGAAGGTTGAAGCCACCGAGAGAGCAATGGTCGCGAGCAACTGATTCCCTGTTCCGAAAAGCGGCCAGATGGTGGAGATGGATCCGGTGTAAATGAGGTACGCCCAGCCGGCGACAACAACGGTGGTGGATATCAAGCTGCCGGGCACCCATGCAGTATCTGCAAACGGCTTGTATACATGCCCGAGAAGCTCCTGTAGGACGTATCGCGCCACACGCGTTCCAGCGTCGATCACGGTGAGGATGAACAACGCCTCGAACATGATCGCGTAGTGATACCAGTAACCGACGAGTCGATCCATGCGCGGGAGACCACGGAAGATGTGCGCCATGCCGATCGCGAGTGAGACGGCCCCGCCAGTTCTTCCTGCAAGATTTTCGCCGACCTGCCGCGATAGCATATCCAGTTCCACAGTATGAAGGCCGAGTTTCTGAAATGCCGCGGGAGCCACGTTGATGGCGAAGTAATCGCCGGGATACAGCGAGCAGGCGGCAATCAGCGCAAGAACCGCAACAAGAGATTCTGCCAGCATCGCGCCGTAGCCGATGAAGCGCGCATCGGTTTCCTTGTCGAGCATTTTGGGCGTGGTACCGGAGGAGACGAGTGCATGGAATCCCGAGATCGCTCCGCAGGCGATGGTGACAAACAGGAATGGATAGAGCTTTCCGTGAATAATGGGACCGCCGCCGTGGACATATTGTGTGAAGGCCGGAAATTGCAGTGTGGGATGCACGATGAATACTCCAAGCACCAGCAGTCCGATTGTTCCCAGCTTGACGTACGTCGAGAGATAATCGCGCGGAGCGAGCAGCAGCCAAACCGGCAAGACAGAGGCGATGAATCCGTAGATGGCCATCAGCAGCGTGATCTGGTGCGAGCTGAAGATGAGAAAGTGGGATGCGGAGGACTGCGCAAACCAGCGGCCGCCGGCGACAGAAGCGAGCAGCAGGATAACTCCGAAGATGCTCGGTCCTTTGACGCGTACCAGGCCGGGAGTGCTCTTGAACATCCACAGGCCCATGACCAGCGCAATGGGGATGGTCATGCCGATGGTGAAGACTCCCCAGGGGCTGTTGGAGAGCGCATTCACAACAACGATGCCGAGCCCTGCGAGCGATACGACGCAGATGCAAAGGATGGCGATCATCGCCACCACTCCGGCAAAGGGGCTGATCTCAGTGCGCGCAATCTCGGCGAGCGAGCGGCCGTTGTGGCGAACCGAGGCGACGAGGACGGTGAAATCCTGCACACACCCTGCGAGCACCGCTCCGGCAACAATCCACAGAAAGCCCGGAGCAAAGCCAAATTGCGCCGCCAACGTTGGACCTACCAGCGGGCCAGCCCCAGCGATGGCTGCAAAATGATGGCCGAAGAGAACCCACTTGGGAGACGGAACGAAATTGCTACCGTCCTTGTGGCGATGCGCCGGAGTCATCCGGCTGTCGTCGAGGACAAGGGCGCGGGCCGCGATGAAGGCACTGTAGTATCGATATGCGAGCGTATAGACACACAAAACGCCCACGAGAATCGCCAGTGTATTCATTTCTTCCCGCTCCGGAAAATGCGAATGCCAGCGACTAGTGTAGAGCACATCAGCCATTTGTCTACTTAGTAGCATGGTTCGGGGGAATGACCTTCGGGACGCCTGAGGAAACGGCGAGCGCAATACGAATCAGGAGAGATCATTGTCGAAGATTGGAGAACTGTTGACGGAAGGCCGCAATGCAGCGTCGGAAGATCTGGACATAATGTCGACGATTGAGCTTTTGCGAGTGATAAACGATGCCGACAAAGGAGTTGCCCTCGCCGTCGAACGTGAGCTTTCGAATATTGCGCTGGCGGTGGATTTGATTGTGGAGCGGATGAGAGCGGGCGGGCGGTTGTTTTATGTTGGCGCGGGCACGTCTGGCAGGCTGGGTGTGCTGGATGCATCGGAGTGCCCTCCAACTTTTTCAGTCGCTCCAACGCTGGTGGTGGGGATTATCGCCGGAGGAGACTCAGCGCTGAGAATGTCCGCGGAAAAAGCGGAGGACGATCCCGGACAGGGCGCGGCAGATTTGAAGGCGCGTAATTTCGAACAAAACGATGCGTTGGTTGGCATTGCGGCAAGTGGTCGAACCCCTTATGTTCTGGGAGCGATCGATTATGCCAAGTCGATCGGCGCGGTAACCATCGGGCTGAGCTGCGTTCCGAATTCGGAGTTGGCGCAGGCCTCACAGGTGGCGATCAGCCCCGCGGTCGGTCCCGAGGTCCTGACAGGTTCCACCCGTATGAAGGCAGGCACGGCGACCAAGCTGGTGTTGAACATGATCACCACCGGCGCAATGGTGAAAATGGGTGCGGCATACGGAAACCTGATGGTGAATGTTCAGCCGACTAACGTGAAGCTGGTAGACCGCGCACGCAGGATTATTGAAGCTTCTTGCCGGGTAGATAGCGAGACGGCTGCAAAACTACTTGCGAACGCAGGCTCACCCAAAATTGCAATTCTTATGCACGAACTGAAAATCACGCGCGAAGATGCCGAAGAACACCTCCGGCTTGCAGGTGGAAATCTCAGAAAAGCACTGACCGATGCCCGGCCTATATCGCCCTCAAATTAATTGACAGGCAAAGTATGTCGGTCTACGTTGTGAGGCTTGAATCTGCGGGAATTGAAACTCGAGCGATACCCGTCAAGAAACGTACCAATCTTCTCAACGAAGGTCGGCCCGGAGACGGTGGATAGGGTGCAGGCTATGTCCTCGTAACTTGTGGCCGACTTCCGGCTACCATCCCGCCTTGATCCCTGAAGCACGTCCCTACTTGATCCTTGAGGGTTCACGGAGTACCTCCCGATCTTAACTTCGATGCTGATGCGCGGGCGCGGGATGGCTAGTGCCATCCCGTTTTCCCTGCGGAACCACGGCAGATTGGCTATCTTTCTTACTGGAGCTGTGGATATTCATCGCGCCCAGCCTCTAAAACAGTCGTGACTTTGCCGGCGAATTCGTTTCAATAAAAAGGGTTACGAGGCTCATGAACCGGCGTAGAGCTGAAAAGCTCCCCAATAAAGCGGTTTTCGATAGATTCCGGAGGAGTGGGCCATGGAGAGCTTTGCCTGCCGCAGGGCCACATCTGGTCTGCTTCCCTTCTCCAGCGAGCCATACAGCTGATCCATGAGCTTCGGCGTGGATGCATCGCTGACCGCCCAAAGTGCTCCTATTACGTTGTGGGATCCGGCGCGGAGAAATGCCCATGACAAGCCCACCAACCCCTCTCCTGCATACGACTTTGTTCCCGAGCCGTAGCAGGTGGAGATAGTGACTAGTTCCGCATGTAATGGCTGCCTGAGGATGTCGCGCGCGTACAGCTTGAAATCATCGGGATGCCGAGGGGTGCGGGAGAGCAACACTGCGGAATCAAGCGGGCTGGTCTGGCTGGCCGTTCCATGTGCCACGAAGTGGATGTACTTGAATTGGCCCGGCCGATTCTCCGAATAGGCCTGCGGCGAGGCCTGGTCGCGAGTGATCACCTTGCGATTCGCTTCGCGGAAGTGGTTCGCCACGCTTGTCACTTCTTCCGAAGCATTGGGAAGGTCGGCGAACTCGTCGGCCGGGGAACGCGGGTTTCCAATCAATAACAGTGTTTGTGCAGAAGAGTTTGCGGAGCGGGAGCGGAGGATCTCAGCAATTGGAGCGACGCTGCGGTAGTCAGCGTAACATCGTCAATCCAAAAGTGAGGCGTGGGAGTGGACCGAAGCAGAGTCTCAAAATTCAGTCGACTCAAGCTACCGTCCGCGATAAGGATCACCCGGGCATTCTTCGGAATCATGGATTGAGCGGGCGCGACCAGCTTGTCGTAAAGCCAGATGCCAGCTTCCTCCCTGCGGGCGAGGACGTCGACCGAGTTGCGAATCGCTCTCTGATACTGGTTTACATTGTCGTCGATCGCTGCCTGACCCGGGAGGTCAAAGAGTTTTACCTGGGTTGGAGTAATTGCCCACAGGTACGATCTTTTCCGGCCAAGAGAGTATTCAATAATCACTCCGCCAAGGGCGCGGGAAATGGAACTCGGGTTTATCTCTGGGAAACTGGCGTTCTTCACTGCTGAGTGAGCAGTTGTCGTCGACTGAGCGCTCCGAGGGCTCAATCCCTCGCGGAGAGTCTGGGCGCGTCCCGCGTCCAGAACCTGCAAAGCCTGTTCGTCCTCTCCCCGGCGAATCAGATGATCCACGTAGTCGCGATAAAGCTGATTTGCGTTACTGAAAAACGGAAGTCGAGTTTCCTCCTGGCTGAGCGAGGACCGCTGCTGCTCAAAGGTAGAGATGGCTTTTCGATACCAAGTTTCCGCTTGTTCGGCGTGATTTTGAGCGGAATAGATGTTGGCAATCGCGTCTTCCACTTCCCAGCGCAGGGAAGGCGGCAGCTCGGGCGCTGTGTAGATCGTGTTCAGAGTCTTCTGCGCATCGTCGAAGCGCGTCTGATGGGTTTCAAACAGGGCTCGCAGGTAGAGCGGTTCAAGGTCAGAGGAGCCTCCGCCCCTGGCTCGAGCGACCTCAATCGCTTTTTGAATGTGAACCGACGCCCGCTCGTCCTGCCCTGATTGCAGTTGCTGGAAGGCGAGCGAGGTGTGAGCGACGATGATTTCCTCGGGATTCTGAATCACTTCGGCAATATCAAGCGCGCGCTTATAGCAGGATTCGGCGCCCTGGTAGTCATGCAGTTGATAAAGGGCCAACCCAGAATTATTCAGCCAGGTCACCTGGTCCAGTGCGGAGCCCAGCTTTTGCGCCTGTACGAGAGCCTGCTGGGAGTCATCCAGAGCAAGCTCGTAGTTCCCCAACTGGTAGTACGCGAAGCCTTCGTTTGCGAGCGCCTTTTCGAGAATCACATTGGCGTCGACGGCCTTTGCGCTCTTGGTAGCAGCGCGGGACCACTCCAATGCCTCGTCATAGCGCTCTTTTTGCAGAGCTACTACGCCAAGGTTGAGTTGGATGGAGGCAAGCAGATATTGGTCATTCAGGGGCCTTGCCAACTGAAGGCTTTGCCGAAATGCGGATTGCGCCTGGTCTAGATCATTCTGCTCAACGTCCACAACGCCCCGGGCCCTGAACACCTCCGCGGCAAGGTGGGGGTGATTCCGATCAACCAGTTTTTGGGCTTCATCGAGAGCTTGCGTCGCGGGGGTGAACTGCCCTAACCTGGCCATCGCCGTGGCCCTGTTGATGTTGCGCTGAATGGCCAGATCTCCGCTGGCGAGCACGGCAGGCAACGGCTGCTTAAGCAGATCGAGCGCATCGTCGCTTCTTCCCTGCAGCAGAAGAGTCCAGCTCTCGAGAACGCGGAACTTCCAACTCCACTCCTCGCCATTGTGCGCAAATTTATCGCGCGCCTGACGCGATTCCTTTTGAGCGAGCGGAAGATTGCCAAGTCGAACCAGAGTCTGAATGCGGTCGTAAACTTCCTGCGGGTTCGACGAGTGCCTTGGACTGCAGGCAACCAGGAAGAGGAACGCAAACGACGCAGCTCCTATGGAAAGGTACGACCATTTGCGCGGGTTGTGGCGGCGGCGACAGAACCACCGACTGCGCAGCCGAGTTCGGCGCGGACCATCGTCAGCTGAAATGTGCCCTGATCGAACATGACTTCGCCAAAGAAGAATTTGCCAAACTCCGGAATTTCGACCACGTGACCGAAGACCTTGCCCGGTATGTCTCCAATCAGGCTGTCGACCAACGAACATACTACGTGGCCTCTCTCTTCAATACCTTTATCGTTGGTCACCCAGGCGTAGCGATCTTCTGCCCACTTCGGAACCTTGGGAGCTTTCATTCTATTGGCGTGCTGCGCGCGAACATCCTTCACGAAACCAGCATGCCTGGTCCAGGGGCGGCCGGGATACTCGCCGTTTCCGGGAGTCAGCAGAGACTTGTTGAGGACTGCATCCACCAGCACTCCACCGATGCGCAGATTGATAAACTGCGAGCCGACAAAGGTGACCTTGGGATCATGCCCTTCCAACGGATGCTCGATAGAAACCTGGGATACAACGCGATCCGCCGTGACTACTTCCAGAATATTCAATTTATCGACGGCGGAGGTGACAGATGTTGTCCATGCACCGGTTTTATGACTTTTTCCGCCGGATGCACGCGTAAAGGTAGCTTCGCAGGAAACAATCTCCTCGAAGCTGAAGGCATCCCCACGACGCGACGTGAATCCACCGGTCGCCGGCAACGAGATTTCCGCCTGAGACGGAACAATCTTGTGAACGGGGTGATCGAGGGAACCGCCGAATGAGCTTGCGTCCGCGTGGTAATAGTGAACTCTCTTGGTTTCTTCCATAAGTCCCTCGGGCTTCCACAGCTTAGTTTTGAACCTGCAAGTTGAAGCGATAGCGAACCAGGTCTACCGGGGTTTTCTGGGGACCTGAAGCCGCGATTCCCTGCACCAGCAGCAAATTTACACCGTTCATCTCACGCGTGGGCAGAACACGAATGGACACCGCATCCATGGCCCGTTCGGTGTTTACCTCACCGTGCCAAATCAACGCACCCGACGGAGAATACAGGCTGCACAGGTAACTTGAAAAGCCATCTTCGGCAGGAATATCGACGGAGAGAAGGAATGCGTGCGACTCGACCGCAGAGAATGAAGGTAGATCTCCCCCGCGGCTATTGCCGTTTACGAGAGCTAGAGAGGGCAGAATTTCAGGCTGGCTGAGAGAGGCTACCTCTTGCCTCAGTCCGGGATACACCACAAGATTCTGATATGCGACCACCATGAGCATGGCAGCGAGCGCGGGGACCACCCACATGGGACGAAAGAAATCCAGAAACTTCCCTCGGGAGGTTTCGATGATTGGCCGGTTGGCGGGCATCGATTCCAGTTCTTTCCGGGCCTGCTGCATGAAAACGTCAGTCAGGCGGAGATCCAAAGCACATTCTTCGCAATCGAAAATGTGCGCTTCAAAATCGTCGCGTTCCCCCGGTGATAGCTCGTCCAGGAGATACTTTTCAACGGCATAGTTCTTAACGACGTTTAAGTGGTCCATGTTCGTAGGGCCTCAATGAGATAGTGCTGCAAGTCAGAAAACGTGACAGATAACATTTCCTCAATGATTAAAAAGGCTTTCCGGAGCCAAATCTCTTGAGGTAAAGGCTTTTAAAGGCAATCTTGGCGCGGTGCAGAAGAACGCGTAGATATTCGCGGTCAACTCCCAGTTCCCTGCAGACTTCCTCTTTATCTCTTTCTTCCAGCAGGACCCCGCGGAGCAGCGCCAGGTCGCGTTTGGGTAAGTCCCCTAGAATCTTGCGGACAACCCGTTCCGAGTCCCTTGAGAGCAACTGGCTGAGAGCATTCGGCTCGGGCGATGTGGCGGTATTTTCGGTCTGCTCGTCGATCGGGTCCACGCGTTTTCCGGAACGGTAATGCTCCAGTAAGACGTTGTTGCACACTGAGTTGACGAAAGCGCCCAAGCGCTCCGGCTGGCGAATTCCTTCCTTGCTTCTGAGCGCGGAAAATACTCGGATGAAGGTTTCCTGGCGCACATCTTCAATGGATTCACGGGATTTCAGGCGGGATCGCAGCTTGAGGTGAATTAGTTCGCTGAAGTAGCTGACGAAGTGCCCCTCGGTCCAAGCATCTCCATTCTTGAGCTTCTCAACATATGAGGCGTCGAAAGTATGAAATTGCAAGGCTTAGCCCTCTGAGAGTGGTCAGAATTGCCACAAGTGTATACCAAGCATTGACTTTTGAGTTACTTCGCGCAGCTGGCTGGAATGACAGGCCGTGTCGGCGCGAAAGTTCGCCCTCCCCGCTGCTGATTCTCTTAAGGCGATGAAACGCGATCACCGGGAGGCGAGCGAAGTTCGCCCTTGCGATCGAAATGGAGGCGCCACTGCGTTATTTCGGTGTTGTCGCCTTAGGCGCTGGAGTTGGCGCAGGATTTATGCTACCGACATGGCGTGGTGCTGGCGGAGATCCACCAACCGGAGCGGGTACGCCGGATTTGGCATTGTAGGTCTGGATAATTGCCGTAGTGATGTCCGTAGACTTACTCGCGTACATGATCATGTTCTCGTTCGTACTCGCGTCTATGACCACGGTGTATCCATTCTGCTGCGCAAAATTCTGTACCACTTCGTACACCTTCTGCGACAGCTGATGGTAACTCTCACTCTCTTCCCTCTCGAAGTCGTTCTTCGCGTCTTCAAAGCTTCGCTTCAGCAGCTTTTGCTTCTCATCGATCGCCCTGGCTTGTGCAGCGCGATCCTGTTCGCTGAGGCTTCCGGCCTTCGACGCGAGCGCCTTCCTTAGCGATTCGATCTCATCCTTCTGCGCGTTGAGCCTGGCTTGCCTTGGTTCGAACTTTGCTTTGATCTGCGCGACATTTCGCAGGCCCTCGTTGGTGTGAGCAACCGCACCTCTGAAGGCGATGACGGCGATCCTGGATGGTCCCGCTGGCGCGGCCGCGGCGACGGGTGAAACGGCTGGGCCCGGACTTGTCTGGGTCCAGGCTGTCATGCCGAGTCCGCATGCAAGCAGACAAATAATCGTCGAAAAGCTCTTCATTGGATTACAAAACCCCTTCCGAAACTTCGCTCCGGGTTCGTTCTCATTTCTATGTGGTACCAAAGCATTCGCTCCCCAAAAACAACCCAGACGTCTGTAAATGAAATACGAATACGTATTCGTCTCGCAGGCACACGAATTTCCGCGAACAGCGGCAATAACACGACATGCATTTCTCAGCGACAGCCCGTATCACTCAAATCATTGAGACTTACTTCAGCAACGTGAGCGACTTGAAGGAAGTTTACACCTCAGTCGGAAGCCTGACCGATGTCTAGATTGGCGATATTTTCTTGGCCTTACGCACTATGGCATCGCTGTCTTTACGGGCAACGCACTGCAGGGCAGTTCCCACGCGGCCATCTAACTGTCTCGCTCCACGGGCGCCCTGACCGCGGAAGAGCGAGGCTCATCCTTTCGATGGACTTCTATCTCCATACCCGACCGTGACGTGAGTCACGATTGACAGGCGATTAATCGCACTATCATGAGCAGTTTCGTACTCCAGGAATAATTCCCTTTGAATTCGCTTTTAGACAAGCACTTCTCTGAATTCGATCTCGTGCTTCGAGCCGAGAAATATGCGCGTCTTGGATCCTCATCTTCTCCTCAAAGTCGAAGGAGGAGACTACGCAATAAGTGGATCAGCGTATGTCAGCGCCGTTTACGGCGCCCCAGTCTTCTGCACAAGTTGAAGATTGACGAGTTAGTTCGTGATGAAAGGAAGCGAAGGTGTGAATAACTTCTTTGCCTTGGCTTGCATAATATTCTTCTTTTGTTTAAACGCTGCTGCTGAGATGGACAGAGCAAAGCTGGACAAATGCCTGAGCGCCTCACAGAAAACAGTCGAAGAGGCTACTGTGGCGCGAAATTCGCAATTGCCGGCGAACATCGTGAGATCCGCTGTATGTGTAGGCATTCTGCCGAGCGCCAGTAGCGAGTCAGGTGCGACCACGATCCCTCAGCGGCAGGGTGTTCTTGTCTGTCAAATGGGGCATGGGTGGGGAGCGCCTACATTCATCCAAAGTGATGCAGGCGTTTCGGGCGGGGATACCGCCCGACAAGACACACCCGTCCTGTTTTTCGTGATGGGCAGCGAAGTCGTTCAACAAATCCTGGAGGGGCAGTTTCAAATTGGGTATGCGCCAACCAAGATTGCGGTCACCACTCGACCGCGGTCTCCAACTACGGATGGATCGGCGGAAGGTCCTGGACTACTGACCTATTCTCTGGAAGCCGGCCAACTGAAAACGGTGGATTATCGAGGCGCCACCATCCAGCAGGATCGAGAAAATACGCGGGCCTACTATGGCACCCGTCAAACCTTCAGTGAAGTGGTGGAAGGCGGTATCGCAAACCCAGCCGGTACAACTTCATTCATGCGAAGCCTTACGAAGTGGATGGGCTTGCTGCGCGAGAGTCGCGTGTCTGCTCCGGATACGGCTTCAGTCACGAGTCAGGAGCCATCCTCTCCAGGAATGGCGACGGGAGCATCTCATCCGGCACAAATGGATGTGAAACGTCCGATTACTGCCGGGGGATTCGTCAAAACCGGACCAGTAGTTTTTCAGAACATCGCCGGGCAAGCTGGACTCACCCGCTGGCATCACATCGGCGGCAGCACGGACAAGCGCTTTATTTTGGAGGCCAAGGGACCTGGAGTCGCGCTGCTGGACTACGACAACGATGGCTGGCTCGACATCTACTTTGTGAATGGGACTACGTACGAGGCACTCAGCGGCAAGGCTGTTCCGCCGCACTCGGCGCTGTTTCACAACAATCACGATGGCACCTTCACGGACGTGACTGAAAAGGCAAGCGTCGCCAACGACAGGTGGGGATATGGTGCGGTGGTTGGAGACTATGACAATGATGGATGGCCCGATATCTTCGTCTCCAATTACGGGGAGAACCGGCTCTACCATAACAACCACGACGGCACGTTCACCGATGTGGCACAAACGGCTGGCGTCACACTCGGCAACTGGTCCACGGCCGCAACTTTTGGGGACTACGACGGAGACGGACGCCTGGACCTCTTCGTGGCTGGGTATGTCCACTATGATGTGGCGCATCCACCCATTCCTGAAGCGCGCTCAGCGGCATCCGGTACATGTCAGTATCGTGGGCAGACGGTGCTGTGCGGGCCGCGCGGGTTGCCCGGGGAGCCGGATCACCTGTTCCACAACAACGGGGACGGTACATTCACCGATGTCAGCGAGAAAGCTGGGGTAGGCGATCGCAATGGCTACTACGGCCTGGGAGCCCTGTTTGTCGATGTGAATAATGATGGCAAGCCCGATCTCCTGGTCGCCGATGATTCGACTCCAAACTATCTCTATATCAATAAGGGAGACGGCACCTTCGACGATAAGAGTCTCGAGAATGGCTACGCCGTAGCCGCGGATGGTCACGAAACTGCGTCCATGGGAATCGCCGCCGGCGACTACGAAAACAACGGGCACATGGACATCGTGAATACGACCTTCTCCGATGACTATAAGGTTGTCTATCAAAATGATGGTACCGGCAACTTCACGGATGTAAGTATGGAAACCGGTGTTGCTACTCCGAGCTTTCCGTTCGTCAGCTTCGGAGACGGATTCCTCGACTACGATAATGATGGATGGAAAGATCTCTTTATCGCAAATGGCCACGTATATCCAGTCGTCGACAAGTTTCCCGAATGGGGCTCTACTTATGCGGAGCGACCGCTTCTTTACCACAATTTGAAGAATGGAAAATTCGAGGTCATTCCTCCAGTTGAGAACACCGGCCTTGCCGTGGTGGGCGTTGGCCGAGGAGCCGCCTTTGGCGACCTTTTTAACGATGGCAAGATTGACGTAGTCATAAGCAATATGGATGGAGTTCCCGCACTGCTGCGCAATGTCAATTCCGACCGCCATCACTGGGTGGAGCTAAAGCTGGTCGGCGGCCCGAAGGGCCCACGCGACGCGGTCGGGTCAACTGTATACCTGACGGCGGGCGGGATTCGCCAGCGCGGAGACGTTTTGAGCGGCGGCAGCTATCTTTCCTCGAATGACTTCCGAGTCCACTTCGGGCTGAGCGAGAGTGCCGTTATCGATGAAATTGAGATCCAATGGCCGAGTGGACAGAGGGAGAAGATCACGCTTCCCTCGATTGACGGAATCTTTACTGTTGAAGAGGGCAAGGGAGTGACGGCGAAGCGCTGACCCACAAGGCTCTCTGGGATGTTTCATTTTGAATGCGCCCGGATGACGCCAGGCAATTTTGCCCACTACTTCGCTGATTCGTTCATGATGGCTATGATCTCTCGCTCAATGGCTGCCGCCAGGGTCTCGACCCCGCTGAGTCCTGTTGCTCGCATGAGATCGGCGGGTCTGACAGTCGCGAGAATGATACTTTCGCCTTCAGAGAATACCGAGATCCGGCAGGGCAGAACTGCGGATACGGCCATGTTCTGGGCCAGAGCCTGGGATGCGGCGTGGGGATTGCAAACATCGTAGATGCGGCATTCCCGGCCAATCTCAATCCCCTTCGCAAACAATGTTTGCTTCATATCAAGCACATTGAGAATGCCGAATTTATGGCGCTGTGCTGCTTCGCGAAGCGAACGATCTATCTCGTTCAACGCCTTCTGGGAGCTCACGGTGTAGATCATGGATATCTCCTTTTCGAAGATTCAACTGCAAGCAGCCCTCGACCGTATCAGACAAGTCGATCTGGTTCGCCCGACAGAAGATCCTGCTCGGTGCAGCGGGCCAATCAGAGGCCATGGATCGAGAACTGGTTACAGCCGAATCTGTGCCCTATTTTTTGCAGTCCTTCCGTCGCGACCCGACGGCACTGTTATTGCTTCGTCAGGTTGGCACTCCGAGCTTGGCAACAGCCATTGCGTCAGCACCAGATAAACGATGAGGAATACAACAACTTCTATCGCGTCTTTCATACCGATCTCTTGTGCAACTCTCCTGAAATCCTTTGACTTCAGATTTCTATTTGAGTGACTTTGCAGTTGAGGTATTGATCCCGAAGAGCGCCCAGGCTGGACAGAAGCGAACAACACCTGTCACCAGCGCAACCGCGGCCACGACGTACGCGGCGATAGCAAGTGTTCCCGTAAAAATATGAAAGTAGGCCAAGACGATTAGACCGATACCGAGCACAATGCGAATAGCACGATCAACAGTTCCAACGTTGAATGACATTTCATTCCTCCCTGGTAGGTGAAACAACGGTGACGATACGCCCGACGATGTGGAGGCAGAGCCTCAAAAACAGTCGGCAGCAGCGCTATCTACAAGAACACCACCTGCTTGGACTCGCTGATCATATTGATGAATGACCCCACGCCGACATAATCGATACCGGGGTAGTCGATCATCTCCTCTTCTTTGAATCCCATCACGTCCATCGACATTTCGCAGACATGGATGCGAACACCATACTCGCCGGCTTCCTTCATCAGCTCCTCCAGTGATTTCACTCCATGCTGTTTCATTACGGCGCGGATCATCTTCGGTCCGACGCCGGCCATCTGCATCTTCGACAACGGGAGTGCGCGCGAACCGCGCGGGAGCATCCAGCCGAACATTCTCTCCAGTATTTTCTTGGGCGGTGACTTCTTTGGATCGCGAAGCGCAGCGGTGGCCCAGAAAGTGAAAAACATATCCACTTGAACGTCATAGGCAACCGCGCCGAGTGCGATGATGAATGCGGCAATCGTCGTGTCAAGGTTTCCGCTCATGACACCAATGGATAGGCGGTCATTCCCCGCAGACTTCTCGATCGCGTCGACGCGGGCGGTGAGTTGTTCGATAAGTTGTTGAGTGACAAGTTGCTGGGCTTCAATATCTACGGTGGTGGTAGTCACGGTCGGATTTCCTTTCGCAAGAAACTGTTTACGCTTCCGGAACAGCAACTGCCTGCGAGGCTGGCGCTGCTGCCCAGTGATGGAGGGCAAGCGCGGCCGGTCTGTACAGAACGTGGGCGAACTTGGTCAAAGGCATCAGGACGATTAAGTCCATTGCCAGGACGATGTGGAGAAGAAAGAGAAAGTATCCAAACATCGAGGGCCGGGGCAGATAGACAACGATCTCCGTCAACAGGCCTGTGAAGACGGTGGCTGCGAGCAGCAGCAAAAAGAACCAGTCGGTTGAGGAGCTCCTGTTGTAAGGAACCTCGTTACCGCGCAGCCTCCGCATCGCTGCGATGCCGATCCCATAAAGACAGACGACCCCGCCAAGGGTTCCGAGAATGCGCACGAGATTCCATGGTGGGACCATGGAACCGATGGGTTTGAACAGGTAGTCCAGGGTAGTTGCGGCCAGCATCGCCAGGAAGCCTCCCATGATGGAGGCGTGGACAAGCCAGGGACGAAGATATACCGCTCGGACCTCGTGGTCAGTCTCGCAAGGACGGAAGCGACGATGCGCCAAGGACTCATAGACTGCGAAGAACATTGCTGGGAGCAAGCTGGCCAGCGAGAATGTGGCCTGGTCCGCAGCACGCTTTTGCTTGACGACGCGATACACCATCAATGCCAGACCCGCTGCGGCGCTTAGTCCGATGACGGCGAAGAGCACGATGCCAATCCCATGTACCCATTCCCCGGGGATGAACTCGAATAGCGCCAGTGGATGTCCGTTCAGATCGCCTCGCTTCGAGAGCAGCAGCATGGTGAAGAATGCGGAGAGCGCAAGGAAGACACCCATCAGGCCGGATAAAGACCCGGACATCAGCCTCGAAATGCCGGTCATGTCATAGCGGGAGATCGCGTAGGCTCGTGCCGCGGCCATGAACTGGGCAGGATCCGCCTCGCGTGGGCAGGTTTGAGTGCACTCGCCGCACGCGTAACAACTCCATATTTCCTCGTTCGCCAACAGTTCTTCGCGCATGCCGACCTGCGCCATGCGGATCACGCGGCGTGGGAATCCAGAGGACTCCTGTGCCAAGGGGCAAACCGCCGTGCAGTTTCCGCAATTGAAGCAGGCGTTCACGTCAAGCGCACCACCGCTCCCAAACTTGCGAATATTGTCGAGCAGTGCGACATCGAGTTCGTGGCTCATAAAAATCCTTCCTGTTTCCGCTCCTGGATCAGTGGCCCGTGGAAAGCTTGCTTGAATCGTCCGCGACCAACCCGTAGAGAACATAGTCGCCGTCTTCTCCAGCCTCGCTTACCTGCCCGTATTTCCGCATGCCTGCAATATGCCAGAGCGCTTCTTCAGACGGCATGCTCGTGGTCTCGGCGATTTGAGGTATCGTGGCCGAGCCGTCTTCAAGAAGCTTCCGGATGGCTTTCCGGGCCGCCAGTAGATGCCTCTGCTGTTCCCGCTTCTCCGGCGTAATGCCGCCCATCTGTTCGCGAAATGCCTTCAACGCTTGTTTCTGTTCTGTTGTCAGGGCCTTGTTTGCCATAGTTCATCCTTTCCCGTCAGATTAGCTTCGTCCTGCCAGTACTGGAATTTCGGCGACCAGACCATCCACCATGGCTTCATACTGATCGACGCGCCAGCCATTCAGATTGATGGCGGAGTGCGGACAAACGGCCACGCAGGCGCCACAACCGACACACGATCCGGCGTTCACCTCGGCGCGGCGCACCGTTCTGTTCTCCACCTGCACTTCAACCATTCGCAGTGCGCCTTCGTAGTCGCACTGCGTGACACAGAGAGCCTCTCCCTCACAGAGCGTGTTGTCGACTTCCGCCACATACGGGTTCAGCTCAACGACATCTTTGACGAACATGGCCGCAACTTTCGCTGCGGCAGCGCCGGCGGCGTTTAACGTTTCCTGTATGGACATGGGTGCCTGAGCAGTGCCTGCCAGAAGAACACCGTTGACCGCAACCTCCACCGGCCGCAGCTTGGGATGAACCTCCTGCAGGAAGTGGTCTGCGCCGGTAGAAAGCTTGATCGTATCGACGAGATGACTGATCTCGCTTGGCACCATGCCAACGGCCAATACCACCATGTCAACGGGAAGCCGCAACTCCTCGCCCCAAGTGAGATAGTCCTTTACGGTGACGGTAAGCGGAGCGCCTTTGGACCCAGACTGCTTAGAGCGTTCCACCTTCGGTGGCTCATCGCCGTGATATCGAAAGAAGACGACTCCGGCCTTGCTGGCGTTGATGTAGTAGTCCTCCTGTCCACGTCCGTAGGTGCGGATATCCTGGTGAAGATCGAAAACATGAACGTCGGGAAACCTGTTCCGCACTGCCAGCGCTTGCTGGAGTACCGTTGTGCAACAGACGCGGGAGCAGTAGGTATTGAGCGACCCGTCGACCTGCGGTTCGTGTACCCCGTCAAGCTGACGGCTCCCTACGCAGTGGACAAAAGCAATACTTTGGATTCGGCGGTTCTGATGGAGGAGTTCCTTCGCTTTTGGGTCGGCGCTTTGAAGCAACTGGATGAACTCTGGCGTGGTCAGCACTCCAGGCTCGGTGCGATATAGAAATTCCCCGTCTTGCGGAACATAGGGCAGGAAACCTGTCGCGACGACGATCGCTCCGGCGGTGATGTTTATGCTTGCGGACTGACTCGATGGGCCGAAGCGCCCTTCCACCGTAATCTGAAAGTTGCCTACGAAACCGGTGACCGAAGAGACCTGGCTATCGAGCAGCATCTCAACATTCGGGTTGTTTTCGACTCGATCTCTCAATTGGTTCACCAGCACGGATGCCTGCACTTCTGTCGGATAGATGGCACCCCGTTCATTCAATCGGCCGCCGAGACGATCCGAGCTTTCCACCAGAACGACGTGGATGCCTTGAGCAGCCAACTCCGCTGCCGCCTTCATCCCCGCGATTCCCCCGCCAATGACTACTGCTTTGCGATGGTTGGGTAGTCGAATCTGTTCCAGCGGTTGCGCGTAACGGAGTTTTCCTACGGCGGCGGAAACCAGTCGAATCGCCTTGTCAGTCGCCCCTTTCGGGTCGTGCTTATGAGCCCAGGAAACCTGTTCGCGGATATTCACATGTTCGTAAAGATAGGGGTTCATATTGCCGCGACTGACGGCTCCACGAAACGTTTCCTCGTGCAGGAATGGCGTACACGAGGCGACAACGACGCGGTCAAGACCTTCGCTGAGGATGTCCTCGGTAATGGACTGCTGTCCTGGATCGGAGCACATGAATGTATGCACCTTCGCCAAGGCAACGCCGGGAATGAGTCGCGTGACCTCGGCCATACGATCCACATCGACAACGTCCGAAATATTGCCGCCACATTGACAGATGTATACACCGACTCGAGGCTCCGGCGGATAACTGTTCAACGGTTGATTGGTACCGGCTTTCGCATCTGCATTCTTCTGTTGACTCATAACCCTCACCCGCAAGACTTCTCAGTTACCCAACCAGCACAGGCACAGCGGGGTGTTTCTGATGCAGGTAACGGCTGGCCTGCATGGCAGCCGCACCTGCTTCTGTAATGGTGTCGACAATGTCCTTGGGACCGGCGGCAGCGCCTGCGACGAAGATACCCGGCGCCGTGGTGGCAGTCGGCGAGACGAGGTCTGGCGTGGCGACAAAGCCATCGGTGTCGCGCATCACCGGCGTACATCCTGAGGGATCCCACTGTGCGATCATTCCCTGCGCCAGTACAACGAGATCGTGGCGGAGTTGCTTAACAGCGCCGCCGGCTTCCTCGGTCATCTCGACATGCAACACGAGATCTCCCTGGTCCACCGGATCGATACGCGCAACTTTGCCGCGTACGAAGTTGATCCCCATCGCCTTCGCGTTCTGATAAAACTCCTCGTAACCCTTACCGAATGCCCGGATATCCATGTAGTAGATGGTGATGTCGGCGATGGGCAGAGCACCGGAAAGGAGCATCGCCTGCTTGATGGCGTACATGCAGCAGACGCGCGAACAGTAGGACACGCCAATCGATTCATCTCGGGAACCGGCGCACTGCACAAAAGCCACGGACGACGGAATCTTTCCGTCAGACGGTCTGAGCACGCGGCCATAGGGGCCGTGCGGTGCCAACAGGCGCTCCATCGCAAGCGGCGAGATGATGTCGGTGCTCTTAGCGGCGTTGTACTGCGGCTTCAGATTCATCGAGTTGAGCTGGTATCCCGACGCAATGATGACTGCGTCCGCGTGCACATCGAGACTGTGGGCCGTCTGGCCGAAATCGATAGCGTCTGTCGGACAGACCCGAAGGCAGGACCCGCAAGTGCCACAATGCTCCGCGTCAAGGACCGCTTTCTGCGGAATGGCGTTCGTGAATGGAACCGCGATCGCCCGCACTGCACCTAATCCGTTTTCAAAGGGATCCGCGTACTCGGTGTCGCAGGCGTACTCGCAGAGCCGACAACCGATGCACTTGTCTGCGTTCACATAGGTCGGCTTGCACAGCAATCGAATACTGTGACCCGACTCGTCGGAATCAATCTTCTCGACCTCTGTGTTTGTGAGGATTTCGATGTTCGGATGGTGCGCGGCGGCGGACATCTTCGGCGTCGTTATGCAGCTGGCGCAGTCGAGGGTCGGATAGACCTTGCTCAGGGAAATCATGTGGCCGCCAATGCTGGACTTTCGTTCGGCGATCAGCACTCTGAGACCCTGGCTAGCGAGATCGAGAGCCGATTGAAGCCCTGCAATCCCACCTCCAATCACCAGCGCATCGACGGTGCGGCTTTCCAAGGCTGAAATATTCATGACAGTATTTCTTCGTGCAGATCCCTGCTACCGGCCGCGACAGCGCCGACTGCGGCATAGGGAGATTGCGGGAAGACACCGCTGGCGAGCTGGTGGGCCAGATCACGATTGACCGGCCCCAGTCGTTTCAGCGCCTCGTTCAGTTGAGATACTTCCTTCAGATATGCCTTGATGCAGACCGTGCAGATGGCTGTCAGGCGGATGCGTTCGATCTCCAGACCACCCTGTTTCATGCGACTGGTGAGGTCATCGATTCTGCGAGCCAAACGGTCATAGGCGCCGTGATACGGGCAGTCCGAACCGCAGGCCGCGATCATGATGGCGTCAATACCCTTGGCGTAGGTACGGAGATAGAAGTCCTGCGGAAAGAGCACCGGCGAGGGTACGCGGAAGATGTAGACATTCGCGGCATACTCCTGATGTGCCTTGCCGACCGCGTCCGCTCCCGGATATGCGCACTTTTCAGTGGCCAGAACAAGAATCTTAGGAATAAAGGAATCTGTCATCTCACACCATCCGTCCCAGCACTGCCGTCTGAATTGCCCCTCGAAGCGGGCCGGTTGTGAAGGCCGCACCGGGCAGCGCTAGTCTCTACTTCTTCCGGCGAACAAAGAGCCGGTCGTGTCCATCGGCCTCGACGATACCGAGGAACTCATGGCCAATCTTTCCAGACCAGGCGGTGATGTCTTTACGAGATCCCTTGTCGTTCGACTTGACCTCGATGATTTGGCCTACTTTGACGGAGCCAATTCCCTTCTTGGCCTCGAGCAGCGGTCCGGGGCATGCAGTCCCACGAGCATCCACCACCTTGTCGGCAGTGATGTTGACGAGTTCTTCGGTATTCATGGAAACACTCCTGATGACACTCAGATAACTTCGTAAAACGACCTTGGTTCAACATCGTGCCGACACCGTCTCGGCGATAAGTCTCTTTGCCTGGGGACGGCTCGCATCCCGGGTCTTCTCGCGCATCTGGTCCAACAACGCCTCACGGATCAACACGGCGGCTTGCAGAAAACGCTGGTCGGCAATCCGGTAATAGACGTTTTGCGCGCTCTTTTCCGCAATCACCGCACCTTTGCCTCGCATCAGCCGCAGATGCTGTGAGGCATTTGCAATCGAGACTCCGGCATGATCGGCGATCTCAGTCACTGTTTTCGACTCTTGCTGCAAGGCACAGAAGACGCGCATGCGCGTTGCGTTTGCAAAGATTGTGAAGAAATCGCCGAGAAGTTCACAAGAAGAGTCGCTGATCGATCGAGGCATCGGAACCCCTTATCTGCAGAGTCGCGTAGTTGCGCGAATACGCAAGAACGATCTTAGTTTCCGATTTCCCACGGGCTGGCGCTGTGACGGCGGATACACCTGTGGAATAACTTTGGGGACCGTCCGCCCCGCCCGGCCAGGACTTGCCGGAGATTCCCTTGATACTTTGCTCCCGCTCGGATTCTCCATCCGCCTGATTACCGATGATCTCGATGATGGAGGCTGGAGCAGAAAATGTACCGCAACTCGAGAAGGCACTTAGATGTGCTCCATCAGAGGTTCAACCGGCTGTGCAGAGGCATGTGTGTCTGCCGGCCGAATCGCGGTCCAGGGTAAACGGTTCAGCTTTCAACTGCTCCCCTGGGACGCCTGGGAGTGAATTTCAGTTGTTTTGCAGAGGAGGATATCTGAAGTGGACACTTCGCCCTCACCGACAGACTCCCTCTTGTTCGTTCCGCTCGACGCATTCAGGCCTCTACCAATGCAAGGCACGGAATGTCAGCTATCAATCGGTACTCGGCTTTATTTGCAACCGCCACAGCATTGCTTTTCCTGCACACATTGGGTGCATCCGCAACTTCCAGTATTTTCGGTAGGGGCCAGAACTTGCGCCATGGAACCTTCGACAAACTTCCTCAGAATCTCGGGAGCCGGAACATTCTCCGGCGCCAGCCATGCGCGGATATGGGCTTCCTTCAGATGTCCGAACGCGCCCATTCCGATCTCCCGCAAGAGGACGTCTTTGCAGCCTTCGCGGACCAGGTGCTGGACGACGTTCTTGCCGTTCAGACCCTGATTTTCGATGAAATGCGAAGTTCCGCTGCCAATGTCGCGAATGAGGATCCACTTCGCTTTGCCGAAATGGTCAGATATCGTGCTGTCTTCCCGATTCGTTAAGGTCATTAACGCGATCTTGCTCATGATGAATTTATTCTCCGTTTAAGAAATTGCGCTCCGGGTCAGTTTCCCTTGCAAAAGAGCTACCTCTTGACCCTCGCTATATAAATGTAATATACATCTAGATGTTGATTGCTTCTAAACAATTTGAGATTGGTTCGCAGAGTGGCTGGCCCAGCCGCCCGGGAACTTGTCGAAAACCTGATCGCGAAAGGACTCTCGATGCCCAGGCTTGCCTGCACACGACACACAGGCGGATATCGCTGCACCTGTGCCATGGGCAACATCTACCGATTCATTGAACCGGTGGTTTTGCGCATGCTCAGGGACAAAGGGGAATCGTATGGATACGACCTTTCCGAAAGCTTGCCACAATACGCGCTGACGGATGCCCTGATCGAACGGGCGGCCCTCTACAGAACTCTGCGCACTCTGGAACATAACGGCTATGTGACCTCGAAATGGGATGGAAGCGGTACAGGCCCAGCGCGCCGTGTCTATGCTTTAACGCCGGAGGGACATACCCACTTGGCGGAGTGGGCAGCCGTTATGCGCCGTCTTGGGGAAACGATGATCGACTTTTCTGAGCACGTATCGGCAGGAACGGATTGATAGAGATTGGTTACCACCCGTGGACAAAACGCCTTTTCGACCTCGCACATGGTCCTTGCAGCACCCAAAATGCGCCAGCATCTCTCTTAGGAATGATGCCGTCGTTCGATCACTACGCTTTTAACATTCCCTCAATGGTGGATAAATTGATGAAAATCGAGTTGCCAATAACCCCGATAGTTGCCGATGTTGATCGGGGAAAAGACACTCCGGGAGAACACTCAAATACCGAGCCGCAAAATCCGGAATGTGTAGTGTGTGGCGGCGACAACGCTCACGGGCTCAAAATCGTATTTGAAGCTCGATCAGATGGCTCGGCAGCTGATTGGATTCCACGTAAAGGCTGGGAGAGCTATCGAGGAATCATTCACGGAGGAATCATCTCGGCGGTCCTCGACGAAGCCATGTCGAAAGCGCTCATCGCCCGGGGTCACGAGGCTCTAACGGCGGAGTTGCGAGTCCGTTTCAAAGACAAGGTGAGTGTTGGCGATGCCCTTCGTATCAGGGGTTGGGTAATCGAAATCCGCAAACGTATCATTCTGGCCGAAGCTTCCATACGTAGGGACTCGGGCGTAGAGATTGCTCATGCGTGGGGATCCTTCCTCGTCCCACGATCCGTGTCGAAATACGTATAGTCCTGGAAGCAGACTCCGTCTCATCATGTCGGTTTCCGTCCATCTGGGAGATAATCCTGATAGAAGCCGATGAGACCAGAAATAGTTCAAGCGATGGAATTGCTTTCGTCGAACGACCCCGCGCAGATTGACGAGGCCATTAGCCTTTTGCAGTCGACGGTCTACTCCTTCAGTATGAAAGTCTGCGGACACCGTGAAGATGCCGAAGACACGATGCAGGAGGTCCTGTTCAAGTCGATTCCCTATCTGTCAAAGATTACGGATCCTCGTGCGATGGCTGTCTGGCTGTACACCGTGACACAGAACCAATGCCGGATGTCGCGGCGCAGGAGCAAGTTCGCTCCCGCACAGACCATGGCGCTGGAGGCTTTGGTTCCCGACGACGCCGAAATATCGATGCTCCTGGCTGATTCGGGCTTAAGCCCGGAAGACTCTGCCATCAATCGCGAGGGTGACCGCCTGCTACACGAGGCCGTGCTGCGAATTCCGCCAAAATATCGATTGGTCCTCGTGCTGAGCGACATGGAGGATCTGGATACCCATGAGATCGCGAAGATCACCTCCCTCAAGGAAGGCACCGTGCGGATTCGCCTTCATCGGGCTCGTCTGCTGGTGCGCAAAGAGCTTGCACGAAGCAAATTCCCTGCCATGGTAAAGAGATCTCGCGAAAACGGTAAGCGAAAGCCACAGACAGCAGAATGCCGCGAGATGTTTGCCAACCTCTCGGAGTTTCTTGATCATCGAGTGGACAACCTGACCTGCGACGAGATGCAAAAGCACATCGAGGACTGCGCCCCATGCGTTGCCTTTATTCGTGATCTCGAGCAGGCAGTCGAACGGTGCCGCAATTTCAGCGTCAATTGCTCCCCGACTACGGCGGAAACTGTTCACAAATTGCTGGCACAGGAATACAGGCGCCTGATCGTCGGGAGATAGACCATTTTTAAATTTCTGTGATGATTTCTGTAACGATTTCCAAGCGATTGCATTTATTCGCATAGAAGTGCCAGGTGGCGCCGACTAGCGATGTCCAAAACAATCATCTTCAAAACACGAATCTTCCTACTTCTAATGATCTGGCTGGTGCCGGCGGTGCACGCCCAGCAACCAAAGCTGACCCTCCAGCAGGCAGTAACGATCGGACTCGAAAAGAATCCCGCAAAAAAACTTGCGGCTGCCGATATAGCGATTGCTGAGGCCGGGCGCAAGCAATCTCAGATGCCTCTTCTTCCGCAGATCGGCTTTGCCGAGACTTTTACCCGCGGAAACGACCCCGTATATGTCTTCGGCACGAAGCTCAGACAGCAGAACTTCCAGGCTTCGGATTTTGCCTTGAATAGCCTCAATCGCCCGACGCCGATCAACAACTTCAATATGAGCTTTGCCGGACGGTGGACTGCCTTCGACTCCCTGCATACCCAGTTTGAGATGAAGCGCGCTTCGCTTATGAAGGACAGTACCAGCGCTTCTGAAGGTCGAACCGACCAGGAAATTATTTACCACGTTGTCAGCGCATACGAATCAGTCCTGATCGCTACGCGCGAAGTCGAAGTTGGCCAGCACACCATGGAAACGGCGCAAGCGCTGCAAGATCTAAGCCGTAACCGTGTCGATACCGGGCTCGCGGTGGAGGCGGACGTGCTCTCTGCGCAGGTAAACCTGGCGACGCGACAACAGGAGCTGATTGAGGCGCGCGGCAGGCAATCAACGGCGTGGGTTGTGCTGGAAGCCTCAATGGGCGTGAGTTTGCCCCAGGGGCCGGAAACACTGGAGTCACTGGGAGAACACACTTTCTCCGCGGCTCCCTTGCCGGATGAAGTCGCCAAGGCAATCAAAAACAGACCCGACCTCAACAGTCTCGCGATTCAAAGTTCCGCCCAGCAGATGGCCGTCAAATCGGCCAAGTCAGATTTTGGCCCGCGGGTAGATGCCTTTGGCTCCTGGCAGACCGATCGCGAAACCTTTGCTGGTTCGGGTGGGAACAACTGGATCGCGGGCGCGGAGATTCGCATCGACCTGATTCCTTTTGAAAAGCGGACTCGACTGCAGCAGGAAAAGGCAGCGCTGATGAAGGCCCAGGCTGGCGAGGAGTCCGCGAAGAGTATGGTTCGGGTCGAAGTGAGCCGCGCGTACTACGAACATCAATCGGCGGTGCAAACTGTGGAGGTTGCCAGGAGCGCCATGGCACAGGCTGCCGAGAGCCTGCGTATTCTCAGAAATCGTTATGAGGCGGGACTGACAACGCTAACCGACGTACTTCGCGCGGAAGACGCGGACCGCCAGAGCCAGACCGGCTATTGGCGAGCCGTCTATCGCAGTTCCCTCAGCTATGCTTCACTCCGGTTGGCAACGGGAACCTTGAACCAGGATCAGGTGGTGAACTTCCAATGAAGAGTCTTCGATCGATTGCTCCTCTCGCTTTGGTGATGCTGACTGGATTCGCGGGCCTCAGCGCCTGCTCGTCGAAGCAGACCGAGAACCCAACCTCAACCGCGGTCCTGCGAGACATCCGCGTTGTTTCCGTCAAGAACATGCAACTGCCGGATCAGGTTTCAGCAGTGGGCTCGGTGCACTCCGTGGAGTCTTCCGCGCTTGCCGCACAGGTAATGGGAAACGTACTTAGGGTGTTAGCAAATCAGGGAGACAACGTCCGTGCCGGCGACACGCTTGTCGTTATCGATGCGGCGTCGTTACGATCCGATGTGGATCGTGCACATGCAGCCGTGGTGGCAGCAAACGGCCAGGCCGCTGCCGCAGAGAGCGAAGCTCGCATGGCCGCGGCGACGCTGAAACGCTATGAAGATCTGAAAGAGAAGAAGAGCGTGAGTCCGCAGGAGTTCGAGGAAGTCGAAACACGATTCCACGTTGCCTCCGCCCACGTGGAGATGGTGCGCTCCCAGATCAACGAAGCCAAGGCTCAGGAATCTGCAGCAAACACCATGCTGGGTTACACTCGTCTCCGCGCTCCCTTCGACGGCGTGGTAACCGAACGCAGAGTTGACCCAGGTGCGCTGGCAACTCCCGGAACACCGCTCCTGACCATCGAGAAATCCGGAAGGCTGCGCCTCGAAGTGTCGGTGGATGAATCCCTTCTTTCCACGATCCGCATTGGTGCGAGTATTCCCGTGATCATTGATGCCATCGGAAATAACTCTCTCGCCGGCAAAGTCGCAGAGATTGTGCCCGCTGCGGATCCCGGCAGCCACAGTTTCATGGTCAAGATCGATCTGCCGCCCACACAAGGGCTGCGAAGCGGCATGTTTGGGAGAGCCCAACTGTCGCGAGGATCGAAGGCCGCGCTGGTTGTCCCTCGCTCGGCGGTCGTCACCCACGGCTCCCTGCAGGGCGTTTATGTGGTGGATGCCAACAAGATTGCCAATCTTCGCTACATCACCCTGGGCAACACGCCAGGAGAGCAGGTCGATGTGCTTTCCGGCCTGACCGCCGGCGAGACGGTAATCGATGCACCTGATGATCGGGAACTTGCAGGCAAGCGCATCGAGGCCCAGCCATGAAGCACGAGCTTGGTATAGCGGGACGCATCGCGCAGACCTTTATCGACTCGAAGTTGACGCCTTTGGCGATTGTGGCGGCACTCGCGCTCGGGGCATTCGCAGTGATGCAGATTCCCCGCGAGGAAGAGCCGCAAATCGTTGTACCCATGCTCGACGTGATGACCTCGATGCCCGGCGCGTCCCCCGCCGAGGTCGAAGAGAGAGTCACGATTCCGCTCGAAATGATCCTGAGAGAGATTCCCGGCGTTGAGTATGTCTACTCCACATCAGCTCCTGGCTCCAGCCTCATCATCGTCCGCTTCTACGTGGGAACCAGGCAGGAAGACGCGCTGATCAAGGTCTACAGCAAGCTTTATTCGAACCTCGATCACATGGCGGCCGGCGTATCGCAGCCTATCGTCAAGTCTCGATCCATCGACGATGTTCCCATCCTGTCGCTGACTCTCTGGGGCAAAAACTACGATTCCTATCATCTCCGCCAGATTGCCGGGGAGGTCGAACATTCCATAAAGCAGATTGACGACGTATCGGAGACGCGGATTCTTGGCGGCCAGCCCCGAGCCATGCGCGTTGTTCTCGACACAGCCAAGCTTGCTTCCTATTCCCTTTCACCCGCTACCGTTGTCTCCAGGCTCGAAGCCGCGAACGCGCAAGTCGAGGCCGGAGAGTTCTCCAATCAGAACAAGCAGATTCGCGTCGACGCAGGAATGCTCTTCTCCCGGCGGGAGGATCTAGAGCAGGTGGTCCTTGGCATCAGCCATGGGCGTCCCATCCTGCTGCGCGATGTCGCCAGCGAAATAGTGGATGGCGCCGCTGAGCCAACCACATACGTAACGTTCGGAGTGGGGAGAGGAACGACCTCATCCACTGCACAAGGGGGCGCAGAGTACCCGGCCGTCACCATCACTGTGGCCAAGCGCAAAGGCACCAATGCGACCGACATCGCCAACAACGTTCTTGCCCGTATAGCGGAGATGAAGGGGAACACTCTTCCCGGCGACCTTAACATCACCACCACGCGCAACTATGGCGAGACAGCAAAGGCGAAATCCGACGAACTTCTGAAGCACCTGCTGCTGGCTACTTTTTCCGTCACTCTGCTGATCGCGATCTTTCTCGGATGGCGAGAGTCGGGCGTTGTTTTGCTGGCTATTCCGGTAACACTCGCGCTCACTCTTGGCATCTTCTACCTGCTCGGCTACACACTAAATAGAGTCACCCTTTTCGCACTCATCTTCAGTATCGGTATCCTTGTCGACGACGCGATTGTCGTTGTCGAAAACATCGTGCGGCACTTCCGATTGCCGGAGGCCAAAGGGCGTTCGCTTAGTGACGTGGCTGTCGAGGCGATCGCAGAGGTCGGCAATCCCACCATCCTCGCTACTTTTGCCGTGATCGCCGCCATTCTTCCCATGGCTTTTGTGCGCGGGCTGATGGGCCCTTACATGATGCCCATACCGGTCGGCGCATCGGCAGCAATGCTGTTCTCGCTGCTTGTGGCCTTCGTCGTGTCACCATGGGCTTCGCTTCGCCTGCTTCGCCACGTCGCCAGCAAGCCCGGCTATGGATCTCACGAAAAAGAGGATTGGGCAACGCGCCTCTATCGGCGCTTCATGACGCCCATGATGCACTCATCGAAATGGCGTTACCTATTTCTTGCCGGGATTGTGCTTCTGCTCCTCGCAGCAGTCGCCCTCGTACCGCTCAAACTGGTCAGGGTTAAGATGCTGCCCTTCGATAATAAGAGCGAGTTTCAGGTCATCGTCGACATGCCCAACGGGACAACCCTGGAACAGACGGCGCGCGTATCGCAGGCACTGGGGCAATATCTCGGCGCGCAGCCTGAGGTTCAAAATTACCAGGTGTATGCCGGACTTTCCGGACCCTACAATTTCAACGGACTTGTGCGGCACTACTATCTCCGCAGCCAGCCGAACCAGGCAGACATACAGGTGAACCTGCTCCCCCTGGACGAGCGAGGCGCCCAAAGCCATGAGATCGCAAAGCGCCTGCGGCCGGAACTACAGAAGATCGGCCTCCCCTTCGGCGCCCGTATCAAGGTAAGCGAAGTACCACCGGGACCACCCGTGGTACAAACTCTGGTCGCCGAAGTATATGGCCCCGATGCTGCAGGACAGATCACTGTAGCCAAACAGATCAAGCAGATCTTTCAGCAGACTCCCGGTGTAGTCGATGTGGACTGGTATGTCGAAGATCCCCAGTCCGGATACAAGATCGTGGTCGATGAGGAGAAAGCAGCACTCCACGGAATTTCGGCGTCCGCGGTTGCAAATACCCTGTCGATCGCGCTTAAAGGCAAAGAAGCAGGATTGCTGCACTCACAGGTTTCCCGCGAGGAGATCCCGGTCACGGTTCGCATGGAGCGCGCAGACCGGTCGTCGATCGATACGCTCGAGAGCATCAAGCTTGCCGCATCTGACGGAACGCTGGTCTCGCTGCGCGAGGTCACTCGCGCGGAACCGACAACTCTCCAACCCAGCATCTATCACAAGAATATGAAGCGAGTGATCTATGTTACGGGCGACGTATCGGGCGAATCGGAGAGCCCTGTCTATGCCATCTTCAAGATGAATGAGACGCTCGATCACTTGCGGCTTCCAGCCGGCTATGTGCTGGGCAGGTACAACTCTGTACAGCCAGAATCGACCGAGCGCTACTCCATGAAATGGGATGGCGAGTGGCACGTAACCATCGAAGTATTTCGCGACCTCGGCCTGGCCTTCGCCGCAGTACTCGTCCTCATCTATGTACTGGTTGTCGGGTGGTTTCGTTCGTTCATCGTCCCGCTCGTCATCATGGCTCCCATCCCGCTGACACTCGTCGGCATATTGCCGGCGCACGCGATGCTGGGCGCATTCTTCACTGCTACTTCGATGATTGGCTTCATCGCCGGTGCGGGCATCATCGTGCGGAATTCCATCATCCTGGTGGACTTCATCGAACTCCGCCGCGCCCAGGGAATGCCTCTGGCCGAAGCCGTAGTCGATGCAGGCGCAGTGCGTTTCCGCCCAATGCTGTTGACCGCAGCCGCGGTCGTCGTGGGTGCAAGCGTGATCCTGTCGGACCCAATTTTCCAGGGCCTCGCACTTTCGCTTATGGCAGGCGAAGTTGCGTCTACCCTGCTTTCGCGGCTGGCAGTTCCAATTTTGTACTACATGGTGAAGGCAAGAAAAAGTGAAGTACCAACAATAGTTTCAGCTCAATAAGTTTCAGAAGGGAGATATGCAATGACGGTAGAACGTGCTCTGCGATTGATGGCGGGGGCAGTCATCCTGGTTTCTCTAGGACTGGCTCACTGGTTTTCAAACAATTGGTTGTGGCTCACCGCGTTTGTGGGACTCGAACCTGTTTCAATCGGCCTTCACCAACTGGTGCCCGGCGATGACGATCTTTCGCAAGTGTGGAATGAAAGATGCTGGCTCTACGGCTTCACCACGTGGGAGTCACGCGTGAACGATCGTGTCTTTCACGCGTCACAGGCAGCCAGGCTGGATAGCCCCGAGCGGTTGATATGGCTGCCTCCTGGGGAGGTGGTTGCGCACCTCGGCCTCGCGCCCGGCATGACCGTCGCCGACATCGGCGCGGGAACCGGCTACTTCACTCTTCCCATCGCGAAGCAGGTCGGCCCGCATGGCAAGGTGTATGCGGTCGATCTTCAGCCCGACATGCTGGCCATCCTTGCAAAAAAAGTTGGCCGACGCCAACGCCCACAACGTCGAACTTATTGTCGGCCAGGCCCTCCAGACAAAACTAGCTGCATCCGTCTGCAACCTTGTATTTCTGGCAAATGTGTGGCACGAACTCGACGATCTAACTACGGTGCTGGACGAGTGCCAAAGAGTCCTCTTGCCCGGCGGCAGAGTCGCGATCCTCGATTGGAGAGACGACGTCGAGCAGCCGCCCGGGCCTCCGATTCACCACCGGATTCCGGTCCAGAATGTCATTGAGATGCTGACCTCTTGCGGTTGGAACAGCGTCACAAACGCTCAAATTGGGGCCTACAGCTACCTGGTGGCCGGATCGAGGACAGAAACGAATAACTCATGATGACGCCGACTTCGAAAGGCACCCCGATGAACCCAACTGGGAATCAACACCCCGAGAATGTTGCCTTGAATGAGCTGATGACGCAACACAAGGACTCTGTCTACAGGCAAATGGTTCGCGTCTCGCAAAGCCGGAAGAATGCCGATGCAGATCTTCTCAAGGCGCTTCTGGAAGCCCACGCCGACCTTCATCGGCTCGACCCAGTCGGGGGGTACCGGGAATGGCTGGTCAAGACTACCAGGCTTTGCCTGATGTTCTTCTCGGATGAAAACGCTCCCTGCAAGACACCCTCCGGTCGACGAACAATGAAGCAGAAGCTTCAATAGCGTCACATTCTGGCCGAGGCCCAGAGGGGTATTCTCAGAGATATGGAGAACTTCCGGCTACGGGTATTTCGCGCGGTGGCACATCATCTTAACTTTCGGCGCGCGGCAGAAGAGCTACTGCTGACGCAACCCGCAATAACGCAACAAATCAAGGCAGTCGAAGAGGAGTACTCCACCCCGCTCTTCAGCCGCGCCGGCGGGCAGGTTTCTCTCACGCCTGCCGGCGTGGCACTCCTGCCATTTGCAGAGCAGCTCAAGCGGCTCTCGGACGAAGCTCGGGAGGCTGTAGCTGCGGCTTCTGGCGCAACTGCCGGACAGCTTTCAATCGGGGCCTCGCAGACCATCGGACAGTACCTCTTGCCGAAGTTGATTGCCGGTTTTCTCGGCGAGCATCCCCGAGTCGAAATCTCCATTGCCGGCGGAAATACGCGTGCCGTGCTTGAGGATCTCAGGGCGAAACACATTCACATCGCGCTGATCGAAGGCCCCGCGATGGGGAAGGACGTTCGACTGAAACCATTCATGGAGGATCACATGGTGTGCATCGTCCCAGCAGGACATGAATGGGCGGATCACGACGTAACCCTCGACGATCTAAGGCACATGACTTTGCTGACTCGGGAACAAGGCTCCGGATCCCGACGCATCATCGAAGGCTCATTCGAGAAAGCCGGACTAAGAGTGCGGGATCTCAAGCTGGGCATGACGTTCGACTCCACAGAGGGACTTTTGAGCGCGGTTGAGGCGGGGCTCGGCGTGGCTTTCGTCTCGCGATGGGCTGTGCGTAACCAGCTTGCTCTCGAGACATTGAAGTTGGCGCGGGTGCGCGGACTTGACCTGAATCGCATGTTCTCACTGGCAACTGCTGCCGGCCCTGAACCCACAGGAATTGCCGGGGTCTTTTACCGGTTTGTGCTGGAACGGGCGGAAGGGCTTGCGCCCCGCTCGACCGGCCATCTCTCTCGCAAAAAGGCAAAACCCTAGATCGAGATCCATTGGTAGTGGATGGCAAGTAGCGATACCGTGGCCACGATGATCCAGAGTGAGACTCCTTGTGCGAAGGGGCGAACACCAACCTCGCGCAGTGTCCGCCTGGAGAGGCTTGTTCCTATCAGAAACAGGGTCGCAGTCAGACCGGACTTGCCAAGATGACTCAGCGCACTGTACTGAACTGCGAAGCGCGGAGCATAAGTACTGATGACGGTAGCAAAACAGAAGAGGAGGATGAACCATGGCATCTTCACCTGCGTCTTGCGGGGACGATGCCCCTCTAGGCGGCTTTGGGTAAAACTGCGCATGTAGGCGGCTGTGAGCAGTGACACGGGAACGATCCAGAGGGCGCGGGCGAGTTTCACGGTCGTGGCAACGGCGAGCGCTTGATTGCCAAATTTGGAAGCGGCGCCGACGACGGAACTTGTATCGTGGATAGCCAGCGCGGCCCACAGTCCAAACTGATTCTGGCTGAGGTGCACGGCACCTCCGATGGCCGGAAAAATAAGGAGAGCGAGGGAGTTCAGGAGGAAGACCGTACCCATCGACACGCTGATCTCTTCTTCGTTGGCGTTCGTAATGGGCGCTATGGCTGCGATAGCGCTGCCGCCACAGATCGCTGTGCCAGCCGCGATCAGAAACGAAGACTTTCCGCCCACGCTGAGCAGCTTTCCAAAGAGGGTGCCAAGCACGAGCGCGAAGGTGATGCTGATCGCTGTGTAAAGAAACCCGGAACGGCCTGCATGGATAACCTGGGTGAGGTTCATGCCGAAACCGAGGGCGACGACCGACGCCTGCAGCAACAGCTTTGCAAGTGAACTGCTCTCCTTCCGGAAGGGGTGCTCCACGGTGAATCCGAAAGCGATACCGCCGACGAGCGCGACCGGCGGAGAGACAATGCCGCTGGCAGCAAGTAAAAGACCCAGAAAAAAGATGGTTTTACTATTGAACATTTTTTGATGCGGCGTGCTGGTCAAGTTGCCTCTCTTCAATACAAAGGCTCTACGCTGCCGAAGCTCACGTCCAAGTAGAAGTCCTTATGAGGCATAAGACTTCAGCAACAAGAAGGGCTCTGAGACTTTGTGCTGTTGGCTGATCGTTTGGATGTTCGCCAAAAACATTGCTAGAGTCTTCATACTTGCCCCAGCAAATTGCAGGCAAAAGACTTCCACGCGTGGCCTGCGAGCCAGCGCCTTCCCGTTTCCCGCACCCGTACACGGCATAGTTCTTCAAGCAAAATAGTCGAGAGAACGTAACATGACGTCCTCTTGGTTTTGAAGAGGCGGATCCTGATGCTCAGTTTCTCGTCGCGTTCGCGTACGACGACATCTTGTGCGGTCGGATTGAACACCGCTTGGCACATCGGAATCTTCCACTGTCCAGAAGCGTAAGATGGGAACATTACTTTCAACGATTTCATTCCCGTATCGGTTCACATTCCGCTCGACGAGATTCGTGCCCAGAATGAATGAACAGCCGTACGACCATGAAATCAAGTGCATTGTCTAAGCGGGAAGAGCTCGTATTTCACGTGCAAAAATTCCGCCTCAGAAGCTTCGGACACACATTGCAGAAAATGGAACGCACTCTATGCACGAACAGAAGCAAATCGCAGTGAGGCTGAAACATGAATTGGACAACCTATTTAATTGTTGCCGCCATCCTCGTCGTCATTTTTCTAGTGAAGCGTTCCGGCCAGATTTCACCCGATGACGCTCTAGCTCGCTTGAAGACCGGGGCGTTGCTGGTTGATGTGCGCAGCCCCGGTGAATTTAACTCGGGGCATCTTCCTAACGCGATCAACCTGCCGCTGGACAGGATCGAAACCATGCTACCGGGCCGCGTGAAGGATAAGGGCCAGGTGCTTTTGTTGCATTGCCAGAGCGGGACACGCAGCGGTGTGGCCAAGAGTAAGCTCAAATCCCTCGGTTACACACAGGTATTCAACCTTGGTTCTTATGGTCGTGCAGCAAGGATCGTCAGCGGGAATTAAAGTGCCTCGGTTAGAATTGGGCCGGACTGTGATCCAAGTCACTGACCGGAATACTCAGTTTAAGGAATGCTGACAATTGATTCTGGAGCCATCATGGGTGGAAGCAGAAAAGGTGCGGTGTTGATACTGGTGGTTGCGCTGCTTTGGAGCGCACTCCCCGCGGCTGCCTGTCTGCTTGTCAACCGTGCAACTGGACAGTCCTCGTGCTGTCGCAGCGTAGCTCCCGATTGTCGAATGCACAGCATGTCCCGAAGTAGCGCATGCTGCCAGATCCGCGGAAAGAATCTGCCCTTGGCTCCCAAGACTTCGTTTTTACAAGAGATCTCGCAAACGATTTCCTTCCTGCCTCATCCCGCTCATCTTGAATCCGTCAGGGAACCTGGGAGTATATGCCGATTTGTTCAGGCGGCTATGCCTCCCGGCACCTCGCCCGGCGGAAGCTCCATTCTTCGCACCTAGAAATCCTTTCTTCGCAGGCTGAGCTGGGCCTTCGCGCGCGTTGCTGTGCTTGTTCACAGCACAAGCGGAGGCGCCCTTTATGCCGTCTACCCGCTGGAGGAAGTAATGAAATCCCTGTTTTTCGCGTGGTTAATTCCAATTTTCTTTGCCTCGCCCGCGCACGCACAGACGCCTGTCGCCAATGATGGCATGGCAAACTTTGAGGCCCTCTTTGCTGCCACGCCATCGACGCAGAACTCCGGCACTGCACTCAATCTGGATGAGGCTGAGCGAATCGCGCTGGCCGTCAATCCCAGGATCGAAGTTGCGGTCCGGCGCGTAGCCGTTGCCGAAGCGCATGTTCCAGCCGCCGGTGCGCTCGACGATCCTTCGGCGATGTATCGCGGATGGGGCGTTCCGCTCAAGCAGCCGTGGAACTACAACGACGCGCAGAACATGTTCAGCATCAGCCAGACGCTCCCGGGCCGAGGCAAGCGAGCGCTGCGCACCAGTGTGGCGGAGTCGGACGTGGACGTGGCGAAGGCCAACTGGACGAGGTGCGCCTCGACGGTCCGGGTGCGCGTGCACAAGGCCTTCGACGATCTGTTGCTCGCCGACGACGAAATGCAGATTCACGATGAGCATGTGCGGATTGCGCGACAGGCCATCGAGGCGGCGCGCATCAAGTACGCGGTCGGCAAGGTCTCGCAGCAGGACATTCTGAAGGCGCAGGTCACGCTCACGGCGCTGGCGGAACACATGATCCGATTCGATCGGGATGCGGATCTTGCGCGAGCCCGCCTGAACACACTGCTGGGGCGCGATCCATCGGCGCCGCTCAGCGTGCACGGCGAGTACGCGGTGCTCGCCGCGCTGCCCTCCGCGCAGACGCTCGAGGATCTTGCGCTCGACATCGCGGCCCGATCTGGTGGCCGCACAGGCGGCTGCGGAGAGCAGCCACAAAGAACAGGCGCTGGCGAAGAAGGCTTACCTGCCGGACTTCACGGTTTCGGCCGGATACATGCTGATGCCGTCCGGCTCGAATATGCGCAACAACTACATGCTTGAGGGCTCGATGAACCTGCCCTGGCTGAATCGCCGCAAGCACGACTGCGGAGATTGCAGAGGCCACGGCGCAGGCGACCGAGCAGGACGCCGAGCTGGCCGATCTGCGCAATGCGGCGCGGGGGCAGATTGAGGAAGCGCTGGTGGAGGCTCGAGGCTGCACAAAAGTTCGCAGGCCTGTATCACGATCAACTTCGGCCCCAGGCAGAGGCCACGCTGCAGTCGAGCGTGATCGCCTACGAGAACGACAAGACGGACTTTCTTGATCTGCTCGACAGCCAGATGACGGTCATCGATGTCGATCTTGCCTGGGTACAAGCCGTTGCAGGATTTTGACACGCGCCTGGCCGATCTCGAGACTGGCTACAGGCACAACGATCGGCCAATTCAAGCAATCCGCCCCGGAGGTGAAGCCGTGAAGACACGCACCTATCAGCTTGCTCTTGCAGCGAGCCTTCGCTGTTTGTATTGCGCTTGGCGGCGCGCTTGCGTATGTGCTGTTCGCATCACGGCGTTTGCTCCGGCCACGGCTGCGCTGGAAGACCCGGTGGTGGCGCGTGGGCCGCAGGTAAAGTCCCAGTCCCGCATCGCAAGCCCGACATCCGCGAACAGCCGCAACCGCCTCTTGCGCCGATCCAGTTGTCGCCGCAACGGCTGCAGGAGATCGGCGTAACAACGGCTGCGGTCACATACAAAGATGTGAACGACGATCTGAACGTTCCCGGCAACGTGGACATCGACGAACAACGGCTCTCCTATGTGCAGACCCGCTTTCCTGGCTGGATTCAGGATGTGTATGCGAACGCGACCTACCAGTACGTGCGCAAGGGACAGCGGCTCTTCACCATCTACAGCCCCGACCTTGTGAGCAGCGAGCAGGAGTATCTGCTGGCCCGCCAAAACCAGAAGGCATTTTCGACACGACATGCGCACGGCATGGCCGCGCAGGAAGGCGGCTGGCTGCTGCAGGCCGCCGAGGAACGGCTTGCGGCAATTCGGCGTTCCCGCAGCAGGCCATCGCGGATCTGGAACAGAGCGGCAAGGTACAGCGCAACATGGCCGATCGAGTCGCCGGCCTCCGGCTACATCATCGAGCGCAACGCGCTGCCCAACGCCTACGTGCAGCCGGAGACGAAGCTCTACACCATCGCCGATCTCTCCACGGTGTGGGTCTACGCCAATGTCTTTCAGAACTGATGTGGGCCGTCTGAGGCCGGGCGATCCGGCGCAGGTGACGGTGGATGCGTATCCGGGTCGCAACTTCAACGGCCGCATCGATCAGATTCTTCCGCAAGTCGATCCGACGACACGCACCGTGCGTGTGCGCCTGGTATTCAGCAATCCGGGCGTAGTGCTCAAGCCTGGCATGTATGTGAACGTCAAGATCGGCGTCCCGCTGGGGCGGCAACTCGTCATCCCTGCTTCCGCCGTTCTGCAATCGGGCGCGCACGCTATTGCCTTTGTCGATCATGGGCAGGGCTATCTTGAACCGCGTACCATTGAAACCGGGCCGCAGGTCGACGACTCCATCGTGGTGCTCAGCGGACTGAAGGCCGGCGAAAAGGTCGTCAGCTCGGCCAACTTCCTGGTGGATTCCGAGGCGCAGCTTCAGGCTGCGCTGGGAGGATTTGCGCCTCCTCCGCCGCCGACTCCTCCGTCCAGGCATCTCCGGGAACCGACGGCACCTCCGCTGCGAACGTGCAAATCGACTTGAGCACGCAGCCTTCGCCGCCGCGCAAGGGCGCAAACACAGTGCGCATCAAGCTGACCGGCGCCGATGGAAAGCCGGTGACGGGGGTGCAGGTAACGGCGACCTTCTTCATGCCGGCCATGCCCGCGATGGGAATGGCCGCGGAGCAGCGTCGCCGTAACGTTGGTGGAAAAGGGCAACGGGCCTATTTGAAGGTTCGCTGCAACTGCCCTCCGGAGGCACATGGCAGGTAACCGTCACCGTTCAACGCGGCGGTCAGACGCTGGCTACGAAGCAACTCAGCGTTGCTACCGCTGGGAGGCATGTGATGATTTCGAAGATCATTGCATGGTGCGCGCGCAATCCGTTCCTCGTTTTTACGGCGGCCATTCTGCTCGTGTTCGCAGGTATCTGGTGCATGCAGCGAGTGCCGCTTGACGCGCTGCCCGACATCAGCGACGTGCAGGTCATCATTCACACGCCGTGGGCGGGCGAACCGCCCAATGTGATTGAAGACCAGGTGACCTATCCCATCGTCACTGCGCTGCTCTCAGCGCCGCACGTCAAGAGTGTGCGCGCTCAGACCATGTTCGGCGATTCGTATGTCTTCGTCGTCTTTCAGGATGGCACCGATCTCTACTGGGCGCGCTCGCGTGTCACCGAATACCTGCAGCAGATCGCAGGAAAGCTTCCGGCGGATGTGCATCCAGCCATCGGTCCCGATGCGACCGGTGCGGGCTGGGTCTACGAGTACGCCATCGTGGACCGCAGCCACACCCAGAGCCTGGCCGACCTGCGCGCACTGCAGGACTGGTATCTGCGCTATCAGCTTGAGACCGTGCCCGGCGTGGCGGAAGTGGCCAGCATCGGCGGCTTCGTGCGCCAGTACCAGGTGAACCTCGATCCCAACAAGCTGTTCTCCTACGGCATCTCCGCCTCGACCGTGATCGACCGCGTGCGGCAAAGCACGAACGAAGTTGGCGGCGACGTGCTGGAGATGAGCGGTGCCGAGTACATGGTTCGCGGTCTCGGCTACTTGAAGTCGCTGTCCGACCTCGAGAATGTTCCGGTCGCAACCAAGAACGGCACGCCGGTGCTGGTGACGCGATCTCGGCACAGTCTCCTTTGGCCCCGATGTGCGCCGCGGCGCAGCGGACTGGCAGGGCGAAGGCGAAACCGTCGGCGGCATCGTCGTGATGCGCTACGGCATGAATGCCCTCAACGTCATCGACGGCGTGAAAGCACGCTTCCGAGAGATTGCGCCCTCGCTGCCTTCCGGCGTTGAGATCGTCACCGGCTACGATCGGTCCTGGCTCATCAACCAGTCGATCCACACCCTGAAGCGCGACCTCATCATCGAAGCCATCATCGTCAGCTTCGTCAGCATTGCGTTTCTTTTTCACTTCCGCTCCGCGCTCGTTCCCATCCTTACGCTGCCCATCGCCGTGCTGGCCGCGTTCATTCCCATGTACTACCTGCACGTCAGCTCGAACATCATGTCGCTCGGCGGCCTGGCGCTGGCCATCGGCGTGCTCGATCGACGCCGCCATCGTGATGGTCGAGAACGGATACCGGCATCTGGCCGAGCGCAGCGACGTTCCCACCGACGAGGAGCGGCGCCGCATCCTTGTCGGCGCGGCCCAGCAGGTCGGGCCGGCGCTCTTCTATCTCGCTCATCATCATCGTGGTCTCGTTTCTGCCGGTGTTTCTGCTTGGAAGCGCAGGAGGGCCGCATGTTCCGGCCGCTGGCGTGGACCAAGACGCTGGCGCTGATCTTTTCGTCGCTGCTCTCCATCACGCTGGTTCCGGCGCTCATGCCGTTTTGCCTGCGCGGCAAGCTGCGTCCGGAATCGAAGAACCCGGCCGCGCGCATTACGCAGGCGCATCTATCTTCCCGTGCTGCGCTGGTGCCTGCGCCACTGGAAGCTGGTCATCGCGCTGAATCTCGTCTTTCT
The DNA here is from genome assembly GCA_963816335.1 of uncultured Acidobacteriaceae bacterium. Taxonomy (GTDB): domain Bacteria; phylum Acidobacteriota; class Terriglobia; order Terriglobales; family Acidobacteriaceae; genus JANXZS01. The sequence goes on along the minus strand of CAWFKA010000013.1, from coordinate 77,527 downwards.
TGGCCGCGACCATTCCGCTCTACTTCCGGCTCGGCAGCCAGTTCATGCCGGCGCTCTATGAAGGCTCCGCGCTCTATATGCCGAGCGCGCTGCCCGGCATCTCCATCACGCAGGCAGTCGTCGCTCATGCAGGAGCAGGATCGGATCATTCACTCGTTTCCTGAAGTCTCAACGGTCTTCGGCACCGTGGGCCGCTCGGACTAGCGCCACCGACAACGCGCCTCTCGACATGTACGACACCACCATCATGCTCAAGCCGCGCGAGCAGTGGCGGCCCGGCATGACCTACGAAAAGCTGATCCACGCACATGGATGAGAAGCTGCAGTTCCCGGGTCTCACCAACACCTGGACCATGCCCGTCGCAGAATCGGCTCGACATGGAACTGACCGGCATCAAGACTCGCCGTCGGCATCAAGATTCAAGGCCCGGACCTGGCGCACATCGAGGACATCGGCGCGCAGAATGCAGCAGATTCTCTCCGGCATGTCTGAGACGCAACTCCGTCTTTGCGGAGCGCGTCTCGCAGGGCTTCTATCTGAACGTCGATGTGAACCGGCCCGAAGCCGCGCGCTACGGCCTGACTGTTGCCGATGTGCAGCGCGTCATCACGTCGGAGATTGGCGGCGCGAACATTGCGCAGAACGTCGAAGGCCGCGAGCGTTTTCCCATCGCCGTGCGCTATCAGCGCGACTTCCGCGACGATCCGGCAGCTATCGCGCAGGCGCTCATCCCAACTCCATCCGGCGAACAGATTCCCTTCGGCGAAGTGGCGCGTGTTTCATTCTCGCGCGGTCCCGCCATGATCCGCGACGAAGACGGCGCCCTCACCGGCTATGTCTATCTCAACCTGAATACCAGCAACTACGGCGGCTTTGTGAAGCGAGCGCGAGAAGTTACTGCACCAGAAGCTGGCCCTTCCGGCGGGCTACACCTGGCAGCTGGGCCGGCGAATACGAGTTTGAAATGCGCGCCAAGCAGCGGCTCACGATCATCCTGCCGATCGTCTTCTTCGTGATCTTTCTGCTGCTCTATCTCGTCTTCAAGTCCGCCGCTCGAAGCCGCCGTGCTTATCTTTCCCACGCTCTATGCCATGTCCGGGGGCCTGTTGCTGCAGTGGATGCTCGGCTATAACTTCAGCGTCGCTGTTTGGGTCGGTTACATCGCGCTGTTCGGCATCGCTGTCGAAACGGGCGTGGTCATGGTCGTCTATCTGGACGAGGCATATCAACGTCGAGCTGGCGCAACCGGAGCCGCTGACGGAAGCCGCGCTGCTGCGACGCCGTTGATCGACGGCGCTGTCCAGCGTCTGCGCCCCAAGCTGATGACCGTAACCGCGGTGATCCTGAGCCTTGCGCCCATTCTTTGGGAGTCTGGAATCGGCTCGGACGTGATGAAGCCCATCGCCGCGCCCATCGTCGGCGGCATGATCACGTCAACGATTCACGTGTTGATTCTCGTGCCGGTCTTCTTCCTGCTCATCCGTCGAAGGGCCTTGAATCGAGCGTTGAAGGCTCAACCCGCTATAAGCGACTTGTAGCGAAGCACTCCCAATGCGCAAAGAGCTATCAGAATTCGGCAGTCACTTATTCCTGGCGTTTCCACGCTGCTGCGCCGGTCCGTTGGCCCTTGTGAGATTGAGGGCGGTATTGATTAATGCTACGTGAGTAAAGGCCTGCGGAAAATTCCCGAGCATGCTGTGTGCGACTGGATCGTACTCTTCCCCCAATAATCCAACGTCGTTGCAGACCGAGAGAAGTTTTGTGAAGAGATCGCGGGCTTCCTCATGGCGGCCCTGTAGCGCAAGGTTGTCAGCGAGCCAAAACGTGCAAGGCAGAAAGGCCCCCTCGCCCGACGGCAGCGCGTCGCCCGCTGACTTCGTGTCGTAACGAAGGAGCAACCCGTCGACGCTGAGGTGCTTCTGTACCGCCGTGACCGTGCTCAATATTCTCGGATCGTTGGCCGGCAGAAATCCTACGAGTGGCAACAATAACAAGCTGGCATCCAGCAGATCGCTGTCGTAAGACTGTACAAAAGAATCCAAGTCCTTGTTCCAGCCTCTTTCGCAGACTTGGTCGTGTATGCGCTCGCGGGTAGCTCTCCACTTTGCCACGGGGCCATCAACTCCCCACATTTCGATAGCTTTGACCGCACGATCAAAAGCAACCCACGCCATAACCTTGGAGTGGGTGAAATGTCTACGACGCCCCCGGAATTCCCAAATGCCGTGATCTTCTTGTTGCCAAATCGTCTCGAGATGTTCCACCAACGCGCGTTCGAGTTCCCACGCATCTTCGCTTGGTTGCAGCCGTCCGTTCCGGGCATGATGCAGCGCGTCGGCAATCTCGCCGAAGACATCCAGTTGGAGTTGATCCGCGGCGGCGTTGCCTACCCGCACAGGCTGAGAGCTTTCATAACCCGGTAACCAGGAGAGGGTCCGTTCTGGCATGTCCCTTTCTCCCGAGAGTCCGTACATGACCTGAATCTGCGATGGGCTGCCTGCCGTGGCCCGGAGCAGCCACGACCGCCAAGCCTTCGCTTCCTCGTAGTAACCGCAATTCATCAGGGCGAGCAAAGTGAACGTCGCGTCGCGTAGCCAACAGTATCGATAGTCCCAATTCCGTTTCCCTCCAATCTTCTCCGGCAATGACGTGGTAAGCGCCGCAACAATTCCTCCGGTCGGGCGATAGGTCATCGCTTTTAGGGTGATGAGCGAACGGAGAGCAACATTGCGCCATTCCCCTTCGACGGAGCAGGTTTGAGACCACTTGATCCAGAATTCCGTCGTATCTTTCAGTGCCATCTGCGCCCCGACCGATTTCGGTGAAGGTCTGTGGGATTCACAGCAGGTCAGCACAAAGGATTGACTTTCGCCCTCGGAAACGAGGAAATCACTTGTGGTCGCATCGTTACGGTCTTCGAATTTCGTTGAAGCGTACAGGAAAGCCATTTGAGGACCCGCAACGGCGCGCAACCCACCGTCCTTCATCCGGTTTATCCATGGAATCGAGCGGCCATAATCGAATCTCAAAGTCAATTCCATGCTCATCGGTACTTCTCCGCGAATGCCAGTAACAATTCGAACAATATCCGAGCTGTCTTTTCGCAGAGGCATGAACTCCGTAATCAAAACGGCACCGCTTTCGGTTTCGATCCTCGTGTCGAGAATGAGCGTGCCGGGGCGATAGGAGCGATTGCGTGTCACCACATGATTGGAAGGAGCAAGAAGCCAACGCCCGTTATCAGCAGAACCAAGGAGAGCGGCGAAGCAGGCAGGCGAGTCGAAACGAGGCCAGCATAGCCAGTCGATAGAGCCGTCAACGCCGATGAGAGCCCCTGTTTCACAGTCACCGATCAGAGCATAGTCTGCGATCCGCATTGCCATTCCGTGTTAACCTCTACCCTTTAGAATGAGATCTCCTGGAATCCGATTAACCAACTTCCGCGGCAGAACCAGGCTTATTGAGGTTTGATGATCAGGTTCACGACTTTGCCGTGTCAACCTGTCGAATCGGCTCAGGCTCTCTGTTTTTGAACGATACCCTCTATTTGTGAGTAGTCCGAAAAGTATAGTCGGTCTCTCCCTCGAGTCGTTCGAAGGAGTACCGACTTTAAGTGTCTTCTAAAGTGTTCGAATGGGAATACAGCGGCAATTCATTGCGAAATCGTGTGGAAGGACATCGTGGCCACGGCACTCCAAGCCTGCGATGTACATGCTGAAGGCCGTTTTAGTGACGAAACAATTCTATGTAGCATCACAGTTTGCAGCACTTGTGAAACCTGGCGCTACCGATGTGCCGAGGGCTTACGTCGAATCGTCGCCCGGACCTGTTTATGCTTAACAATTTCGGAGCGGCGCAATGCAAAAGAAGCTCTGCCAGGTTAGAGCGGTTGTCACAGCTTTTCTCTGGTTGAGAAATGAACGACAAGAATTTGTGATCTCCGTCAAACATTTTGCAGTCATGCCAGCTTCAGGAGTCTAGCGTTCCGTGGTGGAAGAGCAGACATCTCGCACCTTGAACAAAGAAGTCTTCATACTGGCGGCTCTAGCATTTGTGACGTTCTGGATCTTTATTTTTACCAAAAGCATGGCGACCAGAGAGCAGCGAATGGAGGCCCGAATTGCCAAGCAATGGTATGAGAGCGGCAAGGAAGCCAGAAGTTCTGGAAAAATCGAAGATGCGATTCAGTCCTTTCGCAAGGCGACGGTAGATGCTCGCGACAACCGGGAATACGTCTTGGCGCTGGCCGATGCCCTAGCTGCCGGTCGTCACAATGTCGAGGCAGGGCAGTTATTGCTTCAGTTACGCGACTCTGACCCAGAGAACTCCGACATAAATACATTATTAGCAAGACTTGCCTCACAAAGCGGAGAGATTCCTGAGGCTGTGCACTACTACAGGAATGCGCTATACGGCAGATGGAATGGGACTCGAGTCGACGAGCGCCGACAACAGTTGCGGATCGAACTGATTCACTTGCTTCTTGATCATGGAAAGCATGGCCTGGCGGCATCCGAACTACTTCTTCTTGAAACAGAGATCCCGGATACATCATCTTCGCATCTGGAGGCAGCAAAACTATTCGTTGCCGCCGGCGATTTTCAACATGCATTGAAGAACCAGATGGCAGCGCTGCACTTGGATAGCCACAACGCTGAAGCGCTAGCCGAAGCAGGTGAATCATACTTCCAACTAGGGGATTACACCAAGGCCAGGCAATATCTAAAAGCTGCACTGGATTCAGATCCCAAATCAGAGAAGGCACGCCAACGTCTCACACTCACTGACATGGTACTGAACCAGGACCCACTGGCTCCTCATCTCACGGCAAAGGAGCGGCAGAATCGGTTGCTTCTGGGTTTCAATCGCTCCCTACAGAGACTCGAAGCTTGCATGAACCAAATGCCAAGCAATCAAATGAATACCGAGATGCCTCAATTGAAAGCGGAGGCACTCGCAATGGAGCCCACACTGAACGAAAAGCGTCATCCACCAGATTCCGATCTTCTAGTGTCTGGAATTGGAGTCATCCTCAAGATTCAGACCGAAACTTCGGCTATATGCGGAACACCATCGCCACAGGATGAGGCCCTGCTACTGATTGGCCAGGAACATAATGGTGGACGCCAGTGACTATTGCCGAACCGACACTCAAACAGAGGTTGCGTCTGCGCGAAAACCATATATTTTTCGCGTTGACCATAGTGATCGGGATTCTCGCCGGACTTGCTGCCGTATTGTTTACTCTCGCGATTAAAGGCACAACGAACTTCATGTTCGGCATGTCGCCTTCTAATCTGCGTTACCTGTTGATTCCGACGTTGGTAAGCCTGCTTACCGGATTTCTGCTGGCGAAGTTCTTCCCGGAAGCCCGCGGCAGCGGAGTTCCTCAAACGGAAGCGGCCTATCACCTTCATCAGGGAAACATACCGGCACGCGTCGCATTCGGAAAGTTTCTGACTGGCGTGCTCTGTATCGGCTCGGGTCATTCCATGGGAAGAGAGGGCCCGTCGGTGCAGATTGGAGCGGGTATCGCTTCTTCCATCGGAAAGTGGTTCCATCTGTCGCCCGCCCGCGCTCAGAGTTTGATACCGGTTGCGTCAGCCGCGGCACTCTCGGCAGCTTTCAATACTCCAGTCGCTGCTGTCTTGTTTGCATTGGAAGAAATCATCGGGGACATGAATGCGGCACTCATAGGCTCCACGGTTGTGGCATCGGTGTCTGCCGTCATTGTTGAACGCGCGGTCCTCGGTAACAACCCTATCTTCCACGTCCCTCAATATCATTTGGTCAATCCCGCTGAATTGATCGGGTACGCGGTACTTGGCCTGGTTGGGGGTGGAGTATCGCTCGCCTTCTGCAAAGGTTTGCTTTGGTTGCGCGGACTTTTTCTTCGAATGCCACAGCGGACACGGGTCTATCAGCCCGCGATTGGTGGACTGGCGATTGGAATCATCCTGATCTTCTTTCCGCAGGTGCTCGGTGTAGGTTATGACTACGTAGACCAGGCACTGAATGGTGGGCTTCTGCTTAAGACGGTCGCGCTACTGTGCGTCGCAAAATTGGTTGCGACGATCATCTCGTACGCGTCAGGCAATGCGGGGGGCATCTTTGCACCAAGTCTCTACCTCGGCGCAATGACGGGTGGAACTATTGGACTGCTCATGCATCACTTCGCGCCTTTTCCTACTGGCGACCCGGGCGCTTATGCCCTGGTAGGAATGGGTGCGCTCTTTGCGGGAATTATTCGTGCTCCGATGACATCGGTGTTCATGATCTTCGAACTCACCCAGGACTATCAGGTCCTCGTCCCACTCATGATTGCCAATATGATCAGCCTGCTCGTCTCAAGGCAATATCAGCCGATCCCGTTGTATCAGGCACTATTACATCAGGATCATGTTCATTTGCCAGAAGCAGGCGATCGCAAACCAATCGGTACCTGGAGAGCGATCGACGTCATGACGAAGGATTTCACGCTCATTCCTCCTGACAGCTCAATTGAGACAGCTATCCAGCAGATCATCCCTTCAGGTTCGCAGTATTTCCTGGTCGGCAGCGATGGATCGTACTCCGGACTGGTCGTGCGAGAACAACTCGAGCGGGCTCTTCAGTCCGGAATGGCCAACGCCTCCATCACTTCCCTCCTGATATCGGATATCGCACACGTACATCCGGACCATTCACTCGAACTCGTGTTAGAGCGCCTGGGAAAGAATCCGGGTGTCCTCCCTGTCGTAAGCAGGAGTGAGGTGCGTCATATTCTCGGGGTGATCACACCCCAAAGAATGATCGACTTTTTGCAAAACAACTGGGACAACAATGGCATCCCTACAACAAACGGCGAGAAGCCCGAGTAGTCATCGCAACCGTGGAACTGCTCATCGATGAACCTCTTGGCACGATCTGTCCGACGCGCCCAGTATTCACTGCAGGAAAAGGTCTCAAGGAGAACCGGGCGACGTCACCACTTGCAACGAAGTTTCCTTGACTGCAATTCCTTTTCTTGCTGCAGCCATGCCCAATACCCTATGGGCGTAGGTAGCAACCATAGAAACACCCTCCGCGTATTTTAGATTCGGCCGCCCAGCTCCGCCGTTATAGGCTCCTTCTGCTTTCTGAAGATCGCCATGAAAGTAGTCCAGAAGTGTGCGTAACAGCAATCCTGCATAGGTAGTAAGGACATGGCCGTCGACGTGGTCAAGGTCGAGAGTTTTTGGAGGTCGCAGGCGCGCGGGGAGTTTGTCGTAGTCACGATGATCTCGCAGATAGAGTGCATGGACATAACGAAGTGTTTCGCGGGTAATCTGCCAATGACCAAGCGAGTAGTTACTCACCAAAACACGCCCTCGGCGCCTTTTGAGGACGATATCTCCGGGTTGCGCCCGCGTCTTCCAGATTGCATGTTTGAGGTCTCCGCGGACATCGAGATAGTTGTTTTCCATGGCTCCAATTCCGAGCAACATATCCAACGGAAGGTCGTAGAACTTTGCGACTGCGATCATGTCTGCAGCAAATTCCTGCGATTCTTCAGGCGTCATCAATCTCGGAACAGGTTGAAGTTGCTTTCGTATGCGGGGATCCGTCCGGACCTTGAAGAGGATGAATTTCGCCACCGCAGAGTGAAGCTGAGATGGCGGCAGATGAAGTAACCGCTCCTTGACGGGCTGATTATATGCGGCCTCAAATAAGAGCGTTTGCTTCTCCCAATTGGTAATCTCCGAACGAGGAGGAGATTCCAAAGTGAATGAAGGGATATACCGTTTGACCTGGAGTTGAGCGAGCGCTCCACTCTCCTTGAGCACGTCGTTCTCCAAGCAGTATATACAGTCGAAAAGATGGACGATCGCTATCCTCTTTGCTGGCCATCAGGATTTCGCGACCTGCCAAAGGAGGCAGGCTCTTTAGATACTGAAGGCGAAGATATGCTGTGAGTTCGTCGGGGTACGTCCCAACCTTCCCAAGAAGATTACCGTTAGGCATGCGAAGTACCGTAGTGTCATTGACAAGTACCGGAACCGGAAAGGATTGGCTATCGGGGGATGGCATTGGCTCAACCCGATAGCGATGGAAGAGCCAAGTCCCCGTTGCTCCGGACGAGACGAGCACGATCACCAAGACAATTAGCATCCAGTGACGTGACGGACGACGGGAGGAACGCGCTCTCTCGATTTGGGCTTCGCACATAAGGGCGCTCAGAGTCATCGAATCCGCGCGGCGCAAATACGAATCTACATTGACTTGCCTCGAGCTGGAATGGGGATGCGCAAGTTATCCATTGGTGGAGACAAATGAAGAATATGGCCAGTGTCTGTGTTTTCGCCATCATTGTCACGGCTATTTGGTAGGATGTTTCGCGGGCAAAATGTGAAATGCACACAAAGTGAGATCACGAGGCATGGCAACACAGGCCGATCGAGTTCGAGTATGGCGCCCAGGACACTGGCTTAAAGTCGACGCCAGCAATAAGCCGAAGATTTACGATCAGGTCTATGCAACGGCGGAGATTGCAAGCTTTACGTACTGGGCCGAGATTGTCTTGTCGGCCGGTATAGCGACCTTCGGGCTTGTGCTGAACAGTCCAGCGGTCATCATCGGAGCGATGCTAATTTCTCCTCTGATGGGCCCAATCATGGGCACCGGCCTCGCATTGGCAGCCGGAGATCTTTATTTACTCGTCAAGGCCCTGGCCACTCTTCTCACCAGCATATCGGTTGCAATTGGACTGTCGGCCTTGATTGTCTGGCTCTTGCCATTTCACTCAGCCACGGGCGAGATTCTCGCCCGTGTTAACCCGAATCTTCTCGACTTGGGAGTGGCATTGCTATCCGGCTTAGCCGGTTCCATAGCCGTCTGCCGCGCAGGCGGCGGAGATGGAGTCACGACCTTACCAGGTGTGGCAATTGCCGTGGCACTGATGCCCCCGCTGTGTACGATTGGGTTTGGCCTTGGAAGTGGAGTCAATGTCCGGATTATGGGCGGAGCAGGTTTGCTGTTCTTGACCAACCTCGTCGCAATCGTTGCAAGTGCCTTCTTCGTATTCCTTCTCGTGGGGATGAACTCGCCTGCGATCCGAGCAGAAATGGAAACTTCGCGAAAGGGTGAATTGCTCGCTACGAAGTTGCAAGATGGCCCTCTATCTCGCGCTTTGGCAAACGGAGGAAAACTACGCTGGCGCATCGTTATGCTTGTAATTTTGCTGGGTTCCGTGGCATTTCCACTTCGTCGAGCCCTTGTTCAATTAGCCGGCGAAGCCGTGGCGCGCGCGGCAGCACAGGACGCCGTGCGACGACTTGTACCCCGCGGCTCGCTTGTATCACAGCAGGTTGAAGTTGGAAGAGACGCCATCGCGGTACAGCTTGTTTTGACAAGGGCAGTCTCTGAAAGCGCAGTCCGAAATGCAGAACAATCAATTGAACGTCGATCGGGACGAAAAGCAGAGTTGTCCGTGTCTAGCGTGGCAAGTCAGAGCGAATTCGCAGAATTGATGCAGAAGATCACAAACACTCCGCGTCCACCCCTGCAGCCCCTTGAAAGGAGCTTAGCGGAGATACAAAGCGACTTGAATGCTCGTGTCAAACCAGCCATTGAAGACTCATGGCCAGAGGAAGTGCCGTTGCAGAATTACAGTCTCGCGTTCGGGTCTACGGGAATTGAAGTGAATGCACAATATGAGTCCGCGAAGGATCTCGATCCGATCACCACGAACCTTATACAAAAGCAGCTTCAGGAACGTTTGAAGGCTCCGGGGCTAACGCTCGTCCTGGCTCGGACTGCGCCTCCACGCAAACAGAACACACGATCGAAATAACGGCTGGAAGAGTGATCTCCGATGCTTTGTTAGTTCTGCTTATCGGTTCCAGCTAACTCTCTTACCATCTCCACACTGCGGGAGAACGCATCTCGCCATTCGAAAATGCTCTCACGCTGAATTCTTTCTCTCATGGGCCGCATTCTCGCGTTTTGTTCAGACGCAGGCATCTCGAGAGCAGTGCGCAGGGCTCGGGCTACCTCCTCGGTGTGATTCGGATTCACAAGGAGCGCTCCTTGATGCAACTGGATGGCGGAGCCGGCAAACTCGCTTAAGATAAGCACACCATCATTCTCCACCCGCGCAGCACAGTACTCCTTGGAAATCAGGTTCATACCGTCCTTGAGTGGTGTCACGAGCGCAATGTCGGCTGCCCGGTAGTAAGCCAGCAACTCTTTACGAGGTAGCGATCGGTAAAGATAGTGGATCGGCACCCACCCAGGATCACCATACTGCCCATTCACCTGGCTGACCATTCGTTCGATCAGGCCGTTCAGTTCGTCATACCTCGGAATATCTTCTCGACTGGGCACCACAACCTGGACCAGAGATACCTTCCGCCTAAAGTCGGGATAGTGTTCAAGAAAGTATCGGAATGCCGCCAGACGTTCCGGGATTCCTTTCGTATAGTCGAGCCGGTCAGCTCCCAGAATAATTCTCGACGGGCTGACACTCGCCGTGATTTCCGCTGCCCTGACTGTGACTTTCTCAGCAGAAGCGGCCTGAGCAAATTCCTCAAAGTCGATACTGATCGGAAATGCCCCAACCAACGTATTCCGTTGTGGCTCGCGAATAAGAAGATGGTCGCCGTCCGCTTCGATCTCCGCTCCTCTCACAAATTTGCGTAGACACGCCACGAAGTTTCCACGATCACGCATCGTTTGGAATCCGACCACATCAAAATCGAGCAGAGCCGTAAGAATTTCTTTTCTCCAAGGGAGCTTCTCAAAGATGTCCGGACTAGGAAATGGGATGTGGTGAAAGTAGATCAGAAGTTCCTTTACTCCCATCTGCCTCAAGAACGTAGCCGTGGACATCAGGTGATAGTCGTGCACCCAAATGAGATCGCCCCGTTCTGCGCACGACGCCGCTTTCGCTGCGAAGCGCTGGTTGAGCGCAAGATAAGTTTCCCAGTAGGTCGGGTCGAAGTTGCATCTCGACTGCAGATCGTGAAATAGAGGCCAGAGTACTTCATTCGAAAAACCGAAGTAGAAGCGAAGCCGTTCCTCCGCGCTCATAAACACTGGGACCAAGGCATAGTTCGTTCGCATGGAGTGTTCTTCCAGCACTCGTTCAATCTCTGGCGATTCATCGGTTCCGGTCCAGCCGATCCAAACTCCCGCGCTCTCATTGAGGAGCGGTCTCAAGGCTGTCACTAACCCGCCGGAACTTGGTTCGATGTGAATCTCGCCATTCTCACGTTGGATGGTCACCGGAAGTCGGTTCGATACCAGGATCATTCTCCGTTTCTCTTTTTTCACGCGATGCTCCCGCACACTCGAATCCAATTGTCGAGGAAATCGAGTAGCCCTCCGGGGGGGTGAATCCAAATATCAGCCGCCGTTTCTCTATGGGATTCACGAACAAGAACGCTCAACCCGATGCCCTTCAGTGCCTGGAAAGCGTCTTCGTCCGTCACATCGTCTCCCATGTAAGCAATCGCAGATGATTCTCCGACCTCCAACGCGATTTGGCGGACAACGTCACCCTTGTTCCTTGACGCGGCACAAATCTCAATTCCACCATCGAATCGGAGAATCCTGAGCTGATCTCTGTCAGGGAGCCCAGCCCATACGATCTCGACCTTTTCTTTCACGGCCTCCGCCTGCTCCGTCGATAGACCTCTCCAATGCACGGCATTCGCTACTGGCTTGTCCTCAATCAGTGCTCCAAGGCCTTCTTCACGCAGCCGCAAGGACGTATTCCCAATCGCCTTCAACGTCTTCTCGTCGAGAACAAACTCCTCCAGGGAGCCGTCCGTGTGGAGCCGCTCCATTCCATGACATCCCCATATCTCGACGTTTTCCAAGCCGAGAAATTGGTTCACCTCCTCGGCGCGCCGCCCGCTGATGAAGACCAGGCGATTCCGTTTGCACTGACGGATACGGTGCAGCCGTTGTACTACACCCGGATAAGGTACAGCCGTGGCAGGATCAACGCGAAAAGGCGCCAGGGTACCGTCATAATCGAGCAGGAGGGCAGAAGAATCCCGCTCCGCCATGTTCTCAAAAAAACGAATGACAGCCTTCGTTTCGAGTGAGCTACGGAAATGGGACATCTACGGAGTTACCTCCCTCCCTTAAGCCTGACACTTCAATGGTTGAAACACAAATGTGAGAAAGCATGGCATACGCCAAGACAGTCGCTGTTTATTCGTGCACTAAGCGAACTCTTTTCTGCCTTTTCTCTTCGTTTCGGACAACTGCTTTGAGTAGCCATGGCATCGTCGTGGCCTGCACGAGGATGGAAAATGAAACAACAGCGTATGTACAGATAACAATCACCTCGCGAGGCTGACTTGGGGGCAACGATAATGCCAGGGCAATCGAGATGCCTCCACGTAGACCTCCCCAGGTGAGGATCGAGATGGGCGTTTGACCCTTCCTCAATAGTTTGATCGCGGTAATGGGTAATGCGAGACTAATGAAGCGGGCCCCGAGAATGAGCGGGATCGTACACACTGCAGCTACAAGAAATCCCCTACTAAACTCAAGTAAGAGAACTTCAAGTCCGATTAGGACAAACAAAATCCCATTCAGAATCTCATCCAGCGTTTCCCAGAAGACAGAAAGGTTATGCCGCGTATTTTCCGACATCGCGTCACGCCGGCCATAAGTGCCGATGACAAGGCCCGCCGTGACAATCGCCAGCGGACCACTGGCATGAACCGCCGACGCGAGCCGGTAACCTCCACTGACGAGAGAGAGTGTGAGCATGAGTTCAACCTGATAGTTGTTAATGCTCCGCAACAGGAAGAAACAAACAACACCAAGGAGAAGCCCTATGCCGATGCCGCCGCCCACTTCTCGAAGAAGGAGACCAAGTGTGTGTTGCCATGGAATCGTGTTCGAACCGCTCGACCACATTCGTAGAACCAGCAAAAAAGTTACGATTCCCACTCCATCGTTAAAAAGAGATTCTCCGGCAATCTTGGTAGAAAGCGACTTCGATGCGTTCATCTGCTTCAGAAGGCCCATGATCGCAATGGGATCGGTTGGAGAGATGAGTGCGCCGAACGTCAGGCAGGCCATGAATGAGATGGCAAGGCCCAACTGTTTGAAGACGAACCACGTGGAAAGACCGACGAGCAAAGTTGAAAGGAGTACGCCCACTGTCGCAAGGACCGCAACCGTGGCTTTCTGCTCCCGCAACTCAGCTAAATCCACGTGCAAAGCTCCAGCGAAGAGCATGAAACTCAGCATGCCATCCAAGAGAGCTTCACTGAAGTTGACATGGGCGACGGCATCGACTGCCCAAACGCGGAGCGGCAATCCAAGGTGCTCTCCCAGGATCGCAAGCAGGGAAAACGCTAAAGATATCCCCATGACGCCAACAGACATCGGGAGCCGGAGGAAGCGAAAATTCAGATACGCGAAGAGCCCCGTTAATGTGAGCAGAAGAGCGATTAGCGACGCTGCACTCAAATGGATTTCCTGTGGTTCGGGAGATCGTGCGTTCCTGTTCGATCCGTTTCGTCAGGATGTGTGTCGGAATCTTTTAGAGACAACTCTGTGCTCTCGCTCGTCAAACCAGCAGTAGCATGCCAAATAATCGCATTCAGTTCTCCTCCCAGGAGGATTGCCGCCGCCGATACATGGAGCCAAAAAAGAAGCGCAATAACGCCTGCGAGAGATCCGTAGGAATGAGTAAGAGAACCGAAGGTTGCAAGATAGAATCGTAAGGCCCTTGAAGCCAAAAACCAGCACGCCAAGGCCAGGCAGGTGCCAGGAAGAACACCTTCCCACCGCTTTCGCTTTAGATTGGGCCCCAGGCCGTAAATGATCATTAAAGAGAGAAACAAAAGACCCGAGTCCACCAGCCGACGAACAAATGTCGAGAGGCGGCCGAAGTCTCCCAACACGGGCAACTTGGCCGTAATGTAAGTTCCTGCCGAACTGGTAGCGAACAAAAACGAGAGAAGCTGTGAGCGTCAGTCCAATTGCAAAAGTTAAGGCTATCGCGACCAAGCGTTGATGCCACCAGGAACGGCTTGCCGGAACGTCAAATGCCACGTTCAGCGCCTGCATCAACGCCGCGATGCCGGAGGAGGCCGTCCACAGGGAGATAACCAAACCAAAAGAGAGCTTTCCACCGCTCGCGCCACTCTTGATCTCCGTGATGAATTGCGAGAAAAGCGCAAACGCGGAGATAGGCATGAACCGAGCTAAATAATTCAGTAGCCTCCAATATGTCTCCGAGTGCGATTCAAGAACGAAACCGGCGAGCGCAGGCAAGAGTATTAAGAGGGGAAACAGGGCGAGCAGAAGATAGAACGAAAGGAGCGCAGCCTGATCGACGAGATCGTGCGCACAGCTTCGAGTCCACAATTGCTTTCCCAACTCCCAGAACGAGAGGCTCCCCCTGCTCCAAAGCCTGAGAAGTGCTTCCGCCTTTTAGAAAGCAACTGGGCCATTTTTCCGCCGCTTAGTTCATAGACACCTGCGATGTTCCTCAAAGGCCGACACGGCCTTCGGAGTCGATCGAATGAAAATTCACTCTATCCAGTATACGGAGGTATAATTGCGCCACTTGCGGCGCGGTCGTTTGAGCAAATGCCGGGAATTTGCCAGCAACTGCCTAGCTGAGAGATCTTTACGAGAAAGCGATTGGTGCCTGACCGTCCTACACGGAGGGAGTCAAATGTCAGGAAAACAAGCCTTGGTTTATTTAGGTGCTGCGCTGCTCTGCGTCAGTGCGAATTGCCAGATGGTGGTACATGCTGTTAGCGGAACGGTGAAGTCCTTGAATCCCACCCCCATGTCCATGAGTGTCGTGGTCGAAAGCGGATCGATTCTACACTTCGCCATACGGCCTGATTCTAAGGTTGCCCTTAGTTTCGAGGACGATCTCCGCGGGGATGCTGTTGACGCCAGCAAATTCAATAAAGTAGGTGCGTTTGTGATGGTTTACTACTATGGGTTTGACACCCATCGCACCGCGGTAGCCATTAAGGATTTAGGACCAGGTCCCTTCAAAAAAACCGATGGAACCGTCGTAGATTTCAATAAGCACGACCGCCTTTTGACCGTTCGTGACAGTACAGGGACTAATGAAACTTTTCACCTTAGCGACACTGCTGTGGTCGATACTGGAATGGGCCTGCAAAGTGGTCGCAAATATGAACCAGATAAAGGATACAAGGTTAGGGTGACCTCATCATCCGCAGACGGCAAAGATGTCGCGGTATTCATCCGTTCGCGACAAACCTAAGTTGCGACAGCTAGTGTTTCCCAGAGCCATCTAACCAGAGATTAAAGGCCTGTTCAACGTCGATCGTTCGATGTTGAGGAGATGCCTTTCGTCGCTCTCTTTCTCATGTCCTTTTATACCCCAGGAGTATTTGTTGGTTACTCCATTTTTGCGGGAATATATCGATTTATTAGATATATTAAGCGAGTATGCGCACTACACTGGACGAATGGGAGATCCTGCAGGCGGTCGTCCAGCTGGGCGGCTTCGCACCCGCAGCAAAGCAGTTGAATCGCTCCCAATCGACAATCAGCTATGCGATTGCCCGTTTACAGGAGCAGCTTGGGATCAAGCTGTTTGAGACGAGAGGCAGAAGGGCTCACCTGACCGAATTAGGGCGCGTGCTGCTGGCTGACGCGGAACCACATTTGGATGGATTCCATCAGCTTGAGCAGCGAGCCAGTTCATTGGCTTCAGGCGGAGAATCTGAAGTGAGACTGTCGGTTGACAGCATTTTCCCCAATGACCGGCTCTTCGCGAGCCTGGCGGATTTCGCGCGGCTGTTTCCCTATGTTCAACCGAAGCTTCGGCAGGGTACTTTTCTTTCTGCCGATTCAGAGTTCTCAGCCCACAATGCCCAACTTTGCATTACAGGTCTGATCACCCGTGAGTTCTTCGTGAAGCCGATTCTTGGGATCAAGATGATCGCCGTTGCCCGTAGGGACCACTCACTTCACTCGCTCAAACGAGGGCTCATCCGCCCCGACCTAATGCAACACGTGCTGGTGACCATCGAAGGTGCCGCTTCGGGAATATTGAAGCAACAACCGCGCGTGCCGGCGCAACGGCTTCTGCCGGTAGGCTCCATCGAGGCAGCAATCGATGCAGTGCGCAGCGGATTCTGTTTCGGCTGGCTCCCGATGTACCGTATTCAATCCGAATTGAAGAACGGTGAATTGGTTCCACTCCATCTGAGGGCAGGCTGTGTCCGGGAGGTCCGGCTCAATCTGGTGTGCAAAGATCTAGTCTCAGGGAGTCGCGAGTTAAATGCCCTCGCCGACCTGCTCGGCTCGAACCGCGACATGGAGATGATCTGATTGCACACGCAAATGTCTCTGCGATGAGGTTGGACTAACCGTCTCTACTGATCGATGGATTCGATAGGAATAAAGCGATTTATTAGACTTGCTTCTTGAAAGACTGCATCTGTATATTTCGAGAGTTCCGCAAGTGGAGTACCAAATATCGTTTGAATTCCGAGGCTCGACAGGTGTCTGGCCTCGCAGACGCTGACAGCGCCTGTGGTGAATTGTGTCAACACCTTCAAGGCATCCAAGACCATCACCGGAAGGTTCGAGAGCGGCGAGCTTTGTTGACGGTGGAACCGAAGTCAGAAACAGTCGAGTCGCTCGAGCCGTGATAAATGTAGCATCCGAGAGCGATGCACATGGAACGACAATAAGATGATCCTCGGAATCATCGTTGTGCGTACCCTCAGCGTCAACATTTACTCGCGTCCAATGCGATCGCGAAGATGTCGGAGATAGGTTTGTGATGAAAACCATGAAGCTGTTTTTTGCGTGCACACTTGCGATGGCTATCGCTCCTGGATCCAAGTTAGCGGCCCAGGTGCAAACCCTGGTTCCCCCAGTCATCCCCGGCGCCAAACCTGTGACTGTAGAACACATCAAGGTTCACGGTGCGGCATTGGAGGGCAATCTGGAGGGCGATGCGGTCGACCGCGACGTGATTGTTTTCCTGCCCCCCAGTTATGAGAAAGCGAAAAAACGCCGTTACCCAGTGGTGTATGCGCTCCACGGTTACTCCATCGGAGCCGAGCAGTGGTCGCACGAGATCCACGTTCCGCAGACCATCGAAGGCGCGTTCGCACAGGGCGCCAGCGAGATGATCGTTGTTCTGCCAGACTCCAAAACCATCTATAACGGCTCGATGTACTCAAGCTCCGCTACCACTGGGGACTTCGAGAAGTTCATCTGGCACGACGTGGTTTCCTACATCGATGCGCATTACCGCACTATCCAGAATCGCACCAGCCGCGGTCTCGTCGGCCACTCCATGGGCGGTTATGGTGCCTCCCGCATCGGCATGAAGCATCCTGAAGTGTTCGGCGCTCTTTACATCATGAGTCCCTGCTGCATGTCTCCGATGGCCGGCGGGGGACCAGGCCCTGCCGACCAAATGAAGGAACGGGCAATTGCCGGCGAGAAGAAGGCTGCATTGGCCAAGTCCCCCGCTGATCTTGCAGCCCAGTCGCCCGGCTTCGGCGCAGCTCAGTACGCCACGGCAGCGGCCTGGGCTCCCAATCCCAAGAACCCTCCGCTGTACTTCGACCTGCCAACCAAGGACGGTGTTCCGCAACCGGAGATAGTGGCAAAATTCACGGCCAACGCACCGCTTGCATTCGTTGATCAATACATCGGCAATCTGAAACAATACCGCGCCATCTCGATGGATGTAGGCGACCAGGACGGCTTGCGCGTGGACGCGGGCAAGCTGCACGAAATTCTCGATAACTACGGGATCGCGAACAGCTTCGAGATCTACTCCGGCACCCACACCAGCGCCGTAGCAGACCGATTCCAGAACCATGTGATGCCATTCTTCAGCAAGAATCTCTGCTTCACGCCAGGGTGCAAGTAGCCAGGAAAGGTGGTCGAAGGGCAATGAAGATGCAAAATGCAGTTTTAGTGGCGGCCCTTTGGATCGGCGGTGCGGCATATAGTGCGCAGACCGCCGCACCTCCTGTTCCGCAAATGGTTGTTGCGAAGGTAGACGCAAGTCAGAGCGCGCAGCCGGTCTCGAAGTACGTATTCGGCATGTTCATTGAGCACATCGGCAAGACGATGTACGGTCCCCTGTGGGCAGAAATGCTCGACGACCGTAAGTTCTATTTCCCGATTATGTCCACCGATCCCGAAACCAAGGGTAGGCAGGGCGGATTGCCCGCGCATGCAGTCCTTCGCAAATGGCGTCCCGTCGGTCCGGGACGACGTCGTGGTAATGGACAAAGACCACCCGTTCGTCGGCGATCAAAGCCCGCGGATCACGCTCGATGTTCCATCCCGCACGGCATTCGGCAATCGGGCCTTGCACTCGTCCGCGGAAAGCAATACACCGGCCGAATCTGGGTTCGCGGTACGCCGGCAGCAAAGTAACGTCACGCTGATCTGGGGCGCACGCGAGAATGATCGGCAGACCATCTCCCTGACGACACTCGGCGGGTGAGTACAAGAAACTTCCGCTCTGCCTTCACCTCGAAGGCCGACTCGGAAGATGCCGCTCTCGAAATCACGGGTACAGGCAACCGGCAACTTTCATATCGGCGCAGATTTCCCTCATGCCGGCCGACAACATCCACGGCTTCCGACCGGACACGATTGCGCTGCTGCGTCAGATCAAGTCAGGATTCTGGCGGTTCGGCGGCAACTACACGTCCAACTACACCTGGTATGACGCGATCGGCGATCCTGACAAGCGGCCTCCCGATTGGGACTTTGCCTGGAACCAGATGCAGCCCAACGACCTCGGACCGGACGAATTCGCGGAGTTCTGTACGCTGATCGGCGTGGAACCCTACATCAGCGTGAACGCAGGGTTCGGCGACGCTCATTCGGCAGCTGAGGAAGTGGAATACATGAATGGGCCAGCCAGCACGCATATGGGAGCATTGCGCGCGCAAAACGGTCATCCGCAGCCGTACCACATCAAGTTCTGGAATATCGGCAACGAACCGTGGGGCGCATGGCAACTGGGGCGTACCGATTTGAAGTACTTCGTGCTCAAACACAACGATTTTGCCAAGGCGATGCGCAAGGAGGACCCGTCGATCGTTTTGATTGCCTCGGGGGAGATGCTGGAGGACGGGCAGGTACCGGGGCCGCTGCGCGCCAAGTACGTAGGCAATCTCGCCGGCGCCTATGGAAGCGACTTTGACTGGACCGGCGGCTTCCTGAAGAGACAGTTGGGGCAACTTCGAGGGTATGGCCGAGCACTGGTACGCGCGGCCCGGTGTGCGCTACAACCTTGAGAAAGCAAAGACTCTGCCGCCCGATGCGCCAACGACGAAGCCTTCGAAAAGGTGGACCAGACGATGCTCGAATATGCGCGCTATCCAGCGAATTTCGTGCGAGTCAAAAGCAGAAGAATGGCAGGGCTACCAGCAGCGCTTCCCGGCAATACTCGACAAGAAAGATCTTTTTCTCCATCGACGAGTATGCCTACTTTGGGGGCGAATTTCGGCCGTGCTCCCAGTCTCAAGCAGGCTCTCGCCTACGGAATGATCTTCAACGAGATGCTTCGCCATACCGATTTCCTTACCATGGCGGCGCATACGATGGGCACCTCGACCCTGGACTTTAACCGCACTGCCTCTACGCTGAACACGCTCGGACTCGTGTTCAAGATGTACAGCAACGACTTTCCCGGGTCCATTCCCGTCGAGTCACCGGCAACTCGCCGCAACCGAACGCCGAAATACCCGTGGGCGCCGATCAGCCCAAGACAAACTCCGGCAGTCCGACCTACCCGCTTGACGTGTTCGCAGCGGTTACGCCCGACCGCAGGTTCCTGACCGTTGCAATCGTCAATGCCACCGACTCGGCGCAGCCGTTCGATCTCAATGTCTCGCGGCGTCCGGCTGGCCGGTCAGTCAACGCTGTCGCAGATGACCGGAGCAGCCTGGACGCGGTCAGACCAGGTTGGTCAGCCGCCGCAAGTCGAGGTGAGGGAGATCGTGATCGGCGATGTACCGCACTCGATGACGATTGCGCCCATCAGCATCAACATTTACCGTTTTCCGATTGCGAAAGCAGGACAGTAAGAACGCACTATCCGGCAGGTAGCCTGCCGTGGTGACGGCGGCATCATGCACCGCGGCGTGGATCTCATGGTCTTTGGCCAGCGGGACGTCGAGCGTGACTCCTGTTCCGAGCGCCTGGACAGGCTCGTTGCTGGAATGTGCGAAGGCCGTCGCCGGCTGGAAGCTAATCCCTGTTCCCCGATTGCTAAAGGGGAGGTTCGCCGCATGGTTGAACTTGAGCGGGGCGGCCAGGTCAAGGCCGCTGCCCGGGGATACCACCCACTCATCGGTCCCGTGGGTCTTGGCAAGGGCCGGTGAAAAGTCGATTGTGCTGCCATTTGGGCCCGCGCCAACGGCGGTGACGGTCACGACTTCCATGTTCGCCGGGGTGCCAATCGTGACCCTGTCACCTACAGCGACACCCTCCGCTCGGCGAACCTTGATATTGGTTGCGCCCGCGCTGACATTTGCCGTGAGATTTGTCTGGCTCGCCTTCGTTCCAACATCCGCCACGGTCACCGTCTCAATTCCATGGCCAACGCTGTCGATATCCAACCTGATCTTGTCACCGACCGAGATGTCTGAGACGGACGTCACCTTGATGTTGGTAGCTCCCGCAGGCGCGTCCGAAGCGATATAGGCTTGCGTGCCTGGCTTGCCAATCGCAGTGACGGTGGCCACCTCGTACTGCTCTATTTCTCTCGCTACGGCAGGATATGTGGCACCGTAGCCGAGAGCGATCTTCTGGCCGACCGCGAAACCGGACACGCTGGCCACAGGCACGTTAGTCGAACCGACGGGGATGGTAATTACCGGTCCATCGGGCAGGGGCTGCCACACTGTCGTATGGTTGCTGGCCGCCGACCCGAGGCCTGCAATCTTGCGAGTCTCCGCACGGGAGCCGGTGTCGATGCTGACCGTGTCGCCCACCGACAGACCGGTCGTGTTCCTGACGTGGATGGTAGCCTCGCCCGCATGTGCAGAGACCGCCAGCCCGGAGTTGGAGAGGCCGAGCAGGTAGAAGCCGCCAGCGGCAAACTTCGTCCCAGCCGGGATCTTCACCGCCGAGAAGATGGCTTGTTGTGTTGGGCGCACGGTCAGCATCCAGTTGGAGATGTCGACGGCACTTGAGCCGGCGTTGTACAACTCGATGAACGAGTCCGTGGGGTTAGCGGGAGGACCGGCGCTGATGCGAAACTCGTTGATCCTGATCGGGCTCGCGTTCCGCACCTTCTCGGTCGTTGTCTCGAATCGTTTAGCGCCGCTGGTCGAGTTCGTCCACGAGACGTTGCCGATCAGGTCTCCGTTAAAGGCCGCTGGCCCCGACGTGACCTTGAAGGTTACGCTTATACTCGCACCCGGCGCCACAGCGTCAGGAAACGTCTTCGAACTCTCGGTGCTTCCCTGAACAACGGAGGTCCACTGTTGTTGGGCACGGAGATGCTCAACTCGACGCCCATCGCGGGTGTCGCTGTGGTGTTGGTGAACGTCAGCGTGGTGTCCTGCGCAGACTCCGGCAAAAAAGTCTGGAGCCCTGGCGGTGTTGCTGTTGCCGACGCCGGCGCCAGGCTCAGTCGCTGTACACCGTATCTTGCAGCCACGACGTTGGCCTGTACCAGTTGGTCGGTGGCGTTCGTCGGAAAGGTGCCAGCGGCCGTCATCGCGCCCTCATAGAAAGTGCCTTGCGAACTGTTGCTGTTGTCACCGCCGTTGCCTAGAAGGATCGCTCCCTGTTTGCGCATCGGATCATAGGTGGAATCGACGCGTGGGCCGTCGAACATTACGGAGAGAGCTCCCTATGTTGCGTCGCCGCCCATGGAAGCCCAGCGGTGAGGTTCGCCTTTGGCAATCGCAGTAACAAATCTCCAGGTGATATTCGGCAGGTTTGGGCAGACTTTGGATCCATCCGGATTGACACAACCAACCAGGTTGTTCTCCTGGTCGGTCATGATCCACGGGCCGGGCTGACTGCTATGAAACCACCCCACGGAGTCACCAAAGTATGCGGTTTCCATGGTGCCGTTGTCGTCGTCGCGGCTGTCAATCTCGGCGTTGCCGTAGTCAAAGCAGCAGCCGGAGTTGAAGTGCAGTCCGTTAATGACCCAGTATTGTCCTTCCGCCTGGTCGTCAACTGCGGTGCCCTTCGCGTCGTCCTGGCGTAGGCCCATTCCCGGTGCGATAAAGACGCCGTAGACTTTGTGGCCCATGATCGTAATCGGCGCAGCATCGGCGAGCGGGATGTTGTTAAACCCACCCAGGGCCGGGCCATTGAATCCACCGCGTGGCGCCTGGGTCAGGTCGTTGTGCTTGGGGATTGGTCGTAGATGGTGGTGATCCAGCAATAGGTGTTGGGGCAGAACGCGTCTTGAGCGGCTGCGTCAGCGTATCCACCCGCATCGGGGACCGGCGAGGCGACGGGCTGCACAACTCCGATGTCCAATGTCTTGCCATCCGACTGGCGAAGGACCTGGTAGAGCGGGCCACTATACGAGGCGTACAGCGCGCGCGTGGTGCTGTGGGCAGCCACGCAGGGATCGCCGGCAGCGGCGTAGATGTCACATGGTCCTTGCGGCCTTGGCGGAGCAACGTTGGCTCCTGCCCCGGCCTGTTGCGCCATTGTCAGCGTGGAGCCAATCAGCGTCATTACCGCTAGGAGCATAATTGCAAGATTGATTTTCATTTTCATACTTGTTCCATCCGCCTTGCCCAATCGATTCCGGTGTCTACAGTTC
Source organism: uncultured Acidobacteriaceae bacterium (assembly GCA_963816335.1). Taxonomy (GTDB): domain Bacteria; phylum Acidobacteriota; class Terriglobia; order Terriglobales; family Acidobacteriaceae; genus JANXZS01. The sequence continues at coordinate 54,755 of CAWFKA010000013.1, read as the reverse complement.
TACAGTTTCGGAGCTGTAATGCAAGTGCCTCGCTGCGTAATGGCCATGGTAAAGCCACGACGGTGCATGTCAGAGTGCTGCGAACCACCCTCTGACTGGCGCACTGAATTACCGCCATTTTACCGAGAGGTCAGCGAGGTCGGTTCTCACTTGAACAATCTCGGCGCAAAGTCGTTAAGATCTCGACGCCATGTGAGCCAATCGTGTGCAGTCCCGGGCAAAGAGTAGCAGGCGTACTTGATTCCGGCCTTGTCCAGCAGGCGCGGCTGCATCCGCGCCCAGGTCCAGGTATGCCAACCGAATGCGGTATCGCGGGCCAGGTCGCGGGCGGTCTTGGGCATCGTCTTTTCGCCGACCGGATAGCCCTCGATAAGCTTGTCAGCAAATGAATCGTAACGCTTATGTGTGCAGTCGATGCACTCCTGCCGCGTACGGAAATGGGAAAGGCTCGCGCCTTCATCGGAGTTGTAGCCAACCAGAATGGGCGTGTCGTTGAACTTCTTCGCATCGTAGAGCGTGCACTGGTCGGAGGGAATAACCCAGCCATCATGGGAACCGATTTGCCGCCTGCGTTAAACCCGCCGCCAAAGATCCAAACAACCATACTCGAAAGACCAAACGCGTATGGCGCAAATATAGGAAGGCCGCACCGCTTTTGCGGAGCATAGAAGTCCACCGCGCAAGGGTCGGACGTGGCCTCATGGCGGAGACCTGTGCCCATTCGGGAATCCCAATGACTCATCACGTGAAAAATGAAATCGAGCAATGTTAATCGCAGAGAGATGGAAGAAAGAGTCTGAATATTCAGACCCATTTGATCGAAATTGTCGATGGATGGCCGGCTGCAGCAGCATGGATGCCTGCTGCAGTGTTGCGCAATTCAATGGCGTTGTGTGGCACTACGAAGTGGTTGATTTTCTCCGATGGAACAACGGAAGCTCGTAGAGATCCGAGTGGCCCGATATGTGTCGTCGATTTATTGCAGCCGAACGGACCCGCAAAGTTCAGCTCGTTGATGGCTGTGAACGAACGTCGGCCTCTATCCCAAGACAAAAAATGCAGTTTTTTCGGTGCTCGGACACCGCTCTCCTGGCGTCGACCACCCGCATGCTGATCTTTATTACCTCTTCTGCGGGAAGCTGCGGAGAATTATCCATTATTCGCATTGCTGCTTCGTATTCCCATGACAGCTCACTCAATTTCAAGCAATACATGCCGTCACTCCGCCTCGAGTTCGAAGCTTCCTTTCAGCTGGTATCTCTCGGCCCGGCGAAGGAACTGGCCCCAGGCCAACTCGTAGTTGAGACTGACGCACATTGAACCTCTCCTCTTTTGCGTTCTCTTGTTTCCCAACCTCGGACCGCAGTACCACTTACATGGCACGCGCATTACCACTTTTGCGCGATGAGGTCTTTTATTAGGAATCAATGAGTTACTGCTCCACTCTCCGTGGAGAGCGTGCACGGACGTATACACCGAGGGATGGGAGTGTGTACTTCCCAAATGCCATACTGCGAAAAGTGCGGGGAGTTGTTACATGGTTAATCCAGTGGCATACGTTGGAGTTGCCACTAGAACTTCAAAGCTGAGCGTCTGGTGGATAGCCGCGCTGGGAAAAGTGTCTGCGCCTTGTCACATAGTCAGGGGAGGAGCGGAGAACGGCGGCGCCTCAAGAGTTACCTTGCACGGTTCATGAAGTTTAAAAGGCCAGATTATGCTTAAGCATAGCCCGAGGTGGAAATATGGCATTCGCCGCAATTGTCCTGATGTACATGCAAATCATCGATGCACCAGATAAAATGCTCGATTCTTTTCCTGTTGGACTGCGTCACATCCTCCAATATTCATTTTTCACTATTGGCGGCTTGGCCATAACCCTCCTCTTCCTAATCAAGGCCGCCTTATTCCTGATTGTTCTGGTCGCCGCATCCCGCGCATTCCAGAGAACCATCCTCGGTCGAGTATTCCGCCACCTGAATATCGCGGATGCCCAGAAGTTTGCTTTGGGCCGGTTTGTCACCTACGCCATCTTTTTCGGTGGACTGTTCATTGGACTTCAGACGCTAGGTGTAAACCTCAGCACCTTCCTGGTCTTCGGAGGCGCGCTCGGTGTTGGCATCGGACTTGGCCTTCAAAATGTCGTGTCGAACTTTGTCGCTGGGCTCATCCTACTGATTGAGCAACCGATCCGTATCGGAGACCGAATCGAGACCAAGAACACATTGGGCGATGTAGTCAGGATCGCCGCTCGCTCAACCTGGGTCCGGACCAACGACAATGTCGTAATCATCATTCCTAATAGCGATTTCATCAACGACCCGGTAACCAACTGGACGGCCAACGATCCCACCGTCCGGATTAATATTCCGGTCGGAGTCGGATACGGTTCCAATCCAGAGCAGGTTCGTGAATTGCTCCTGCAAGTCGCGCACGATCATCCCGATGTCATGACGGAGCCCTCGGCGGACGTCATTTTTACCGACTACGGGGATAACTCGATCAATTTCGCGCTAAGGGTCTGGACATCCAGTCAGGCCCACTCCCCGTTGGTTCTGAAGTCCGATATCTACTTCACTCTTTTCAAGCTGTTTGGCAATCACGGGATCGAACTGCCTTTTCCTCAGCGGGATATCCATCTGCGCTCATCGGACATATCGTTGCCATACATCGCGCCGAATACACCGTAACGTGAAATGGCCCTCAAGGGCGATTGGCACCGAACTTGGACATACCGCACCGGATCGCTCTGCAGAGAACAGCCTTGGCCTCCAGTTGGATGCTGTTCTGGAGGTTGGGCCCTCCGGGAGGATTGTCCGAACAGAATCACACCGTGAGAACAAATAGAGGAGCATGGTTGTGGATGCGCTCCTCTATTCGTGATTATGCAGCCTGCCACGACCCGCGTTCTAACACCTATTCGGGCAAAGCGTATTGGCCGTCAATGTGGAAGTGCCCAGTCACACCTGGTGCAGCAGTATCGGGCTGACCTCCGCCAATGCTGATGGTGTAATCCCCTTGAGCGATGATCGGATTGCCATCCTCGGTAACCATACCCAGGTCACGTGCCTTCAACTCGAAATGAACTTTCTGGCTTGCGCCGGACTCGAGATGGATGCGCTCAAATCCACGGAGGGCGACGAGAGGAGCTCCCTTGACAGGCGGGAACTTGAGATAGAGCTGGACGACCTCATCTCCGGCGACCTTGCCGGCATTGGTTACGGTCACATCAGCGTCCACGGGCTGTCCTGCGGCCACCGCCTGCACAGGAATGCTTAGATCGCTGTAGTTGAACTTCGTGTAGCTGAGCCCGTAGCCGAACGGATAAAGCGGCTTGCCGTTGAAGTATCGGTAGGTGCGGTTCGCCATCCCGTAGTCTTCAAAGTTTGGTAACTGGTCGACGCCAGTGTAGAAGGTAACCGGCAGCCGGCCGGCGGGATTGTTTTTCCCGCTCAGGGTTTCAGCCACTGCCGCCCCGCCCTCTTCGCCCGGATACCACGCCTCAAGAATGGCGTTGGCATGTTCGTTGATCCAGTTGACAGCTAAGGGCGCTGCCATTCATCAGAACGACAGCGAGGGGTTTGCCCGTAGCGGCCACAGCTTCCACGAGATCTTCTTCTGGTTGGGGAAGATCGATGCTGGTGCGATCTCCGCCGAGGAAACCGGGCTCGCTGACCGGCATTTCTTCGCCCTCCAAGCTGACTTGTAATGCCGACGACCGCGACAACGACATCGGCATTCTTTGCGGCGGCGATTGCTTCAGGCGAGGGCGCGTAATTCACCTTGGCCCAGATCAGTTCCGCCTGCGCTTTGCCGTTCCTGGGTGCCGTATGCGAGACTTGAGCGCGGACCTTGTGCCCTTCTCGAGGTGGACGCGACCCACAGCCGTCACGAGCTCCGCTTCCGCCACCGAACGCCATTGCGACCTGCTTGCCATCGACCGTCGAGCCTTCCGAAACCTTCGCAGCGAATTCCGAGGATGAAATCGCCCGACTCGGTGGGTGTCAGGAATCCAGTCCATTGCACGCCAAAGGTTTTTTTCCCGGCGATCTCCTTCGGGAGATTGCCTTCGCTGAGTTTGACGTTGGCTTCGGTGCGGCTCACGATCGGCGCGCTGGCTTCGTCTCCCAGCGCTGGCCACCGCTCCCTCGTTGTATTCGGCCTTGAGACCTGGCTTGCCATCGGGAGTCGTCAGCAAGAGCATCCGGCACGGCGGTTCCGTCGGTGCGCAGGAACTGCGTTCCGGGAACGAAAGTGATACGTTGCATTGGGAAACTCAGCATGAAGGCCGTCGAGGATGGAGACAATGTGCGTCGGCTGACCGGCATAGTTTCCGATCAATGGCCGGGTCTGGTCGGCAAGTGGCCCGATAACGGCAATTTTCTTGATTTCCGGTTTCAGCGGAAGCAGGCCGTCATTCTTTAGCAAGACCATGGACTCATTCGCCAACTTGCGAGCGTGCGCGCGATGTTCCGCGCTGTCGAGCTCCTTCTCATCGATCTTTGTGTAAGGAACCATGTCAGGAGGATCAAACATGCCGAGCTTGATCCGCGCGGTAAACAGGCGAATGAGTGCGGTGTCGAGAACGCTTTCCGGCAAATATCCCTGCTGAACGGCGTCGATATAGGCTTTTTCGACCGGATCACCAAATCGGGAGGTGAAGGTGACGCATTCGTTGTCCATGCCGCGAATCACGGAGATCGCGGCGCCTTGCGCCTGGGTTGGGCGATAGCGATGATTGGCGGCAACGTCTCTGACCGCATCGCAATCCGAGACCACGTATCCCTGAAAACCCCACTTGCCGCGCAACTGGTCCTGCAGCAGGTACTGATTGGCACATGCAGGCTCGCCGTTGATGGCGTTGTACGCGCACATGACGGAACCGGCCTTGCCCTCGACGATGGCTGCGCGGAATGCGGGCTCGTAGGTATCCACTTCATCGTGCTTGCTGACGTCTACATCGGCAAAGTGACGCGTTGGTTCCGGCCCGCTGTGCACGGCGTAGTGCTTCGGTGTTGCGATGGCGAGATAGTATTTAGGGTCATCGCCCTGCAATCCGGTCACGTAGGCAACTCCCATGCGGCCGGTGAGGAAAGGATCTTCGCCGTAGGTCTCCTGTCCTCGGCCCCAGCGCGGGATCGCGAAAGATGTTGAGATTGGGCGACCAGAAATCAAGGCCCCCCATGATGCCGATGTGCCCTTCGCGCGCGTTCTGTACGTGCTTGATGCGTCCCTCAATACCAATCTGCGCAGCCATGGTGTGAATGCCCGGCGCGTCGAAAGGTGGCGGCGAGGCCGATCGGCTCGGGATACTCGGTTACCCCCTCGTTGATTACTCCGTGCAAGGGCTTCGCTCCACCATTGATATGCAGGAACCTTGAGCCGTGGCACTGCGGCGGAATTGTTCTGCATCTGCGAAGCCTTCTCGGCAAGCGTCATGCGCCGTACCAAGTCCGTTGCCCGCTGCTCCGGCGCAAGCTGCGGATTCATGTAAGGAAGATTGGAGGAATCCTGGGCAACTGCAGACTGCGGAAAAGAGCCCAGAAAAAATATTCCCGCGCACACCGCCATACGCTCGAGAATTTGCGTCACATTGCTTCTCATAATTTTCTCCAGGTTGAGATTGTAACCGAGCACGAATTTTCCCAGCTGAACTGCCGGAAACCCGCAATTCTGATATCGCGCTTTAATGCGAATCGTATCCTCTGAAGAGAAGTGGCGCGAACAAATCCAGGTAGTCTCTCCAGTTGTTCCAGGCGTGAAACCCGCCGCTCTCATGCTCCTCAACATTGATTCCTGCCTTTTTGAGGACTGCCACTGTGGCGTGGCTATTTTGAAGTGCGATATCGTACTTCCCGGCATCTACCCAGAAGAGACGGAACGATTTCCCGGAGGCGCGGAACTGTGCCACATCGGAATCTTCCTCTTCCTTGAGTGTGTCGGGAAACCAGCCCGAGCTGAACACGCCTACATACGCGAAGTCCGCTGCATCGGTGAGCGCAATGTTCAGAGCCTGCACACCGCCCATGGAAAGGCCGGCGATTGCGCGATGATCACGGTCTGCAACTGTACGGTAGTGTGTGTCGATGTAAGGCAAAACCACCTTCACAAGATCGTCGTTGAAGGCGTCGTGTCCCATGCGGACTCCGGGGGTCAGGTGGAACTCGGTGGAGATATGGCCTGCGGGCATAACGATGATCATGGGGACTGCTTTGCGGGCTGCGATAAGACTGTCGAGAATCGCCCCCGCTCTGCCAACGGTGCTCCAGGAGTCGTCGGAGTCACCACCACCGTGAAGGAGATAGAGCACGGGTAGGCGCACGGTGCCGGCCTCGTAACCGGGCGGCGTGTAGATGTGCATCCGGCGCAGGCCTCCTGTGGCCGAGGAGTCGTAATAGACACTCGAAATTGCGCCGTGCGGCACGCCAACGTTGTACTCCATGAAATCAGCACCGGGAACCTCATACAGGCTGGACGAGTGCGTGAGAGATTGTGAGGTGAGTGGATTTCGCGGGTCGGTAGTGCTGACGCCATCAACCTTGAAGGTATAGCGGTAGATTCCCGGTTCGATTGGACCAATGACGACCTCCCAGATGCCCTGGTCGCCCTTGACCAGCGGCACGCCACCCATATTTTTGTAGGCCTCCTGCGGTGTGATATCAGGAGTAGCCTCGGGTCCTTCGGCCTGTAGCTTTACATCGGTGGCATTGGGAGCCCAGATACGGAAGCGGACATGGCGGTCAGGCTGCACCTCGACCGACTTGAGGGTGTCGTTGGGCGTAGGCGCAGGCATCTGAACGGCAGGTTGCCGTGGCTGGGCGGCGGGTCGCTGAGGTGCCTGCTGCGGGAAGGCCGATAGCGCCACGCAAAGTACGCCAAAAGCAGGGGACCTGCGAACGAATCCAGATCTGAAGTGCATGATGAAACTCCATAGGCGACAAACGGCACACCGTTGAAGGACTCCGTGGTGCTCTGCGTTGCCCGCTGCAGCTTTCCCGAGCCCGTGTTGACCACGCATCCTATGCAAACAGTGGCGCGTCGTCAGAACTGCATTGGCCCTGAACGCTATTCTCTTCTCTAAATCTATAACGGCTCTCGAAACTCGTCTTCGAGGGTAGCCGGAGACTCTAGCAATGCTTCAAAGCATATCTACAATCGATGGATTCAAATGGGTCCATCGTATTTCTTGATGGATGTGTTCAGGCCTTACTGCGCAATGAGGGCCGGCCTTCCATTAGATTCACTTGTTACATGCACAGTTCCCTGCTCAAAACGGTCTGTGTCCTTGCGTTCTTCCGGGCCACGTATCGGTGCGACGGAGAGGACACAACGACAGAATCGCCTTTGATGCGGGCGTCTGCCCTTACCCATTTGCCGTCGACTCCGGCGTTGGAGAATTCATTCAGCTTCCCGCCTTTTAAAAACGAGACCTCAGTTGGAGTGCGCGAAGTGCAGACGGATGTAGCCGGGGAGACGCCCAACCGATTTTAGTGCAGTCCGGAGTAGACAGTAGCTCACTTTCTTGACGCAGTACTCTGCGAGCGCGCAGAGCGCGGGGCGATCGCCGACCGGCTGCTTGACTTTGGCTGAATGTTGTATTGGGTCGCCGGTGGCGATGGTGACGGCGAGGCAGGAGTTGGGAACCGTGGCCGCCGTAATGGCCTGCGACTCACGCGTTTCTGTCCAGTCGTCGCCATCGATTGGGACGCCGCGTCTTGGAGGCTGCCGATAAGGCCTGGCCCGGGGTGGGCTGCCAGGTGAGCTAAGTCCGGCAATTACCAGGAAACCGCCCACTGCACCACCATGCGAATGCACCATCATGAGTGCGAACCTCTCGCGATCGTGTGACGCTACTGGCAGCTAAAGTTGCGGGCGTCCTGGGTGTCACCTGAGCCGTTGTACTGGGCGTGCCTGGGATATGCGCACAGCGGACGGCTGCGACCCGGAAATGCCTGACCTTTGGTGATGACGAAGTCGGGCGCGATACCTTTCTCAACCCAACTAACAACGGAACTGAGCATGTCGAAGTGATCGAGTGAAGGCCCGCCGCCGCAGTGAGCCATGCCGGGAACAAGAAAGATGCGACTCCATTTGGCCACGTTCTCTGAACCACCGTTTGTTGCGGCTAGTGATTTGTAGTAATCGAGAGTGTCGAGAGGCGAGAACCAAGGATCGCTGTCGCCGTGGAAGAAGATGAGCTTGCCCCCGTTAAGTGAGAACGTGGATAGATTCGTGGAAGCGGGCTCCACGAGTGGATCGGAGGCGTGGAGCGCTGCCTTGTCGACGTCGAGTTCAGTCGCTGTGGTGTAGGGCCCAAAGATGCCTCGATCGCCCAGTGCGAGCAGACCCGGCACCCCGTTTTTCATTGTGATCCCGGCATCGTAAAGGAAGCCTGGATAGACCTGGGTGCCGTAGGCATTCTTCGGTCCTGAAAAGGCCTTCTTGATGGCGGCGATCTTTTCAGGGGAGATGCAGTTGCCAGTCTGGTCGGTCTTGCAGGCAAGGGCCCCGGGATCGAAATCGCAGCCGAGAGGATCGAAGATCATGCCGTCAGCGACGCCGTCTTTCGCATCGCATCGTTTCATGAGTGCATCCATAAAAAGCTTGCGATCGCTGTCGGTGAGAAACTTGTCGATCTGTGGCTTGCCCGAAGCGTCTTTGGGCGCAGCCTGGTTGTAGGCCACCGGGATCCACTGGCCAATGGCTAGGTTTGAGAGACCGGTACGCATTGCCGGATCGCCGGAGACGATGCCGTTAAACACCGTGGGATATCGCTGCGAGAGGATCATGCCTTCGCGCCCGCCTGTGGAGCAGCCGACAAAGTAGGAGTAGGCCACGGGTCTGGCGTAGTAGTGCGCAACGATCTGCTTGGTGACTCCCGCGACTTCAGCGTTGGCGAGGAAGGCGAAGTCCAGATAGGCTTGCTGGTCGCGCATGAAACTGAAGTCGAAGGGGCCGGTCTTCGCTTTGTGTCCAGTGTCCGTGCTGGCTACAACAAATCCCCGAGAAAGGGCAGGCGTGTCGCCAGCGTAGTTTGCGCCGGTTGGGTAGGCGACGAATCCATTACCGCCGCCGCCACCCTGCATCATGAAGTCGCCGTTCCAGGCGGAGGATTCAGGCAGCGCAATTGCGAAGCCGATACCGAATCCCTCTCCGTCAATGCCTTTGCGGCGATTGATCACGCCATCGACGCGGCAGTGCGCAGGAAGAGGGCCAATGCCAGGAGCGCCGGGATATGGCGGCGGCACAGTCGTACCGGCCGGAATGAGTTCAGCCTTGGTGATGTCAACCCCATCAAGTTTGAATGCCGCAAGATTCTCACAGGATCCATGAGGTTGGGCGGTTGCAACTGTCGCCGCACCGACAGCAATGGCGAGAAACATGAGTATCGAATACTTCATAGCCTGTCTTCTTTCGCGTAAAAGATCGGTCACACAGGGCACGTATCGCATCTTACCGGACCTTGGTCTAAAGCTATTATGGCGCGCACGCAGGAAACAATCTCGTTATTGTCATTGGACCCTCCCTCGAATCACCGGGCCTACTGCATGGGATACGAATAAATGTTCACGTTGAAATGGCGCACGTGGACGGTGTCGGGGAGACCGTTAAGCGACTGTTCCTCGACCTGAACTCCAGGTTTTTTTGTCTGCCTGGCGCATGGCGTCGATCGAGTCCGGCGCCATGCGCCACAATTTCCCTGCACTCGCAAGATTCGTTCCGTTGATCGCTAGCTTCATGTTCTGTTCGGAGTCGAAAGGATTGAGCACGGCGATGGCGAGAGTTTTGTGGTCTTCAATCAGCGCGGCTCTTACATCAAGCGATACGTATCGCTGCCCGGGTTCATAGCGGGTTGGTCGAGATACTCCTCATCTAATACGTTGCAGGCCGGCGCCCGATTGAGCCGGCATGAAAAGGTCGAAGACAGCGCAATAACGGCGCGACGGTGGCTTCAAAAAACACTTACGGAAGTGCTGGGCAATTGTCACTCTGGAAATAGTGACGACATTCCTCCGTCGTTAGGTTTCGGGTTACGCGACTGCGAGCCAAACTCAGCAACTCCGAAATGTCTAACGCATAGACCTGCACTGTTCCATCCGTGCTGGCGCTCGCGATGTGTTTTCCGTCGGGACTATAGGCCACGCTGTTGACAGCGCCTGCCTCGGATGTCAACGTCTGCAGCCCTTCCGCTTTGATCTCGTCCCACAACTTAACGGTTCCGTCCTGGCTTGCAGTTGCGAAATGCTGGTTGTCAGGGCTGGAAGCCACGGCGAGCACAGAACCGGAGTGCCCGTGCAATGTGTTCAGCAACTCGCCGTTGATTGCGTTCCATATCGACACCGTATTATCGACGCTGGCGGTAATGAGTCGTTTTCCATCGGGACTGAATGCAAGATCCAAAACGCCAGCGCCGTTGCTGTGCAGGGTCAGCAACACCTGGCCTGACTCGGCATCCCACACCTTCGCTGTGCCGTCTGAACTCGCAGTGCCAAGGCGCTGACCGTCCGGACTGTACACCACAAAATTCACTGGGCCCGAGTTGCGAAGAGTTAGCAATGCCTTCCCATTCGTCGTATCCCAAACGCTAGCTGTGCCATCGCTACTTGCGGAGGCGAGCCGTTTACTGTTCGGACTGAAAGCTACTCCGTTGACCGAACCCGAGTGACCGCTCAGCGTCAACATAAGCCGCCCGCTACTTGCATCCCATACTCTCGCAATACCGTCGGAACTGGCTGTGGCAAGGCCTTTGCCGTCCTTGCTGAAAGCAACCCCATTCACCGAACTCGAGGCGTCGCCCAATGTCAGTAAAGCGTCACCGTTTTGCGCGTTCCACACTCGTGCGGATTTGTCGGAACTGGCCGTAGCGATGCGTTTGCCGTCGGGACTATATGCCACGTCGTTAGCAGAATCGAGGTGTCGCAAAGTAAGCAAACCCTGTCCTCCACTCAAATCCCATATTTGTGCCGATGCGCCATCGCTGGCCGTCGCGAGTTGCCTTCCGTCAAGGCCAAAGGCCACGGCGTTCACGGAACCCATCTGACGCAAATTCAGTACCTGCAATCCTTTGCTGATATCCCAGATGCTTGCCGTGTTGTCGGAACTCGCCGTGGCGAGTCGCTTGCCATCGGGGCTAAACGCCACACCCTTCACCGAGCCCGATTGCCTAAGATTTCTAAGCTGCACACCTTTGCCTGCGTCCCAAAGCCTTGCGGTGTTGTCGGAACTCGCGCTGGCGAGAACTTTGCCGTCGGGACTGAAAGTCACACCGTTCACTGCGCCGGAGTGACCGCGCAAAGTCAGCAACAGATGCCCATTTCGCGCGTCCCATGTTTTCGCCGTGCCGTCGGAACTCGCAGTTGCCAGCCGGCTGCCATCAGGACAATAAGCCACGCCATTGACAGCACCTGTGTGGCCCGCCAGCGTCAACACAAGTCGTCCGACACGCGCATCCCAGATCTTCGCGCTCTTGTCTGCGCTTGCGGTGACCAGGTCTTTTCCATCAGGAGAGTAAGCGACACCATAAAGAGGGCCTAAACCGCTTTGGATGAACAACAATTCCTGCCCATTGACCGAGTCCCACTGGCGGGCCGTACCGTCATCGCTGGCTGTCGCAAGCCGCGTACCATCGGGGCTATATGCTATCCCATTGATGCGGGCAGCGTAGCCGCGCAAAGTCATTACCAGATGCCCGTTCGTTACATCCCACACCTTCGCCGTCATGTCTGAACTGGCGGTGGCGACGTGTTTGCCATCCGGACTGAAGGCCACTCCATTGACGGGGCCAGCGTGCACGAGTTTGACACTCTTCGGTAACGAAAGAATCGCACGTTGGAGGGAGTCCTCGGCTGCAGGCACCGGCGGTAGCCCGAACTGGATGGTAGCATTCACGGCTTGCATGCCCAGAAGAATGCTCCGCTCCGGATCCTCCTTAAGGCCTGCTATTGCCAACGCGGCTAACTCCCTGGCCTTCGATTCCCTCCGCAAGTTCTCTGCCTTGCGTTCCTGCCGCACAGCAAAGAAGCTCGCAATCAATGCGGCTGCGAAGAGGACCGCGAGCGCCGACATGAGGGCACGGAGTCGCTTTGTCGACTTGGTCTGGATCGCTATTCTTAGCGTTTGTTCTTCGGCCAGAGCGACGGTTTTTTCATAGTCAAGCTCGCGCTTGCGGCGTTCTTCTTTCTCCTGAATTTCCCTCTCCCGTATAGATTCACTTTCGGCCAGGAAATTCATCGCCTGGTCGAAGCCTCCACCGTAGAGTTCTGACCAGGACGCTTTTCGCTCTTCCTTTTTCCGCCAGTCCAAAGCTACTTGCAGTTCAGGATCTCGCCATGGGCCGGCCGATCTCTGCGCATGAAGAGCAGCTGTCTCAGAGAGACGGCGGAACAACTGAGCAGACTGGGCTTCCTCATCTGTCCAGATTTTCAGCCGTTCCCAAACTCGCATCAGGCTCTCATGAGAAATGTCGATTGCCGTTTCTGCCTCCAGCGACTCAGGTAAAGGAGGCATCAGGAAAGAACGGCTCGGCTTACGAAACACTTCGATAACATCGCTTACTTCTTGCTGACTTGCGCCGGCCACCGAACACAGTGCGCTCAGTGTCGTGGGACGGCGGACTCCTCGCGCATCCGTCCCCCTGTCAGTCAGCGTTTTGAAAACCCTCTCGCAGATTTTTCTTTCCCACTCATTACCGAGTTCTGCGTAGGCTTTCTCGGCATGGCGATCGAGCGCGTGAGCCATGGTGCCGATCGATTCATAATGCGGCAAGGAAAGGGGACCCTCGCCATGACCTTCGAATTGCCAATGAGCCCAGGTACGATTCAAGGCATGTTGCAGTATGGAGAGTTGATCCGGATTGTCACCGACGTCGTTGACAAGGCGAGTCAGCAGCACCGGACTGATCTTGGCTCCGCCTACGCGGACAGGCCCTCGGATGGCCGCTCTGCGCTCCTCCCTCGTCATACGCGGCACCAAGTATTGTCCATCGTTAATGGCCTCGGGTAAGCCTGGAAATTCCGCACAATTGCCAAGAAAGTCGGAGCGCATGCTCAGCACGATGTAGATCGGCAGATCCAACAAGCGCTTCGCCTCCAGGAGAAGGTTGACGAAAGCGACGCTCTCCTCGCTACGCTCTTTTCGAACGGACTGAGAAGCCCCCAGCGCCTGATAGCGAAATAACTCTTCGAACTGATCAACGACTACTAAAAGGTTGACGCCCTCCGCCAGTCGCGCTTTGCGGCAAGCATCGATCAATCCCCGTTTGCTCACACGCAACGAAGTATCGATGATCTCTGCGAGAGGTATGGCACCGTTATAGTCGCTATACAAGGCTCTATCCGCGGCCAACGCGTTAGCCAGCGCGGCGAGCGGGCGGGTACCCGGCCTGAATTGCGCTATTCGCCAGGATGTCCCGGCGCTGGACATCAACCCTCGATGGAGGGCGGGACGAAGACCGCAGTTCACCAATGACGACTTACCGCTTCCCGAAGCGCCCACCACGGCAAGAAAGCGAGCGGCGGCCAACTTGTCCACTATCGAATCAACCTGGCTTTCGCGACCGAAGAAAAGATGCTCTTCATCATCGCGAAAAGGCCTTAAGCCGGGGAATGGATTCGCGAGTTCACCAGCGACGTCTTGGCTCATGTCGTCACTTTCGACCGCTTTCAGGACTTTAGCAAACTCAGCAACGACATCGTTTCCTTTTCCGCGAAACCGTCAAGTCCCTGTATCAGGCTCGGCTCCTCAAGTTCGATTAGCTCCTGCTTGTCATCGGTTGAAGGAGGAGCTAAATAAACATAGCTGGCAAGTAGCGGCTTGCCAGCTCGATACGCCTTCATCTTAACCAGGTCGCTCTCTATCGTGCGCTTCCACGCTTCATCTCCGGCCCCGTAAAACAGGATTACCGCGTCACAACGAGCCAGAATATCCTGGTTGGCCTGTCGTACTGTTGCAGCGTCTCCCTCAAACAAGGGGATCACAACATTCATCCCCTCAGCCTTGAGAAACTTGCGCAATGGAATCGTCGAAGGTCTATCCCGATGGTCACAAATTAAGTAGATTAACTTCGCACTGCTCTCTGGTTGCGAGGTTGACGCCTCGGTCCTTTCGAGCTTGTGAAGTGCTGCATGGACGGCGCCTTTGAAGGCTTCAAGATCGCCCGTGACCAAATCCGCACCTTGTTGCAAAACCGCAACCTTTTGTAGTTCGTCGATGAATGTTCTTTGTTCCGACTGCTCCGAAGCAGCCTTTTCGGGCAGCCAGATCACGCGATGTAGACCATTGTCTTCACTCTTGCGCGAAGCTACTTCGTTTTGGATTTGTACCGCTGACTTCAGGCTGGGCCCATCGGGTGCCTTGCCGCGAAACTTACCTATGAAGTGAACGGAGACTTGGCACTGATCCAGCAACTTGCTCACTTCCGCTATGTACTCCGACTCCAATTCGGGTAGCCGAGCAAGCTGGTCGGGCAGCACACCGTAGCCGTGTGCTCGCAAGTCACCGCGGATTTTCTCCCTGTCGTCGCGCAGATCATAGCTGCATTCCGACAAGTAGACGGTGGGTCTGTTGGCAACTTCCGCAGGTTGCGTGTCCGCGTCTTTCTGCTTCAGCTTGTTGATTAACTCTGCGATGTCTTCGGCGAGGAAATAGATTTGCCTTCGATAGGCCTCGCCGCTCCCGAAGCTCGGATCCAGCGGCAGCTCACGGCCGCCATCCGCACCTTCGAAAAATTCGTAGCCCAGCGCATCTTTCAGGATATGCGGAAGCTGGTCCCTTCGATCGGAAGGAATTCTCTTTAGCATCACCCGGAGCACCCGGGCCTTATCGTCAATCGTCAAGCCACCATGCAACTCCGCAGTCTTGCAGAATTCGGTAACTTCCTTGAGGCACCATTCGGACTCAATGTACCGTGGGGAGAGAATGGAAAGGAGAATTGCCGTCGTGGGAAATTGCTTTACGATCTCGTTCGCAAAGATGTCGTTCCCGCGCAACCTGTCGTCACGCCACACCCTGGCCTGCTCTCCGATGCTTTGGCTCAGATAGGTTTCAAGGTATTTGTTAAATCGAGTAACCCACCCCTGATCCTCTCCCGGTGTAGGCAGATCGTCGACGTGTGCGTAGCTGACGAATAAATGTTTCTCGAAATTCATCCGGCTTACCCGTTTCGGCTTTCGATCGTTCTCGAAATGGTTACCGCGCTGGCCCGTTACTCACTTGGTCTAACAAGTTCGGCAGATTGCACAGCAGAAAGATTCGATTTCCAAGCCTCTTTCCTCAGGATAAGGATGGACGGGATGGATGGCTCGTATAATCGCAGGTAAAAATGGCAAATACCAGCCAAACCAAGCATAAGGTTTGGAGTCTCGCCGCCGTGGGTGCCACAGGGCCAGCCTCCTTGACACGCGGAATATCGTTCAGTTCCGTACTCGGCAGCTTTCACAACGGTGGCGGAATTCTCTCCTCGTGCAGAATCCAAAAGCTGGGTCCCGTATTGAAGAGCCTCCGCGTTCCCGGCCAGACCATGACAGAGCGAAAAATTATCGTCTCCACTCGCCATTGCTAACTCGACCGCAGCTCGCGTAGTTTTCAGCGCCAGGTTCGCCTCCGCCCGGAAAGTCGCGTCACCCAGAATCTCATAAGCACGCAGGCGCGACAAAGCAATTCCCGGTGCCCCATGACACCAGAATGTCATGTGACGATGCGATCGCATTTTCCGGCGCGAAGAATTCGGGTCCCTGCGAAAGTCAGGCCAATTCTCGACACTAGGATCAAACCAGTGACGCTCATACTGAAACGCGAGGGATGCCGCATCTCGGAATCTGTCCATGCCTGTCGCATGAAAGAGTTCGAGCAAGGCATACGCGGCTCCAGCCGTACCGTGTGAAAAGCCGGTCAGGTTATGCCAGTTTCCCAAGCCCGGTGATTTCCACGAGTACCCACGATCCGTCTTATCCGCACTCTCGAGAAGTTCATCACCCAATCGGATTGCATACTCCAGCAGAACCGCATCATTGAAAGCATCGTGCAAGGTGACAAGTACAGCGATCGCCCCTGCTCTGCCGGACATCAGATCAAATTGATCTCGATCTATGTTTCCTGAGATAGCTCCATGCACCATCTCGACGGCTTGATCCAGAAATGTCGGCTCATCCAGAATCACCCCTATACGTGCTGCGGCGAGGGCGATTCCCGTCCAGCCAGTGAAGAGCCCTATCCGCAGATGAAACGGTATCGCATCTGCTCGCGAAAAGGCCTGACGAACGGCACCCAGAGCCATCCTTCTGAACTTGTCCTCCTTCGTCACTGCTGACATTTCCGCGAGACAGACCGCAACTCCGCTGGTTCCCGAATAGAGATCGGGGCTGAGCGCCTTGTATTTCGCCCCCGCAAAATAGCTGGTATCCCGGCGCTCAATCGGTTCCGCCCCTACCCAATTGCAGCGGCCCTCATGCCACACAGCCTGGTCTGCGATGCGGTACGCTATCTCGATTGCCGACGATAAAAAATATTCTGAGCGCGGAGTCATCGAGATTTGTCACCCCCCCGGGAGTGAGTAAATGTCGGTTGAGTCGCGATTCAAGTATGGATGATGCACACTTATTCCCATAGATGTAAACGTATCCGTCACAATCGCTAAACGCTCATCAATATCTCGTGCCCCTTCTTCATAGGCCCGGATCATGCCGTCCGCGAGCAAACGGCAGCGATGTTGTCCAAAGCTTTCGCCAGGTCCCGGGTCTTCAGCTACGCCAACTCCGGGAGCCACGCGCTTTGTAAACGCAGGTACGTTTTCCATCAGGTGAGAAGCCACTCTCGCGTGAATCCGCGACAGAATCTGCGAAACTCCTTGAAAGGCGCCGCGGTGAATGTAAATCACAGCAGCATCACAGCGAGCATAAGACGCGGGATCACTCAGTACCTTCAACTTGAAGAATTTTCCCTCGCCGTTTAACAGCAGCGTAGCCGTGCGAATGAAAATGGGAGCGCCCACCGCGCGCAGGTTCCAATAGATCCTCAACAAATTGTCCACTTCGTATGCATCGTCACTTCGATCGCCGAGTGCCATGTAATAGCCGGGAGATATGCTTCGCAACTCCTTTGGCAGGCGCAATTTCAAATTAGTGCCCGTCTCAATCGCCTTTCCGTCCTCGACTGCGAAATCGTCCGGGCGAACCCAAAGCATCAACTTGCCGCGCCCTACAACCACTTCATCCGGCGAGTGCGTCAAAACTTTCCAGCCGTTTTCCCATGAGCCGGTACCACAATTCGCATCGGATAGGGCCTGAACGAATGAGACTGCGTCCGTCGAGCCGCCAGAGTCAGTCGAGGCCCCTTGTGACGCACCTCCACGTATGTAGAAGTCGGCGTATAGCTGCGACTGAAGTTGATACAGAAGATAATTGCGTTCAGTCCTCATGGTCATCGCGCGACGGATGCGCGGCGAGAGTCTCGTGGATTCATTGCCGTGCCATGAGTAGCTCGACGACGAATGAAAAACGGTCTCGTTGATGGCTGACTTAACCTGTTCGAGATATTCGTTCATCGTACCCGGATCAGACCCTCCCTTTTAGCGGTATCCCCAGCAAGTGAACGATGGCTTCGTGGGGTCTCTCCATTACATTCAGGCTGAGTTGCAGTAGGCAAATCAAATTGCCGGTCAGTGCGTTGGCATGCTGCATGCGCTCGAAGCCAGTCTGCACCAGTCGCGCTCCTGCGTATCGGACCGCACGCAGCAGGCGCTCGTCTGATTGCTCAGGACCGAGTCGCAAACCGTGCACATATGCCTGCCAATAGGCGCGGATTGCGGGTTGCATGTGATCAAGAGGGTGCTGCGCCAACTCCAGAAAATGGTCCGGTGGCTCTTCGCCCGAAACTGGAATGGAGAAAAGCCAGAAGCTGAGGTAATTGCTCAAAATAGCGCCCGCGTCCCAGCAAGAATCGCCCAGTCCGGCGAATTCCCAATCGACCAACTTCAGTCCAAATTTCCGCTTCGAGTCTTGCAGCGGGAAAATCAGACAGTTGTCCCACTTGATGTCATGGTGAATCAGACTATCGACCCGCCAGCCTATGCGAAGTTCATTCAGCATCTCCGGAAATCCCGGCGTGTTTTGAAGGATGCGAATAAGTTGGATGTTGGCAAGACTGATATCGCGAAACAGGCTCAGGCCTGGCCGATTAAGCGAGAGCACCCAGGGTATCCTGCCCATCCACCCGTCTTCATCGTCTCCGGTCAAACCTTGATACTTTGCCACATGCAAATCGCTCAGCGCGCGGCCCAGTGCTGCAGCCATGCGAACGGAAAAATGACCACGTTGAGAATGATATTCGCGGAAGTCCTGGGCATCTCTCAGAAGCTCGATGATGAGGACTCCATCCCCGGCGTCATAGCCGCAATAGCGAGGGAGATGTGCGCGCAGCGCTGAATCCGGTAGGGTCCTCTCGAGCCGTTTATACACTGTCGACTCATGACCAACCGTCGCCTGCCCATTTTGGCTGAAACCTTGTTTAAGCAGGTAAGACGGGCCTGTCTTGCAAATAACCTTGAAGTTGCGGTTGCGACGAGAAGCTTCCTCGACCATCAAGTCACCGTCCACAATTGTCGCCGCGGAAAGAAGCTGACGTTGGAGCAGAAAGCCGGCTACTTCGGATTGGGCTAGCATGATTTGATTTCGGCGACCAGGTCGATACTTTGTCGATGCAATCCATTTGTAAGCCAGAGAAACGCCGCGACACGATCATGCGACAGCGTAAGGTCGCATGATCGGCGCGGCAGTTGATTGTTCGCTGGCATTCCGCTTGTTTGAGAGATGTACTCAAAACTGCGAAATCGCTAACTCCCTCAAATTACTTGCCGGACCTGTTCTCCTAGCAGCCCACCGAGCACTCTCTGCCCACTGAGCAGCCCACAGTCCGGCCGCACACGAATGCTCCCGTGTCGCAGAACGCCGTGCTGTAACAATTGGTGTCAACAGACGCAATGGGGCAAAACTCCGTGCGTTGTTGGCACGCAGGGATGTGCCAATTCACTGAACAGACATACCCTCGCGTATTTCCAACTGGTGTTCTTGCCTTGAGACCGGATGCCGGGAACGAGGTTGCCGCTCCGGCCATATAGCTAGATGTAATTCCACCGGACAGAAAATCGGCTTGTACTTGTTGTTTAACCACCTGGGTGTGCTGCAAAACGGTGCCGGCCTTAAGCCAGATGATTGTGCCGCCCAACGAGGACTGCGCCTCTTGCATGGGTTGCGAATGGACGACATCAGCATCCGTGAACTGTACATACTCGTCCAGTTGCGGCGTCAGATAGAGACGCCACGTTCCCTCTTTGGCGTCCTTACCCAGCCAGCCAGTGAGTTGAATTGTTGGTTGATGATTTGCTGGATCGGGAACCAACTTTTCTACGAGGCTATCCTGCTTGAGTTGATTGGGATTTTCAGGCTTATCTTTGCTTGGCATTCGTCAGCTCTCCTTTTTCCCGGAGTCGGCCCTGAAACAAGCAAACAACCAGAAGAGGATACCCCAACCAAGCTCCGGCATGTCAAGCGAGGACGCCATGTTTATTTCGATGTGACACTTCCTCCTTTCACATGCACCGAAAATTCTCAAGCCTGAGACCGAAATTAGAGCAGCGGGATCGGAGCGCGGCTTTGTTCCGACCACTAGGATTTTTCGGACCTCGGGACGGCGGTTCAAGCCACAAGGGCGGAATCTAACACAGCCCCGCCGGGTCCACATCCGACACGCACACGAGTAAATGCGGTTGGTACATCCCGAACCGGAACTGACATTTCATATTCCTTTGTGCAAGAGGTTCAGCCGCGGCCGATAAACGGCATCGCTGTCGCCATCAGGGTAATGAACTGAACGTTGGTGTCGAGGGGAAGCCCGGCCATGTACAACACCGCTTCAGCAACATGACCTACGTCGATGCGAGGCTCGGCGAGTGTGCTGCCGTCGGCCTGGAGAGCGCCGGACGTCATGGGTTCAGTCATCTCTGTTGCAGCATTGCCAATATCGATCTGGCCGCATGCGATGTCGTATTTGCGGCCGTCGAGGGACAGGCTTTTAGTCAGGCCGGTGATGGCGTGCTTTGTCGCCGTGTAGGGTGCAGAGTTAGGCCGAGGCGAGTGGGCCGAGAGGGAGCCGTTGTTGATGATCCGGCCGCCGCGAGGAGACTGTTTTTTCATCAACCGGAAAGCCTGCTGGGCACAGAGAAAGGCGCCGGTCAGGTTAACGTTGACGACGGCGGTCCATTGCTCGAAAGAGATGTCTTCAAAAGGAACCGCGGGCGCGCCGATGCCGGCATTGTTGAAGAGCACATCCAAGCGGCCGGCCACTCGCAGGATCTCCGCGAACAACGCCCGGACCGCATCCGGATTGCTGACATCTGCCGGCGTTGGGACAATGCGGACACCAGGTCGACACGGACAGATTCGCGGTCTCCTGGAGTTCTGCGGCACGGCGTCCCGCCGCGAAGACAAGATAGTCCGCTGACTGCAGACTGAGTGCGACCGCGCGGCCAATGCCACTGCCAGCGCCGGTGACGAGAGCAACTTTGTGGCGGACTGAGTTGTTCACTGGCAATCTCACTCTTCACTTTATTGGCATGGATTCTCCCATGACTTTCCGGTGACAGTCTCGAGGGCTCCATATGGGCTGTGTTAATGACAGCATAGCTAAAGTGCGCTTGTGAACGAAGCGCGTTCTTTGGCTGCCTGGCCTGAGGCTTCTGCCAACCGAGCCCCACATCGAGCGCATCTCCTAACGCAAGAGTCCGCGAGTTCATGCTCTCAGGGAGGGCAATTCGTCGTCAATGAGTCCCTCGGGCGATTTTGCATAAACTGTGCGGGTCCGCTTCGAGTTACCGAAATCGCGTTTTACATTTCTTACAGATGGGACAAGCGGGATCAAAACGTCTGCAGGCGTGACTCGGCCTGCTTACTCCAACCCATGCTAGACATCCGATAGAGATTCACTGCAATCCTTGAACAGGGTGTTTCACGATTCGAGCCCAACTGCGTTACCTATGACCTATAGTTCTGAAGACTTGCCGGTCGCAGTGCCAGGTCCAAAGCCTTACCCATCCGGACAACGATCGGCAACAATGCTTCAATGTCTTCGAGCGACGTTCGAAAATTCACAATGCAAGCGCGCAGCGCGAACTTTCCACGGACGACTGCGTTTGAGAGGTAGGCCTCGCCGCTCGCTTGTAGGCGATTGAGCAACTCAAGATTCAGTTCGTTAAGATAGCTCGCTGCCTTCGTGTCCCTGGAGTCGAGATCAGTCGGCACAAAGCGAAAGGTCGTAATACTGAGAGAATGGGTGAGCGGTTCAAGCTCGTCATAATGCGGAATCCTTTCGAATAGCGCCCGCGCTAATCGGATATCGTCGTTGATCATCTGTTCGTAACCCGTCAGTCCCACCTGCTGCAGCGCGAGCCAAACTTTGAGTGCGCGGAACCCGCGTGAATTCTGGGGTCCAAGGTCAAAGTAGTTGGTAGCTTCTACTCCGAAGTGATAGTAGACCGGATGATAGGCAAAGGCGGCGCGCAATTTTTCCGAGTCGCGCACCAGCGCGCAGCCCGCCTCCAGGGGAGCATAGAGCCACTTGTGGGGATCCACGGCCACTGAGTCTGCCTCGCGTATTCCCGCGAGCTCAGGTGGCGCATCCGCTAGCACCGCCGCCAGCCCGCCGTATGCCCCGTCTACATGGAACCAGAGGTCAAACTCGCGACAAATCGCAGCCATTTCCGGCAGGGGATCAACCGCCCCCGTGCTGACGGAGCCAGCATTCCCCACCACCACTGCTGGCTCGTCGCCAGCTTCAATGTCCTTGAGTATTTGGTCCCTCAGTGCAGACAGATCAATCCGCATTTCGTTATCCACGGGAATCCAGCGAATCGCATCTGTCCCCATTCCTGTGATGTCCGCCGCCTTTTGAATCCACGTGTGCGTCTCTTTTGAGCAGTAAGTGCGAAGACGTGTCCCGTTCATCCCCTTGGTGCGGACATCCCATCCTGCCTTCGCCTGCCGTGCAACAAGAAAGCACACTAAGTTAGCCATGTTCCCGCCGCTGACAAACAGGCCTCCGCAATCCACGGGGTAAATCAACATTTCAGCGATCCAGCGAATGGTTTGAGCTTCGATCTCGCTCGCCATCGGTGAAAGCAGCCATGCGCCGACGTTGGGATTTACTGCGGCGGCGAGCAACTCGCCCAACGCACCGATAGGTGCGGCAGATGAGGTGACATAGCCCCAGAAGCGAGGATGGCCGTTGAAGAGCGAGTGATCGAAGAGCAGGCCTGCAGCATGATCGAGCAACTGCGCCGGATCGGTGCCCTGTTGCGGTAGCGTACGCTCGGCTCCGAGAGATTGCCGAACGGCGGCAGGAGACTCTGCGGGAGTTACCGGCCGACTCGGAAGCGACTCAAGTAAGCCTGCGATGCGATCGACAAGCTGTGCGCCCAGCTCTCGAAACTCTTGAGGACTCATCGCGAGCGGGGACACACGATTCTTCAGGCTGTCGTCGTTGTGCACTGTACCCTCCACGAAATTCGAGTCGGATTGCGTTATAAGAGGCTCTCCTGCGCGGTCTTTAAGGAAGATGCCACCGGCAACGCCGTTTTTCTCCGGAGCCATTTCGATCGCTGTCCGGATCTTCAGTGTATAGAGCATGGCGCTCATCGCGATGAATACGCACAACGATCCGCCAAGCAGCGGACGCTACAAACTAATCCACCCCGCGCAGGCCTTCGAAGAGATCGGATTCGCGCGCGCGACCGCCATTCACGAGGCTGAATGCGCGATAAAATTCCTGTATTCCCCAGATCGCCTTGTGTTTTTCGCCGGACATATTTTCCAGGTTTTTGTAAATGCTCATTTGTGTTTTATGACACGACACGGCATTCCAAACGGTGGGGTAGAACTGACTCGTGTCCATAACAGTCGTGAGGGCCCAATCTGGCCAGGGCGACGACTTTCGCTCGATACCATCCACTTTGGAGGTCAGACCGCGGAGCGCCGTCTGATAAGCCTCCCATTTCTGCCGGCTCCACTCGATGTAATACAGCTTCGACACTCGATGGGGTTGGCTCAAGCCGTTTTCTCCGGCGGCGAAGACAACGGCAGCAGTCGTGAGCTGCGAGATGGCGATGTGGTCGGGATGGCCGTAGGCGCCTTCGGGACCGAACGTAATCACAACGTGTGGCTTCACTCGACAAAGGTGTCCCGCAATCCTTGCCACCGCCTCACTTACGTTTACTCGATCTAGGTCGCCGTCGTTGTAGCCGAGAAGGTTGACCTCGCGTACGTCTAGCACAGTCGCCGCTTCGCGCAGCTCGGCCTCTCGCACTCGACCGACGACATCAGGCGGCGGTTTTTCTCCACTTTCGCCGAAGCGGCCGCGTTCGCCTCGCGTGGCCGTCACAAGATAGGTCTCGACACCCTCGCTGGCGTATTTTGCCAGCGTTCCTCCGATGCCGAGAGATTCATCGTCCGGGTGTGCCAATACAGCCATCAGTCTCAGGGGCCCAGAAGATGTCGCCATTGGAATCACTGTTGATGGCTCCAATTCATCATCGACGGCGTAAATTTGACGATCCTGACCACGCGTGCCTGGCCGCGAACCAGAGGAGGAACAGCGAGCCGCGCTTGCGTTTCGTTTTCAGCCTCGATGGTAGCCCAGCCACAATGCACACCGCTCAGACAGCCCCAGTCGAAATGATTGAGGTAGCCGGCCGCGTTGATCAGGTCAACCAAGTCCTTACAATTCTGTTCCGTGTGTGGCGTTTCGATGAGGTAGCGATTCATAAAACCTCCAAGGGCCTGCTTCTACACAATCTGGCCGCCCACGGGTCCAAAGGGGCGGCCCTGCACATCTTGCAACGTTTCTGATAGGGTCCGCCGGTCACCGCCCCAGGGCCGCACGGATGCGCGCCAGGTGGTGCCAACTGTGGCGTAGGGCGTGGTCCTCGATGACGAATTGCGCTGTAACCGGCGCGTCGAAGCTCAAGGAGAATGGCGCCGCCTGGTCCAATTCCTCATCCGTGAATGCGCGTACCGCAGCCGCAGCCTGAAGACTATTCCGATGCAGGAGTTCGAGAGCGGCGGCCTTCGTTCCCCCCGTCTGGTCGTGGGCATGCTTGGCATTCATCTCGGCGACAGCATGCCACGTGACATCCGTGACGGCCTTGCCGCTGGCGATCGTTCGCGCGAGATCAATCTCAATTGGATAGACGCTGGCAACATGATGCACGATGATGGCCACCGAACGGCCGTCCCTCCCACCTTCCGAAACTGGTGTACGCCATTCCGCTTCTGAGAGTCCCTCGGCAAAGGCGGCCAGGCCAGCAGCGCCTAGCTCGATTCGATCCGCCAGTGCTTCCGCGCGACTGGTTGTCCTTGGTGCCGTCTCTGTCTTTTTGGCAGTCATGTCCATTCTTGTAGTTTCCTTTCATTCATCGTCTTTGAATTCTCATTCCTTACGATCGGCCATACGAAGCTAAATCATCAGAGTAACCACGCTAGTGACCACGAGCGCCGCACCCCATATCACATCGAGATTGACCCATGCCTTGCGGAGAACCGCGAGGCCGAGCTTGCTATAAACCACCCACGCGATGAGCCCCGTAATAGCAAGATAGCCGATAGTGTGGACTGCCGTGGCAAGAATTGCTGCGAAAGGGGTGGCGGCCGCGATTGCGTGATGATGGCCTGCCATATGGTCCGCCGCTTCGACTTCGCTGCTCCCAAGCAGCACTGGTAGCACCATCAAACCCGCGCCGTGCGCCGTTGCTATCAGAAAGGACCAGACTGTCAGGTCGCGAAAGCCTACTTGCATACGTACCCAGCGCGGGTGGTGATGCCGCACAAGGGAGAAGATTCCAAGACCGAACAGCAGCGCAGCGACAGGGTAGCGGATCATCTCCCTCGGCAGAGCCATGCCTAGAAATGCCGCAATCAAAACCACGATGCCAATGGATAACGCATGGCCGAGTGCGATCGGTACGAGCGCTCTCGCCACTGCACTCCCCTTCTGCTCCTGCATCCCCAGCGCCACAGCGAAAAGCCAACCCATCCCGGGGTTGACCCCGTGGTAGGCGCCGAGGAACAACATCAACAACAATGCCGTTGAGCCAATCCCGGTGTGCGTCATTGTGCCTCTGAGTAGCAGTAGGAATCAGATGAGGCGTCGCCGGCCGTCCAGTCGGACCTGGTGTGCTCTTAACCCGTCGAACTCTACGAAGAACTTTTCATCAAGTTTCATTCCGCCCTTTGGGTCCACGTCGAGCTTCACCATCCAACTCTTCAACCCGTCGGGATAAATCTGATCGTCCCACGGAGAATAGAGCGAATTGGTGAAATAGACCCGCTTGCCATCGCGGCTGATCTCAACCATCTGAGGGCCGCCGTTGAGCGCCTGATTGGGCTTGCTCGGATGGGCCGCACGACGCACGATGCCGCCGAGATGTACCGATCCCGTCTTCTTCGGGTTTTCGGGGTCGCTGACGTCGTACTGGATGAACTCGCCAGTCCCCCAGCACGAAACATAGAGGAAGCGGTCGTCGAGCGACAGGTTGATGTCCGTAATCAACGGCGGCACCGCCTTGAATCCCTTCAACAATGGCGGTAGTTTGTCCGGATCAGCCGACTCCGCAGGAATTTCAATCACCTTGCGGACCGCCCATTTACCGTTCTTTCCGCCGTCCTCCCGGTACCACATCCAGATCGACGCCGACAGGTCTTTGAGCGAAACGCCCACGCTGACGAAACCGTAAGTCTTATTGGGATCGTGAGAAGGTCGCAGTTCAAGCACCCATTGCTGCTCCGCACCCAGATCGATTTCCTGCAGATGACGGCGCTTGTCCAGATCCCAGACATGAATCTTGTGGCCGTATTTTCCGGCCAACAGCAACTCCGGCTTGACGCCATCCTTCACCATATTCGGCGTGCCCCATTCGGAGGTGATCAAGGTGTCGTGTCCCAGGTGCCACCAGAAGTCGTATGCCAGTTGCTGCGGACCGCGATCCCGTTCCCAGGGGCCTTTCAACTCAAACGTGTTCGCGTCCATCAGAAAAATGCCACCGGGGCCATCACCGCTGGCCGATCCTAGTGCGCTCCCATAAACGCCGTCCGGTCCGCAATGAATTGTATGGGGCGAGGTGTAGCCCGTTTTCTTGATGAATTCCTCGGGCTCGATCACCTTCACAATCTTCGGCTGCCTGGGGTCAGGCTTTGTGTCCAGGATGTAAATCCGCGAAGACGTGATACCGGGAACTATCAGGTAGCGCCGCTCCATGTGTGGATGGGCTGCCTGCGGACAAAGACACGCACTGCAGGCGTTCCAGCCAAAATGGTGTAACTCATTATCACCGCGTGGGAAATCCGTTTGCCCGACGAGCTGCCCGTAACTGAGGAACTCGGATCGAGGTCAACGACGCCCATGGCGTCATGTTTTCCATCCTTGCCGGCGTTCAGCAGAGCGACGTATGCGAGATGCTCTGCCGGGGCCTTCATTGCCATTCCCGGCGAAGGGTAGAAAGTTGAGTCCGGACGCATTAAGGGCATTTTCAATCTCCTATGGTGCAAAGATTCGCAGAAGAAAACCAGAACCTCAGGCTTTCACCGCGATCACTTCCAGATACTCCGATGAAACTACTGTGAGTTCATCTCCTCCACGATTGTGAGCGCACCACAATTCTTCCAGCTCGACCTGTAGTTTTCTCGTATCCGTTTCATCCAGAGAAGCAAAAGCACGATTGGTGGGCCCATAAAACTCCCGGTAGAACTCCACCACTTCAGCCGGCGGGAAAGGGTAGGCGAAGTTATATTGGCGACGCGTCATTGTAAGGTCGGACACCCCATAACCCAGCCTTTCGCGGACCACAGTCTCATCGCCCCACAACACCGGAGCGGGCATGCCGGAAGGAGCGATGAACTTGGCGAAGGTTTTGAACATCTGTCCAATGAACCCTTCGCGCGTCCAATTTCCCATAGCGATAGTTCCTCCGGGACTGCACACTCGCAGCATTTCGCGGGCTACCAGTTCCGGACGCGGGGCAAACATCGCACCAACCAGGCTTACCACGACGTCGAACCTTGCATCCTCAAATGGAAGCGCTTCGGCGTCGCCTTCCATGAAATGCGCATTGAGACCTTCCGCCTTCGCGCGAGCCTGTGCACGCTGCACCAGGTTCGGCGCGATGTCCACGCCAGTAACGCTCACCCCATCACGTGCCGCCCAGAGCGCGACTTGGCCCGAGCCGCAAGCCACGTCAAGCATTTGGCATCCGGCGGGAATATCGAGTTGTTCGTAGAAAATCCGCGCACCCTGCTCCATGTAGCGCGAGAAACGGTCGTAGTCTCCGGCCATCCAAGTTTCTTTTAGTCGAGCCTTCAGGCCATCGATTTCCGGTGTGGTTGTAGTGGTGCTCATGTTTCCTCCTTCTTTTGTTCGCCGCGATTTGGGCGTCTGTGCCGTGCAGGGGCCGCTCAATGCTTTGGGGTAATCTTGGCTGCAAAGGATTGCGCTACGATCTTCCCGTTCTTTACAACGAAGGTGTCCGTGGCGGCTTCGTACGAATTGTCTGCTGTTTCTGCGGTCCACAAGATATAGGCGTAATCCCCCTCAACCCATTGCTGCCGCATCGCAAACGAGGCACCATGCTTTCTAAATTCCGAGATGAGATCATGAAAAAATGGTTTGATCGCGTCAGGTCCTATTAAAGGGCTGCCAGGTATAAACAAAACAGCATCCGGCGAGTAGTCGGCGAGTACACCATTGAGATCGTGACTGCCAAAACATTTCAGATGTCGATCGAGTACATCGTTTGTAGTTGGCATTTGTCCCTCCTTCTTCTGTGAATTAACCTGAAGCACTTATCGCATCTGCGAGGGCTTCAACACGGTTTACTATGCGTTACCAATGCGGCCCATACTTACCCGCGCGTCCGGCTTTCTTGCTCGCTGTAGGGTTGTCGTATGATGATTTGCTCGGGAGTCCGGAGAGGTTTGCCAAGAGTCCTCGGAGGACGTATGGATGTGCTTTCCGAAGTGTTGAAGGTGGTCAAGCTTCAGGGGGCCATGTTCTACAACGGAGAATTTTCCTCTCCGTGGAGTTTTTGTTCGCCACCCTCCCACACGGTAGCGCCTTATGTCGCACCGGCCGCGGGGCATGTGATCATCTATCACCTACTGACCGAAGGGCGTGCCTCTGCTCGGCTCGTGGATGGCGAGCGCATCGTTCTTGACGCCGGCGACATCGTGGTCTTTCCCCATGGTGACCCGCACATCCTCGAAAACGGTCCGCCGACGAAGCCCGTGGACATGGTGAAGGAGTTGGCCCGAATTTTCTCCCAGGGCTTGAAGTTGTCCCGCTTGGGTGGCGGTGGAGAAGTAACTAAATTCGTCTGTGGATTCATGGCCTGCGACCCACGATTGAGCCAGGTTTTTCTGAGCGGTCTGCCGCCAGTGTTCAAAGTCAGCATTCGGAACGATGCCTCGGGCAGATGGCTGGAGAACTCGATCCGCTTCTCAGTAAACGAGGCCGACGTCTCTCGCGCCGGCGGAGAAGCGGTCTTGGCCAAACTGTCGGAAGTTCTATTCGTTGAAACTCTGCGGGCCTACATCACCCACCTTCCAGCTGAGCAAACGGGCTGGCTGGCCGGCGCACGCGACGCAGAGGTTGGAAAGACGCTGGCTTCAATGCACCGTAATCCCGCCCATCCGTGGACCATTGCTTCTCTAGCGAAAGAAGCTGGACTGTCACGTTCGGTGTTGGCGGAACGATTCCGCTATTACCTCAATGAACCACCAATGTCTTACCTGACACGCTGGAGACTTCAGTTGGGAGCGCAGATGCTGGCCTCGACCAGCTATTCCGTGGCACAGATCGCAGCCGAAGTTGGCTACGAGTCCGAAGCGGCTTTCAATCGCGCTTTTAAACGCGAGTTTGAATTCCCTCCTGCGCGTTTCCGCATTCAGTCGAGGTCGGCTCAGGCGAAGCCGACCGGCAAAAAAAATACAAGCTCAGAGAATAGATAGCCAGAAGAATAATATTGCGCCAAGGCTGAATATTTTCGCATGATCCTCGGCGAGTCAATGGCAATCCGAAATTGAGGTCAGTTGGATTTAACAGCACAGGCTAGCCGATTATTGTCCGATCGAAGTAAGCTAATTTCAGCTGCGTGTAACCAGTGGGTAGATGAGATTAGTAAGTCAATCCGCCCGGTCTCTCTGAAGAGGAGACCTCGTATTAAAGATGACTTATGTCGATTATGGCGTTCGCAATCGTCTCTTGAAGAAACGTAGATTCGTTTTAACGGCCTTGGCTCCAATCCATCATTAGGAGGCACCGCAAATGGAGGCGGATGAGGCCACGACAGACCCAAAGCCGCCTGAGAAAGCAGCGAAGAGCGCTTCAGAAACGCTGACTGCCTCCGCTGAACCTCATTCCGTGCCTTGGAGGTCAGAGACGGGAGTGGTAATTGGCGCTTACCAACTGCTGGAATTAATCGGCGAAGGTGGGATGGGCGAAGTTTGGCTGGCAGAGCAGAAGCAACCTGTTCGCCGCCGCGTCGCCATCAAGCTTATCAAGGCCGGCATGGATACGCGGGAGGTCATTGCGCGCTTTGAATCGGAGAGGCAAGCACTTGCGCTTATGGATCATCCCGCGATTGCGAAGGTGTTTGACGCCGGCTCAACCGCCGAAGGCCGTCCCTATTTTGTGATGGAATATGTGGCCGGCATGCCCATCACAGTTTATTGCGATAGGCACAAGCTAAATATGCGCCAGCGACTAAGGCTTTTCATTTCTGTGTGCGAAGGAGTACAGCACGCTCATCAGAAGGCCATCATTCATCGTGATTTAAAGCCATCAAACATCCTGGTTGCGGAGGTGGATGGCAAGCCGGTCCCGCGCATTATCGATTTTGGGGTAGCCAAAGCGACGTCGCAGCGTCTGAGTGCCGGCACGCTCTATACGCAACTCGGCACGGTCATTGGTACGCTTGGCTATATCAGCCCCGAACAGGCAGACTCCGGCAGCGAGGACATCGACACTCGAAGTGATGTGTACTCGCTCGGTGTAGTGCTCTATGAACTGCTCAGCGGGACGCTACCGTTTGATTTTCGAAAGCTGGCGTACGACGAGGTGCTGCGGCGCCTCCGCGAAGAAGATGCCCCACGTCCGAGCACCCGGTTGCGTACGCTAGGCCGAGACTCTGCGTTAACCGCAAGAAATCGGGGCGTGGACCCGCCCGCATTGGTTGACCTGCTAAAAGGGGACCCTGATGCCATTGCGCTTCGGGCTCTTGAGAAAGACAGGTCGCGGCGCTACTCAACGCCAACGGAGTTGGCCTCTGACATTTGCAGATACCTGCGCAATGAGCCAGTCGAGGCGCATGCACCGAGTGCTGTCTACCGAGCAAGCAAGCTCATCCGCCGCCACCGGCTTGGCGTGGCGCTGGTGTCGCTGCTGGTGCTCTTAGGGGTAATCTTCGCATTCGCGCAGACAGTCGAGCTTCGGCGCATCCGACGGGAGCGTGACCGGGCAGATCGTATAACTGATTTCCTGACTAATATGTTCAAAGTCTCTGCTCCGAGTGAAGCGCGAGGCAACACCGTAACAGCCCGGGAAATTCTTGACAGGTCATCGAATGAGATCGAGGAAGAATTGGACAAGGATCTCGACGCCCGGTCGCAGCTGATGATGGTAATGGCGAAGACGTACGAAAACCTCGGGCTCTTTTCGAAGTCACATGTTTTGATGGAGAAAGTCTTGGAAGATCGGCGCGAAACGCTGGGCGCCGACAATCCGAAAACATTAGAAGCAAAGGCCCAGATGAGTTCGGTCTTGTATCGCGAGGGAAACGACGCCGAGGCCGAGCGCCTGATCCGGACGACGATCGACGCTCAGAGTCGCGTCCTGGGCGCAGACAATCTCTCAACGCTTGAGTCCAAGGATATTCTTGCGAGGATTCTTCTAAGGCAAGCGCATTACGTGGAAGCGGAGAAACTTGAACGCGAGTTGATCGCAGTGAGCAGCCGCGATCGACTTGCCGAAAATCCACAAACGCTTCGTTTTATCGACAGTCTCGCGCAAGCTCTCGGGCGCCAAAGCCGCTTTGCGGAAGCTGAGACAGAATATCGCCAATTGCTTGATAAGCAGCGGCGCAGCCTTGGCGCGGATAACCCGGACACTTTGGAGACCATGCACAACCTTGCCAACATGTTTTTGGCTCAGGGCAATTATGCTGAGGCCGAGAAGTTATATCGAGAGACTTTCCAGGTCGAGCAGCGAGTGCTCGGGCCGGAGCATCCAGATACGGCAAACGAGATGACGACTCTCGCAAACACTGTCAGGTTCGACGCCGGCCGCCATTCCGAGGCCGAGGATCTATATCGAAAGTCGCTGGAGATCGAGTTGCGCGTGGTTGGACCAGAGCACCCTTACACGACGCGTACACAAGAGGGGCTCGCGAACATTTTGTCCGAGGAGAATCGCTTCCCAGAAGCGAAGACACTCCTGCAGCAAATTCTGATCGTACGCCAACGCCTTCTCGGAAACGACCATACTGACACACTCTTATCTCAGTACAATTTGGCAAACGTCCTTAAGCAGGAAAAGCAATATGGGGAAGCTGAGAGGCTGGCGAGAGAAACGTTAAGGTCGCAATCGCGTACGCTGGACGCAGACGACCCAGACATATTTGCGTCCAAATCCCTTCTTGCCGACATACTAATCGCAGAGCATAGGCCCCAAGAGGCGGAAGAACTGGCACGACAAGCCTTCAATGACCAGTCGCGAGTTCTTGGTCCGGAGCACCCTGACACCGTTGAAAGTCTCTGGCTTCTCGGGACGGCGTTGGTCGAAATGGGGCAATACGAACAGGCGAAGATGTTGTACTTGGACACCCTTCAAAGGCTAACTGGCGATAAGAGAGTTTGGATTCGTAAAGTTGTTGCGAGGCAGTGGTATAACCTCGCGTGCCTGGCCGCACGCGCTAGCCGCCGCGATCAAGCTTTTGACTATCTCGACAAAGCCGTTGATACCGGCTTCATTAGCGCTCAAGCCATACGGACTGACGAGGATTTGAAGTCTCTGCGAAACGACCCCCTTTTCGACAAAGTCGTTGCGAAGGCAAGAGCCATCAGCACTCCGCCCACGGTCGCATCGAAGTAACGGCTGGCCCGCTTGATTTAGATCAGAGATCAACTGCAGTACTTACTGCGAACAGGTCTTTGTTCCTGGATCTCTCACTCGATCCACCTTCCGGCAAGCCTGACCTTTGGCGCGGGCTCTACACCAGCTGCGCGCCGCCATCGTCGACGGTCGTTTGAAGCCTGGCGGCTCGCATGCCCCCTACGCGGAGTTTTTAGATGCGGTCCTCACCCTCGCGCGGAACCGTCGTCGTAGTATTCGCCTGTCCTGACTTCAAATTTCTAGTAGCGGGAGAGTCTTTACGGATGGAAATCTTGCAGTTCTAGAATTTTCTGAAAGGGCTCAGCTTTCTCGGTGCGTATTCGCAACTTCTCGGACAAAGACGCACTTCCGCGATGGACCACGCGCTTTGAAAAACCTTGAGAACTTCCCATAAACGACTAAAACAACAGGACTTCCCGTTTTCGACAGGGATTCCCATCCCCGGGAAGCATTGGCCAACGCAAAATTCACTAAAAACTCCACGTGTGTATCCTCAGAAAATTCCGCTTTTTCTTTCGAATTATCTTATTGAGAGGTGCGCGTGGCTTTGTGCGAACCACTTTGGACGCTTGCAGACCTCGGCCCCTTGTCATTTTGCGTGCCCGCTTCCCTTTCCCAAGTCCGATTTTGTTGTTCTCGCAAGTTACTTCCGAATTGCACCCGACCAACAGAAATATGCACGGACCTCTCTGAAAAAAGAGCGCGGAGAGGTGGATACATGAATGTTTAACAATCGAAAGAGCTTTTCTCCTTGACACTACTTGCAGGCCAGCAGCTATGGTTGCGGTAATCTGTCGAGATTTTCGTCACCGGCCCTCCCTCGGGCCGCCGGGGGAACATGGAGTCAGTTGCAGGAACGTCTCGGTCCAACGATGAAGAAGTGACTTCTTCCGGACTTGGTCACGTGATTCTCGCCTCTTCCGCGGGAACTTTGATCGAATGGTACGACTTCTACCTTTATGCAATCCTAACGGTCGTTCTTAGCGGACAGTTCTTTCCCGGAAGCCTGGCGACAGGATTTCTCTTTAGTCTTGGTGCCCTATGGGCGGGATTTGCTGTGCGTCCATTCGGAGCTGCATTCTTTGGACACGTTGGCGACCTCGTCGGGCGCAAGAATACGTTCCTCGTGACGTTGTCTGTGATGGGCCTGTCAACGTTCGCCGTCGGCCTACTGCCGACCTACAAATCGATAGGCCTAGCCGCACCGGTGTTACTGGTGGTTCTGCGTTGTCTTCAGGGGCTGGCGCTGGGCGGCGAGTATGGTGGGGCTGCCACGTATGTTGCCGAGCATGCGCCCGACCATCAACGCGGCCTGTATACGAGCTTTATTCAAACGACAGCTACTCTTGGACTGTTTGCCGCCCTACTCATCGTGCTAATCATGCGTATTTGGCTTGGCGACTCCGCCTTTCAGGCATGGGGATGGCGTATCCCGTTTCTTCTCTCCTTGGTGCTCGTTATTTTTTCCCTGTGGATACGGGTGCGTTTGAAGGAGTCGCCATTGTTCACGCGCCTCAAGCGAGAGGGGAGGAGCTCTTCCTCTCCCATCCGTGATATCGGCCGAAAGAATTGGGGACTGATCGCACTGGCGCTTTTCGGAGCGACGGCGGGCCAAGCCGTTGTGTGGTACACGGGGCAGTTTTACGCCCTCATCTTCCTGACAAAGACACTGGGAGTGAATTACAAAGACGCTTACGTAATGATTGCCATCGCACTGGTTGCCGCCACTCCGTTCTTTGTCCTCTTTGGCTGGCTCTCTGACAATATCGGCCGCAAACCTTTGATCCTTTCGGGCTGTGCATTGGCAGCTCTGACGTATTGGCCCATCTACCATGCGATGGCTTCGCAAGTGACCAAAGTAGATGGCAAGGTGATCGTGAACCAACCTATGATGGTTCTACTGATTTTCATCCAGGTTATCTACGTGACGATGGTCTATGGACCGATTGCGGCCCTGCTCGTTGAACTATTTCCCGCGCGAATTCGCTACACCTCAATGTCCATTCCTTATCACCTCGGCAACGGTGAGTTCGGTGGGCTCACGCCTCTGGTCGCAACCTGGCTGGCAGCATGGTGGCTGGTTAAGTATCCGGGAGACGTCAATGCGAAGTACATGGGGCTGGTGTGGCCGATTGCAATTGCAACGATCACATTCTTCGTTGGCCTCATATGGCTGCCCGAAACCAAGGATCGCCGCATCTGGGACGAATTCAACGACTAATTCCGCTGGCCCTGTCCTTCCTCAGTGCAACAATGGCCAGCTCATGGTAGACAAGCGTATCGCTAATCTTCAAGTCCGTTCCAGGAACGTTAAATCTTCATCACTGGCTTTCCGGCTAAACGGAATCGGATCCCGGTGATCCAACCGTATCCCATATGCCTTAAAGCCAGATTGGGATCGATTGACGAACCAGGTCAGGGACGATTGCCTTAATTCATAATGGCGACCGTTTTTTCGACACCTATTTTGGCCGACCAGAAGGATCTGTCGGGAGACGTTCTTGCTGAATTCCACGATACAGGCATGCTCAAAGAAAGAATGCCCGGTCCTTCTTTCGTAAAGCAAAAAGTTTAGTAGATCGGCGGAGACTTGTCGTCGTAGTCGTTTCCGAACTTGTTTTTGTGATGTGCTGAAAGATCATCCGATAAGGGAATCTCGATCAGTCCGAGATCCGCATTGCCCGCTTCAACATCAACCACGCGAGTTAAAGCATCGAGTCGTTCGAGAGCCGCGCCCTCCGACCATACATGCAATCGATACTGGCCCCGCTGCACATCATGAATCGCGGCGCTCTCCTGTTTTTCGACCACTGCGAAATACGGCGTTGCCAGAGCAAGTATTACGGCACTCATTTCCGGATGAATGTTGCAAAAGACGTACGAAACTCCTTCGCGGCTAAAACGCACCGATCGCGTGCTGCCGGCCTCATACAATCCCAGATCGAAGCGCCGTCCATCAAACAGTGAAAACACGTTGTGAAAATACGGATCCTGATTGGGGAACTGCACGGTGCTCCCAACCGGGATAACCAACAGGTGGGGCGAAAACTGTTTGTTCTTCTGCGCAAGAATAAACGGCCCGCTCCTGACGGAAGGAGTATTTTGTTTCTCAAGAGGAGTTAACCAGATAACTGAAGCAGGCGACGCCGGGTGGATCGAATGAGAGCCATGCGCCGCCGTTTTCGATTGCGGCGGAAGCAGCCTGACTTGCGCGCGTACCTCAACATTCTGTGCAAGAATCGTATGGCTTGTGAGCAACAATATGAGTGCGCCAGCGACGCTGAGGGCAATGCGAGTTCTCTTCATGGCGCTCAAAATTCGTATCCGGTGGTAAGAACGTAGGCTTGGGCAGAGTAGGCGTTCCCATGGAGTGGCCAGGTCCTGATGTTGCGATACTCAAATGAGAGCATCAGGTAGTTGCTTGGTCTATAAATTACATTGCCGAAGACTGTCTGATTACGCGCGAGCGCGGCATATAGATTTGAATAGTCCAGTTGCGCAGATCGTAATTGTGATGCCTGGCCCTGATCCTCACCCATCGCAGCATTCCACTCTATTTTATTCGTCATTCGAAATTTCCATTGGGCCCACCCGCCAATTGCGTTCAATCCCTCGACTTGCGCATCTTCATCGAGGAACGGTTTCATTAAGACCACATCTTTGTAGACTCCGCCTCCGAGTCCACCCAGCGACTGACCACGGTAGAACTCGCCGGATAATTCCATACCTCGCGGCAGAGGCAGTAGCCCACTCGCCGTAACTGCCCACGCATCGGTGTGTTGCCCATAGTCATATCTGTGCGGCCCCCAATAGCCTCCAACGGTTACTGCTGGCACCCGCCCCACGCGATCGCCTGAAAAAGAAAGCAACAATTCAGAACCCGGAAACTGACTCCGCTGCGCCGCACCCACCGCCTTCGCTACCGAACCATAGTTAATCGGCGGATCTGCAACGTCGATCATCGCCGCTTCGATGCCGAGTTGGTGATCGCCGATGTTAAGTTTTTGCGCGATCTCTAACTGTGGAAGCCACGTCCAAAGATTTCCTGACCACGCCAGAGGTGCAACGCCAACCATGGCGAATGAAGTAGGATTCAGTGGAGAAATAATCGGCTTATCGAGAAGCGCAACTAAACGCGTTTCAGGCCAGTCAAGTTCTGCGTGCGCCGTTCGGAGCCGTAGCATTCCTTCGCTGGGAGAATAGCTGTAGCCGGCCTGGTCACCAAAAAAATCAACGCGCACATCGGATCGGCTCTCCGCTCCAAAAATTTTCGGCCCCTTGGCGTTGAATCCCAAGATCGTTTGGCGTAGCGTAGCGCCCGTACTGCCGTCCGCCGCTTCAACACTTTCTCGCAGTGCGACGACAGGAGCATAGATATTATTGACTCTTCCGCGATTTACGAAGGAGTTGAATAGAACGAGCCCACTAAGCTTTAGAGGATATTTTGAGACTGTCTCTACCTTGCTCTGTTCATGCGCCGCGACTTCCGCGATCAATACTTCCTGTCCCTCTTTGAGGTTCGCAACGGAGTCGGACAACTCCTTCGCCGTTGCTGCAGACGCCGCAGGAGGATCGCCTGTCAGGAGTGGGTTTTCACGGATCATCTTGTCTAGTTCTCGCTGGAGCGAGCGAATTTCCGCACGCGATTCCTGCAGTTCCTTGCGCGTCGCATCGAGAGCATCGACAAGCGCGTCCAGGCGCTGCTCGAAGTGAACATTTTTGTTTGCTTCTGGACCTGCGCCTACTTGAGCAGACGATTGAAGTGATACCAGCCCGCAAAGAATCGCAGATCCTGCCGCGTAACGCAGCGATTTTGCTAACAACGGTGCGAACATATTCGTCACTCCTTCTTTCAAGTTAGACATGCTGCGGCAGAGAACGAAAGGAAAGTTGCTAAACTTTTGCGACGCTCGTCTGGCTACCACTCTCCAGCGATATTTTGGAAGCAGGCGTGCCCGGCGGCCGCCGTTCGAATGTCAAAAGGAAGACGGTCTCTCCCGGCACGCTGCTTAAAAGAATCACAGATCCGCCGTGTTCCTCCGCAACCCTGTGAGCTAGTGTCAGGCCCAGCCCAGCGCCACCTTCCTTACCCTCACTAACAAAGGGTTCAAACAAGTTGTCTCGAATGGCTTCTGCAACGCCACCCCCGTTATCCATTACGCGAACACACACCTGCTCCGGCGTTTGCGACAGGGCGACGATGACTCTTCCTTTTGGCTGACCTTCCCGGTTCGCTGCCTGGCACGCATTCAAGACCAGATTGAAGATTGCGCGTTGCATTTTCCTAGCGTCTACCCAGGCGTCGCAGGACTCACTGTCCCTCAAATTTGCTTCAATTTCAACCGTTGCAGCTTCGGGATGCGTACCCACGATTGTCACGGCCTTTTCGATCAACACAACAACCGATTCATTTGTTAGCTGAAGTGAACGCCCTGTCCGGCTGAACATCAGCAGCGATTCAATCAGGTCCGTCATGCCATGTACGGCGAGCCGCACCTCGCTAAAAAGCTCCGTCTTCTCTTCCTCAGTTTGGGCCGACGCTAAAAACTCCGCGTTAGCATACGCAGCAGCAAGATAGTGACGCAGATCGTGTGAAACAGAGTTGGCCATTCGTCCAATCGTTGCGAGCCGCTCGGTCTCGATAAGCTTCTTTTGCGCCTCGCGTATTTCATCCCGCATCCTTCCGAAGGCGGTGCTTAATTCGCGCACCTCCAAAGCGCCTGTGCGTGGAAGCCGATAAGTGAAGTCTCCCGTGCCCAGAGCGCGAACACCTGAGGCCAACGATTCGAGCGGCCGCGTCACCGTCCGCGATATGAAGAGTGAGAGAATTCCTCCAACCAACGAGGCTCCCGCGCCGAGTCCGAGAAACAAGCGATTCAGCCGGCTCGAGAGTTCATTCTGCTGTTTCAGCGATTTCAAAACAACAAGCTGGATGCCATCATCCGGGTCGGGCGCAAGCTCAATGGTCACGGCACTGAATTGCTCTCCTTCCAGCCAAAGATTGTCGACATGCATCGCTTTCTGCTGCAGTGCATGCGA
Source organism: uncultured Acidobacteriaceae bacterium (assembly GCA_963816335.1). Taxonomy (GTDB): domain Bacteria; phylum Acidobacteriota; class Terriglobia; order Terriglobales; family Acidobacteriaceae; genus JANXZS01. The sequence continues at coordinate 16,520 of CAWFKA010000013.1, read as the reverse complement.
ACTAGCCTGTAGTTGCAACCGCTTCGGCTGGTTCAGTGTGCTGGCAACGACCGTGTCATGCGCAAGGAAGGCAACCTCAGCCGCAGCAGACTCGCTCACCTCGTGCGCCAGGTTTTGGTCCACGGAGTATGCAATAACCACGTAGCCAAGAAGTTGACCGGTCGCCCGGTCCCCAAAGTAGAGCGGTTCAAAAGTGAACTCGAAGAGTCGCCCATCCAGCACCAGAAAATGAGGGTTGTTCTCGCGCTGCAACGCAACCTCAAGGGCCAGTCGCGGCCGCGTGAGTTCAGCGGAGGTGTAATGGCTTCCATCCTTTTCTTCTGGAGTGCCGGCGTAAAGCGCGAGCACATCTCCCTCAGAGCTGGTCAGGGCAAAGAGATCTGCACCACTCACCTTCCAAAACTCTCGTCCGCCGTCTTCAATTGTTCGACGATCGCGCGTTGTCATCAGTGCTTTAAGGCTGGGCAGGTCCGCCATGAGAGCAGCCTCGCGCATCAACATCTGGCGGTACTGCTTCTGCAGATTCTGAAAGGTGGCAACAGAGTGCGTGACGTCGGAAGCAAGTGTCTCCGCCATTTCCCGCTGCATCCACGATCGCACTACCAACAGACTTGCCGTCGTGAGGCCCACGGAAACGAGCAGTAAAGGCACAAGCAGCATCAGCCGCATTCTTATCGGAGACATGAAACCTGCCGGAATGCGCGAACTTTCGCCACGTCGAAGATTTCCTCAGGGGACGAATTTATAGCCTGCACCATGAACAGTAACAAAGTGAAGAGGATTTCCAGGGTCCACTTCAAGCTTCTGTCTCAGTTTCAATATTTGGTTATCTACCGTGCGCGTCGTGGGGTAAAAATTGTATCCCCATACATCATTCAGCAATTCTTCGCGGCCCAGAACTCGCTCAGGATTATCGAGGAAAAACTTCAGTAATTTGAATTCATGTGCCGTCAGAGCTACCTGCTGGCCAGCTTTGCGCACCGACATGCGTAAATAATCAACCTCACAAGTGCCAAACGCTACGGTGGCGGTGCGGGTGGTTTTGCTCATCCTCCGAATGGCCGCCTGTACACGAGCCAGTAATTCTCGTGGACTAAATGGTTTGGTCACGTAATCATCCGCGCCAAATTCGAGCAGGAGCACCTTATCCGCGACTTCAGTCACCGCACTCACAACGATAATTGGAGTGTTTGGCGATGCGCTCTTGATCCGCTTGCAGACCTCACGGCCGGGCACCCCCGGCAACATCAGGTCCAGAACAACAGCCGAAGGTGAGAACGAGTGGAACGCATCAATTCCCATCTTGCCGTCTGCCGCGCCTTCCACCGCGTAACCTTCCGCCGCAAAAAGCCGCTTCAAGACCTTTTGCATCCGGGGATCGTCTTCGATCACCAGGATTGTGCCGTTGCTCGAAACGCAATCCGAAGTCACTTCGATCTCCTGTCGCCTTTTGTATTCTCGACTTTTTTCATCACCGGGCATCCCCTTCACTCGGAAATGACAATCTGGTGACATTTGACTGACAAGCCTTCCGTATCGATTCTCTAACGTTTCTTCAGTCACAAGTGGACGCCGGCCACGCTCGCCAGCTCCACGCAGTTGATGTAATCGGAGGGATCAACAAATGCACCCGAACCGCATTCACCGTCGCATTCACACAACGGTCTTCGCACTTTCGATAGTCTCACTTCTCGGCGCCGCTTTCGCAGAGGACGGCTCAAAAGCGAGTCTCCCGAACGCTATGGCGCCTATCCTTGCTGCTAACCAGTACCAGCAAAAGAACCTCGTTTCAAATCTTCCGGGCAAAGCTCCTGTAACCGATCCAAATCTCGTAAATCCATGGGGCCTTTCCAGAAGTTCCACCAGCCCGTGGTGGGCGTCCGACAACGGTATGGGCGTTTCTACCCTCTACGGCGCTGCCGGGAACATCGTCCCCCTCGTGGTCACAATTCCTCCATCCGACCCAAATGTTTCATCCGCGGGCACACCCACCGGCACGGTCTTTAACGGCAGCACCGAGTTCGAGATCATGAAGGGAAAGCCCGCCGTCTTCATGTTCGTGAGTGAAGATGGCGTCATCAGCGGCTGGAATCCGGCTGTGCAGGCAACGAAAGCCGTGATCCTCGTCAACCAAAAGACCAAGTCAGTCTTTAAGGGCGCAACCATCGCCACTCTCAACGGTGCTGTTCGGGGAACGCATAACTACCTATACGTCGCTGACTTTCGCCAAGGCAGAGTCGAGATATTCGACTCTAATTTCCAGCGCACAATGGCACTAGAAAATAACTTCGCTAACCAAGCCATTCCAAGAGGATATGCTCCCTTCAACGTTCAGAACATTGGTGGAAACATCTACGTAACCTATGCTAAACAGGATGCTGAGAAGCACGATGAAGTCGACGGCTCCGGTCTTGGATTCGTCAATGTGTACTCCACCACCGGGCAGCTACTCCTGAAACTTGAACGTGGAAGTTGGTTTAACGGACCGTGGGGAGTCACGCAAGCTCCAACCGACTTTGGTCCTTACAGCCACTACATCTTGATTGGAAATTTCGGCAGCGGCCAGATTGCGGCGTTCGATCCCATGACGGGCAAATTCCAGGACTTCCTGCGAGATGCTACCAGTAAGGCGATCGTTATCGACGGTCTTTGGGCTATCTCCTTCGGGAATGACGCCGTTGCTGGCCCCGCTACCACCCTATTCTTTACCGCTGGAACTAATCACGAACAGGATGGACTTTTCGGAAGCCTGACTGCCCTCAAAAGTCTCTTGGGTAACGGACAGTAATCGCTGCACCAATCTGCTCGGGCCAATTGGGAGGATGCTCAACGGCATCCTCTCATTTCGCAAGCCGAGGAACTCTTGCATCCCGCTAGACCTCATTCAACGGCCCCTTCTTGCCAAATAGGAACCAGAACAGCGCCGCCGCGATCACTGCGATAATTCCTATCCCCGTCAACGAATACCTATCGCCAAACTGTTCGAAGACTTCCCCCGCCAGCCAATCTCGGGGAGCGACATGTGCAGATGGCGCGAAAAGTAGACGTTCGCGAAAGGACTGAACGAGCCAGTCACTAGGCTCCAAACTGAAATGGCCGGAAAAAACGCAACCGGAAAGAAGAGAGCAGGGGCTTTGCCGCCACCGGGAGCACCGAATTCGCAGGCTTTAACTTCGCCGCCGACCACAGACCCAGTGCCACAACGCCGCAGGAAAGCAGTAGGACCGTTCGTTCCAGATCCACCACATGCGAAGTTGACGAAAGCGTCTTAAGATAGCCTGGAAGTCGCCCGCCCAATATTCCTGCAATCGATCCGACGCCGATGCCAATCGAAAAGAAAGGGTTGAAGGCAAACGGTCGATGCTTCTCTTCAAGTCAACTGCGCAACCGCTGGAGAAATGCAAATCGCCCATAACGAAAGGCCGATTCCTGCGATAAACGCCAGGCAAACTTAGGGAGCGAAGGAGAGCCGGATTGCTCGCGCGAAAACAAACCGCGATGGCTAGAAACATACACGAGCAGGGCGAAACGCAGCCCCGCTTTTGAATCAATTTTCCGGCAGGGATTGCACCCGCCAGATTTCCCGCCGCCATCGCACTCGTGACTCTCCGGCAAGCATTTTGTCACGCGCAGACTTCATTTATATGCTGCTACCGGCCATCTTTAAAGATCCACGCAATATTTTGATGCATGCGTATCCGAGACCGTGTCCCCGGAATGGGACGATATGTGATTGCATCTCGGCTCGGATGCGGCGGCATTGGAGAGGTATGGCTCGCTCAGGATACCGAACTGGCGCGGGAAGTGGCTCTTAAGTTTTTGTCTCCTGAGCTGGCCGGGAACTCGGAACAGGCTCATAGGTTCAGGCAAGAGGCTCGTGCGGCGTCCTCCTTGAACCATGTCAATCTGGTCACCATCTTTGACATCGGGGAGTTCCAAGGGCGGCAGTTCATCGCACAGGAATACATTCACGGCAAGACGGTGCGGGAAACCCTCCAGGCCGGTTCTTTACCTGTTGAAACTATCTCAGTGATCGCCGCGCAGATTGCTGCGGGATTGAGCGCAGCGCATGCAGCCGGAATCGTCCATCAGAGATATCAAGCCGGAAAATATAATGATCCGTCCAGACGGCATGGTGAAGATCGTCGACTTCGGAGTTGCGCGATTCACGGATAACTCCATGGGGAAGACCCTTCTCGCATCAACGGGCTCGACACAACCCGGAACCATTGTTGGCACGGCACAGTACATGTCACCAGAACAGGCGCGCGGGCTGCCCGTGGACGGACGGAGTGACATCTTCAGCCTCGGGATTGTACTTTATGAAATGCTCACCGGGTATGCACCGTTCACTGGCAGCACCCCTTCAGACGTCTTAGCTGGCATTCTGACCAGTGATCCCGCTCCGATTTCTCGCAATTCTCGCGACGTGCCCGCGGAGTTCGAACGAATTGTCCGTTGCTGTCTTGCCAAAGATCCGTCTGCACGCTATCAATCCGCAACAGCGCTACAGCAAGACCTGGAACGGCTGACATCGAAGAACGTCCAGCGGCCGCGCATCCTGCCCTGGGCAATGCGATCTGCGGAATACTCGTGATGACCGCGCTGATTACGACCACGGTGGTTCGTTCGCGAAAGATCCCTAAACCTCTTTTAAACTCCGACTACATGACGCGAATCGCCACCGCTGGCGACGTTTCGGACGTGACTATTTCAGCAGACGGAAAGGTCCTGGGATACGTACTGGATGAGGGCGAGAAACACATCATCAGACTGCGAGAGACTTCGGGAGCGAATGAGCAGATTGTCAAAGTTGAGGGCGTGGGCGACGTGTCCGGGATCATGACCTCGCCCGATCATGCTTATCTTTACTATCGGCGAACGGGGAGCGACGGAATAGGCAATATGTTCCGATCGCCGATGAACGGCGGACCTGCAGAACGCGTGGTCAGCGATATAAGTGGCGCGGCCGCGCTGTCGCCCGACGGAAAGCGCATCGCGTTTGTGCGTATCAGGCCTTCCACGTGGGAGGGTTCTCTCATGGTGGCTAACTCTGACGGAAGCGGTGGCGAAACCGCAATTCAAACAGTGCAACGTCCCAAGTTTCTTGACGAGCGTGGCGTGGCATGGTCGCCCGATGGCGAGTCGATCGCATACTTCGCGGGGGAGTCTGCGTCAGTGCCCGATGGCTCATTTCAGTTGGTTGAAGCGGGAGTGCACCGTCCAGGACAGCATCTAATTTCTACGCAGCTTTGGCGGCCAAGGGGATTAGCCTGGGCTGCAAAGGGCAATTTTTGGTTGTTACGGCAGCAACTCCTGGAGACTTAGAGCAACTCTGGATAGTGAGGCACGACACAGGCTAAGTTGCGAGAATTACGAACGACTTAAGTGATTATGGCCGCGGTTCAGTCAGCAACGACGGCAAATCCATCGTTGCTGTCCGCAATGAAACGTCAGTTGCGATCTGGGCAGCCGCCGGCGACGACATAGCGCGATTCGCTCGTATTAAGCCGTCGGCGCTTGCGTCGTCTCGCGTTGCAGTGGCATGGACACCCGACAGCCACATCATCTACAACGACCCGGCGGATGGGTATCGGAACATTTGGCGAATGGACGCGGATGGAGCCAATCCGCATCGACTCACCTCATCACTCTCTAACAAAGATGAGTTGGTTGTGACGCGCGACGGGCGCTACATTGTCTATCAACAAGACCCACATATATGGCTTGTCAACAGCGACGGTACTGAACCAAAACAGCTGACCAATGGGCTTCTGGACGTGCATCCGGCGGTGAGTCCCGATGGAAAGGCCGTCGTCTACGCATCCTTCGCCGATTGGGCTCCCGGCATCGGGGGCGAACCGACCCTGTGGCGTGTGCCGATCGATGGAGGTAAGGCCACCCAGATCTCCGAGCAACCCGCTTCGATTCCCAGCGTGTCTCCAGACGGAAAGAAGATTGCCTGCGTGCATTTCCCCGGGAAAGACCCGCGTATATCAACTGCGCTGCTCGCCATGATGAACGCAGACGGCAGCGGAGGCTTCACCATCTTTCAGCGTACGCCAAGCCCCGGAACAACGCTCTCCTGGAGTCCTGATGGAGGGGCCATTGACTTCGTAATGAGCGCCAATGGGGTGCGCAACATCTGGCGGCAGCCCCTGGGTGGAGGACCGCCTGCGCAGATCACATATTTCGAGAACGACGATTTGATTCATTTCTCCCGCTGCGCAGAAGGCCGCCTGTTATGCACTCGCGGCACCACTACCCGCAGCGCCATTATGATTCAACGCACACCTTGAGGGAACGCGCGCGGCTCAACCTAACGCCGCGCCAAAGCGCCCAACCTTCAACACAGGTTGGGCGCTTTTGGTTATTGCCGGGTGCCTGAGAGCAGATCTACCTGGTATCGCCGAATATCACGGGTAGCGTCTGCCCAGGGTTCAACATTACGGTGAAGCACGGCTTCTGGTACACCAGGTCGATTGGTCCTGGATTGGTACTGTACCAACCCGCTGGCGGCACTTTGCACACGGTTTAAACATTTGGCTTCAGGTTCGGGAATGACACGGTGCCGTTTGTTCCGGTTACGCCGGTTGCGACAAGGACCGCCGGGCTCGAATAAACCTGCATGGTCCAGCCGTGCAGCCACGGTTCGCCGGCCTGTCGCTGACGGTCTCGATTAAGGTCGGAAAACGCGCGAGCGTTGATCTGGCCTGGCTGCTGATTCACGAATGTACAAGTCACGTTATCGCCGTCGCTCAACATAACTTGCAGCTTGCTATTGTTGAGGTCAATACTGATTCCCGGCCCCGCATTGCAAACGATGTTGCTCAACAGCCATGGCTTTGGTCGAAGTTCAGTCACAGACCATGTGCCAGGTCCCATCTCAAAGGTCTTCTTGCCTGGCGATGAGCCCCCGAGTGTGAAGTTCCCCAATGTGCCTTTGAAGGAGAAAGCCGAAGAGCTTTGCGGCTGTGTGGTCAGGGCGATCGTGAGGGTTCCGAAGTTGGGTTTCACAATAATAGTTACAGTCGTCGGAGCACTGTTTGAGTGGTTATCCGAAACTACGTAGGTAAAACTGTCTATCCCGTTGAACCCCGGTTTCGGTGTATAGGTGAAGGAACCGTCACCGGCAGGGCTCAGGCCGAGGATTCCGTTTGCCGGGCCTGTTTGGAGAAGCGCGGTGAGCGGGTCACCATCCGCATCCCTATCGTTGGCAAGTACTCCCCGCACGGCGTCAACGGTGAGCACCTGGCCTTGGACAACGGTGTAATTGTCCGGGGTTGTGATCGGTGGGGTGTTTCCGGAAGTCACATTGATGGTACAGTGGCCGAGTTGGAGGTGTGCAGCCCATCCCACAACGTGAAGCTAACGGAGTCCTGTCCGACGAAGCCCGGATTGGGTGTGTAGTAGAGTGCCTAACGAGAAGAAGCTAACTGAGCCATGAGTCGGAGTTGACGCACTGTAGACACTCAGTGGCGGCCCGTCGGGCGAAACATCGTTGGTCAACACTCCGGGCGCTGGCACAACTAGGGTGCGTCCCGCTATGGCCGCATAGGCGTCGTTGTTCGCGATGGGGGTACGCAGTTCAAAGGCTCCAATATCGCATGCGGGGCCCTGGGGACGGCTCACTCCGCGCTGGTCGTATCGTGTAAGCCCGCCCGCGCAGTTACCCGCATCAATGGCTGCGCTCCCAGCCAGCAGCGCATGGGTTTCGGTCAACCCCGGAGCATTCACCTGCAACGGTCCGAGTTTGATATTGGCGTTGCTGTTTAAGTCTGTGGGGTCGGTCAAGAAGCAGGTATTATCACTCGACAGGTTATGCCCCAGTGAGAGTATTGTCGAGCCAGTTTGGGTCCAGCAATTAGCTCCAGGTCCCGGGGAACTTAGAATGGAATTACCAACGACCACCTGTGCGCCTGGGGCCAGACCTATGGATCCCCACCGACCCGTATTCACCACGGTACTGTTCGTCAGCGAGAGTATTGCCCCGTTATCGACAGATATGTTCGAGCCGACATTTGCGCTCACAGTTGAATTCGACAACGAGAGCGCTCCGGTAAAAACCGAGATTCCACCGACGGCATTCCCAACGTTATCGGAAACCGAACTGTCAAACAACGCAGTCTGTCCGGCAAAATTAACAATGCCACCGGCGAGATCAGCGTAGGCGAGTTCGGGTCGATTTTTCGTGATCGCGCTCCGAATCACCTTGATAATCCCGCCATCGTTAGAGATGCCCACGAAGTTGTCTGTGATTATGCAATCGGTCACGGTCAGGGTCCCTTGCACCAGAATGCTTCCCCTCGTCAGAGCATTGTAGCTCCCGCCTCGTTGCACGGTAAGGTTTTGCAGGCTCACAGTGGCGCCGGAATCGATAATTACTAAGCTATTGTTTTCTCCTGCGCCATCAATGATTGTCTCTCGCGCGCTCACGCCTCGCAGTGTAAGGTTCTTGGAAACCTCGATTGTCCCAACATACGTTCCGGCCCCAATCGCGATGGTGTCGTCGTTCTTCGCCGCCGCAACCGCCGCGGCAATACTGGTCTGGTCGCACCCGCTGGCGCAAACGGTGATGGTGACCGGCGGCTTAGGTGGGTCTTGGGCAGCCGCCTTCGTCCCCGGCGCGCAAGTCAGTGCGAGGAGGCAAAAACACGCGGCCGCGAGCGTTTGCCAAGCTACAGAGGCCGGGTTGGTTGACGATTGTGTAGAACCGTCGACGCGGCGGTTCACTGGTAGGTAACCACATTGTTTACTGGATTCGAGACGGTTCATGACATGGACTCCAATTCACGGACAAAATTACGGAACAGGTCATCCGACTTCGAGCGTCAATGATTCCGGCTCCAATTTAGTACGCGACAACTTCTCGCGCCTATCCGCACGGAGGGTAAAAATATTTTGGCAAAGAGGAAATCTCGCTCCGCGGCTTGCGAGAGTGTCACCGGCGTCTCGTAAGTAACTCAGGATTAACTGAAGTCTGTGCTCCGAGACCGCCGATGTCTAGAAAACACACACTCGTCCATATTTCCAAGCTGTCGACCATTCCAAAGTGGCACCCACACCTTTGCATCCTGCAAAGAACCCCGTTTCCAAGCTCAGGGTGTGCTACAAAGATGGGATCAGTAATTTGTCAACCGCTCGTCGAGAAAGTCTTAAGTGGCAATTGCTGGCAGCTCATGGCCAGGGAGAGTATCCCGCTCAGTAACCGCAAGATGAAGGCTACGGGTTCACCGGGACCAGAATCAACTTCACTCTTCTGTGTGCGGTTGCGGGCACAAGGGGACCCGGGAAAGAGGCACGTTGAAGAATCGCGCGATAATCTGTGGTCTCATTCTCCTGATCGGCATCGCTGGATTTGCGCAGACGCCGAAGTCATCCGCATCCTTTCCATCCTACTTGAATGAGCATTTTGACTTCGCAGCCTTTACGCGGATGGACGCGCCCGCTCCTCCAAGAACTCTCATTTATCAATCAAACGGTTTTCTGGCGCTTCAGGAGGATGGCTTTGGCGGGCAGAAAATTGTGATTCCCGTCGCCGGCCCTGCGGCTCCCACCAATGAGAGCGAGCGCTTGAGCGCATTGAGCATCGATGCTCCTGTAATCACAGACATGCAACAGAACGCCTACAGATTTGATAAGACTCCAGCCCGGCGCGACATGACCTACTTCGCGGACCGCACCCTATACAGGGCGGCATTCGAGCATGGGCCGACGATGTCAGTCTCCGTCTATCCAGTCTATGGCAAGCCGGTCGCAGTCATTCGTATCAAGGTCGAGCGTGCGGACGGACCGGTCGATGTGACTCTGCAAAGCCACACCGATGGCTTGCAGCCTGTCTCTTCCACCAATGCTGGATCCCTTCATTTTGGCAATGCGAAATGGCCTTATCGCATTTTGCTTGCGTCCAGGCCCAAAGTGGATCCGCAGCAAAACAGCTTTCACTGGAAGTTGCCAGCGGGCGGTGAGGCCGCGCTCCTGATCGCACTGGGAGGTGATGAGAGAGAAGCGGATGCAAGTCTTGCAGAGCTTCAGGGCTCTTCGGATCTTCTTGATGGATTCACGCATAAACGGTGGAACGATTATCTGTCTTCTGTCCCGCTGGTGGCTCCGGAAGACCCTGTTCGATTCACAATCGGCACAACCGGCAAGCGGGAGAGCATTGCACCGGAGGATCTTGTCCGTAGCGAACTGTGGTTCTGGCGCGGACTCCTGAACTCCACCTGCCAGGTCAGTTATCTGCGTGCATGTCCGATGATGATTGCGGACTGGAATGTCTTCATGGGTATGTGGAGCAATGATGGAATCGCCGAAGTTTTGGCCATGACGGCAACTGGTCGAAGCGACTTGGCGCGCGCCTCAATCTTGAACTGGTTCCGTTACTCCGTAAATGCAAAGGGTGATGGTAGTACTGCATGGACTATCTTTCCTTCCGGCAAGAACACTTTCTCAGCCGAAGGACCCGAAAAAGATACGCAAGGCGTTCCCGTCCAAGCCACGGTTGTTGGAGAATATGTTCGGCTTACCGGCGATACAAGCATTCTGCATGAGAAGCTTGGCGGTCCCGCCGGGGATCGCACCCTCTGGCAGGCTCTACTGACGTATCAGCACAGCCTCCTTAAATTGCGCGATACGAATCAGGATCATCTCATCGACTGGCTTCACACGTATGAAACCGGATGGGATGACAAGAACTCGCCATTCGTCGACCTTAAGGGTCATCCCACGAGCGCCATCAATGAGCAAGTCTTCAATCTCTGGAGCCTGAAGGAGATGGTTTATCTTTCCCGCTTGCAGGGCGAAGATCCGTCTCCCTGGCAACAGGAATTCTCGCAGGCCCTTGCGGCTGTTCGTGGCAAACTGTGGGATTCAGAATCCCAGCGCTACTGGGATCTCGACATCGAAACCGGAAAACTTTGGACTCGCGGAGAAAATCTCGACGCATATTATCTGCTGTACTTCGAAACGGATCCGCTGCGCGTGGATGCAATGATGCGACGGTTCAATGATCCTGCCAAGTTTAACGGGGCGCTCCTCCCCACAATGGCATTCGATACACCAAACTGGGGCGGCTACTGGCGAGGGCCGGCATGGCCGAGAATCTTCTCGTATGTGTCCATGGCCCTTTCGCGGGCGGGACGTAGCAACGAAGGTTTTACATGGTTGGCGCGCGCCATTCATTCCAATCTCGGCCCGCTGCTGCCGGAGACAGTCGACCCCAAGGCCTATCCGCCAGGCGAACACCCTGGAGGCCCGGTTCGGATCATGGGATACGACGCCTTGGATGTTATGGTCTTTCCGGACGTTGCCGGTTTGCGGACCTGGGGTGGAGACGATCTGATTGTGGCTCCCGGCTCCGCAAACAGCCGGGTATACGTCCGCAATCAAAGATGGAAGGGGGATCGCTACGACGCGCTGTTTGACCCCGGCCGTCCAACAAAATTGTGGCGCAACAACCGGCCCATGAAACCTTTGCCCTCCAATCAGCCTTGGCGCGCGCGCAAACAGGGTACGAGTGTTGTGTTCGATCCGGTCAGTTCTACTCCAACCTCCCTCTTTCCGCACTGACGGAACGTTCCTTGATTTCGACTAACTATTCAATTAGGTTGTTCCCGAGTGAGTGGCCATCGGTCAATTTCGAATTGCCCACTGACGAGTCACTGATTCGACCCTACATTAGGTTTGGGGCCGCCATTCGAACTTAGCAAATAACCTCACGACGCACTGAGTTTCCTTCTTGATGTGGCGAGAAGTCCCCTGCTGTATCTCACGGCGAGTCTCATTCTTGAGAAGCTTTACGGCGCTCGCTACCTTTAGGTTTGCGCCCTTAACTGCTTGATTTTCGAGTGACCTCCTCAACAGATGAACTTTAGTCAGTTGCCTGAAATGGAACCCTTGCGATGAGAGATTCCATTGTCACACCATTGGGCATTGATACTAACCTTGCATGACCTCCTGCGGCGAGAGAACTGCCGCAGGTGTATGACGTTAACTGGTATTCGAATTTAGAGGGATCGCCAAGTGCCATCCCGCCGTCTTCAACCAAATCCAGCTTTCCGTCATGGTTAATGTCCACTAGGAATACATCATTGCTAAGTGACCCCAGGCGCAAATTGTCAGCCAACTGGAACCCTCCCGTCTTAGTGCCAAGCAGAATCTGGGACGATTCGTCTCGATAAGGGCGACTTCACAAATATTCTCTGCTGTTTAATCAGGGCTCCGAGCGGGTGACCGTTACCCTGATCGGAAACGCCTTGCATCGAAAACTTCTTAGTGACCCGCCGACTAAGCCATCACTTCAGCGCCTCTTCGCGCTGTTCGCCCCAGTTAATTCACAGTTGTTATCAATGTTTCGGTGTTGTTGCCTGGCACAAAGCCCTGCATGTTTGAAATCGCGGCGGCAGTATTCGACAGATTCGTGCCGCTCGCCGCATTCACCTTCAACGTCACGTTCCGTGTGGCGCCATTATTCAATTGCGGCAACGGAACCGACACGCTGCCTCAGGTTGGACGCCTTGAGCTCTTCGAACCTTCGGAAAATGGGATCGCGTCCTCTAAAAAATAAATAACGGCCAATTGCTTTACGCCGAGCTGTCAGTTAAGAATCTATGCGGAGCCTCCGCTTGCCCAGCCTCCTCGTTCTCCGTGAAGCTGCGCCATTGAAAAAGTTCACGGCGATGCCTTCTTACCCTTGGCTCGTCGTGGCCATCATATGCATCGGCGCCTTTGTCGGACAGCTTGACGCCAGCATCGTGCAGTTGACTCTGCCGGTTCTGGAGCAGAATTTTCACGCGACTCTGGCTGCGGTCAGTTGGGTCGCGATCGGCTATCTGCTTGCCTATGCGGCAACCTTACCCGTGTTCGCGCGCATGTCGGAAATCTTCGGTCGAAAACTGCTGTATGTCGCAGGATACGCCGTCTTCGCTGCCGCGAGTCTCCTTTGCGGTTTAGCGACAGACCTTCCCACTCTGATAGCCTGCCGTCTTTTGCAGGGCATTGGCGGAGGATTGCTCGGAGCGAACAGCATCACACTCCTGACAAAAGCCGTGTTACCAGGCCGACGCGGCCGGGCGATGGGATTTTACGCCGCCTCGCAGGCGATCGGGATTAGCGCCGGGCCGGTCATCGGCGGATTGTTACTAGGCACCCTTGGCTGGAAGTGGGTCTTCTGGATCTCAGTTCCCTTCGCCATGGCAGGAGCTGTTTTCGGTTGGTTGATATTGCCACAGACGGTGCAGGCGAATACGCCGAAACAATTCGATAACTGGGGTGCAATGCTCCTAAGTCCCGCATTGGCAGCCTTCATTATTTCGTTAAGCGAAATTGGAACCTGGAGGACTGAAGCGATCATTCTCAGCGATGTTTGTGACCGTAATCCTGTTACCACCCTTCATCTGGAGAGAGCGCGCTCGAGAGACTCCGCTTATCGATCTGGAACTTTTTCGCAACTCCCCTTTTCTCGGCGGGATCATCGGAGTGAGTGCGTCTTACGGGCTCCGCTACGGAATGTTTTTTGTGATGTCGTTCAGCCTTCGTACGGGGGTTTAATCAATCGCCGCTCTCTGCTGGTCTTCATCTGGCAACGATTCCAATCATGATCGGCCTCACCGCACCAATCAGCGGCAGGCTGTATGAAAAATTTGGATCAAGAAAATTGACAACAGTGGGCATGACTTTCTCTAGCGCGGCAATCCTTCTGTTGGCGGACGGCTCGGCTCGAATGAATCATGATCCCGTCCTGCTCGGGACGCTCGCGCTCTTCGGCATCGGGCTTGGCATCTACATCGCGCCAAATAATGCAGCCACAATGGAGGCCGCCCCGGAGGGACGAAGTGCTGCCGCCGGAGGATTGCTCAATCTCATGCGGGTGCTCGGATGCATGGGTGGAATAGTCATCGCGTCATCCGCAATATCCTGGCGATTGCGTGTTGACACCGGATTCTCGCAGAGAACGATGGAAGTCTCCACATCGGAGATGATGAACGCCATTCACCAGGCACTATGGGCCTTACTGTTCTTTTCGATTCTCGCCGGGAGTGCCGCTCTCCTGAAAAACGGCCAACGAGACAAAATAAATAAATGAAGCTTTCGAGAATGTATTTATTCCGCGCAGGAAATGACCTCGAAGTAGAGCCAATCCGTATACCCGCTAAGCTGTCCGCCGTACCTCGCGACATCTTCACCCCAAATAGACAGGCGATGCTGGCAGGCAGGCCAGCGTGGTTCGATGCGAAGGGCGCCGGGGCGTTGAACCTCCCCGAGGGATTTTCGGGACGGGCTTCGAAAACAATACATATGTCGATCGTTCATTCCCTTCGGAGTTTGTCTACAATCATCGGATACGATGAGAGACCCTGGCGGAGATCTGGAATCACGGGGAAGTAAGGTTCAAGTCTACGAACCGTCGCCGGAAGCCATCCGGGCGGCCCTCCCTTCTCTTCTCTCGAGCAGTTCGTTTGCCTCGGCAAATCGGTCCAGCCGCTTTCTCCGATACGTAGTCGAAGAAACACTGGCGGGTAATCGAGAAACGATTAAAGAGAGTGTGCTGGGATGTGAGGTCTTTGACCGGGCACCAGATTTCGATCCGCGCATTGACGCCATCGTTCGCGTAGAGGCAACCAAACTGAGAACGCGTCTTACAGATTATTACGAACGCGACGGCGCACAAGCCTCTGTCCTGATCGAAATTCCTAAGGGCTCCTATGTGCCTCGATTCAGCGATCGAGTGCTGTCGGAAGGAAATACGACGTCGGTAGATGAACCACCGATGGTACTTCCGTTGCTTAAGCCGAAAGTCCGCGGCGGCCCTGGTTTACCGATTGGGCTTTCGATACTCCTTGCCGTGTCATTCTTGGGGGTGTGTTCTTATTTTCTTTGGTCGCGCTCGAAGCCTGCCGCTCCATTGAGTTCAATCGCCGTTCTTCCCTTCGTAAACCTGAGTTCCGATTCAGAAAATGAGTACTTCAGCGATGGGTTAACCGAACAATTGACCGACGTTTTAGCACGCTCAGGTCTTTTGCGCGTCGCGGCTCGAACCTCGGCGTTTGCGTTCAAGGGGAAAGGGGAGGACGTAGGCGAGATTGGCGCAAAACTGCACGTCGATGCCCTCCTTGAAGGTAGTGTGAGAAAATCAGGCGGCCAGTTGCGCATTACAGCACAACTCATTCGGATTTCGGACGGCCTGCACATCTGGTCACAGACATATGACCGTCCGAGCAACGACATATTTGCCGTTCAAGACGACATCTCGCAGTCCATACTCGCCGCGTTAGCCACTCGAATAACGGATAACAAAAGTCCTCGGCGGATCCCGCAATATACGAATAATGCTGAGGCCTTCGATTTCTATCTGAGAGGAAAGAGCGAGGCGAATCAATGGATGCTCGAGCCGGCATTAAAACATTTCAATCAGTCGATCGGACTCGACCCGAATTTAATCAGATAATGCCTGCTGGCAAGTGGCTTGGTTTAACGATGGGTGGCAAACGTGGGCTTCGCTGGGTGGGGTTTTTAGTTCCGGTTTTGCCGCGGCGTCCCCTGCACCGAATCGCATCGAAGTCTGTGGCAGAGGACTAGACGGCGGAATCTGGATTAACGTCTGTGACAATAACAACTGGAACGGATGGCATCCGCTCGGCGCCCCTGCTGTTGGACTGACAGAAGACTCTCCAGCGGCGGTAAGCGCCTGGGGATTGTTAGATGTGTTCGCCCTGGGCAGCGATGGAAACATCTGGCATTGCAAATTGACTGACGGATGGCAACCCTGGGTTTCCACAAATACAGTTACAGATGAATCGCGGCGGCTTGCGGACGCGATTTATAGCAACAATATGTCTTCCACCATCTACCCGATTATTGGAGAACTCGCCGCCATAGTTGCTTCGGGCGGAATAGCCGCGATAGCGTTGGCTACGCTACCTCCTTGGCGGAACTATATAAGTTGGCGCTCCCCAAGCGATGAGGATTGCTTTCACTGGAGTTCAACCGACGAACTGCGAAAACTGATCACCATTCTTCAGCGCGGAACTCCCATTCCACTTAGCCTGATGGCATACGATGGTTGGGGGCATGAGGTTGTCGCCTTCGGTCTTACCAGCAGTGCAGATCCCACCACAGACCCGTTACCGGGTGGCACAAGCTGGTCAATTAAGGTATATGACCCCAATCACCCCGGTTGTGACGACGTAACAATCACCATCGATCCAAACTCGACCCTTATCCATGATGGAACTCGCGTCAATAAGATTCGATCATCAACGGGTGAAATGTGGCGAGGCTGTTTGTGCGGGACGATTATCAGCGACAGACACCTCCCATTTGACCGTACCAACGGACTGATCTTCAACTGATCAACAACCTTAATGTGCTGTCCAGATCTAAATGTGTCGCACTTCACCTGACGATCTTGAGGTCGAGCACGCTGGTGCAGCGCCGGCGCGATAAGGAGTGTGATATACGCCGCGACATTAGGCCGCCGAACTAAGCCAAGCAAAGAGATCGCCAAATGGTCCCGGTGGATC
>CAWFKA010000012.1:0-312007 GCA_963816335.1 uncultured Acidobacteriaceae bacterium | reverse complement strand
TCTTGCACGCTGTCGCTCCCTGCTCGGAGTATCCGCATCCGCTGCTCTGCCAGATGCAACTGCTAACCAGTTGCGTGCCCCGTATGCTCCGGCCCCATGCTCATCATCGAACGGATGACAACCTCGCAGCCTCACTTCCGTTCAGACCTGATGCCGCAAAACCAGCCAAGGTATGTTCTCGACAGTTCCTGATCTCACCCATGACTCACTCAGCCTTAATCCCCGTCAACCGTCCACGTGCTCTCGCACATAAACCACTCCTATGCCCACTTGGCTTCGCTAACTTGCAAATAGGCTCACTGATGTCACCTCTGCAATCAGCGTTTCACCACTGCGCAACGGCTCCACGGACTGTCACATTCCAACCTCGCGATGCCACTCCAGAGCCAGATCTCGCATATCGAAATCCCATAGCTCTCACCGCATCCGCCGCAAACACCAGCCACTTCCTTCAAACGGCCCCATCAAAACTGCCCCGAACAAATCTCGCGAGCATCCTCGCTTCTTGGCCGGGGCAGCCCTGATACGGTACTATCGTTTAGCGTTACTAATCCGCTGGAAGTCCTAGACTGGTGCTAAATGAGCTCTACTTATTTCCCCTCACCCAGCCGTCACTTCAGCCACACGGCTACCCAGTGCCCTGGCGGTCGCTAGATCTTCGGGAGTCGGCTGTAGTTCTCCGCGTGGACCGGCAATTGTGGTGGCACTGTAGTGTGTGCCTCTCCTCGCTCCGGTATGAATCATTCCAGGCAGCGAGTAGGGCACGCCAACGATCAACATTCCCAGTTGTCGCAGCGGAACCATCATCGTGAGCAACGTGGTCTACCGGAGCCATGCGTCGAAGCCGTCGAGATAAAAACCCCCGCTCAGAATCCAGAAGGTGGTCGGACGAACCTCTGGCGAGAGGCCCCTCACGAGTTCGCCATCCGTGGACCGCAGCGCACAATCAGCGGACCGCAGGACACGAATGGCGAATCGCCGCTCGAACTGAGTGCTCAGTAGTCATCGTGCATGCGACGTAAGTTGTTTTTGTACACGGCCTTGCCTATAGCGATTCCCAGGCGCTCGCCTGCGACCTGATCGGTTCGAAAATGTATCCCACCGTAAACACGTGCGTCGGAGATGTCGTCGGTAATCTGCTTGAACGTCGTGTATTGCAATACGATGTCGGGCACGGTGGGATTTGACAACGTCATGAAATGGCCGCCTTCACCGTATATGCGTCTGAGAATCTCGGCGGCGCTATTAGCTGCGCTGCCGTCGTTGAGGGATAACTCGGGAAACATGGAGTTGTGACGAAGGGGGCCCAGCTAGGATCAGGATCAGTTTTCGGATTGCCGTCTGTGTCCCCAGCATGGATCGCTGTTTCGGGTCGCCAGAAATTGTAGTGATACTTGTTGAAGAATGCCGCGACCAAGCTGTCATTCATCGCCATGTTCATTACGGCCAGCGCTCGAGCATTTTCGGTCAGAGAATGCCACCGCTCCTGCGCAACCTGCTGGACGGCCTGATTGAAGACCTGAGTTGGCGAGGACGCGGCATAGAAGAGCGCGACATTCGCGCGATCTTGTGGTCGCTCTGTGCTGTCGATGCTTCCCACCGTCATCACCTCGTTGTAGGTTTTCGAATATTCGTGGCTCGTGAGTACTGGCGGTGGGTCGAGGAGATACACATTAACACTCGAGATGCCGAACGGAGTTACGTTTTGCCATTGATGTCCGATTCCGACGGCGACTCCATTCACAATTGGACAACTCGGTGTGGCTTGCCATTCCCCCGGCACCGACGGCCCGGGTATCTTGAATTGCGGAGGCGACGATCCGTCGTTTGCGCGCAGAGCGATCATGGCCAAAGCTGCGGCTTCACCAGTGGCAATGCCGCTGGTCTTGGCTTGACCGTCCGGTATAGACGCGAGGGAGTTGGCGCGCTCGGCGTCGAGGGTCGAGGCGCTAGCTGGAAAATAGGTGCTAAGCACGCGATAGGCAGCTTGGATGGCTGCAGCCTCGGGGCATGCACCCGGCGGTGCTACGATCGTTCCGAGATAGGGATGATACTCGCCCGTGATGGCGTTCACGGATTCGAATACAGCGAGTTGTACGATCGCCGCGTATCGTGCTTGGGCGTATGGATTCTGGCCGTTCGTGACGGCCGTGTTCACCGCGATCACGTTCCAGTCCAATACGACATCAGCTTTCGCGACGGCAGCCCCGAATAGAGTCGCGATCATCATGCATAGCCCGAGAACCCGGTTCTTTGTGTCGCCATGTATCTTTTTCATTGTGCTTCCTCCTGATTCTTCATTGGCTTTCGGTAGTGTGATCGGCATATTCGTGTCAACGGAGGCTGTTGTCCATCTCGGAGAGTGTGTCGCGGCGTTATGCTTTGTGTCGCTCTAAAGACAAGCGTGGGTTGCACTTGCGTCAGCCTCTACAGATGTGGTGTAAAATCACTCAGCTTCCATGGGGTGTGCCATGGCTTCCGAGCTAGCTGGAGTGGAGCAACCGATCCGGTTCGGCGAGGGCTACGAGGTTGACCTGAGTCCTCGGAGGCTCCGCCGTGGCAGTCATATGCTGAAGCTTGAGCGTATCCCGTTCGAGATCCTTCTCCTGCTGCTTGAACACCGAGACGAGATTGTTACCCGGGATCAAATCGTTTCCAGGGTTTGGGGGCGGGGTGTTTTTCTGGATACCGACAACAGTATTCGGGGCGCGATCCGCAAGCTTCGCCAGGTCCTGAAGGATGACGCCGGGGCCCCACGGTTCATACAGACCGTGACCGGGCAGGGGTATCGCTTCATCGCGCTGGTTATTACTCCCAAAGAACCAAGCGTAGCTTCCGAACCAGAGGCAGCGGGTGTTCCCACCAGCGACCGGGATTTCGTGTCGGAACTCGATAGCTGGTTACAAGCCCGAAGGCTGCGTTTAGTCGAGCCAGATCAGGATCGCACGGCGGAAGAGACGACGGATGCCGGAACCGGACAGGCGAATCGCAAGTCCTACAGGTGGCTTTTCGTTGGAGCAGCCGCTTTGCTCTCAGTCGCGTTCCTTCTGTCATTCCTGGTGGTTTGGGGCTGGCGACGAGCATCGAACCCGCCCACACATTCCCAGGGCAAGATAGTCCTTGCTGTTTTGCCATTCGAAAACTTGAGTCGCGATCCCGACCAGGAGTTCTTCAGTGACGGTCTGACTGAAGAAATGATCGCCCAGACCGGAAAGCTGAATCGGGATCGACTCATTGTGGTAGCAAGCAGTTCGGTTGCAAAGTACAAAGGCACCAATCTGACCCCGAAAGAGATCGGTAAAGAACTGAACGCGGACTACCTTCTCCAGGGCACCGTTCGCCGCTCGTCGGACCGTGTACGCATCACCGTCCAACTCGTCGAGGCTCAAAATCAGACAGACCTCTGGACCGAGAGTTACGACCGCGAACTCAAAGATCTGCTAGCTGTGCAAGACTCCGTCGTGCAAAGCATCGCGAGCCAAATACACATCGCTCTCACGGAAGAACAGAAAACACGTTTAGCAAATCCGCGGCAAATAAGGCCTGAAGCATATGAGGCGTATTTGAAAGGTCGCTACCACTGGAACAAGCGAACAGCCGACGGCATGCAAAAGGCCGAGCATTATTTTCAGCAGGCCATCGACAGCGATCCAACCTACGCCGCGGCATATTCCGGGCTGGCCGACTGCAACAGCGGACTTGCGTGGCACGGGTTCAAATCCCCCGTCGACGCGCTTCCGAAAGCTTACGCGGCCGCTCGCAAGGCGGTGGAGATCGACCCACGATCTGCTGAGGCCCACGCCTCCCTGAGCCTTGTGTTCAGCCATAGTTGGAATTGGGCCGGAGCCGAGGCCGAGTTCAGGCGTGCTCTGGAGTTGGATCCTCAATATGCAAATGCGCACCACTGGTACGGAGACTATCTTTCCATTAAGAGCCGCCATGACGAGGCGCTTGCCGAAGCCAGCCGGGCACTGGAACTCGATCCACTTAATCTCATGATCAGCACATGGGTGGCGCTGCGATACTATCAGGCACGTGACTATTCCCGTGCAATCGAACACGGTCGAAACTCTGTTGAGCAGGACTCGAACTTCGCAGCTGCACACCTTCTGCTGGGCGAGAGCTACGTTCAGGCAGGCTTGTGCAGCGAGGGAGTTAGTGAGCTGAAGCGGGCTGCGAGTCTGTCAGGGGGTAGCCCACTTTACACGGCCCAGGTCGCGGTTGCCCTTGCAGCGGCAGGGCGGAGGCGTGAAGCACTCCGAATCGCACACGAACTGGAGACAGTCTCGAAGAAGCGTTACGTTTCGCCCTACGGGTTGGCTCAGATCTACGCAGCGTTGAAAAGCGATGAAGACACATTCAAATGGCTGGACGCCGCGTATCGCGATCACGCTGTCTGGATGGGATACCTCGCCGTTGATCCGATCTTTGATCGCTATCGCTCCGACCATCGTTTTCAAGAACTACTCCGGCGAATCGATCTGCTCTGAGTTAGATTACGAAATCCCCGATGCTCTACCGCGAAGCGTTGCTTTCGGTGTGAACGTCCGGAGGCAGGCAGCAGGGCAAGCCGACACGCAAACCCCGGCCCGAATGGCGAAGACTTCTGCGGCTCCTCCTACACTTTTCTGCCCAGCATCACTGGCCTGCGTTTCATCGCAAATCTTCCATAAGGAAACGGCGACGTACTGTTCAACTCAGTGGCAGCCCGTCAACTGGACGAAAAACCGGCTATCCGTTGAAGTGCTTGTAACGTAGTTCATGCCTCCCAACTGTATGAGATGCCGACTATTCGGCCCAGCTGGATAAGTTCGGGTTAGCCGACCATACACACAGTGCCATCTTCAAATGTCTTTGGGTTACCTATAGAAGGCAACGCGATTCGCATATAATCTGGCACCTATGCCCCTCATTGCAGGATTCCAGCTGGACTCTTATGAGATCATTGCGCTCTTGGGTGCGGGTGGTATGGGCGAGGTCTATCATGCGCGCGATGGCGCGCTGAGACGCGATGTGGCGATCAAGGTGCTCCCCGCCGAGTGGTCACGTGATCCCGAGCGTCTCCGCCGCTTTGAATTGGAGGCCCAGGCCGCCGCCGCCCTGAATCATCCCAACATTGTTTCGATTTTTCACGTCGGCCAGTATGACGGATCGCCGTACATTGTCACTGAGTTACTGCAAGGCGAAACTTTGCGCGAGCGCCTTCGTAAGGGCCCGATGCGCTTGCGGGAAGTGCTGGACCATGGGATGGAACTGGCCCGAGGACTGGCGGCCGCGCACGATGCAGGGGTCGTCCACCGTGATCTAAAACCGGAAAACATCTGGATGACGAAAGATGGGCGCATCAAGATCCTTGACTTCGGATTGGCCAAGTTGAATCCAGCTAAATCTGCAAGCTTGGATGGCGTGACCGCCAGCTTCCGGCAAGAATCTGTCCCTGGACAGGTGCTGGGCACAATCGGCTACATGTCGCCCGAGCAGGTTCGAGGAGAAGTTGCCGACGCACGCAGCGACATCTTTGTGGTCGGCGTAGTTCTGTACGAGATGCTGACCGGAAAATCTGCGTTTCGCAAGGCGACTTCGGCGGAGACGATGGCGGCGATCCTGAACGAAGACCCGCCATCGGTTTCGCAGGTTGCGCCGGGCGTCCCGCCAGGAGTGCAGAGAATCGTAAATCGCTGCCTCGCCAAGAACCCAGCACAACGACTTCAGCATGCGACAGATCTGGAGTTCGCGCTGGACGCTCTGAGTGATTCAGGCACGGGTAGCCAAGTCACCGGGTCACACGCCACGGTCTCAGCCGTGAAGCGGAGATGGATTGCTGCTTCCGCAGCCGTACTTGCCATCGTTGCTGCTTTCATTCTCTGGTGGACTCGTCCTCCAGAGGCAACACCGGAATGGGCCGGCGTCCGCTTGGGCGGTCCTGTTGTTGCCTTCTCACCGCGAGTGTCTCCGGACGGCCAGATGCTGGCACTGATCGCCCTCGTCAACCGGCAGACGCAGCTGGCGATCATGAAACCCGACGGAGGGAGTTGGAACGTCCTGACAGACGATACCAGCAATGGTTCCGTCACCAACGTAGCCTGGGCGCGGGACGGTTCGCGCCTGTTCTTCGACCGCTTCTGGGAACGGCCCGCCGGGGTGTATTCGATTCCGCCGCTCGGCGGAGAACCCACCCTGCTGCTGGAAGACGCATGGGCGCCGCAGCCGCTGCCTGACGGTAGCCTCGTCGTGCTCAAGAGGACGTTGCGGGGGAACAACCAGGCGTTTCGATTTTGGCCAGAGTCGGGTCGAAGCGACCCTCTGCCCGCGTATCTGGAGCGGTGGGATGCTGGACCGCCGGTGCGCGCATTCCCGGACGGTAAAGAGATCGTCTTCATCGGAGCGGCGCAGGAAGCTGACATCGAATCCGGCGCGCAGCCGTACATCCTCGATCTCGCTACGCGCAAATCCCGCCGGCTCTGATCCCCAGGCGCGTATCGATCGCCTCGATTTTCAGTTGGGACTTCCGGTAGTGCCGACTCCGGACGGCCGTGGCGTTCTGATGCTGGGGAGGGAACAAAACAGTTTTGAGTTGATCCGCGTAGAGAGAAATGGGAAACCCGGACACTCGCGTGTGCTTTCATTCTCAAATGGCAGGCCGCCGTTTTATGCGGATGCCGCGCCTGATGGATCAATCTACGTGGACTCGGCCGAGATGAGCCCGTCGATCTCGCGGTTCACTGCGGAAGGCAAACTCATTGCGGAATCGGCGACACCTGCCCCGCTTAACAACATGGCGCTGGCCTTGAAGGATGGGCGCGTTCTGATCACGGCTCCGCTCGGTGGCAATTTGCGGCTGCTCAGCGGGATGATGGGCGCGGACTTTCATCCTTTTCTACAGGCGGATGCCGCGGACGTCGCATATGCTGCGCCGGTGAGCGCGGATGAGGTCGCGCTTTTGCTTGGTCCCCCCGGAAAGCGCCGCGTCGCCTTTGTCTCTGTTCACAACGGCGTGGTCCAGCGGGAAATTCCAGTTTCCGGCGGCAATGCGACGGCCTTGGCTGTTTCGTCCAGCCTGAAGACCATTTATTACGTCGCGGAGGACAATATCTACTCGATGCCGGACACCGGAGGGCCACCAGTGCGGATCGCCGAGGGCGAAGACCTCGCGATCGACCCGGCGGGACGGATGCTCGTCATCCACAACAGCAAGGGAATTGTGCGGATCCAGCTTCCTTCAGGTGCCGCCGAACCAATCGTGCTTCCCGCCGGAATGCGGCTTGCGGCGGTGAACCTGTCCGCATCGGCGATCAACCAAAAGGGGCTCATTCTGCTGAATGTGGTGACAGCACGCGATTTCGACTACCAACCCGCGATTTTGGATGGCCGGAGGGTCACGGCGATTTCGTTTGACAGGCGGGGAGACACTCTCGTGCCAGGGTGGACGCTGGAAGGGGACGTCATAGCAATGCACGACGTGCTGCGCTCGGGGTTGTGGCGATTCAGCCAAGTGGCGAAAAAGAAATGAATGAGCCAACGGTCTCAGCGGAATCGATCAATGGCCGCTTCTAGCAGATACGTAAACACATCGCGAACAGGGGCGCCTCATGACATGTATCAGGCCACGCCGAAAGGCCCGGTCATTCTCGGCGGTGTCAGTCTCACCACGCTTTGCGTAGGCTCCCAACTGTACGAGATGCCGACTAATCAACCAAGTGGATTCCCCAGCGAATGCGGCCAATGTGGCAATCCCAGTCTCTGGGGCATATCGGGGGAGTGATCATGACAATTACGCTGGCCAGTTCAGCCAATAGAAAGCAGTAAAAACAATCCTGTACGGCCCCAAGGATGATGCCCGGGGGCCCCAGACGCCGGCCTTTCAGGGCGTTAATGGATTGTTTTTACAACTACTTCGACGACTTCGTGGGCTGCTTAAACACGCCACAATACGTGTAAGACGGGCCAATCACGGGTGGAGAATGCGGGTGGAGACTTTCCCAAAGGGTGCGTCAAACCCGCAACTCCAAGACGTCAACGGATGGGTGAAACCGCTTTCCGAGTACCCCAACTGGCTCTTCCATCCCTCAGCAATTAAGATTGCTCGATTTCACTTTCAGTTGGTGTGCGACGGCGAGGCCAAGTCAAGCACAAACCCACATGGGGCCACAGGGCAGTTCATGGCCCGCCTGGCAGCGGTGTGGCTTTCCTATCTCTCGCACCATGCGCGCTTGATTGTTTCGACCAAAGCGGGAATTCGATGGGCAGGTGGTCTGATTCGTCATGCTTCGTGGATCGCTCGCGCACTGCCTTGAAACTCCTCCTGGTCAAAAGGAAGGAACTTTGTAGATGAGAAAGATTTTGATAGCGATTGCCGTCGCAGCAGTGTCTTCGATGGCGCTGGCCGCGACGTCGGCGGTAAGGGTAGATCAGGGATTATTGAAAGGTACGGTCGAAAACGGGTTGACGGTCTACCGTGGCATACCGTTTGCGGCGCCTCCTGTGGGCGATTTGCGGTGGCGTGCCCCGCAACCCGCCGCGCCGTGGCAGGGTGTTCGACAAGCCGACAAATTCGCTCCGCAATGCGTGCAGAGCATCAAGCCTGAGGCGACGAGCGAGGACTGTCTGTATCTCAATGTCTGGAGTCCCGCGAAGTCGGCGCACGCCAAGGTCCCAGTGCTTGTCTGGATCTACGGCGGCGGGTTCAGCGTTGGCGGCACATCGGTGCCCGTATACAGCGGAGAGGTGCTGGCCCGCAAGGGAGTGGTGCTGGTCAGCATCGCGTACCGTATGGGCGTCCTTGGCTTTCTCGCGCATCCGGAACTGAGCGCTGAGTCGAGCCAGCATGTCTCCGGCAACTACGGGCTGCTTGACATGATTTCCGCCTTGGGGTGGATCAGAAAGAACATCGCGGCCTTCGGCGGCGATCCAAACAAGGTTACGATCTTTGGAGAATCAGCCGGCGGCATCGCGGTAAGCCAGCTTTGCGCATCGCCGCTTGCCAAAGGACTGTTTGACGGGGCTATCTCTGAGAGCGGCGGATCCTTTGGTCCTCCCCGGCCAGCGGGTGGCCCTGGTGAGAACATGCGCACCCTCACCAGCGCCGAGTACGATGGCCAGGCATTCGCGCTCCTCGCCGGGAGCGAGTCCATTGCCGAACTGCGCAAAATGCCGCCAGAAAAGCTGCTGGCTGCTACGCGCGGACTGGCTTGGCCCAACATTGACGGCTGGGTGATTCCGTCAGACCAATACACGCTCTACGATGCGAAGAAGTTCAACGACACGCCGATCCTCGTCGGCTACAACTCCGACGAAGGGGCTACCTTCACGCATTTCCGGTCGCCGCAGGAATACATTGACAGCGTGCACAAGCGCTATGACTCCTATTCGGACGGTCTGCTGGAGGTGTATCCGGCCGGAGAGAAGACTGTGCCCAAGACGGCGCGCGACTTGTCCCGTGACGCGGCCTTCGGCTGGCACACGTGGACGTGGGCGCGGATGCAGTCGAGCCTGGGCAAATCGAAAGCCTTCTACTACTACTTCGATCAGCATCCCGATTACCCGGCAGATTCGCCGCAGGCCGGATTCGGCGCTCCCCATGGCCGCGAGGTGGCTTATGTATTCGGCCATCTCTACGACTTGCAGCCCCAGCCTCCCACCGCGGCAGATCGCGTGATCTCCGACGCCATGGCCACCTACTGGACCAATTTCGCGAAGTACGGCGACCCGAATGGCAAGGGAATGCCACAATGGCCCGCGTTCAGCGACAGGAATCCAACGCTGATGTACTTTGCCGGAACGCCGCATACAGGGCCGGTTCCGAACGAACCCGGCTTGAAAAAACTGGACGCGTATTTCGCGTGGCGGCGCTCCCCCGAAGGCACAAGTGTGTCGATGGTGGAGGATGCAAAGCCGGCAACGACTAATGTGATGGGAGCGCGGTATCCGCGGATTCTTCAGGACCGCAGTGCAGCCTTTCAGATCAAGGCGCCGGACGCAAAAACGGTGGATGTAGACATTACAGGGAAGAAGTTCCCAATGACGCGGGATGCGAACGGTGTCTGGAGCGTGACATCTCCGCCGATCGTCGAAGGTTTCCACTATTACGCGCTGGATGTGGATGGTGTCCGCATGAACGACCCCGGCAGCCACACCTTCTTCGGAACAGGAAAAGATGCCAGCGGAATTGAGATTCCCGAGCCGGGCGTGGGATATTACCTGGCGAACGATGTTCCTCACGGAGACGTTCGCATCCGTATTTATCTATCGAAAATAACCGGGCAATGGCGACGCTGCTTTGTTTACACGCCACCGGGCTATGACGCCAACACCAGCGCTCACTACCCTGTGCTCTACCTGCAGCACGGTTCCGGCGAAGATGAGACAGGGTGGACCTTCCAGGGGCACGCTAATCTGATCCTCGATAACCTGATCGCGGAGAACAAGGTTGTACCGATGATCATTGTGATGGAAAACGGCTACGCGTCGCTTCCCGCAGGTCCGTTCGGGCCGTCCAGCACCGCAGGTCCCGGCGATTTCAGCACGTTTGAAAACGTGATTGTGAAAGAGGTCATCCCGATGATCGATTCCACCTTCCGGACCATCCCAGACCGCGAGCACCGGGCGATGGCCGGTCTTTCCATGGGAGCCAACCAGGCGCTGCACCTGGCAACGAACAACATGGACACATTCGCCTACATGGGGGGATTCAGCGGCACGATGAATTTCCCAAGCTCTGCCCCTATTGATCCGGCGACGGCATTCAATGGCATCTTCAAGGACGGTGCCGCATTTAATCAAAAGGTGAAACTGCTCTGGCTGGGCATGGGCACCGCGGAACCGAATCCCTTCCCAGGATCGATCAGCGCTTTCTGCGCCATGCTGGACAAAGCTGGAATCAGGTACGTTTATTTCTCTTCGCCCGGAACTGCCCATGAGTGGCTTACGTGGCGTCGCGACCTCAACGACTTTGCGCCGAGGCTGTTCAAATGAGACGCGGCCTCGCCGATCTCCTTTGAAAAAGCGATAAACTACTTCGTCAGCCAAACCGTGATTCGCTGCGTTCTGACTGAACCTGGCGCCTCGTCCAGAGATGAATTACCTGGCAAGCGCAATTGCAAGAGATAAAGATACCGGATTTGATTTTGGCGACGTGGAATGGATCAACGATGAAAATGAGAATCAACGCTGCAATTATCCTTGCACTGGCAATTCTGCTAATTGGTACCACGCTGGCGATGGCGCAACAGCCTGCGACGGGAGCCAACGGTGCTCCCCCTAGGCCGCAGGGGCCGTGTGATATCTACACCGCCGCCGGAACACCCTGCGTGGCCGCCCACAGTACGACGCGGGCGCTGTACGCTTCGTATGACGGCCCGCTCTACCAGATCCTTCGCCAGTCAGATGGCAAGACTTTGGACATCGGCGTTGCGCGGCCTGTCGTTTCGCCCGTTCCGGATGGGGGCGGGTACGCCGACGCTGCTCCGCAGGACGCGTTCTGCGCGAAGACCTATTGCTGGATCACCACCATCTACGACCAATCCCCCAAGCACAACGACCTTACCCAGGCCCCCCGCGGCGGATTCAGCGGCCCGGCTTTGGGTGGGTTGAATAACATTCCCCTCGCCGACAGTGCGCCGGTTACGATCATGGGCCACAAGGTCTACGGAGTCTTCATCGAGCCGGGCATGGGTCTCCGCCAGAACGACGCAAAGGGAACCGCAGTGGACGACCAGGCGGAAGGGCAGTACTGGGTGATCAACGGCAAGCACTTCAATTCGGGCTGCTGCTTCGACTACGGCAACGCCGAGATTGACAGCCGCGACGATGACAACGGCACCATGGAAACCGCCTACTTTGGCGATGCCCCGTGGTGGATTCACGGCAAACTTCCAGGGCCGTGGATTATGACCGATCAGGAGAACAACCTGGTTGGCTGCGTCAATCCCGATGGATCCAAACTCTGCGTAAACCTGCCGGACATTAGCTGGAGATTTGTTACGGCGATTGCCAAGGGCGAACCCCACCACTGGACCTCGATGGGTGGCGATGCTACGCAGGGGCCCCTCTCGGTGATGTTCGACGGCCCACGCGTCGACTCCACCTATGACCCGATGCGCAAGCAGGGGGCGATCCTGCTGGGCAACGGCGGCGACAACAGCAACGGGTCGCAGGGCACGTTCTATGAGGGCGCGATGACCGCCGCAGGCACTTTTCCAACGAACGCCACTGACCAACTGGTGCAGGCCAACGTCGTGGCTGCCCGGTATGGCACGCAACAATCCGAGACAGCGGTCGAGAAGGTGAGCAACGCGAGCCCGATCAAGATCAACGAGTTTCGTATCAGTTCCGGTCCTCCCGCCAATTCAACGGACTCGTTTATCGAGTTGTACAACGCCGGCCCGAGTGCCGTTGATATTTCCAACTGGACGCTGACGGAGCGCCCGACACAGCAGGCCATCTTCTCGGCGATAAAGTTCCCGGTGGGGACAAAAGTCCCGGCTGGCGGCTTCTACCTGCTCGGCCTTTCCAACTCAGGCCTGGCGGTGAATGCACGCAAGGGCGACACTACTCTCTACGTCCGCAACACTACGGGAATGACGGTGGGCGGCACGGTCACCATTGACACGGGATCTCAGGTAGAGTCGCATAAGATCGCGAGCCTCGGCACCGCGGCCAGCAATCACACGACACTGTGGCAACCCGTCCCCGACGGTCCCATCATCACCATCCCGGTGGGATCCACCAACGTGCCTGTCGAGAGCGTTGCCGGCTTTGCAGTCGGCCAGAAGATCGCTCTCGGCTACGGAGCGAAGTATCCTTCGGTCGCGAGAGAGACGGAACAGTACGAGGTGGCCACCGTTACCGCAGTTGGCAAGCCGGGAACGCAAGCCTACCTGGCGGTGGACGCGCCCGCCGGAGCGACAAATATCCAGGTGACCTCCGTCGAATACATTACGGCGGGCGACAAGATCAGGCTGGACATCGACAGCGTGGGTCATGGAATTGAAACTGTGACGGTTACAAAAATTGGCACCAAGGCAACCCAGACAAATCTCACTGCGGGTATCAGCCCCGGCGCCACTAAAATCGCGGTTCGCCGGACGGATGGGTTCGCTGTGGGCGACAAGATCACGGTTGGCACTCCGGCAAGCAGGGAGGTCGTGACGGTGACCGCTGTTAACGGCCCCCCTCCTGGCACTGGCAGCTTCCCTCCGCGCGGCGGCAGCATCGAGTTCACTCCAGGGGTTACCAAGACTCACGGACGCGACGAGTGGGTGGTAGCTCCGGGAACAGGCCTTGATCTTGCCGCGCCGCTCAAGTTCAACCATTCGGCGAATCTCCCTTTCAGCAACCGGGGAACGGGTATCAGCTTCCAGCCAGCGACGGCCTTTGCACACTCCAGCAACGAGCCTGTCCGGGCGCTCGGCACCGGCATCACGCTCGACAGTCCGCTGGCCAGGGATCACGCAGTGAACGCAGTTGTGCGTGACGCCGCGGTCACCACGGCGGGCTACCAGGGAACGCCGGCACCCAATCAGTTATTCGGAGGTCCCGAACTCACGACGGATTCGCCTCTCTTCGGCCGCACCATCACGATCAGACAAGGCAGCATGGTCTTGCGGGATAATACCGGCCTCGTCGTTGACAGCCTGAACTACGGTGGACTGGTTGATCCATGGGCCGCGGAGGGAAATCAGGCTGTTTCCGGTGTCGAGCAGAGTGGCTGCTACGCGCCTGCAGGCGGCGGCGGCCAGTGGTTCGACCCGTCTTCCGGCGCAACCAATACCAGTACAGGCCGTTTTCCGGATGGCAAAGACGCTGACAGCAACTGCACCGATTTCCTGACGCAGGCTGTTGCTGACCTCTCGGCCCCTTCAGCGACTGGTGCGACCAACATCAAGGTTTCCAGTGTGGCAGGCTTTGGGGAAGGCCAGAAGATAACGATCGGCCTCGGAGGGGACGCGGAAACCTCCATCATCGCAGCTGTTGGCTCAGCAGGCGCCACTTCGGTGGGTAATGCGACCAGCGTAGGCGCAACCGAAGTCCCTGTCGCTGGCGCGGACGGGTTCCGGGATGGGCAGACAATAACGATCGATGATGGAGCAAACTCCGAGGAGGCGGTTATAGCCTCCGTGAGGCGGTTCGGCGGCGCTGAGATCACGGTTAACAAGCCTCTCGCTCGTGCTCACGCAGCAGGTGCACAACTCTCCGGCAGCGGCATCACCCTCACGACGGCAACAACGCGGCCCCACGCCAGCGGAGTGCCGGTCACCGGCAATGTTCCCACGCCGGGTGCACCAAACCGCTATTTCAGGAAAGACAGTTAGCGGCAAAAGGCGGAGGCAGAGTCGGTGACAGAGATGAGAGCAATCTTTAGCAAAAGCATGTTCGTCGGAGTGTGCCTTGCTGCGTCGGCGCTCTCGGCTCAGACCGCTGCACGGCTTGAGCTTGGGAAACTTCCAACCGGAGCAACAGCCGCATTTGTTCAGAATGCTTCCGGCGGCTGGGGAATGGAGATTGCCGGTTCGGTAGCGCCACGCGTCATGCAGCCGAAGCCTGCACGGGTAGAGGTCTGGCGAAGCGAAACAGACATTCACGACCTGGCAGTTGCCTACAGATCGGTCAGTAAATCGGCTGGTGGAGTGGACGCAAGGGCAGAAGTCGCGGATGGCCGCCACACCCTGTTTCGCGTAAACGACCATTGGACCATCAGCGGCGCAGTTATGTCCGTCAACAGGCAAGTTCAGGTCGCGCGGCGTGCTCCGGGAGGATTTTGCTCGTCGATAGCGTTTTCGGTGGACCCTTCGGTTCCGTGGAGCGATGTGAAGTTCCTGGCGCCGGGCATCCTCTACGGAGACCCAAGTTACGATGGCGAACGTTCTCCGGGAGGAACGCTCAACTACTCAGCAAAGCGGTTTGTGATCCGCGAGGACATTCTTCCGGCGCCGATGTTCGCGATGTCCTTTGAAAACGGTGGTTCGCTGACGATGCTGGATCCCACGCCGCGCGCCGATACAACTGAGGCAGAAACAACCCTCAGCAAGCCAGTACTGATCGACGCTACGTTCCAATTCGGCGCGCTTGGAGCGACACAGACTGACGGCGGCCCTATCGAATTCGGCTTCACTTTTCCGGGTACGGTAAGCATGTACCCCCGCGGCCAGGCACTTCCGGCCAAGCCGGAATGGGCACGGCGTTATCACCCGATCACGCAAGGCGCGATCCAGCAGTACGAGGTGAGTTTCCGCTTCGGGCAAAACGAGTCCTTCAGAGACTTGACGCGCAACTCGTGGCGCTGGGCATGGGCCACGCTGAACCCGCAGATTACCTACATCGATGTCGATCTGGTGCGGAAAGTCCTGACCGACCATCTCGAAGCCCAGGCGGCTACCATCGATGGCCGCACCGGAATTCCGTTCGTACTATCCACTGTCTCCGACCAGCGGCAATGGAACTGGACGATGATCGCGATGGGCTTTGTGGGCAAGAACCTGGAGTGTGCCGATCAGTTGCTGCGTGAAAGCGATCGCGATCCAAGCGAACGCGGGCAGAAGATGCGGCAGACTGGCCTTGCCATCATCCAATCCATGATCCAGGCGCTTCCGACAGTGCCGCTGCAGGGAACTGGCTACGATCTTGCGACCGGCAAACCGTGGAATCATGTCTGGCTGGCTCCATGGCTGCGAAACGCGACCGAGGATATGCGTGTGTTGATGCGGGCGTACCGGCGAGAGCGTGCCCACGGACGTCTCCATCCGGAGTGGTACAACTGGGTGAAAACTTACGTTGACTGGCTGATCCTGCAGCAAAGAGCAGACGGCTCTTTTCCGCGTCGTTGGAAGGTGGGAAGCAACGAGGTCGAAGAGCCGACGGGGACGGCGAGTTACTGTCCTGTCCCGCTGCTTATCATGATCTCGGAGGAGACGGGAGATCCGAAGTACGCCCAAGCGGCCCTCCGCGCAGGGGAACATGTCTGGTCGAACTGGGGAACCAGGGGACTCTTCATCGGCGGCGCGAGCGACAATCCGAACATCACCGACAAAGAGGCGGGCATGCTCAGCATGGAGGCGTATCTCAGTCTCTATGACTCAACCAAAGACAAGCGCTGGCTGGAGCGCGCGCAGGCTGCGGGGAATTTTGCGGAAAGCTGGATCTGGATCTGGAATCTCCCCATGCCCCAGGATGCCGACGATGCGAAACTCCACTGGAAAAAGGGTGTGCCCACAGTGGGTCTACAGGGAATTACCGCGCTTGCTGCCGGCGGCGCCGACGAATACCTCGATTGGGCGGTGGCATCGTATGCCAGGCTCTACAAGGAGACCGGAGATCCACATTATCTCGACGTAGCTCGCGTTCTGCTGCACGATACCAAGTCGATGGTCGCTCTCCCGGGTCGTCAATACGACATGAAAGGCATCGGCTGGCAACAGGAACACTGGGGCATGGGGCCGGGCGGACCAGGACGCGGCATTGGAGGTCACAGGTTCTGGCTGCCATGGGTTTCCGCGAACCATCTGTATGGCATCACGGGGCTGGAAGAGTACGATCCAATCTTGTTTAAAACACTATGTGCCAAGCCTGCAAACTCGACACAGACGCAATGAGTCCCGCAGATTTGCGTGTTAGCCGATGTGCGGATTCACATTCAGTTCACCGCACCAAGCTCATTACGAACGACTACAGCAGATATTGAATCACGGGTGGACGAATGCGGGCGGAGGTTTTGGCTCAGCGTCTTCAGCCATATCGAAGAGGCGCTTAGCATCGCGTCGAACTAAGCATGTGAGAGAAACGGTGGGAAGGCACAAGAAGCAGCTACTTCCATGCCGCAGCATATACGCCGGGATCGGGTCTGGATTTGCAACGGGAGCCCTTCACCACGGTTGGGGCGATCCACTGATCAGATCACTTAGGTAATCGGAAAGTGATCGACTGGCCGCTATAGGACACAGTTTGGGAGGACGCTGAATCAGCAGCTACGAGTTTGAAGCGCCTCGACTTTAGCATGCCGGAGAACTGTCCATTGCGCTTTCCTATCAGCAGCACTCTCTTCTTGTTGTCCCACTGGAAGTGGATCGTACTTCGCTGTCCCTGTTCATAGTGATAGTTCGTGCCCTCATCTTCGTAGAGAGTGAAGTCGCCCTGTGCACCGGGGTAGACGCGAATCTCAAGGTCGGCTGCTGGCTGCGCGCCTACATATTGTTCGACAGGACCTATTGGCAGAATGCTTCCCGCTCGCACCAGGAGTGGTATTCGCTCAAGAGGCGCATCGATTGCCGTCGTAGTCCCCGAAAGCACCGGGCTTGAAGTCCAATAGTTATACCATCCGCCAGGCGTCCTCGGCGCGTATACAGGCCATTGCCTTACTCCCGCTTCAAGCACTGGAGCAACCAAGAAGTCGGGACCGAACATGTACTCATACTTCTGACCCAATGCCTCGTCATCACCGGCGAAGTCCATCACCATCGGACGCATGATGGTGGATCCCTGAAATGTGACGGCGGCGGCCTGAGAGTATATGTAAGGCAATAACTGATAGCGGAGATTCAGATAAGAGCGCACCGTCCATTCGACTTCGTCACCGTATCGCCATGGCTCTGTGTTTGTTTGAAAGCCGTGGACGCGTAGCAGAGGGGAGAAAGTTGAAAATTCGAACCATCGTAAAAATCGCTCGTGGTAAGCGGGATCTTTGTACTGCGTCGGACCGGGGCGAAAGAAGCCGCCGGCATCCGTGGTCCAGTACGGTAACCCGCTTGCGCTAAGCCCGAGTCCGGCGGTGATCTGTCTTTTCAGAGTATCCCAGTTGTTACCGATGTCGCCCGACCACGTCGCGGAGGCGTAGCGTTGTTGGCCCAGGAAGGCGCTTCGGCTCAATATGAAGACGCGCTTGTTCGGCGCGTCTTTTCTTTGGCCCTCGTAGACGGTCTTGTTTACAAACAGTGGGTAGAGGAGCCTTACCTTTTCACCGGGGCCGTCGAAGGTCTGTCTTCCGGCGAGATCGTCGTTTTCCGGCTCGGTAGCGTCCTGCCACCAGGCGTCGATCCCGAGCGACAACATGCGCTCGCTGAAATTCTTCCAATAGAGTTGCGAGGCTGCGGGATTGAAGAAGTCAACCCACTGCGTCCCTGGTATGTAGTACCCGTTGGCAGCGAACTGTTTCCCCACCTCAGTATCAGGATCGATCTTCGACCAGACAGAGACCATCAGCTTCACGTTCATCGCATGAAGTCGGTCGATCATCCCTGCAGGATCAGGATAATGATCTTCGTCCCATTTCATTGCATTCCAGCCGTACTTGCCCCAGTACTGCCAATCCTGGACGATGACATCGAGCGGCAAACCGCGTTTTCTAAACTCCGCTGCAGTGTCCAGGATCTCCTCGCTTGAGTGGAACCGCTCGCGGCAGTGAATGTAGCCGTATGCCCAGTCCGGCATTAATGGCGCCGGCCCCGTCAGTTCTCGATAGCTCGCGATGACGTCATCGGAAGTTGGCCCGGCAAAAACGACGTAATCGACCGCGTCGGCTACGGGGGACCGCAGCACGGTGCGATCTTCGCTGGGCCTCCAAAACAAAATGGGCTTGTCGTCCTGCTCGCCGATCACACGAATTGTGTGGTGTCCGGCAGAAAGATCACTGAACCAGCTCGTTGTAGGAGGCAGCCAGAAATTGGAGAAATCGACAATCGCCTTACCATCGATCTCAACGTGATACCTGCGCGCCATCTTTTGCCCTGTGTCCAACATCAGGGCATATCGTCCAGCGTTGGCGATCTCCAGTTCTCCCACGAACTCGCCCTCGTGCCGCACGACCTTCTTCGCGCCCTCGCTCGTCGTGACGTCCACAGTCGTCTCGATTCCGGTCGAAGTGCGAGTGAGATCCACGCGTTTGTCGGCGGGGTTGAGATCCGTTAATCCGTAGTTGTTCCAAAGAATTCCGTAGCCCTTGCTCGAGAGCAGAAAGGGAATCGCAATCTGGCTATTGACCTGTGTGAGGCGCCGGGGAAGGTCTCGCACGTCGAGGAATCCGTCCTGGAACTCGCCGCTTCCAAATAAGTGCTCCCCGGGTGAGGAAAGGAAGGCCTGTTCCACCATATAGGTCGATGTTCCTTGTACGGTTGACGGGTCTAACGTGCGAGTACCGGCGATCTCTGACAAGAACGTCTTCCCTCGAGGGTCGGCAAACTGCAGTGCGCTGTCGCCGCGACCAAAGATGACCATCATCTTTTCAGTCGCCACGGTTATGCTCTTATCACTCTTGATGACCTTAAAGGCCGGGACTGACGGTTGCTGAAGCAGAACGACACTTGGAGTCTCAGCCACCTTCTGCTTTGCGCATCGGATACGCACAGCACCAGCCGTCAGTGGCCGTATGGACAGCACGCAGGCTGCCATCGTTATCTCAACACCCGATGGCGTTTCCTTGACAAGATTCGCCAACCCCTCTTGCGCCGTCGCGCCGGCAATCGCAGGCCAGACATTCACCCACGCCAGCATGGCCAGGCCGAAGAGCTTGTGCCGCTTCCGTCGACGGTTCAATGCGAGCCCCTCCCGGCGTGGAACGGCATTGACGTCACCGTAGAGATTGTTTGCGTGTGGGATCGATTGAATCGCCGGACTCTGGGAGGAACGGGCGTAAACCAATAATTCTTCAAAGAAAGACGAGTTGTTTGGTTCAATGACGACGACCCGAACGAGGTGAGCGATACATTTTCGCAATGGCTCTGCCAAACGGATTTTGTCGAAGCTAACCACCATTTGGCGACCAGTTCAATGACGCTGAATTCGCCCAAGAAGAACCTATGCGGGCAGGTTTAGCAAGGTTTGATACGGTAGCCGCTTTGCAGTTTGGAAGAAATCTTGTGACCTCAATCACATATAGAGAGGTAAAATACCTGTCTTAAGCGGCAATCTCCGGGGAGGTCATCAGTGATCAGCGACCACAAGGCTCGGACCTTATCGCCGCCAGCACCGTTGTCTGAAGAGGCAAAACTATGCATAAGAAATGCCCTTCAGGAAATGGTGAACAGCACTCCCTTTCGGACTAGCCGCCAATGCCAGGACTTGCTTCGCTATATTGTCTTGCACAGTATGAATGGAAAGGATGAGTCGCTTCGCGAACGGATCATTGGCGTCAAAGTCTTTTGTAGACTCCCTGACTACGACCAGTCTGAGGATCCAGTCGTACGCATTCGTGCGGCCGATGTGCGAAAGCGGATTGCTCTTTATTATGAGTCAACTGACGTAGTCGAGCGTCATCTCAAGATCTCAATTCCTTCAGGCTCCTATAGAGCTTCCTTTGAGTTTATTGAATCAGGCAAACACCTAACCGATCGCCGTGCGCCGGAAATCGTTGTCCCTCCACTCATCGAGAGTCATCCGATCAGCCCGCCGGTGGTGATAAGATCGTCCGCCGAGTCAAGCAAGAGCATTCGAGCATGGCTCATGCGCTATCGAATGGCAGCCTTGCCAATCCTAGCCGTGTTGTTGCTCTCCATCTTCTACGGATTGGTGCAATCTACGAGCAAGACCGCGTTTGAACGGTTCTGGTCGCCCGTTCTCAAGAATCCAAACAATTGCTTGATTTACGTTGGCAGTAACGCTGTTTACTCTTTGTCAGAGCCGTTCGTCGAAAAATATCGGCAGGAGCATAGCCTCGGCAAAGCTGAAACGATGGGTCGCGAGATTTTAGTGCCGCTCGGCCCTAATGACATCGTAAGTGGCAGTGATCTCATTCCAATAAGGGATACCTACGTAACGGTCGGAGACGTTGCGGCTACTGCCCGGATTGCCTCGTTTCTATCACAACGGAAGAGAGCTTACGACATGCGGTTCGGAGGAGACATCTCCGTGGGGGATCTCCGAGAACGACCGGCAATTCTTATCGGAGCTTTCAATAATTCATGGACCCTCGAAATGACCGACAACCTGCGTTTTGTCTTCGCCTATGGGTATCAGATTCAAGACCGCTTCGACGGTCGGAAAAGTTGGAAGGCGGATCCGAGCTCCACTGTCGATCCGAACTTTACGGAGGATTATGCAATCATCTCCAGAATACTCAACTCCAAGACTGGCGAAATACTGATCACTGCCGCTGGCATTGGTCAGGCGGGCACTCGCGCCGCAGGAGAATTCCTGACGAGCCCGAACGCTATGAATTCCGTCATGCTGCGGGCGCCTGAGGGGTGGGAGAA
The DNA here is from genome assembly GCA_963816335.1 of uncultured Acidobacteriaceae bacterium. Taxonomy (GTDB): domain Bacteria; phylum Acidobacteriota; class Terriglobia; order Terriglobales; family Acidobacteriaceae; genus JANXZS01. The sequence continues at coordinate 290,834 of CAWFKA010000012.1, read as the reverse complement.
GAAGAATATGCAGATTGTTTTGCATACCACTGTCATTAACAGTTCTCCAGGCCGAGCGGATGTGATCGCAACATACTATTGGTGACCTGCAGGATTCCCTCTTAATATTCGGTCTGGCTCGCGGTCAATTGGGTTCGCGCTCACGAGAATGCCTACCCAAAGCATCATATCGAGGCGAGCGTTCGGCATGCCCATGCTTGAACTCATACCGGGAAGAATAATCTTGCGGACGCCTCCGCATTCCTTCTTCACGGGTGTCGACCCCAATTTATTAACTCAAAATCCCGGCCGGGATTTGCTCGTTTCTGACCGATGAACGTCCGAGGATCATCTCTGGTGAATCGCCGACATCCTCAAGCGCCGCTGCTTCCAAATCAATGATCGCCACGGCCGTCCTTCGCAGGACTTCACGTCCTGCCGGGCAGAGCCGAGGGGTATTTTACCTCGTCCAAATCCCTGTAAATAAATTAGTTACTCCCCGTCTTGCGGCTCGCTACTGTAGCAAACCTTGTGAGACTTGCCTGCACCCGTTTCAGATCACCGGCGAAATCGTTTCCCTGCGAGTTGGTGAGCAAACCAGAGCTGGAAAGCATTTGTTTAAAGGCCGCGATGGACGCGCGTTCTCCAGGGCCCGAGCCGAAGCAGTCGCCGGATGAAGTCCTTGGATTTCACCGCAACAATGGACCCACCTATACCCGTTGCATCGCCAGAGATTACGAGAAGATGTGCCGTTGGCAATCCCCGTACCTTTAGGAGGCGTGATGCTGCAAAGAACCGAGAAGGCTTTACGGTATCTGCTGTTACTGGCAATCGCATTCGTCTGTGGTTGCCCCAGTGCTGTCCAAGCGCAAGTCATCCACGGATCAATCTATGGGCAGGTTACGGACGCTACCGGTGCCGTAGTTCCCAATGCCACCATCACGGTAACCGACAAGGGTAAGGGCACTTCGGATCAGGTCACCAGCAACGAACTGGGAGAATACTCCGTGCCGAATCTCATTCCGGGCGCTTACGAGGTCAAGGCGACCGCGCCCGGGTTCAGCGCTGTCGTTATCCCTGCGGTCCAGGTGGCTGCCGATAGCCCGCCAAAAATCGATCTGAAGCTCACTGTCGGCAACACCAGCGAAACGGTAACTGTAACCGGCGCGCCTCCCCAGCTTCAAGCCGATAGAGCGGAAGTGGGGGCGAATTTTAATGAAAAATCCATTGATGGTCTTCCTATACCAAATCGCAACTTTGCCAGCCTTCAACTGTTGATTCCAGGCGCCCAGGCGATGGGATGGACGCAGAACAATGCCGAGAACGCGCAGGGCAGCCCGACCGTTAACATTCAGGGGCAGTCCTTTTCCGGTGTTGGATATCTGCTCGACGGTGCCTCGAATCAGGATCCGATTTTAGGCCAGATCGTCATCAATCCACCGCTGGACGCCGTTGGAGATGCCAAAATCCTGGTGCAGAGCTACGAGGCGGAGTTCGGGCAATCAGTCGCCGCCGTGGTGAGCGCGCAGACGAAGTCGGGAACGAACACTTTTCATGGGGACGCATTCTGGTACCGGCGCAGCGGGGCCCAGCTGGCAAGAAATCCTTATACCCAGTTCGCGCCGTATTCGGCTACGTCCGATCGCTTGACTCCACCGGCGCTCTATAACCAATTTGGAGGGTCAGTTGGCGGCCCGATTCTGAAGAACAAATTATTCTTCTTCGGCGACTACCAAGCTGTCAGGCAGACGAAATGGAGCTTCCGCTCAACAGACGGTTCCCACCGCCCTCACTCACAATTCGTGTCTGTCAGGAGATGGATGCGATCTGAGTGAGTACCTGGTGGGCCGCGGGCCACTCCAGGGCCAGATCTACAATCCGCGTATCATCGACTCGGTTACGGGTCCTGCGCCTTTTGTCGGCAATGTCATTCCGCGCAAATATCTTTCCTCGCAGGCGCTTTACCTCCTCAACCTTATTCCGCTGCCGAATGCGCCGGGTACGCAGAATGGCACGGCCAGTAACTATAATGCGGGCGGCACCGGGGTAACCAACCAGAACCAGTTCGATACACGCGTGGACTATAACTTTCGCGAGAGCATGCACGCCTTTGGCCGCTACAGCTATTTCAGCAATGCAAACTCGGCTAACGTGATCTTTGGACCAGCCGGCGGCTCGGGGTTCTCTTCCATCACCAACAACTTTGGCGGTTCGGCTACCGGGCGCAATCAGAGTGCGGTTGCCGGCATGGACATCGGGTTGAGCCCTACGCTCCTCACCGACTTCCGTTTGGGATATCTGCGCTATCACGTCTCCACTGAGAAGTACGACGGCGAGGAGGATCTTGCAACGGAGGCAGGCATCCCGGGACTGAATCTCGGGACAAGCTTCACCTCTGGCGCCCCTGGTTTTTTCATGAATAATACGAGCGGCGGGAGCGGGGACGGACTGTCAAACTTCGGTTCCAGCTTGCAGGTAAATGCGTGCAACTGCCATCTGCTTGAGACGGAAGACCAGTATCAGATCGTGAATAACTGGACGAAGACTGTGGGCCATCACAGCATCAGGTTCGGTGCGGATGTGCGCTATGCCCGAAATCTACGTGTGCCGAGCGACTCCAACCGAGCCGGCGAGGTGACGTTTAGCGCGACCGACACCGAAAATACAACACTTAGCACACCGGGAGGGCTGGGCCTTGCAAGCTTCCTTCTAGGCGATGTCACCAATTTCTCGCGTTACGTGAGCACTTCAACAAATGCGAAAGAATCGCAGAAGATAATTTTCAGTTATGTCGCAGGACACCTGGCGGTTGACGCCCAACCTGACTCTCAACCTCGGCCTACGCTGGGAGATTTACTTCCCCGAGACGGTCAACGGAGCAGGGCAGGGCGGCCTCGCCGATCTGACGACCGGCGCGTTTCACGTTGCGGGTTACGGCCCGTATGACACAGCGATGAATGCTGCGAAGGACTTCAAGAATCTTGCTCCGCGTGTCGGCATCGCCTATCAACTTGACCCGAAGACGGTAATCCGCACCGGCTATGGAAGAAGCTTCGACATCGGAGTTTTCGGCACGCTCTTCGGTCACGTGGTCACCCAGAATCTCCCCGTGCTCGCCAATCAGAGCCTTACCAATTCGGGCGCGAATACCGCCGCCTTCAATCTCACCGATGGTCCGACGCCATTTGTCTTTCCCGTCATTCCTTCCAACGGCCAGATCCCGATCTCCAATGGGGTGAGTGCCAAAATCCGCGATAACCCGCAGCTACTTCCCACAGTGGACGCCTGGAATCTGAGCGTCCAGAGGCAACTAACCCAGTCAGTGTCCGCTACGCTCGCTTATGTCGGCAGCAAGGGCACACATACCTTTGCCGGCGACGGGCAGACCGTCAATCTGAATGGCGTTGCCGCCTGCATTCCGGCAAGCGAGAGTGTTACCGGTCAAGGGCTCTGCTGGAATCCCTCGGCGCCCGCGGGTTCACTAACCGAGACCAGCAACACGAACCTACTCCGAGGCGTACTACAAGCAGTTCGGCTGGACGCAAGGCCAGACGTACTATCACGATGGATTCGACACTCATTACAACTCCCTGCAGGCAACATTGGACAAGCACTTCAGCCAAGGCTTGCAGTTCACCGCAAGGTACACGTGGCAAGCGGCGTTTAACTACGGAAACAACGATTACGCCACGATCGACAGGTCGGTGGTTTACGGAAGATTCGATGATTTGCGGGAACAACAGTTCCAGTTCTATGGGGTCTATGCTCTGCCTTTCGGCCGCAACCAGAAGTTCTTCAGCGGCGCTTCGAAGGCGACGAATCTCCTGATCAGCGGGTGGCAGGTTAGCCCGAATCTGAGCTGGTCGAGCGGTCTCCCCTTCAGTCCGAGCTATGGCGAGTGCGGATCCGATATTCCGAACGGTCCCTGCCAGCCCAACAAGGCGGGCGGCATTCTGCCGACGCATCTCACTTCGTTCAGCACCTCTAACCACAGCCGGGACTACTTCAAACCAGTTGCCCCAATGCTCCAAAATGGATCGATTTCGGGACCGTTTTCCAGGCCTTTCCTCGATCAATTTGGGAATAATGGACGCAACACCTACAATGGCCCATCGTTCTTCAATACCGACCTGTCCATCTCCAAGAACACGCAGATACGAGAGAACCTCACCGCCCAGTTCCGCCTCGATGCCTTCAATTTCTTCAACTACATCAGTCCGGGAAATCCAGGAAACAATTGCGTCGATTGCGCCGGTGCCGGGGTCATTACCGGGATGGCAATCGGACAAAGTCCGCGTCAACTGGAATTCTCCGTGACCTTTCATTTTCTAGGTTGGTCCAGAGAGTTCATTAATGGGTGACGCAGAATTCTACGATTTAGATTCTGCGGCGCTTCTAACAAAACAATAGTTTTTCCCCAAGGGGCCGGCAACCATGTCTACGGCAACAAACTTTTGGAATATATTCAGCCGTACCATGTGCGGCCTGCTCCTTGTTTTTTCCTTGTGCGGGATGGCTGCAGCCCAGGATGGTCCGCTGGTGCTGGAGCGGGATGGGAGGACGATTTCGCTCGAGCCCTACGCCCCGAACATTTTGCGGGTAACGATGAGCATCGACAAGGCTGCGGCGACCGGCGCTCCCGGGATACGGATTTGTGGCAAAGCCAGTCGGCGGATGGATGGACGCACGAGCGCGACGCAGAGGGTTACGATGTGTTTCGATCCGCGCGGATGGTGGTGCGTGTAGCGCCGGGAGATCTTCCCGACGACAAGCTGCCCCAGCCGATGCCGCTGGACGCGCTGAACCTCGACTTGCGCGACATCTACTTTGGAGGTGGTCCTGGCGGGAATGGCCCGAACGACGGCGGCATTGGTCCGCACAATGACTGCTCTGCAGGTAACAACGTCCGGAAGGCAAGACGCTGCTGCACATGCGCACCTGGACGATGGATCCGGAAAGCGAGGAGGTAGCGGTCAGCGGACGCGGGCGGCGAAGGGCTACCGGGTTGTGTCCATATTCGACTCGCCGGCAGACGAGCACTACTACGGACTGGGGCAGCAGCAGAAGGGCTGGATGGATCTGCGGGACCACGAGATCCGCTGCTGGCATGACTACACGGCGATTGGCGGCGAAGATGTTTGCGTGCCGTTCATGGTCTCGAGCCGCGGCTACGGGCTGGTATGGGACAATCCTTCCAAAACGACGGTGGACCTGGGATTCAATGGGCGGAATGTCTGGTCGTCAGAGGTTGGAGACCGCGTTTCGTATTTCGTGATTGCGGGGCAGACCAGCGACGAGATTTACGCAGGGCTACCGTCTGCTGACCGGCGTAACGCACATGCTGCCGAGGGCGACCTACGGATACATCCAGAGCAAGGCGATCTATCCAACGCAGGAACAGGTTCTCGATGTGGCGAAGGAGTATCGCCAGAAGAATCTGCCGCTCGACGTGATGGTCGTGGACTTCCTGAACATGACGAAGCAAGGTGAGACTGGATCTCGACCCGAAGCGCTGGCCGGATCCGGCGGCGATGAATCGCGAACTGCATGCGATGGGCGTGGGGACGCTGTTGAGTGTGTGGCCGCACTTCTCGCCCGGGACGCAATTCTACGACATGCTGCTGAGCAAAGGCTGGCTGATCCATACGCCGGACGGAAAGCCCGATTCGGGAGGTTTCAAAGCAAGTAATTGGCCCGAATATTGACACCACGAATCCTGAGGCGGCGAATTGGTTCTGGGAGAAGATTCGCGACCGGTACGTAAAGCCGTACGGTTTCGACTACATCTGGCTGGATGAAACCGAGCCGGATGTCGACCCGGCCAAGGACGTCTTCTCGATCGGTTCGGGAACTCGCTTTTACAATGTGTATCCGCTGTTTCACACAGCGTCGGTGTACGACGGGTTCCGTCGGGATTTTGGAGACAGCCGCAGGGTAATGATCCTGGCTCGGGCGGCATACCTGGGGGCGCAGCGCAACGGCACGGTGTTCTGGTCGAGCGACATCATCTCGACGTGGGACATGCTCAAGCGGTCGATTCCGGCGGGACTGAACTTCACGGCAACGGGACTGCCCTACTGGGACACCGACATCGCCGGGTTCTTCTCGCCGGTGATTCCTGCGGACTACCACGCAGAGCACAAGCCGCTGATCGATGGATCGGATGTACGCGCCACGATTGGGAACTATGAGGACTATCCCGAGCTGTTTGTGCGCTGGTTCGAATGGGGCGCCTTTCATGCCGGTGATGCGGGCGCACGGAGAGAGAAATCACAACGAAGTATGGTCGTACGGCAAGCAGGCGGAGCCGATCCTCGCGAAGTATCTAAGGCTGCGCTACCAGCTTCTGCCCTACACCTACTCGGTTGCCTATCGCAGCTACCAGACGGGTGCTCCGTATATGCGGGCGCTGTTCATGGACTTTCCCGAATGACCCGAAGGTCGCGGACATTCCGGATGAGTATATGTACGGGCCGGCTTTCCTGGTGGCTCCGGTGACCGAGCAGGGCGCGACGCATCGGACGGTATATCTGCCGGCAGGTTGTGACTGGTACAACTACTGGACCAATGAGCGGCTGCACGGCGGACAAACCATTCGTCGTGGATGCTCCGATCGATACGTTGCCGCTGTTTGTAAGGGCGGGAAGCATTGTGCCGCTTGGGTCAGAGGTGCTGAGCGCCCAGCATCCGCAGACGATCGCGTCAGTGCGCGTTTATCCGGGAGCGGATGGAAGCTTCACTCTTTTTCAAGATGACGGAAAGACCTACGGGTACGAGACGGGTGGCGGGTCAGTCACGACGCTGACATGGAACGATGCAGCGCATCAACTGAAGCACGAGGGAGCGCCGGCGTGGACTGAAACGGATGCATCGGTGGTGAAGATAGTAGGCAGGTAAGTGGGACCAATCTCTATACATGCCTTTGGATCGCCTTGATTCCGTTCTCGCACCCACGCAAACCCGGAGGTGGAGTCGGCGAAAGCTGGCGGGACGATTACAGCCAGAGAAATTCGCACCGATGGCTGAGCTACCTGACACCAGAAGGATTGGCAACTAGACTCTCACTAGCCTGGTCTGACCGAAGACCCTGTCGAAATCTGCACCGGCAGAAACCCACCCGCGAGGTGAACCGATGAAGCGCGCTCTCAAGCTGCAACGTAGCGTTTCCATCCTATTTGGATTTTCATTGGGGTTAGCTTGTTTCACGGGAACATTCGAAGCAGCCGCGAACGGTCAAAATGCCGATCCTGTTTCGAGGGCCGAGGAACTGTTAAAACACGGTCGGCTCGACGAGGCTCTTGGAATATTGAACCCGCTCACCTCAACCAATCCGGAGCCCAAGGGAGCGGAATATCTGCGGGGAATGGTGCTGTACCAGAAGGGCAATTTCCATGATGCGGCGAGCGCCTTCGCAAACGCGGCGGAGCAGGATCCGGGCGATCTCGAAGCAATGAAGATGGAGGGCGCGAGCCTGTTTCGCATGGGCCGATCCGCGGAAGCAATTCCGTTCCTCGAAAAGGCCAAAAGTGCGTCCCAACGGCTTAACGTCGATCCCGAGTATGTGCTGGGGCTTTGTTACTTGGACACGAACCGGTATGACGATGCCCGTCATGCTTTCGCAACCCAGTACGATTTTCCGCCGGACTCCGCGCAAGCGTACCTGTTGGAAGGACGACTGCTGATCCGCCGTGGATACCTTCCTCCCGCAGAAAAAGCGACTCTCAAGGCGCTCGAACTCAAGCCGGATCTACCGCTGGCTCACATGCAGCTAGGCCAAATCGCCCTGGCGGGCAACGACCTTCCGGTGGCCATTGCGGAGTTCACCTCTGAACGAAACTTAAATCCGATGTTCGGCACTGTATACGATCGGCTGGGAGACGCCTACCTCCGCAGCGCAGACTATGCCAACGCCCAAAAGGCACTGGATCGCGCAGTCGTGCTCGAACCGACATTAAACATACCTTATATCCTGCTCGGTAAAGTGATGTTAGAGCAGGACGACGCCCTCACGGCGACGATGTACCTGAAGCACGCAATCGAAATAGACGATAAGAATTCGATGGCACACGCGTTGTTGGGGCGAGCCTACCGTTCGTTGGGCCGGACGGAGGACGCAGAAGCTGAACTCCGAACTGCGGCGAGACTCCAGCAAACGGCGCCGCCTTTGGATCAATCCAAATAGGATCAAGAATTCCAGAACACCATTCATTTCGGAAGATCAGCCGGCCCGCAATGACTTCGATCCGACCCTTTTGAGAGAGATCCGAGCGAAGCTTGCTGAATCGAACAACATGGAGAAGAACTTCTTGATCCACCGACCGAACAGAGCTGCAGCGGCCGTGGGCGCGAGCATCGGGGGCACGCAGGAAGGTCGCCGTCGGCGTGGCGCGGGCCGGACATGTCCGTAGTGACCGTGGTAAGCAAATAGGTGAAAGCAGTCCTGTAATCCTCGGGACTCGGCTACTTGGTTGCTGGTATTTCTTTATCTTGCCGAACAACTGGGCATGAAACTGATACCCGCGGAAACCGGCAAGTAGCAGGCACGGAGAATACGTTCTGCCCCGGTCACCGCCAACTCGGACCCAACGTGAGGCAGATCACGTGGGGGAATATCGTCGACGGCTTTCCATTCGCGAAAGAGGAATGAACGCCTCGTCCACGAGGAGCGTCATTGAGACTGCTGAAAAGCGGTGCATGCCACTCCGGAAGCTACCCTGAGTCGAAAATCATTCTGGAATGTCCCTCTGCGCGGCCACTGTCTGGACAACGTCGGGGTCACCAGAATGGGCACCCCGACCACGATTGCGGGGATGGACCGAGACGAAATGGATGATCTCATTTCCGAACCACATTGAGACGACTGCCCCGCGTTCTCAGAGTTCAGGCCTGTCCGGGAACGAGATTCTTAAAGCGCCCCGCTATTTCGGCAACTCGACCTTGCCATTCATCGTAAAAGTCGCCCAGCGTGATTGGAGTCCATCCCCGGGTTTTGCACCGCCGAGGAAGACCTTGTATTCGCCGGGCAAAACAGCCCGTTTCCCGTCGACGTCGACCTCGGACAACGTCCGTGAATCCAAGGTGAATTCAACATCAGCTGATTGGCCCGGGGTGAGATGGAACCGCTTGAAGCCGGCGAGAACGATTCGGGGTGAAACGTCCGTTTGAGGTTGAGCGAGATAAAGTTCGACCACTTCATCGCCGGCTACATTTCCTGTGTTTTTTACTTCGCCTTTAACATGAAGAGAATCGCCGGCATTGACGCTGTTTGCGGATAGTTTGATGTCGCCGTAGCTGAAGGTCGTGTACCGGCGACAAACTGTTGCTGATGGGTAATCGTCGGGATCCTGGCTTTCGCGCCACGAATGGAGAACTCGTGACGGTCAGAAACGTCACCGCGAATGGAATTGAACTTGAAGATGGTCGACGTATTCCTGCTAATTACCGACGAATTTTCGCATGGCTATGCCGTTACCGCGCACCGCAGCCAGGGAAAGACGGTCGACCGAGTCATCATTTCAGGAGACACGATGAAGCAGGAGCTGTTCTATGTCTCTGCATCGCGTGGTCGCGAAGGCATCTCGATCATCACCTCCGACATCGACCGCCTACGTGAGTCCCTCGGCATTTCCATGGCTCGTCCCTCTGCTATCGAACTGGCAGAAGGCCTGTCACACAACGCAGGTATCGAAACTTCTATGGGAAGTGTTCTATCCCATGTAATGGACAAAGCAGAATCGAAGGATGAGTTTCATCACGGACTCGGTCTTGGTCTTGGACTTTGATCGATGAATTGGATTCCGTCAGTCTGCGTGTGCATCGGTCAAAACAAATCACGCACGACACTGGTGGCCGGAATAATCGCGCAGAGTTTTGTGGGCTGGAAGAACGCCCCTTAGAATGTTGATACGCACTGCCGACCGAAGTGCGGTTATGGGCTAACCATTACCATTCCGCATTTTTCGATGATAGATTTCACCTGATCATCGAGTTGCGTCTGATCTCGGGTCTTCTGCATTTCTGTCAACGAAAACTTCGTACCTCGGGGATATTGAGCGATCTTTGCTTGAAGCAGATCTAGCGATTTTGCGCTGTACTGGCCGACTTCATAGGATTCCGTTTCACCTAAGCGATACGCGATGACCTGGTGTGGCTTTACCGCCGCTGTGTCGGCAATCTGTTTCAAGTCTCTGCACATCAGCTCACCAACGCACCTTCCAACTACTTGCGAGATCAGATCAGGATCAGCCAGCCATCCTTGACTCGCGAGCAGTGTGCGTGCCAGGTTTTGCCCCAGGGCGGCTTGCTGCCAATCACCCGACGATCCTGCATCCCGTCGGTCCAACACATCTGCATGGCCCTGCCATTTCTCACTCCATTCCAGATACCGATTCCAGACTGTCTGCCTGGCGGATTTATCGCCGAAGTCCATCAGATAAATCAGAGCGTCATTCGCTACTTCTGGGTCAGGATCATTCAGGGCTTCAATTGCCGCCTCAATAAGAATCGGATCCGTCGCATAGCGGGCGATATCTTGAAAAACAGAGTGGTTGCAGGCTGTCTTTCCCTTGCCTCGTTCCTTTACCGCCCGTGCCACAAGGGGACGGGCAGTTTCAGGATCGAATTTGACCAGGTATCCAAGGGCCGCCCCCTGCGGTTCACATGCCCACTCACCCACCTTGGCGTTTAGCTTTTGTGCGACTTGCGCACTTGAGCTACCGTTGCCAAAGTGTGCCATGAGTGAAGCAAAGAGGGCTTCTCTCTGGTAGTCATCCGTCGTCATGAATTCGTTCGCCCAAACGCTCTCATATTCAGGGAGTTTCTCTTTTGGCAGAAACGCCAGTGATGCTGCGGTTAGAGACGGATTCGCTGAACCAATTTGATTGACTGCCTCCTGACGTGCGCCCACCGGATCGAGTTCATACCAACGCTCAAGTGCGACTGCTTTTAACTCCCGGGTATCGTACGGATTCACGTCATTGCATTGCTCATTGCAGAGAGGCATTTTCGATAACTCCACCAAGATGGGGAGAATGCTCGTCGACCGGAGAGAATCCCAATTGGACCGGAGCGCATTGATCTGTGCTTGAACTGGCAAATCCGGCAAGCTGGAAGCTAGTAGCCTGCCGAGATCATCCTTCATTTGGGAGGTGACGTCTGCCGGCACCAGTCCTTGTAACGCCTGCACAGTTGCCGCGCGGGCCGCGCCCTCTTTACTGGGAAGGGCCTGAAGGGCCAGCGCCCAGTCAGCGTCGGCAAGTTGCTGCCTCTGCACCGCTTGAGCAACGGGATCTGCTTCGCTCAACTGGAGCACTCGGTATCGTGTTCAGAAAAATGGCCGAAACCGGGAACCTCGGATCGGCTAATAACTTGTCCATCGCAGTAATGGCGTAGGGGCGCAGCTTTGCTGGAAGACCGATAAGCCCGAACATGAATTCGAACATCAGCGTGGGCTCGTCTTCCCGCAAGTGTTTCGCCATAAAATCGGCCGCTGCCGAAGTGCCAAGAAAGCGCACATCTGCTATCGCCGCTTGTCTACGCGGCGACGGCATCGAGGGATTGGCATGCTCTACTCTCAATTCCTCGAGAGCCGAGGTCAACTTGGTCTTCTGCCAGGTTGCGGTCGCCGGAACAATGGACAAGTGGATTACATTTGACCTCAGCGTAATGGTTGCCTCACCCGTGAATCTCGCCACACTGCCTTTCGACAGATCCGTGATTCTATTGCTGACCGCAATGAGATCGTAGGTCCCGGGCCGATCAAACCTGATCCATTCATTAAGATTGAGTTGAATAAGAGTAGGCTTTTCCGATAGCGCATCCGAACTGCTAAGTCCCCCGCCAAACATGCCGCTCGCTGAACCGAAATACAGCCTCCAGGGGATCAGACCATCCGCTAGACGGTACAACCTCAAAGGACTCATAAGACATGCGCCCACTGCGATCGTATCTTGCCAGATTTATTTCAAACCGCTTGTTGTTCGGACCGGTGAAGACCAATTCCAACGGGATGCGCTCCCCAATCCGAAAGGTAACTTGCTGGTTGAAGGTCCCTACTTGTAGATGCGGAGCTGCATCCTCGCTGAAGGCCAGGAGAGACGTTGGAACGCCAATCAGGATTGCCAAAGCCACGGCTCGCACCGTTAACCGCATATACCAATAGACACCGCCCACGATACTCTTGGTAGACGTAAATTTGCACTTAATCATGCAGCTCCAGCCTCCACCCTGGGAATCTCGTCAAACAAAGTTTTCTCAGTCGTATGGAGTCAGTCGTCACCGCGACGGCTCTCAGCCCCCGAGGTTGAAGACAACGTTAATCTCCGTCTCCACTTCAACTGGCTCGCCGTTGAGGAGATATGGCCTGTACTTCCAGGTTCGCACTGCGTCAATCGCAGCTTGCTGCAGCATTGAGTGGCCGCTGATTACGTGAAGATTTTCAATAGTTCCGGTTTTTGAAATGGTCGCCTGCAGCACAACGGTGCCGGAGATGTGTGCAGCCTTTGCGATTGCTGGGTAAATGGGAGCGTTCTTGATCACCAGATTTCCCTGCATTACACCTGAGGACACGGGAACCTTCTTGAGTGATGCTTGCGTTATCAGCGGCTTTTGAGCTACATCGACCAGGATGTTCGTCATTGCCTTGACACTGTCCCCACTGCCATCGCCCATGCCCGGGACCGCCATCGGAACTACAGGTGCTTCGAACGCGATGATCTTGGCATGTTGCGGGATTCTGCTGGGTGCCACAATGGATCTTTCTATGAGTTCCGACACGGGCCTCACCTTTTCCGCGATCTTCTGCGGTGGATGAGGCGCGGTTTGCGGCGGCGACGGGGCGACTAGTAAGATCGCCATTGCTATTTTGGGGAGAGCTTCGGGATAAATCAGAGGAACAAGAACCATCGACGCAAGGACCGATGAGTTAAGTAGGACGCCGACGATTGTGAAGTACCTACTCCTGGTCTTGATTCTGCGGTTCGAGTCGATCAAGCTATCTTCAAACATGGTCAGCCTCGGTAGAACTGAACTTGTTACCGAGATAGACACCGCCATCGCAAATTTGGATCCCGCTCCGTTCCCTATTGATGCACCTCCCTATTCATGACGCTAGACTGCGGCGTGCACGAACGACGCCGAACACGCAGACGACTGGCAGCCGAGACGAATTCTTTTTTTTGAACTTTACGGTCCGGGAACTCACAGCTTATCCCGGCGCTATCCGACTCCAGCAAGAAGGTACGTGAACTCGCTTCCGCCAGGCTCGCCGCTATTGAAGGCGCAGGGGCCGCAAGGGTGGCGTCGCCCAATGCTGAGACCGTGTCAGGACCTCGATCTGTTGCCTTCGTTCTGCAGCCCGTGGATGGCTGCGAAAGTAGTCCTCAAGAGTTTGGACTGAAACTTGGGCTGCTTCGCCAACGGGAGTGGCCGCGCCACCGGCATCCTTTGCTCCTGCGCGTTCGAGCCGACCAAACTCATCCAGAAGCTGCAGAATACCGTCTGGAGAGTAATTCGCGGCGACCGCCAGGGCTGTGCCGTAACGGTCGGCTTCAAGCTCCTGCTCTTTGCTATAGCCCGCTATAAATACGCCCACTGGTAGGCTCAATAAATCTCCGATTGTTCCAAGATCGCGGAGATGGCCTTCCGTTTGAACTCGTTCAGCGCAGTGACGCAGATCGACGTGCTCTACTTCGTGCCCTAATACCGCAGCTAACGCATCTTCGCTTTTCATCAGCTTCAGCAAGCCTTCGCCGACAAATATATGACCGCCAGGCAACGCAAAAGCATTCACGAAGGAAGCCTGCGGTACATAGTGAAAGCGATAAGGGAGCCTTCGAGTAGCATCGGACGATACCACAGCTCCGACGCTTTTGAAGGTAGACTTCGACTTCTTTCGCATGTTCTTTCCCTTGATCAGCCTTCCATCCAGCCTCGTATGACTGAGCGAGTTCATCGCCGATTCTGATTTCATCGGCATCTGACATTCGATCAAGGTTTGCAGGAATTCTGCTCAGTTCACGCTCCGCATCCGACGTAACCGAGAGCACGGCCTGGGGACCAGGTTGCGTGGCCACTTTCTGGCGTTCGGCGAATACAATCGCCAGAATCCCGGCGATGACGATAAATGCGAAGCCCATCCATCTCTTCATAGGAATTTCAGAATCACTTCGCGGTAGCGGGTATACAGAAATGAGACAAGGAGCAACGCGATCCCCATCACAATCAGCGTGACATAGCGGTCCGTCGGAGCGAGCTTCCAGATATCTATCAAGAGAATCTTGCCCACTCCAAGGAGCAGCAGGCCTAGACCCGCCAGGCGATAGCTACGTTCGTGAACCATCAGTGCGAAGAGGAATACGCTGACTCCAACCGCACTCCATGCCACGGTTATCATTCCTGCGCGCATTTCGAAGGCGAGCAGGATGGTGACGAGCAGCAGAGGAATGAAGAAGAGAATTTGCTCCGGTCGGTTAAAGGAAAATTTGACCCCGGCCCCCCATCCATCGGATATTCTCGTCACCTCACCTCTGTTGCGGAGGCGAAATGCCAGCGGAAGGGCCGCAAGCAGAATCGCCGACGCGATTCCGATACAAGCCGCCCTACGTTGCCATAGTGAGCTTTGCGCGAGAGTTTGCGTAGTAAGGTTGAAAAGTAGCGAACGCGCAAATACGGCTACAGCCATCACGAGCCCCTGCGCCAGAAACAGACGACGGTCAAGTGCCCAGGCGAGTATCAGTAAGAGCGGAACCATAACTGCCCACGAAATAACCACCCACTCCGGTCTCATTTCGAAGTAGAGCAGTGCGGCAAGGGCCGTTGTCCCAAAACAGCAGGCAACAACCCCCGCCATTTGCTCAATCCGTGAATCGCCCGACGCCTGTCGCATCCGCTCATAGGCCCAGAAATAGGCAGCAATCAGCGGGAGCACCGTATAAATGCGCGGGTTAAGAATGTTGCCTTGATCCCCGGCATTCAAGTTCACAAAGAAGATGCGCACGAAACTGGCGGCCAACAGCAATAAAGCCTGATGCCGTAAATAGAAACGGTCTCGCAGAATCCCGATTTCCAAAAGAAGCAGAGCCAGTACTCCCCAGCCGACAGCAATGCTGACCGGACGCAACTCAAACCAGATGAGCAGTGCGAGCATCAGCGTTCCTGCCCACGAGTACACCAATGCTATGTATGGAACAGGAAGGCCTTGCCCGCTGCTTTTTCTTCGTGTGCCGATATAAAAAAGCACACTAACGACGCCCACGGTTAGGGCGCGTTGTGATAGACCGAACCAATGACCCGCCATGGAGAAATTGATAACAAGGACTCTGAGAAAAGCTGCGGCAGCAACTAAATCACACTGCAGTCCAAGACCGTCGAGGTCGAACTTGTCTCCCAGGTAGCCCAGGCTGAGCGCGAGCACCATCCATGCGACTGCTGTCTCGCTTCCTGGGAATAAGACCCATAAGCAACCCATTGCAGAGAGAAGACCCAGGTAGGACGTGATTCGAAGCGACAAGAAGTCACCATCGGCAGATGCAACTTCGTTCCATCGACGCGGCGCCACCTCAGAGTTGAACCAATAAGCAACTGCGTCGAAAGCAAGGGCAAAGGTTGCGCCCCAATGCCAACCGGCATCTGGCTGGGTTGCGCGCAGCGAGTAAAGTGGCAGTATGTCGCCCACGCCTAGCTGGAAGGCGGCTGCGAATCCCGCCAGAATTCCGAGTCTGCGGAAGACAGGCTCTCGCATGCGAATTCCGCTGAGGAAGAGTACCTCCACTTCAAGAATCCAGAACAAAGACCAATGTGCACCTCGATAATGGAAAGGAATGGCGGCCAATAACAGCGCTGTCGCGATGGTGGAAAGCACGACGAATGCTGTGCGCCTCCGGAAACGAACATAGAATGCGAGCAGCATTTCAGCTGCGCCCAGCGCCAGAAGTGCCCAAAACGCCCATTCCGGGTGAGCCGATTGATATTTGAGCAGACCAAGGACGCCGGCTGAATTCAGAACTGCCGTGATGGACGTGAGCAAATCTTCTCGTTCGTCACGCGGAGTTCGATGAACGTATGCAATTCGGAAAATGAGCCAGTAAAGAAGGATCAGCGATGCGCTGGGGAAGAACTCCGGGAAAGGATGTCCAGCCCCTCCTCGGGCATGCAGAATGCGGCTGACCCAAAGGAGGTGACTTAGGTAAACGCCTATCAGCCCAGCAAGTTCTAACTCCGCCCAATGCTCTCGGCTGGTCACTAATACGAGTCCCGCAGCCAGCACTGCGATCGCAACCAGGCTAAACACCGTTACCTGGCTGATGGTGATGGTTGAGAAGGCAAGCAGAAATGCCAGGCCGGTCACTACTTGAGACCTGTATCGCAAGGAATGCCAGACCATGCCCACAGCAACTATGAACATTAGGATCAAGTCGATGACTTGCGACGACAGAACCCGCGTGGCAGGCACGTGATACATCGCGTAAGTAGTGAAAAATGTGAGTGCCCATCCCCCACCAATTCCGGCCCGGGCAAATATTTGATACTTGTTACGTTTCTCGAGAATCAACGCGCCTACGAGCAGACTTGTGCTCACAGCAAAGCCCACCACTATTTTTCCAAGTGGACCTAGGTTTTTGAGTTGATAGGCCAGAAAAAATGCCACTCCGAAGACAAGGATTACGATTCCGAGCTTGTTCAGCCAGTTCGCCCCCAGTCTCTCTTCGAGCGACGCCGCCCGCATGGAAGCGGCTTCTGCTGGAAGTTCCGGCTCTGCGGCAGTAGTGAACCCGCTGAGCACGGGCCCCCTCGACTCGCTTTCTGCCACTTTCTGGGAAGTCCGGTTTTGATCCGGAGAAGTTTCTGGCGCCGCGGGCTCTGCGAACTGACCTTGCTCAGCACGCTTGCGAACCGCTGCCGCGATCGTCTCATCGCTCCTGATCAACAGAGGCGGTGGATTTGGAGACGCAACCACATTCCCGCGCCATTCCTGAGGCGGAGGTGGAACAGTCGCCGCTACCCTCTCAACCCTAAGAGCTCGAAGCTCCGAATCGAGGCTATCCAGACGGTAACGCAGCTCCGACTCAGCTGCCTCCCGCTGTTTGCGATCGCGAGACCGAACGATGACCCAGAGAACAACGAGAACCAGGAGCAGAAAGTCTTCCATTGACGGTTGCCCGGAATTATCTCATAGAGCTTTTGCACGCATACAGGAGATAATTCCACTTGCGTCGTATCGCAATTAGTGATATTGTTATTGCGAATTGCAATACAGGCAGTTCGATCGATGAAGCTTGCCGAGAAAATTCGATACCTTCGCGAAGTTGAAGGCTCGCTGCGCGGCCTCAATCGTGCCATGACCCAGCAAGAACTGGTGCGAGCAATTGCCGACGAGTCCAAGGCGAAGTCCTTAAGGAAGACCATCTCCCAGTCATATCTTTCGCAGATCGAGTCTGGCGCTCGTCCGCATCTGACGAACACAACCCGCCTGCTGCTGGCGCGCTTTTTCAAGGTGCATCCCGGATATCTGGTTGAAGATCCTGAGGACTTTCAGGCGGAACTCCGAACAATCGAGATCAACGATGACAAGCTGGATCTTTGGCTGATCGCCGGAGCTGAGCGATTCGGCAGAAAAGACCCTGAATTATCTCGCGCGCTGCTGGCCGTGGCGCACCAAACTGACTCTCGGCGCTGTATCCTTTTGCTCGAATTGATCCTTAAAACGCCGGCCCTCGTCGATAGGCTAACGGCTGTCCTTAGCCCGGCTGAAGCGCCGTCACTGCCGCATGTCCTAAACAAGAAGAAGGTCTCCAGGTGAATACTCTCTACTTAGTCTGCTTCGTACTTGGCTTGGTACTGAGCCTGCTGGCGGTGTTCAGCGGGCTGGGCCGCGTACATATCGGACACCTGCATATAGGACACCTGCACCTCGGGCACGAAAGTGCTCATACTCACGTTCATGCCAATGCAGGAAATCAGGTCTCCGCGCTGAATGGCTTCACGCTGCCGGCATTTCTCTGCTGGTTCGGAGGGGCGGGATATCTGTTGCATCAATATAGCCCACTGATCACGTCGGTGGTCTTGCTTCTGGCCACCCTCTCGGGGTTGGCAGGTGCCGGCATTCTTTATCTGTTTCTCTTCAGATTTCTCATCCCTCATGAGCGCGTACTCACAGCTGAGGACACGCGGATGGAGGGAGTACTGGCCTGCGTCTCAGGCGAAATTCGTGCGAATGGCGGCACGGGAGAGATTCTCTTTTCGCAGACTGGGGCCCGTCGCCATTCCGCTGCGCGCAGCGAGACTGGCGCGCTGATACCTCACGGCACCGAAGTTGTGGTTCTGCGCTATGCGCGAGGCATTGCCTATGTAACTCCACTCAATGAGTTAATCTCTGAATCTTCTTCGTCGTCATTGACACCAGCCCCTAACCCGGCACCACAAAGGAAAGACGCATGTTGAACTCGGTCGTCGTTATCGTCGGTCTTGTTGTACTAGCCACTCTCGCCTTGTTCGTCTCGATCGCGAAGATGTTTCGCAAGGCTGGCCCAAACCAGGCCATCATCGTTTACGGTTTTCGTACTCCCCGGGTCATACGCTCCGGCGGAGCGGTCATCTTCCCCGTCATTGAAACTTATCGCGAGCTTACCCTTGAATTGATGAGCTTCGACGTTGCACCTCAGCAGGACTTGTACACCAAGCAAGGCGTTGCGGTAACAGTCGAAGCAGTAGCACAGATCAAGGTTCGATCGGATAACGAGTCTATCCTCACCGCAGCCGAGCAATTCCTTTCAAAGAATCCCGACCAGCGCGAAGGTCTCATCCGCCTGGTGATGGAGGGCCACCTTCGTGGAATCATTGGCCAGCTTACAGTTGAGCAGATCGTCAAGGAACCCGAGATGGTCGCCGAACGGATGCGCTCTACCTGCATGGACGATATGTCGAAGATGGGGCTTGAGGTTGTAAGCTTCACCATCCGTGAGGTCCGGGATAAAAACGAATACATCACGAACATGGGTCGGCCTGACGTCGCTCGAATCAAGCGAGATGCTGAGATTGCGGCTGCGGAGGCAGAGCGTGACACTGCTATTCGTCGTGCAAATGCCTTGCGTGAGGCGGCAATTGCTAAGGCTGCCGCAGATCAGGACCGCGTGATAGCGGAAACTGCTTCGCTGGGCAAGCAGGCCGAGGCCCAGCGTGACCTTGCCATTCAGAAGGCCCAGTACACGGAGCAATCACGCCGTCAGGAGGCCCAGGCCGACAAGGCATACGAACTCCAGACCAACGTCATGCAGCAGCAGGTCATTGCTGAGCAGGTTAAGGTGCAACAAATCGAAAAGGAGCAGCAGGTCAAAGTTCAGGAGGCCGAAATCCTCCGGCACGAAAAGGAACTCATTTCGACAATTCTGAAGGGATCTGAGATTGAGGCTCTAAGAATTCAAAACATTGCGGCAGCCGAAAAGAACCGGCTCACGATTGAAGCCGAGGGTCGCGCAGCTGCAACGCGCGTCCAGGGCGAGGCGCAGGCCGCCATTACCCGCGTCCAGGGCGAGGCCGAAGCAAACATCATTTTTGTAAAGGGTGAGGCAGAAGCCAAGGCCATGAACGTGAAGGCCGAAGCTTACCAGGAGTGGTCCCAGGCTGCCGTCGTAGACAAGCTGATCAGCAACATGGCTGATGTTGTTCGTGCGATGGCCGAGCCTCTGTCAAAGGTAGACAAAATTACCATCGTTTCCACGGGCGGCGACCAACAAACTGGCGCCAGCAAGATCACTGGTGACATGACCAAGATTGCCGCTCAAGTCCCGGCCCTTTTTGAAGCACTGAGCGGAATGAAAATGCAGGATCTCATGTCCAACGTGAAGGCGATGAAACCCCGGGATGAAAGCAACGACAAGAAGTGATCATCCGAATCTGAATAGGCGTGGGGTGTCAGCCCCACGCCAGGGTCTGCAGATTGCAACCAACTCGTCGATGAAAGGAATACTTCGATGGCACTTTTGGAACGAGTATCTACATTGCTTCGCGCCAATATCAACGACCTTCTTTCGAAAGCAGAGAACCCAGAGAAGCTTGCCCGTCAATTGGTGCTCGATATGGAGAACCAGCTCATGCAGGTCAAGACGCAGGTAGCTATAGCGATTGCAGATCAGCATCTATTGCTCAAGAAAAAGACAGAGCAGGAAGAACTGCATGCACAGTGGCTGCGAAAGGCTGAATTGGCGGTCGGCAAGCAGCAAGATGACCTCGCCCGCGCGGCCCTTGAACGCGCATTGTCCCATCAGAGAATGGCAGAAGGACTTGCTGAACAGCACTCCGATCAGACATCCGAGGCCGAAACACTTCGCGCGGCCTATGCCCGGCTGCAACAGAGGCTGACCGAAACTCAGGCCCGGGTAGAACTCCTCACAACACAGCACAGACGTAATCGCGCTGCACAAAAGGCGAATGCCGCTCAAGCGATGCTGGATAGTGGAACGGCTCCAGCAAAGATCGCTCGCCTGTCCGCCTCAGTCAAGGAAGTGGAGTCGCAGAATCAAGCTGCCCGAACGTTACTCGCTATATCGTCGTCCGAAACGCTAGACGAGCGCTTCGCGCACCTTGAGCAGAACGACCAAGTCGAGGCACTTTTGCTGGAACTGAAGGAAAAACAGCCGCGTCTGACCTAGTCCACTGTTGAGAGCTGATGATCGGAAGACAACAGTAAGACTAATGAATATTTGCCGTTCGCTCTGGAGTGGAAAGGGAGTAACGCGACAGTTCTCGACTGATGTCGTATCTCCCCTCCGGACTCATTGCCTCTTTCTCCTGTGTCCCACCGGGGGTTCACTTTCATGTCGTCGAAAAGTCGAGAGTGCCCGGGCTTCCCAAGACTTCCCTGCATTACTCGCAGCGACCCAAGAGGTATCAGGCCTTCCTTCTTTTGCTCGTGCCCGCATGAAAACACGCCTTCCTGACGCTCTAGACATACTTCACCTTTCACAGCAAAGTGTGTTCAGGAGGCGTACGAGCCATGTCCGATCCCAAGTTTTCATTCGAGCCACTCTTGGATAGTGATCAAGCCGCTGCTATCCTCCGCATCCGTCCAAAGACTCTTCAGCGCCTGGCGCGAAAGGGTCGCGTAACCGGCTACCGCATCGGCAATCTCTGGCGATTCCACGCCTCCGATCTCCAGGCCAGCATGATTGGCTCGGCCACACTCGACTCGAACACGGAGCGGCGGTACTCTTTAAGCACCACTCGTGCCCGCAACTGACAGGAGGAAAACCTTGTTTGTTCGGACGCGATTTCAATATGGCAGTTTACGGCTGCGAAAGCGGGAGCGAGGCACTGACGTGTGGGAGTTTCGCTACTACGAGACCAACTCAAACGGCGATCGGGTAAGGCAGAGCATGATCCTTGGCGATCGTGATCTGTACCCAACCGAAGCCGACGCACGTCGCGCAACGCAAGCACCAGCTGATACAACTCAACGACGATTCACCTCGCTCGGAAGTAGACGCTCCGACATTCGGGGCTCTGCTCGACCGCTACATCGAGCACGAGCTACCGGTGCGGTATTCAACCCGAAAATCGCACCTCTCGAATATTCGGAAACACATCCGTCCGACGGTGGAGTGAGTATCCCGTGAACAAGATGAAGCCGATGGCAATGGAACAGTGGCTGCGCGATTTGCCGCTTGCTCCGAAGTCAAAGACTCATATACGGGGACTCATGCACGTAGTTCTGAAGTGCGCAGAACGTTGGGGCGTGATTGATATTGGCAAAAACCCCATCGCCCTGGTACGCGTTAAGGACGCAAGCAAGCGTTTGAAGCGGCCCAAAATCCTCGAAGTCGATCAGTTCTTTGAGATGGCCAAGCATCTCGTAGAGCCATATCGCACGATGGTCATCTTTGCGCAATGCACCGGTCTTCGCATCAGCGAGATCCTTGGATTGCAATGGGGCGACTTTGATTTTGAGGATGGTACCGCGCTGGTTCAACGGAGTTTCGTAGGTGGCCGGGTTGACGCGGTGAAGACGGAATACTCGCAGGATCACTTTCCGCTGGATCCGCTTCTAATCGAACTGCTGCTCAAGTGGCGGGCATTCAGTTCGTTTCCCCAAGATGAGGATTGGGTATTCGCCAATCCGAGAACCGGGAAGCCCTATCACCAGACCAGCCTGCAGAAGCGTCAACTCTTGCGAGCTGCAAAGCTGGCCAAGCTGGGAGATGGGATTGGGTGGCATACATTCCGTCACACATACCGGACCTTGCTTGATGAGACTGGTGCACCGATGAAAGTCCAGCAGGAACTGATGCGTCATGCTTCGATCCAAACAACGATGAATGTCTATGGACGTGCGATGACAGACTCTAAACGAAAAGCCAATAGCAGAGTTGTCGAGCTGATCCTTGGCAAATAACTTACACGCGCGAAATGGGACTGATCGCGTCGTAATCACGCTCAAGAATGGGCTGTTTCCGAATGGGGGATAATGGGGACTTATTCCAGAGTAACCAATGAACCGTAAGTTGTTGATTCTATTGGTTGCGGGGGCTGGATTTGAACCAGCGACCTTTGGGTTATGAGCCCAACGAGCTACCGGACTGCTCCACCCCGCATAACCATAGTAACAACGGGGAGGGGGTGGGTCAAACCGCTCATGTGCATAACTGGATGGCACTCGAAGGATCATCTCGCAATTTAGACCAGTCACTGTTTCAGAGAAGATCTCGATCCAGTTGGCGCACTCGACTAGTCGTAAATCGCGGAAATGGAATTAACGATAAACCCGACGCAGCAAATCCAGAATTTCTGTCGGTTCGGGACGAACACGAAAGTCCGCGTGAGCCTCGGCAAACAGAATCGTTCCGCCGCGATCGACTACGTAAGTAGCGGGCAGCGGCAATTTCCAACTCTCGTCTCCGTTCACGAAAGGTACGTTCACCAGAATGCTGCGGTAGTAATGCTGGTGATACTCGGGCACCTGGTACATCAGGCCAAATTTCTCCGCGAGTTCGCAGCCCGTATCGGTGAGCAGAGGGAAGGGAAGCGAGTGTTGTCCCGCGGTGAAATCGTTTTGACGAACAGTCTGCGGGGAAATGGCCACCATCAACGCGCCGATCTCGCGGAGTTGAGGATAGATCCCGCGCCACGCTTCAAGTTCCGTAACGCAATAGGGGCACCAGCGACCGCGGAAGAAATTAATCACCAGGGGGCCCAGCGCGAGAAGATCGGAACTATTCACCATCGGCCCGGTCGAGTCCTGCAGAGAAAATGCAGGCGCCTTTGCGCCAACTCGCAAGATCCGATCTTCGGCTCCTGAACGGAACAGATCGGTCACAGCTTTCTCGCTTACCTCCAGGCGTTCAGGCTGCACCAGCAGCCGCGTATTCGCTGTTATTTCGTCGAGTTGGTCCTGCAGGTTCACCACATTCTCCATGACCATGAACCCATCCCCTCCACGTCGTGCGCGTTAGCGACCCATACCTCGCATGCCACCCATGGTTCCCATCAGGCGGCGCTGCAATGCGCCACCTTTTCCGGCGGATTTAAACATCTTCCTCATCTGCGCGTACTGACGCAACAGTTGATTCACTTCCTGCACGGTCGTACCCGATCCGCGGGCGATGCGCTTACGACGATTTCCAGAGATGATCTCGTGGTTGTTGCGTTCCTTCGGCGTCATGGAGTTGATGATCGCCTCCACGCGCGTGAATTGGTTCTCATCGACCTGGTCCGCCATTTGTTGAATGCCCTGAAATGGGCCAACAGACGGCAGCATCTTCATAATGCTTTGCAATGAACCCAACTTGCGTATCTGGCGCAATTGATCGCGGAAGTCTTCGAGTGAAAAGCCATCTCCGGAGAGCGCCTTCTTGGCGAAATCCTCTGACTTCTTTTTGTCGAGCGTCTCTTCGGCTCGCTCGATCAACGTCATAATGTCGCCCATTCCAAGGATGCGACCGACGATACGGTCCGGATGGAATGGCTCAAACGCGCTCGGCTTTTCACCAGTACCGATGAACTTCACCGGCTGGCCAGTCACTTGTCGAATTGAAAGTGCAGCACCGCCGCGCGCATCACCATCCATCTTGGTGAGAATAATTCCCGTAAGAGCAAGCTTCTTGTGGAACTCATCGGCAGAGCGGACCGCGTCCTGCCCTGTCATGGCGTCGGCGACGAACAAAATTTCCTGCGGATTCAGCAGCGCTTTCAGCCGCTGCATCTCCTCCATCAGCTGCTCATCCACGTGCAGACGCCCGGCCGTATCTACGATCAGGGTGTCGCAGCCGGAGTTTACAGCCTCCCGGCGTGCCTCTTTCGCCAGCCGTTCCACCAGTGCAGTGCCTGCGGTTTCGCCTTTCATGTCGCCTTCGTACAGGCTCGCCTTGATCGATCCCGCGACCACCTTCAATTGTTCGCGCGCCGCGGGCCGGTAGACGTCGACCGACACCAGCATCGGCCTGTGCCCACCCTTCTGCAGCCACGCAGCGAGCTTGCCTGAGGTAGTGGTTTTACCGGATCCCTGCAGCCCTGCCATAAGAATGACAGTTGGCGGCCGCGAAGCGAATTGGAAACGCGCCGTGTCCTTGCCCAGCAGCGTCATCAGCTCATCGCGAACAATTTTAACGATCTGCTCGCCCGGAGAAAGCGCAGTCATCACTTCCTGCCCGACTGCTTTGGCCCGGATGTGCTCGATCAACTCTTTGACGACATTCAGGTTAACGTCAGCTTCAAGCAACGCGACGCGAATTTCCCGCAGGGCTTCGCCTATGTTCTCCTCGGTGATAACGCCCTGACCGCGAAGATTCTTGAACGCCCGCTGCAGCTTTTCAGAAAGATTCTCAAACATAATTGTCAGTCTTTAGTTTAACAGTGCTTCCGGGCGCAGGTTCGCTCGCGACTGGCTGGTAGGCCCTGTTTTGCAGGCGCTACTTTCCATTTGGGCAAATCCCTGGTTTCAGTGGCCTTACAGTGAAGGGCCGCCCCTTTTACCAGCGATCGTGAACGTGGGGACGGATGCGTCGCTCGTAGATTGCCTTTACCTCTGCCATCGCCTCCGGTGAGAGTGGCGGCAGATCCGAAGCGCGGCAGTTCTCGAATACCTGCGCCGCCCGTTTGCCGCCCGGAATAGCACAGCTTACCGCGTCGAACATCAGTATCCAGCGTAGCGCAAACTCAGACATACTTACGCCCGCAGGCAGGAGGTCTCGTATCTCCCGCACCGCGTCCAGAGCCTTGTCGTAGTTCACTCCCGAAAATGTTTCGCCTACGTTGAAAGCCTCGCCGTTCCGGTTGAAGGTCCGATGATCGTCGGCAGGGAATTGCGAGTCGCGCCGAAGCTTGCCCGTGAGCAGGCCGCTGGCCAGCGGCACGCGCGCCAGCACCCCCACCTTGCGAAGCTTCGCCTGCTCGAAGAAAAGTCCGGCTGGGCGCTGACGAAATATATTGAAGATGATCTGCACCGTCTGGACGTTGGGGTACTCCATCGCCTTCAGCGCTTCTTCAATTCGCTCCACGCTTACGCCGTAGTAGCGAATCTTTCCCGCTTCCACCAGGCCATCCAGCGCGTCGAACACCTCTGGCATGTAATAAACATCGGTTGGCGGACAGTGAAGCTGCAACAGGTCAAGGCAGTCCACCTCCAGGTTCTTCAGGCTGCGCTCAATGAATGGCGTCAGATTTTTATAGCCCTGCGCCGTGTGCGGGTTCAGGCCGCGTCCCGCCTTGGTGGCGATGACGATTTCCTCCTTACGTTCGCGCTTGATCTGAGCGCAAAGCCTTTCACTGCGGCCATCGCCGTAAACATCCGCGGTATCAAGAAAATTCACGCCGCTATCGATCGCCTGCTGCAATGCCACCAGCGATTCGGAATCGTCAACCGCTCCCCATGAGCCGCCAATCGCCCACGTGCCAAAGCTGATATCGGAAACTTTCCATCCCGTGCGGCCAAGAGTGCGATAGTTCATCGTGATCCGGTCTCCCGCAACAGACTACACCGCACAGATTCAATGCCCACCACGAATTCGGCGCCATTTTGAAATCCGGTCTCCCGCTTACGGATTTGCCGTCAGTGTAAAATTGCGCCACGACCCAGGGGCCACAAAAATGAAATTCGTTGACCAGAAAATTGTTGCGCTCTTAACTTTTTCATTGCTGGCCAGCGGAAGCGTTGCGACGTCACAAACGACGCCCGATCAGGGCCCTCCATCTACTCCCACCACCACATTGCGGACAGAAGTTCGGTTGGTCGTAGTAGACGTAATGGTGGTCGACAAGAATGGCATGCCGGTCAAGGGTCTCAAGGCCGAAGACTTCATTCTCATGGAAGACAAGGTCCCCCAGAAAATTGCGAGTGTAGACGACCACACCGCGGCAAGCGAAACAGTCTCCATTGTTAAGCCGATGGTTCCGGAAGCTGGAACAACCGTACTCACCAACAAGCCTGTGAATGCGCCGACGGTGTGGAATGTGCTGCTCGTCGATCTGTTGAATACCGAAATCGCCGACCAGGCGAGAATGCGAACGCAGGTTCAGCAATTTGTGAAGAGCCTTCCGCCGGGCCAGCCGCTTGCGCTGGTTGCCATGCGCGCAGAACTCAAACTGCTGGTTCCTTTTCATGGAGGAGCCGGAGCGATCGACAAGGTTCTGACCACGAACGCGATGTCTCCCGCACCGTCTCCCTTATTAGACATCTACAACTCTGATGACGAAGCGTTACTCGCACAGATGATTACGAATCGGACAATGTTGAATGCGGTGGTGACCAGCCGCGATGCCGTTGAAGTACAGAAACTGAGCCAGCGAGTGCAGACCACACTCCTCTCTTTTGGCGATCTGGCGAAATGGCTAGGCAAGTATCAGGGGAGAAAAAATGTCTACTGGCTCTCTTCCGGATTTCCTTTGCAGGCGGAGCCCTCGGGCGTAATGGGCGGCGACAACCCCGCGAATAAAAGCAATCTTGCCGGGGAATTATTGCTGATGCAGCAGACGATGGACAAAGAGTTGGAAAGTGCAAGAGTCGCCATCTATCCCATCGATGTGCGAGGCGTCATCGGTGCCGAAACACCTGGCGTGGACAGTTCAGATACGGGCGGTTATTTGTTCGTCAAAAACCCGCAGGCTTTGGCTTCGCAAGAGGGAAAATTCGATCGCGTAACAGCGTCAGAACAGGCTGAAATGCTCGACATCGCTCAATCGACGGGAGGCGTCGCTCGATTCAACCATAACGATGTCGTAGGGATTCTTAAAGAAGACTTTACCCAGAGTCAGAACTACTACACCCTCTCTTACTCTCCTTCCAACACCAAATGGAATGGCAACTATCGCAGGATCGATCTAACTCTCCAGCAAAAGGGATACCGCCTCGTCTATCGTCGCGGATACTTCGCCCGCGACCCGCATCCGGAGCCGATGCCGACAGTCGATCAGTTCACGCTGGCAATGAAGCACGGAGCTGCTCCAGAGACGGCTGTCCTCTTCTCCGCCAAACTGCACAAGTCCGCCGATACGGTCGAAGTGGAATACGCCATCGATCCGCAGACGTTGCAGTTCCGGCCAGAGCCTTCTGGCAAGGAGTTGGCTGAGGTTGCCTGTGTCATTGTTGAATACGATTCCACCGGAAGAGTCATCGGCACATCACAGATCCAGGTGAGCGGAAAAGTCAATCCGGAACAAAGGGCAAATTTGCGAACGAGTGCTTTTCCAGCGAAGCAAACCGTTCCCCTCAAGCCTGGAGCAGCGACGCTTGCGCTCGGAGTGCGCGACCAGGCAACTGGCCGCTTCGGCAATCTCGAAGTGGCCCTCACTACTCCGATCGCGAAATAGTTCACACGACAACGCTATGGTGTCGGCATCACCAAGTACTGCTCGATTTTTCCGTCCGGCATCTCATACACTGTCACCGTCAGCTGCTGTGCGGGAAACGAAACATGGTAGCCGCGAAACATCATTCCTCCGCGCAGCGACGTACGAAACTGACGGAAGCTGATCGGCTTGCCCAGCGGCTTCAAGCTCTGAGAGAAATCCTGCAAGGCCTCTTCGCTGAAGTATGCGTTGCAATTAGGAGTGAAGAGCGCGCGATCAATCGTACCGTCCTTTAATCCGGCAAAAATTGCTGCGGCCTTCGCCTCACTCTCAGAGGTGTCTGAGCCCGCGCGATTCAGGATAAGGTTGCCAATCTGATGACCGATCGAACTGGCGGCAGAGACCGCATCCTGGTTTGTAAGCACTGCCACGGCCGCTTTGTCATCGGCATAAACAATATTTTCGGATACAAATCCTGACACTTCGCCCGAGTGTTCCAATTCCAGCTTTCCGTCGTGATCGCTCACATCCAGCCCGAGAGCGTAGTGAGTTGGAGCGCCATCCTTCAGCTTCACTTCGTCGAACATCTGCTCATACGAAGACGGCTGCAACAGAGATCGATTGATCAGGCTGATGTCCCACAGCGCCAGATCGTACGGCGTCATGGCAAGTTCTCCCGCCGCGAACATCCAGCCCTTGCCTTCTCTGGGAGCAGGCCGTAACGGCCCCAGCGCGTGACGGTAATATCCGGTTGCATCCGCAGTTGTAAGGCGCGCTTCATCCGAGTTGTAGACCGACTTCATGTCCAGCGGGGTAAAGATACGCAGCTGAAGAAAGCGCATCAGCGGCATCCCGCTCACTTTTTCGATAATCAGCCCGGCGATCACGTAGTTCGTATTCGAGTATTGCCACTTTGTTCCGGGATCAAAGTCGAGTGGCTTTTTCGCCCACAGATTCAGAATCTCGTTCGCCGTCACGGCGTTCAGCATCGGAGGCATAACGTAATCCTCCGGCCAATAGTCCTGGTAGCCGGACGTATGTGCCAGCAGCATTCTGAGTGTTACCTCATTGGCTCGAGTCAGCTCGGGCAGGTATTTCGATACGGGATCGTTGAGGTTCAGCTTGCCATCCTGCTGCAGCAGCAAGATGGCTGCCGCAGTAAATTGTTTACTGATGGATCCGATGGAATACCGCATTGCTGTTGTTGCAGGCAAGGGTGGGTCAAGCCGCGCGAGCCCGTAGGCATGGGTGTAGGCAATCTTTCCGTCTTTCACAATGGCGATCGAAGCGGAGGGCACTCCACTCGACTTCAACACCTGTTCGGCTGCAGCATCGACCTTCGTCCGAAGATCATCGGGCAGCGTGTTCCCCGTTTGCGAAGGAGCGGACGAGACCAGCGCAGCAGTCAAAACAAAAGCAAAGAGGCAATTTCCGAAAGGCCTATTCATCAACAAAACTCCAGAAAAACTTGCGATGAGCTTAGTGCATTCTCACATGGCACAAGACGAAAGCTGCTCTGAAGAGAAGGCTGTTCTGTTAGTCTCTCCCAAGTTGTTACGCTCGGTGCCGCCTTGAGCCGTGGGCGACGGATCGGATGGAAGCGAATGAAGCGCCTGCTGGACGGATACCGGAAGTTCCATCGCCACATCTTTCCCCAACGCAGAGAGCACTTCCACCTTCTATCCGATCGCCAGGCGCCCGAAGTACTCTTTCTCACCTGCGCTGACTCACGCGTCGTTCCCGACCTCATCCTTCAAACGGAGCCCGGCGACCTTTTCATCTGCCGCAACGTCGGAAACATTGTGCCGCCGAGTGGCGAGCTTCCTGGAGGCGTCACGGCCACTATTGAGTACGCCGTTCGGGTCCTCAAGGTGAAACACATCATAATTTGCGGGCACTCCGATTGTGGGGCCATCAAGGCGGCGATCAACAAGGAGTCGCTCGCCACCCTGCCGCACGCGGGTGTGTGGCTCCGTTATCTCGATAGTGCCTGGAAGTACCTCGATTCCACAAAGCGCAATCCTGATGAGGAGTTGCTCGCTCTCATCCACGCAAACGTCATTGCCCAGATTGAGAATCTAAAGACACATCCTGAGGTTGCTGCCGCTCTTGCGCGTCAGTCGCTGGAACTCCACGGCTGGTTTTATGACATTCTCACTGGAACGATCGAAGCCTACGATCCTTCAACGAGCAAGTTTAGCCCTTTGGACGATTAGCTCGCTGGAGCAACTCGTGGCTCCGGCGTCAATGCATGGCGACAGCGCCTTTTTTCGCCTTCACGTTTTTGAAAAGCCAGACGAGGATCGCGGCTAGAAACGCCAGCAACGCTGTCCAGCGAAAAACGTCGATAAAGGACCAGAGAAGTGCCTGCTGATTGACCTGCCTGTAGATCTCTCCTTGTGCGCCGGCCATGCCGGCTGCTTTTCCGAGATCTCTGCCAATAAAGCCCGACAGCTTCTGCGTTGAATTTTGGTAGACATTACTGGCTCGTGGGATCGCGGAGACAATCTGCGTTTGGTGAAAAGCGGCGCGCCGAATCAGGGTGGTTTGCGCCATCGAAATCCCAATCGACCCGCCGATATTGCGAAGCAGGTTGAAAATCCCTGTCGCATTCCCCATCTCTTCATTCTTTACAGTCGCCGTTGCCATGGAAGAAATAGGGACGAAGACAAAGCTCAGCGCAAACCCGGTCACCACAATGGGAATCAGCAAGGTCGTTGGTCCTATATCCAGGTTCACCTGCCCGAAAATGATGGAGCAGATTCCGAAGCCGACAAAACCGAGCGTCATAAGGTAGCGATTATCCACCTTGCCCGAGAGCCAGCCAATAATCGGCATGCCGAGAATCGAGCCGACACCGCGAGGCCCCACAACCAGTCCTGCAGCGAAGGCGGTATACCCAAGTACCTCCTGGTAAAAAAGCGGCAGCATGGTAATCGTTATGTAGATTGCGACTCCCAACAGCGAAATCAGCAGGCATCCCACCCCGAAATTCCGGTTCTTCAGAATTTTGAGATCGACCAGCCCATTTTTGTGTCGCCAGGAGTGGATGATGAACCAGGTCAACGAGATCATAAGTGCCAATACCGCCCAGCGTATCCAAACGGCGCCAAACCAGTCGTCTTCCTGCCCCTTGTCGAGCACAATCTGCAGGCATCCAGTCCAGACCGCCAGCAGACCAAAGCCGAGATTGTCGAAGGGATGGACCTTTGCATTCTTGATGTAAGGAGGATCGACCACGAAGCGGTTGATCATAAATACGGCGAGCGCGCCCACCGGAATATTGATATAGAACGCATAACGCCAACTATATGTGTCAGTTAGCCAGCCTCCAAGGGTTGGCCCCAGCACCGGGGCAACCACGATTCCGAAGGCGAATACCGCCATGGCCGCTCCCCGCTTTGCGGGCGGAAAACTCTCTAGCAGGATTGCCTGCGAAATCGGCTGCAGCGCCCCTCCGCCAGCCCCCTGAATCACTCGCGCAACCAGTAGCAGGGCCAGGGATGGCGCTGCGCCGCAGAAGAACGAGGCAGTTGTGAACAGGATCACGCAGCTGATCAGGAAGCGCTTTCGTCCGAATCGCAGGGAAAACCAGTTGCTGGCCGGAAGGATGACTGCGTTTGCCACAAGATAACTGGTCAGTACCCATGTCGCTTCGGAGTTGCTGGCCGAAAGGCTTCCGGCGATATACGGAAGAGCGACGGACGCAATTGCCGTATCCAACACTTCCATGAACGTCGCCAGCATCACCGAAACGGCTACCAGCCAGGGGTTTGAACCTGGGGCGACTGGCGACGATCCGTTTCGCGACTCGGCCATTCTGTAGCTTTCTGGAAAGGTTGAGTTTACGGGTTAAAGGGCGAAAACTCCAATTGCTTGCAGCAATTCCCGGAAGGATCTCTTTGAAATAAAATCAGGCGGACTTCCCATGTGATTCAAAAAAATGGGCTTAAGGTTGCTGAATCCAGAAGGTGACAATCAGCATCAGATAGGTTGACAGCATTAGACTCAAGTGCGATGCTGACTAAGCAGGAATCAATGGGATGGCGCACCTCTTATAGGTAAAGGCAGGAACAAAAGATATGGCAAAGATTATTGGAATTGACCTCGGTACAACCAACTCCGTTGTAGCCGTGATGGAAGGTGGCGAGCCTAAGGTGATCGCCAACGAAGAGGGCGGCCGGACAACTCCCTCCGTGGTGGGCTTCACCAAAAGTGGTGAGCGCCTTGTAGGCCAGGTGGCAAAGCGCCAGGCCATTACCAATCCGGAAAACACGATTTATTCGATCAAGCGCTTCATGGGACGCCGCTTTAACGAAGTAAATGACGAAATGAAGATGGTCCCATACAAGGTTAAACAGGCTGGTGATCATCTTGTGATTGAGGCCCAGGGCAAGGACTACACGCCGCCCGAGATCTCCGCCATGATCCTTCAGAAATTGAAGAAGGCTGCAGAGGATTATCTTGGTCAGTCTGTTACGGAAGCCGTCATCACGGTGCCCGCTTACTTCAATGACGCACAGCGTCAGGCGACGAAGGATGCTGGCCGCATCGCCGGGCTCGATGTAAAGCGTATCGTCAACGAGCCGACAGCGGCAGCGTTGGCCTACGGGCTGGACAAGAAGAAGGATGAAACCATCGCCGTTTACGACTTCGGTGGCGGTACGTTCGACGTATCCGTGCTGGAAGTCGGCGAAGGCGTGATTGAGGTCAAATCGACCAATGGTGACACCCACCTTGGTGGCGACAACCTCGACCAGCGCATTGTGGACTGGCTTATTGACGAGTTCAAGAAGGACGAGAGCCTGGATTTGCGCGCCAAGGGCAACGAAATGGCCCTGCAGCGCCTGAAGGACGCAGCAGAAAAAGCCAAGATCGAGCTTTCGACCACGGTCGAGACCGAGATCAATCTGCCGTTTATCACTGCCGATGCGACGGGACCGAAGCACCTGGTCAAGAAGCTGACGCGTGGCAAATTGGAGCAGTTGGTAGAGGACCTGTTGCAGCGTTCCATCGAGCCCTGCAAGAAGGCACTTGCGGATGCGGGAATCGACGCCAGCAAGATCGACGAAGTCGTTCTGGTTGGTGGTCAGACGCGCATGCCGGCAATTCAGGAATTGGTGAAAAAGCTCTTCGGCAAGGAACCTCACAAGGGTGTGAATCCTGACGAGGTGGTTGCAATCGGAGCTGCGATCCAGGCGGGCGTCCTGGGCGGCGAGGTCAAGGATCTTCTCTTGCTCGACGTCACACCGCTTACCTTGTCCATCGAGACACTGGGCGGAGTGGCAACGTCGATGATCGCTCGCAATACGACGATTCCGACCAAGAAGACTGAGACATTCTCGACCGCAGCCGATAATCAGACCGAGGTTGAGGTTCACGTTCTTCAGGGTGAGCGTCCCATGGCTGCGCAAAACCGGACGCTGGGCAAATTCAAGCTGGCTGGGATACCACCCGCCATGCGTGGAGTTCCTCAGATTGAGGTGACGTTTGACATAGACGCGAACGGCATTCTCAACGTGACGGCGAAGGACATGGCAACGGGCAAGGATCAGCGCATACAGATCACCTCGTCCAGCGGCTTGAGCAAGGAAGAAGTGGAGCGCATGGCGAAGGAAGCAGATGCCCACTCCGCCGAGGATAAGGCGAAGCGGGAGGAGATTGAGGCTCGCAATGGCCTCGATAACCTGGTTTACAACATCGAGAAGATGCTCAAGGAGAGCGGTGACAAAATCTCTGAGGGTGACAAGACCGATGTGGAGACCGCCCTGGCCGATGCC
The DNA here is from genome assembly GCA_963816335.1 of uncultured Acidobacteriaceae bacterium. GTDB lineage: Bacteria > Acidobacteriota > Terriglobia > Terriglobales > Acidobacteriaceae > JANXZS01. Next base: position 257,304 of record CAWFKA010000012.1, on the reverse strand, counting down.
AAGAAGACCCTCGAAGGCACACCGACCGTGGCTGAAATGAATGCTTCGAAGGACCGTCTTACCGAGGCTTCGCACAAGATGGCCGAGGCAATGTACAAGGCTAGCTCGGCTGCATCCGCCGCAACTGGCGGAGCACCGGGACCGGACGGAACTACAGGACCAGCCGAAGGTTCGGAAAAGAAGGACGAAGGAGTAATCGACGCCGAGTACGTGGACGTCGACGAAAAGAAGTAACAGGAACGGAACAGTACGGGGTTTCGTAACTATTACAGTTGCGACCCTCCGTGAGGAAAGAAAACGCGGGGCGTCTTCCCGGGAAATCAACCGGGACGCCCCGCAAGTTTTAAGGAGTTAAGAGCATTCAGCGTACAAAGCTCCGGCCGCGTATCGCGTCCCGGTCATCCGGGAGATGCAGAACAGGGGAGAAAAATGACCGATACCTTATGGAAATGCGAGCAATGGCGCGCAGGCAAGGTCTACAACAAGGTTTTATTCAATACCCAGGCGGAGGCGGAGTCGTTCGCGGCAAAGATGCGAGGCCTTGAGCCTGACCTGCCGTGGATGGTGGAGCCAGTGCAGGCCAGCCAGGTATGGAATTAAGCATCCGGCGGTAAGAGCGTCAGCCCAGAGCGCTTACCGCCCATCATGCTACGCTCAAAGTCACCCTTTCGGGAACGGATTATCAGGTAGTTCAGAAACAACGCAAAAATCATGGCGAATACTCATCAAAAAGACTATTACGGATTGCTCGGAGTCAAGAAGACCGCAACGGCGGATGAGATTCGCAAAGCCTTTCGCAAGCTTGCCCGCAAATATCACCCCGACGTTAATCCCAACGACAAAAAAGCCGAAGAGAAATTCAAGGAGATCTCCGAGGCGAACGACATACTCAGCGACGATAAGAAGCGCAAGGTCTATGACCAGCTCGGCTTTTACTCTGACCAGATAGACCCGGCGGCTGCGGAGGCCGCAGCGCGCGGCGGATATGGCCGTGTCCACACCCGCGAGGAACAGGGCGGCGTCCCCTTCGACTTCGGCGGATTCGATTTCTCAGATTTCCAGGCCAATCAGGCCAGTCCGGGGCAGCAAGGTCAGCAAGGTCAGCCGGGCGGCTGGGGCAATTTCCGCGACATCTTTTCGGGAATATTTTCCCAGGGGCAGCAGCAGTCGAAGAGCCGAGGAGCCGAGCCTGGAACCGATCTCGAATACCAGGTGAACATTGACTTCTGGACTGCGATTCGTGGCGGTACTGCTCGACTGGAGATCCAGCGAAAGGAAATCTGTCCCACCTGCAAGGGCAAAGCTGCCACTGGTGGCCAAAGCACTTGCCCGGAGTGTCACGGTTCGGGCCAGGTTACCCAGATGGGCGGCAGGATGAAGTTCAACATCCAGTGTCCGCGTTGCAACGGAACAGGGAAATTGCAGAGTGCATGTTCCACTTGCCATGGAGACGGAACCGTCACGCGGACCGAGCAGGTGGAGTTTCGCATAAAAGGCGGCACTCGCGACGGGCAGAGAATCCGGCTGGCCGGCAAAGGAAACGCCGGCATCAATGGCGGACCGTCAGGAGATCTCTACCTGATCATCAAAACAGGCACGAACCCGGTGTTCTCAAGGCTTCTGGACGATATTTACCTGACTGTGCCCGTGACTGTTACAGAGGCAGCCCTGGGGGCGAAGATCGAGGTGCCGACCATCGATGGTCGTGCCCAGTTGAAGATTCCCCCATCAACGCAAAACGGACAGAAACTGCGGCTTCGTGACCGAGGTGTGCAATCTGCTTCTCACGAGGGAGCCCGCGGAGACCAGATCGTGACAGTGCAGGTAGTCATTCCGCACCTGAAAGATGAGAAATCCAAGGAAATAATGCGAGAATTTGGGCGTTTAAACCCAGAGGATCCGCGCGCCTCGCTCTTCAAGGAAAATTAGGTACTATCTGGTACTAAAGATTTACACTTTGTTACCCAAGCTCATGTTAGCTTCATAACACTTCTGGGGGATACCAACTAACACCCCAGGGGAATTTGAGGCCCAGACATGAAGAAGCTATTTGTTCTAGCGATGTTCCTGGTTTTGGGCTCTGCTTCACTGCATGCCTTAACGCCCAGCTGCGATATATTTCGTAAAAACCATGAGGGTTGGAAGAAAGCGGAAGTTGGACAGATGTCCACCGACCGCAATCTCCAAGAGTACCTCCGCAGCTCTGAGGCGGTATATAAGGCGTGGTGTGGAGCACAGCCAGCCGATAGTGCGGTTCGTGCACAGTCCATCGACACTTTTGTCGATGCGTACCGCGCGGAGCGCTTCTCCGAAATATCTAACATGCAGATTCGTCCAGCAATGGGACTTGAAATGCTGGCATTGATCGGACTAACCCGCGAATTGCCCGATGAACTGCAAAGTGACCGCAAACTTCGTGAAGCCTGGATTCAGGACTGCCAGGATGCCTGTTTTGCTGGTGTTTCCGCCGATTCACTGGATGCACACTGGCAGCTTACCCGCGGAATGCAGGTACGCGATGATTTAATGGAAAATCTGAAGCCTGCACCCGGTGCTGAAGCCGTCAAGCACATGCTTTGGGAGACCCCCATCGCAGTACTCGACTAACTGCCCGGAAGCGAGGATTCAAAGGAGGCGCAGGAATGAGCTTTGTTCTGGAAACAGAACGGCTCTTTCTGCGCCCTTTTGCATTAGGCGATGAACTGGCCTTGTTCTCCGTGCTGGGCGATCCTGAAGCGATGGTGTACTACCCCCGGCCAAAGACCCGGGAGGAAGTTGCAGACTGGGTGACGCGCTTTCGCCTGTCGTTTCTGGGGAGAGGTGTCGGTTTGCTGGCCGTCCTGTTGAAGTCGACTGGCGAATTGATCGGAGACTGCGGCACGTTGGAGCAGGAAGTGGATGGAAAACAGGAGATCGAGATCGGCTATCACGTTCGTCGTGACCTCTGGAATCTTGGACTCGCCACCGAAGCCGCGCGGGCATCCATCGACTACGCTCTTCGAGAGTTGCATCCTCCCCGGGTAATCTCGTTGATTCGTCCAGAAAACCTTGCATCGCGCCGAGTTGCAGAAAAGAATGGACTCACCCTCGATAAGGTGGTTTTCTGGAGGGGATACGACCACTGTGTTTACGAGTTGCGCGGCGACGGACCGAACCGTCTGCAATGCAAAACCCTGACGCGGCGGCCGTGCAAATGTCAGGCGGGTTATGGCAACGAAGCGGAAGTCCAAAGGCGCTTACATGATCTCGGCGGTCGCCGAGATGTACGAAATTCACCCCCAGACCCTCAGAATGTATGAGCGCGAGGGGCTGTTGAAGCCATCTCGCACAGAAGGTAACACTCGTCTCTACACCGACGAGGACCTTGAGCGACTGGAATTCATCCTGAACCTGGCGCGAGACCTTGGGGTGAACATTGCCGGCATCGCCATCATTCTGCAGATGCGCGAGCGCATGGAAGAGATGAATCGACAGATGCAGAGCTTTGTCGATTACGTCCGCACCGAGATGTTGACGCACATGCAGGGGTTTCAAGGCCATGGATCGGCGATGGTACCCTTGAGTAAGCCGCTGATCGTGCCTCAGCCTAAAGCCGCCTCTAGCGGTGATCGAAAGCGCTGATTCGCCTCGTCGGCCAGAACATCTGGAGCAAAGTCCGTTTGACATCAGGGCTTTTATTCAACGAACTCTGAAGCACAAAGTAGAGTTGCACGATGAAACTTCTGCTCGGCCTGGGAATCTTCGGCCTCCTCACCTCAACCATTTTCACTGCAATCGTGTTTGCCGGAGTGCGGAAGTTCGTCGTCAATCGTAGTCGGCGAAAGCTGCAGGGTCCGCCGATATTTGCCCCTCCGGTAACGCTGCTGAAGCCATTGCATGGAGCGGAGCCCGATCTGGAAGCCCATCTTGCCACCTTTTTCGAGCAGGACTACCCTGCATACGAAATCCTGTTCTGTGCGAGAACAATCTGAGGATGCTGGCCTGCAAGACGGCGCAACGAGTCGCCGCGCAAATATCCCAAAGTCTCCGCCAAGTTCCTTACCACCGGCGAGCCAAAGTACATCAATGCCAAGGTATCCTCGTTAGAGAAGATGATGTCAGTGGCGAGCTACTCTCTGCTGGTAATCAGTGACAGCGATGTGAGCGTAACGCCGCGATTACCTGCGAAGCATTATCGAACCCTTTGCTGATGCGCAGGTCGGCATGCTCACCTGCCTGTATCGCGGAGTAGCGGCGGACAACGGCATCTGGTCACGTCTGGAAGCGGCGGGCATGTCGGTCGAGATGACCTCCGGGCGTGCTCGCCGCCGACATTACCGAGGGAATGCGTTTCGCGCTGGGACCAACCATGGTGGTCCGCAAGGAATGCGTGGAGGAGGTCGGCGGCTTCGGCATTCTTGGCGATTACTGCGCCGACGATTTTGTACTCGGGACACCTGGTAGCGGAAAAAGGCCATACTGTCGTTCTCAGCAATCACGTCATCGATCACATCGTCATCAACGAACGCTTTGTGTCTTCGGTCAAGCACCAGGTCCGCTGGATGAAGAGCACGCGATTCTCCCGCCCCGCCGGACATCTCGGCACCGCACTCACCTTCAGCGTCCCCTTCGGAATTCTCGCCGGAGCCACGGCCCTTGCGCTCCACTGCGCCGGTACTCGCGATCTCGCTATTTGGCTGGAGCGTTCTCAGCCGCGCGGCGATGGCCTGGGTGGTGGGGGCTGTCGTCGTTCACGACCGCCATCTCTGGCGGCTGGTCTTCTCTACCCGCTGCGAGATTTTCTTGGCTGCTGCTACTGGGTAGCGAGTTATTTCAACGACAAGATCGTGTGGCGCGGTGAGATTTATCGGCTCGTGAAGGGCCGCGCGCAGCACAACCTGGCAACAGAAGCATCCAGTGATACGGACAAGCACCACCCCGCGGTGCCTGCATAAGTTACTGCGCCAGCGGCGCGGTCGGTGTAGAGGGATTTGTCCGCGAGATCCTGCACTAAAACAGCGCGGTCGCCGAGCAACTCCGTGACGTGGTCATGCATGTCGCCGGGAACGACCATCCACTTCCGTTGTCCGTGTCCCCAATCCTTCAGCAGTTCGGCATCGGTCAGAAAGATGTTGGGTGCATCCGGATAGCATGATCCCCACAGCATCGATGAAGTGCGGCCTTCAACGAGCAGCGCCTGGCGATGCGTGTAGAAGTTGACCGACGAAGCGTTCAGACTGGTCCCCATAAATCAGGAGCTGATCCGCCGGAGTGGACAGTCGATTGATAGTGTCGGCAAAGGCGCGGGAGGAAAGCATCGGCTCAAATCGATGCAGCGCAATGTGCGCTGCGATCAGGAATACCGCCATCGTCACCGCAACCGTGAAAGTCGACTTTGAAGTGCCGGCCCCGCCTGCGGAAGAACCAGGCGATCGGGGACCGAGCAGAAAGACGATGGCGGCCAGGATGGCAGGCAAGCGCAACGCAGCGAAGGACGGTCCCGTCAGGTCGAAAAAGTGCGACATGGAGAGCGAGTAGTCGCCGACGCCGCGATGCGCCAGCAGCGTGCCGATATCGGAAACGAAGGGAAGATTGCGCGATTGCCATAGTCCAATGCCGAGCGCGATTGCAGCCAGCGACCCGACAATGGCGAAGACAGCGTGCGCGGCGCTCAGCCAGTTCAGCGCGCCTTTGTCGTGTAGCTCGGGCATTCCGATCGGCGATTCGCCGCGAGCATCTCCGGCGAGGCCAGACGCGCCCGCGGTCAGTATCAGCAGCGGCAGATACGCCGGATAGGTGTAGTACTCCTGGTTGGTGGAGAGCGAGAAGAACACAAGAATAACCGCTGCGTAGATGGAGAGAAGCCAGTTCGTGCGCGCGCGAAACTTGCGTTCTGCGCTGATCGCCACCGGATCAAACGTGAGCGCTGCGCCCAGATAGAAGTCCACCGTCTGCGCGGGTGCTGGACGAAGCATCTCCAGCCAGCGGTGCCGCGTGCTCCACGCGCGACGAATCGCAACCGGGAAATAAAGGCTCCAGGGAAATAGCCAGACCAGGTGAAGGCTCCAGAACAGCGAGGTCGGCAGCTTGTTGTAGTCGTGCGGGATAGCGCTTGCCCAGAAAGCGCAAGAACATGTTCGTTGATGAAGTAGAAGTAGAAAAATCCGTGCACATTTCCCGGCGTAGGAATGTTGCCGACCGGATTCCCATGGTCGGGATTTCGCAGCCCGGCAAGGATGTGCCACGGTGCCGCGATAGCGAGAAACAGCAGTCCTCCCGTAAAGATGCGCAGTTCGCGCCAGCGTCGCCACTGTCCTGTCAGCATCAGGTAGGGGATGACGGCGGCGAAGAAGAAGACGGGTGCAATCAGACCCTTTGTCAGTAGCGCGAGAGCAAGCAAAGCCCACATGCAAGTAAATGCGCGAGGGCTTGCGGTCTTCCATGCCGGTCAAGAAAGCAGTAAAGAGCCAGTCCCAGCAAGAACGTCAGCAGCACTTCCGGGATGAAGACGCGCGTGAACAGAAAAACGCCGATCGACGTCAGCACGCCCAGAGCGGCATAGAACGCGGCGCGCTCAGAATAGGCACGCCGTGCCCACACCCAGGCCAGGATGGCGCATCCCAGCACGCTTAGCGCCAACGGCAGATGCGTGGCAAAAACATTCTCGCCGAACAAGTGATAATTGACCGCCACCAGCCAGTAGGGGAGAGGCGGCTTCTCCAGGTAGCGCAGGCCGTTCACCTTCAGCGTTACCCAGTCGCCACTCTGAGCCATGGCTCGTGCCGCATTGGCGTGCGTGGCGTCGGCGTCGTCCAGCAACGACGGCGAAAACAGCGCTCCGAAATGGATTGCCAGAAAAACAGCAGCAGCAGCGTCCACGACTGGACCGTGGTCAAGCCGCGACCTTTCTTTAGCCTCTTGCGTCCTCGGTCGCAAAAGAATAATTCGACATGTTGTTATTGCTTTTACCTTGCACGTAGCAGAATAGCAGTCATGGGTAGCAATCCTGTAAACCAAGCTGGCGAAGTCACCTCAAAGCTCACACCGGCAAAGAAGTCCAGCAAAGCATCGGCTCTAGTGCTCCGCGGACGCGCTCACAACGTGCTCCCGACCCTCGCATGGCTCACCTGGCAAAGATCACGCAGATGTGGAAGACCGAGCTGGAGAAATGCCTTGAAGACTCGGGAGTTGAGACAGTCCACCGGATTCGGACCGGAACGCGCCGCGTCGAGGCAATGATCGACGTACTCATGCGCGAGGCCGCGGACGACAATCCCGAACTTGAAGACGCCGCTGACAGATGGCGACGCCAGTTGAAAAATATTCGTCGCGCGGCAGCACCGGTCCGCGATCTGGATGTGCACCGAAACATCCTCGAGAAGTTCGCAGGTGTAGGCAAGGCAGGAGAAGAAGAGCCCGCAAACTTCAGCAGAGCGAAGTGGAGAAACAGGCAGCCACTCCCAAGGTGAAAGACGCCGTTCAAACACAGGCCGAGCAGCTTGACGCGTGGCTGAAGCATGCTCGGGAACAACGTGCCGTGGAACTCATCAAGCAAATCCGAAAGCGTCTCGTGAAAATGGATGAGATTGCGGAGGCTTTTGTGAAGGCCTGGCAGACGCAACGTGGCCGCCGGAAGCCGGTGCGCAAGCCTGCACTCGCGGCCCTGGATGCATTTGTCACATTGTCCGACGAAATACCGATGCTCGATGCGGGCAACTCTGCACGACTTTCGCAAGGGCGCGAAGAATGCCCGATACATGAGCGAGGCCGGTGGCGGACGATCCCCAGTCAACGGCGGTCGGGCGAACCATCAAGCGAATGCAAGACGGGATTGGCGATTGGCACGACTGGCTGATGCCTGGCAGACGAGGCACGCACTGCGCTGCGCGGACGAAGGTGACGAACTGCGCGGGATGTTGGACAGGGAAGTGGTGTCGCAGTTTTCAGGCAGCAAAGCGAGCTACCGAACGAATGCGGGGCAGGCTGGTGGGTGAATGGCGGGCGCTTCGAAAAGTTTAGATCCGGGGCCCCTGGCACGAGGACCAATTGGGTGTAGCCTTACGGGCTGGCTTTGACGCTTCAATGGTCCTGTTTCGCCATCGCAAATAAGAAAGAGCCATCTCCATGCCGATATTTGCCGCAATAGACGTTGGTTCCAACTCCTGCCGACTGAAAATTGCCCGCGTCGCTCAATATCGTCTCAAGCTGTTGCACGAGGATCGTGAAGTTACGCGGCTGGGAGCGAGCGTCTTCGGCAAAGGGCTGATTTCGCCGGAATCGATGGCGAGCACGCTGCGTGCGCTCAAGCGATTTCAACGAGCTGTCCAGAGCTTTGGAGCGGACCACATTCGCGCGGTCGGAACATCCGCTCTCCGCGATGCGCGAAATGGCGAAGCCTTTCGAGCATGGGTAAAGGCGGAGACCGGCTGGGATGTCGAAGTGATCTCCGGCCTGGAAGAAGCACGCCTCATTCATCGGGGAATTGTGAGCAACGAGCCGGGGACCGCTGGCCGCATCTTGCTGATTGATCTTGGCGGCGGCAGCTGCGAGATTTCATTGTCCGAACGAAAGAGCCTCAAAGAAACAATCAGTCTTCCCCTGGGCGCGGTGCGCCTGACCGAGGAATTTCTGCAAGGCGATCCGGCAACACCGGAAGAGATCGCCCGGATGCGGAAGTACATCGAGCGGGAGCTTCGCCGCGCGGAAAGGAAGCATCCCCACAGACAAGGCCAGGACGGTGATCGCGACCTCCGGCACGGCGGCGGCGTTGGCCGACGCCGTCCGCGCCATGGGCAAAAGTGGCAAGCCCACGAAAGGCCGGCAAGTCGCCCCGGGAACTTGATCACCCCGGCGGCCGATGTTCGCAGACTGGCGACAAAGCTGACACGCATGTCGAACCAGCAACGCGCGCTCGTCCCCGGCATCGGTCCGCGGCGCTCAGAGATCATCATCGCCGGCGCGCACGTGTTTGCTGAATTGATGGAACGACTTTGCCTGCCCGGTTTTCGCTACTCGCCGATGGGGCTGCGCGATGGCATTCTGGCGCAAATGCTGGCCGAGCCCGACTCACGGACGCTGGCTCACCAGCAGTTTGAACGTGAGCGTTGGGAAAGCGTTTTCGCTACTTGCAGGTGCTACGGAGTGGATCCAAAAGAGGCCGAACCCGTTCGACAGCATGCAGCGCAGCTTTTTCGGGATTTGGAACACGTTCATCGGCATGCCCGCCGAGTATCGTCATTGGCTCGAGGCCGCCGCCATGCTGCGCGATGTGGGAAAATTCCTGAATTATCAGGGCCACCACCGCCACGCGCAATACATTGTCGCGAACTCTGAAATGTATCGGCTTTACCGTGGTGCAGCGGGCAATTGTATCCGCCATTGCGCGCTACCTCGGCAAGTCACGGCCAACCCCTGCAGATCGCGCCATGCGTGCAATTCCAGTCGAAGAACATGTCCATGTACGGCACGCCGTCGTGTTGTTGCGGCTGGCTCTGGCGCTAAATCAGGACCGAGCCAGCGACGTGCTCAAGGTAAAGCCGTGCGCGTCTACCCCAAACGCATACTTTTGGAGCTGAGTCCGGGCCGCACGGGGGCCGAACTGGAATTGTGGTCGCTGCGCAAAGAAGCGGATTACTTCTTCGAAGTCTTCCGCCGCGAACTCTTTGTCACGCTGGTGTAGATGGAGCGAAGCATCCTCGGTTCAACCATCCAGAACATGGTGCCGGGGCGCTTGGTCAGGTCGAACCTCGCCATGCCGGCCTTTCGCAGCCGGAAACAGTCGCGCCCATTGGTTCCAATCAGACTGACCCATAAACTGCTGCAGGTTGGGGTTATGCCCCACTACCAGCACATTCTCACGGCCGTTCATTTCCTCAAGAAAGCGCTTAAAGGCGGCGAAGGACGCAGATGGACTGAGTGCCTCCGTACACAAGAACCTTTGCCTCGTAACCGATCTCAGTGCCCACCAGGGACGCCGTCTGCAGCGCAGCGCTTGAGCGGGCTGGACGCGACAACGTCAAACTGCAGGTTCAGGGCATTCATGTAACGTCCCAGCAGCATGCATTGCTGCTTGCCGTCGCGGTCAAGGGCGTCGCTTGTCGTCGAGTTTGGGATTCATGCGGCGAAGTGCCGGCGCTTGCGTGGCGAAGCACGTACAGATTCATGGTCCTCAGATTCTCTCACCGGAGTGGATGGTGCCGGGAGGGCCGCTCAAGGATTATTTCTGAGCCGCATTCACACAATTGTAACAATTCTTTTTGGTCTTGGAATTCAAGCAAATACGCCGAGTTCGTCCAGATTCCGGTGTTCAGGTCGATTCCTTCGATACCTTCCATTGCTCCTTACGCCTGCGGAATGCCCTGGAGTGGAGCGAAAGTGGGTAAGGGTGCTCGTCTATGTCCATAAAACGTTAGGACGGAAACTCGAACCGGATGGCTACTTGCGTTTTCTTCGGCGGACAACTAGTAATTCTGCAGTTACTTCAGCGTGAATAAAACCTGCAATATAAGAAACAAGAAAGCTGTTCTCGTAGCGGTCGGGACTCCTGTTCAAGTTCAATTCTTCAAACAGTTCTTTTCAGGCCGAGGATTTCGGTCCGCTCCTGATGGACAGGTTTGTCCGACGAGGTGGCGATGAGAATGGGGCGCAAGCAATAAGGGCTCAATTCAGTGATAACTTCTGAACGCCGTCTACCTCGCTAATTGGAGGAGTGTTCACAGGTATCTGCTATGGGCCGAATCTTCTTTTCAACCGGCGCTGGCCCGTATGAACGCGGGCCTCTGAAAGCTTTAGAAACGAAGGTTGCCGTGCCGTCGTGCCCCATGGGGAGAGGGGCGCACGACTCCGCCTGAGAAGGCTGTGCCTTTTCGCGCTCGTGACCCATCTCGCCTACCTGCAAGTGCAAGGACAATTCCTCAGGTCCAATGACGGAGGGAATGCTACAACTGTGCCCATCAACAAATCTGCGGAAGATAAGCGCGAGTTCATCAGTGGCCCGACGAGGCTTGATACCGTGTCCGGTGGCGATAGGTTGCCGATCGAAGCAACGAGCCCCACTCTGAAGGAGACCGTTAATGGAGTAACTTTCGATACCCCTAAACTCCCTGCTGCTCTCGACATTGCCATGACCGCAAAGGTGAACGGATCCGTTCGGTTCGAGCTGCCGAAGGTGGTCGAAGAACCTCCAGCATTTGACGATGACCAATTAGAGAATGGATTTTCAATTGATCGAGTCTCCGTAAAGGGCCTCTGGACAACTCTCCAGGACCATCAACCTCGCATTCTCAAATCAAAGAGTTTTCGGGAGTTTCCCACTTCCGTTCCCCCTGAGGGTTATCAGATCGAGGAGCCATACCATTGGAGCGGATTAATCGGGCAGTCTTTGTTTTTCAACGTTGTCGAGAACAGCTTTCGCGCCGCAAGCGACGATCAAATTCGGATTTTGTTGGCGAAGAAACCGTTTTGGCACGACTACTTCGCTTCCGTAAAGCAATTCAATATGGGACGTTGGAACGACGGCGACGACTTCCTTGTCAACTATGTCGGTCACTCCATGCAGGGAGCAGTCAGCGGCTTTATTGAAATACAGAATGACCCGGTTGGTCGTCAGCAGGAGATCAGTGCCACACACATGTATTGGAAGAGCCGCTTTAAAGCATTCCTGTGGGCGACCGTGTATAGCACCCACTCAGAGATAAGTCCTCTTGGTGAGGCGGGCATCGGGAATGAGGGAGGCTGGACCTACCCAATCAACTGCGCCAAGGGTTGTACTAACTTCAATCCCACACAATGAGATACACGAACAATACGGGCTGGGTTGACTTCATCATTACCCCTACCGTGGGCACACTTTGGCTTCTTGCCGAGGACACACTGGATCGCTATGTCAGCGATACCGTCCAGGGCGGCAACCGATCTCGAAAACTGCCGAAGATTCTTCGGGCTTCTCTGAACCCAAGCAGAACGATGGCGAACGCCATGCGCTTAAAGGCGCCCTGGTATCGCGACTTCCAACATAGTCCTGAATTGGAGAAATCCTACGGCGTCCATTTCCTGCCATCGGACGAACAAACAAGGGTGGATCCATTGCGCAGGTTCTCATTTTCGCCCTATTTTCGAACCATGCCCTTTGGTACGCCGGCCGAGTCCTGCATTGTATGTATCGAGAATCCCGGCGGCGGAGTTGAACTGCAATTTGCCATGATGCGCTGGATGAGCGCAAGCTTTGCAGCCGAAAAGCAGAGTGGACTTCTCCTGAAAAATACGACGTCAGGATCGACGGTAAGCCTGGGTCTGGGTCTGGCACTTAAACTGGAGGGACCCCGCAATACCTTGTCGTTTGCCGTTAGGCCGGGGTTAGTGAGCGAAAGATCAACGGTCCCGCTTTATTTCGATATCCATCGCAAAGCGTATGTCAATGAAGTTGAGTTCGGGCATAATTCTCTGACGCTTATGCTTTCGGATGATCGTCGACTCACATCCAGAATGTCATTCCGATCTTCCTTGAGCGATACCATCATCCGTTACCGTACTTCGGTCGAGAACCGGACAGGGATTGGTACGCCTCCACACCTCAGTTGGCTGTCGAAAGACGAATATTCAAATAAAAGCACTTGGAGTCTGCAGGCCGGACCAGTGTTTCGATTTTAGTTTCGCGAATTTTGCTTCACTTCGTATCTGCCGTGATTCTACGAACGTGATGCCGCCGACTTACTAAGCCGCTACCAAGACTCCGAAATCAAGACGTTCTGGCGTCAGACCGCCAACACCCGGCGACGCGGCTTGCGAGCCGGGGTGGCCAACGCCGGCGCCGCCAGTTTGGGTATGTTGTCCAGCGTAGCCTTCGATTCGGCAAAGCGCATAAAGAACTCCTGCGCATTAAACGGCTGCGTGGCCGTGTCGCGAGCCCGAAGATACGAGCCATCCGCCTGCATGATTCGAGACTTTTCTGTATCCGCAAGGTAAGCCGCCAGAATCTCAGTGCGCAGCCTGGCCCTGAGGACAGGATCCCTGACCGGGAAAATGACCTCGCAGCGCTCAAACAGGTTGCGTGGCATCCAGTCCGCGGACCCGCAATAGAGTTCTTCCTTGCCGTCGTTGTGGAAGTAAAAGATCCGGCTATGCTCGAGGAATCGTCCGACGATCGATTTCACCCGGATGTTCTCGCTGATCCCTTGATTCCAGGACGCAGCGAGCAGATGCCGCGAATGATAAGGTCGATCTGCACGCCGGCCTGCGATGCCTGGTAGAGCGCCTCGATCACGCCCCGCTCGAGCAGCGAATTCATTTTCGCAATAATGCGTGCCGGCTTCCCAGCGGCTGCATGTTCAGCTTCCCGCTGGATCATGCGAATAAAGCTCTCTGCCAATGTGAGAGGCGCAACGAGCAGCGGACAGTAGTCGTCGGACTCAGAATGAGCTGTCAGGTAATTGAACACGCTGTGCACGCTGGAGGTGATCTCCGGGTCGGAAGTCAGCAGGCTGATATCGGTGTAGAACCGCGCAGTGACCGGGTTGTAATTGCCGGTTCCAAGATGGCAGTAGCGGCGAGTGACGCCGTCCGGGTCGCGCCGCACCAGCAGCGCGAGCTTGCAATGTGTCTTCAGCCCGACGATGCCGTGGAAGACAAGCACGCCCGCATCTTCCAGGTCACGAGCCCAGCGGATATTCGATGCCTCATCAAATCGCGCCATCAACTCCACCACAACCGTGACTTCCTTCGTCTGGGCTGCTTCCGTCAGGGAAGAGAAGATCTGCGAATCGGAACTGGTGCGGTAAAGTGTCTGCTTCATCGAGACGACGTGTGGATCCTTCGCGCCCGCTTCAATAAATCCCACAACGGCGTCGTAAGAATCGTAGGGATGATGCAGCATGATGTCGCGATGACGAAGATCGTCGAACATATCCGTAGCGTGCCGCCCGAGGTGGAGGCTGCGCGGCGTGAAGTTGTGAAACTTCAAATCAGGCCGCGGTGTATCGCTGTAAAGATTCATCAGCCGGGAGAGATTTACCGGACCGTCGGTGCGGAAGATCTGGAAGTCGTCGAGTTCAAAATTCGTCTGCAGTCGCTCGACGACCTCTGCATCGGCGGTGCGCTCAATCTCAAGACGAACCGCGTCTCCCTTGCGGCGGTTGTGGAGTTCGGTGCGCACACTCTCCAACAGGCTCCGCGCTTCTTCTTCCTGGAAGTAGAGATTGCTGTTGCGAGTGACGCGAAATGCCGCGGTGGAGAGCAACTCATATCCGCGATACATACCGGCGGCGTTGCGTTCAATCAGATCGTGCAGGAAGAAGAAATCGCTGGTGTTCGAATCGGACGGGATTGGAACCAACCGCGGCAAAGTCCTTGGTACCGTCACCACGCCCAGGGTTGGCCCGGAAGTCCCCTTGCGCTTGCGCCTGAGCAGCAGGGCGAGGCAGAGAGCCTTATTCAGCACGCGGGGAAACGGATGCGCGGGATCGATTGTGATGGGAGTCAGCAACGGATCTACTTCACGCTGGTAGAACAGATTCGCGTGATTCCGGCCTTCCTCTGTCATTTCTTCCCAGCGAAGCACGCGCACGCCGTTGGCACTCAGTTGGGGGAGTAAAAGATCGTTCCAGCAGCGATATTGCTGGGCGACAAAGAGCTGGACATCTTCCGCGATCGCCGCCAGTGTTTCCTGTGGAGTCAGTCCGTCAAAGCCCGGTTCCTTGTAGCCATCCTCAATTCTTTGAAGAATGCCGGCCAGCCGGATTTCCACGAATTCATCAAGATTGCTGGCCGTAATGGCCAGGAATTTGACCCGCTCCAAGAGCGGATTTCTTTCATCTTCTGCTTCTTCAAGCACGCGCCTGTTGAAATTGAGCCACGAGGCGTCTCGACTGATAAAAAGCTTCTTGCGGCGAATCTGGGCGGAGGTCATAGGTGCCGATTTTGGCTATCTCTTGGAGGAGTCTACACGACTCCCGTAAAGGGTAAGGTTAACGCAGGGTGAGGGAGGTCGGGATTTTTTTTGACTTCATGAGCGCAGGATTTGACGCGAGCGATGGGGTCGATGAGGATGGAAGCATGCGCTATTGCCCGTTCGCGATGTGGGCGGAAGGAGATTTTCTATGAAGAACTATCGGGATCCCGGAGCTATCGGTGAAGTAGCAACCTCGACCGTTCAAGAATCTGCAATGGAGCTTTTCCAGACAGCCGCCATGCTCCTGGGACAGGAGCAGGAGGCAGTCAGCGTGGTCGAAGAGGTGGTCGCGGCGGCTAAATCGGATCCCTGTGCTGACCCGCTGGCCGCGCACCGGGAGACCCGCGAACAGGTGATTGCAGCGTCTCTGAGGCGGCTGGCGCACTCTCCCGGTGGCGGTCTCGATGCGGGATCGGCAAGTAGACGAGATCTCTCCCAGCACCTGCATTGAAAGTGACGATCTTTCCGCCGCAGGATTGAGCCCGAAACAACTCGAAGCATTGATCGACGGTCCCGGAAGTCGCCTGCGCGTCTGGCTTGACCAGCTTTCCCCCGCTCTGCGAGCCGTATTTGTGCTTCGAGCGGTGCTCGGGCAGGGAAATCTGGCCGCTGCAGACGCACTTCGCGAAAGCGGTTCGTCCGGTGCCGAGGGTTGGACTGCGGCCAAGGTAAGCCTCGTGTTTCGCCAGGCGCTCTGTTCGCTGGCGAATTCGCTGGTTCACGCCGGAGCGGCCGAATTGCCCGTCGGAAACCCAGCTCAAAACTGAACTGTCTGCCCGCGCAACGAGGCCAGTTACTTTTTGAACTTCCCCCGGGTTGGGCTGCATCCAATTAGAATCAATGGTTGTCCGTCTAAAATCAGTCCTATAGAGCAATTTCGGGGTTCTTAACGAACGTGGAGAAAGAGTGTTCGCCTGTAGCGGTGAGGGGTTGGACGAAATACCCCGCCCTGCTCGTCGTCATCCTTAGGTGCATCGACTGCCCTTGGCGCAGGCGCAAGGGGACGCGATCTTCCCCGGCGGTCGGCGACGGTTGTGTCTTCCAGTCCAGCAGCACAGTCGCAGGGAACCAATCCCTATTCGCGGCAGCGTGGTACAGGGGCAGGCGACGGCCGGAGTGCTGTCGCTCAGCCTCGATGAAGCGATACAGCGCGGCCTGAAGCAAAATCTCGGCATCATCCTGAGTGGAACCTCCGTGCAGTCTGCGGGCGGCCAGAAACTGCAGGATTTGCAGGCGCTACTCCCGACGGTGGGCGGCTATCTCCGCGAAGCGGTCATGCAGACTGACCTTGCAGGCACAGGGCATTCGCGCGCCGGGCATTCCTGCTGTGATCGGACCTTACGGGTATACCGATCTGAGGGGAACCCTCTCGTGGTCTCTGATCAATGTCGCCGCGTTGCAGAATTACCTGGCCTCGAAGCACAATTTCGAAGGCACCAAGCTCTCCGCGCAGGATGCCCGTGACATGGTCACGCTGACAGTCGGGAAATGCCTACTCTGCTGGTCATCTCAGACGCGGCGCGCATCCGCAGCGTCCAGGCGCAGGTGGATACCTCAAAAGTTTCGTTGGACCAGGCGGTTGCGAACCATGAAGCAGGCATTTCGCCGATGCTCGATGAACTTCGAGCCCGGGTCGATTACCAGACGCTACAGCAAACGTTGATTACCTCAATGAATCAGTTCGAGAAAGACAAGATTGCGCTGGCGCGTGCCATTGGCTTGCCGCTTGACCAGAAATTTGAATTGACTGACCAGGCTCCTTACTCCGCGCTGGACACGGTGGACGTAGACGCGGCCGTCAAGCAGGCATTGGCTAACCGCAAGGATCTACAGGCGCTGGAGCAGCAGGTTGCCGGCGCGAAAAGCAGCGTTCCGCGGCCACGGCCGAACGCTATCCCACCCTGGGTTTCCAGGGCGATTATGGTGATATCGGCGTTAACTTCGGCACCTCTCATGGCACCGGCAACGCGGTGGGTACGTTGAGTTTCCCGATCTTCGAGGAGCCGCGCCTTCGCGGCGATGCCCAGCTGGCGCAGTCGCAGTTGAACCAGCGCCAGCGCCCAGGTGAACGATATGCGCGGACAAATTGACGCGGACGTGAGAGAACAGCGTTCTGGACATCCAGGCGGCAGCCAAGCAAGTGGAAGTGGCGCACAGCAATGTACAACTTGCGGCCGAGGCCTCTGAGCGACGCGCAACAGCGATATGCTGCCGGCGTGTCAGATAACCTGGCGGTGACGCAGGCGCAACAGTCGGTCGCCCAGGCGAATGATCGCTATGTCGCCAGCCTTTATCAGCACAACGTGGCGAAACTCTCGCTGGCCCGTGCACTTGGCGTGGCCCAGAGCAATTACAAGGATTATGTCGGAGGGAAGTAACAGTGGCTCAACAGAATCTCGAGCTGGATGAAAAAGACAAAACGACGGAGATTGACGACCTTGCCGAGAAACCACGCCCTAGACCGCGTCGCCAATTCGTAATCTTTGGCGTCGTCGTTGCACTCATGGTCGGAGCGGCGTTGTTCTGGTGGCATTCCACTTTCTACGAGGAGACCGACGACGCGCAGGTGAGCGGCCATCTCATCCAGATCAGCTCGCGAATTGCGGGGCAGGTTTCGAAGGTGAATGTGGAAGAAAATCAGTACGTCGAAGCCGGCACGGTTCTGGCGGAGATTGATCCACGCGACTTCGAAGTTGCGGCAGAGCAGAGTGAAGCTACCCGGCAGGCGGCAGAAGCCAATGCGGAGGCCAGCCAGGTGGGTGTACCCATTACCACCATCAATACCGGCAGCACGCTCTCCTCAGCGGGCTCAGACGTAAGCAGCGCCAATGCGAGCATTGAGCAGTCCATCAGGCAATTGGAGTCGGCTCACGCACGCGTGGAGCAGGCCAAGGCAAACCACGACAAAGCTCAACTCGACCTGGATCGATACGCACCTCTGGTCGAAAAAGATGTGATTTCCAAGCAGCAATTCGACGCGGCGGTTGCCACTGCTGCCGCTACCAAGGCTGCTCTCGCCGACGCAAAAGCCGCTGAGCAGGCAGGGGAACAGGGCGTCCGGATCGCGAAACAGCGGGCGCAGCAGGCGGAGTTCCAGTTGAAGGCAGCACAAACCGCGCCTCAGCAGATTGCGATTCAGCGGGCTAAGGCGAACCAGGCCGCAGCGCAGGCCCAACAGGCTAAAGCTGCACTTGATCAAGCGCGGCTAAACCTCACATATACAAAGATTATTGCCCCAATATCTGGGATAATCACGCGCAAGAGCGTCGAGATTGGACAGAACGTGAGCGTTGGCCAGAACATGATGACGCTGGTTTCGCTGGACGATATTTGGATAACGGCAAACTTCAAGGAGACCCAGCTTCGCCATATGAAACAGGGTCAGGAAGTTGAAGTGAAGGTTGATGCATATGGACGTAAGTATCACGGAACAGTGACTCAGATTGGCGGCGCTACCGGGTCGGTCCTGAGCCTCTTTCCGCCGGAGAATGCTACCGGCAACTACGTCAAAGTGGTTCAACGTATACCGGTTCGCATCGATCTAAAAGACAAAACAGAGAACAAGGACCACCTGCTGCGCCCGGGCATGTCCGTTGTCCCCAGCGTGAGGGTCAAGGACTAAGCGCGCGATTCGGATTGAAAGGCCTCCCCTTGGAGGCCTTTTTCTTTCCCGTGATAATCAGGCCAAAATGCCGGTCACGATCGAGGCCGCAAAACCATCCAACTCACATCCAACTCATTAGAAGCGGAGGAAAGCTACCGATGAGTCACAATGCGTTGAAAGAAGCCCCTCAGAAGACGAGGGATCGTATTACCCCGATTCAACATCAGAAGGCACATTTCGTTCAGAAATTCGGAACAGTTATCTCTGATCTGCCGCTCGGTTTGAGCGCGGATGTTCGCACAAGGGTGACGGCAGCGCTCAACCTGTTGCTGGCCGACACTATGAGCCTGAGAGATCTTTACAAGAAGTCGCACTGGCAAGTTAGCGGACCCACTTTCTACCAGCTTCATCTTCTGTTCGATAAGCACTATGAAGGGCAGGCGGAGTTGGTCGATCTGATCGCAGAGCGGATCCAGATTCTCGGCGGAGTGAGCGTCGCCATGGCACATGACGTGGCGGAAATGACGCGGCTGGAGAGGCCTCCCCGCGACCGGGAAGAGGTGCCTGTGCAAATCTCCCGGCTACTCGATGCCCATCAACTGATCATCGAGGATGCCCGTAAGGTGGCTAAAGCAGCCAGCGACAAGGGCGATGAAGGCACAAACGACCTGCTCGTCAGTGACGTAGTTCGCACTAACGAGATGCAGCTCTGGTTCGTAAGCGAACACGCTGTGGATATGCCCCTCATCCGGGCCGAGTGACGCAAGTACCCCACTCCCAATTAAATGACACATGTACGGTGAGTTGGTAAAAGATGGCGGCTGGAGCGTTGAAAAGCTCCGGCCGTTGTCGTTTTCGGAACCCTTCCGCATCTGGGTCTTTGCAAAATCTCTCTCGCATCGTTTTCGAATCCCTGACATCCTATAAGCGTAAGCGTGGCTTCATTTCTGGTTGGGCAAGCCTGTATGCCAGTTGCACTCGACATTTTCATCCAATACGGTTACGCAATTCTTTTTCTCTGGGTGTTCGCGGAGATGCTTGGCGTGCCCATTCCGAGTGCTCCGGTCCTGGTTACCGCTGGGACATTGACCGCCACGCACCGCCTCAACCTTCCGCTGGTTCTCCTGGCGATTGTGGCTGGATGCATTGTCGCCGACACCATCTGGTTTTACCTGGGCAGGCGATACGGCGGGGCAATAGTCCGGCTGGTGTGCCGCTTGTCGCTTGAGTCCTCCACCTGCGTGCGAAGGACGGAAAATTACTTTACCAAGCATGGACCAAAGGCGCTGCTGGTAGCCAAGTTCATTCCTGGGCTAACCACGCTGGCCGCGCCAATCGCGGGGCAAACCGGTATGTCCTATCAAACATTTTTCGCTTTCGATGTGATGGGATCGCTGATCTGGAGTCTGGCACTTACCCTGTCAGGGCGATTCTTTGGCGATGTCCTAAAGCTCGATCCAGTCGTGCAATCGTGGATCAGAGATTCCTTCGGCGTGATCTTCGTTCTCGCCGTAATAGGATTTGTGCTCTACCGCGTCATGCGCCAACAGCGGTTTCTCAAGGAGATTCGCACCTCGCGGCTGGAGCCGGAAGACCTCAAGCGCCGACTGGACGAGGGTGAGCAGGTCTACATCGTGGATCTGCGTCATCCACTCGACTATTTGCCGGACCCCCGCGTGTTGCCGGGTGCGGTGCGCTTTACAGCAGACTCGCTGCTGAAGAATAGTGCATCGATCCCTCGCGACCGCGATGTAGTTCTCTACTGCACCTGCCCCAGTGAAGCAACCGCAGCCAAGACCGCGATGAGCATCCGGAAGCTTGGCATTGAGCGCGTGCGCCCGCTGCGTGGAGGATTCGATGGCTGGAAAAACCTCGGTTTCCCACTGGAAGAGGTGGAAGAGGATCAGCCCGCCACCACCTCGACGTTGTCATGAATATTCGTCGCCATCTGAGCAAATAGTTGTACTCGAAGGTTGCGGCTGGCGCAGGCTCCTGTGCTAACTTCGCAGCACCGGGCATTGTGCTCTCTCGGGCGCATGAGGACGCCTTCCATGGCATGGACTGAGACGTATCACTGCGATGTATGCGGCAAGCATAAGAATGAGACCGAGACCGATTGGTGGCTTGCCTGGGCGGAATCCTACACGCCAGCGGACGGTCTGCCGGCGCAGCCCGTGCTAAAGCTGACACCCTGGAGCCTGCTTCTTTCTCACGGTGCCGAGGTCAAACATCTTTGTGGAGCGCGTTGTGCGCAGACGCAGATGGATCGATGGATGGCCCTGCACGGGTGAGATTGGAACCTCCGGCTGCAAGTAAGTCTGCGAATCCTGCCCGCTATGGATAGTATGGAAGTTGTCGTGGCTAGCAACGCCCATCGCGAGCGCCAGGGGGAAGTAAACATTGGCTTTAGATGACCTGAGAGATTGGATCCGAGTTCTTGAGAAGGCAGGCGAACTTAAGCGTGTTCGCGAGCAGGTCGATCCCATCCTCGAAATTACTGAAATTACTGACCGGGTTTCAAAGATCGGACGCTCCGGTGCGGCTGCAAAAAAGAATTCCTATGCGCCCGGTGGTCCGGCGCTGCTTTTTGAAAATATCAAGGGTCATCCTGGTCACAGCGTGCTCATTAACCAGTTTGGCAGTGAGCGGCGCATGCATCTCGCGCTGGGCGTGAGTTCGCTGGATGAAGTGGCCGACCGTATCGAGGGGATGATGCAGGTGAAATCCCCTGAGGGCATGTTCGACAAGTTGAAGATGCTGCCGTTGCTGGCGGAAGTAGGGAAGTTCTTTCCCAAAACGATTGCGGCAAAAGATGCGCCCTGCAAAGAAGTGATCCTTCGAGAGGATTTCAACCTTCTGGATTTCCCCATCCTGCAGTGCTGGCCACTGGATGGAGGCCGCTTTATTACCCTGCCTTGCGTCATCACTCGCGACCTGAACAGCGGCAAGCGGAACATGGGAATGTATCGCATGCAGGTCTACGATTCCAAAACAACCGGTATGCATTGGCAGCGGCAGAAGGTAGCCGCGGAACACTTCCGCAATCATCTGCGCGCTGCGGCCGAGAAGAACGCCATGGGAGACGCCGCGGCGGCTCGCGTGAGTGCAATGGCGGAGACAGGTGGAGGTAGTACGCGATCCGCCGCCGCCGTTGGCGGAATGCCGCAGGTTGCATTCGGAAATTTGAAAGATGGCAGGCTCGAAGTTGCGGTTGCGATTGGCACCGATCCAGCGACGACATTCTCGGCAATCGTTCCCGCACCCCCGGAGATCGAGGAGTACGTGATCGCTGGATTCCTGCGGCGGTCTCCTGTCGAACTGGTGAAGTGCGAGACAGTAGATCTCGAAGTGCCTGCGCATGCGGAGATCATCCTTGAAGGTTACGTAAGTCTTGACGAGCTTCGAAGCGAGGGTCCCTTCGGTGATCACACCGGCTTTTACACCATGGAAGATGACTATCCTGTCTTTCACATCACCTGCATTACGCATCGTAAGAGCCCAATCTATGCAGCCACCATCGTAGGCAAGCCACCCATGGAGGATGCTTGGATGGGCAAGGCGGTGGAACGAATATTCCTGCCCATGATGCGCATGACCATTCCTGAAATTGTGGATGTCAACCTGCCGGTGGAAGGCGTGTTCCATAATCTGATGATCGTTTCCATTCGCAAGAGCTATGCGGGACAGGCGCGCAAGGTGATGAGTGGAATCTGGTCACTGGGCCAGGCGATGTTCACAAAATGCATTGTGGTTGTGGACGAGGACTGCGACGTTCAGGATCTCGGCGAGGTGACCTTGCGCGTGGCCAACAACATCGACCCTGAGCGCGATATTCAATTCACCATGGGGCCGGTTGACTCGCTGGATCACGCTGCGCGCCTGCCGAACTATGGCAGCAAGATGGGCATTGACGCCACCCGGAAGTGGGCAGCCGAGGGCTTTACCCGCCCTTGGCCGCAGATGATTGAGATGGATGGTGGCACGCGCGCCAAAGTGGATGCAATCTGGAAGAAGCTGGGGATCGAGTAAATGAGCGGTAGTATCGGGCATTGCAGGGCTACGCTGAAAAGAGGCTGGAACGCAACTATCTGGACGACGATTTTCCTGCTCTACGCATGCTGTGGGCAAAGGGCGTCCGCGCAGGCGATGGAAGGCTTTAGCTGGACAGATCTGCACCAGGACAACGAGCGAGTATCCGCGGTTTCCAAATCGCTTGAGGGGGAAAAATACACGGCGCTGCGCGAGATCGCAGTGGTCGGCGACGCTGCCCTCGTCATCACTTCCACGCGCGCGAATCCCACCGCAAAGCCTGACCAGGACCAGTACACCGCGTACAGTCTCGACCTGAAATCTCCCGACGCGAAGCCTGAATTGCTGATGACTGGAACGCATCTTCAGTTTCGGGATTGGCTGCGCTTTATTCGCGAAGGAGACACCGAGCTGGTGGCAACCTACGACGATTGCAGTGACTGCCGAGCGACGACCTTCCTGACTTCGTTCTACGTGGATGACAAAACGAAGAAGTGGCGAGCGCGATGGCCGAGGGAAGTGGCAGGTGCTCCACTGTTCTCTGCGACGCCCGGAAATTCCGGCGAAACCGACCAGGTCTACGCGCTCATGATGGGCGAAGACGGCCGCGCTCTGCTGGTGACGTGGTCGCACTTTCAACAGAAGAAGGGTGCGCCGGGCGGCGAAGACTATCTCTTCGAATACGATGTGGACCCTGCAAGTGGAAGGGAGCGCGTCCGTCCTATCTATGGCGCGGATGCTCCACCTCTCAAGCTGAGGCTGTGCAAGGCAGAAGGAGAGGCTCTTGGAATCGCTGCAGGGCAGGATTCTGCGAGTTGCACTCAGATAGTGAAAGCAACGGCCCCCAAGGCTCCCGCCAGGCATTCCCACCATCACAAGCGTGTTTACACAAAGCCGCTGGTGGGCTCATCGGATCCTTCGAAGCCCCACAAATAAGGGTGGTCTGCGGGCTAATGCGGCACGGCCACAATCGTGACGGACGTCGGGCTCCGGGCCCGGGCAGGCAGGAGGTTTATCCTCGGTTGCGATTGGCGTGAAGGGGCCACTCGTCGTATCGAACCAGGACAAATTGGAGCGATATTTAGACCCTTCGAGGTAAAACTTCGCATGTGCGAAAACTGCTTGCCGGCCATCGTATACTAGCCGTATGTCGATCGTGCGCAACATTGCCGGAATTGCAAAAGGCATGAGCATCACCCTCGGAGAAATATTCCAGCCGACCACGGTGGAGAACTATCCGGATGGCCCCGGGCCCATGCGCGGCGCTAAGTTCGAGGAGCGATTTCGCGGGCGGCACGAACTGCAACGCGATGAGGATGGCCTGGAGAAGTGTGTTGCGTGTTTTCTATGCGCGGCGGCGTGCCCGTCCAACTGCATCTATATCGAGGCAGCAGAGAACACCGCGGAGCAGCGCATCTCCAGCGCCGAGCGCTACGCCAAGGTCTACAACATCGATTACAACCGCTGCATCTTTTGCGGATACTGCGTTGAGGCTTGTCCCACTGACGCAATTACGCATGGTCACGGCTTTGAATTAGCCACGATCAATGCAACGAACCTCGTGATGCGTAAGGAAGATCTGCTGGTGCAGATTGGCCGAGCGCCAGCCACTGCCCAACTCGCAGAGAAAACCCTCTAGTCGCGACACCTCCTCTGCCGTCATGGCTGGTGTGAGTTCAGCGGACTGTCGAATTACGCGAAGCGCGGAACTTTCGCGGGTCATCATGGGTGAAATGCGACAATGGCATAGGTTGAGAAAACTTTTACTTGAAGCGAAACGATGCAAAGGGCGTGATTGTTTCATCCAACGATAGCCGGTATCGCTTTCGCGGTTTTGCCGGCCCAGCGGCAAGTTGTCACGGTTCTGCGATCACGGTAGGTTAAAGATATGGACCCCCAGGGGCGCGATGGCTACGGCCGTCCCACGGCAACACAACCCGAGATTCTGCCGCCCGATTATGACCCATCCATCGGCTACAGCACTGCTCCGCCTCCAGTAGAGCGTCCCCGTGCCCGCTCCCGTGCCCGCTGGGCCTATGCTCCTGCGACCTATGTTCTTTTAGCGATTAATTGTCTTGTTTTCATCGCGATGGTGTTGAAGGGCGTTTCGCCCACGCTTCCGACCACCGCCCAGCTCATGGATTGGGGCGCCAATAATGGCTCTGCCGTCATGTTGCATCATCAGTGGTGGAGACTGCTGACAGCCGCGTTTGTGCATGTCGGAATCATCCACCTTGCCACCAACATGTGGTGCCTTTGGAATCTTGGTTTGCTTGGCGAACCTCTGCTTGGTCCCATTGGAATGATCGCCGTTTACGTGCTGAGCGGCATCTCCGGCAACCTGCTGAGTAACGCGGTTCACCCGGACATTCCCGGCCATGTGGGAGTAGTTGGCGCTGGTGCATCAGGCGCGGTGTTCGGGCTATGCGGAGTCTTGATCATGCTGTTGAAGTCGCCGCTGCTGCCGGTTTCGCCCGTTGAAATCAAACGGCTCAGGCAAAGCGTTATCAACTTTGCCATCCTGAATTTCGCAATTGGCGCTTCAACGTGGCTTTTTCAGTCGGGGCTGCGGATCGACAACATGGCACATCTTGGCGGGTTTCTCTGCGGGATCGGCCTGGGTGTGCCACTCGTCCCCAAGATCGGCGCTCCCCGACTGCAATTCATCAAGCGGCAAAGAGTTGCATACTATGGCATGGCCGGCTTGCTGATGCTGTTTGGATTTGGAATTTATTCCTTCTGGCTTTCGGCCTGAAGATCCCGTCATTTTCTGGACAATCCAAAAAATCCCCGGCATAGCAGTATGCAACACCGGGGCTTACGAGATCTTGCGTCCCAGGGGAAGAGACACGGCCTTCGGATTTTACCGAACTGCCGTTGCAGCGAACTTCTTTACCATTGCCAACAGCAACTTGCGGTCGCTGTCGTTCAAATTTGAGGAATAGCGGCGGATTTGCGTGAGAAAGCGAAGCTCGTCATCAGTGAGCTTCTGTGTGTTCATTTCGCGTCCGAGTGAGTCTTCTGCGAAAAACTGTGCCAAAGGCAGGTCGAGAGCTCCGGCGATCTTTGCTAGTGTGTCCAGCGATGGAACGGTATGTCCGTTCTCAACACGGGAGAGGTAGCAGCGTAACAAGCCAGTCCGCTTTTCGATGTCTCCTTGCGAGAGCCCTTTTTGCAGTCGATAACCTCGAATCGTGGTTCCAATTTGCATATTGTTTCCTTAAGTGCACTTTCCCCTCGAGAGAGCAAGGTAGGAATATTTGTAGTATTGGCTTCATAGTTAACACGACGATTGAAACGCAAGCAAGCACTTTTTGCAAGTTAGTTGGTAATTGTTGCGTGCATTTTCCCGAACCTGTTCTGATACCGATTACTTACAGGTCGTGGAAGTAACCATAAGACGTGTCATTTTTGCAGGTTATATGACTGAACAGTAACGACATGGGCCAAAAATCCTGCCTTTCAGGCCTTCCTGTCTGGTCATAACATCGGTCAATCCTGTAAAAATGGCCGCTCCCTATCGTGGTTCGAGGCGCCTTGCCGTTTCAGTTACTGCTTGGGATTTAGACAATAACTTCTCGTCTACTAGTCGGGAGGGTAACTTCGAGGGATAAATGCTCGCATGTGCAAAAAAGTGCTGTTCTGGTCCGGCTCGAGCGAGGGCGAGCAACCTGCGTCATCCGCTGAATTAAATCAGTGAAAGCACAAATAGCCGCAAATCGGGCCATTTTGAGTAGGTATTTACGCCATGTACATTCCGCCGTTTACGTCGAGCACATGCCCGGTGATGTAACCAGCTTCCGGACTAGCCAGAAACGCGACTGCATGAGCAATATCGGCGTCTGTACCGGGACGGGCTAACGGGATCTGGCTCAGCATTGCTTCGCGTTGCTTTTCATCCAGTACAGCGGTCATGGCGGTTTCGATGTATCCCGGCGCCACAGCATTGGCGGTGATTCCGCGAGATGCGAGTTCTCGCGCCAGGGAGCGTGTCAATCCGATCAAACCTGCTTTACTCGCTGCGTAATTTGCCTGCCCGGCCTGTCCGCTGCGGGCTACAACGCTCGAGATATTGATGATGCGTCCCCAGCGCGCCTTCAACATCGAGCTGACAAAAGCCTGCGTGAGCAGAAATGCGCCGGTCAAGTTGGTATTTAATACGTCGTCCCAATCGGCCCGCTTCATGCGCATCATCAATCCGTCGCGAGTTACGCCGGCATTGTTGACAAGAATTTCAACTGCGCCAAATTGCGCTAAAACTGCCTTCGCAGTTGTCTTGATGGAGTCTTCATTGGCAACGTCGAGCGCGACTGCATGCGCGGTGCCGCCCGCAGCCGCGATTTCGGCTGCAACCTCGGCGAGCTTTGCCTCGTTGCGAGCTGCCAGCACAACGCGCGCGCCGGATTTAGCGAGTTCGATCGCACATGCACGACCGATCCCCTGCGATGCTCCCGTGACAAGTGCAGTCTTTCCTTCAAGCGATCCCATGATGGCGTGGCTCCCTGATTGAATTCGTGTGAATTATAGAGGTTCGGCGGCGGAGAGGGGTGCGGACGCGGCTGCACCCATCGCGTAGGCAAGCTCCAGTGACCAGATGTAAACCACGAGTTCGCGCGAATAGTGGAGGAGGGGAGCGGTATCCGGCAGACGAATGCCGTGTGTTGCCGGCAAGTCGTTCAGCTCAATCTCCGCTTCGGCAGTCTCAAGCGGCCACGGCACATGGTGAATGTTGCCGCGCAGCAGTTCGCCCCGGCGGTTGCTGGTGTAGAGGCAATATCGTTCTGTGAGGAAGTATTCGATGGTTCCCGGCGTACTCTGCGCCAGGTTGGGGCCGAGCCCGCGATACTTTGCGCGGAAACGTACCGGGCGCGGACTGAGCAAACGCTCGCTTTGGTAGCGAAACTCGCGTCCGTCGTTCGACTGAACCTTCATGCGGGCCCAGTAGTAGGGCAAATGGAACAGCGTCCGGGCCACGGCGACCGCAAGTGCGCTGGCCGCGTCGAGCGAGAAAAAAAAGACTCCATACGAGTTGGTGTCACGCTCCCGCACATACGTTCGGAGATTCAGCTCGGGAAACCGATTTGCGCCCGGTATCTGCGACCAGCCGCGCAGCTCAATCTGGTCCATTGCGAAGGGAACGACGCCGACCCAGGCTTCTCCGTCAAAGGTGTCGATTACCAATTCGGGAGGAACAAGGCCGGCAAGTTGCTCTTTCTTTACAGGCCAATGGGCAAAAAGAAGATTGTTCCAGCGCTGGGTCATGGCCCACGGTCCGCCCGGTGGCGGAGTCTGACGGTGTCCGGTGGCAGAGAGAATGTCGGAAAAATCGCGTTTTTTTTCGCCGATCATAAGGCCAGCTCAATGGGGCAAATGTCGATAAAAGCCAAGTCAGGTTTCGAACCTGGTGCGGTGTGGCAAGTTGATTGTAGGCTGACCCGTGACATTTTAGCGTCCAGTTCGGAATCTTCCATATTTCAGGACCGAGAAATCCTCATTCGCATGCCGTATTCTGGTTGCCACCATGCTTGAGACAGGAACCCTTGTGCAAGATACCCAATCGACGGAAGCGTCTGTGGCCCAGGCGCGCAACAAAACCGAAGTATTCGCAGTTTTGGGAGCCGACCCCGAAGTTCTGGCTTATGCCATGGCCAAGTATTCACGCAGCGCCTTGTCCATGAAGGAGTCGTTGCGGGAGATCAGCAGTCAGCGTGCTGAGCAGTTCCTGAACACCTTTTATTTCCAATATGGTCATCGCTCCATTGCGGACCTGGCGCATGTCGCCTTTGCCATCGAGAGACTGTCGCTGCTGGCCGCGATCGTGTTGGTGGATGAGCAACGCTGGGACGGACAGGAGCGCTCCACGCGCTACCAGAATTTCTCCCGCAGTGGATGGTATCTGCCCGAGTTCGGGGAAAGCTCCGCGATGCGACAGCTCTATACCGACACGGTGGACAATCTCTTCACCGAATACCACGCGGCAGCCGAAGGAATGTTCGTCTTCCTGAGAGAAAAGACTCCGCGGCCGGAAGAAATGAAGCAGGAGGCGTTTGACCGCACGCTGAAGGCGCGTGCATTTGACGTTGCGCGATATCTGCTGCCGTTGGCGACAAACACCTCGCTCGGTCAGATTGTGAATGCGCGCACGCTGGAAAGCCAGGTCTCTCGACTGCTGTCGCATCCCGCAGCGGAAATTCGAGAGCTGGGACAAAAGCTGAAGGACGCGTCTGCCGGTGCGGCGTGGAATGTGCAACACCAATCGCTTGCCGCGTTGCAGGCGGAGGTTGCTGCGCTCGATCCGGCCCTGGGTGCGAAAGCGGCGGATCTGCTGACGCGAGAAGTAAAAACCGCGCCGACCCTGGTGAAATACGCCGCAGCCAACGACTATTGCATCGAGACACGGCGTGAGCTGGCCCAGGCGGCAATGGCGCTGATGAAGAAAGAGCCGATCGCCGTGAGCCCTGTCGTGGACCTGGTGGAATCGACGGAGACTCTCGAAGTGGAGCTGGCAACGACTCTGCTCTATGGCGTCTGCCACTACCCCTATCGCCAACTGCGAGCTCACGTGGCGTCGCTAACGGCGGCGGAACAAGCTGAGATCGTGGACATGGGACTGCGTCGCCGAGGGAAGCACGATGAATTGCTGCGCGAGTTTTCCGCAGGACAGTCGCTGCGTTTTGACATCCTGATGGACATCGGCGGATTCCGAGACATGCACCGTCATCGCAAGTGCACCCAGATCCTGCAGCCCTTTACATGTGCTCATGGGTTCGAGGTTCCAGACAGCCTGACGGAAGCTGGATTGCGCCGGCCTTACGAAGCGGCAATGAGCGGTGCCCACTCCGCCTATGCCAAGATCGCCCACTCCGATGCGCCTGAGGCAGAGCAGTCGGCGCAATATGTGCTTCCGCTGGGCACGCGGAACCGTTCGCTCTTCAAGATGGATTTCGCGGAGGCGCTATATATTGCAGAACTCCGGTCCACTCCACAGGGTCACTTTTCCTATCGCCGGGTTGCATGGGACATGTACCAGGCGGTCGCACTGCAGCATCCAACGCTGGCGAAGTATTTCCGAATTGAAGATGTGCATGCGCCGGTCGATCTGCTGAAGCGCTAAGGCTTGTTGAGTGATGGGATAAAGATGAAGTGAGCCCGGGCGCGCTTCGCTCACTTTTCAGCATCGGATATCGCGGCAACCGCAGATACAATTTGCTGCATGTCGAAATCGCGGAGAGAGTTTTTCACCCATACATCCCTCGGCTTGTTAGGCGCAGCAGTCGCTTTGCACGTCGATGCCCAGCAACCCGCTGAACTTCCTCCTGGTGCGCCACCGGCCTTCGGGACTGCTCCGCCCGTTGGCCCGGAGGTTTCCGCCGACACATTTGCGCAGGCGGAAAAACTGGTTGAGGTGGAGCTGAGCGTAGCGGAGCGCGCGCAGGCGGCGTTGAATTGGCGCAACTCGATGGCGCCTCTTTACGAACGGCGCACGGGCCCGCGCAAGGTCGCCATTCAGACGGGGGTGCAGCCGTGGTCCCGCTGGGACCCAGTGCTGCCGGGAGCGCAAGCACTGCCGCCACGCAATGAGTTTGTACGCAGCAAGGGCAGTCCCCAGCCTCTTCCATCAAAGGACGAAGACATCGCCTTTGCTCCGGTCACGGATCTTTCCCTCTGGGTGAAACAGAAGAAAATCACTTCGACCCGGCTGACCGAAATCTATTTGCAGCGGTTGGAGAAGTACAATCCGCAACTCAGGTGCGTAATAACTTTGACGCGCGAACACGCCCTGGCGCAGGCGAAACAGGCGGATGCGGAGATTGCTGCAGGAAAATATCGCGGGCCGCTGCACGGAATTCCATGGGGCGGAAAAGATCTGCTGGACACGGCCGGAATTCGTACGACGTATGGCGCAGAACCCTTCCGCGACCGCGTTCCCAGCGTCGACGCGACGGTCGTGAAGCGCCTGAACGATGCGGGTGCGGTCCTGGTGGCCAAGCTGAGTATGGGAGCGTTGGCGCTCAACGACATTTGGTTTGGCGGGCAGACGATGAACCCTTGGCTGCCGGAAGAGGGATCGTCCGGATCGAGCGCCGGGCCGGGATCCGCCACCGCCGCAGGGCTGGTGGGGTTTTCCATCGGAAGCGAAACAGGAGGCAGCATCGTAAGCCCGAGCATGCGTTGCGGTGTAACGGGTCTGCGGCCAACCTATGGTCGCGTTCCGAGATCCGGCGCAATGACACTCTGCTGGTCTCTCGACAAACTTGGTCCCATGACCCGCAGCGTGGAAGACGCGATGTTGGTGCTGAATGCGATCAGCGGTCCCGATGGAGTGGACGTCAACTGCATCCCCAGCAAACTCGACTATGACGCAGAGGCTGAAGTCAAGGGCCTGCGTGTGGGCTATTTCCCGGGATGGATGAAAGAGAGTCCTGCGACCGATGTGGATCGTGCAGCGCTCGAGACTATCGCAAAACTTGGCATGACGCCGGTCGAGGTTTCCATCCCAAACTGGCCCTACGACGACCTGGACATTATCCTCTTCGCCGAGTCCGCGGCTGCTTTCGAAGAGATCACGATGAATCATCAAGTGGATCAATTGAAGATGCAGGTTCCAGATGCGTGGCCGAACACGTTTCGGCAATCGCGCTTTCTCTCGGCAGTGGACTTTGTGCAGGCGGACCGGCTTCGGCGCAAGGTCGCAGAAGAGATGGCCAGGGTCTTTACCCAGGTGGATTTGTTGCTGGTGCCATCGTTGCGGGACGAGATGCTCACCATTACCAACTTCACCGGCCACCCTTCACTCACGCTGAGAGCCGGGTTTGTCGAGGTTTCCGAAGCTCGAAGTGACTGGGCTCCCGATCCAAAGAACAAACTGCCGCAATTTTCACCGCCACGTCGCGTGCCCCATGGGGTGACACTGATCGGCCGCCTTTTCGATGAAGGAACCCTTGGCCAGGCGGGACTGGCGCTGGAGCGCGCTTTCAAAGTGGCGGGTGAACGTCCCCCGGGGTACTAGATGCCACCCGATGGAACGCGCACGCCCGTCACGCAGCTGATGAAAGACATACGAAGGAATATTTGCATTCCGGATGCGTCTTGAGCATGGAGAGGACCGTCATTGCGTTGTCGGCGTACAATTCTTTTCACTCAGACGTGAAGTTAGTGATGCGGCCTGTACGCTCGCAGCCAGAGCTAGGGAGGTTTTATGCGCAAGATCCTTGTAGTCATTTCGCTTTTGGTTTTTGCTGTATCGCCACTAATGGCGGTGAACAAAGTAACGGTCAAGCAGCTCGATGACTTTCTGGCGGAAGAACACAGCGCGTCAAAATCGGACGAGGCAGTGGCCACCAAATTGAAAGACATGGAATTGACGGAGCAGCTTACAACTCCGACCATGAACAGCTTTACGCGCTACGAGCCGGGCCCGTTGACCGTGACGCAGATTCGAATCCTGGCCGTAACCAGTGCGCTTCTGCCTCCTCCCGCGACCGATCTTCCAACTGCAGCGGCACCCGATGCGGCGGCTCAAGCGGCAATCATGGCAAAGGCAGTGGATTACGCCAGCAAGGTCTATGCACACCTGCCAAAGATGACAGCAAATAAAACGACAGTCCGATATCAGAACGGGGTCAACTACATTGCAACCGATTCCGGAACCGGAAGCAATATGGCGGGCGGGAATCTGACGGTCCGGCCGGAGGACCAATACATTCGCATGCTCGGACAGAACACTACCGAGGTGAAAAGCGATGGTGGCATCGAAATGCCTCCGGCAAAGGTGAAGCAGGCTGACCCGGCAAGTCAAAATGGGCAGGTTTCTCAGGGTGGAGCGGGTCTGGTTTTAGGCATGATCCTGATGGACGCGGCCAAAGGCAAGTTGAACTGGCTGCGCTGGCAAACCGTCGATGGCAAGCAGGTGGCGGTTTTCGCCTTTGAAGTTGGTAAGAAGCAGTCGCAATACAAAATTGACTATTGCTGCTTCCCGGAGCGCTCCAACGTTGGCAGTGCCGTTCCCATGGGGGGCTCAGGCCTGGCAGGAGGCAGTTCGACTGGCGGGATCAGCGCTACTCATGGCACGTCTGTCACGTGGCATCCATTCAAGGCCTCGCCGCCGTATAAGGGGGAGATTTTCGTCGATCCGGAAACGGGAACAATTTTGCGGCTGGTCACCCAGGCGGAAATGAAACCGAGCGACCTGGTACACGAGGAGGACATCCGGGTTGACTACGGACAGGTCGACATCGGCGGCAAACCTTACATCGTTCCGGTAAAGAGCGTGGTGCTGACCGAGGTCGTTCCCAACGGCGATTCCTTCGTGAAGTTCTCTACGCGCCGTACCCTTTTCGAGGTCGAGTATTCGAATTACGCACTGCAGAACTAACGCGGTTTTGAAGTCGGGCTGGCAAAAAGGAGGGCGCCGCCTGCTATCGTTGTGATCGTTCGATATCCAGCGAGGTTTGCCATGCGCCGTATTCTGCAAGCTGCCGCCCTCTCGCTTGCCGCCGTGATATGCCCTGTTGCCGGATCGCAGGACGTTGTCAACAATCCCAAGGGCCAGCAGATTCCCGGGCCGCAATGCAGCGCCTATCCGGAATGGAACTCGGCCAAGGCGCGGACCTGTCGACCAGACGAGTATGCCGCGTGGCTGGCAGACGTTCGTCATTGGCGCAGCGAGCGAAGAGCAAGGATTGGCTTTGACCCGAGCCAGTATGACCGTCCTGAATTTCAATGGGCGCAGTCCAGTTTCATTCAACCGCAGATGATGGTGCACGACCGCTTCTTCTACGACCCGGCTACTCTCTCTTACACAGTCGACAAGTATCTGAGAGATGTGAACACCCGCTATGGCGGCATCGACAGCGTCCTGCTGTGGCACACGTATTCGAATATCGGCATCGACGATCGCAACCAGTTCGATATGTTCCACGACCTTCCGGGAGGTACGGAAGGTGTTCGCAAGATGGTGGACGACTTTCATCGCAACGGAGTTCGCGTTCTGTTGCCGGTGATGATGTGGGACCAGGGAACGCGAGCAGAAGGCGAGCCTGAGTGGACGGCGCTGAGCAAGGAGTTAGCCTCAGTTGGTGCCGACGGCGTGAACGGAGACACGCTGGAGGGAGTTCCCCGCAGCTTTCTCACCGCGTCGGATGCGGTTCACCATCCGCTTGTGCTGGAACCTGAAACAGGACTCGCCTCCGACGAGCAAATCAATTACAACCTGATGTCTTGGGGATATTGGAGCTACAGTTTTATCCCCGCTATCAGCCGCTACAAATGGCTGGAAACGCGCCACATGGTGAACGTGTGTAATCGCTGGGCGCACGACCACGTGGACGATCTCCAGTATGCCTTCTTCAACGGTGCCGGCTTTGAGAGCTGGGAGAATATCTGGGGCATCTGGAACCAGCTCACGCCGCGGGATGCTGAGGCCCTGCGACGCATCGCTGCCATCGAGCGGGGGTATAAGGATCTGCTGATTAGCGCGGACTGGGAACCGCATGTTCGCACGGAACAATTTGGAATATTTGCAAGCAAGTGGCCACAGAAAAATCGCACATTGTGGACAATCGTGAATCGCAATCACTACCCGGTGACGGGAGTTCAACTGCGACTGCCGGTTGAGCCCGGAGCGAAGTACTTCGATGTGTGGCACGGAGCGGAACTGGTTCCCACCCTCGACGCCGGAGAATCGATTCTGTCGTTTCCGATGGAGGCAGATGGATACGGAGCCGTGCTGAAAGTTGCCGCGCCGAATGCGGAAGATCAACGGCTGCTTGCGGAGATGAAGGTGCTCGCCGCACAGCCGCTCGCGAGCTTTTCCGCGCAGTGGAGGTCGCTGCCACAATCCATCGTCCCGATTGCCGAAACCGAGAAGGCCACTTCCGCTCCGCCAGGAATGGTGCGCATTCCGGAGGGCGACTTCACCTTCCGCGTGAACGGCATTGAGATTGAAGGCAATGACGATGAAGGAGTGGATGTGCAATATCCCAGCGAGGTTTCCGCGCGGCGGTATCACTCGATCCCCATGCATTTGAAAACTTACTGGATCGACAAATTCGAAGTTACCAATGCGGACTTCAAGAAATTCATGGACGCAGCACACTATGCTCCGGCAGACGCTCACAATTTTTTGCGCGACTGGAAAAGCGGAGATTACCCGGCGGGTTGGGCTAATAAACCAGTGACCTGGGTCGCACGCGAAGATGCCGAAGCCTACGCAAAATGGGCGGGAAAGCGGCTTCCTCATGAATGGGAGTGGCAGTATGCGGCGCAGGGCACAGACGGCCGCCGATACCCATGGGGCAACTGCGATTGGCTGGCGTCGGCGCGATCGACGGACGGCCTAAATTGCCCGTGGAGCAACGATCCGAAGGCGCAGCCTGCTCCAATTCCTGACAAAGCGCGAGATTTGCTTCCTGCCAGCGATGTAGATGCACATCCAGCAGGCGCAAGCCCGTTCGGCGTGATGGACATGGTGGGGAACGTGTGGCAGTGGACGGACGAGTTTGTGGATGAACACACACGCGCCGGAATTCTTCGTGGCGGCAGCCATTACCAGCCGCAGGGCTCCCGCTGGTACTTTCCCCAGGCTTATTGGTTGAGCGAGCACGGGAAATATCTGCTTATGGCGCCCAGCCTGGACCGGTCCGGTACAGTTGGCTTCCGCTGCGTCAAAGACGCCAGGTGAAGCGGTGCTTGGAGCGCGTTTCGCGATAGGCTCGAACATGGTTAGCAAATGGAAGGCTGCCCGGCGCCCGGCTGCAATGGTTCTGGCTTTGCTTGGCTGGGGTGCACTGGCTCTGCAGTTCTCTCTCACCGTGGGAACTGTAACGGCGCAGGGACGCCCGGCGGGAGCGGCAATCCTGGTACTATCCGGCTATTTCACCATCCTGACAAATCTTCTGTGTGCTGTCTGCATGATTGCGGCCTGCTTTTCCCGCTCAGCGGTTTGGCCCAGCGCAAGCCTTCTTTCGGCAGCCACCCTTTACATTGCAACCGTCGGAGTGGTGTACGCGGTGCTGCTTGGTCATCTTTATTCCCCTGAAGGACTGGCATGGGTCGCCGACCGGCTTCTGCATTACGTCGTTCCGCCGGCCTTTGTGGCCTACTGGCTGATTTTTGTTCCCAAGGGCAAACTGCGCTGGACAACGCCCTTGGTCTGGCTGAGCTATCCGTTGGCCTACTTGGCGGTCTCGATGGTGCGTGGCGCTTTCAGTGGCTGGTATCCCTATCCATTCATCAACGTGACCGTCCTGGGATACCGTGCGGCCCTTCTGAACGCCCTCGGATTAACCGTCGCGTTCTTTGTTTCCGGGCTGGCTTTGGTGGCGTGGGACAGGCAGATGGGCCGTCGGGAGAATGGTTCGGAGCCAGAATAACTCCCGATTTGGCACATGGATCTTCGATTTTTGTTCGCCATGCGTTTTCCAGTGTTAGAATTCTCTCAAAATCACGCCGCCCATTCAGCCGGCCCGTGTTTTAAGGCCTGAATGCTTTTCGGCGGATGGGGTGTGTTTACTCGAGAAAACAGCCCCTGAATTGGAGACGGACTTGGCAGACGATCGTACTCGCGCAGTAGAACTGGCCCTTTCGCAGATAGAAAAACAGTTTGGAAAAGGCTCCATCATGCGCCTCGGCAGCAAAGAGGCGATTGTACCCATAGCCGTCATTTCAACGGGATCGATCTCGTTTGACGCGGCACTCGGTGTTGGCGGCGTGCCGCGTGGCCGCGTAATTGAGATTTTTGGGCCTGAGTCTTCGGGCAAGACGACCATCACGCTGCAGATCATCGCGGAAGCGCAAAAGTCCGGCGGCCTGGCAGCCTTTGTGGATGCGGAGCATGCGTTGGACCCTGCCTATGCACGCAAACTGGGCGTGGATATCGACAACCTGTTGATCTCGCAGCCGGACTATGGCGAGCAGGCGCTGGAAATTACCGAGGCGCTGGTGCGCTCGGGCGCCATCGATGTGCTTGTCGTCGACTCCGTTGCAGCGTTGGTGCCTAAAGCAGAGCTGGACGGCGAAATGGGTGATTCGCACATGGGTCTGCAGGCCCGCCTGATGTCGCAGGCTCTGCGCAAGCTCACGGGCACCGTTTCCAAGTCACGCACCAGCCTTATCTTCATTAACCAGATTCGCGAAAAGATTGGCGTGATGTTCGGAAATCCGGAAACGACGACCGGTGGTCGCGCGCTGAAGTTCTATTCCTCGGTCCGCATTGATATTCGCCGCATCGCCGCCGTCAAGGAAGGCGACCAGGTGGTGGGCTCGCGGACACGCGTCAAGATCGTCAAGAACAAGGTTGCCGCGCCATTCCGCGAGGCCGAGTTCGACATTCTGTACGGGGAAGGCATCTCTCGCGAGGGCGATGTTCTCGACCAGGCAGTGTTGCATAACATCGTTGAAAAGTCGGGCGCATGGTTCAGCTTTTCCGGGGAGCGTATCGGCCAGGGACGCGAAAACGTACGCCAATACCTCAAGGACAACAAGGACACCTTCAACCGCATTGAGACGGCGCTGCGTCAGAAGCTCGGCATCTCCAATCTCGCATCCAGCGATGTGCCGCCGGTGCCGGTCAACGGTGCTGTGGTTGCAACAGAGGCGGTAAAAGCGGGTCGAAAGTAGTCAATTAATTGCTCGAAAGCAAGGGCGTGCCACGCTGGCGCGTCCTTTTGCTGTTTCAGGGAAAGCTATACATTCTTCATGTTTCCAATCGTTTTCCGGCCCTTCGTATAAACTCGTGATTGTCTTGAGCCACGTCAAAGCAATCTATCCCGGCACCTTCGACCCGATGACAAATGGTCATCTGGACCTGATTTCGCGCGCCTCCAAGTTGTTTGATCACGTCATTGTCGCCATTCTGAAGAACGATGAAAAGGAACCTCTCTTTACCGTTCCCGAGCGGGAAGAGATGTTGACAGAGGGTGTTGCGCGCTTTGGAAACGTGAGCGTGGCCACTTATGACGGGCTGATGGTGGAATTCGCCCGGCAGCAGGGAGCCACCGCCGTTGTCCGCGGCATTCGCGCTATCAGCGATTATGAGTATGAGTTTCAGATGGCGCTGATGAATCGCCGCCTGGCTCCCGAATTGGAGACGGTCTTTTTGATGACCGCAGGGGAGTTCTCCTATGTCAGCTCACGCTTGGTGAAAGGCGTGTTTCGGCTCGGCGGCTCGGTTGAAGGGCTGGTGCCCGACTCGGTGATCCATCGCATGAAGCAGCGGGTAGCCGGGAAGCCGCCGCGCACTTAAGCCGGCTTTCTCCCGATCTGTGATTTCTAGTCCAGTGCGTAGAGATTGCCGTCGGAACTTCCGACGTAGACCACACTGCCCGAGATCACAGGCGAGGCCAATATCGGGCCGACAACCTTGAGTTTGTAGATGCCCACAATCATGTCGTCGTAGAAATTGGATGCGAACGTGGCCTCGTAGTTCGGCGCACCGTCGGGCTTTGAAACGCTGGCCAGATTTTTGCGTGACGCCTCTGTCTGAAATGTCCAGACAGGCTTCTTTGTTTCCAGATCAACCGCAGTGAGGATGCCGTCCTGACCACCGACATAAAGGGTCGAACCGGCGATCGCGGGCGAACTGAAGATCACCCAGTGAAACTTCAGGGAGAAGTCAGGCGCGCCCGTCTGCGCATCCAGTGCGTACAGCGTCGCGGTATCGGATGTGGCGAAAAAAACCTTTCCGTCGTGAACTACGGGAGAGGTAATTACCCAGGAACCATGATTGAAAAACATCCAGCGTTGCTTACCCGTCACGGCGTCGAGCGCATAGAGCTTGGAATCCCGGCAACCAAAGTAGACTATTCCGTTGAACACGGTGGCAGAGGATTGAATGCCGACCTGGTTGTGAATATCGTTGTCTTCGCCGGTCTTGAACTTCCAGATTTCCTTCCCGTCGGTGGCATCGAGCGCATAGAAGTAGCTGTCCCAACTGCCAATGTAGACCTTGCCATCGACGATTGCGGGCGAGGCGTGGACAACATCGCCAGTCTGGAACTTCCACTTGACCACACCGGTTGCTGCGTCGAGAGCGTAGACATTGCCGTCGCCGCTTCCGAAGTAGACAGCACCTTTCCAGACCGCGGGCGACGACAAGTAGACATCAAACGGATCGGGCATAGTTTCATCGCGCGGCATTGATCCGTGAAGATGTTTGGCCGCGTATCGCCGCTCGGCGTTTCGAAATTTCCACTTCAGCTTGCCGGTCGATTGGTCTATCGCATAGAAATATCCGTCATAGCTGCCGAAAAATATCAGCCCGTCGGTCACTGATGGTGACGAGGTGATTCGGGCGCCGGTGGCGAACTTCCACCGCTCCGTGCCACTCTGCTCGTCGATGGCGTAAAGATTGCCGTCCGTGCTGCCGACGTAAACCACTCCATCAACAATCGCGGGCGAAGAGATCACCTCGCCATGCGTGTGGAACGTCCACTTGATGCCGTTGAGTTTGGGCAATCCCTGGGCATACTGCGCTGAATGAGCAAGATCAACGCGAAACATCGTTGTATCCTGCGCCATCGCGAACGACTGAAGGGCAGCGAGAAAGGAGAAACAGAAGAGCGTCTTACGCATTTGCATGTCTTACCTGCCGCGAGGGACAACGCGGTTCCATGTCTGGGTTTACGCAGCCGGCATTGACCCGGTTCCACTCTACTCGCTTTACGGCGAGGCCTCGTGCCGAGTGTATGGGCCCCTGCCGTTAAATGGATTGTGACACAGGGCACTTTCCCGCAGATATTCCCGGCGAAGACGTCGCTCCGGAAGGTTCCTGAAACGGCGGAATTCTGCCAGAATATAAGCATGACCGTCTCAACCACCGCCAAGCTCTTTTCCGACCGCATTGGCCGGATCGAAGTATCCGCCACCATGGCCGTAACCGCTGAAGCCGCCAAGCTTCGTTCCCAGGGAGCGAACCTGGTGGACTTTGGCGCGGGCGAACCGCATTTTGCCACGCCGCGCCACATCAAGGACGCTGCCATTGCCGCGATTGAGGCGAATTTCACCCGGTACACCGTCGTTCCCGGCATCCCTGACCTGCGCAAGGCGATTGTCGAGCGGCACGCCTGCGATTTTGGCTCGGATTATGCCATCGACGAGGCGGTCTTTACCACCGGCGGCAAGCTGGCGCTGTTTAATGTCATCCAGGTGCTGGTCGATCACGGCGACGAAGTCATCCTGCCGGTGCCGTACTGGGTTTCGCTTCAAAGACATCATTCAGTATGCCGGCGGCAAGGTCGTCTACCTTGAGACCGAGGAGGCGGAGAACTTCCGCATCACTGCCGACGCCATCGAGAAGGCAATCACTCCACGGACCAAGGCGATCATCCTGAACTCGCCTTCGAATCCCTGCGGGGTCGGTTGTTTCTCGCGACGGACCTGGAGCGGATTGTCAACCTGGCGCACGAGCGCGGCATCTACCTGCTGCTGGACGAGTGCTACGTGTACCTGAACTTCACGGGCAAGGCCGTAAGCGGTGGCTCCTTTGTGAAAGCGAAGGAGCACGTTGTAGTGCTTGGATCGCTATCGAAGACCTATGCCATGACGGGCTGGCGAGCCGGATTTGCGCTCGGACCGAAGCCGATTATCGCGCGCCATGAGCAAGCTGCAGAGCCAGTCAACATCGTCGGCTACCTCCATTGTGCAGAAGGCGTCGATTGCCGCGCTGACGAGTTCGCAGGAATGTGTTGCGAGATGCGCGCCGAGTACATCAAGCTGCGCGACCAGAAGCTGGCGCGTTTGAGCGAAATTCCCGGCGTGACCTGCACGGTTCCCGAGGGAGCGTTCTACGTCTATCCGAATATCTCGGCGTTCCTCGGCAAGCCGGGAGTGGCGAGCGCCACAGAGCTAGCCACCAGACTGCTGCACGAGGCCCATGTTGTGACGGTTCCCGGGGAGGCTTTCGGTACACGCGATCACATCCGCTATCGTCGTACGCCGTCTCGCACGACGACGTTGAAGAGGGATTGAAGCGCATGAAGGAATTATTTCGCAAAGCTTGGTTGATCAATGCTGGCGAGACCGGCGGCGCACTTCATGAGAACTCTGCCGCTGACCGGTCTCGCTGTTTGCCTGGAGAGCATCTTAGTCTTTTGTTCCCCTGAAGTTGTCAGAAGTACCAAGCACTGGCTGTCCTGAAACGGAATAGTCATGCCGAGTGATTTCCACTATCTACATCCACAGGAGAAAGCCTTTCACCTGGTTTAGCAGGGACAGGAACGCTTATGGCTAAGGCAATTGATTTCAGACCTATTATTCTGGCCGGCGGCAGCGGTACCCGCTTCTGGCCCCGCAGCCGCAAGGCCCGTGCCAAGCAGGTGCTGGCTCTTGACGGCGAACGCACCATGATCCAGCAGACTGTAGAGCGTCTCAGACCGCTGGCTGAGTCCGCAGACATCTGGGTGATCACCAACGATCTGATGGCGGCGACCATCATCCAGCAACTCACGGGAGTTCCTTCAGACCAGGTGATTTGCGAGCCTGCTCCGCGAAACACTGCTCCGGCTGCGGCGTTGGCAGCGTTTCTCATCGAGAAACAAAATCCGGATGCAGTGCTGGGCGTCTTTCCTTCCGATCATGTAATTGCGGATGAGCCGCGCTTTTTGAAAACCATTGAAAAGGGAATTGCTCTCGCGGCCGAAGGCGACAACATGGTTGTTATCGGTATTTCGCCGACGCGTGCCGAGACCGGTTATGGATATATTGAAACTGGCGGCGCGGTGAGTGATGGAACCCTGCGTGTCCGTCGCTTTACGGAGAAGCCGAACCAGGCGCGAGCGGAGGAGTTCGTCGCGGCGGGCAACTACCACTGGAACAGCGGAATGTTTTTGTGGAAGGCGAGCACGCTGGCGAATGCTGTTCGCGAACATTTGTCGGAGTCTGCGCCAATGCTGGAAGAGATTGCCGCCGCATACGGAACGCCGGACTTTCAACAGGTGTTCAACGACGTGTATCCGCATTGCGAAAACATAAGTGTGGACTACGCCATCCTGGAACCGCGCTCGGCCAAAGGCGAGCACAAGTCCAATCTATTTTGTCTGCCGGCTGAGTTCGGATGGAATGATCTGGGATCGTGGGAGTCTCTGTACGAGTATCAACTGAATGTGCGCAGCCGCGGCGATGAGAACAGCAATGTTGCGGAGTGCACAGACCACCTCAGTTTCGAATCCAAGGGCAATTACGTATATAGTCCGCGGAAGTTTGTTGCGCTGATCGGAGTCGAAGACCTGGTTGTCGTAGAAACAGAGGATGCGATTCTTATTGCTGACCGCCGCCACTCTCAGGAGGTTGGGAAAGTGGTGAAGGAACTGGCCGTCCGGCGCAAGGAACTGATATAGAACCAGGGATGTATTGCCGATCGTCTGCCGGGCAAGTCGCACCGGCTCCCGTTCACAGCCCACACAAGGAACGCGGCAGGGGCATGGCTAACACGACTTCGATTCACTTCGGTACGGACGGCTGGCGGGCGATTATCGCGGAGGATTTTACCTTCGCCAATGTGCGACTGGTTGCGGCGGCGATCGCAATCTACATTCATCGCAAAGAGGATTCAGCAAAGGGCGTCTGCGTCGGATATGACACGCGGTTCTGCTCGCGGGAGTTTGCTGTCGCGTCTGAGCGACGTGCTGGCCGACTCCGGCATTCCCGTAATGCTGGCAGATCGATATACTCCAACGCCCGCTCTGTCATTGGCGGTTCGCGATCGCGGTTGTGCCGGCGGAGTAATGATCACGTCGAGCCACAATCCTTTTCAGTGGAATGGCGTGAAGTACAAAGCGTCGTACGGCGGATCGGGCAGTCCCTCCATCATCGCGGAGATCGAAAGCTACCTGGGGGAGGCGCTTCCAATTGCCGACACTCCATCGGCAATCGTCGAGACAGATTTTCAGACGCCGTATGTTGAAACCATCCGTAAATTCGCTGACCTGGACAGCATCGCGAAGTCCCACTTCAAATTCGGCATCGATTGCATGTACGGCACGGGCCGCGGTGTGCTTGCGGACATCTTTCGTTCCATCGGTGTGGATTTCGTTGAGATTCGCGCCGAGGTCGATCCACTGTTTGGCGGAATCAATCCCGAGCCAATCGAGCCGCATATTCGTGCAATCGAAGAAACGGTGGTTGAGCAAAAGTGTCAGGCCGGGCTGATTACGGATGGCGACGCGGACCGCATTGGCGCGGTGGATGAGCATGGAAATTTTGTGGATCCACACAAGATCTTTTGTGTGCTGCTGAAGTGGATGATCGAGCGCAAGCAGTGGACAGGTGGCGTAACGCGAGCAGTGAACACCACCAGCATGATCGATCGTATTTGCCGCCAGCATGGACGGAAGCTTTACGAGCACGGCATCGGATTCAAATACGTGTGCGACCTGATGTTGGAGAAAGACATCCTTATCGGCGGCGAAGAATCCGGTGGCATCGGGATCAGCGGCATCTTCCTGAGCGCGATGGCCTGCTGAACGCGTTGTTGATTGCGAATGTAATGGCGGATGAGGGCAAGACACTGGGCCAGCTGGTGGAAAGCCTTCAGCAGGAGTATGGCGAGCACCACTACGGCCGCGTGGATTTGCATATTTCCGACGAGCTGAAAAACACTGCTATCGCGCGCGCGAACT
The DNA here is from genome assembly GCA_963816335.1 of uncultured Acidobacteriaceae bacterium. GTDB lineage: Bacteria > Acidobacteriota > Terriglobia > Terriglobales > Acidobacteriaceae > JANXZS01. The sequence continues at coordinate 214,133 of CAWFKA010000012.1, read as the reverse complement.
CTGCGATTGAAAGAAATCGCCGGCATGAAGGTGCTTCGAGTGGAAACGCTGGACGGCATAAAGCTATTTCTGGAAAATCCCGAAGCTAGTGAGCACAAGAACGCTGCCTTACGTGGCTACTTTTTCGCGCATCGGGAACGGAGCCATTGTTGCGAATTTATACTGAGTCCTGTTCCAAAAAATCTGTCCGGCATCTTCTCGACGCTGCCCGCGAATTCGCGATGGCGGGCAACGGAGTACGGACGATGAAGTGGCGCACACGCGGTCTTCTCTTCGACATGGATGGAGTGTTGGTCAGTTCACTGGGATCCGTGGAACGCAGCTGGACGAAGTGGGCGGAGATGCGCGGCATTGATCCGGATCTTGCTGTGCGCACGGCTCATGGCTGTCGCGCGATTGAAACGATTCGCAAGCTTCGGCCCGACCTTAATGACGAAGCCGAACTCAAGGTGATCGAAGATATCGAGGTCGACGACAACGAGGGCCTTACGATTCTTGCGGGTGTTGCGCCGATCCTGAATGCGTTACCCACGCATCTTTGGACGGTAGTGACATCGGCAACGGAACGTTTGGCGCGAATCCGCATGGAACACGGGGGCATCTCGGTACCGGCGCAAATAATCACTGCGGAGATGGTAGACAACGGCAAGCCGCATCCGGAGCCGTATCTTCGCGGCTCTGAGTTGCTGGGCAGGAAGCCCGAGGAATGTGTCGTGATTGAAGACTCCGCATCGGGCGCGGATGCGGGTCATGCGGCAGGATGCAAAGTTCTCGCAACGACATTTTCACATTCGATGGAAAGTCTCGCAGCGGCAGATTGGATTATTCGATCTTTGAAGGATCTACATGTGACGCTGTTACCTGGAGACGAGGGACTCGAGTTGGATTTCGAGCCGCTGCCTGGAAGATAAGCTCGGCAGAATTCCCTCAGGATTTGTATTCCTTCGAGCCTTGAGTGCGCGCGCGAAGGAAAGCGTCAACTGCCGCCAGGTCTTCCTCCGTATCCACGCCGATTGTGTCGTAGGGAGTCTCTTCGACGAACACATCGATTCCATTCTCTAGAAATCGCAGTTGCTCCAGTCGTTCAATGCACTCGAGCGGGCTTGGCGGCAGCGTCGCGAATACTTCGAGCGTGTCGCGGCGATATGCATAGAGTCCCAAGTGCTTTCTACATACGAATCCGGACTTATCACGATCAAGGGGAATCGCGGAGCGGGAAAAGTAAAGCGCTCGGCCATCCGGCGCCGTTACAACTTTGACGACGTTTGGATTGTCTATTTCGTGCGGCCTACAGGCCGTGGCCAGCGTGGAAACCTGAACGCCTTCGCGAGTAAATGGACGCAGCAGCGCATCAATATGTTCTGGCCGAAGCAGAGGTTCGTCTCCCTGAATGTTTACGTAGATCTTCGCGGGAATGCTGTGGGAGACTTCAAACACGCGATCGCTGCCACTGGCGCAATTTTCTGAGGTCAACATGGCTTGCCAGCCGCGCTGTTCCGCGAGACTCATAACTTCATCAGAGTCAGTTGCAATTACGACCTCGTCCAACTGCTTGCAGCTTTTCGCAGCCTGGTACACCCACTCGATCATCGGCAATCCCGCAATGGGCCGGAGCACCTTCCGTTGAAGGCGAGTGGAAGCAAGCCTTGCGGGAATCACACCGAGCACTCTATTTGCTTCATGCAACATTGCTGGCAATTCCTCTCAAAAAGTTGGAGTGTGAGTAACGCCAATCCCGTTTTGGTCTAACTTCCCGACGGGTTGTTTGTGTTATGTGAACGTATTGTCATCTATCGACACTCATAGCCGCCGTTCCATACCTAGCAATTTTGCAGGTCAATAACTCTAAATCCTTCGTGTACATAACGAGCAGGCATGTTGTAACCTGTAAACGAGGATATCCCTTTGAAGACTTTGAACCTGCCCATTTCTGCAACACTAAAGTTCTTTTTGTTCCTGCTGGTGGCATTCGGGATTCTTCCGACCCTGCATGCTGCCGATAAAAAGGTTCAAACCGATGGTGACCCCTACAAGTTCAAGATCCAGGGTGATTATTGGCGTGATACCCCCTCGATCACAATAAAAGGCAATGACATGGTCGGCGAGCGGCCTATTGATTTCGACAAGGAATTCGGTTTTGACGCCCTGGGCACCTATGACTTCATTGCTGACTGGCATATCACACACAAACAGCATCTCTTCTTTGGGGCGACGCAATATACTCAGAGCAAATCGCGAGCGATCACTGAGGATATTACGTTTCGAGGCGTAACCTACAAAGCTGGCGCAGTTGTCAATTCGGAGATAAAGAACCAAGTCTGGGCGCCGGGTTATCAATACGACATCCTCAGGAATGAGCGCGGGCATCTAGGCATCCCCATTCAGGTCAACATGATGGACATCAGCACCAAGTTGAATGGGCAAGGTGTCATTGTCGACCCCAATACGGGTAATTCTGTCAGTGGCAACTATGCAACGAAAGGGTCGGTCTTTGCATTTATTCCGGTGGCAGGACCGGACGCTAAGTATCTGTTCATCAGGAATTCTGACAAGTATTACGTCGAGGGATTCGTCAAAGGGATGTACTTCTTCGGATACGGTAACTTTGTGTCGACCCGAGGCGATTTTGGCGTCAACTTGTGGAAGGGTCTGGAAGCAAACGTTGGGTACCAGATGGGAAGCCGTCTGGCCATCCACGGCACCAATGACCGTCTGGACATCCGGTTTACACAAAGAGGACTTGTTGCCGGGCTTGGGTATAAGTGGTAGTTCCGCACGGAAGAAAAATAGTGATATAAGCCAAGGCCCTGATGCGATCCATCAGGGTCTTTGCTTTTCTGCCGCAGCGGCCCCATACCTCTGTAAACTGAGCAAGCCCCCAGAAGTTTGACTCAGGTGGAAGGGCTTCGTATCATTGATCTTGGCTGCACCCGCGGCCTTTGTTTTCCGCATGGGCGGTGTAGCTCAGATGGTTAGAGCGACGGACTCATAACCCGTAGGTCGACAGTTCGATTCTGTCCACCGCCACCAATGACAATTGAATTGTTTTGCGTTGAGCAAGGAAGCTCCACGTTTGCGGAAGTCTGCGCGATGTCCGCAAGTGGCCCACCGCATACGCGGCTTATGATGTCATCGCTTTCGACTTCGTTTCCGTATCAACTTATTCGCCCACTCGTGCGTCAAGACCGAAGCAGGGTCAACTTCATTTGCGACGTTCGGCGCACTTTCGCTTCCATTGTCTGAGCATAACGTTCATCGTGTGGACGGCGGCCATCTTCGTTCTGTCACATGGACCGGTCTTTGCCAAAGACCGGGCGGCAAACGTCGTTTCTGCGAACGATCCAAATGGTGCCTGCGCTTCCTGCCATCGGCAGATCTACGAACGCTATCGCGAAACACCGATGGCGAACGCCAGTGCCGCCGTGTCCCCTGAAAATCTGTCGCCAGCGGATTTTACCCATGCCGCTTCGGGCGTCCACTACCGTGTTTTCTCAGACGATGGACGAGTGTGGTTGAGCTACGACCGCGAACACGCTTCCGCGTCCCGTGCTTTGCATGGCAGGCAGCAGCTTCAATATGTTATTGGCTCCGGCAAACGCGGGAAGACGTTCCTTTTTGAGCAGGAAGGCTATTGGTTTGAAGCCCCTATCAATTGGTACGAGAAGTCGGGAGTCTGGGATATGGCTCCGAACTATCTGTCAGCGCAAGAGATGCCTCTTACTCTGCCCGTAGATCCGGGATGTCTGCATTGTCATGCTTCGCAGGTTGCCGAATCTCTGCCCGATGCACGCAACCACTATGCGGCCGCGCCCTTTGCCGCTGCTGGAATTACTTGCACGGCGTGCCATGGAGACGCGGCCGCACACCTGGCTTCGGGGGGCAAAGAACCCATGCTCAAGATAGATTCTCTCCAGGCGGTGAAGCGAGACTCTATTTGCCTGAGTTGTCATCTCGAAGGCCAAACGACGGTGGTGCACGAAGGCCACAAACTAGCAAAATTCACCCCCGGCGATAATCTGTTCGACAGCGCCACCTATTTTGTCCGCAGCGGTGAGATCGGATCTGGGGACCGCGCGACCAGCCAATGGGAGGCACTGCTTGAGAGTGCGTGCGCGCGAAAATCGGGGAACCGGATGACGTGCACAACATGCCACGATCCGCACGGATCTCCGGCCCCTGATGATCGCGTGAGCTTTTATCGTGAGCGCTGCCTGCAGTGCCACAACCAAGGCAACTTCGTAGCCAGTCATCATCCTGAGAATCCTGATTGCGTGGGCTGCCATATGGCGCGTGCCTCTACGAGCGACATTGCACACGAGCAGGTCACCGATCATCGCATTGTCAAGTACCCATCCACTTCAAAACCAAAAGCAGCGGATACTGGCCCGCTGATTGTCGTTGGAGGTTTCGCGACGACGGATCGCGACCTGGGTATCGCCTACGCGCAGCTATCCAAGTCTGGAGACCAGGAAGATGCCGCCAAGGCGATGTCTCTCCTGCGCAAGGCTGAAAAGGAAAAAGACGGCGCGTTGATGGATCACGAGCTACACGATCAGTTGGGCTTCCTCGAACAGGTGTTCGGCGACATCCGGGATGCCGCGACGGAATACAAGAAGGCTCTGCGAGCGGACGTATACGACTCGCTCGCTGCCGGGGATCTTGCCCTGATTGATGCCCAACAGCATCACTATGACGAGGCGATGCAGCTGTGGGAGACAGTATTCACACACGATCCTGTTCAACTGGCGGCGGCGATGAACCTCGCGATTGTTGACTGTGGCGCGGGCAAGAAGGCGGAGGCCCTTGCGACGCTGGATCGCCTCCTGATGTTCTCCCCGGATAATCAGAAAGCACGCGCTTTCGAAATGAAGATTCGTTCGGGGAGCCAATCCTGCGGCAAAAAGAATTAGTTCGGCGAAGTTCGGCAGGTGTTCACGCGAAGCGGTGCTAGCATGGCAATTAATATGCGATCACCAGCAATCAGCCTGCTGCTTTTGCTTGCCGCGTCTGTCGCCGGTGCGCAGACCTCGTCGCCTTTTTCGCCGAGTGTTGTGCTGCACGCAGCACGCCTGCTTGATGTGGAGACGGGCAACATCGTGGCGCCTGGAGAAATCCTGGTGCAGGGACAGCACATTGTCGAGGTGGGAAGCACGGTGAAGCACCCGCCTCGAACACAGGTGCTGGATCTCGGCGATACAACGCTGCTGCCGGGCTTGATTGACGCACATACTCATCTCTTTCTTCATCCTGGCGCAGAAGATCTGCAGACGGTGGTGGAATCCGTTCCGGAACGAACCATCCTCGCCGAGATTGCGGCGCGCGATGATCTAATGGCAGGATTCACCGCTGAACGGGACATGGGCACGGAGGGCGCAGGCCCCGCCGATTCTGCTGTTCGCAATGCGATCGATGCCGGTCTGATTCCTGGACCGCGACTGCGTGTCAGCGGAAATGCCATCAGCATTCTCGGCGGCCACGAAGACGCAATCGATTACAACCCGGATGCGCACATCAGCTCCAACGCCACGTATGCGAATAATTCCACCGAACTGATCAACGTCATCCGGCAGCAACTGAAAGAGGGCGCAGACTTCATCAAGATTTACGAGACGGGGAAGGATGGAATTGCGGCGGGGCGCTTCGCGTCTCCTTATCAGTACACGCTTGATGAGCTGGAAGCGGCGGTGAAAGAAACGGCTCGGATGGGGACACACGTCGCCGTTCATGCAACCGGCGAGCCAGGGACTCTCTATGCAGCGCAGTCTGGAGTGGCGTCGATCGATCACGCTTACCAACTCAGTCCGGAAACGATGCGGCTGATGCGCGAAAAGAGAATCTTTGCAGTCCCGACATTCACGATCACGGAATATTTTGCGGCCCACGCGAGCACTCCGGAGAATGCTGCGCGAGAGAAGGCTCTTCTGGACTTTCATATTCAACAATTTCGTTTGCAGGTCGCCGCCGGCGTGCCGATGGCTGTTGGCTCAGACGTCGGGCCTTTTCCGCATGGAACGCAGGCGCGAGAATTTGTGTTGATGGTGCAATACGGCATGAAGCCGCTGGCGGTGCTGCAGGCTGATCTTCTGAACGGAGCGCGCCTGCTCGATTGGCAGGACCAGATCGGCAAACTGAAGCCGGGCTACTTCGCGGACATCATCGCCGTGCCGGGAAATCCGCTGGACGATATCAGCGTGCTCGAGAAGGTGAACTTCGTCATGAAGAACGGCGTGGTGTATCGGAAACCGGCTGGCATTTGAGGAGTTTTGAAGGAATAAAAATGTGGCGTAATTTGCGCAAATTCGTTTTGCCAGGATGGATGCTTCTGATGACATCTGCTTTTCATCCGGCTAACGCGCAAGGTGTCCCGACTCACAAGTGGGCGGTGGTGCTGCACGGAGGCGCGGGTGTCATCGAGCGGGGCTCGATGGATGCCACGACGGAGGCTGCCTATCGCAGCAGTCTTCAAAAGGCACTCCAGGCTGCGGCCGATGTCCTGGACAAGGGTGGATCCTCCCTGGATGCCGTTGAGACCGCGATCAAGCTGTTCGAAGATGATCCCCTGTTCAACGCCGGCCGCGGAGCGGTATTTACCGCCGACGGAAAGAACGAATTGGATGCGGCCATCATGGACGGCGCCACGTTGAAGGCTGGTGCTGTAGCGGAGGTTACCCGAACGCGGCATCCCATTGCGCTGGCGAGGGCCGTGATGGAAAAGTCCAACCACGTGATGCTCGTGGGAAAGGGAGCCGATGATTTCGCGGTGCATGTCGGACTGGAGCAAGTTGAACCCAGCTTCTTTTTCACGGAGCGCCGCTGGGATAGCCTGGTGAAGCAACTTCAAAAAGAGGGGTTGCCGGTGCCTCAACGTCCGGCCGGTGCTCCTGCTCCTCCGGTGAGCCCTATCTCGCAAATGGAACCGAAAGATGCTCACAAGTTCGGAACTGTTGGCGTGGCCGCCCTGGACCGCAATGGAAATGTAGCTGCCGGAACCTCCACGGGCGGTACTCAGGCAAAGCGCTGGGGACGTGTAGGGGACTCTCCCATCATCGGGGCAGGGACCTACGCGTCGAACCAATCCTGTGCCGTGTCAGCCACCGGGACCGGAGAATACTTTATTCGGCTGACAGTTGCCCGTACGATATGTGCGCTGGTGCAGTACAAGAATATGTCGCTTCAGGCCGCTGCAGACGAAGTCATTCAGAAGCAACTGGTTGCACTGAAAGGAGATGGCGGCGTGATCGCGGTAGCTCCTGACGGCCAGATGGCTTGGAGCTTCAATACTTCCGGCATGTACCGCGCCCGACTATCCGAGGGCGGCACGGCAAAAATCAGTATCTATCGAGATGAGCCTTAGCCGGGGCGAGCCTTGGCGCGTCTAACGATATACGCACGGCAGATCTCAGGCCCGCCTAATGGAGTAAGCCGCGGTGAAGCAAGGTGCGATATCATTTCAGTTACGGCCTCCGTGGGGCTGAGAGTCTAACTATGTCCAAAGGTTTCAGGCATTTTGTACTCGCCATCTCCGTGGCGCTCATTGTGGTTGTCTTTCTTGGCGGCTTTGGTCCGAGCGGCGTGCGCGCGGGCTCTGAGAAAGACGGCGCTTACAAAGAGATGGAGGTCTACAGCGAAGTCCTCAAGAAGATTCAGAGCGACTACGTGTCTGACCCTAACATCGGCAACGTGACCAACGGCGCAATGCACGGGCTGCTTGAGTCGCTTGACGCCAACTCCAGCTATCTCACGCCGGAGGAGTACAAGATTTACAAGCAGCACATGGCTGAGGGAACGGCTCAGGTGGGCATTAATCTCTCCAAGCGCTTTGGATACGCCACCGTAGTTTCGGTGGTGCCTGGAAGTCCGGCGGAAAAGCAGCAGATTGGTGATGGCGACATTATCGAATCGATCGGCGATCAATCCACACGGGAAATGTCGCTGGCCATGATTCGCCTGCTCCTGGAAGGTAAGCCAGGCACCAACGTGACATTCTCCGTCGTTCGCCCGCGAAAGGCTGAGCCGGAAAAGCTCACCATGACGCGCAGCGTTCAGGTAACTCCTCCTCTTGGCGAACAGCAGTATGAGAACAGCAGCATTCTCTACCTCAAGCCCGGCGTACTGACGAAAGAACGCGTGAACGAAATCGATACGCGTCTGCGGGCGATGAGCAAGAACGGAAATAAGAAAGTGGTTCTTGATCTGCGGGACGTAGCAGAGGGCGATGTGGATCAGGCCGTCCGTCTGGCCAACGCATTTATTCAAAGTGGGACGATCGCTACGCTGGAAGGCCAGAAGTTTGCCAAGGAGACCTTCAGCGCAGAGCCTTCGAAGTTCATTACCGCAGCACCGCTCGTCGTTGTCGTGAATCACGGAACCGCCGGTCCGGGCGAGATCGTGGCGGCTGCGGTCCTTGACAGCAAGCGTGGCGACGTAGTCGGCGACAGAACTTTTGGCGAAGGTTCTGTACAGAAAACAATCGAGATGCAGGATGGCGCTGCAGTCATTTTATCGATCGCTAAGTACGCGTCCCCTTCGGGAAAAAGATTCAGGACGAGGCTGTCACTCCAAATGTCATAGTGGCTTCGAACCTCGATCAGGATGATAAGACTGACGATACAACGCAACCTGCCAACACGGCTCCCAAGGCTGACGATCAACTGAACAAGGCGCTGGAACTTCTTAAGCAAAAAGCTGCTTAAGAGCGCAGTTGAATAGGTGGTTCCTGGCCGGCGCGGAAGATCAATTCCGGTGCCGCCACATGCTATCCTCGGCGGTAGAGTAAACCTTTGACTCTGGGTCCTGATGAGGATAACGTGGTGCGGCTGAAGCGAAAGTGCGAAGCCGCTCCGGGCTTTGTTCCTTCGGTTCGAGCGAAGAAGGGTTAGCTCAAACGGGCACCTCTTGAAATCATCTGACAAAGTTACTTCTAGCGCTGGAACCGGCTCCCCGCCTAGACGTTTTCGTCCGCCTGCAAGGGCTGCAAGGCGCAGCCGCAAGAAGGTTGCGGGCAATGTCGCCATGATTGTTCTGGTGGTGCTGGCCGCACTCGTTGGCGTGCTGGGCGGCCTGATGATGGTCTACTCAGCAGACCTGCCGCAGATTGACGAACTCGAGCGCTATCGTCCCAATACAACAACCGATCTTTACGATGTGCACGGCCGAATCTTCGGCTCGTTCGCACTCGAGCGCCGCGTGGTTGTGAACTACAACGACTTTTCGCCAATTCTTCGGCACGCTGTTATATCAATCGAAGACAAGAATTTTGAAAGCCACTGGGGCATCAATGTTTTCCGTGTAATCGGCGCGGCCTATCACGATCTCACTTCCAGCAATCGGGCGCAGGGTGCATCAACCCTGACCATGCAGCTCGCTCGAAATCTCTTTCTTTCGTCCGAGCGCAGGTTCGGCAGAAAGATTCAAGAGGTCTTTCTTTCCATTCAGATTGAAAGGTCGTTTACCAAGCAGCAGATATTCACGCTCTATGCCAACCAGATCTACCTGGGTCACGGCATGTACGGGTTCGAGGCGGCATCGGGATTCTACTTCAGCAAGCACGCCAAGGATCTCACTCTGTCGGAGGCTGCTCTTCTTGCCGGACTGCCCAAAGGTCCGGTGGGATACTCACCGCTCCTGAATCCTGAACGCGCGTTTCGCCGCAGAAATACTGTGATCAACGCCATGCTTGAAGATGGCGCAATCACGGCGGCCCAGGCAAACGCTGCAAAGGCTGAGCCCCTCGGGCTCCACTTGCAGGCGCCGCCAAATTCCGTTGCACCGTGGTTTGTCGAAGAGGTTCGCAAGGAGTTGGAGAAGAAGCTTGGAACCGACCAGGTTCACGAAGATGGTTTGCGCGTGTATACAACGCTCGATCTGGATTTGCAGAGAGTCGCAAACAGAGCAGTGCTCGATGGGCTGGCAGATTATGAACGCCGCCACGGTTGGAAGGGCCACTTGCTGAACACGATTGCGGGCGGCATTTCGCTCGACGATTTCAAACACCCGGACTGGGTTATGCCGGTGGAGGGCGGAGCCTACATGCACGCCCTGGTGACCTCTGTGTTGCCATACGAAGTGAGGGCGCGAATCGGCCAGCGTGAAGTGCTATTGTCACCCGAGGATTGGGCGTGGACCGGCGAGAAGACCGCGGACACACTTCTGCGTCCCGGCGACATTATCTACGTGCACCTGAATGACGAACTTCCTGCGACTGGCGAGTTGACTGGCAAACTGGAGCAGGATTCGGGAGCCGAAGGATCGCTTTTCGCAATGGACAATGCATCCGGCGACGTTCTTGCCATGGTCGGTGGCCGCGACTTCAATCTCTCGCAATTCAATCGCGCAACCCAGGCACAGCGGCAGACCGGTTCATCGTTCAAGCCCTACGTTTATACCGCTGCAGTCGAGCAAGGCGCACGGCCTGAAGATTCCATCTCAGATAGTCCCGTGAGCTTTGGCTCCTACACGCCGCATAATTACGACGGCAAGTACCTGGGCTCGATTTCCTTGCTTCATGCGTTCACGGATTCACGCAACATTCCGGCACTTCGCCTGGCTGAGCGTGTTGGTATTCGGCGCGTGATCGAGGTCGCGCATCGTTTCGGAATTTCCAGCAACATCCCCGCCTTTCTCCCCGTCGCGCTTGGATCGATCGAAGTAACTCTGGATGAACAGGTGGCGGCATACAGCAGCTTTCCCAACGACGGTATCCGCATTGAGCCTCGCCTTCTGCGCAAGGTCACGAACGCCGATGGTCTGACGTTGATGGAAGATCTGCCGCAAGTTTCAGAAGCGACGAATATAAAGTCTGCGCGAACCATGATGGTGCTTTTGCAGGGAGTTATCCACGGGGGAACCGGCGGAGCAGCAGCAGTCCTGAATCATCCGCTGGGCGGCAAAACGGGAACGACGAATGATTTTACCGACGCATGGTTTATCGGATTTTCTCCGTCCGTCACCTGTGGCGTGTGGGTTGGGTTCGACAACCGGCAAACGCTTGGCGAGAAGGAGACGGGTGCGCACGCAGCTTTGCCGATATGGACGCAATTTATGAAGGTGGCAATCGCCGACAAGGCTAACGAGTCCTTTGCCGCGGATGAGTCCAGCAAACCAGCCCCTAACAAAGCGTTGGCAACGACTCTGCGGGCTCCATCCAGTTCGAGTAAATTATCATCTGGCCTGGCGCAGCCCCCAGCGACCACTACGCGCCCCGTCCCTGCACCCATCCACTAATTGCTTCTTTAAAATTTATCGCGAGGGTTGTCGATAAATTCAGCGTTTCCTAATCGCGCCAGGCGGAAAAAGCGCTTTGCCTTGGCGATGTCCCGCATGATCTGTTCGCGAAGAGCCTCTGGAGAGGGCCACTGCTTTTCTGCGCGGAGGCGATCCAGAAAGATGAGTTCCAGGGGAGTTGTCTCTTCAAGTTCGATCGGTTTGAAGTTGAGCATGTGAGTCTCCACGGCAAAGGAATCCGCCCCGAAGGTGGGCCGGTTGCCAATGTTCGTAACTGACTCAAAGCTTTGGTCGCCAATTTTCAGGCAGGCAATGTAGACCCCGTTGGCAGGCAGAAGTTCGTCGTACTTCGCCAGGTTCACGGTCGGAACCAGCAGTTTTCCACCAATTCCCCGGCCTCGAGACGGGAAAGATCGTACGAAGAAAGAATGTCCTAGCAAGCTGCGTGCTGTGCTCACATTACCGGTGGCAATCAACGCCCGAACATTGCTGCTCGATATCACCATGCCTCGCCGATGCAGCGCCTCGTGAACGCGTACCTCGAAGCCGAGCAGCTTTCCCATTTCGCTCAATTCGCGAACGCCGGCTTCGGCACGATATCCGAATCGGAAATTTGCTCCTTCATGCACCTCAACGGCGTCGACAGAATAGCGCAGCACGCTCTCGGCAAACGTTCCTGCCGACATGGTCGCAAGCTCCATCGTGAAAGGAAGCACGATCACCGAGTCGATTCCTGTCGCCTCGAGCAACTCAAGGCGAGCGGGCAGCGGCGTTATCAGTGCGGGCGCATTCTCCGGACGCAGCACGCACATGGGATGTGGCTCAAATGTGAGCGCCACCGAGCGAGCGTTCAGCTTTCGCGCACTCTCCTTCACTTTCTCGAGGATCCATTGATGTCCGCGATGTACGCCGTCGAAATTTCCGACGCTGACGACTGCAGGGCCAAAGCGTGGCGGGATTTCGGCGAGGCTGCGGAGTATCTGCATACTATATTTCGAACGGAATACGCAGGCCATCATAGGCCAGCCGCATGTTGTCAGCGAGATTGCCTTCTGTTTCCGCATGCAATATCTCGTGTGACATGTGAGTGAAGTAAGTAAGGCGCGGATTCAACCGTGTAGCCCATTCCACTGATTCGGAGAGAGTGGCGTGGCTGGGATGAGGCGTGTGCCGCAGCGCATCGAGGATGACTACGTCGAGGTTCTGAAGCATCTGCATACTCGCATCCGGAATGTAATTCATATCGGTAAGGTAAGCTGCATTGCCAAAGCGGAAACCATTCACCTGCATTTCCCCATGCATGAGAGGGATGGGCTGAAAGACAACGCCTGAAACTTCCACATCGCCCTGGATACGCTTCATTTCTACCCGCGCACGATTTGGATACTTGGAATCGGCAGCGAAGGTGTAATCAAAAATCTTCTCTAATGTGCCGGCGGTGGCTTCATCTGCAAAAAGCGGTATTTTGTGTCGGTTGCGGAAGCTCAACGGACGCAGGTCGTCGAGCCCGAGAATGTGATCCGCATGCGAGTGCGTGTAGAGGATCGCATCGATGTCGCGAATGTTCTCTCGCAGAGCCTGCTCACGAAAGTCGGGACCGGTGTCGATCAGGACGCAGTGGTCGCCCCATGTGAGGGAGACTGACGGTCGACTGCGCCGGTCTCTCGGATCCGTCGAGGTGCAGACGCGGCAGTCGCAGCCAAGGGTGGGCACACCCATGGAAGTGCCACTCCCCAAAATCGTCAAGACTGCCTGCATAGGTCGTCGGGTTCCTCGGTCAATCCGTCGCTTCCGCTTATTTCTTTCCTGTGGGCGGTCTCACTGCCTGGGCAGCAATCGCGTTCGTCAACTCGAGAAACATCATGCGCAGATCGAACAGGGCATTCTGCAATAGGCGCGATTCCCGGTCGGTAAGGTTTCCCTTCGTTTTGTCGGCGAGAATTCCGAGAATGTCGACATTCTGACGGGCTCCAACCACATCCACCCGAGGCTGCTCGCCGGGCTTGGCGGCTCCGCCCATCTGCACGATGGCCGATAAGTAGATGGACTGGACGAGTTGCTCGAAGTTCGCTTCCTGGGCAGCAGGCATGCCTGGATTGGCATCCCGCAACATGCCGTCCAGAACGCGCGAAGACTCTTTGTAGGCATCGTGCTGCTCGGCAGCTTCCTCGGCTGTGGGCGGTGGGCCGCCTTCCTCGCCTAAGTCTTCTTCGACGCCCTCGCTCTGGGCTGCGTCTTCTATAGGCGTTACGAGACGAGGTCCGGGTGCGGTTTCTGCGGGTGCCTGCTCGGCCGGAGCGGGTGGGGCGACTTTGGAGGCCTCGTCGATTGCGACTGCCGCTGGCTCCTCGTGTGTCCACTCGACACCTTCGCGGCGTTCGCCTTCCGAGGTGAACTTACGACGGTCCGTAACGATGAACTGAGGCTCTTTTTCAGCCATGATATTTTGTCCAATCTAAATGCGAATTTTGTTACTGATTCTTGACTGTTATGGCTGAGGCACGGCTCAAGCTGGTGTAAGGTCCGGCGGTGTTTCCAGCGGAATGGCCACCCCTCCGTCATATTGGATGTCAGAATGGCTGGCAAGCGTCTCGGTACGGACCTCGCCAAGCGCGAACGTTCGATTCTGACCTCGTATTTGTAAAGTAGCAACGCTGGAGAGATGTCCCACGCGCTTTCCATCGGCAGCCAATTCTGCTCCGGGAACCGGGATTTTTCCCTTTAATTCAAATTGGCGAAGGACGCGATGTATGCTGGCTCGCGAACGAATTCGCTCGAACAATCTCCTGGCCAAGGTAGCAGCCTTTGTTGAAATTAAGAGCCCGTGTTTGAGATGTTTCCTGCGCGAGATGCTTTTCCTGAATGTCGATGCCGTAAGCGGGTATTCCCTCAATAATCCGGAGAGATTCGAGGGCATTCAGGCCGGCAGGTCTGCATCCGGCGTCGAGAAGAGCGGTCCAAAGCTCGGAAACCTTGCTTACCTCCGCCCAGATTTCGAACCGTGGAATCAGAATGCTGTAAGCGCGCACGATGGTGGCTGGAATTCCGTTTAGAGTCGATGTAAGTTGCTGCATTGGAACCATTTGTCCTACGTCGACGCCAAGCTTTGCGAAGATTTTCGTAGCCGTGGCACCAATCACACCGACAGCTGCTATTCCCGTCAAACGCTCGAGTTCAACGTCATCCATGATGATGAAATGATCCAGATGCTGGATCAGCCGATCAACCTGGGAGGATGTGGTCTCCAGAACCAGTCGATCCTGCTCCCTGAAGGCATATAAATCGCCCTGAATGCGCCCCTGAGCGTTCAGCACTAGGTTGTAGTTGCCGCGGCCCTCCGCAAGTGTCTGGACCTCGTTGGTGGTCATCCCAGCGAGCCAGCGCGTACGGTCTTCCCCCTTCGCTGCGACTCTCACCAGCCAGCCAAGATCCACCGCGGCCGCCGACGTGAGTATGTCGCTGAGTTCAGACCCCGCTTTGTTGCGAGATTCGTCAAAGTAGCATGGAGTTAAGGCTCCTTCATGAGCGCAAATTGCTAAATCTGGCGTCTTCGACATTAAAAACGCAGCTAAAGGCGTCGCTTGCGGCGTCTTAAAGCTCTCAGCTTGCGGGACTTCGACGAAATTGGGAGTGGATTCGCTCATAACCGGAATTACAGCTAAATTATAGCCTTGCAGCAGTTGCAGGGCGCAGAACCGGGTTAGGAAGGTTTTCGGATGAATTGGAAGGAAATGGGTGCCTTCAAGGGCGCAATTGTAGTCGGAGTGATCCTTTGCACAACGGCCTGGTCTGCCTCGGCGCAGTCGTCTGCATCACCTCCGTCGAATTCTTCGCAGGCGAAACAGGCGCAGACAGATGCGCCGCCACAGCCCGCGCCGGAAACAAAAATTACCCCTCAACAGGCGAAAGAGTTGTTCAAGTCTGTTGACGAGATCCTGCAATTCTCATCCGAAGACAGTAAATTGCCCATCAAAAGCAAGGTCAAACGCCGCCTGACCAACCGCGAAGAGGTCGAGCAGTACATCCTGGAAAAGCTTAAAAATGATGAAGATGCAAAGCGGATGGAGAGGGGCGAAATCGTCCTGAAGAAGTTTGGGCTTCTGGATCACGATTTCCAGCTGGGGCCGTTCCTGGTGAGCCTGTTGAAAGAGCAGATTGCAGGCTATTACGACAATAAGTCCAAGACCGTGAACCTGTTGGACTGGATTGAGCCGGAGCAGCAGAAATCCGTGCTTGCGCACGAGTCGACTCACGCCCTGCAGGACCAGCACATCGACCTGGAAAAATTCGAATCGAAAACGCCGAATTCCGTGCCCCACAACGTGATCGAGGACAATCAGCACATTGCAGTGGACGAATCGGATACGGCTCGTGACGCGGCTCTTGAAGGCCAGGCGATGGCCGTGTTTCTCGATTACGAACTGAAGCCGACGGGCAGAACAATGCTCACGGCCGGCGAAGAAGTCGAAGACCAGATCGATCAGATGGGAGATGCCTCCGGATCGCCTGTTCTGGGGCGCGCACCGTTATTGCTGCAGGAGTCGCTCTTGTTTCCCTACAAGGAGGGATTGCGATTTGAACTGGCACTTCTGAAGGACAAAGGGCCGATAGCGGCCTATGCCGGGGTCCTGGACCATCCACCCTCGACCAGCTACGAGATTATGAACCCCAAGTTCTACGAGAAGGGACAGAAGCCTCCGTTGTTGCGCATGCCCGACACGCACGAACTGCTGGGCGCAGAGTACGAGCCGTATGATATTGGCGTCATGGGCCAGCTGGATGTGCAGCGTCTACCGAACTCTTCGGCGGGCGGGAGATTTCAAACTCGCTCACTCCGGAATGGGCGGGCGGAATCTACTATGCGCTGCAAAAGAAGAGCGCGAAGACTCCCGCGGAGAAAGCTTCGACGGCATCTCTCAGCCTTCTTTACCTTTCAAACTGGCGCACTGACCTGGCTGCACAAGCCTTTGCGACCATGTATGCCAAGGAGCTGAATCTCAAGTACACGTCGGTTACAAGAACCACAGAGGGCGGCTCCGGAATTGGTGAGCAGGTATTCGAAACCAACGAAGGGCCGGTGCTGATTGCGGTGAACGGGACGCAGGTGTTTATCAGCGAGAGCTTCGAACTGACGCAGGCACGCAAGCTGGAACTACTGATGACCGGCGCTCAACAGAGCGATATGCAACGCACGGCATCCCTCTCAACGCAGCCGGTCGAAGACCTGAACACAACGATGCGGCGTTTTCTCAGTTCGTGCGGCATGATGAAATTGGCGATGCGCCACTAGGCGATCCAATTCTCCGCGTTGTTTATACTTGAATAGTTCATCCGTTCGAATTCACCGCAACTTCCTCAGATAGAGGAAAGCCATGGAGTGTGGACTTGCAACAGGCAGAGATAGGAATTATTGGGGGAAGCGGGCTCTATTCGATGCCCGGCTTATCAGCCACGCGCGAAGAAAATATAAGCACGCCATTCGGTGAGCCATCGGATGCCTTTGTGTTGGGCGAATTGGATGGGCGAAAGGTTGCTTTCTTGGCTCGGCACGGCCGGGGACATCGCCTGCTGCCATCGGAGTTGAACTTCAGAGCCAATATTTACGCGATGAAGAAGCTTGGAGTGGAGCGCATTCTTTCCGTGTCCGCCGTGGGATCGCTAAAGGAAGAGCACAAGCCCACGGACTTCGTGATACCGGATCAATTTATCGATCGCACCTTTCATCGCGAGAGCACCTTCTTCGGCGAAGGAATTGTGGGTCACGTAGCTTTCGGTGATCCAGTTTGCCCGACCGTGGCAGCAGCTATCGTTTCCGGCTGCGAAACCGCCGGTGTGGTGGGCAAGTCGAGGGGAACTTACGTGTGCATGGAAGGGCCGCAATTTTCCACGCGGGCTGAGTCAAACCTCTATCGCAGCTGGGGCGCAGACGTAATCGGCATGACAAACCTGCAGGAGGCGAAGCTCGCCCGTGAAGCGGAGATTTGTTATGCGACGATGGCGATGGTGACCGACTACGATTGCTGGCATGAGTCGCATGACGCCGTGACGGTGGATCAGATTGTCGCAGTGCTCAACCAGAACGCAGCCAATGCCGCCAAGGTGGTGAGAGCCGCAGTTGCAGCGATGCCCAGGGAGAGAACCTGCGCGTGTCCTACAGCGCTGAAGTTCGCCATCCTGACAGCGCCTGGCGCCATTCCTTCCGCCACCCGCGAGAAACTCGACCTGATCCTCGGCAAATATCTTTCCCCAACTACCTAGACCGGAGAACACATGGCAATTCTTGTTGTAGGAAGTGTTGCGTTCGACACCATTGAGACCCCTCACGGCAAAGTTGAAAACTGCCTGGGGGGCGCGGCCACATATTTCTCGCTGGCGGCAAGCTACTTTACCGATGTTCGCGTAATCGCGGTGGTGGGTGAAGATTTCTCTGCGGAGAACGAGGCCGTGCTGACCAGGCGCGGAGTGGATACGCAAGGGTTGGAGAGAGCGGACGGCAAGAGCTTTCATTGGGCGGGATCGTACCTGGACAATCTGAACGAAGCGCAGACACTGAACACCGAGCTGAACGTGTTCGAGACGTTTTCTCCCAAGATTCCCTCCGTGTATGAAGACAGCGAGTATCTCTTCCTGGCGAACATCGATCCCGTCTTGCAGGAGAAGGTTCGCAGCCAGATGTCGAGAGTGCGCATGGTGTGCGGCGACACCATGAACTACTGGATTACGGGTCATCGCGAGAAGCTGGCCCGCGTGCTGAAGGGGCTGGACGCTCTGCTGATCAACGATAAGGAAGCGCGGATGCTGGCCAACAATGACAACCTGCTGAGCGCGTCCCGTGAAATTCTCAAAATGGGTCCGAAGACACTGATCGTTAAACATGGCGAATATGGAGCGACGGCGTTTTTCGGCGATAAGTCCTTCTCGGGTGGAGCTGAAATCATCACGCTGCCGTTTCGCGCGCCTGCCATGCCGCTTGCAGAAGTGGTGGATCCGACGGGTGCGGGCGACTCCTTTGCCGGCGGATTCTTTGGCTATCTTGCCTCTCAACCGGAGCTCACGCCTCTCGTCTTCAGGCGTGCCATGTTTTACGGCGGCGTAATGGGTTCGTTCGCAGTGGAGAAGTTTGGAACGGAGCGTCTGCAGGCCCTCGACCGCAAGGAGATCGACCAACGCTTCGAATTGTTCCGAGGTCTCAGCCACATTGAATAGCAGCGAGGGGGAGCAGCGCCAGTTGCGCCAGGAATGGTTGCTGGTTCTTGCGGCAACGTCGGTGCTCTCCCTGCTTTCGTTTTCGTATTGTCTGCAGCACAATCTGCTACTTCTTTATGGTGATGCCGTAGCGCATCTGCACATCGCCCGTCGAGTGTTCGACTCGATGAACCCGGGCTTCCGGCAACTCGGATCGGTGTGGCTGCCGCTGCCGCACATTCTGCTGATTCCGTTTGTGCAGCGCATGGATTGGTGGCAGAGCGGCGTGGCGGGCGCGATTCCTTCCATGGCCTGTTATGTTGCGGGCTGCGTCGGGCTCTATCGACTGGCTCGCTTATGGCTTTCGCCGCTGGCGTCCACTCTCGCGCTGGCGTTTTACGCGCTGAATCCGGGACTTCTTTACATGCAGTCGACGGCAATGACGGAGCCGTTGTTTCTCGCGGAGATGATCTGGGTTGCTTTGCTGATCGCAAAATTCTGCCTGCAGCTACGGGAGAGACCTGCAAAAGGCGAGGGAAGGGTGCTGATCGCGGCAGGTCTTGTGCTTGTTGCCGCCGTTTTTACGCGTTATGACGGATGGATCTATGCCAGTTTCGCCTGGCTGGTGGTTGCGTTTTCTTTGTGGAAACACCGGGCCTTACGGGACCCTGTCGTCGGATTTTTTTTCCTGTTCACGGTAATGCTGGCCACCGCTCCTGCAACGTGGTGCGCGTATAACGCCAGGCAGTTCGGCGATCCTCTGGATTTTCTTCGTGGACCCTATTCGGCCAAAGCAATCGAACTTCGCACGGCCGCTCCGGGCGCCCCGCACTATCCCGGATGGCACAGCATGCGCGTTGCGGCGCTGCATTTTTTGAAAGCCGCTGAGTTGGGAGCGATACCGGTCCGCTTCGGTAAGCGCCTGGTATGGCTCTGCGTAGCGGGGACGCTGCTGGCGATGTACGAGAACCGCTCGAAGGCAATCCTTGCCGCGCTCCTGTTATGGATACCGCTTCCGTTTTATGCGTACTCGATCGCTTACGGTTCGGTGCCGATCTTTGTGCCGGTCTGGTGGCCGTTTTCCTTCTATAACACGCGTTACGGAATGGAGATGCTGCCGGCATTCGCGCTCTTCCTGGCATTTGCGGTTGGCTGGCTAGGGGATTGGGTGAAGGCGAGTTATCCCCGGCTGACGAAGCCGTTTTTCGCGGTGGCGATGTTGCTGGTGGTTTGGAATGCAGTGGTTTTGCTGCACGCGCGGCCCATCGTTCTGCAGGAAGCGATCGCGAATTCCCGCACTCGCGTCCCATTCGAGGGTGCGCTGGCGAACGCTCTACGGGAACTGCCGCCGGAGGGGCTGATCCTGATGTACACCTCTGAGCATGTTGGCGCGCTGCAGCAAGCGGCGATTCCGCTGCGGCGGACGATTAATGAAACGGACTATTATCGCTTCGCTCCGACGCTCAAGAAACCGGCCGAGAGCGTGCGTTGGGTGGTTGCGACTGACGGGGATGCTGTTTCAAAAGCGGTGGCCCAGCATCCGGAAGATCTTGAGTTGCTGAGCGTAATCTGCTCCTCCGGCCAGCCTTGTGCGCGGATCTATCGTTCCCAAGTGGATACGCCCAAAGCGCCATCAGCCCCCGAGCAGTGATAGCATCACGCTGAACGGGATGCTGTGCATGATCGACATCGTACAATCCGCACCGGGCTTTAATTTTCCCCAGCTTGAGCAATTCGGGCTGGTAGAAGGGGTCACCTCGCGTTTGCTGGTCGCCTCTTTTCTTGGTGCGGTGATCGGATTCGATCGAGAGATTCGCCACAAGCCCTCTGGATTACGCACGAATCTCCTGATTTGTTGCGGCTGTGCGCTGTTCACGTTTTTATCCGCGTTTCTTGCCGGAGCCTCGAATCCGGACAAAGGGCGAGTGGCCTCGAATATTGTGCAAGGGGTGGGTTTTCTGGGAGCAGGGCTTATCCTTCACAATCGCAATCGAGTGAGCGGCCTGACCAGCGCGGCAACTGTCTTTGTTGTCGCTGCGATCGGAATGGCATGCGGAGCGGGACTCTTTGTTCCAGCAGCAATGGCAACCGCGGTGGTGCTGATTGCATTGGAGTCTGTGGGATTACTGGAAACGCAACTGAATCTAAAAGTCTATCCACTCGTTTACGAGGTTCGCGGCACTGAGAACAACAACATGAAGGCGGAAGTGCTGGATGCCATGGATTGTGCGAACAGACGATTGGCGGAAGTGCAGCAGGACATGTTCGATCACATCCAGCGAATCTCTTTTTCGGTTGTTGCCACGCACAAGCAGCACGCCGCGTTGCTTGCCTGCCTTCGCGACAAAAAGTCCATCGAGACAGTGCTGACATTCCGCGATCCGGAGGAAGAGTGATTCCATACTGCAAGGCACACGCCTGTGGCAACGACTTTCTGATCGTTGAAAGCCTCCGCGTTGACCCATCCGCCCGGCGAGAAGAAGCGAAACGTTTGTGCGCGCGTAACACGGGCATCGGCGCAGATGGCGTGGAATATTTTGAGTGGACAGGTGAGCGCCATGGAACCATTGTGCTCTATAACGCCGATGGATCGATTGCGGAGATTTCTGGAAATGGAACGCGGTGCGTAGCCGCGTGGATGGCGCACAACAGGCACGTGGCGCCCGGGGAGTCAGTCAGAATCCAAACAGACGCGGGATCGCGCGAATGCTGGATCATCAACGCGGACGATTCCCATTACCAGATAGCCTCACGCATGGGCGTTCCCTCGATTGAGGAGCACACGGTTATGCTGCGAACGCGGCAAAGAATTCCGGGCAGCGTGGTTTCAACCGGCAATCCTCACTTCGTTATTTTTGTGGACAACCGTGATTTCTCAGTCGACGGGCGCTCGTGGCAGCACCTTGGCGAGGAGATCTGTCACCATTCCGATTTTCCTCATCAGACGAACGTCGAGTTTGTCCGGACAATCAGCGACAACGAGATCGAGATTCGAATCTTTGAACGCGGCGTAGGGCCAACCACATCCTCCGGCACCGGAACCTGCGCGAGTTCGGCGGCGGCGATGACGTTTCGCAGAGTGAGCCGGAAGATCAGCGTGCGCGCTCCCGGCGGAACACAGCAAGTGGAGTGGAATGACTCCTCATCCGAGATGCTCCTTACCGGACCTGCCGATCTCGTAGCCATTGGAGAAGCCTGGTAGATGTCGATGAATGCCGTGCCGCTTCTTAAGCCTCGCGCAGTGCTGCCGGGGTCAACCCTCGCAGTAATTTCACCAGCTAGCTATCCTCAGTTGGAGAAAGTAGAACGCGCCATCGCGGTGCTAGAGGAGCAGGGCTACAGGGTAAAGCGCGGCGAACATCTTTTATCCAGAATGGAGCCATATTTCGCAGGGAGTTTGGGTGAGCGGCTGGCTGATTTGCATTCGGCATTTGCCGATCCTGAAGTTGCCGGGATCGTCTGCAGTCGCGGGGGGTACGGATCCAACTACCTGCTCGAAGGTCTGGATTTGGAACTGGTTCGCGCGAATCCAAAACCATTGCTGGGATACAGTGACCTTTCAACACTGCAGACGTGGTTGCTTGACCAGGTTGGGTTAGTAGGTTTTCAAGGCCCGATGCTATCGGGAGATTTCGCTCGGGAGAGTGGCGTTGACCTCTCTATCCTAAACAAGGTTCTGTCAGGAGACCGAGTGACGTATGGAGCGAGCGAAGGGTTAAGAACGCTTCGCCCGGGCGAGGCGAGCGGCGTTCTATATGGAGGCTGCCTGAGCATCCTGGTGGCAGCGATGGGCACCCCCTATGCTCCGCAGACGGAAGGGAAGCTCTTGTTCCTTGAAGATGTGTCGGCGAAGCCATACCAGGTGGATCGTATGTTGCGGCAGATGCTGCTCGGCGGAAAATTGGATGGGGTGACCGGGGTGATTTTCGGAGAGATGCTGGACTGCGTTTCGCAAGCCGCAGGCTTCAAATTGCTGGAAGACGTGATTCTGCGGGTGCTGAAGGATCTGAAAGTTCCGATAGCAATCGGCCTTCGTTCCGGACACGTCTCGCACGCAAATGTAACGCTACCGCTGGGCATACGAGCGGAACTGAATCTGGAAGGAGAGCCGCTGCTGCAAATGCAGGAGCCGGCTGTGCACGCATAAACGGAATGGCAATATCAACACTCGCTGAAAAAAAGCACATACACCTGATTGGAATCTGCGGGACCGCAATGGCATCGCTGGCTGGAATGTTGCAGTTGCAGGGTCATCGAGTGACAGGCTCGGACGCAGCGGTGTATCCGCCGATGAGCGACATGCTCGCTGAATTGGGAATTCCCGTCCTGCAGCCATATTCGGCTGAGAACCTGAAGCCCGGGCCCGATCTTGTGATTGTTGGCAATGCGCTATCGCGCGGGAATGCTGAGATTGAATACGTTCTGAACGAGCGCATTCCTTTCGCCTCGTTAGCTGCCTGCGTTCATGAAGAGTTCATTGAGGGTAGGGAGTCGCTTGTAGTTTCAGGCACACATGGTAAGACGACCACGACAAGCATGCTGGCATGGATTTACGAGATTGCCTCGCAAATGAAGCCAGAGCTGGCGCCATCTTTTCTCATCGGCGGAGTCGCAGAAAACTTTCACACCAGTTTTCAGCTTCGCCCCACGCGCCCTTTTGTGATCGAGGGCGACGAATACGACACTGCTTTTTTCGACAAGGGGCCGAAGTTCATGCACTACTTTCCGGACGGCCTGATCCTGACACACGTGGAATTTGATCATGCGGATATCTATCGCGATCTTGAATCCGTAAAGGTCGCCTTCAGGCGACTAGTGAATCTCGTTCCGGGACGCGGTCGCATCGTTGCTTACGACGCAAGCGATAACGTAACGGAATGCGTCGCTGGGGCATTTTGCACGGTAGAACGCTATGGATTTCAGGCGGACTCGATGTGGCGTCTCGCGGATCTGACGCAACGCGACGGCCGCACGAATTGGAAGCTGATGCGTGTCGGCAAGCCCTGGGCTGACCTTTCGCTGGGCATGGCAGGGGAACATAATGCACTAAATGCGAGTGCGGCTGCGGCTTTGGCTGCGGGGCAGGGAATCGAAGTGGATTCCATTCGTCTGGCGCTAGAGACCTTCGCCAGCGTCAAGCGACGGCTGGAGGTTCGGGCGATTGTAAATGGCATAACGATTATCGATGACTTTGCGCATCACCCCACTGCAATACGCGAGACTCTGAAGGCCTTGCGTGCGATGTATCCAGGGCAAAGACTTTGGGCGGTACTGGAGCCGCGATCCAACACGCTTCGTCGTAATGTTTTCGAGCGCGAATTGGTGGAGAGCCTGATGCTTGCGGACGAGGTTGTGCTGGCTCAAATCTTCAAACAGGAAAGCATCCCGGCAAACGAGCGGCTTCACCCTGAAGCCGTAATCGAGCATCTGCGCGCTGCCGGACGTGCGGCGGAGATGTACCAGGATGCCGACTCGATTGTGAACTCGATAGTGCCGCGGATGCGGGCAGGGGATGTTGTGGCGATCCTGTCAAACGGCGGCTTTGGCGGCATCTACGAAAAGCTTCCGCAACAGCTCCGGGCAGCAGCGCCTGTGCTTTGAAAGGATTGCTGTTAGGCTGGTAACAAGAGCTAGATTCGTTCATGATTCCTGCACTCATTTTGCTTTTCTGGTATTCCATACTGGCGATACCCGCCGCCATAATCGGGATTCCCTGGCGATATCTCACGGGCAATGTCATGCCGCTGTGGCGCATGGCGCTGTGGATTGTGCGAAGCGGGCTTCGATTGGTCGGCATACGTGTCGATGTCGTCGGTCGAGAGTTGGTACCTGCCAATCAAGCCTGCATTTACATGTCAAATCATATTTCGAACATGGATCCTCCCGTGCTGGTGGGAGCTCTACCCGGCAGGACGTCGGTTTTTCTCAAGCGTTCCCTGATGAAAATCCCGTTACTTGGTTGGGGTATGAAGGCGGCCGAATTCGTTCCGGTGGATCGCGCCGGCAAACTTGAGAGCGCACGCGAGAGCGTTCAAGCAGCGTCGCGGCTGATCGCATCCGGAGTACCGATAACTACATTTGTCGAGGGCACGCGATCTCGCGATGGGCGTTTGAAAACCTTTAAGAAAGGCCCCTTCTACCTGGCGATGGAAACGGGAGCTCCTGTCGTCCCTGTTTCACTCTGGGGGACGGATAGCGTGATGCGCGTAGGCAGTATGAAGATAACTCCCGGGGTGGCGCACGTGCGATTTCACGAGCCGCTTTGGCCGCGGGACTTTCAAACACGCGACGCTCTGATGGCGGCCACCAGAGCGTCGATTGCTTCTGCTTTGCCAGGTTGGATGACCGAGCAAAGCGCTGAGTCATCCACGGCAACTACTTGAGGATGGCGTTGTAACCGTCAGCGAGCAGTTTTTGACGCATCAGATTCGCATCTGCGCGGCTGGCAAACGGCCCGATCTGAACGTGCAACAGCTTGTCCTGAGGTTCGCTGCGGACCACCACCGTGTACCCGCGTTTTTTGAGTGCGGCCAACAACGCCTCAGCATCTTCGGGATGAGAGACTGCCGCTATCTGAACCATGGTTGGTGTTGGAGCGGTCTCTTTCACCACCGGCTTTGCGATTTGAGGCGACGCAGTCGCAGCCACATGGCTTGGTGTTGCCTGCACAATTGTCGCGACTGGCTTGGGCGGAGTCTTTACGACGGCCTGGCGCGGTGGTGTTACCTTGGCTGGAGCCTCCGTGTCCCCGGCGGCCGCAGGCTGATCCACAACTACAGTGCGGGGAGAAGTATCGTCAGTTGTAGTGATCGGTGGCTCGTCGACCTGAGTGCGCAACACGTCTACAGCTGACGGCTTAGGACGAGCCGCTGCGGTCGTTGCAGGGTCCGCCGCCGGTATGGAAGCGGCCAGCGTCGCAATTTTGGACTCGGCGGAGCGTCGCCCCATCGAATATCCAAAACCGAAAAAGACTGCACATACAACCACCAGTCCGAAGAATATGGCTAGCAGGGTCCCAGTGCCCAGAGTTAGTTCTGCCTCTTGCCTCTCCTCGCGGTCTTCCGTCTCATATATTGAGTTCATCCACGATCCTCAGGGTGAGCAGGGTTATGAATGCTGCTTGTGAACTTGTTGAGCAGAGACATGATCTCGATCGGCAGTGGGAAAACGATGGTGGTGTTCTTCTCGACTCCGATTTCAGTCAAGGTCTGCAAATAACGCAGTTGTAGTGTTACGGGTTGCTTTGCCAAAAGGTCTGCGGCCTCAACCAATCGTTGCGCGGCAGCAAATTCGCCCTCGGCGTGAATCACCTTGGAACGCTTTTCGCGCTCGGCCTCAGCTTGTTTGGCCATTGCGCGCAACATGGACTCGGGCAGATCTACTTGCTTCACTTCTACACTGACCACCTTCACGCCCCACGGTTCGGTTCGTTGATCGATGATCGTTTGAATGCGCAAGTTGAGCGAATCGCGATGAGACAGCAACTCATCGAGTTCCACTTCGCCGAGTACCGAGCGGAGCGTGGTTTGAGCGAATTGCGAGGTCTGGTAGACGTAATTCGCAACTTCGATCACAGCCCGCGAAGGGTCAAGGACGCGCAGGGTGATAACTGCATTCACCTTGAGAGTAACGTTATCGCGCGTGATCACATCCTGCGGCGGAACTTCGAGTACTTCCTGGCGGAGGGAGATGCGGACGATCGAATCGAAGGGCCGGAAAACAAGAATCAGCCCGGGACCCTTTGGCTGCGGTAAAACTCTGCCAAGCCGAAATATCACGCCTCGTTCGTACTCTCTCAGGATCTTGATGGAATTCATCAAGTACAGAATGATTACGGCGACAACGATAAGACCGGGGATTCCAATGCCGTCCATAAGCTGAGCCTCGCTCAGCGAGGATTGTATCAAGTGGGATCAGCCAATATGCGGGGAAACGCTGGTATGTTGAGAGGAAGGAATCCGCTCCACTAACAGAGTGAGATTCCGGACGCCCCTGACGAGCACGCGCTCCCCCTTTGCTATGGGATCGGCACTTTCAGATTGCCAGAGTTCTCCATGCACAAGGATTTGGCCTGCTGGTGCAAGTGGTTGCATCGCAACGCCTATCTCGCCGAGCAGCGCGTCTACGCCGGTGCGGGACTTGCGGCGACGCGCGCGAATCGCCAACCTGACAAGGAAAACAGTAACCAGTCCAAATGCGAAACCCATTGCAATCGCGGTCGCCGGATGCACGCGCATTTCGGGAATGGGAGCCTCAACCAACGTTAATGAGCCAAAGATCAGCGAGAGAATTCCAGCGGCCGCTAGCACTCCGTGGCTGGCGAATTTCGCCTCAAGTAGAAGCAGAGCAAACGCTGCAAGGATCAGCATTACTGCCGTGTAGCGGACGGGGAGAAGGTTCAGCGCGAAAAGCGCGAGGAGAACGAGAAGTGTTCCCAGCGCACCAGGAACGATGGTTCCAGGGGTATTGAATTCCAGATAAACCAGCAGTGCGCCAACCACGAGAATCAGCAGCGCGAGGTTCGGATCCATCAAACGGTCGAGGATCTTCTCCCGCAGCGTAGGTGGAACCGTCACAGTGGCTGCGCCCTGCGTGTGCAGAGTCACGGTCTGTCCATTGAAGCGGGTTATAGTTCGACCATCCAGCGCTCTGAGTAGTTCGTTTGTATTGCCAGCGATTATGTCGATCAGGTTCAGCTTTTTCGCTTCTTCCGCGGTATAAGACTTTGAATCCATGACGGCCTGGTTGGCCGCGTCGGCATTGCGTTTGCGTTGCGTCACATAGGAGCGCAGAAAGGCTGAAGCGTCGTTCTCAATCTTCTGCTTCATGATTGGATCGAGCTTGCCTACTTCGACGACCGGATGAGCCGCGCCCGCATTTGTGCCTGGAGCCATCGCGGCGATGTCCGCGGCCTCCAGAAGGAAGAATCCCGCAGACCCTGCGCGGCTTCCGGATGGTCCCACGAAGACGATAACCGGAACGGTGGAGTCAAGGATTTGACGGACCATATCTCGAGTGGAGTCGAGCAATCCGCCAGGAGTGTCAAGCTCGATGATGATCAATTCGGCGTGAATATCGGCGGCTTGCTTCAGGCCGCGACCGAGGAATTCGTCACTCATCGGCTGAATTGTGTCGCGAAGTTGCAACAATACAACTTTAGGGGTACTGGAGTTGTCCGCAGAGACTTTACCAGTGAAAAGGATGGCGGATATGGCGGTTACGAAAGCGAAGAGAGACAGGCTCAGGGTGTTCTTTTTCATGGCAGCTTTTGTCCTCTCGACTCAAGTGCCTGTGCCAGACCGCGTGCGTTGGCATTCGAGGGTTCAAGCTTCAGGGCATCGTTCACATCGGAGGCAGACTCCGTAAGGTTGTTTGCCGCGAGGTTCAGCCTACCCAGTACAAGGTACGCCAAAACATTGGGTTGCAGCGTAATGGATTTCTGCGCCTCTTGTCTTGCGGCATCTTGCTCGCCTGTCCGTTCTCGCACTTCGGCAAGTCCGGCATGGGCGGATGCACTGTTTGCATCGGACTGCACCGCATCCTGAAACTGCCGTTCCGCCTCCAGAATGAATCCGCGGTTCAAGTAGACATTCCCCTGCTTTACGTGCGCTTTAGCGCGTTCCGCAGGGGGCAGGCGCGGCCAACTGCATTGCCTCCACCTGCTCAAGTTCAAAGGCGGCCTGGCGGAACGAAGCCTCGTTGTACCCGCGCTTCACGCGCTCCATGGGCTCCGACGGCGGATCGGGCTCAGGGGCTCCCGGATACGGCTTCACCGTAGAGACTTTTACCGGGCCATTTTTGAGAAGCGCAGCAAATGCTTGTAACTCCGAGTCGTTGGGACGCAGCTTGAGGGCCAGATCAATCTCTCGTGTGGCACCGGCCGTATCGTTCTTTTTGCGGAGGCTTACCGCAAGGTTGAAATGGTAATCCGGGTCTTTGGGATCGACGGTGATGGCCTGCTGGAATTGCGGTGAACCGTCACGGCCGTGCCTGCTTGCGGCCACACCCTGGTTATTGACGACTTCGGGGAGCGGAAGCATAGTGGCGACAAAAGCGAAAGCGTCTTCCGCCTTGACGTAGCTGCCGATGTAAAACAGGGACAGGCCTCGATAAAACTGTGCTTCGAGCGCATGCGAATCATTCTTCGGCAGCTTGCCGAGAGTGCTCGCAGCCAACTCGTAATCCTGGTGGGCGAAGTACGCCCTGCCCAGGGCCAGCCACGCTGCATAAAAGTCGGGACTCAGCTTAACGGATTCTTTCAGGTGCTTGATGCGTTCGAGATCCTCATCTTCCACCAGTCCTCGGATGTAATTTTCAAATGCCACCAGACCGATGTTGGCGTTGGCGGCAACGAAGCTTTGCTCCGCGACAGAATAGCTGGGGTCAAGGCGGCGAACTATGCGCCAAGCCACGCTGTTCAACATATCGAGCAGGTGAGGGAGCTCCGCTTCGTGGTCAATTTCAGGGCCGGTCTTCAGGGCCCCCACATCCAGAATGTGGGCGGCAATCTTGAGAGTATTTCCCTGCAGGCTGTAAGTCCCGTAGATCACGTAATCAGCATCCAGCGTTTGCGCAATCCGAACCGTGCTTGCGCGCGACGGGCGAAACGTGAGAGGCAGACCCAGGTGGTCGAGCGCATACAGACGGTCAGAGCGGTTGATGGGCAGAAATCCCGCAGAGGCGAATCGTTGGTTCAACACCTCCGGTACCGATTCGCTGATCCAGTCAAGACTCGATTGGGTGGTGAGATTTTCAAACGGCATCACCAGTACCAGGTGACCGTTCCCTTGAGCGGCGGAAGCTGCGGACGTCGATTGGGCAGGAGCAACCACGCACACGGCGATGGCCAGCAAAAAGGAGATGGTGCAGCGAACTGAAAAGGATGGCCTCACGTTGAGGTGATTATAGTTCGCGTGCGAACCGTCAGGCTGAGATTCACGGTTACGGACTGGGTGTGCGATCAAACTTTATCACGGCAGCCCACTGGCCCCCGCGTTCGGCGTGCCAAGTGACTGTTCCGCCAAGCGTCCGGGCAATCTCGGTAGGAGTAAGGTCCTGGTGAAAGCCGAAGTATCGTTCGTCGAGTGCTTGATTCTTTGGACCGAGGCTAAACGGCAGGTGCGGCGGATCGTATTTAGTGGAAAATACAAGCGCATCAGAATAGTCGTGGGCCATCGCCGTCGCATTGGCCAGCTCCTTGGCCGAGAAATTATCAATATCAACGGTGTGGACGGCCCGTCGTATATATCCCAGTTCGGGCTTGCTGAGTTCGTCGCTGGCGGGCCATGCGGTTAAAACGGTTGCGTTGTGTTCATGCAGGGCAATTTGCCGAACAGCCTGCTGATGCAGAAGGATTACATCGCGGTACGCAAGGTTATCCTCGGGCGCAAAGCGGTACGGCGGGTTGATAAAGATTCCGAGGATGAAGGCTGCGGCACTGAGCGCGGAAAGAGCATGCCAGAAGCGAACACGCCGATGAATCGTGGAGACAGCGATCAGAATGACCAGCGGGTACATGGGCAAAAGGTAGCGGGTGAGCAGCGCTCCTCCCAGCACAGAAAAGCCAATCGCGTTTGCCAGGAGAACTATATATATCTTTGCCTGTGAGGGAAACGGAATGCGGGGACGCATGCCTTCTTCGTCGTGAATGGGTTCGAGCAACATGGCCGCTATCATGCAAAGCACGGGGACGAAGAGGTTCATGTGGGCGGTGAGCTGCATGATCCTGTGGCAGAAGGCGACGAGCACGCGAAGGGGAGTGAGCGTAGCTGTAGCGTTATAGCGCAGATATTCGGGATTGCCGAAGATGAATCCCGTTCGCGCGCGATGATAGGCATACCAGGCAGCGAGAGGAAGGATCGGCAGAAGAAGAATTCCGGCCGAAATAAAATTTTCCAGCCGCTGCGACTTTTCTGACTTCGCCGCCCGCCATAGCTGGTAGAGTGCCAGCGCGACCGGTGTAAGAATCGCGGTTTCTTTGGCGAGTACTGCGATGGAGAAAAATGCTGCTCCAGCCCACAGCTGACGGCTTGTAGGCTTGGGCAGAAGCACGAAGTTGAATGCCCATAAAGTAGCTGCTGCCGCGAACAAGTCCGCGTGGGCCAGGGTGCTTTGCGCAAACCAGATTGGGTAGAGTCCGGTAAGCATCGTGGTCCAAACCGCAACGCTGATGCGGCCATTCAACCGCAGAGCCAATCCGTATACCGCGAGTAGTGCGAAGGCGGCCACCATGCACATTGCGGTGCGAGTGACCGCCGGAGAAAATCCCGATGTCTTCCACCACAATGCCAGGTAAATGGAAGGCAGCGGAGGATGTGCATTGGAAAGTGTAGAGGTGGGGATCAGCGAGCCGGTGCGAAGAAAGTCATAAGCGGCGGGGATGTAGTAGCCCGCCTCGTCCCAATAATAGGGAAGGCGAAGCAACGCCGCGTGCGAAATGTATATGGAAATAAAAACCAGCGGGAACACGATCCACAATGGAAGTGGACGGTCCAGTCGCGGCTCGAGATTCCAGGGCATGCGCAGCACGACTCAGTCTAAGGCAAGTTATGTCAGTGTACGGGGCCATGCGGCTGCGGCAATGGCTCCAATGCGATATTGCCAAAAGTCATTTCATATTGTTCGAGATTCTGTCCCAGCATATTCCATAGGGCCTTGGCCTGTTGCGGGCTCAAATAGACTCCGTTGTGATTCTGTATGGTCAATTCCTCAGGAGTTGCCTGCTGCGCTGTTCCAAAGGTAAGAAAGAAATCCCATACACTGACTCGGACCTGAACACTGTTCGCATAATTTTCGCGATATTCCGGCGTCTGCGAAACGACAACGCGGGGCGGCTGATTGGGTTGACTCATAGTGTTAATAGTTTACCCGGATCGTCAGCCAACGCCCAGATTCGGGTAGGCGAATCTGCCGCGCTAACTATCGGCTGCGTTTCCAAATGCCTTTTTGGTCAGGTATGCGCCTTGCCCTAATCCGAAGGCGGCCAGAACCGTAGTGTCGATGTCCGGCAGCGAGACGATCCTTCGTGTTTGAGTCATTGGACTGATCCCGCAACGCTTTCTTGATTCGAAGCCAGGCCTTTGGCTGCCTGAACAGCGCTAACCAACCCGCTAAGTGCCGACCCGACTGTGCCCGGAGTTGGCGCGAGCAACGCGCTGGCCAGTCCGACGGCGGATGTGGCGATGTCCAGAACGCATTTCAACTTTGTGAGGGCCTGGAGCGCCTCGATTGCATCATGAGCCGCGACCTGCAGATTTTTGACCGACGTTTCGATATCGCCCAAAGCCTGCTTTAGCGCTTGGTCTGCGAACGACTCCGAGGCATTTAACAATTGTCCGAACGCGAGATTTAGTGAGTTCTTTTCTTCCAGCGAAAGCGTCTTGCTGTTTGCCACCCTGTAATTCAGGACGGCGTCTGCCAGATCCTGGTAAAGCATCGAAATGTTTCGCCAATCCAACGCGCTTAGTTTCATTTACTGTTCCTCTTCGAAGGCCTTGCTCATGGCCTGCGCGGCTTCTGAGATTTGTGTGGTCGCTGGCGACAACTGCTTCACCAGTTCAGTAGCACGCCAGTTATGGCGGTCGTCGTATAGTTGTTGGTGGGCGGAAGCGACGGACCGCAACGCTTCCTGGTAGGACGCAATCGCGGCGAGCTTTTGTTTCTGCATGTTCGCGTCCGCAGCGCACTTTCGTTTGAGCAGGTCTACCGCAATTGGCTCGCGTTTAACTTCCGGGACTTCCGGATCAGTCCACTGCGTGCAGAACAATTTTTCTCGAGATTGTTCATCACGAATCTGCTGAGAATATCGAAACGCTGCGTATTCATCCAGAAAGCCCGCCACCTGTTGCACCGAGGGATTGGCCTTCTCGATGATTCCGATCATCTTCTTCTGCTGATAGCCGCTCGCTAGTACGTTCACAAGCGCTGAGGCGAGGCCGGTCGCAGCGTTTGCTTTGGACAACGTAGATGCGCTGATGGAAGGATCGGCTCGTTGCAGGTCAGCGCCAAGAGTAGTGAGTGATGCGCCCGTCGTCGAAACGTCCAGCCCGGCCAATTTTCCAAGGCTGCTTATGTAAGAGAACAGACTGCTATTCACGGCAAGGAGCGGCGCCTCGACTTCTTTGAAGAAGGCACAATCAGGCGCTCTTTGACCTTCGAGAAGAAAACTGGTTGCCCTTTCGCAGGAACTGATGCCTCCATTTGCTAGCGGCCGGAATTGTCTTCCAACAGAACGGCTGGCCCTGGCAAACTCCTGCACAGCGGCTACGTCTGCACAGGAGCAACAGAGCAGCAGGATAAGCACGGTGCAGATCTGCGGGATCAGCCGGGGCGCGCTGATCAAGCGCTGTTGAGACATGCTGCCTCCAGAAATTCGCGGTGGAATTCTAAATATCTCAGGTTTGAACCGCGTTGCAGCGAGGAGTTTGGATTACCGGGGAGTCACTTGGCAAGCAGAAAGAGCGTGAGTTGCTTCCAGAGTACACGCAAACATTGCAGGTGCAGCCTAGCGTGGAACGATGCTTGCGGTCACCGGAAGACTGGAAGGTGAGGACTGCACGGTTGGAACCGGCGCTGCCTTTACCTGGTCGGCAACTGCCCTGTAGCAGAATTGCAGGCCAAGGATCAGCAACCACGCAGAGAGTGCAAGTCTGAGCTGCCTGTTCGGCAAGCGGGGCGCCGCCGCACTACCGGCAAGGGCTCCCAATGTTCCGCCGCAAACCAGCTTCATGAGTAGCCCTGAGTCGTAGCCGCCGTGCAGCATGTGAATGCCGCTTCCGACGAGCGAGACGAAAAATCCAAATGCAAGATCGGTGCCCACAATCTGTCCGGTGGTCAGTGATGTGAATCCAAGCAGTGCGATGGTTCCCAAAGCTCCAGCACCGGAAGAAGAGAATCCCACTTCAATCCCCACCGGTAACATTGCCGCCGCAAGGGAACGCGGCCTGTCGGCCTGTTGAGTGTCGCGAAGTTTTGGCTTGAAGTACCGCAGGATCTGCCACGCGGATGTGCCCGCGATGATGAGACCGAGGACAATGTAAAGCAGGTTCTGCGAGTTCCTTAAAAAGAAGTAGCGAAAGAGGACGGATCCAAGGATCACGCCGGGCAACCCGCCGATGAGCATGAACGCGAGGACACGATAATTAACTTGCCGACGCGCCACCTG
Source organism: uncultured Acidobacteriaceae bacterium (assembly GCA_963816335.1). GTDB lineage: Bacteria > Acidobacteriota > Terriglobia > Terriglobales > Acidobacteriaceae > JANXZS01. The sequence continues at coordinate 180,562 of CAWFKA010000012.1, read as the reverse complement.
GATGGGAACAACAATCAACTTTACGATTGTGGAATATGCAAGGGCGGTTCCCACACCGATTTCAACCGGAACATGCAGGAACAGCAAGAGCAGTGGCGCCGTTATGCTTCCAGCACCCACTCCTGTAATCGCCATCACAAATGCAATCAAAAACCCGATCGCGTATTCCATGAGAACAGCCTCAGATTATTAAGCTGGTTGAATGTGAATACCGCATTCTGTCTTGCGACCAGACCATCTGCCCGAACGTGGATCGTTGGGATCAAGCGGCAGGCTGGTGCAGGGTTCGCAACCGATGCTCGAGTATCCCTTGTCGTAAAGCGAAAGCAGCGGTATCCCATATTGCTCCGCGTACTGCCACACGTCCCGGGTCGTCCAATCTGCCAGCGGACTGACCTTGTATAACTGTTTGCCGGTCGGCAAAGTAAACGCGTCTACCGTTTTCAGATCCGCTCTAGTCTTCGATTGCTCGCGGCGGAGGCCGGTGAACCAAATTGAGAATCGTTCAAGCCCTGCAAAAAGCGGCTCGACTTTGCGCATGCCGCAGCACTTGTCGGGAGCGCTCTGATTGAGGATGCCGAATTGTGATTCCTGTTCGGCAACGGTAAGACGTGGCAGCAGATTTTCCAGGTTCAAATTCCACTCGCGTGCCATCCGGTCACGGTATTCATAGGTCTCAGCGAAGTGGTATCCAGTATCGAGGAAGAGCACGGGGATCGCTGGGAAGACTCGAGTCGCGAGGTGCAGAACAACAACGTCCTCCGCCTGAAAACTGCTGGTTACGCAAGCGTCGGGCGCTACACCTTGAAGCTGCCGACCCACGAGCAACTGGGCCGCCTCGATCTTCTCCTGCAAAGTTTCATTTACGCTCAGATGCTCAACGGTCATATCTCGTACCCTCCATCGACTCTCGAAATCATTTGCCTTTCCGATAGCGACCTTATGATCAGGTTTACGATTTCTTGCCGGGTTGAGATTGACTCTTTCGATTGCTCTAACGCCGGCCCGTGCACTAGATCGGTATGAGACTGATTGAACTGGGTCACGGAGATGGTCGACAGGTCGTCCGATTCGATGATGGTTAAAACGCCGGCGATTAGGAGCGCCCGCCACACCGCAGGATCCTGAACGCGAGTTCTGACGACCGGGATTTCGCGTGAGAGCAACTCCGCTTCCAGCAGGACGGCAACGTCCGAACGATTGCCCACAGAGATCACCGCAGCGGAACGGAGGCCTCCGCTTATGCTGGATTCCACGGCGCCCGTAATCATTCCTGCGCCGACCGTTGCATGAGTCGCGGGATCAATCAGAATGAAGCTTCCGGTGCTTCGATTTTGTTTATAGGGATCAAGTATCAGTGCGCGGTCGGCCTCTATCAGCACGACGCCAATCTCGTTCATCTCGAGATTCTCGGCAGAGTGCTGAGCCAAAGTCTCAATATCAACCTTGTGCTCAATGGCGCGAACGCGTGCCTTGATTGTTTGAGTCGTGTGTTTCAGCAGGTAGGTTTTGCCGGTCTTTAACGCGTCAAGGTGCAGCCAGACGAGGGATGCACGAAGATCCTTCGCCACTTGTGGAGCCGATGCAGCATGCGCGATGACGTCGCCGCGGCTGATATCCAGTTCATCCTCGAGTGTGACTGTAATCGACAGCGGAGCGCTTGCTTCGAAAAGATCCCCGTCGAATGTGCTGATGGATTTGACTTTGCTCGTGCGCCCGGAGGGCAGTGAAACGACGCTGTCTCCGGGACGAACGGTACCTGCGGAAATCTGTCCGGCAAATCCGCGGAATTGCTGATCAGGACGGATCACTCGCTGCACGGGCATGCGGAATGACAGCGCCGAATGCCGTTCTGCTATGGATACGGTCTCAAGGTGTTCGAGAAGACTTGGGCCTGAATACCAGGGAGTATTTTCGCTGCGTGTGACGACGTTATCTCCCTCGAGCGCGCTGACAGGGATGCATAGAATCTCCACATCGCCAAGGCTTGCGGCAAGCGCCTGTAAATTCCGCTGGTGCTGCTCAAAGACAGCCTCAGAATAGTCGACAAGATCCATCTTGTTGACGGCGGCAACAAGACGTGGAATCCCTAAAAGCGATGCAATGTAAAGATGACGGCGCGACTGCGTTAGTATGCCCTTGCGTGCATCCACCAGGATGATGGCCAGATCAGCAGTGGATGCTCCCGTAGCCATGTTGCGCGTGTACTGCACGTGGCCAGGAGTGTCAGCGATGATGAACTTGCGGCGGCTGGTTGAAAAATATCGATACGCCACATCGATAGTGATGCCTTGTTCGCGTTCCGCTCTCAATCCATCTGTTAGCTGCGCAAAATCAATTGTGGCGGCCGTGTTCGTGCCCTGAACGCGAGTCACCGCACGTACGTGATCCTCGTACACGTTCTGCGAATCGTAGAGCAACCGGCCGATCAGGGTTGATTTGCCGTCGTCGACGCTACCGGCGGTACTGAAGCGCAGTAGATCTTTGCTCTGCTCATTCGCAAGAAATTCTTCGATGGTCAAATCTGCAACCGGCGCTTCAAGCCCGAACGAGGAAAGCGTTTCACCCGTGCTGTCGATGGCTGTGATGAATTGCGACATTTAGAAGTAGCCCTCCCGCTTCTTGATCTCCATCGAGCCGTCCTGGTCGTGATCGATAACGCGATTGGCTCGCTCAGACGAACGAAACGAGACAAGTTCCGCGATGATCTTCGGAATCGTGTCGGCGTCAGAGCGAATGGCTCCAGTGCACGGGCTGCATCCGAGCGAGCGCAGACGGCACTTGACCCATTGCTCCTCGCCGGGAAGTCCGGCTACAAAGGGCTGTTCGACCGGGATCAAGCTATCGGCGCGGACCAGCATTCTTCGTTCTTTTGCAAAATAAAGGGGGACAACAGGAATATTTTCCAGATGGATGTAGTGCCAGATGTCCAGCTCGGTCCAATTGGAAAGTGGAAAGACGCGGATGCTTTCGCCAGGTCCTATGCGGCCGTTGTACAGGTTCCAAAGTTCCGGCCGCTGATTCTTCGGATCCCACTGGCCTGCCGAATCGCGGAAGGAAAAGATCCTCTCTTTTGCGCGGGACTTCTCTTCGTCCCTGCGGGCCCCGCCAAATGCGGCGTCGAAACCTCCCTCACGCAGCGCGTCCAGCAGCGAAGTTGTCTTCAGCAGACCGCAGCAACGTTGCGTGCCGAGACGCACCGGATTTGTACCTTCGCGTAGAGCCTCTTCATTCCTGTGGACGATCAGGTTCACTCCAAGTTCCTTCGTATACGCGTCGCGAAATTCGAGCATCTCGCGGAACTTGTAGCCGGTGTCAACGTGCAGAAGCGGGAAGGGAATCGGTCCCGGGAAAAATGCCTTCTGCGCGAGGCGCAACATCACGGACGAGTCCTTGCCGATCGAGTACAACATGACTGGCTTCTGGAATTCAGCGGCAACTTCGCGCATCACGTGAATGCTCTCCGCTTCAAGCAACTTCAGGTGTCCGAGTCGCGCGCTAGTTGGTGCTGCTTGTTCTGCTAATGAGGCCATTTTTTACTCGAATGTGCTGAAAAGGATTTGTAAGAAGCGCCGTACAAGCGAAAAGCCCACGCGCCGTGTGTGTCAGGCAGTGGGCTTAGTTCTTAAAAAGCAGGCTTTCTAGATAGGGAAAATTGAATTTATCTAGGCATGCTCAAACCCAGGCTGACACATCGACGCGCAGCTACACGTACAACAGCAGCTGTTCATTCGACATGTGCGGGTTGAGCTCAGGAACTTCATATCTCTTGCTAGGGTGCTTGATCTCTTGAAATATGTCAACGAGGGAAATGCACAAAACGGCAAACATCTCCTCTTGACCTGAAAACGGAAGCACCTTACACTACGACAACTATGAAGGTTCGCGCAGCGCACGGGTGTTGTATGTGTATGACTCCACGGAATGCCATGTGGCGGCGCGGCCCCAATATCGTCTGAATTCATTTGAGCTGAATTGGAATTCACCGCCGCCAGAGCCAAAAGGTTCGGCGGTTTTTTGATTTGAGGAATTGATTTGATCACTGTTCAACCCAAGTCGGAAACGCACGCTCTCCGCGTGTCAAAAAGCTTCTCCCCGAAGCTCATGCCCTGTTGTTGTCGGTAGCTAACCCTCTCATCGCCAAATCCCTTTTCGCACTTCCGACCGCCGCTTTACGTGGCCAGCAATTCTCAGATATTGGAGCTTCTTAAATGCGCTCATATTCAAACACCCTTTCTCGTAGGACGTTTGTGCTTTCGGCGATTCTTGTCACATTGTTCTTGGCGGCGGGGTCTGGATTCCTCGTCGGACAAGTTGTCGGCGGTGCGATCAGCGGGACAGTCAAGGATCAATCAGGAGCTGCTCTGCCGGCCGTGACGGTTACACTTCGCAACATTGACACTGGAGCTGAACGAATTGTCCAGACGGACGCCTCGGGCCGATATCTTGCACCTTCGATCGCAGTAGGAAACTACCGCATTTCCGCATCGAAAGAGGGATTCAGTACGCAGGCCATTACTGGCATAACTCTCGTTGTCGGGCAGAGCACCACTGTCGATGTTGTGCTTCCTCTCGGAACGGTGACTCAGGAAGTCGAAGTTGTTGAGACGCCGCCAACGGTCGCTCTAACAACACAGCAAACGTCAGGGTTAGTAAACGAGCGCCAGGTGAAAGAGCTTCCGCTCAATGGCCGGAGCTACGACGAGTTGATCACGCTGAATCCCGGCGTCATCAACTACACTGCGCAGCGCACTGGCGGTGTTGGGACGTCGAATTCGGCAGTAGGAAATATGTTTGCGGTTTCCGGGCATCGTCCCCAGGAAAATGTATTTCTACTGAACGGCGTTGAGTACACGGGCGCGTCACTCATCAATCTCTCGCCGGGCGGTACCAGCGGCCAGTTGCTGGGTGTGGATGGAGTTCGCGAGTTCAACGTGGTAGCCGATAGTTACGGTGCCGAATACGGAAAGCGTCCGGGGGCGCAGGTCAGCATCATTACGACGCCCGGAACAAACCGGCTGCATGGATCGGCCTTCGAGTTCCTCCGCAACAGTTCCTTCGATGCGCGCAATTATTTCGATCAAGGTTCCATTCCGATATTTCAACGCAACCAATTTGGTGGTTCGCTCGGCGGTCCTCTCCGGCGTAACAAGATCTTTCTTTTCGGCAATTACGAAGGTTTCAGACAGAATCTCGGACTGAGCGATGTCACTCTCGTCCCCGACAACGCTTCCCGGGCGCTTGCGGTACCCAGTGTTCAGCCTCTCCTTGCGCTGTGGCCGGTGCAAAATGGACCGGAGCTGGGTGCGGGAATTGCAACTGCGTATAGTCATCCCCTGCAAAAGATTCGCGAGGACTTTGGAACCACGCGTGCCGACTTCAACATTTCGAATTCCGATTCTCTTTTTGCTACCTACACCATTGACGACAGCGATGCCAACACTCCCACCATCAATCCGCTGAGCTCAGTTATCGTAGCTCTTCGCGAACAGGTTTTTACTGTGCAGGAGCAGCACGTGTTTTCTGCGACCCTTTTGAACACCGCGCGCTTTGGTTTTTCGAGAGCCGCTTTCGCATTTACGGGTGCAACGCCGGTGGATATAGATGGCTGGGTAGCGGGCTCGCCAATCGGAGCGGTTGTCGTGGGTGGCGGAACGGCACTCAACGGTGCCTCACAAATCAGCCTCGCCGGCACCAACGCAGGCAGCAACCTGACGACCGCCAGAAACCTGTTCACGCTTGACGATCACGCCTTCATTTCTCGCGGCAAGCACCAGTTTGAAGTAGGCGGCTGGGTACAGCGAATTCAGTCGAATGACGATCTTGCTCAGTATCAATATGGCCAGGCATCCTTCAGCAATCTCGCAAGCTTTCTTGCGGGCAAGGTCTCAACGTTTACAGTTGTGCCGGCTCCGACTGAGTTGGGCTGGAGAAGCTATGAGTTTGCGGGATTTGTGCAGGACACGATCAAGTTGAGGCCGAACCTTGAAGCGAAAGCAGGCTTTCGCTTTGAATCGACGAGTGGTTGGAACGAGGTGCAGTCTCGTGCTTCGAATTATCTATTCGACTCCAACGGAATCATAGAAACCAATCCTCGCATCGGTTCTTCAGCGTTGACGGAGAATAAGGCGATCTTCCTTCCTGAGCCTCGCGTTGGATTGGCGTGGGACCCGTTCTCCAAGGGGAAGACGATCATTCATGCGAGTTTCGGGGTGTACAACGCGTTGCTGGATAATCTTGATTATCGTCTGGATCAGACTGCCCCTTTCAACACTACGCAGACCCTGAAGAATGTTCCGATATCCAGCATTCATGTGACGCCCGGCCAGCCGCTGCCCGGCAACAGCCGGGTAAGTCCCAGCGGCGTGCAGCCGGATGCGAATACGCCGACGTTCCTATCGTGGACGCTCAAAGTTGATCAGGAGATCGCACCACGAACGGCGCTTAGTGTCGGATACGTCGGCTCGCACGGCTACCACGAAATGTTGTCAGAAGACGTGAACCAGCCGGTGCCGACGACACTGCCATCTGGCGAGGTCTACTATGCGCCCGGTTCGCCTTTTGTGAACCCTGCGCTGGCCAATACCACCACGTGGATGTCGGAGGGCGTGAGTTCTTACAATGGCCTGCAGGTCGACCTGAATCGGCGCTTCTACGGCGGATTCCAGGTGCGTGGCGTTTATACATGGGCGAAGAGCCTGGACGACGGTACCGCATGGAACAGCAGCGTTGCAGCAAACGCTCCCGGATTCGTTATGTATCCTGACAAGCCGAAACTGGACTGGGGCCCGTCGACCACCGATGTGCGTCATCTGGCTGTGATTAACGGAACGTATGAACTTCCATTTGGCCGCGGGAAATCATACTTCTCCAAGGTCGGTCACACTTCGCAGTACTTTGTTTCAGGCTGGATGATGAGCGGCATTGTCAGCCTGCAGAGCGGCTTTCCCTTTACTCCGCAACTTGGATTTCAACCCAACGAACAACGGCGATACAAGAAATCCCATCCGTCCTTCCGTCAATCCGAACTTTAAAGGCAAGGTTATTCTCGGTGGCGCGCAGAAGTATTTTGATCCCAACGCATTCATTCTTCCAACGCCCGGAACGTACGGCAATTTAAGACGGGATACGTTGAACGGGCCGGGGTTGTCCAACTTCGATGCTTCGCTCAAAAAAGATACGGCATTGACCGAACATCTCAACCTGCAACTGCGCGCGGAATTCTTCAATGTTTTCAACCACACGAACCTGAGCACCCCCAACGCGGTCGTATTCACATCTGCAACCGGCGTAGCATCACCTACCGCAGGCGTAATCACGGCAACCGCATCTACTTCGCGGCAAATACAGTTTGGCGCGAAGTTGCTGTTCTGAGGAGAAGCGCAGGCCGGGCGATGCGCTATCAGGATGCGGGTAGCGTATCGCGCGTATCGTTCCAGAGTTGAGTTCCAGCCACGATGAGCCAGATGGCGTGGCTGAAGACCACTACCGCCATTCCATGGACGTTCAGACGCAGGTGCCCACTGCAGATAGCAATCACAATGATCGGCGCGATAACGCACCCATAGATTGCGATGCCTCGGAGCAGCCCGCCATTTCGCAGAGCTGAGATCGACCAGAGTCCTATTGCAATTGAAGCAGCAACGGCATAGATCGAGGCGAAGGCCTGGTTGATTTGAAAAATAGCGGCAACCACAATGCGCCACTGCGGCGCGTCTGTCGGGGCATCTTTGATCATCTCCTTCATAATGTTCGGGATGATAAAGCCGCTTACAGACGCGGCTATTAGAATCGCAACGGCGCCGACCGCGAAGACAACCATGCCCGAAAAGGCCAGTCGATCTGAGGCGCCGAGTCGCATGGAAAGGCCAATGACGCCGAGCAACATCACAACGAAGCTGACAATCGCGAGCGAATGCGCAATCGCGGAGACGGTGGCGAGTCTTTCGAACTGGGCAGGCGTTAGAACCCCAGCGGATGTGGGGTGAATGGCCATGGTCACAATGCCGCCGACTGAACCTGCGATGAGCGCTAAACCGGACTTACGATTATCTGTCATGTGCCGTACTGTAGAGGGAAACAGACCGTCAGTCACCGGACAATCGTGGCCGTCGGTCTGAATCAGAACAAAGCAGGCGCATATGTCCGGAAACCCAGACAAAGCGAAGCCGCCCGAGACCCAAAGAATCACTCCAAAGGTGGACCGACGAATCTTGCGCACACGCGACACCTTAGGTGATGCCCTCGTTGAGTTGATTCAGGAGAAGACGTTCGACGACATCACCGTGCAAGATGTTTTGGATCGTGCGGGAGTGGGCCGTTCCACGTTTTACGCACACTATCGTGACAAGCAGGATCTATTCCTGAGCGACGTGGAAGATTTCTTCGAACTTATGTCGGGTCTGCTGACGCGGCATAACGTCAGCTTGATACGTGTGGCACCGGTGGCGGAATTGTTCGACCACATTTCCGGTGCGAGAGATTTCTATTCGGCGCTGGTTTCATCCGGAAAGGTGAACGACGTCCTCGAACTCGGACGAGGATACTTCGCGCGGTCAATCGAGGACCGTTTGCGAATGGCTAACGTCGGCATCGGTGACGATGAGCGAAAGGCCGTCGCCTTCGGACTGAGCGGCAATCTCTTCGCGCTGCTCGAATGGTGGATCGATCATGGAATGATTCAGGCGCCCAGAGATATGGATGCACTCTTCCACCGCATGGTCTGGAGTGGGATGGAAGCACACACCGATTCAAAGAGTTGAATGCTGATCACGAGAAATAGATGGTGCGGGAGAAGGGACTCGAACCCCCACGGATTTCTCCGCTTGGACCTAAACCAAGTGCGTCTGCCATTTCGCCACTCCCGCAGCTTTTCGTGCAGATAGCTCGACTGATAACTAGCCTACTGGCAACGAATATCGATTGCAATGCCCAAGGGCTGTCGTGAAGCGGCCTCACTGCGGACAACGTGTGCCGCGCGCCTTCAGAATCGCTGCCATGATATTAGGATGGATGCGTAACGAATCTTGAGATTGCGAACAACTTGCTGGTTTGAAGGAGACCGGGATGCCGGGAATGCGGAAGCAGCAATTTTCGGAGCGCGCGAACCAGTTCTGGCTGCGCGTGACCGAGGGCATGCAACTCAGCCAACTGTGGTCGCAGTTCCGTACGGACGCTCAATCCAGTTATCGGCTCTATTCCAAAGATGTCGACGCAACGCGACTGGAAGGAATGCCACGTGGCCGACACGCGCTCAATATCGCAAGTCAGTTTTTTTGGGCAATTCTTGAAAAGCTGACGCCGGGGCGTCGAGTTCTGCTTCTGGTCGCCCTCGCGCTAGTCTTCATTCCCGGGGGAGAGTGGACCTGGAAAACGCCGTCGGGCACCGCGAAGATGTTCGTCCTCGACTCCCATTTTTACGGCGGATTGTTGATGTTCGCCTTGCTGATTCTGGAGGTTGGTGACCGCGTTGTGATGAAGCGGGATCTTCAGATCGCGAAGGAGATCCAGGCATGGCTTTTGCCGGCGAAACCGCCGCAAATCCCCGGGATGGATATCGCTTTTACTACGCGCCCCGCCAACACAGTTGCCGGAGACTACTATGACGTCTTCGCCCGCCCATGTTCGTCGGATTCAGTGAGTGACACGTTCCTGATCGCGATTGCCGACGTCGCCGGCAAAAGTATTCCGGCGGCGATGTTGATGGCTACCTTTCAGGCGAGTCTCAAAACGCTCTGCAGCACGCCCACTTCGCTGACGGAATTGGTCAGCCGGATGAATCGCTATGCCTGCACCAATAGTCAGAACGGCCGCCGCTTCACCACTGCCTTCATCGCGGAATACAACGCCACATCCCGCACCCTGACCTATGTGAACGCCGGACACAACGATCCGATTCTGCGGCGAAAGTCGGGGATGATTGAGCGGCTCGCAACCGGAGGAATTCCCCTTGGCATTATGGAGGAAGCAATCTACCAGTCAGCCGAGGTGACCCTCGAGAGTGGCGACTGGCTGGTGGCATTTACAGATGGAGTGGTGGAGGCGGAAAACAATTTTCAACAGGAGTACGGCGAGCCGCGCTTTGTCGCGATGTTGCATTCAGGAGCACTGCTCGCTCCAGACGCGTTGTTGAAGACCATCATGACTGATCTTGATCGTTTTGTGGGGGACGCTCCTCAGCACGACGACGTAACTTGCATGCTCCTGCGCGTCTCTTGATGAGTTGTTCTCAATCTCATCTTCAGTGATCACCGGGCTGCCAGCCGCGAATGTTCCGCCTAGCCAGAATCGCGAATCCGTTCGATCGGCGGCCTGCCCGGAGACTACTGCACATTGCGTGATTAATACTAGGGGCCTAACCATACTCTTTGTGGGGATGTTGTTCGTCTAAGCTGCAAGAGGTCGCCCTGCCAGCAATGGTGATTTGACTCAAACCACTGGAGCGATCCTTCGCTCTGTGAAACTGCGATCGTCAGCGAACAGCATGCGCACATGCTGTCGAAGGTCTCGTCTTCATTCTTCTTCCGTTGGAATCCGGCTTCTCCGTAACCCTCCATCTCCATTTGCCTTTCCGAGCAGTCTGCCGTCAGCGACCTCCGGATATCATGAGTGCGGCAAGCGATGTGGACCTTTTTGCTGCGGGTCATCTGCTCATTCGAATTACAAAGCACGACGCTATGTACTATTCTTCAAATATCGAGCTGATCAATATGTATATGCTCAGTTGCGAGCAGGTGCAAGGTTCAGAAAGTGGAAAATTCTTGTAGTTCTGGAAGGCGCTTGCAACATCGTTGCGAGAGCCGGGGAAGCTGCACTGTTCTCAATGCAATACGGAAACAGGCCCGAGGTCACCATTGGTCCCGGAATGAAAGTGATACAGTTGTGGCTTGTTCGCGCGGATCCTCCCCAGAGAAATGATTGAATATGCTTCTTGCTAAAACCGAGGCAGGGCGAGCGCCCCGGTTGTGCTACAGCCGCGCCCTTTCAGTTTCCAGTGGGATCAAGAAGTCTTTAACTTGGCGTGGTAAATTGTTAGCCGCCTTTCTAGCATTCGGTCTCTTTTCGCTAAGCGCGGGTGCCGAACTCAAAGCAGAAACAATGGCTGCGTACCAGAAATATATCTCGCAATTGGAAGCACGTCTCAGCCTGCAGAACCAGTCCGCGACCGATTTTCTCTGGATAAACGGTGATGCCGCCCGATTGCAAACGGTGCGAGACGGTAAGATCGCGTCGGAACACAAAGACACGGCAGCCATTCCGGGAGGAATGATCCAACACTGGATCGGGGCAATTTTTATGCCCGGGGCTACAGTCAAACGGATCGTGGCCATTGACCAGGACTACGCAGACTACGCGAAGTTTTACAGCCCCGAGATTTCTCTGCCAAGAGTAATCTCCCACGACGGAAATCACTTTGTTGTTTCCTATCGCATCACCAAAAACGACGTCCTTACTGCGGTTGAAGACACTGTGCACGCGATCGACTATTTGCCACTGAAACCGGGCAGAATGTCAGAGCAATCACGAAGTATCGCAGTGAACCAGGTTGAAGATGCAGGTACATCCTCAGAGCGAGTGTTGCCCGCGGGAGAAGGCTCCGGCGTTCTCTGGGCGATGAACTCCTACTGGCGCATGGAAGAAAAAGACGGCGGCGTCTACGTGGAATGTGAAGCCGTGACCCTCAGCCGTGACGTGCCACTCGGACTGGCGGGAATGATCAATCCGATCCTGCAATCCTTTGCCGAGGAGTCTCTGGAGAAAACTCTGGCTGCCAAGCGGGTTGCGGTCAACTCCTCCAAATAATAGCGAACTACGGCCAGTGCACTGGCAAGGAGTAGATCTCCTGCGATCCAAGATCCCGGGTCAGCAGGACGGAGCCGTCCGGAGCCACGCCCATCCAATATCCGATGGCTTCGTCTACCAGCGGTCGAAAGCCCTTTAAGCTAGCCACTGTTTCAGCTGTGTGACCGTCTAGGCGCATGCGTTTTACCGTTGCGTCATCCTTGCCGGTTGTGTAGTAGAGATATTTCCCGTCAACGGACTGCACAGAATGTTGGAAATCGCCCAACCAAAAGTCTGACCATTTCTGCGTCTTCAGATCGAAGGACGCGAGCTCAGGGCTGCCGGGATTCATCTTTGGACCGACGAGCAGGTTCTCTGAAATCCAGTGAGCTTCAAACACCACGGCAGAGTCAGGAATGGATCGGGTCTGGCCACTCTCCAGGTTGATGGTTCGAAGGCCAAAGAAGCCTGATCCGGATCCCGGAACCTCGCTCACGAAAGCGACGACGGACCTGCTGTCGGGTGACCAGTTCGCCATCCTTGCATTCTCGGCTATTTTCCGGGGAGGGCCTCCGGCGGTGGGCAGTACGAAGAGGGCATCGGTTCCGTGCTCGTCCACCGATCCAAAAACTACTTTCCTGCCATTCGGCGAAATTCGCGGGTAAATTGCGGGTGTGTTCGGATGGGTCAATTGCAACTGTTCGCTGCCGTCCGTTCTGCATCTCCAGATCTGTCTGGTCAGGATACGAAAGATAAGTAACCCACCGGCCATCGGTAGACACTGTGATGTCCGTCGCGGAGATGCCGGAAAGATAAGGAACGAACGACTTTGCGGTGCGGTCGTATCTGACCAGTTCTCCACGTTCTTTCGAACCGATCGCATAGAGGTGTTCCCCATCCGGACTTGGGAACGGAAGCTGATAAGAAAGCGGGCCGGCGGTCAAGCGTTGAGGCATACCCGAGCGTCGCAGCCATTGCTTTTCTTCACTCAGCGCCCAAAGGTCGGTGCGCCCAGCCTGGCGGCTCTGGAATACAAAGTATCTGCCGTCCGGCGTCCAGCGCCCGCAACAGGAATCGACTGAGCCTTCCCAGGCATTGATCAGAGGGTGCGGCCCCATTCCGTCGAATCCCACTTCCCAGATCGTCCGCGTGCTGAAGTCACGCGAGACGGTTACTCGAATCCTTTGTCCGTCCGGCGATACGACGGGGTTATAAACAAAGTGCGGAAACTCACAAATCACGCGAGGATTGGAACCATCTTTTTCTGCGACGTATAGCGACTTCCCCTTGGCGAAAATGATTCGCCCATCGGGAGCGAAAGCCGCATCCTGACCGGCACTCTCAGACAACTTTCGTGCGTCGCCATCCGTTATCGAAACTTCGTAAAGAGGCGGATACCAGGCAGCATTGCTCAGTACCAGTAGGTTGGACCGGTCCGCTGAAATTCCCGCGAGCAACGGCATGGGTGCGTTTGTGGAGTACGGCTCTGTTTGCCCTCCAATGCTCCTAACCTTGACCAGGACCGTATTTCCCGACTGCGTCTCATTGAAGAAGACATTTGCTCCGTCCGACACCACCGAAGAGGCCACTTTCGTATTGCCGTCCTGCGTTAGCTGCATGCCTTCGCCATCCAGACCGGGTTCGGATTGGCCTCGAACGATCAGGACTGGGACCAAAACAAAGAGCAGGATTGCGGCGGCAGCGCCCAGCCACCAAAGCGAGAAACGGATGGGGATTCGAATCTCCTTTGGTGGCGCCTCCGGAGGAGCAGGTGGCCGCGCAGCAGCAACCTTCTGGCTTGCCTCCAATTCAGCGACCACCTTGGACGCTGTGATGGTTCTATCTTCGCGCGCCTTCTTCAGGCAATCCTTCAGCACCGCCAAAACGTTCGGAGACAGCGCCAGTTGTGAAGCAGGGAATTGCCTGGTTTCGCTGGTCAAAACGGCCTTCTGAATTTCCGCAATAGTTGCGCCCTGGAACGCTCTCTCTCCGGTAAGTAACTCGTAGAAGATGGCACCGAAGGCAAAGATATCGCTGCGTGCATCCGCCTGCTCTCCGCGAAATTGCTCGGGTGACATATAGCCGATCGTTTCAAGATCGATGCCCGGAAGCGCATGAGATTCTGGTGCAGGATCGTCGTTGTAGGGCGGGATCGGCCGGGTGAGCCTGGCGACTCCGAAGTCGAGAATTTTTACGCCACCATTTTCCAGCAAGTAGACGTTTTCAGGTGTCAGGGCACGATGAATGATGCAATGTTCGTGGGCAGCCGCAAGGGCACGCGCAAGTTGGACTGCGATTTCGACGGCTTTCGGAGTCTCCAGATATCCCAGGTCGAGCCTTTCCCTCAATGTTTCGCCGTCGAGAAATTCAGTGACGACGTAAGAAGCACCCTCCCACTCGCCGACCTTGAGAAATGACTGGATGTTGGGATGATTGAGTGCAGCCGCCGCTTCGGCTTCGTGCTTGAAATGCCCAATACGCGATGGATTAAAGGAAAAAGAGCGGGGCAAAAGCCTCAGCGTCACATCGCGTTTCAGACGCAGATCCCGAGCCCTCCAGCCTTCGCCGACGCCTCCGGCAGCGATTCGGTTCAGAATCTGATAGTCATCAAACCGCGTATTTGACCTTAAAGGCATAGCTGGCGAGATTATAGCTTCCAAGACAATAGGCATTACCACTTGCTTATCATTGCTTTGGAGCGCGATACATCATCGTCTCCTAAGCGGAAACATGCAATTCGAGCGCTGTTGGAATACGCATGTATGGGTAAGATGCAGTTCCTGAGAATACCTGTCATGTCGGCAATTTTCGTTCCGAATTACGGCCATTTAGAGCGAATTCAGGGCCCCAGGTCGCTGTTCATTTCTGAACGGCACTACCCGGTTCTGAACATGCTCGATCAACGGATTCGCCCCGTCGACCGGCCTAAATGCCTAATTTAGATGGTCTTAACCGAGTGCCGGAGATGGGTCAGTGCATGCTTCTATACTCTTGTCCGCAGGAGAGTTTGCATGCAATCGCTGTTTCAGGATTTACGTTTTTCAATACGCCAACTGATTAGAAATCCCGGATTTGCTGCAGTGGCGATACTTACGCTGGCACTCGGAATAGGGGCAAACACGGCAATCTTCAGCGTGCTTGACTCGATTCTGCTTCAGCCGCTGCCGTTCCCGCATGCGAACCGGTTGATGCAGATTTCCGGAGGGACAGACTTCGCCAGTTATCCGAAGGGCTGGATTCGCGAATATCAGAGACGCGCGCACTCCTTCTCGTCGATCTCTGGTTATACCCTCAACGCGGAATACAACGTCTCTACCGCCGGAGCACCCGACAGGGCATTTGGCAGCGCGGTCAGCACCAATTTGTTTGACACGCTGGCAGTGCGGCCGGTGCTGGGCCGATTCTTTTCTTCCACTGAGGCAGAATTGGGCCAGGACCGGGTGATCGTGCTAAGCCACGGCTACTGGCAGCAGCATTTCGGCAACGACTCCAACGTCATTGGCAGGAATATCGTGCTAGATGGCGTCAATCGCCAGATTATTGGCGTGGCCCCCGAAGGTATTCAATTTCCCGACGCTGAAACCCAGTTCTGGGTCCCGGTTTCGTTCAAGGCGGGGGACATTTTTGACCCGTGGGCCGTGTTCGGCTTTCACGCAATTGGCCGCATAAAAGACGGCATTCAACCCGGACTTGCGCAGGCCGAGTTACGGTCCTACCACGCACAAATGCTCGCCCTTTTCCCGTGGAAAATGCCCGACAACTGGGCCGCCAACGCCACGGTAACGCCCATGCTTGACACGGTTGTGGGGGATAGTGCTCCCAAGCTGTTTTTGCTCCTCGGAGCGGTTGGACTAGTGTTGCTGATTGCCTGTGCCAACGTGGCGAATCTCATGCTGGCGCGTTCCGCTTCCCGGCAACGGGAAATGGCACTGCGCAGCGCGTTGGGAGCGGCGTCGCCGCGGCTTTTCCGCCAATTGCTGACGGAGAGCGGCCTGATCGCGCTTCTGGCAGGCATTGCCGGGATGGGCATCGCCGTTATCGGACTGCACCTCCTCAAGCTCATGCTGCCGCCGGAAACGCCTCGTCTGGCCAACATCTCGCTGCATGGCGATGTGCTTCTCTTCGCTGCGGGTGTGTCCCTTTTGACGGGCATCCTTGCAGGCTTGGCGCCGGCCATCAGCGCGATGAACCGCAATCTGCAGGGCTCGTTGAAGCTGAACGAGACGAACGTGTTCGGGTCTGCGAAAAAATTCAGCGCCTCCAGGTTGCTGGTGATTGGGCAGATAGCGCTGGCCGTAATCGTGATAACCGCAGCCGGAGTAATGCTGCGCAGCTTGTCCCGGC
The DNA here is from genome assembly GCA_963816335.1 of uncultured Acidobacteriaceae bacterium. Classification (GTDB taxonomy): domain Bacteria; phylum Acidobacteriota; class Terriglobia; order Terriglobales; family Acidobacteriaceae; genus JANXZS01. The sequence goes on along the minus strand of CAWFKA010000012.1, from coordinate 164,437 downwards.
TTTCCAGCACCGATCCGGGGTTCCGCAGCGATCGCGTGGTTAGCGCGCAGATATCGCTGGATCGCAGTGCGTGCGCCAACAAGGGGGCATGCACAGCCTTCTACCAGGACCTGCTGAGTCGCGCCCAGGGCCTTCCCGCCGTGACTGGCGCCGCGCTCATCGACGTGCTTCCGCTGAGCGGCTCGGATAGCTGGTACGTTTTCGATGCGGAAGGGCACCCGCGCTCTCCCCGTCAGCTTTCCATGGAGGCATCCAGCCGAATTGTCTCCGCCGGATATTTGGAACTGGTCGGCATTGGACTGCAAAGCGGACGGGTGTTCTCCGCCTCCGACGCCTCGGGAAGCAGCCGCGCGATTATCGTGAATCAATCCATGGCCAACCATCTTTGGCCGCGTGAGGACGCGATTGGCAAGCACCTGATGTCAGTCACGGTGGAACCTTCCCCGGCGGTGATGGACATGAACAAGGCGTCCGTAGTGGTGGGCGTGGTGAAGGATACGCGGGCGGAGAGCCTGGAAAAGGACTCCGGCTGGCAGGTTTATCTGCCCATGGACCCGGCGAATGAAACCCCGGTGATGAACATCGTGGTGCGCTCCAATGCCAGTGCTGGAGAAGTGGCTGCCAACCTGCGGCAGATGGTCGCCCAGATCAATCCGACTATCCCGGTGACCCGCGTTCGAACCATGGAAGAGGTGGTCAGCTCGTCCACTGCATCTCCCCGGTCTCTCACGATGCTGCTTTTAACCTTTGGACTGCTTGCGCTGGGCGTAGGCTCGATTGGCGTCTATAGCCTCATCGCCTACACGGTAAGTTGGCGGACGCGCGAGTTCGGGCTGCGAATAGCGCTTGGCGCAAATCGAATGCAGATCGCCACGCTGATTATTCGCGAAAGCCTGATGCTTACGACTGCAGGATCGTTTGTCGGCATTCGTTGGGGCGTTCGCGAATAACGCGCGTGATGCGGAAGTTCCTGTTCCAGACAAGCCCTGCCGATCCACTGACCTACGTGCTCGTGCCCATACTCTTTGGTGTTCTCGCAGTATTAGCCGCCTGGCTGCCTGCGCGGCGTGCTTCTCGAGTGGAACCGATGCAGGTGCTTCGCGGCGAGTAGAAGAGGGGCAAAAGGGCAGACATAACAAAGATATCGTGGCTCGTCAGGAGACCGGCGAGCCGCCGCCCCAATCCCCGCCGCCCCAGCAGGAAAGCCTCGCTCCCTCACGATTTGTATTTTTCTGATACTAGAACTTCTACCAGTAGGCATAACCCGCCCGATGCGCTAAAACGTAGAGTCGCAGTTTTCGAAGGAAGTGGTCGAAGATTGTGTCGGATGGTCGCGTACCTGGAACGCCGCTTCGACTGGACAGATCCTGCAACGTGGGGAGAATCGTTACATGAACAGCATTGGAATTCCCAAACGGGTAATGTCGCTTGTCTTGAGTATTGTCCTGATTCTTACGGTTGCCGGGCCGGGCGTAACTGACGGCATGGCGTATCAAGCGGCTCCAGCATCAACCCCCGCGCCCGCTTCTTCGGGCTCCGAATACACGGGGCAGGGCGAACCTGCGACCGCCGAGGAGTTGCAGAGCCTTGTGGCGCCAATTGCACTCTATCCGGATGCGCTGGTGGCGCAGATACTGAACGCATCCACGTTCCCTGATCAGATTGCCGTCGCCAATTACTGGATGCAGCAGAACAAAAGCCTGACGGGAAGTGCGCTGATGACGGCGGTGGACAAGCAGTCATGGGATCCCAGCGTGAAGGCATTGACCCAATTTCCATCGGTTCTGAATAATCTGACGGAGAATCTGTCATGGACGTCGCAGTTGGGGGAGGCCTATCACAACCAGCAATCCGAGGTTATGACAGCGATTCAGGCCATGCGGTCGAAGGCCAAGGCAGCCGGAAACCTGAAATCAGGATCGCAGATCACGGTTGTGCAGCAAACGCCGCAGACAATCGTCATCCAACCGACGAATCCGCAGATCGTCTACGTCCCGGAATACAACCCGACCGTGGTGTATGGAACGCCTGTCGTAACCACGGGATACACCACGGGCGACATGGTTGCGACCGGTCTCTTGTCGTTCGGAGCAGGTATGGCCATAGGTGCCATGATGAGTTCCAGCTGTTGCGGCTGGGGGTATAGCAGTTGGAGCTGCCACTGGTACGGCGGCGGAGGTGTCTACTACCACGGCGGCGCCTACTACGGGAATGCAGCCTGGCACGGTGGATACTATGGCAGCGGGTATAACAACTACGGATATCACTCCTATAACAATGCCTACCACTCCGGGAATTACAACAACTTCAACCGCAACACGAACGTGAGCGGGAATACCGTCAATGTGAACAATGGGAACACCAAGGCCGCCGCAGACCGCTCCGGCGGGGCCAGTTCCTGGGATCAGCATGCCAGCTCGGGCGGATGGGTAGCTCTGATGCGTCACGTGGCTGGGGCTCAAGCAGCGCCAGTGGCGCGTCATCGGCATTCAGCGGATTCAGCAATCGCTCGGGAGATAGTGGCTTCGGTAGTGGCGGCTGGGGCTCCAGAACATCCAGCGCACAGGGCTGGGGAAGCCGCGGTGGTGGGGGCGGATGGGGTGGTGGCGGAGGCTTTCGCGGTGGAGGAGGATTTCGAGGTGGCGGCGGATTCCGGCGTTAGGGTACGAGAGGAATTGAACCGGAGAAGAAAGTCATTGGAGGCCGAAGATGTTCGACTTACTTAAGATTCGCAGCAAATCTCCTTCGCGATTCGTTCTGATGGGCGCTGGGGTGGCTCTCATGCTTTCGATTGCGGACTGCAACAAGAAGGAACCGCCGACCGCTTCGCAGCCGGCTCCGCAGGCATATGCGTCGCCGGAGGATGCGGGCAAAGCCCTGATGGAAGCAGCCAAATCGGATAATCAGCAGTCCATGCTGGCGATATTCGGGCCGGAGTCAAAAGACCTGCTCTACAGCGGCGACAATGCGGAAGACAAGGCTGCCTTGGCCGGTTTTGTGCAGGCCTATGACAAGATGCATCGTTGGCGCAAGCTGAGCGATGGGAGCCAATTACTGCTGGCGGGTGCAGATAATCAGGCGTTTCCGATTCCCCTTAAAAAGAACGCCTCAGGCCAGTGGTACTTCGATTCTGCTGCCGGCAAGGATGAGATTCTCGCGCGGCGAATTGGGGCGGATGAGATCGCAGCAATCGATGTGTGTGCGGCCATCGCCGACGGTCAGATGGAGTATTTTTCGCAACATCATGACGGTGTGAAACAGTACGCGCAGAAGTTCATCAGCGATCCTGGCAAGCAGAATGGATTGTATTGGGAATCGCCTGTAGGCCAGCCAAGAAGCCCTCTGGGACCGCTGGTAGCCTTTGCCACCAATGAGGGCTTCACCATCCGGCCGGGCACGCGCCAGGCCTTCCATGGTTACTTTTTCCGCCGCCTTGACAGCCAAGGTCCGGATGCCAAGGGCGGCGCAAAACCCTTCGTGGTCAGCGGCAAGATGACCAGAGGATTTGCCTACCTGGCATACCCCGAACGATATAACGATACTGGCATACAAACATTCATCATTAACCAGGACCGCATCGTGTATCAGAAGAATCTCGGCAAAGATACTGGGGAGCTGGCCATGGCCATTCACGACTTCAATCCCGACCAGAGCTGGACTGCTCTGAAATAGTCCTCAAGGCAATCGCCGCAATCCGACAGGACGGCGCCGTTTGAGCTTGCCGCCGGAAGGAATTCCGCGTAAAAAAACCTTGCTGCGCGGATGCCGTATGCTGTGATGGTTGCGTTTCGCTGAGCATCTACATAGAGATACTGAGCAACCTGCAAATGCCGTTTTTGGCAGAAATGCCGGTAACCCCTTGCATCTGGCATGATGGTGGGCAGGCTTTTGTTACGGGGACGAGTTTTCATAATGATGGAATTCCACATTTCCAAGGGTGCACGAGACCGCTACCAATTTGCGGGAAACCTCTTTTCTTTCGCGGGCAACGTGGTCTTCGCCAACCTTTCGGCATGCCGCCAGTTTGCCCATCGAATGAACCAGGTTCGCGATGTGCAGAAACACCCGGAGCGAGTTGTCCACGCGGGCGCGCTTTACGTCATGGGTCTTGATCGACGAAGCCAGCCACGCGCTGATCGCGCGGTACCGCCAAGATCTTGACCCGGCAGTGATGACGGACGCCCTCACTTGGTTTTCGACACGGATGGGCCCAAAAGAACTGGAAAAGCTGCTGCTGACTTTTGTGAAGCATTTTCCGGGCACTAGCGTTTACCAGGGTACAGAAACGCCGAAGAAATGGCTGGCAGGTTCGACGGCCGGTGTGCTCCCATCGCGAAGCAGCCCTGGAAGAGATGATGTTGCTGTGGATGGCGAACCGCAACGAAGCCTTCCGCCGCTTCGACGAGCTTTTTGAAGACAAGCAACTCTGCGGAGCAAACTGCGTACACGCGAGTCGCCGAAAGTCTTCCGGCATATTTTGCCACTCGTCCGCTGGTGGAAGTTGACGACTCCGGCCCCCAGAGTCTCTTTGAACTTCTTCGCGCTCCAGCAGTAGCGGCTCCCGGATCGCTTAGCGATCAGCTTGATGTCATTCGCAAGAAGTGGAAGCCTCTGCTGGGCGCCAACCTCGACCGCTTTTTGATGATTGCGGGCGAGATTCTGCACGAAGAAGAACTGGCAATCTGGTTGCAATTCAACCCGGAAACGGCGGAATCGCGTGCCCGGGCAGAAGCCGAGGCCGCTGCCAAAGCAGCCGAAGCGGCCCGACGCCGCCGAGAAAGCGGAGAGCAGCAGTGGCCCTCGATGACGAGCCACTCCGAGGTGCCGCTGTTCGGCGATCCGGCGCACGAATATGAGAAGTTCAGTCCCGACGTGGACTGGATGCCGAGTACAGTGCTGATTGCGAAGAGCACCTATGTCTGGCTGGCACAGCTTTCCAAACAGTACGGCAGAGCGATTGACAGGCTCGACCAGATTCCCGACGAGGAGCTGGCCACGCTGTCGCGTCGCGGATTGAATTCGTTATGGCTGATTGGCGTGTGGGAACGCAGCCGCGCTTCGAAAACCATCAAGCAGCTCTGCGGGAATCCCGATGCGGTGGCGTCGGCTTATTCGCTTTTCGATTATCGAATTGCCGATGACCTGGGAGGGGAGTCGGCCTACGTGAATCTGAGGAATCGCGCGTATCGTCGCGGAATCCGCCTGGCAAGCGACATGGTGCCGAACCACATGGGCATCGATTCACCGTGGGTGGTCGAGCATCCCGACTGGTTTATCTCCCGGCAGGATTCGCCTTATCCCGCGTACAACTTCGATGGGCCCGACCTCTCGCACGATTCCCGCGTCGAGATCAAAATCGAGAGTCACTATTTCGAGCAGACGGACGCGGCGGTTGTCTTTCAGCGGCGTGATCGACAGTCAGGCGAGACGCGCTACATTTATCACGGCAACGACGGAACCAGCTTTCCGTGGAACGACACTGCGCAGCTCGACTATCTGAATCCCGCGGTTCGCGAGCAGGTGATCCAGACGATCCTGCATGTGGCACGCTTGTTTCCGGTGATCCGCTTTGATGCGGCGATGACGCTGGCCAAACGTCATTTCCATCGGCTCTGGTTTCCGGGGCCGGGAAGCAGCGGGGCTATTCCATCTCGAGCTGAGTACGGCATGACTGACGCCGAGTTCAACGCGCACATGCCGGAAGAGTTCTGGCGCGAAGTTGTCGATCGAGTAGCGGCTGAGGTTCCAGGAACGCTACTGCTGGCAGAGGCGTTCTGGTTGATGGAAGGCTATTTTGTTCGCACGCTGGGCATGCATCGCGTATACAACAGCGCGTTCATGAACATGATGCGTGACGAAGAAAACGCAAAGTACAGATCCGTCATCAAGAACACACTAGAGTTCGACCCGGACATCATGAAGCGCTACGTGAACTTCATGAGCAATCCCGATGAACGCACCGCGATCGACCAGTTCGGCAAGGGAGACAAGTGCTTCGGTGTTGCCGCCATGATGTCCACTCTGCCGGGACTTCCAATGTTTGGCCATGGTCAGATTGAGGGCTACACCGAAAAGTATGGCATGGAGTACCGGCGTCCGCGGTATGACGAAACCGCAGATCATTGGCTGGTGGAGCGCCACGATCGCGAGATCGCGCCGCTGCTGCATCAGCGCTGGCTCTTTGCGGAAAGCAGCAACTTCCTGCTGTATGACTTTTTTCAGCCAGAAGGTTCGGTTAACGAAAACGTATTTGCGTATTCCAATCGCCGTGGAGATAAACGCGGGCTTGTGCTTTACAACAACAGCTTTTCAACAGTGCGGGGAACCATACATTCTTCTGCGGCCTATGCGGATAAGGGGGCAGGGCAGTTGCGCCAGCGTCGCTTGAGCGAGGGTCTTGAATTGACCAACGATTCTGCGGTTGTACTTGGATTCCGCGACTCGCTGACGGGTCTTGAGTATTTGCAGCGGGCCTCAAAAATTGCAAACCAGGGTTTCTCAATCGAGCTCCGTGGATATCAATGCCACATCTTTCTGGACTGGCGTGAATTGCGAGCTTCCTTCGAAAAGCCATGGGATCGCCTGTGCGATCAGTTGAACGGCAGCGGAGTTCCGAACCTTGAAGATGCCCTGGTGAATTTGGAATTGCGGCCGGTGCAGGACGCACTCTGCGAAGTGCTCGAACCCTCCCTCGTGAGAATGATGGCCGACCTGGCGGAGCTTCCGCGCGCAGCCACGGGAGTTGAGAAGAATCATTACGAGTTGCAGAGGAACGCATTCTTCGAAATAGCGTGGAATCGAACATACGAATTTCTGCGACAGGCACGCGTTGCCTATGGCAATCGCGCCGGTCATCAGGAGGGATTCAAACCTGCCAGCCTGGATTCTCTGGCGAGTGAATTCCGCGACCGGCTGCGGGCTGCCATGCGTATACCTGGGCTGGAAAATTTGTTCGCTAAGCCGTGGTCGGCCGGCGCTCGTCGTGTCCTTCCAAGTCAAAGCCCGCAGCTTACGGCAACGGCAATGTGGGGACCCGTGTTGAGCTGGTGCGTGCTCCAACTTCTGGCGGAGTCCATTGACGGAAAACATCCGGAACGCGCGGCTGTCGATGTATTCGACCGTCTGCGGCTGCGTCAACCGCTGGGCAGCGCCTTTGCCTCGCTCGGCTTCGACGAAGAAGAGAATTGGAGAGTTGCGGCTCGCATCAAGGTTGCTCTGCTGGTTGGATCTGGAGTGTTGACAGAAGACGAAGATCCGGTTGTAGAGAAAGCCGAGGCTGCGAAAGTGACAGAAGAATCGTCGTCACCAACCAAGCCGGCCGATAGCCCGGTCCCATCGCCTGCGAAATCCAGGGTGCCTTCTATTCTGTCTCCTGTTCTTTGGAAGGATCCCGATGTGCAATGGCTCACTGGAGTGCACATGGCGGACGGGGTTGAATATTTCAAGAAGGAGTCCTACGAGGATCTTCTGTGGTGGCTGCAATTGCCATGTCTCTTCACCCTGGGGGCCCAGATCTCACCGGATCGCGCCAAAATCGCAAGGATGACAAAGACCGTAGTTGAAGCACGGGAAGCTGCAGAGAACGCCGGCTATCGAGTGGATACCCTTCTTGGGCAGGATGAGCCTGAAAAAGATTCGGCCCAAGAGCTGCTTCCATTGAAGGCTGAAACGGCACTCTCGGAAAAAGTAGCTGAGGCAGAAGAGAAGAGTGAGTTGGGCCAATCGGTCGTCACGGCAGAGGCAACGGATGAACCGCTTGAACTCGCCGGTGAAAAACTGAAAGACGAATAGACAACGAACGCGATCGACGTGCTCCGGGATGGACGTTCAAAAAATGTCGCGCAGTCATCTGGCCAGTCTTGTCGGGGACTTTCGCCGGCATGGATCGCAAACAGCAGTCGTGGAGCATCGCGGGAATCGCAGATTCGCAACCAGCTATGCTGATCTGGCAAATCTGGCAGGACGCTTCTCTGCAGAATTGAGCCTGCGTCAGATATTGCCCGGCGAGCGCGTCGTGTTATGGGGCGGCAACTCTGCTGAGTGGATTGCAGCGTTCTTCGGATGCCTGTTACGAGGCGTGCTCGCGGTCCCATTGGACGCAAGCGGGACAACTGAATTCGCAGCGCGAGTGATTGCTGACGTTGAACCTCGACTCGTTGTCGGAGATCGCGGCCTGCTTTCAAAGCTTGCCATCGAAAGCCCAATACTTTCATTCTCCGACTTTCAAAAATGTCTTCCCGCTGATCCTCTGTTCACAGTGGAGATTGCGGTCTCGTCGCAGTTGCCCATGCAGATCCTCTTCACGTCGGGCACGACTTCTGAGCCAAAGGGCGTTGTTCACACCCATCGCAACGTATTGGCCGGTGTCGGGCCGATTGAAGGCGAAATCGAAAGATACCGGAAATACGAGCGCCCGTTTCATCCTCTTCGTTTTCTCCATAGCCTGCCTCTAAGTCACGTCTTCGGACAGTTCATGGGATTGTGGGTTCCTGCGTTGCTCGCGGCTGAGGTGCACTTCGAATCTCAACTCGAGCCTGCGAGATTGATCCAGACGATTCATAGGGAGCGAATTTCATTGCTCGCCGCGGTGCCTCGTGTTCTTGATCTGCTGCGCATTCACTTGATGAGCAAAGATCCTTCACTTGCTGCCGCGATCGAGGTCGCGCGACGGCAATCGATCTGGCGTCGATGGTGGCGATTCCGCAAATTGCATCGCGCTTTCGGCTTCAAGTTTTGGGCATTCGTATGCGGAGGCGCGTCGCTTCCCGACGAATTGGAGCAGTTTTGGAACACTACGGGCTTTGCGCTGATCCAGGGATACGGCCTTACCGAGACGGCTGCGCTCGTCACTCTCAATCATCCCTTCCGCATTGGCCGAGGAACAATCGGGCGGCCATTGCCGGGCCGCGAAATTATGATTCGCGACGATGGTGAAATCATGGTTCGCGGAGAAATGCTTTCGACTACATCGTGGCAGGGAGGCCGCATGCAGTCGCGCGAACAGGACTGGCTGGCTACTGGTGATCTTGTTGCGAAGGATGCTGCCGGACAACTGAAATTCAAAGGGCGCAAGGGCGATGTAATCGTGCTGGCTTCAGGCATGAACATTCATCCTGCAGATGTCGAAGGCGCGCTCCTGAAGCAGTCCGGTGTTCGCGATTGCGCTGTGATCGGCTGGCAAGCTCCGCTCGGCGTAGAACCAGTCGCGGTGATTGTTTCCTCAAACAGCGATGAGGAACTGCAGTCTGCAGTCCGTGCCGCAAACAACGGGCTCGCTGAGTATCAGCAGATTCGGAGATGGCTGCGATGGCCTCAGTTAGAATTTCCCCGGACCTCTACGGGAAAGCTTTTGCGCCGCACGATTTCTGAGTGGGCAGAGTCCATGTTCTCGCAGTCGGCGTCGCAGAAAGTAGGTGGACGAAACGAAGATCCGGTTCTGGACCTGATAGTCGGGATCACGGGAGAGGACACTTCTGCCGCGACCGACGGTTCACGCTTGTCTGAGGATTTGCATCTCGACAGCCTGGCTCGCGTGCAATTGCAGTCCGCTATCGAGCAGAAGCTGGGAATGGAATTGCCTGCGGAGAGTCTTGAGTGGGCAAAAACTCTCGGCGAATTAAAGGAGGTCATTTCGCATACCGCTGCGGGTTTAGCTCGAGAACCTGCGGCCAGCGCCGGAGAGCCTGTGCGGAAGAGAAACACAGTTCCCGCGAACCGAGGAGAATCACCGGAGCAAAACGTCTATCCGCGTTGGCCGTGGTCGCGCCCTCTTCTGGCGATACGAATTCTTTTTTTGGAAGGGGTGATTCATCCGCTCACTTGGCTGCTTGCCAATCCGCGAGTCGTTCGTGCTTCTCGGCCGATGTGTCAAAATCCCATGCTGATCATTGCGAATCATGTAACGGCGCTCGATGGCGCATTGGTGCTCTATGCGTTGCCATCTAAGGTTCGCCGCCGCACAGCGATTGCCATGTCAGGCGAGATGCTCCTCGACATGAGTGCTGGTCGGAGCCAGGGAAGCTGGTTGCTCAATGCCATTGCTCCGCTTGAATACTGGCTCCTTACCGCGTTATTCAATGTGTTTCCGTTGCCGAGGCAGGCCGGGTTCCGCGCCAGCTTTTCGCACGCGGGAGCGGCGCTCGATCGAGGATACTCCGTGCTTGTTTTTCCTGAGGGACGTCGCTCTGAGACGGGCGAATTGCAGCCCTTTAGGGCGGGAATTGGTTTGCTTGCGCAGCAATCTCAAACGGCAGTGCTGCCGGTCGCGCTCCTCGGCCTGGGGGAGATGAAGGCCGGCAGAACGAATTGGTTCCGGTCCGGAAAGCTCACGATTAAAGTCGGCGATGCCATTCCTTACGAGGCAAGCAAGGAACCCGCGGAACTGACGCATAGTTTGGAAAGTGCTATGCGTCAGCTCGTTAAAAAAGAAGCTTGATGGAAAACTGAATCTGGCGAGAGGTGCCGGAAGTACGGCTGATCTGGCCAAATCCCGCCCCTCTGATGATGTTCGAAGGCAGCCCAAAATTCACAATGTTGAAAATGTTGAAAAATTCGGCGCGGAACTGGGCGTCGAACATCTCGCCGTTGCCGCGAGTGCCGAAGGTAGTGTCCTTGATGACCGCGAGGTCGAGGTTCGAGAAGCCGGGACCACGAAACGTGTTTCGTCCAAGTTGCCCGAATACTCCCTGATTTGGCCCCGTGCCGCCTGCTACGTTGATTGGAATGGAAAAGAAGGATGCATTGTCTTCGCCGCGGCCGAAATAATCCTGGCGTGGAGTGTGGTGGGTGGAAAGGTCTGGCGTCGCAATCTGGTTTGGCCTGTCGGCTCCGGCGGAACCGGCACCGGTCTGCTGCACACCAGAGTAAATCGTGAACGGAGAACCGCTCGCCAGCGAAACGATTCCAAGCGCTTCCCATCCGTCGGTAACTTTCTTGTTGACCGAGCGAAGGAAGCTTGCCGACTCAAGGTGCAGGTCCTGCACCAAGCTAAGGGTGAAAGAGTTCCGAGTGTCAAAGGTGGAGGGACCTTTGTCAGGCTTGGTGTTGTAGGGATTCTGCGGCGCTGAGATTGTGGATGCGCCGGAACCTCCGGAGACGAATCCCCCGAATACGGCACTGGTGTCGTCAATGGATTTCGACCACGTGTAGCTTGCTGAGATCTGTGGCCCCCCATGGCTGGTGTTGCCCGAGAGAGACGTCTGCAGGGCATTGTAGGTTGAATGAGAGGTATTGTTGATGACCATCTCTGTACCGAATCCACCTAGCACATTGCCGTCGCTATCGAATTCGGTATGGGTTGCGAATTCGGGTGTTGCGCCGGTGTAGGCATTCCAATAATCCACCCGAGGGAGCTTAACTCCGGCAGTCCCAACGTAGCTCATGTTGGCGGTCAGTGAGCCGAATCCCTGTTCCAGTCCGACCACCCACGTTCCCAGGTAACCATTGCCGAAATTGCGGTCGATGCTGGAGACATTGAGCGGTGCAATCTGGTTTTGCGAGGTTGCGAAGGCCATATCATGCTCAAAACGGTTGACGTCCATCACCGTGTTGGAGGCAACGTTTTTTGTGTTGCCATCGGGGAAAATATTTACGCCCGCCGGCGTATAAACCTGGGGCAATTGGGCAGGCGTGATGCTGTGTCCAAACTCGACGGGAGTGCCCGGAGAAGCGGTGAGACGCGGATAGACGACGAACGGTGTGCTTCCTGTAAGGAAGTTATCCTGCCAGATGTTGGGCGGAATGATCGTGATTCCGCCGCCGGCATTGATTTGAAGATTCTTCTTGGCGCGGTAGGAGACCTGCACGCGCGGCCCGAAGCCATTCCAGTTTGTCCGATATCCCGGTTGAGGATTAATCAGGTATTCCTGGTGGATTACGCCACCGATGGAAACGTTATTAAGGCCCGAGGTCCGGTTGGCTCTCTCGGTGATCGGCGTATAAACCTCATATCGCAGTCCGTAGTTCAGCAGGAATCGCTGTGTCATCTTCCAACTGTCCTGGATATAAAAGCTTCCCGAATCTCTTGAGATCGCCGCCGCACCGATGTGTTCACCCTGGGAGAAATAAGACGGAGCAACAGCGAGGGTGTAAGCAAAGGCGCTGGCGGTGAGCAGCCCTGAGAGCGTGTCCGGGAGTGGATCGCCCGCAGCTATGTCGTGCTTGCCACTTTGCGATTTTATGTCGACCGGGGAATAGGCTGTCCCTCCGCCAAAGGTGTACTCACCGTTGGGACTCGACCCGTAGTAGGTGGTGTCGCGATTGGAGCGGATCTCCAATCCTGCTTTAAAGGCGTGCCGCCCTTTGGTGAAGCTGAAGCCCTGCCGGAAATGGAAGAGGTTGCCGTAGGCCTGCATCACCGATCCTGCGGCGGAGTTGAAGGGCTCAAATAGCCCGTCGCCGAATTTTAAAGCAGGGTCAGTAAAGTTTTCTGTCGGGAATCCCGGCGTTGTACGCGTAAAGCTCACTGCGGAATCGAAAGTGTAGTTCGGCGTCACGGTTCGCGTGTACTGCAGCAGTCCGTTGCGCTGGCGGTCGATATACTGCACCCCGAAGGTGGGGTCGATGGCGGTTTGATCCGGGTTTGTTGTCGGCCCGGTCAGATTGTTGTAGTTAAAGCGAAATAGCAGTTGCGCCTTGTCCGAGAGCTTTTGGTCTATGCGAACCGCGAACTGATTTGCGTTCGTCACCACCTTTGAGGAAGTTGCGTAAGTATTCACGCCAAACGCACCAGTTGGATAATTCGGCATCGGATACCTGGCCAGACTGGGGGCGATAGCCGTATTTACGGGTACGTAGAGCACGTCTCCTGGATAGGCGGTGGTGTCCAGCCCTGCGCGCTGGTCTGCTGTTGGTACAGGCATTACCTGGGTTGTTCCCAGCACCTGGCGGAAGCCCTGGTACTGAACAAAGTAGAAGGTCTTCCCGCGACCGTCATAAATCCTCGGAAGAATTACTGGGCCGCCGTTCGTAAAGCCAAATTCGTTCCGCTGAAAAGGTGGAATGCGGCGCGGGTTTTCCTCGTTCGGAACCGGATCGAACCAGTTGCGCGCGTCCAGAGCAGAATTACGAATAAACTCAAAGATCGATCCATGAAAGCCGGCGCTTCCAGATCGGGTGATGATGTTGGTGTAGCCTGAGGCTCCGCGGCCGATTTCAGCCGGCATCCAGCCTGAGCTGGACTGAATCTCCTGCACGGCATCCACGTTGAAGTTCGAGAAGGTGGCCCCGCCCATTTCCGGATCGCTGATGTCCGCGCCGTCCATGGCGAATACCGCTTCCACGCCGCGTTGTCCGTTGATGGCAAATTGCGCGGTAAAGTTCGTTGAACCATTGGTGTCCGTCATGGTTCCCGCAGCCAGCAGCAGCAATTGACTGAAGTCCCGCTTGTTCAGGGGGATTCCGGAAACCTCTTTGCTGGACAGTTGTTCTCCGCCGCTGGTCGAGGACTGTGCGATTAGGGGGGCCAGAGAAAGTACTCCGGCATCGGAAAGAATCAACTCAACGGAAGCCGCGCCAGCGGGAAGCACGAGAGGTTTGTCGTAACCGGCTGTTTTGCCATTCAGGATTACAGAGAGCTTATAGCTACTCTGAAGCAGCGACGGGAATTCAAATCTGCCATCTGCACCGCTCTTCGCGATCATCTTTCCTGTGGAAGAGTCGAGCTGAACTGTCGCGTCGCTCACACCCTTGTCCGCCGAATTGAGGACGACGCCTCCCCAGGAGTTACCACCGGACGCCTGCGCGAAGAGGGTATTCTTGGACATCTCCGGATAAATCAGGCCGGCGAGAAAAAGAATAAGGATATGCCCTGTGATTGAAAGACGATTCGAATGAGACCGTGAAGGTGACGGCGAATAACGGAATATCTGGAAGTGCATAATGTCCATCTTTTCGAAACTCAAATTCCTGGAAATTTGCACCTCAGCGGTTCTCAACTTGAAGTTGAGGAGCAATTTCGAAGGGTGAATCGGGTCACTCAACAATATATAGGCGCAGCCAAGAAATTGTTTACTTACCTGCTTTTAGCATGAATTATTGATGGCAGAGATGGCCGTGTTAGCAGCCAAAACACGACGGTCGATGCTCCCCCATTCAGGGCGATAAAGGACAGCGTAAAGGCAACAAATTGAATTAGTTAGGTTTAATCCCTAGAATACTATTTCTGCTTACAAGGAGGCTTTATCAGATCGAGGTCGCTAGTACGGGCGCTTTCCATTGGTTTTTGTTTGATGATTGCGGCTTTGGATGGGACTGGCCAGCAGGCCAGGAAGCAGACCACTCCTCCGGCGACTCTGCCGAGTGAGATTCCAGACCAACTAAAGACGGCTACCGGCAGTTTCGATTACACACGACGGGAAGCGATGATTCCCATGAGAGATGGTGTCAAGCTTCACACCGTGATTCTGATTCCCAATGGTGCGGCGCACGCCCCCATACTTCTCACGCGCACGCCGTACAGCGCGGACGAACTCACCACTCACGCGCACAGTGGCCATCTCTCTGCCATCCTGGAAGGCTATGACAACGCCACCGATGTGATTGTCGAAGGCGGATACATTCGGGTTGTTCAGGACGTTCGCGGAAAGTACAAATCCGAAGGCGATTATGTGATGAATCGCCCGCTTCATGGGCCTCTGAATCCGACCAGCGTGGATCATGCGACGGACACGTACGACACCATCGACTGGCTGGTGAAGAACACTCCAGAAAGTAACGGCAAGGTGGGAATCATCGGAATCTCGTATGACGGTTTTACGCCCCTGATGGCGCTCATCCATCCACATCCGGCGTTGAAAGTTGCGGTTCCCATGAACCCGATGGTGGATGGCTGGATGGGGGACGACTGGTTCCACTATGGCGCATTCCGACAGCAGAATTTCTCCTACATTTACGAGCAGGAGGGTTCGCGTTCGAACGAGGAAAAGTGGTGGTCCAGCCACTTCGACGATTACGACATGTTTCTGGAGGCTGGCTCAGCAGGGGAACTGGCCCGCCGTCATGGACTGGAGCAGATGGGATTCTACCGGAAAATCGTCGAGCATCCCGCCTATGACGCCTTCTGGCAGGATCAGGCGGTCGACAAGATTCTTGCGAAGGAACCGCTGAAAGTGCCTGTAATGCTGGTGGACAGCTTATGGGACCAGGAAGATATTTATGGCGCAATCGCCGTTTATAAGGCAATCAAGCCGAAGGACGTGAACAACGACAAAGTGTTCCTGGTGATGGGACCGTGGTATCACGGGCAAGAGATCGACGAGGGCAGCTCCCTCGGCGCGATTAAGTTCCCGACAGATACTGCCCTGTATTTCCGACAGGAGGTGTTGCGACCGTTTCTGGATCACTATCTCAAAGACGATGCGCCGAAGGCCGATGTCGCTCCCGTCACGGCATATCTCACCGGCGCGAACAAGTGGGAGCGCCTTCCTGCGTGGCCCGCGGGATGTGCGGAGCCCACGGCATGCAGACTTGAGAGCAGGCCGTTCTATCTGCAGTCCGGAATGAAGGCGAGTTTCTCTCCGCCAGCGTCTGCCGGTACGGAATTTGAGGAGTATGTTTCGGATCCCGCAAAGCCGGTACCCTTCCGGGACCGTCCCATACAGCCCATAGGTTATGATGCTCCCCTAACCTGGACACAGTGGCTGGTGGACGATCAGCGGGAAGCTTCCGGGAGGACGGATGTGCTCGCTTTCACCTCGGAACGGCTCAAGGAGCCGGTGAAAATCAGCGGCGAACCCGTGGTAAACCTGATTGCGTCCACGTCCGGAACAGACGGGGATTTTGTAGTAAAACTCATTGACGTCTATCCCGACGAGGTTGCAGCACAGCCGGATATGGGTGGTTACCAGTTGATGGTGGCGGGCAACATCTTCCGGGGCCGTTACCGGGAGAGTTTCGCAAAGCCTCAGCCCATCAAGCCGGACACGCCACTCCCTTACAAATTCGCGTTACCGACCGCAAACCACGTGTTTCTTCCCGGCCATCGGATCATGGTCCAGATCCAGTCAAGCTGGTTTCCGCTTTACGACCGGAATCCCCAGACTTACGTTGACAATATATTTTTCGCGAAGCCCGAAGACTACAAGAAGGCGACGATTAGGGTCTTCCACAGCGGCGAGAATGCTAGCTCCATCCTGCTTCCGGTGGTTACTAAGCAATAAAATGTTTGAGCGGACAAAATTACTACTTGCTACTCCGAACGGCCGTCTTCGCAAAGAGATATGGCGACCCATAGCCCAAAAGTTGTATGCTGAGGGCCACCTCGCATGGCGTTTACCGGATCAAGGATCGACGTGGTAAAGGGGGTATGCGAGAGTCGGGAGACCGCAAATGGAACGCAAGCCCTTGAAGGCTCGCCTTCTGATAGCAGACGATCACAAGCTTCTGGCCGAGGCTTGCAAAAGTATCCTGGAACCGGAGTTCGAAGTAGTCGGTATCGTAACGGATGGCCGCAGCATGGTTTCCGCGGCGACAACTCTGAAGCCGGACGTAATCATCCTGGATATTTCCATGCCGCAACTCAATGGGCTGGATGCAGCGGACCAGATCAAGCACAAACAGCCGTTTATCAAGCTCGTGTTTTTGACGATGAACCTAAGTGCCGAGGTCGCGGCAGAGGCCTTTCGAAGGGGCGCATCTGCATACGTGCTGAAGCAGTCGGCTGCTGAGGAACTGGTGGTTGCGATACGCAAGGTGATTCAGGGTGCGTCGTACCTTTCACCTCTTATCGCCAGGGAGACGGTCACCTTCCTGCTGAACCAGAGAAACAGCGCCGCAAAAGAGAACCGGATCACCAAGCGACAGAGCGAGATTCTTCAGCTTCTGTCGGAAGGCATGTCGATGAAGCAGGTGGCCAGCGTGCTTGACGTTAAGCCGGGTACCGTCGCCTTTCATAAGTACCGCATGATGGAGACTCTGAATGTGAAGACCAACGCGGAACTGCTGGAATATGCCATTAAACGGCAGATGACAACTTCCTGATCTTCGTCTAGAGTTCGACGCGGGAAAATGGCATCTCCGTCCAACACTCGATGTAATCTGTGCTCAAATTCTGTCGCGCAATTTGCGGACGCATCCTCCGCTCGCCAAACCCTTTCTAACAGACACTTCCTTATCCTAGCGACCCTCTGTCCACTGGCAACTTTTAGTGCGCGGCCTAATAAAGTTGATAGTTTCGTGACTTCCCGATCAGCAGTTAGCTTTGTCGGTGGAGGGTATTGCATGCTTCCGCGGCGTTGATCCCTGCCGAAGGAACTTTGGTAGTGGACCTATACGACGCAAAAGGACAGGAGCTTGCGTGGCGCGGAATTTGCGGAAGACACTCTTGGGAACAATGGCAACGAGAACCAGGAAATGGTCAAAGAGGCTCTGCAAAAGATATTCAAGCAGTACCCTTAGTCCTTCCAAGTCGTCAGAGCTTGGTGTATCGTCGTCAGGCAGATTCCAGTACAGAGACGGCGCGTCTCTGTGGGCCACGAGGCTGCAGTCAGGGTCCGTTCCTCGACAATGCAGCAGCATGCTCGAGAGCGAAATCATTGGTGAAGGTCGGCACTCGCTCATTAGTTAGTTCTTTTTGCGTTCAGTTCATGTAGTTTTGTTAGTTCCATCTTCGTAGGAATGACTATATTGTCCTTCTGATCGAAAGTTTCCCGCCGTACAAATGAAGCGATGAGGAGAAAGACATGTCTACTGGTTCAAAGTTGGTAAAGACTGCAGTCGGAAGCCTGATGCTTCTTGGATTGATGATGGCCGCAACAGTTCCCGGATTCGCGAGAGACAAGTACGAAACAATTGACGCCCAGGTCTATGGCACGGGCACGCAGATGGGCATGAATATCGGCGTCACGCTGATCATTTACGACTATTCAACCCAGGAGGATCGGCAGATTCTGGTCAATGCATTTACCAAAGGCCAGAACCAGGGTCTCGTCAACGCACTTGAGAAGATGCCGGCAGTTGGCCGTATGTCTATCACGGGCACCGTCGGTTCCGACGTTTCCTTCATCCGTATGATTCCGACTCCGACTGGACGCAAAATCCGGTTTGCAACAAATCGCCAGATTCGAATTGGTGAGGCGTGGTCTGACTCTCCAACCCAATCCTTCAACCTGACCTGCGGTGAGATCGACCTTAACGATCAGGATAAAAGCAAGAGTACTGGCGTTCTGTATCCGGCCGCCCAGCTCACGATTGACAAGGAAGGCCAGCTTTCGTTTGAACTGAACCAGAATCCCTGGAGATTGGCCGGAATTATCGATTGGAATGGGACACCGGGCGTCAACTAGTTTCCGGCTGGCGCACTAAGTTGCGAAATCCGGCAATCTTTGATTGCGATCGATTTTGTTGCCGCTCATGGGCGGCGTTGTAAGAAATTAAAAAGGCGAGGCGATACATATGACGAAATTTCGAAGCTTTGCGGGCAAATGTACTTTGCTTGTGCTTCCAATCGCAATGCTGGCCGGTTCTGCCAACGCGCAGAAGAGCAAATACGTTTGCACCGAGCCAGACCCAGCATCGATGTGTAACGCAGGCAACACCTGCGGAACCGCTTCTTCACCTTGTGTGGTTGACGTTAAGAGAACCGCAAATCTGGCGGCTTCTACACCTGTGCTTCCAGGCGCAAAAGGGAACATGTTGTTCTGCGTTCATCCCGGCACCAAAATAACCTGGCAGAGCTCGTCGAAGAACACCGGCATCCTGGTGGATGCTGGAGACCCCTCTCCTTTCGATCCAGACGGTCCGATCATCGGCGGCAGCAGCGCTCCCAAAACTGTTACAGCCAAAAAGCCCGGTTGCTATAAGTACTCCGCCGGCGCTTGCGTATCGGGTGCGGTTTACGGCATGTGCAAGACGGTTGAAGCCGAATTTGTCATCATGCCCCACTGAGAGAAGAGTCTGAATGCTCGCATTACGGATCGGCGCCGTCGGGCGCCGATTTGTTTTGTATCGGAAACAGCCCGCACCAGACAAAAGTCCCTGCGACGTCTGGCATTCTTGAACGCAGGTGAAAGGTCTAGCTGACGCGAGGAAGGAAACGCTCCCCTAGAGAGACGGCATGAATTGCCTTGACCAGATCGCGGCTTATGTTCGACTTGAACACATATCCGTAGGCTCCGTGTTGCATGCCAGCTTGTACGAAGGCGGGATTCTCGTGAACGGACAAGAATACGATTCGGGCTTTTGATCCCGATTCTTTCAGACGCTCAGCCACTTCGAAACCGGACGTGTCACCGAGCGAAATATCAAGAACGATTACGTCGGCCTCCAACTGACGAGCCTCTTGGATGACAGATTCTCCCGCGGAGAGAGTGCCCGCAATGGTGAAGTCATCATCGAGCATCTCAACAAGCGTTTGGAGCATTGCCGGATTATCGTCAACAAGCAGCAGTCTAGTCACTGTCAACCAAACTATCGTCCGCGCTGGCCGGAATCGCCGTCTTATAAAGAACGATTCTGTCGAGGATAATCCTGAGAATGAAACTGAGATACTAGCAAAACTGCATACTCTCGGATCTGAAAATGCGAGGCTTTGACACTGGTGAAACGCGGCTAAGCTCAAGCGATTCAATCAGCCTTTCTGGGTCCGTTTCGGCCCTCTCTCGCTTGTCGGCAGGGCTCGCTTTCCTGGGTTCAGCCTCGGAGAGGTCGGTGTATACTCCCGGTACGACCGGGCCGCCCTTATTTCGATGTGCAATTTCGCCTATGCAAGTTCGCAACAATATCGGGGACCGGATCTGCAGACTTCGCAATCAAGGCGATGTCACCTGCCCGCTTTTCGAGAATCTCGGCGCAAACATTGCTGAGCTCACGCTCGACTTCGAGTGGCTTGTCCTGAACCGGAGATGCTGCGAATTAGTGGGCTATTCTCAAAAAGAACTCTTCTCCAAACCCTTTACCAAAATCTTTCCCAGCCGCCGCCCCGCGCGGGAGGAAGAAGACCTGCAACGGTTACTCACCGGCAAGATTTCCAGCTACTCTTCGGAGCGCTTTGGCGAGCGAAAAGACGGCAAAGGAATCTGGGTAAAAGCCATCGTCACCTTATCGCGAGACCGGGCGAATGGTGAACCGTCCTCCCTGCTCATGGTTCTGGAAGAGGTTACGCCGTTGAAGGATGCTGAGCGGATCTTGAAGGATTCTGAGGTCGCTCGCAATCGCCTGGGGCGGCTCATGATGAACGCGCAGGACGAGGACCGCGCCAGAATTGCACGCGAACTCCACGATGACATCGGCCAGTCTCTCGCAGTTTTGAAGATTCAAATGTTGCGCGCAGGTCAGCCCAAGTCAGGGCGGCCCGATCAGGTACATCCCGCCCTTCCTCAACTGGCTGCAGCGGTGCAAGAGATCGCCGAGAAAGTCAGCAAATTGTCTCACCAACTCCATTCCTCCGAGCTGGAATTTCTGGGGCTGACAATTGCCGTCAAGAGTCATTGTCGTGAGTGGTCAGAACGCTTCCATGTGGCTCTGCAATGCGTGTGCGAAGGCCCCCTCGACAACCTCGACAGCACCGTCGCCCTATCATTCTTGAGAGTTGCTCAAGAGGCCCTTCACAATGTGGCGAAACACAGTGGCGCAAAGAACGTAATTGTGGAGTTGCGAGCCAATGCGGAAATGGTGACCCTCACCATCTCCGATGATGGTGTGGGATTCGACACCGAACAGGCGCGTCTTGTTCCCGGCCTGGGACTGATCAGCATGCGTGAGAGGATGCACTTGATAGGCGGAGAACTTGAGATCGATTCTGCTGTAGAGCGGGGAACCAGGATTCTTGCGCGCGCTTCAATGGTCAAGGAAAAGAAGCGTTCCGGCAACCACTCAGCCGCGGTTCGGTGATGCTGACAGCTAGCTTCCAGCAGGAGAAAATTGGCTTCTCTAATTATTTTTTTGCTTCTTTAATTTCTTCTTCACGTCCGGAGCGAACTCTCCAATACTGTTAATGATCACTCCTACCCAAGCCTGCGTGAACACGCTCTGATATCCCTTTACTGTGACGGTTGGATTGTTCGGATTCCATGTTGCGCCGATAGCGCCAGCCCCGAAGGCTGCGGCGAAGGGCATGATATTGGGACGCCGTGACACCTCGCTTCGATCGTAGGTCACAAAATTGCGTACAAAGGCATGGCGAAAGCGAGGCCAGCCGCCAACGCATTTGCATCGGTCGTAACGGGGCTCCCAACCAACCGCAGCCTGGCCAACCGATGTGAAAGAATTTTGAATGATGTTCGTGGCCTGATTCGACCCTACTCGCTTGGCGAATCCTCCAAATCCATCTCCCCAGTCGGAGGGGGTATTGCGGATCTGATCGTGAACCGCAAAGAATCCAGTTTTGATGTAAATGCCCGGAGTCGTATAGGTCTGGCGAACGTAGAGCTTCAAACGCTCTCTTCCATTCAGCGATACAAGCGGCGCTTCCTTGGGAATGTATGCGCCATACAGCCAATTCACCGGAAGCTGCGAGTTGATTTCAGGAGTAGGGGAGCTACTTGTTTGAGGATGAGTTTCCTGCGCGGAGCACCCGAAAGAAAGAGCTGCGAAGGCAATCAGGCCCATGCAGCTCCTTGCTAATTCATTAAGCCGAAATCTAAACGTAAGGCATGGCACTTTCCTTGCGAGTAGAACTCTCTCTGGTGCGCGAACGACTGGCATCCGTCACCCTCGGTTTAGATTTTGGCAATCGTTGACGTCTCTTAGAGCTGTTGATAATTGGAATTCTGAATGTTGACTCCGAGTTGCTTGCTCACTCCGTTAATCTGCATGGTGGCGACGTGGTTCACACCGCTAGGAAGTTTCGCGTAGTTAATCGCGATCGTGACAGCATCTTTAGGGTCGCTCAGGTACGTGTTCACGTTGACGCTGACGATCGCTTTTTGCTGGGTGTTGAACGTAAGCGTGACGGAATCGTTGGGCTTGATGTAGCTCTTGATAACAATTGAGACAGTTCCATTGCCGGCGTCTGGTTGAATCGAGATGTTGCCTTGCGCCTTAGCCTGATCCATTGCCTGCGGATTCGGCGCGGCATACTGCTTGGCGAGTGCGGCGATCTGTTGTCCATACTCGGTAAACTCGTCGGTCTTCTTCTCGACAATGTGACGTTTAAGACGGCCACCGCTCGGCTCTGCCTGTGGCGTTCCGCTGATTTCACTCTTCTGTTGCTGGCCGTTCGTGATAACCACCTGGTAAAGCTTCGTGCTTTTCACTTCGCCCTTCAGGCTGATCTGTTGCTGTTCCTGCCACGTATAGTGGGCGATCGCGGCCTTGTTAGCTGCCATAGCCTGCTTGATCTGTGCCACTTTTTCCTGGAGAGCAGGATTCTGTGCTGTTGCTTGTAGGGCCGATATGGCGAGCACGCCGACAGAAAGCCCTGTCAAGAGTGCCGCGGAGGAAATTCTGGTCGAGCGCTTGTTCATTCGTTCTCCTCTTTATCTTCGTTGCTTTGAGAGCTCGTTGTTTGGGTAATTTCCAATCAAATCACTATAGTCGTTCTGCGGCAAAGTGGCGCTCCGAAATGCAAGTCGACAGAGGAGGCAAGCCGCACTCCGGACGGCGTGCACTTCAAGCCGTTCTCGCTTAGGCTCAAAAGGAGAAGGTTCCAGATTTTCGGGCACGCTAGAGTCTGACAGTAACTGGACTCCACGCAATACGCCACTAATAGAAGTGCTAGCAAGCCCGCAAATTTTTGCTATCTCGCCAGATTCCCTGCTTTTGCCGGACGTGGTCAGGCATGTAAAGATATCTGTCTCAAGTGCAGCACCGGCCCCAATTTCCTCCGTGGAAAGTTAGCGGACGAAAGCCTCGCAAACTTTCACTATCCCCTATGGAATCGGTAGTGTAAAAGGATATAAACAAAAGTGACGTAAGCGGGCGCGCAGCCAGCCGCACATGTGATCAGGAGTGAGTCAATGGAAAGCCATTTCGCACTGCCCAACACCCTTAGGTCTGACCGCAAGTTCGGACTCCACTCTGTAAAAGCGCGAAAGGTGTTGCGACTGGGCCCTGTGGTTCTCGGCATCTGTTCCTTCCTGGTGATTGTGGGGTGCGAGAAGAAAGAGGCTGCACCTCCTCCCGCGCCTCCTGACGTCGAAGTAGCCGAGGTTGCAGAACAGAATGTTCCGATCTACCAGGAATGGGTTGCGCAGCTTAACGGACCGGTGAACGCCGACATTACGCCGAAGGTTCAGGGTTATCTGTTGAAGCAGAATTACCTGAATGGTTATTTCGTCAAGAAGGGTCAGCTCCTTTTTGAACTCGACCCCAGGCAATATCAAGCTGCTCTTGAGAAAGCGGAAGCCGACGTCCAGATCGCTCTGGCAGGCCTTTCTGAAGCTGATAACAATGTTGCGCGCGATACTCCGCTAGCGGCCCAGAGCGCCATCCCTGCAAAGCAACTTGATACGGATTTGTCTACCCAGGCGGCGCGAAAGGCGCAGGTTCAGGCAGCCAAAGCGGCCTTGGAAAACGCGAAATTGAATTTGGCGTGGACGAAGATCTTTTCCCCGATCGATGGCATCGCAGGGAATTCCAACTCGCAGATTGGTGACTTAGTTGGAACCACGACGAAGATGGCCACGATCTCGCAAGTGAACCCGATCTGGGCGAATTTCAACATCAGCGAGAGTGCGTACCTCGGAAACGCGGCGAAGATTTCCGAATTCATCCGCAGTGGTAAACGCGGCAACGTGGCGGTGAACTATATACAGGCCAACGAAGAGAATTATCCCCATATCGGGCGGATCGTCCAGGTGAACCGGCAGGTTACGGAAGGCACGGGGACCATTCAGTTGACGGCGGAGTTTCCCAACCCGGACGCGATCCTGCGCCCGGGCGGCTTCGGACGGGTTCGCATTCAGACGAGCAACAACAAGAATGCATTGCTGGTTCCGCAAGCAGCTGTGATAGAAGTGCAGTCCTTGTACCAGGTGATCGTGGTGTCCGCCGAAAACAAAGCCACATTCCGCCCAGTAAAGGTGGGTGACAGAATCGGGCAGAATTGGATTATCACGGAGGGCCTGAAGCCCGGTGAGAAAGTAGTGGTCGAAGGCATTCTGAAGATAGGGCAAGCCGCCGCTGCTGCTCCACAGCTGATGAAAGAAGGTGGTGTACCGGTTACTCCCAGGCCCTACGCAGCCGCCGCCGCCGCGGCGCCAGGGAGCAACTGACCATGTCGAAATTCTTCATCAATCGGCCGATTGTTGCCATCGTCATTTCCATCCTGATGGTTTTGATTGGCGTGGTTTCCGTGCTAGGCCTGCCCACGGCGCAGTTCCCCAATATCGCCGATCCGATGATCCAGGTGAAAGCCACGTATCCCGGGGCTGACGCGACAACGATTGCGGAATCGGTGGCGACCCCGATCGAGCAACAGATGTCCGGTGTCAGCGGCATGAATTACATGTACTCGCTGAGCGCCAGTTCGGGCGGCTCTATGCAACTGTACGTGGATTACCAGCTCGGGACCGATATCAATACCGATCAGATTCTGGCACAGATGCGGCAGGGACAGGCCAATTCGCAGATGCCGCAAGAGGTGACACAGCAGGGCGTACTCGTGCAACCGGCCACGACGGCACCGTTCATGCTGCTCGACCTGTATTCTCCCACCGGCGTGTATGACAACATTTTTCTGGCCAACTACGCGACCATCAACCTTCAGTATGCCTTGACTCGCATAACCGGCATTTCACAGGTCCAGATTTTTGGCGCTGGCCCCTATGCCATGCGTATCTGGGTGAATCCCGACAAGCTGGCGAATCTAGGTGTGACGGTGTCTGATATTACGAATGCCGTCAAGGCCCAGAACAAGGTCAACCCTGCCGGTCAGATAGGTGGAGAACCCGTTCCACAGGGACAGCAATTCACCTACAACGTTCGGGCTCCGGGACGGTTGCCAACTGCGGCGGACTTCGACGAGATCGTGGTTCGTGCCCAGCCGGACGGTTCTATTCTGCGACTCAAAGATGTTGCCAGAGTCGAGATGGGATCGCAATACTACTCTTATAACGCAAGGATGGGATTAGCGCCTCAACCAGGTCAGCCCGTAAAGCCTGCCCAGCCTGCGGCCCTGGTTGCGCTTTATCTCACTCCGGGAAGCAATGCAATTGCGACTCGAAACAATGTCCTCAAGATGCTGGAGGAAGCGAAAGGGCGCTTCCCGCAAGGGCTTGAGTACGATGTTGCCCTCGACACGACGCTTGCAGTGAGTGAGGGCATCCACGAGATTTACAAGACACTCGGAGAGGCCCTCATACTGGTCATCCTCGTAGTGTTCCTGTTCCTGCAGGGGTGGCGTGCCACCTTGATTCCTCTTCTCGCCGTTCCGGTTTCGCTCATCGGGACGTTTATGGTCTTCCCGTTGCTCGGGTTCTCAATCAATACGCTGTCGCTGTTTGGCCTGGTGCTTGCCATTGGCCTGGTGGTCGACGATGCGATCGTGGTGGTGGAAGCGGTCGAACACCACATTGAGCATGGCCTGTCGCCGCATGATGCGACAGTAAAAGCAATGGAGGAGGTTTCGGGTCCGGTCATCGCCATTGCTCTGATTCTTGCCGCAGTGTTCATTCCCACTGCGTTCGTACCCGGAATTACCGGGCAGCTCTACAAGCAATTTGCCGTTACCATCGCAATTTCGGTTTTGTTCTCCGCGTTTAATGCTTTGACCCTCAGTCCCGCACTTTCGGCCATGCTGCTTCGCCCCAAGAAGCCGTCTCGCGGTCCACTTGGAAAGTTCTTTGGCTGGTTCAACCGGGTTTTTGGCGCTGCAACGGATGGGTATGTGAATTGGTGCAAGCACCTGATTCACAAAGCAGTCTTTGCCTTTCTGTTATTGGGCCTGATAACGGTGGCCATGGGTTTCTTCGGCAAGAAAGTACCTGGAAGCTTTCTGCCTGACGAAGATCAGGGTTACCTATACGCTGGTCTCCAATTGCCGGATGGCGCGTCACTGCAACGTTCCTCAGAAGCTGCCAGAGAGGTCGAGAAGGCGATTCTGGAGACCCCTGGTGTCGATAAGGTTAGTTCCGTAATGGGCTATAGCTTGCTCAGCGGCGTGAATACAACATACAGCTCATTCTTCTTTATCTCCTTGAAGCCCTGGGCAGAACGAAAGACCCCGGAAACGAATTACGAAGGGGTCAAGGCCCATCTGCAGCGGACCCTCTCAAAGGTTTCATCAGGGATAGCGTTTTCGTTTCCGCCTCCGGCAATTCCAGGTGTGGGAACGTCCGGCGGTGTGACATTTGTCCTGGAAGACAGGTCCGGAAGCGGCATTGAGTTTCTCGGTAAACAGACGCAAATGTTCATGGCTGAGGCGCGAAAGCGACCTGAGCTGGCAGGCGTGATGACCACAGCGCTTTTCAACGTTCCCCAGGTTGGAGTCAATGTGGACAACGCCAAGGCGATGACCCAACAGATCCCACTTAGCAATTTGTACGAAACAGTGCAGACGTTTATGGGTGGGTCGCTGGTCAACTTCTTCAACCGCTTCGGTTTGCAGTGGCAAGTGTATGTGCAGGCCGACGGGGACTATCGCTCCAAGGCGGAAAATTTAGGGAAGTTTTATGTGCGCAACGCCGAAGGGAAGATGGTTCCGCTCAGTACGCTGACCAGCATATATCCGCGCAGTGGTGCTGAGTTCGTCATGCGGTACAACCTGTTCAATTGTGTGCAGATCAACGCATCGGCCGCACCGGGATATAGTTCTGGTCAGGCCATTGCGGCATTAGAAGATGTATTCAAAAAATCCATGCCGACACAGATGGGCTTCGACTACATGGGTATGTCGTACCAGGAGGTCAAAGCAGCGCAGGGTGTCTCCCCAGCGACGATTTTCGGACTGGCGTTCTTTGTTGTCTTTCTAATCATGGCTGCCCAGTACGAAAGCTGGACGCTACCGTTCAGCGTGCTACTGGGCGTGCCTATCGCCGTGTTCGGGGCGTTTGCCGCTCTCTATTTCCGTCACCTCGACAACAACGTATATGCCCAGATTGGCCTGGTCATGTTGATCGGCCTGTCGGCGAAGAACGCCATCCTGATCGTTGAATTCGCAAAAATGGAATACGACAAGGGAGCGACCCTGATTGACGCAGCACTGACGGGAGCCAAACTTAGATTGCGGCCAATCCTGATGACATCCTTTGCATTCATTCTGGGGTGCGTACCGTTGTGGACAGCCACAGGCGCTGGCGGGATATCACGCCAGGTGTTGGGGACGGTGGTGATCGGCGGCATGCTGGCGGCTTCGTTCCTGGCGATCTTCTTCATTCCCGTATCTTTCGACGTGGTCGAGCGCTTTGGCAATTTCTTCAAGAAGAAGACTCCGCCTGCAGCAGACGCCGCGCCCATTGTTCCGGAAGGACCAATCGCATGATGAACAAACAGAAACTCATCGCGATGGCAGCACTGCTGCTTATTTCCGGGTGCAAAGTAGGACCGAACTATCAACGTCCGGCGGTAACGGTTCCGCCTCAGTATCGAGGCGTTGCTCCCGAACTCACGAATCAACCGCAAGTCGCGTCAATTGCGGAGACGCAGTGGAACGCGGTTTTCCAGGACGAAGTTCTAAGGGGGCTCATCCGGGAAGCACTGACGAACAACTACGACATCCGCATCGCGGCTTCGCGCATTGTTCAGGCGCAAGCGAATGTGGGGATCGTCCGCTCCAATCAACTGCCAACTGTGAATGGCGTGGCGGGCGTTGAGAATCAGCGCAATGTGCTTAACCCGGGTGCACCAACCTTTGACACGGTTGGTATTCAGCTTAACTACATCCTCGATTTCTGGGGTCAATATCGCCGTGCAACTGAGGCGGCTCGCGCCCAGCTGCTTGCTACGGATTTTGCGCGAAATATCGTGGAAACCACTCTCGTAAGTAGCGTGGCTTCGCAATATTACTTGCTGCGCCAATTTGACTCTCAATTGGAGTTCGCGCGGCGCTCGCTCGAGGCCGACAACGAGATTCTAAGAATCAACACAATCAAGTACAAAGGCGGTGAGAGCGCGATCACCGACTTATACCAGGCTCAACTGTTGGTGCAGCAGTCGGAAGCAGAAGTCATCACCGTGCAGCAGTCGATTGCGCAGACGGAAAATCAGATTAGCATTCTGCTAGGCAGAAACCCGGGGCCAGTCGACCGCGGCCTCGCGCTGGTGGATCAGCCACACTTGGCTGAAGTTCCCACAGGGCTGCCTTCCGCGTTGTTACAGCGGCGACCGGATATCCGAAGAGCGGAGGAAAATCTCGTCGCTGCGAACGCAAACGTTGGCGTAGCGAAGGCTGCGTTCTTTCCGCAGATTTCACTTACTGGAACTTTCGGAGCCCAAAGTACCTCGTTGACAAGCTTCCTTCAGGGCCCCGCTACTTTCTGGGCGGTCGGCGGCCAGATAGCTCAACCGCTCTACAACGGTGGGCGAATCAGGAGCGCATATCATCTGGCATGGGCGCAACGCGACGAATCTGAGTTGACGTATAAGCAGACCGTGCAGGTTGCCTTCGGAGACGTCGCAAATAGCCTGGTCGGGTATAACCAGTCACGGCTGTATCGCATGAAATTACAGCAACAGACCAACACCTACAAAGAGACAGCAGATCTCGCGAACGTGCGCTTTAACGGCGGTGTAACTAGCTTTCTCGAGGTGTTGGTGACAGAGCAGCAATACTTCACCTCAGAACTCACTCTTGCGGAAGCGTGGAACGCAGAAATGCAGAACTACGTCCAGCTGTACCAGGCACTGGGCGGCGGCTGGCAACCCTGACAAACGACGTAATTTAAACATCGATGCAAACACTCTAACTTCGTTGATGCGCAACTGCCTTTGCCATGAGTTGCACGTAGCGACGCGGCTTCGTCTCGAGTAACGAGTCGGAAAGAGCTTTACGGTAGCCTCCGGTGTAAATGGAATACATCACCGCAAGGGCACAGCCAACGCCGAGCGAAAAGCCAAAGAAGAATCCGATCATCACGTTCAAAACATTCATATCGTCACAATGAGTCCTGCATCATCTTCGCACGCCAGAAGTATCGGTGCCGATGTTCGGGCAGGGTGGACGCAAGTTCTACCCATGCAGTGATGCAATCGGCCCGACGCGACCTTTTTTCGCGGGGCAGGGAGTAACCTATTTCTTCGCTTTTGCCTCGAACATACTAAGCATGCGAGCGAATCAGTACAGCCGGAAACGGCTGACCCAACTACCTCAGGCGTCCGCGCCTCATCAGCCGCCGGACCTGGTAGGAACGGATTGCATGCTGCCAAGGAGCTGGAATGCCAACTGAATCCTCGGGAATAACTACGAATAGTCTCCGCTCCCACCTCAAATATGAGCCGCGAGATATGAAATTCGGAACCAGCGGTCGCAGAGGACTTGTCGCGGATCTTACGCAGCTTGAGGTGTATATCAATGCGCTCGCGGAACTCGAGTATCTGCAGAGCTTGCCCTTGGCGGACGGGGGAATAAAAAAGGGTGACGAAATCTTTTTCGCCTATGACCTGCGTCCTTCTTCTACAACATATGTTCCTGAAGAAAACGGTCGCGGCGAAATAGCCCAGGCAGTTGAAAGGGCGATTCTCGATGCAGGAATGAAGCCGTCGAACATGGGAGCGATTCCCACGCCTGCGCTCACTTGCTACGCCCTCAGCAAGCAATGCGGCAGCATCATGATCACCGGAAGCCATATTCCCTTCGAACGCAATGGGTATAAGACGAACACTTCTCAGGGAGAACTCCTCAAGGATCATGAGGGGCCAATTCAGAAGATGGTCGAGCGAGTAAGAGGCAAGGAATACGCGGAGTCTTTTCACAGTTCTTTGTTCGATGAGAATGGCCGATTCAAGCAAGGACATAGTGAGCTTTCGCCAGAGAGCAGCGAAGCAAGAGATTTTTATATTTCCCGTTACGCTCAATTCTTCGGGGGAGAGTCGATGAGCGGGATGAGGGTTCTTTTCTACCAGCATTCCGCAGTCGGCCGCGATCTCGGTGTGGAAATACTGCGTAAGCTTGGAGCCGAGGTGATCCCCGTCGGCCGCAGTGATTCATTCGTACCAATCGATACCGAGAATATCGATGCATCCCAGCTAGCCTTTCTGCAGAATCTGACCTCAAACGCCACTGCCAAGGTTGGCATGGTGCACGCCTTGCTGTCGACAGATGGAGACAGCGATCGGCCCCTGCTGTTGGCCGTGGACTTCGCCACCTCTCAGCTTCGATTCTTCAGTGGCGACCTGCTTGGAATCGTAGTAGCGGAGTATCTAGGCGCGGATGCCGTCGTCGTTCCGATAAGTTGCAACGACGCCATTGATCGCAGCGTACTTGCGGAGGTGCTTGAGCCGAAGACCAAAATTGGATCGCCGTTCGTTATTGCTGGAATGAACGCTGCTTTGAAAGGTGGCAAGCGCAAAGTCTGCGGCTGGGAAGCAAATGGAGGATTTCTAACAGGGTCGACATTCCTCCGAAACGGAAACGCACTGAGTGCGCTGCCTACGAGAGATGCCATGTTGCCGCTGCTTTGTGCGTTGTTTAGCGCGCACGAGAAGGAGCTTTCGTTGGGAGAGTTGTTTGCCAGGCTCCCGAGAAGATACAGCCGCGCTGCACTGTTGAAGCAATTCCCACGGGAAATTGCGATCCGGCTGGTGAATCGTTTCTCGCTCGAAGACCAACAGATAAATGAAGTGATTTTCAGCGGCTCCAATGTGGAACTTCTCGATGCAAACAAGAAACCGTTGGAAGCCCGCGACGGCCGCGTGACCAACGCTGTTAGTGTTCGCGCTAAACTCACCGAATACTTCAATTCCTCAAATGATTTCGATGAAATTGTCCGACTGGATTACACGGATGGTGTTCGGGTAATTTTCCATAACAACGACGTCGCTCATCTGAGACCTTCAGGCAATGCAGATGAGTTGCGGATCTATGTCGTTTCCGATAGTGAGAAGCGCGCGGAAGAAATGGCTGCGTTGGCCATCGCTGAGCCGAGCGGTATTCTTCGCTCTATGGAGCAAGCAGTCCTTGAATCTAGCAGGTAGTGACTTCGAGGCCGACGTTGTTCACTTCGAAATCGAAGAACCTCGACCTGTCGTTCAAAGGATCTGCTTCAAGCAGGCGCCTCACTTGACTGGCATCCTCGGGTGATTTACAGACCATCAGCAGAAATCCGCCACTGCCGGCTCCAGAAATTCTCATTCCGTGAACGTATGGCCGCACGCGATCGAGCAGGGAATCGATGGATGCGTTGGTCACTGTGCCACAAAGGCGCTTTTGCAAAGTCCACGCTGCGTCGATGCAGGCTCCAAAACCTGCGATGTCCTTTCTCGACATGGAATCTGCAATATCTTCGGCCACAACGTATTCATCGCCGAGTGCGGACGTGACTCTCTGATTTCGGTCCAGGTATCCCCCAACAATTTCCTCCAGGATATTTTTGGCCACCCGCGTTAGCCCGGTGTAGTACAGCAAAGTGCGTCCGCCGTTCAATCTTGGTTCGAGCACATCGCTCGGCACATAATGGATTCGCGCATTTGGAATCATGCCCGGACGCGTGGATGTGATCTTGGTTCCGCCAACGCAACCTCCGACCTGGTCCTGCCAGCCGCCGCCCGTTGTCAGTGCCTGCTCCAGTCGCAGCACATCATGGAAGAGCTCCTGCTGGTTCATCGTTCGACCAATCAACTTGCCAATCACCGCCAGGATGACAGCGCCCAGTATGCTTGACGTTCCCAGCCCACTCCCTTGTGGGATGCCAACCAGCGTAGTGATTTCAATGCCTCCGCCAAATTCACGCAGCATCTCCGCAAGCGTGATCTGGTCGCGCCAATCCGCCATCCCCGGAGAGAAGCCCGAAATAGCTAGAGCTGCTTTGGCCAATGCGAAGGAATCTCCCGGGCGACGATAGTCCAGCAGCTCGGCTAGTTCAGAGATCTCCAGTCGGCTGCCGCCGTCGATCGAATTCAGTCGAATGACGTGCGAATCCACAATCCGGCAGTAGCAATGAATGGGGGGCTGACCATTGAGATTGATCGCGGTATTGATAACCGCACCGCCGTTTTCGAGAGTGAAGGGCGGAGTGTCGGTCCAGCCGCCTGCGAGTTCGATGCGCGCCGGACATCTTCCCCAGATCGTTTCATCCGGCCGCAAAACGTTTCTCGGCCGGCTGCCTTTGCCCACGGACGTTCTAACGATGCTCTCGTGAATTTGTTGGAAGGCAAGTTCACGAAGACGGGCCGACCAGTTCCGCGCCGACCTTCCGCTCGTCACCGACAGACACCCTGATTCGGCCCAGGCTTTCAATTCCAGGGGCATGGAAGAGATGAAGCCCGGAAAGAGTTCTTCCAGCTCGACCGGTTCGTCGGTGGCGAGTTCTTCGATTGCAGATGCCAGGCAGTGTGCAATACGGCTGAAGTTGAAGTCTTCCAGCGATGGAGGATGATTGGTCGCAATTTGATCGTGCGCCAGTGAAAGCACTCTCGATACCAGCCGTGCAGGCTCGGCCGAGTGCTGAATTACAAAGGCCAGATCGGTCGATGAAAAATTACTCTCCGCGCGAAAAACTTTGCTGAGTGAGCGTTCGATCTCTGCAGCGCGAGTTTTCGATCGCCACGCATGGAAGGCGTTTTGATCCACTTGCGCCAACAGCTCTTCCGCACCGTAGCGATCTGCAGCCAGGAATTCTCGCTTCTGCTCTGGAGACGCATTCACAACGTCGAACATCCACAACCAGCGCTGATAATTTTCACGGACCGGCTCCGCCGGAAAAAGGCGGGCAGTCCAAAGCGTGCGCTCATGGCTCGCAATACTCTCCGGCCAAATATCGGAAGGCGCTGCGCCGATTGCATTCAGCCAATCGACAAACGTTATTCCGCAGAAGGTCGATTGTTTTTCGTGATCATCTTTAAAGCTGTCATCCATGCCGTAGCAGCGGACGAACCAGACAGGTGCACCGAATCGGCCTATTCCCGGGGAAACGTCGAGGCAGGCGCCTTCCGGTAGGCTCAGCGGCGCAGACACGTCAACGCCGACGATGACATTATCGCGGGTAAGTTTCAGCGGAGCTGCGATGCGGCAACCTTCCACCCACGCATGATTGCCGGAAATCAATCCCTGGTGCTGCACATCATTGTTCAATCCAAGAACGGTATGAACAGGAACGGCCTTGTCATCATGGGTGATCAGTGAAATTCCGCTTGAGACCAACTGGCGAGTCGTTCCAAAGTGCAGGAAACTGAAATTCCGAAGCATTTGCAAATGAGCCGGGATCGGCGTCAGTGACTCATATAGTTCGCTCAGAATAGCTACATCCTGCCTGCTTCCGCTTCCTCTTACGGTCTGCAGATAGTGTTCCATGCTGGACTTTGTTCCCAACGCGCAGCAGATTTCTCGGTAGAGGTCGATCCCATAGGCGCGGACAGCGCCCTCCATCTCGGGCTTCCAGACGACAGATTTTCCGCCCGCGGAAATGGCGCAGAAAGTCTCCAGCAATCGCGCGGATGCACTTGCATCCAGGCTCATAAGGCCAACATCCAGCACAGCCTGGCCCCGCCGGTTGAGCGCTCCTGCAGCGCTCTGTTCCTTGAGCGTTGGCTTTTGCAGGACAAGCCGCACGGTGCCGTCCGCGTTCGCACAAAACACACCATGACGCGCTGCCTCCTCAGGAGATGTGTAGGTCCCAAGAAGGGTGATTCCGTCGCCGGATAAATCCAATGTTGAAGGATCAAACAGGAGGAGCGCATCGCCTGCGGCAATCACAGTCTGGCCAGCTCCGGTCTTACCCGTCGGCAGGCTTCGGAAGACATCGTAGAGGCGGTCGAACAGGGTTGAACCGAGAGCGGAATAGCTCTCGCCCGGCAACGGTACGAAGATCTTTCCGCCGGGGGAGTACGCGGGCAGGCGACGAGAATCGCCGCCCGCGTGAACTATCAAAACACGCAGTGTGCTGAGGATATACTCGGGTGTAGCACTGCCAGGAAACGACGGAAGCTCGCGGTCGAGAATCTGCCGCAAGCACTCGATGGTACTTCCACCACTGCCTATTCTTTTCCCATCAAGGTCGGGAACCACGAGTACGTTTTTTACCTGCGCAAGTTGCCCTAAGCGGCGACGAAAGTCAATTTGCGTTTCATATGCCTTCGCCTGTGTCTGGTTTGCGGCAGTAAGTATTAAGTAGTCCCATGGTTCCCGCGTACGAAGCATTCAGTCGTCTCCGCCAGCACTTACTTGTGAGCGACTTCGGCCTCGCGAACCACTCCCGCTTCTCCGCGCTCGCGCAACTGGTACTGGTCATATATCCAAGCATAGGTCTTCGCCAGGCCGTCGCGTAAAGAAATGCTCGGTTCCCAGCCAAGATATTTTTGGATTAAAGTGTTGTCGCTGTTCCGGCCGTTCACTCCCTTGGGAGCGCCGAGGTCGTAATTCCGCTTCAACTTGATCCCGGCGATACCTTCTACGATATCCACCAGTTGGTTGATGCTGACCGCTTCGCTGGAACCGAGGTTGATGGGCTCAAGAATGTTTGAGTTCATGATCATCTCGACGCCCTTCACGCAATCGTCGATGTACATGAAGCTCCGAGTCTGGTGTCCGTTTCCCCAGATCTCAATCTCATGCTTACCGGACAATTTGGCTTCGATCACTTTGCGGCAGATCGCAGCGGGAGCCTTCTCACGGCCTCCGAACCACGTTCCCCATGGCCCATACACGTTATGGAACCGCGCAACTCGCGCGTAAAGTCCAAAATCTTCCATGTAGTGACGGCACATCCGTTCGGAAAAGAGCTTTTCCCAGCCATATCCGTCTTCCGCCAGAGCAGGATAAGCATCCGCTTCTTTAAGAGAGGGGGGGGTAAACATATCGCCGTCATCCGACGTGTGTTGCAGGTCGCCGTTATATACGCAGGCTGAGGAGGAATAGAAGAAACGCTTTGCACCAAACTTTTGCGCAGCCATCAGCATGTGCGTATTGATCAGTACCGAGAGCATGCAGAGCGCTTTATTCTTCTCGATAAAGCCCATGCCGCCCATATTCGCCGCCAGGTTGTAGATGTCCACCGCGTCTTTGGCCGCAACCTCGCAACTCACTTTTTCGTTCAAATCAAGACAGAGATTCTCAACGTCGTCGAACTTCTGATACCAATGTTCGAGCGGCTTAACATCCACGGCACGTATGCGTGTATATCCCTGATTCTTAAGGCTTGAAACCAGGTTTCCGCCTATGAATCCACCCGCACCCGTTACCAAAATGAGATTGTCGTTCATTCGATTCTCCTTTAACGATAAAGTAATCGATGTTCCACTACAGTATCATTCCATGACCACCCAGAATGTATTTATGTATAAGGAACTTCTAAATATCTTTGATGCAATCAGACGCGAATTTTCACACGAGACCCAATAAAAGCGAAGTAGGAAATGAAGATATAGCATCCAAGAGGCACAAGCATGGCGTAAGCCATGCTTTTTGTGGCCTCAAATACCAGTCCCATCAGAGGCGTAAACACCGCGCCACCGATAATCGCCATTACGATGAGCGAGCCGCCGAGCTTGGTATTGGGCCCTAACTCCTTTAATCCCAGTGCAAAAATGGTGGGGAACATCAAAGACATAAAGAAGCTCGTCAGGAAGATGGCCCAAAGACCGATCCAGCCAGGAAAAAGCACTCCTACCGCCACAAGCGCGACGTTTACCAGGCTGTAAATACCCATCAGGTAATTTGGGCGAATATATTTCATTAAAACGGTTGCGCTAAAACGTCCCACACCGAAGGCCACTAGCGTTCCTGTCAGAAAAAGCCCGGCCGTTTTCTCTGAAGCGTGAACATAGTCCTGCACGTACTGGATGAAATAGCTCCAGGTTCCCACCTGTGCGCCTACGTAGAAAAACTGTGCGATCACGGCTTGTATAAAGTGCGGATAACGGAGCAGGTCGAGGAGACTCCCTTCGTCCGGGTGAACCACGGACTGGCTGGGCCCGGTGACGCTGGGAAACTTTGTCCTGACCATCAGGAAGGCAGCCACCAGGACGACACATCCCAGGATCATGTATGGCTCAATGACCCTCACCGTTTCGTGCCTCAGGTAGTCAGCATAAGTTCCCGCTGCTTTCATCGCTGCGACCTGGGCCTGCGTGTGCTCAACGCCCGAAAAGATGAAGGTCGTACCGATCAACGCGCCTGTTACTGCGCCCACCGGGTTGAATGCTTGTGAGAAATTCAAGCGCCGCTCCGATGTCTCCGGATCACCCAATTGCGCGATGAAGGGATTGGCTCCTGTCTCAAGAAAGGCAAGTCCTGTGGCGATGACAAACAGCGCGAAAAGGAAGAAATAATAACTGCCGGCCAGTGCCGCTGGCCAAAAGAGCAGCGTCCCAAAGCTGTAGAGCAGCAGTCCGGTTACCAACCCTGCCTTGTATCCAAATCTGCGCATAAGGAACGCGGCGGGCATGGAAAGCAGGAAGTAGCCAAGGTAAAAAGCGGATTGCACCAGGCCAGCCTCGAACCGCGTGATCTCGAACGACTTCATGAACTGGCGAATCAGGACGTCATTCAGGTTGTTGGGGATGCCCCACAAAAAGAAGAGGGAAGTCACCAGTATGAACGGCCAAAGATATCTGCGCGCGAAGAGTGGATGTCCCTGGTTATCGCCTGTCTTTCCCGGAACAACAAATTGTCCTGTACTGGAATTCATCTGCTTCTCACCCCACCCGAGTTGCGCCTGAAGCTGTTCCCCGACCCGCGACTTCAAGCCGATTCGATAATCATATTTGCGTATTGAGTAGTATCGCCGGTACGGATCAGTCCAACCGCCAGCGGAACCCTCTTTTTCAAATCCGAGTGGGCCTCAAACGAGACCGGATTACCCTCGAGCGCCTTTACAAAACTCGAATAGGTTTTTGGCGGATTGGCTGCCTGAAATTCTTCCGCCATGAAGACCCGGCCGATGACAAAATTCGCGCGCAGGGCGGCCAAAACATCCAGGACGCGCGGTATATCGTCCGTGAGAGAAATGTCGATCGTCTCGATGGCGGGCCAAAACGGGAAACCTCTGTCCGCAAGGACAAGAGTGTTCGTATGCCTCACGCGGCTGAGCAGTGAATTGATTGCGGGGTTCAAGATGCCGGTTCGAATCATGGGAGCTTTGCCTTCTGGGACGCGGCGTCAACGTTTGAAAACAACCTGAATCTATCCTGAAGTTACCGTTAACGATAACACGGTAATTCAGCTGAAAGCCCCGGACGAAGAGATGCGGAATCTGAACGCGATTTCTGCGGAAGACGGTTTGTCAGGCAACGGAATACTACTGACTATTTGCCGTATGGGTCCGTAGGATTTTGATTTCTCGTCACAGCAAGCTGCCAGGAAATTCGTATATAGTCGCGATATGCCAGTGACTATGAAGGATATCGCACGCGATCTCGGTGTCTCGGTCGTGACGATTTCCAAGGTTCTCCGCAATCATTCCGACATCGGCGACGAGACTCGCAAGCGAGTTCTCGACCGCGTCAAGGAGATGAACTACCGGCCGAATCTCTCAGCGCGAGGCCTGGTCACGGGACGCTCATACCTGGTGGGACTGATAGTCCCCGACCTGCTCCATCCTTTTTTCGCCCAGATAGCGAAAGCTCTTTCCAAGTCCCTTTTGAAAAAAGGATATTGCCTGATCATCGCTACTTCCGACGGCGACCCGCAACTGGAGAGGCAGGAAATTGACCAGCTTCTGGGCCGCGGGCTGGATGCTCTCGTGATCGCGTCCTCCTCCGCCGACGGCGATGTTCTCAAGCGGATTGATGAGCAGGGACCTCCCTACATCCTGATTGACCGCAGCTTTGCATCTTCCACTGCAAGCTTTGTTGGTGTAGATGATGTGGCCGTCGGCAGAATGGCGACCGAGCATTTGATCCAAATCGGCTGTAAGAGGATCGCTCACCTTCGCGGCCCGGCCACCAGCACGGGAATCGAGAGGCTCAAGGGCTATGGGGAAGCATTGGCAAAACACCGCATGGAGGTGAATGAGAATTTCATCTCCGCAACGAGATCCGAAGATGGTGAGAGTTTTGCAAGTGGTGCCGAAGGAATGGAGCGTCTGCTGGAATTAAAATCCAGGCCTGACGCCGTTTTCTGCTATAACGACCCAACCGCAATCGGCGCGATTGACGTAATCCTTCGTCATGGCCTGCGCATTCCTGAAGACATTGCGGTGGTCGGGTGCGGCAATTTGCACTACGACGCACATCTTCGAATTCCACTGTCGAGTGTGAATCAGCATACCGATCAAATAGGAGCGCAGGCTGCACGCGTTGCGCTGTCCCTACTTGAAAGCAAGAACCCTCCACGACGCAAGGTTGTCGTGCTGCAGCCTGAACTTGTCATCCGCGCTTCTTCGCAAATCAAGCGATCAGCCTCCTCCAAAAAAAGTACGTCCGAGCATTAGAGGATGACACCAGCAGAGTTTCTTGTGTCTTCAGATATCGTTAAAGTAAAGGTTTATTGACACTCGTCTCTGAGCGAATCTATAGTCCTTCATTGACGATTCGATACACTGCAGCGTTCGTTAAAAAAATACGAGCGCGGGCGTACTTCGCAAGCTGATCAAAAAGGAATGTTATTTCATGCCAGTGAGATTTTCTAACTCTCGCATCTGGGTTCTCTCGACAGGGTTTCTGTTCGCAGCGTTGACCACGTTTTCCGCTCCAGGGGTCCACGCGCAAACGCAGGCGAGTGCGGACGCCCCAACAGCTGACGATGCTGCGCTGGAGCAGCAGTGGATCAAGGCCAGTTCCAAGTACGACACGCCGAGGGCTGCGCTGCTGGAGCAAGTGGCGAGCACGACCGAACAGGGGCCCTTTCAGCCGGATTGGAAATCGCTGTCGAAGTATGAAATTCCTGAGTGGTACAAAGACGCTAAGTTCGGCATCTTCATTCACTGGACACCCTTTTCGGTGCCGGCCTATGGAAACGAATGGTATCCACGGAACATGTACCAGCCGGGCAGCGATGAGAACAAGCACCAGGTTGCTACTTATGGCCCCCTGACAAAATTTGGCTACAAGGACTTCATTCCGATGTTCAAGGCGGAGCACTTCGATGCGCATGCCTGGGCTGTTCTCTTCCGCCAGTCAGGAGCGAAGTACGTAGTGCCCGTCTTTGAGCATCACGATGGATTCGCAATGTACAACAGCGGATTGTCGGACTGGACCGTGGTCAAGATGGGCCCGCATCGCGACGTGTACGGCGATCTGGCAAAAGAAGTGAGGTCACAGGGAATGCACTTCGGGGCATCCTCTCATCGCATTGAGCACGATTGGTTCATGGATGGCATTCACAAACAGCCGACCGAAGCGAGCGATCCAAAACTAGCGGACTTCTATGGTCCCGCGCACCATGCAACCGAGAATCATGATGCACTCAATTTCCACGCGTATTTAAGCGCAGAGTATTCGAGCGACTGGCTGGCCCGGAATGCCGAGATTGTGCAGAAATACCATCCCGACATCATGTGGTTTGATTGGTGGATAGGGAACCCGAAGCTTGAGCCATACCTGCGTAAGTTCGCAGCCTTCTATTACAACGACTCGCTCAAGCATGGCGGCGTCGGCGTTATCAATTACAAGAACGACATATTTCCGGATCATACGGCGGTGCTCGATATCGAGCGAGGTCAACTCTCCGGCATTCGCCAGGATTTCTGGCAAACGGACACTTCCGTCAGCAACAAGTCGTGGGGATATATCCGCGGAGACACATTCAAGTCGCCTGAATTTATCGTTCATCAACTGGTGGACATCGTAAGCAAAAATGGCAATCTGCTTCTCAACATTGGCCCACGCGCGGATGGAACCATACCCGACGAAGTGCAGCAGACTCTGCGCCAGGTTGGAGCGTGGCTGCATGTGAACGGAGATGCGATTTACGGAACACGCCCATGGAAGCTCTTCGGCGAAGGCCCAACCAAGGTTGTAGAAGGGGCATTTCACGACACGGACGTGCAGTCGTACACGCCGGACGACTATCGATTCACGCTGAAGGGAAACACTCTCTACGCCATCGAACTGAAATGGCCTTCCTCCGGGGAGGCTGTTATCCGCGCGCTCGCAAGCGATCATCCGGATGCAGTCGAATCGGTTTCGCTTCTTGGGAATACGGATAAGCTGCATTTTGAGCAGAAACCGGACGGTCTCCACATTCAGCTCCCTGTACAAGCACCGGGCAAGTACGCTTACGCTTACCGGATAGGAATGAAAGCTCCCACTCCCAGGTAATCCTTACTAGCCTGAGAAATAAAAAAGGGCATCCGTAAAGGATGCCCTTTTCCTGCCCTTGTGAGGCGTTTACGGCAGGTAGTAGCGGAACGAAGTCCAGAACATGTTTTCAATTCCTTTGATCTGGAATCCGTCAGTCTGTCCCGCGAGAGGAGCCCCGGACCAGGACTGACGGGTAGCATAGGCATACTGGAATCCCTCACGAAGGCGGCCTTTCGGTCCCTTGTAGAAGTCATACCAGAAGCCGGCGGTGAGTTCCTGCACGTTTCTAGTATTCAGGCCGCATCCCCCGGAGGTGTAGTAGCCGGTAGAGGAGCCCTGATAGCCGCTGGGCTGTTCAGCTCCGCAGGAACTGGTGCTGGCCAGCTTGGATCCATAGCCCTGTGCGGCTGGCTTGGTGCTCAGCGTCCAAGTGTTGGTCGCAAGGTTGTAAGTCGGAGTCGTGGCGAATCCAACATAGGCTGCGCGGCTTGCGTAGTCTATGCCGTAGTTGGCATAAACCGACAGGCGTGGAGTAACATTCCATTCGAACGTTCCCAGCCCTGAGAAGCCGTGGATCGGCGCGAATTCACCCGCCGCGTTGGCGGTCACGTCGGGAAGAGTACTGTTTCCGTAGCGACCGACACCCGGTCCGTACAATGCCTTGATTCCCAGATCGATTTTCTTCGTGGCCGGTATGCGTGCGCTGCCGCCGAATCCTCCCATCGCGATCTTGTTGTTGTATGCACCCGCACTGGTTGGCTTAGCGATCGGGCTGACTGCACCGCCGGCACCCTTGACTCCACCGTATACGTAAGCCGTCGTAGACTCACCCGGATATACCTCTTCGTGAGCA
Organism: uncultured Acidobacteriaceae bacterium; assembly: GCA_963816335.1. Classification (GTDB taxonomy): domain Bacteria; phylum Acidobacteriota; class Terriglobia; order Terriglobales; family Acidobacteriaceae; genus JANXZS01. Next base: position 123,378 of record CAWFKA010000012.1, on the reverse strand, counting down.
AAGCGGCCGAGAGCTAGAAGTTCGTAGTGCCCATAGCCAGGATCGAAAGCAGCCTTCACAACCAAATCGGGTGTGTAATTGAAAGGAAGCGTGGCCAGGTAAGAGCAGGTCGTCGTTGGAGTGCCAACACCGGTTGTCGGGTTAGTTCCAAGCACGGTGGTTGCGCAGCCACTGACGGCAGCATTGTAGTTGCCACCATTGGCGCCGGGGCCACCGAGAACCGCATACGGCGTATCAGCGGCGAGCGCGGTGGAATAGAGAATCTGCGGATTCTCGACAGACATGCCGATTGAAACCTTCTTGTAGTTCTTTATGACGCGAAAGCCAAACTGGCGTGTCCATACAAAACCGACCGTGTAATTCGGGTCGATGGTTTGTGGTGACGCAATGTTGCCGCTCAGGGCGTCCATACCCTTTTTCTGCTCGGTTGCGAGCGACCACATCTGGCCTCCCGTAAAGTTCAGGCCACTGTTCAAGGCGGCTTGTGCCCATACGGTCCGCTGACGCATCACGTAACTGTTGGATTGGTTATCATTCGAGGTTGTTCCGGCGCCAAGGAAGTCAGCTTCGTAGTAGCCGCGCATCGTGCCCCAGTCCAACTTGCCCTCTGCCATCAGCGAGAGGCGCGACTGACGTGCAGTTCCGTAGAACTCGCTGAGGTGGTAGGCGGTCGCGTTCTCGTAGGGGATCCCGCTGAACGGCGTAGGAATATCGGCTCCTGTGCCATGACTGCGCCACACTGTTTCTGCCGCCGCGAAGCCTCCCGGCGTCAACGTTATACCCTTGTAATGCAAGGTTGCGGGCGATTCGATGGCCGCCCTCGTTTTACTCTGCTCGTCCTGGATCGTAGTCACCAGCGAAGTCGAATTGGTCTTCAGATCAGCCACTGCACCATCCAGGGTCGTGACCGTCTGGCTGGTGTCGGCAAGAGTTTTGGACTGTGCATCTGCCGTCTGCTGTGCCTGCGCGGCTGCTGCTTGGGCTGAGGCTGCTGCCTGCTGCGCCTTTTGCAACTGCTGATCGCGATCCGAAAGTTGCTGTTTCAATTCCTGGATCTGCGTATTCATGTCGTTGCGAAGTTGCTCGATTTGCGATTCGACAGATGGCTTCGCCGGCTTCTTTGCAACCGTCTTCTTTTTCGAAGTTGTCTTGGCCGCGGCACTGGTTGTGCCTTTCGCCGTTGTCTGTGCCTGTCCAGCTACAAGAGCCGTTGCAAGCATGAGACTGAGCAGCGCCTTCAGATGAGTGTTCATTGAGCCTCTCTTGGTTGATAAAAAAGCGGTGAATTGGCGATACAGTTCGTGTCCCTGGCAGTTCAATTCACTAACAAAGCGCACAAAAAGGTGCTGAACTCCCCCCGATCCACCGTCGTGCTGAGAAAGGAGTCCCGAGGTGCTTAACAACAGGCACGAGAAGTTCATACCTTCCTTCGAAGGTCGCAGAACTTCGTGAAAATCTGAAGAATCCCAGATGAATAAGCTTTGAATGCGTGCTGTTGTTGCGGCACTTACGGTGTCAGGATGGAACCGTGGCAGTGCTAATTGGCGGGAGATTTCGCCTTGCTAACGCCCGAATCCGCTGCGTACCTGCCTGCGCTGATGAGATTGGCGAGGATTCGATAGGCACCCGGCACACCTTCCGGTAGCTGGCGGTAGAGAGCAAAAGCGGAGTAGATATAGACGCCTTTTCCGTAACTCGCAATCAGCAGGCCACCCTTCTGTGGATCCTGGCCTTCATCGTGAGTTTCAGTTGGCGCGGCGAATTGCGGATCCCACGACTCCATGAAGGAGTGGCCACGCTCTTCCACCCAATCGTTGAAGTCCGCCGAGGTAATTCTGTTGGGCCACGACAAGACGGGGTTGTTCGGGTCCGTGAGAGTCACGGGTGTCTTCTCGTCCACAACTTTTTCCGGCGACCGGCCCAGTGTATAGGGATAGGGACCGTATCCGTGGTCGTATTCGCCGCTGTTGTATTGCACGACAAGGCAGCCGCCGTTGCGCACAAAGTCGAGCAGGCGCCGGTTCCAGCGCGCGAGTTCCGGACGGGCAGCGTATGCGCGGATACCCAGCACGATGGTGTCATAAACGCTCAGGTCGCCAGTAGGCCAGCTCCTGCGAATTCAAAATATGCGGCGGAACTCCGAGATCCGTCAGCGCCAGCGGAACGTCGTCTCCGGTACCCATCAGGTAAGCGACCTTCAAATGAGGAGCCACTTTAACATCGACGCCTCGCACACTGTAGGTTGCCGGACGATAAAGATTCGTTGGAATCACGCCCGTATATCCAACCCTCTGATAGCCCTCGGTGTACTCGTAGTTCCCGCTTTGAGCGACCGCCTTGAGGGTGTACATCTTCGGTGCAAGGTCGGCGGGATGGACGGTGAAGGTGACAAAGGAGTCTTCGCCTGTGCTCAGGCGGAAGGGCGAGGATTCCGGCGTGACACCCCACTTTTCCGGCAACCTGAAGGCGCACTGACCCAGTGGACGGCCTGTTCGGCATCGCTGTGTAATGTAACGCGAACGGGAAAGTCTGCCCCGGTAAGCGGCACGATTCCCGACGTGGGATCGAGCGTGACAGAAATCTCAGGCGTAACCACAAGTGGCTCGTAGATCGCACCCGGACCCTGGACGCGATGCATTGTCTGCACAATCTGACCGAGCCGCACAGGAACGCCGTCGTAGTCGAACTCCGCCCAGCCAGCCAACGGATAGGGCGCATACGAAAGGTTCACCCAGCGAGGATCCTGGATGTCATAAAACGGTTGCTCGATATTTGGACGGCTGAAGTACGGTCTCGTGATGGCCGCGTTCTGCGGCACGGTCACGCGGAATAGAACATCTCCGGCAGTCGCCTTCGGAATGTCGAGGCCCGGCGCGCCCACCCGCGATACTCCCCACGATTCTTTTTCCGGGGTAGAGAAGCCAGACCTTGCCCAGCTTTGCCTCTCCGATGCCCGTGCTTACGTGAACGCGAACGCTGAAATTGCTCACCGGGGGTGACCGAACGGAGCGTCTCATCGGCGAGAGCGGCACGAAGCCGGTTCCGCGGCTTCGAAGGTGACACGACGGCACGAACATCCAGTCCCAGTGCCATCGCAAGCGCCGTATTGAATTGCACCAGCTTGATGCCAAGTTCGAAGTTGATATTCTCTTTATCCCCTGCAGACAAAGAACTGGTGGTCACATCTTCCATCAACTTCTTCGTTGCGAAATAGCCGTCTCGAAGTTCGGGCGCAATTTTTTCCGGCGAAGAAGGAACATATCCCAGCATGGCTGAGGTGACATGTTGCCGAATGACCTTCAGGCTGGCTTCGATTGGTGCGCGGTCCCCATGCGCGAGCGTGGCTATTCCAAGCAGGGAAGTATCAATACCATCAAAGAAGGATTTCTCGTTCGGAACGACCGGCACAACGGAACCATAGAGATGGTATGGAGTGTCCACCGTTCCCGGGAACGTGTAATTTCCGCCGCCGTTTTGCGTCTTCTGTTCGCCCCAACCCTGGCGCGATATCTGAACATACGACCTGCCAAGGACCGCGTCGTAAACGCCTTCGGAGATTTCTACATTCGTTTCCGGTGCCTTGTCGCTCCACTTCTGATCGACGTAATCGTAAAAGCGTGCGGCAGTCCACCTTCCCGTAGCGTAGTCGTACATTCCTTTGGAACTGATGGAATAGGTGGGCACGCGCGCATACACTTTCAACGGCGACCACGGACGCAAACCTTCCTTGATCTGCTCTGGAAAAATGTTGGGATCGCCCGCAGCCTGAAATATCTCCTGGGCTACCTCACCGGAAACCTGGTGCTGGCCGTGCCCATCGGTTATGCCGCCAATAAAGACTGCTGTGACGACCAATGGCGCGCTGCAGTCGAACCGCACGAACCACGTCATAGAGCACGCGTTCCTTGCCCCACCGGGCGTAGGCCTCGTCTATGGTCTTCGAGAATCCGAAGTCGGCGACGCGCGTCCACAATTGTTCTGTACCGTAGAACTGATCGGCCCGTAACAATTCCTGCGTCCGCAGGAGTCCGAGGGCATCGTACGAGTCCGCTGACATTGCGTTCTGCCCGCCTTCGCCGCGGGTAAGAGACAGCAGCGATAGTACGGACACCTGCACCACGAGATTCAAAAGTGAGCATGCCGCCGTCTTCGTCGTCAGGATGTGCGGTGATGAGCATCAGGCTGGCCCACGTGTCCAGTTTGCGCAGCGTTTGCCAAAGTCCCGCTGCTCCGCGATCTTCTGGCACCGTGTCCTGTGAGACGGCAGCAGAGAGGGATGTCGCATAGGGAACTGCCTGTGCCATCAATGTCGGTGCGCAGATGGGCGAAAGAGAAGCGTACAGACGACAGCAATCGCGACCATACGTCGTGTTGCTGTGAATTCCTTTAAATTATGTCCGTAGCGCTTTGCGCTCAGACGAAGAACGCGCCTGCTGGCAGTTCCCATTGCATCGATGTTCCGAAATGTCATTGACTCCGCTTCCCGCGTGGACGCCTGTTGTGTAATGCCAGTGTACAATCCAGTCTCAGCGGAGCAATGTTATCGGCCCTTCATGTCCCACTCGAACCCTGTCCAGCCCGATGCCGTTTTGCCCGCTCCGCCCCATCTTGAACGGCAGATTGGCCTCGGGAGCGCCGTCTCTCTCAACATGCTGAACATGATCGGCGTAGGGCCGTTTATTGCCCTCCCGCTGATCATCCTGGCCATGGGCGGGCCCCAGGCGATGCTAGGCTGGGTTCTCGGTGCGCTGATCGCAATCTGCGATGGCATGGTGTGGGCCGAACTGGGTGCGGCCATGCCCAAGGCCGGCGGGTCGTATGCCTTTCTGCGCCAGATCTACGGTGAAAACGGACCCGGTCGGCTCTTCTCGTTCCTTTATGTCTGGCAGGTCGGATTCAGCGCGCCCCTCTCGATCGCGTCGGGCTGCATCGGGCTTTCGCAATACGCGGCATATCTCTGGCCGCCGCTTCACGCAACGGTGTTTCCTTCACTGCCGCTCTTTGGATTTTTGCATTACACCAGCCTGCTGGCAGCGGGCTCCTGCGTGCTCGTTGTTATCTTGCTTTATCGCAACGTGAAGTCGATTGCGCGAATGGCCTGGGTGCTTTGGATCGGCGTCGTGTTCACCATTGGTGCGGTCATCCTGGCGGGTTTTACCCACTTTCATCCGCAGTTCGTCTTCACTTTGCCGCCAGGCGCCTTTCGTATGGACAAGCCGTTTTTCGAGGGCCTGGGTGCGGCAACCCTGCTCGCGACATATTGCTACTGGGGGTACTACAACGTCAGCTTTCTCGGCGCGGAGATTCGCAATCCCGGCCGCAATATTCCCCGGGCCGTACTGCTTTCCGTGGTTCTGGTTGCAACGCTCTACCTGCTCATGAACGTAAGCGTCCTTGGCGTGGTGCCCTGGCAGGAGATGCATGCTGGATCTGATACCGGTTCAAAGCTCGCTGTCGTGGCAGTGGTTATGCAGAGAACCTTCGGCCCCTTCGCGGCGAGAGCCATTGCCGCCCTGGTTATCTGGACGGCGTTCGCCTCAGTCTTCTCGCTGGTGCTCGGATACTCGCGGGTACCGTACGCCGCGGCTGTCGACGGAAACTACTTTCGCTTCTTCGCCAAACTGCATCCGACGCAGCACTTTCCAAACCGTTCGCTGATCGCGCTGGGTGCGGTGGCTACCCTTTTCTGCTTCTTTGACCTGCCGCACGTAATCGCTGCGCTGGTTGCAATCCGCATCGTTCTGCAATTTCTTCTTCAACAGGTAGGGGTCATCCTGCTGCGAATACGGCAGCCGGAAATGCCTCGGCCATTTCGGATATGGCTCTACCCTTTGCCGCCGATACTGGCGTTCGCGGGCTTCCTCTTCATCCTGATATCCCGTCACCAGGCGATGCGCGAATTTTCCTACGCATTAGCGGTGGCCGCGTCCGGGACTATCATCTTTCTCATACGCTCCCGCATTCGCCGCGAGTGGCCATTCGCTAAAGCAATCGATACGGGTACAAATAAGCCCCTTACTCAAAATTGATCTCCACACGGCCGAAGTGTTCGAAGTGGACATGACAGTGCGACCCCGGTTCAGCCAGCGTTTTTCCCGTCCAGCTCCCCGTCGTTACCCAGTCACCCGCGTACAAGCCACCGGTCCTGTACTGGCCTTCGTTGGCAAGCCACACCAGCAGGCGAACGATGTCGCTTCCGGCCCCGTTGGACCCGCGCGCCTGCACCCGCACCGCTCCGTCCACCGCGATCTCCACCCCCTCGGTGCCGAAGTCAAACTCCTGCCAGCCAGGAACGGCCGCACCGTGGGCAAATCCGCCATTCATCAGCAGATCGCCGATCATCGAGAAACGGTCTACCTTGTCGGGATCGGCGAAGCCAGTTTCGAGAATCTCAATCGCCGGGTGACAACTGCCAATCGCAGCAACCACTTCCGCCCGGGTATACGGTTCCTTCCGGGGAGGCAAGTCCTGTCCAAAGCAAAATGCAATCTCCGCCTCCAGGCCGCGCATTCTTCGGAAAGTCTCCGAGAGAACATCGCCCGAGTTCGCGAATCCGCCCATTAACGGCATCGGTCCGAACAGGGGAGCCGCATCCGCCGTGGGTACCCCAACCTTCCAGCCGCCTATTTTTCCCAGGGCCAGCGCGATCGTATCCTGCAGGAAATACGCTTCGTCGAGCGAGCGCGGCTTAAGCGGTTCGGGAAGATCTTCAATAGGCACAACGGTTCTGCGCGCCTGCAGGAGGAGTTCAGCTGCCTGACGTAACCGGTCTTCGTCCTGCGCACTCAGCGAAGTCTCTCTTTTCATAGTTGCTCTCACTCGATTGGATTTGTTTCACCCCCGCAAAAGGGCAGGGTTCTGCATGGCACAAACTTAAATCTCTCTGTAATCTTACCTTCGTAAGTGCGTCTAATTCTCCAAGAGGCTCTTACCATGTACATTCGTAAGCCAAGCGACATTCCCTCTTCTGAGATCACCCCGAAGTCGGACTACATGAATCGCCGCAACTTCATCGCGGGCGCAACTGCCGCAGGTGCGCTGGCACTTGGCGCAGATCGTGCCGCGCAGATTATTGAGCCGAACCGCGTCCTGGCGGACACGACAAAATTGCAGACAGTAAGCAGCCCCCTGTCCACGACGGGTGAGACGCTCACGTCTCTAAAAGACATTACCAGCTATAACAACTTCTACGAATTCGGAACGGATAAAAGCGATCCTGCCCGAAATGCCGGAAGACTGAAGACCCGCCCCTGGGTCGTCACCGTGGAAGGCCTGGTCAAAAAGAAGAAGCAGATCGACATCGACGCCATTCTCAAGCTTCATCCGCTGGAGGACCGCGTCTACCGTTTTCGCTGCGTGGAAGCCTGGAGCATGGTCATTCCCTGGGTGGGATACTCGCTGTCGGAGTTCATCAATCAGTGCGAGCCGCTCCCCTCCGCGAAGTATGTTCAGTTCCTGTCGCTGGCCGACACCAAGCAGATGACAGGGTTGATGCAAGCCGCCTCGCTCGACTGGCCTTACTCCGAAGGTCTGCGCATGGATGAAGCCATGCATCCGCTCACGCTATTGACCGTTGGCTTGTATGGCGAAACCCTTCCCAATCAGGATGGCGCACCGGTCCGCATCATCGTGCCCTGGAAGTACGGATTCAAATCCGCAAAGTCGATCGTGACCGTGAAGTTTGTCGATAAGCAGCCACGCACCACGTGGAACCAGATGGCTCCAAATGAGTATGGTTTCTATTCCAACGTAAACCCGAACGTGGATCATCCGCGTTGGACACAAAAAACTGAACGCAGAATTGGCGAGCCGTTCTATAAACAGCGCCGCACCACTCTCATGTTCAACGGCTATACAGACCAGGTTGCCAAGCTCTATGAAGGCATGGATCTGAAGAAGAACTACTAAAGTCTGCGTTCAGGAACCAGCAAAATGTCGAACGGGAAGATTGTTGCGCTGAAAGTCGCGGTGTGGCTGGCATGTCTTTATCCTGTGATCAGCCTGGCGTACCGCGCGATTTTTACCTCTCTCGGTCCGGATCCAACGCGGACCATCACTTTCGCCACCGGGCTTGCCACAATTCGACTTCTCGTGATATCGCTCGCGATTACTCCGCTTCGCCGCGTATCTCCGCGGCTTTCGTGGCTCATTCGCTTTCGGCGGCTGCTGGGACTGTTCGCTTTCTTTTATGCATCGCTGCATCTGCTTACTTACATCGGCTTGTATTCCTACTTCGATGTGCATGCAATCCTCGCAGATATTCTCAAGCGTCGTTACGTGACTGCGGGCATTGCCGCGTGGCTGCTTCTGCTGCCGCTTGCGCTTACGTCCACCAAGTGGTCCATCCGTAAGCTGGGCAAAAATTGGCAGCAGCTTCACCGGCTCGTATATGTCGCAGCCTGCCTTGGGGTGGTGCATTATTGGTGGCTGGTAAAGCCCGGAGTTCGTACTCCAATGACCATCACGATGCTCTTGTTTGCTGTGTTGCTCGCGCGTCCTCTGCTGACGTGGATCAACAATCGAAAGCGCGTTGCAACTTCCGCCTGATTCGCAATTCACTTTCTCAATTGATTCCAGAATTGCGTCCGCTTGTGACGGGAAGGCTGAGAACCAGGTTGTCGACATCCATGCCGTTGACTTCGACGTTTTTTTCCTGAGCACCGTAAATGGTGACGTCTTCGCTGGAATCGCCCGAAAGAGCGTGAGGGCCTGATTTGTCGGAAGCCCCGTTCACCCGCAACGTGAATTTGCCGTTCGGCACGCTTAGAAATCGGAAGCTGCCGTCGGCAGCTGAGACTGAAGTCAGAGCATCGCCAGCCTCGCCTGTCAACGTGAGCGACACCATTACCCTGGCTAACCCGTGACCGTCCTTTGATGATTGCACCACACCACTCACCTGCTTCAACGTGTTGACGGGAATCTGCAACTCCAGACCGCCGCGTTCTTCTCCCGCCCTCAGCTCCAGGCGTCGCGCCTCCGACTTGCGAAGCGTATTGCCGTAATACATTGGCAAAGTGCCAGGCCCGTTGGGACCCCATCCCCGTGGTCGCGCCATGATCACGTACACTCCGTCGGGAAGGCCGCCGAGCCGGAATTCGCCGCGGTCGCTGGTCGAAGCGAAGGCCAGGGCGCGCATATTCACTGGAGCTGGAGCCTCACCGTCGTTCTGTGTCGAGTTGTCAACGCGTTCTGCGGAAACAGGAATTCCCGCGGCCGGTGTTCCATCGTCGTAGAAAACCGCGCCAGAGAGAACCGCCCCACGAAAGGCTGTTACTTGAACTGTAGTTGTCTGGTTGGCAGACACGGTCACCCGCGTCAGCATGGCTTTCAGAGCATCGGGAACATCGTTGCTGGGGCGGAACGAACCACGCGGCGAGAAGCTGCGCAGCGGATCAATGTAGCCCGGCATCTGTGCGCTTACGTAGTATTCGCCGGGACGAACGTTGTTGATGAAGAAGCTGCCATCGGCGGAGGTGCTGCCTGCGCCTGCAAACGAACCGCCCATCATTCCATTCGCCGTGGCCGCAGGGGTGAGCCGGACACCGGCAAAGCGCGCTGGCTTCTGTGTGTCCGCGCAAAATACGCGTCCGGCCACCGCACCGTTTCCCAACATTTCCTGCGCATGGGAGCTACCGCTTGCCAGCAGCAACGCTCCAGCAACAACGTTACGGGAGAGCGCTCGCAACACCCGGTTCCCTAACACTACGGTAGGCATTTCACTCGCCGGAGTCTGTGTGATCGATGGAGATGCCGTCAAAGAGCGCACCATCCATGCGGTTCGTGCTCTTGCTGGCCGCGAGCAGATAGCATTCGCACCCGGCGTATTTATCGAAGGCGCCCCGAACCCGTTCCAGAACTCCTTGCTGCGTCGTGTGCATAAGAAAGGCTTTCAGCTTTCGTTCCATGTAGGCACTAAGATTCATTTCCAAAGTGCAAGTAGTGATCGGGGTCTCTGCAGGATTCGCGGATCGGTACGGCGCAACGAATGGCGGCTGCAACAAGTACAATTTTTGCGGAGCATAGGCCGCGAGACCGTCGGATAACTGTTCAGGGAAGTAAGCATCGCTTCCCGCCCAGTGAAATGCTGCCGTCGTCGCCAGGCTCGCCATGGTGTGATCGCGATGCAGGTTCGGGCCACCTTCCGTTCCGAAAGTGAGTAGCACCTGTGGTCGAAGCGTGCGGATCCGACCAACCAGCGCTCCCACGACCTCGTAGAAATTTGTTTCTACAAGCTTGCCATCCTGAAAGTGAAGCACTTCAGGATGCGTAACCCCGAGCACTTCGCACGCGGCTGCAAATTCACTGCGCCGAATCGCCGCCAGTTCTTCATCGCCGTTGGAGTCACCACGAAAGGATGCGGCCTGGCCGTCCGTCAGGCACACCACGCTTGTGTCCGCGCCATGGTCACGCGCCCACATCAGCGCACCGCCAAAGCCAGCGCTCTCGTCGTCCGGGTGCGCTGTTACGCACATCAGTCGTAAGCTCAAACCCTTAGCCTCATACTGCTAATCATTTGACGTTCTTAGCAGTCGGAAGGTTCATCCCACGGCAAGGAAGACTGTGCGACTGGACGAAAGCTGCGGCGGTGCAGTTCGCAGGGTCCGTAGCGAAGCAGCGCCGCCCGGTGCTCCGGCGTGGCATAGCCCTTGTGAGACGCCAAACCGTATTGCGGATATTGCAGGTCCAGTTCGCGCAGAAGCGCGTCACGGTAAACCTTGGCAACCACGGACGCAGCGGCAATCGAAATGCTCAGGCTGTCGCCATAAATGATGCTTGTCTGCCCACAACCTACGTCTAGCCGCATGGCGTCAATCAGCAGATGATCTGGAGCAGGTGCAAGGCGCGATACGGCTGCGGTCATGGCAATCCGCGTGGCTTGATAGATGTTGACGCGATCGATCGTGGCGGCGTCCACCTCTTCAATTGCAATGGCAATCGCCTTGCGCTCGACAATCTTCGCCATGCGCTCGCGATCCTCGCGCAGCAACTGCTTTGAATCGCGTAAACCGCGAATGCGCAGTCCTTCCGGCAGGATCACGGCAGCGGCCACAACAGGCCCGAATAGCGCACCCCGGCCCACTTCATCGACACCTGCGATCATGCAGGCCCCGCCTGCGCGAGCAGCGCGTTCGTAGGAGTGGCCACACACCAGTGTCCGCAGCATACGCAGTTTGCGCGTTGCTGCCGAAACCTCAACATACTCCTCAAGGAGTTCAGGATCGATGACAGGTGTCTCAGTAAAGAGTGGCATGGCTCAGGAATGAGTTTAGAGCAAAGTCATCCTGTGCAAGCGTGGACAAATCGAGCGGAAAGATTTTGTTGAGGAAAAGAAAGGTCGGCAAACCAACACAGAAACGCCCCGGGTGCGTTGAGCAGTGCCGGGGCATTTCGATGACGGACCCTGAATCGGAAAAGCAGAGCTAGCTGCGCTCGACTTCCTTCAGGCGGGCAGCCTTGCCGCGGAGACCACGAAGGTAGAACAGCTTGGCGCGACGTACGCGGGCCGAACGAACCTTCTCGACTTTGTCCACTACCTTGGAGTTGTAAGGGAAAATTCGCTCTACACCTTGGCCGAAGCTCATCTTGCGAACCGTAAAGCTGCCCTGCGGGCCTTGCTTCACCGCGATCACAACTCCTTCAAATGCCTGCAGGCGTTCTTTTTCGCCCTCTTTGATCTTTACCTGCACGCGGACGGTGTCGCCGGCGGCAAACGCGGGAAGGTCTGTACGCTGGAGTTTATCTGCCAGCCTTTGCATTACTGGATGAATGGACATTGAGTGATTCCTATCGTGAACTCAGAACCTCTAGTTTACACGGAATTGCGGTTTTCGCGAAGCATGCCCGGAACTCTATATCTGTGAATAGGATGTGGAGCTCAGGATCAGATTCGTGATGTTGCTGACTATCGATTCGAATGCATATGTCGGAGAACTGGACAGCTTTTTCCAGCCGGGATCGTTGCGAAACGCGTCCCATTTTGCGTTTAATTCCGACAAATCCGGAAAGCTGAGCATATAGGTCAGGCTTGGTAAGCGGGGTCCAATCAGGGCATCTCCAAAGAACACTTGGGAGAAGCCAGCTCGTTGAAAACAATCGAATTCGCCGTCCTGAAACATGGCAACTTTGACTACATGATCGCGGTTGCTGGGGCTCTCATACGAGCGCATCTGGAAGACGCGCTTCTCCGGATGGTCCCCTTTGGGAGGGGGAACTAGATTGGGCCATTTTTCGAATGCGGCGAAGAGGGCGCTGTCGATGCGGATGTAGGCTGGGGCGGTGGCCGGGGCGTTCCAGAAGGGCGCCGCCTTCTTCATAAACTCATCATCGTGAACGAGTTGCAGTTCAGCCGTCGCGATCGCGTCGACTGATTTTCCGGGGATCAGAAGGTAGATTGCGGGCGTTTCCGGACCGATGTCGAGATGGAAAGCACCTATCGGTGAGAGGCCCAGCCGGTTGAGCGCAGGTATAAGCGAATCAGCAAGATAGCCCTCCGTCAGCTTGGTCTGTGGACCCGATTGGAGGTGGTATTTGCGGAGTTCGTAGTAGTCGCGGCCTTTGGCGGCGGCGGGTTGCTGTCCGAGAGCTCCTTCGGCGGCGGAAAGTGCTGATAATGCAAGGGATGATGTCAAGAACCGGCGTCTTTCCAAGTATCCTCCAATGTGCACGAAAACGCGTTATAAACGCGCAAAACAGCGAGCTTTGTCACTCTAGATCAGGTGACCGGGATGACACAAGTCCCCGGCTGACGATTGCTTTGGGGCGTTGCGTTTTGCCTCTGATGGCTCATCCGGAGTTCTTCCGCTGGAGGCGTTCCAGGTATTTCCGGTCGGCGGGGGTGAGGTCAGCCTGCTCCAACAGGTCGGGCCGGTTGCGTAGGGTTTTTTCGAGCGCCATTTCGCGTCGCCACTTGCGGATCTGTTCGTGATTGCCTCCCGACAGAACTTCCGGCACGGCGAGGCCGCGAAATTCGGCGGGGCGGGTGTAGTGGGGGTAGTCGAGCAGGCCTCCCGCGCCGTGGGTGGAGCGAGGCGGCGCTCCTTCTTCGGCACCCGGCATCAATCCGTCGGCCTGGCCAAAGCTTTCGAATTCGCTGGACGCCTGGTTGCCGAGGACTCCGGGGAGCAGTCGCATGGTGGAGTCGAGAATGACGGCGGCTCCGAGTTCGCCGCCGGAGAGCACGTAGTCTCCGATGGACAGTTCGCGGTCGGCGAGAGTTTCGGCCACGCGCTCGTCGACTCCTTCATAGCGTCCGCAGATGAGGACGATGCGCTCCATGTTGGCGAACTCGCGCGCTGTGGCCTGCGTGAATCGCTTGCCCTGCGCGGAGAGGAGAACGACGGTTTCGCGGGTGGTGTCGCGGGATTCTTTCGGCGCGATGGAGAGCGACTCGATGGCTTCGGCGAGCGGTTCGGGTTTGAGCACCATGCCTTCGCCGCCTCCAAAGGGCCGGTCGTCGACGGTGCGGTGACGGTCGTGGGTGAAGCTGCGCAGGTCGTGCACGGCGACGCCGATGGCTCCAGTGGAGAGGGCGCGGGTGACGATTCCGTTTTCCAGGATGCCGGCAAAGAAGCCCGGAAAGATGGTGATGATGTCGAAGCGCATTGTTTGAAGGATAGCAAGAGGCAGCTAAAGAGCGGTTAGCTAAGGGGCGGTTAGCTAAAGTCCGGTTAGCTAAAAAGCGGTCAGCTAAAGAGGCGATGGTGCGAGCTATTTTCTATCCCACCCTTCGCAAAAGGCGCGAAGGATGGGGCACCCGGCGATTGTTTATCCCACCCTTCGCAAAAGGCGCGAAGGATGGGGGCACCCGGCACCCGGCCTTTTCGATATTGCGGGAGTATCACCCGCCTACCCAGAAGTTTGAGTGAGCCTGATCACGGTGAAGAACTGGACAAGCGCGTGTAATACCCGTAGTGCCTCGAGGATTAACAAAGCTGAGAGGAAAAAGGAGATATACATGAAACGCTTCTTCGGATATGCCATCATTCTTGCTTCGTTGTCGGTTCCTTCACTTGCTGCCAATAATTCAAAGAGTGTGACCCTCACGTCGCCTGCGACGGTGGGTAGCACCCAGTTGCCTGCGGGCCAATACAGGGTTTCATGGACAGGGACCGGTTCGACTGTACAGGTGACGATAGCTGCGAAGGGAAAGGCCACGGTGACGGTGCCGGCCAAGGCCGTTGAAACAAAGAACGGCCAAACAGCAATGCGATTCAGCACAGTGAACGGCGTCAACGAACTCAAAGACATCATGTTCGACAACCTCACGCTCGAGCTTATGACTGCAACTCCTGTCTCCGGCGAGTAATCGACGAAGTAGAACTGCAGAACCCTCTTCTCTTGAAAAGAGGCAGCTAAAGAGCGGATAGCTAAGAAGCGGTTAGCTAAAGAGCGGTTAGCTAGAAACCGGTCAGCGAAAATGGCGATGGTGCGAGCTATTGTCTATCCCACCCTTCGCAAAAGGCGCGAAGGATGGGGCACCCGGCAAAAGGCAGCTAAAGAGCGGCTAGCTAAGAAGCGGTTAGCTAAAGGGCGGTTAGCTGGAAACCGGCCAGTGAAAGAGGCGGAGGTGCGAGCTATTGTTTATCCCACCCTAGCCCAACGTCGGGGCTAGGATGGGGCACCCGGCGACGGTGCGAGCTATTGTCTATCCCACCCTTCGCAAAAGGGCGCGAAGGATGGGGCACCCGGCTGCCGATGATTTCAGCCATGTTATGTCATGGCCCGAGAACGATCGTTCAGAAGTGCAGAGGTGGCGCCTCTCCGTTCGAGTTCTTCCAGAGACATACGCTCGTAGTTCTGCAGAAAGATCGGTTCCCCTAACGGAGTACTTTGCAGAATTCGAGGTGCTTTGGAACAAAGCTGCGAATGAGTTCTCCATCCAGAAGGGGTAGTTCGGCGGACGGGCGGGTGGCCCACCCTTTTCCTTAATCTTTATTCCTCATCCAATGTGGGTGCCCCATCCTTCGCCGCTATTGGCGAAGGGTGGGATCAGGCATCTCCGGATGACTTCGCTATTTGCTCCCGCTTTCTCGCTGTCCATTGGGACTCGATTTCTACAACTCCTTTTTCTCCGGTAGCGTAGTGGCGGAAGCTGGACCAGGGCCACCGTTCGGGTGTGTCAATAAGGCCCCGTGTCACCGGATTCCGGTGAATGTATTTGAGCTTTTCGACTGACTTGGCCTGAGTGAATACATTGAAATCGTAATAGCGGCGTTGCCAGAAGCGAGTTGCTTCCGGGTTCTTAAGCCGTCTTGACGTTTGCTGTTTCAAGACCTGTAGGGCAACGGCTAGAGTTGAAACGCGTGGTTCACTGACGAGCAAATGAACGTGCTCCGGCATGACTACGTAACCTGCGATCACCAACTCGTAACGCTTACGCACGGATTCCAATTCTTGTTCGAAGATGACACGGGCTTGCTTGTTGTTAAGGAGGGGTTCTCGTCGGTAACAACTAAAAGTAAGAAAGTGAAATTGACCTGTATGTTGGTAGCGAACGAGGCTGTTTGGCATCAGGCGAAGTCTACTCCCACCCTTCGCAAAGGGCGCGAAGGATGGGGCACCCGGCAAAAGGCAGCTAAAGAGCGGCTAGCTAAGAAGCGGTTAGCTAAAGGGCGGTTAGCTAGAAACCGGTCAGCTAATGAGGCGACGGTGCGAGCTATTGTCTATCCCACCCTTCGCAAAAGGCGCGAAGGATGGGGCACCCGGCGGCTTGGAATCTAGCATGAAGTCTACTCGCCACCCTTCGACAAGCAGGCTAGTCGAGTGACGGTGTACCCCAAATCTCTAAAAGCAGCGAGTCAGCGAGTCAGCAAGTCAGCGAGTCAGCGCAAAATCCCCACTCAAGCCAAAAGCGGGCTTGAATGGGCCACCTTCCGCACGGGCGGGTTAAAGACAGTCGAGCCGTAGCAAAGAACCCACATCTCAAAGGCGAGATGTGGGGCACCCGCATTTGTTTACGGGCTGAGATCTGGGCCACCTGCCCACCCGCCAAATAGGTTGATCCCACCCTTCGCAAAGTGCGCGAAGGATGGGGCACCCACATTTCTGTGGTCGAAATGGGTAGAACCCCACTCAAGCCAACGGCGGGCTTGAATGGGCCACCGTCCCCAACTTACCCAGCAATGGGCACCGTGCCCGTCGGTTCTTGTAGCTGACAAGGCTCTGTTTGACCTTCGTTGCCGTGTGATACTCTCTGTCCGCGTGGCTAGATGATTTCGTTTGTCCAGCCACTCCGTGTTTCCCCATCCCAACGCTGATGCCTTCCAATCCCCGAGCCAATGGCCAGAAGCGGCGATTTTAACTCGAAACAGGAGAATCGACATGAGAAAGATCTTTGGCGTAGCGTTACTTGCTTTGGCAATGACAACTACTGTTTCCGCATTTGGCGCAGACAACTCCCTCGGAACCTGGAAGGCGGACATTGCGAAATGCAAATACACGCCGGGGCCATGGCCCGTGAAATCACTTTCCGTAACGCGAGAAGCGGCACCAGGCGGGGTGAAGGTGAACAACACGGGAACCCGCACCGATGGCTCGGCGATCAACTCAAGCTATACCGCAAAGTACGATGGCTCGCCGACAGAGGTGACAGGCGAAGGGGCACCCTATGACAGCATCTCGATCAAGCAAGAGGATGCGAACAAATTCAGCTACGAAGCCAAGAACTCAAAAAACAAATATCACGTAAACGGACGCACGGAGATTTCCCGCGATGGCAAGACCATGACCACCATGTCGAAGGGCACTGACGGCGAGGGAAAACAGCTGACGTTGAAGATCGTCTACGACAAACAGTAGCCGACCTTGGTGATGTTCCGGTAGCGACTTGGGCTATCGGACGTGGCAGAGACGAGTGTCAAGTCAGTCGCGATGAAAGACCCACATCTCAAAAGCGAGATGTGGGGCACCCGCATTTGTTTATGGGTTGAGATCTGGGCCACTCGCCGGTAAAACCCCACTCAAGCCAACAACGGGCTTGAATGGGCCACCCTCCTCTTGCCAAAGCGAGTGGACGGTTCCGTGCAATCTCGGGTAGGAATGGGTGGCTAGTTTTGCTGGTGTAGCCGCGAGGTTGCGGATTTCTTGTTTTAGGAGAGAGCGATGGATCCATTTTTGGGTGAGATAAAGCTGGTGGGGTTTAATTTCGCGCCGCAGGGTTGGGCGGATTGCAGTGGACAGGTGTTGTCCATTTCAGAGAACTCGGCGCTGTTCTCGCTGCTGGGTACGACGTATGGAGGCGATGGGACATCCAATTTTGCACTGCCTAAGCTTAATGGAGATTCGCTTCAGACAGGGTTGAAGTACATCATTGCGGTTGTGGGAATTTATCCTTCGCGTCCTTGACGGCAGTCAAGGAGCGGTTGGCTAAGAGCGGTTCGCTATTCCGCTCAAGCCAACAGAAGGCTTGAATGGGCCCCCTTCGATCACGTATTGCCGGGATTTCCTAGGACAGGATAGGCGGGACTACGCTGTTGCATCTTCCGTTTCGTTCTGATGCAGCCGGGGCGGTCGTGGTGTGGCGTCGGGCTGATCGAGAGGCATGTTTCCGTGGGGCAGATAGATGCCATCCTGCGCCAGCAAAGCGTCGTACACGGGTACCGTGCGCCAGTGGCGTGCAAGCGCGAATGCGCTCATGTTGGCGATCATCAGCGGCAGCACCAGACCGTAGCCTCCGGTCATCTCGAACACGATGAGAATCGGAAGTCATGGGGGCGCGGACGATACCCGCAAACACCGCTCCCATGCCCACCACGGCGAAGGCGCCGATGGCATCGGCCGAGTGGTGGAAGACGGTGACGTCGAGATAGCCAACGGCGCCGCCCAGCATGGCTCCCATAAACAGCGAAGGCGCAAAGATGCCGCCCGAACCTCCACTGGAATAGGAGCAGACGGTAGCCAGCAGCTTGAGCACGCAGAACGCGGCCATGAACGTGACCGGCATGGTTCCGGTGAGCGCCAGGGTCGAGGGTCTTGTAGGGATCGCCGGCGATTCCATTCAGGTGAAAGAACGCGAATCCCACGACGGCCAGGGCACCGGTGGCGAGGCCGCCGATGGCCGGATGCACCCACTTTGGGATGGCGGTGAGCGGCTTTGAACCGGGCACGCAGCCACAGCAGCGAATCAGTAAACGCGACCGAAACAATCGCCGCCAGCACGCCCAGCAGGGCATACCAGACCAGCGAAGATGCGTTTGTCAGCTCATAAGGCCGGGAGACGTGAAAGACGGGGTTGGTGCCGAGAATCGAGTGCTCCACCACGGCGGCCAGAGCGGCGGCCACGATGACGCCGGAGAGCATGGTCTGGTCGAGGTCGCCGATGAGTTCTTCAAGGGTGAAGGTGATGGCGGCGATGGGCGCATTGAATGCGGCGGCGATTCCAGCCGCCATGCCGACGGAAGTCATGCGGCGGCGGTTTTGCGGGCTGAGCCGGGCGGCGCCGCGCCAGCATGCTGCTGACGCCGGCGCAAATCTGAACCGTGGGTCCTTCGAGGCCGAGCGAAGCGCCGGAGCCGATCTGCACGGCACAAAGAACGAACTTGCCGATCGTTTCCCGGATCGACACCAGGCCGTAGCGCAGCGCAGAACGCAACTTTGACTTGGGGAATTCCGCTACCGGCCGCGCGGGAGCCCAGTAGGTCAGGCCGAGACCGACCACCAGGCCGCCGAGGGCGGGAGTGAGGATAGTCCAGAATATCCAGCTATACCCGGCTGCGGCGTTGGCTCGATTGATCAGCAGCCTCTCCAGCCACCCGATGCTGAGGTGGAAAGCCACTGCCGCCAGTCCGCACAAGCCTCCGGCAAGAATGGTGAACGCCAGCAGACGCTGCTGTTCGGTAGGCAAACGCCGAATGATCCACGCCAAAAGGCGTTGCCAGCCACTTTGGATTCCCTGCCAAAAATTCAACCGTAACCTCGTGGGCAAAAAGCCCTGAAGTTCCAGTATAAGAGATGTCCGGAGATCTATCTCGATTGCGGTCTAAATTGGCGACCTCAGGCGAGTTATGCATCCAAGCAATGTTCGTGGCCAGAGATGAGGATTGCGTGCGCAGCGGACCGGCGACTTATTCTGTTCGCAGTGCCCGCATGGGATCGATGCGCGACGCTCTCCATGCGGGAACCAGGCAGGCGAGCGCGGCTACCAACAGCAGGGTTGCAGCCACGGCCGCGAAGATTGCCGGATCGAGCGGCTTTGTTCCATAGAGCATGGATTGGATGAGGCGCACTGCTCCGGTGCTGGCTGCAAGGCCGAGGGCCAAACCATAGAGGGCGGGGCGCAGGCCATCGACCAGTGTCAGCCGCAGTACTTGTTCGCGCTGCGCGCCGAGGGCGAGGCGAACGCCGAATTCGACGCGTCGCTGCACTACCAGGTATGCCAGCACACCATAGAGTCCGGCGGCGGCGAGAACCAGTGCAATGGCGGCGAACGCCAGAACGAGGATGGAATCGAATGCAGAGTCGATGGTGCTTTTGCCGATCGCATCGCGAAGAGTCATCACACTCGAGACGGGTAAATCGGGATCAAGTTGGGCAACAATCTTCTGAACGGGAATAGCGAGTGATTCCGCGTCGTGAAGAGAGCGGACGACGATTGTGGCGTTTGAGTATCCGTTGCCGTAAAGTGGCCAGTAGAGGGTGGGCAGCATTGGCTGGGCTACATTCCAGCGCACGTCGCCGACCACGCCGATGATCTCCCAGGGATTGTCGTTGTCGGAAATATCCTTCAAATGTTTTCCGATGGGATCTTCGCCGGGAAAGAATTGCTCTGCGGCGCCGCGGCTGATGAGCACAACGTTGGCGCGCTTGAGTCGCTCTTCAGGATTAAAGGTTCGTCCTTTGAGAATGGGCAGACCGATCGCCGAAAAGTAGCCGGGATCGGCGCCGCGTGTCATGAAGTCCATACCCTGCCCGACGGGCAGAGGAGGGTGCTCGACGATGCCAAACAAGTTGTCACCGTTCCAGCCTTCTCCTGGCGCTGCGCTGACAAGGCCCGCAGCGGAAACGCCGGGCAATGCGCGGACACCCGCAATGAGTTGCTCAAAGAACGCCACCCTCTTTTCGGGCTTCTTATAGCGAACGTCGGGCAAGCCCACTCGCAGGGTAAGTACATTGTCGACGGGCACGCCCATATCGGCGGAGCGCAGCCGCTGAAAGCTTTTTAGCAACAGTCCGGCGCCGATCAGGAGCACAACCGTCAGACCTACCTCCACGGCTAGCAGAGCGCGTCGCAACAGTGCGTGAGATGTTCCGCTGCTATAGGAACGGGAGGACTCCTGCAATCCGGCAAGCGCATTGCGAGGGTTCGAACTGAGAGCGGAGATGAGGCCGGAGAAGAGGGCACAGAAGACGATGATCACCAGCGTGAATTCGGCAGAGACGCCGTCGAACCGGATGCTTTCCACGCGATTCATATCGACGCGAACGTGAATTAGCCACTCCAGCGCGCCCCAGGCAAGGAGCGAGCCGAGCGCGCCTCCTACGGCAGAAAGCAACAGGCTCTCGATTAGCTTTTCACGGATGAGGCGCATGCGTCCGCCGCCCAGCGCGGCACGAATGGCGAACGATTTCTGGCGTGAGGCCGCTCGCGCCACAAGGAGGCTGGCGACATTCATGCAGGCGATGAGCAAAACACATCCTGTAGCGCCGAGCAGAGAATAGAGTGGGGTGATGTAGTTATGCACCGCATCGTCGAGCATGGTTCTGCCGACGACGCCGTTGTGCACCGCAGGATCAGGATGAGCAAGTTTGATCTGTTTCTGCAGGACTTCCAGCCGTGCTTCGAGGGTGGCCAGCGAAACGCCAGGAGCCAGTCGCGCCACTACCTGGAACTCGTGATCACCGTAGGTTTGAAGAAGCGACTCAGGCGCCTCATGTCTCACCGGCGTCCAGACCTGGTTTCCGTTTCCACCGAAAGCGCCCGAAAACACGAACGTTGAGGGCAGAACACCGATGATCGTGTATGGCTTTGCATCCAGCCAAATGGTCTTTCCAACGATGGCGGGGTCGGATGCATAACGGCGCTTCCACAGACTGGCGGAGATGATGGCCGTGGCGGCGGCGCCTGGCCTGTCGTCGTCGGCCGTGAATGCGCGCCCCAGCATCGGCTGCACGCCAAGCAGCGAGAAGAAATTGCTGCTGCACCAGGACGCGGCCACCACCTCCGGCAGCTTTCCTCCTTCGGCTGAAACGTTGTATCCCTGGAACGGAGAAACGAGCGCCATCTGCGCCAGGTCTTGAGTAGACCGCTGCCACTCCCAGAAACTACCGGCATCCACCGGCAGCCACGGCTGTGGATGCGGATGATCCTTGTCCGCCTCATAAACGAGGGCGAGCCGGCCTGGGTCCTGGTAGGGGAGCGGCTTAAGCAGCACGCTGCGCACGACCGTAAACAACGCGACGTTGGCGCCGATGCCGAGAGTCATCACGATGATGGCGATAATGGTGAAGCCGGGTGTACGACGAAGAGTGCGAATGCCATAACGCATATCGCGCGACCAGTGATTCGAGCCAATTCCACGACCAGACGGAGCGCGTCTGTTCGCGGATCACCGTGGGATTGCCGAAAGCGCGGAGGGCCGCGTGGCGGGCCTTGTCCGGCGACATGCCGCGTTCCTGCTGCTCTTCCTCTTCCAGTTCGAGGTCGGACCGCAGTTCGCGCTCCAGATCCGCATCGCGTTTTCTCGATCTGCCACCATTTCATTTCAGTTCTCCTCGACGGCCGGCCACATTACGCGCGCCACGGCCTCCGACATCTGCTTCCACTGCGACTCTTCGACGACGAGCTGCTTTCTGCCCTTTTCCGTGAGCCGGTAATACTTGAATTCGCGATTGCGATCGGGGGCCGTCTCCCATTTGGAAACGACCCAGCCTTTTTTCTCCAGGCGATGCAGCGCGGGATAGAGAGAGCCATGCTGCATCTGCAGGAAGTCGTTCGTGGTGCGCTGAATATGCTTGCCGATCTGATGTCCATGAGCGGGGCCATAGACGCAGTGTTCGCAGGATGAGCATGTCCAAGGTGCCTTGCAGAAGTCCGTTTCGTTTTGCCATGGAAGACGTTCGACCCTCAACTGAAGGCGATGGTAGATCTTCTACCCTCGGGAGTCAAGGGTGGTGGCGAAGATAGCGGTTCCATCCACTTAATCCAGACGGCTGATTTTCTGATGCGGGGAGAGAAACGCCACATTCGGGACAACATGCCGCGAGATTGCTGTGGCTCGAGCAGCCGGCGAGTGAACACGCGTGCCGCGCGGCCTTGACGTTTTTCCTAAGCCGGCCTTGCTTCGATAACGCCCACGTTTTGAACCATGAGCGTATCGCCTCCGACCGGGTAAACACCGGTGAGCGAGAAGCCTGCGGCCTCAAGAAGCGTTTTCCATTCACGCTCGCTGCGCTCTCTTCCGCCGGTGACGGCGAGCATGTTCAGATCGCTCATCAGGCGGCCTTCGAGTTGCGGGTCTGCACGGCTCACGAGGGGAGGGAGCACGAACTCTATGACGAGCAGAGCGCCATGTTGCGGAATGACGGCGCGGCAGTTCTTGAGAAGAGCGATCGCGGCATCATCTTTATATCCATGCAGGACATGTTTGAGCATGTACACGTCGGCGCCGGTTGGCACCGATTGCGTGAGGTCCGCGACAAGCAACTCGCATCGAGAGGAGAGGCTCTCCTTCGCGAAGCGCACTTTCGCTGCGTCGATGCTGGAGTTGCGATCGACCAGCATGCCACGCAGATGGGGATTGAGCTCGAGGACCGCAAGAATGAGCGAGCCGCCGCCACCGCCGAGATCAGCGACTACCTTCGATTCGGAAAAATTCCATGCGCGCGCGATCGGAGCGTAGTCTTCAGCCGGAGCGGTTCCCATGACAGCACGAAAGATGGAGTTCGCTTCGGGGACCTGCGACCAGCGTGACGGTATATTCGGGTCGCGCACCTGGTCGGCGGACTTTCCGGCTTGAATACATTCGGTAAGCAGGGACCAGCTATCGGCGAGCAGGTCTGCCCAGAAGATGACGGAGGGCCAGACGGACTTGGGATCATCCTTACGCAACGGCCTGCCGAAGGGAGTCAGTCGAAAGTGTTCGGGTGCCGTCTCTTCAGTAACTCCGATGCTGGAGAGGGCGCGTAACAGTCGGTACAGGGAATCGGGATCCGCGTGACAGGCTTCGGCGAGGAAAGCAACGTTGCGTGTTTCGTCGCCAAGCGCGTCTGCAATTCCGAGGCGAGCGGCCGCGCAAAGCATACGGCTGCGTGAGTACGCCATTGCCATTTCAAGGAGTTGCGAATTCGGCGTCACATTGCCGATGCCGCTATTGGGTTGAGCCATGGGTGCCTCAATTCCATGTGAGCATATCAGCAAAAGGCAACGGAGTTAAAGGTTGATGGCATGCCTCGCGAAGCGCGCGAAAAACGGACATCCGCATGTTGTGATTGTCGTCTGTATATCCGTGATGTTTGAGGTCTCAGTCGAATTCGATCGGCTCGGCCAAAGGTGTTTTGCGAACGTAATCGTTATCGATCACTTTCCGGAGGACGTCGCTCATTTCTCTCACCGTCCAGGGCTTGAGGATCACTGCGTCGAAGCCGTAATCGGCATATTCGGACATAACAGGCGCGTCGGAATAGCCACTCGAAACGATCAGCCTCGAAGAGGGATCGAGTGCCTTGAGCCGGGCGGCGGTCTCCATACCGCCCATGCCGCCGACGACCGTCAAATCCAGCAACACAGCGTCAAAACTTTTTCCGGCAGCTCGTGCGTTTTCATAGAGAGAGATTGCTTCGGCCCCGTCCCTGGCGGTTTCGACATCGTAGCCGAGCCGGCCGAGCACGGCCATGAACAGGATGCGCAAAGCCTCGTCATCATCCATCAGCAGGATGCGTTCGGTGCCGGTCTGTGGATGAGCGATTGCGGCCGGCGGCAGCGCGGGAGCTTCGGTGGAAGCGGGCAATTCAATGGTGAATAGAGTTCCGGCACCCGGTGTTGATTGCACGGAGATGCGTCCGCCATGTTTGTCGACAATTGCATACGCGGTCGCCAGGCCGAGGCCCGAACCCTCCAGCTTGGTGGTGAAATAGGGGTCAAAGATTCGAGGGAGCACGTCGGGAGAAATGCCGCAGCCGAAGTCCTGAATGGAGATCCTGACGCGAGGGCCGGGATCCTCATGGCTGTTTGAGGGGATAACATTCTCAACACGAACATGGACGGCTCCGCCATCGGGCATCGCCTGTCGAGCATTGAGGAGGATATTGTGAAGCGCCTGGCCGATCTGGCCGGGATCGACCTGGGCGAACCAGAGACCTTCGTCGAGATCGACCTCCATCTTGATGGGAGAGCCTGAACTTGCGAGTCGAACTGCATCGGTGACGAGCCTGGCGATGGAGACTACGCGGCGGACAGGAGTTCCTCCCTTGGCAAAGGTGAGCAATTGAGACGATAAAAGTGCCGCGCGCTTACAGGTTTTCTCGGCCTGCTCGAGGCATTCCTGCGCAGGCTCGTCCGGTGTAAGTCGCGCGCGCGCGACCTCAATGTTTCCCTGAACGACCGTCAAGAAGTTATTGAAGTCGTGGGCGATGCCGCCTGCCAGCACTCCGAGCGATTCCAACTTGCGCGCACGTAACAGCTCTTCTTCGGTCTGTTCCCGTTGCCTAATCTCGGCCAGCAACTGTTCCGTGGATTGGTTCAGTTCAGCGGTCCGCTCCTGAACCCGGCGCTCCAAATCCTGGTTCAACGCTTCGGTGCTTTTGTTTGCCGCCCGAAGATCCTGAACGAGGTCCCGGTTTTCAATCTGTAGTCTGAGCGATGACTCCACGGTGCGGTAAATTCGCCTTGTAGTAACCAGGATCGCGAGAGTGAAAACGAGAGCCAGCAGACCCATGGCATAGTGCGTTTGATCGCCCTGGACGAAGAACCGGATTGCCGGGACGAGGCCAGTCGGAAGAATGAACGTGAGGAACGCCTCTGGCCGGGGGGCCAGCAGCGAGGACGCGCCAAGCATCATCCCGCCCAAAACGAAGACGAGCAGGACCTGGCTCCTCGGATGTGCTGGTGAGTACAGGAGGATTCCGGCGCCGCCCCATCCAGCCCCTGCCAAGCCGATTCCAACCATGGATAAAGTGCGCCATTTGCCGATGGAGATGTGGCCTGGCGAAGCATGATGGAAGCGCCACGCGACAGCGTACCTGAAGGCCGAAACCACCGCCATGTAAAGCCACCAGGAAAAGACGACGAATTTCGAAATGATGACCGATTGCAGGCTGCCCAGGACAGCAGCCGCAACGATGTTGATGACAATTGCCAGGTTTGAATTGGCGTACAAGAGCTTAAGCTGCTCAGACAGGAGTTGATTTCTTTTGGAATCCGAATTTAGCCGTATTGTTGAAGGCGGGTGCATGGCTAACGTCCAATTCTTTTAGAGGTGCAAACTCTAGCACAAATACGGCAAGTCTCAGCCATTGTTTGGCTCCTGACTGTCACTTCGAAGCAGCCGCCGCACGTTGCGAGTTGAGCCGTAACGTTTTACGGGCTGCCGGGTTCTCGACTAGACTGATTCGACGGAGACGACGGGTTCCGAGTCCATGTTCTGATCGACAAATGGGCGGCAGGTTCGGCAGAGCTTCCGATTCCACGACAGGAGAGAGCTAGTTTATGTGCGATGACTTTATTCACCAGGGCCTGACCATGATCCCACTGTTTCGCGCAGAGCCTTTGGGCTTGGAGCAGCAGCGACTGTTGTGCTGATTCTTCGATGGCCGCGGCGCAGGCAAAGGTGGTTGAGAAGGACGTGAATGTGCCCATGGCGAGTCGGTGTTTCCGACTCGGCGCTCTTCTATCCCGAGGGCAAGGGAAGCTGGCCGGCGGTGCTGATGTGGACTGACATTCTTGGGCTGAGGCCGGTATTTCGCGAGATGGGTCAAAGGCTGGCCGCCGAAGGCTACGTGGTCCTGGTGCCGAATCCGTTCTACCGCAACGCGAAGGCGCCGGTGGTCGATGGCTCGTTTGACTTCAGCAAGCCGGAAGACCGCGCCAAGGTAATGCCGATGGCAGCGGCGTTGACGGCCGATGCGAACATCAGCGACGCGAAAGTCGTACGTCGCCTTTCTCGACGCGCAGCCGCAAACCAACAAGAAGAAAAAGATGGGTGTCCAAGGGTACTGCATGGGCGGTCCGCTGACCTTTCGCACGGCAGCCACCGCACCCGAGCGCGTCGGCGCGGCTGCTACCTTTCATGGTGGAGGCCTGGTGACCGACAAGCCGGACAGCCCGCACCTGCTGATCCCGAAGATGAAGGCCGAGTTTGCTCTGCTGCGGTGGCAGACAACGACGACAAGCGCGACCCTACTGCCAAGGACACGCTCAAAGAGGCCTTCGCGGCAGCGCATCTGAAGGCGACGGTTGAGGTCTACGAGGGCTGCAATCACGGCTGGACGGTGCGCGGCAGCCAGGTCTACAACGAGGCAGGAGCAGAGCGAGCGTGGGCGGAACTGACCGCGCTCTATAAGCGGAACCTCAGCTAGCAAGTTAGAGCCAGGTCAATAGCGGCTCGGACCTCGGAGTGCGATGCAGCTGCTCCGATCGAAACGCAGTAGTGCGTCTGCTACCAAGCAGATACCTCAAAGAAACCGAGCTGCATTGCAGCGTAAGAGACCAGTAAGGCGGCTCCTCCGCCCCGCTTTTAATTTGAAACGAAAACCCATTTGTGGACACTAAGCATCCGGTAGCATGACGATCCCTTCCTGGGCGGCCCCCCTCGCACGTAGTTCGCTTGTGAAAAGAGGACATGATGTCGGAATCGACAGTCACAATTTCATTGAACACACTGTTATGTAATCGTGAGTCGCAATCGGGAGGCTCGAATCCTTATCTGTGGCCGGCCATGATTTACATCGATAAGACCACCGCGAAGGTGGGCGAGATCGGAATCGCGGAAAGCAACGCTCACAATGTTTTACAGCATGGCATGAAGGCTGGCGATTCTCTCACGATCGAAACGACCGTGGGACAGATTACGCGGTTCTTCGAAGATCCGCTGACGAATTTCGCAATCATCCTGACGGTGGGAATGTTTCATGCTGACAGCACCCCCGACGATTCGGTGAAGGCCGGGTATCGAGCGTTCCAGTCGGCATTGCAGGATGGAGTGACGTCTCATCTGGGGGCGTTGATCTCGCCGGACCCGAGTGCGGTGGACCAGGCCACGAAGGAGATCGGCGATGAGGTGACGGCGGCCGTAACGTCTGCCATCAGCGACAGTCTTTCGTTATTCCAAAAGGGAGAAGTCGCGACTGGCATTCTGACTCTCGACAGCACCATCGGTAGCGCGTCGACGTCGTTCTCGAACCTGGTGGATACCAACTTCAACTTGACGATTGGCGATCCGCTGGGCGGAAGGCTGCTGTATTACAAAGACACGACTCAGAATGGCACTGGCGACGTGGATACGCCGCAGGTAATCGGGCAGGGCGGGTGGCAGCAGTTCCTGTTTCTGTTCGCAGCCGACAATGGCGTGATCTACGCGGTCAATCCCGAGGGGCAGTTGCTGCGCTACGTGGACGCGTCGCAGACAGGCGGCGGCGATGTGAGTTCGCCGCAAGTGGTGGGGCAGGGAGGATGGCAGCAGTTCCTGTTTCTCTTCTCCGGCGGCGGCAACATCATTTACGCGGTCAATCCTGAAGGACAGTTGTTGCGTTACGTGGACGCATCGCAGACGGGCGGCGGCGATGTGAGCTCTCCGCAGGTTGTGGGGCAGGGCGGTTGGCAGCAATTCAAGTTTCTGTTCGGCGGCGGCAACAACGTCATCTACGCGGTCAATCAAGAGGGACAGTTGCTGCGTTACGTGGACGCGTCGCAGACAGGCGGCGGCGATGTGAGTTCACCGCAAGTGGTGGGGCAGGGAGGATGGTTGCAGTTCCTGTTCCTGTTCACGGGCTGGAACAACATCCTCTACGCAGTAGATCAACAGGGGCAGTTGCTCTTCTACAGAGACGCGTCGCAGACGGGCGGCGGCGACGTGAGTTCTCCGGGGACGATTGGACTGGGAGGCTGGCAGCAGTTTGGCTTCCTGTTTGGCGGCGGCAACGGTGTGATCTACGCGGCGGAGAAGGCGCTAAATCCGGCAAACAACTATGAGATTGCAGGCACTCTGACGACAGCCGCGGTGCGGTGTCTCGACCAACGCAACGCGGTCAACCAGGCGACGCAAACGCTGAATGCAGCGAAGGCGGCGGTTCGCGAACTGCAGCTCGAATTCCAACAGGCGACTGCGAGTGAAAAGGCGGAGCTGCGACTCGAGATCACAGAGGCGGAGCAGGAAGTGGCAGCAGCGCAAGCGGCACTCGATACTGCGGAGAATGCGCTGCAAGCATGCCTGGCGAGTTCGGTGCGGCCCATACCGACGAGGCCAATACGGCGGCAATAGACACAAGCGAGAGAACTCCCGGCACCCTCTCGCTGGCTCGGTGCAAACAGGTCGCTCTTAAAGCGTGACATCACGATTCGCGTGGTTCGGGGGAAACATGCATACCGCAAAAGCCAGTCGGAGCCCTGCCGCTTCCGGGTTCACCCTGATTGAATTGCTGGTAGTGATTGCCATCATCGCTGTGCTGATTGCCCTTTTGATTCCGGCGGTGGGGCGGGTGCGAGCGGCAGCGCAGGATAAGGCCGCCTCGGATGATCTTATGCTGATCGGCAAAGCTGAAATTGCCTTCCACAATAGCGCGGGCACGTACACGGGTTCACTGGCCGCTCTTACGACACTGCCTGCAAACATCGCGAGTGGGGAGACGGATGGTCACAAGTTTTCCATCCTCTCCTCGTCGCATGAAGAGTTTGTAGCCCAGTCCACTCCGATCGTGCCCGGTAAGACGGGCCTGAAGACTTGCACAATCGATCAGACTCTTACTATCGGCTGCTGAGACGGCGCGAAGTATGGTCGTCCACACTTCGACGATACGTCGAGCGATCAATTCTGTGGTGGCGGCGACTTCGACGGTGTTCCGACCAGGTTGCCGTGCATCTCATTGTGTGGTCCCTGGAGATATTGGTCGAGCTTCTGCCTCTGTTCGTCGTTCAGGATTGCGCGCATATCGTCTCTTGCCTTATAGCGCTGCGGTCTGATTTTATCGAGGCGCTGTTTGTTAGTCAGGTCTGGGTCTTGCATGAGTTTCCGCGTTGCGTCGTGCAACTGCTGGAGGATGGGTGTCATTCGGGCCTCTTGGTCGCTGGTGAGGTCGAGCTTCCCCGTCAACGTTGTCAACTGCTGTTCGACACTCGGCATGGTGTCTTGCGCGTTGCGTTTACCCTGCGCGTTGCCAGAGGGTGCAGCAGACGTCTGTTGAGCGGGCGCACTGAGCGCGGCAATCAACATGGTCCCGATTGCAAATGAACGGAAGCGTTCCATTTCCTCTCCTTTCGGTATCTCACTCTATTGATCAGGGAAGTCGTTCAACGAGGTCCACCCTGTTTTATGATTCACACTGTAACGGGCGCACATTGCCAGGTCGAGGTCGACTTCCGAGTTGTTGAACAAAGGGGGCCCGATGTCCAGGATTGAGCGTACCAAGCCGCGCCAACATGGCGGACGAGTGCAACAGAGCAGGCAGCCGCGCAAACTCGATGTGCGTGCCGGGCGTACGCGCAAACGTCTCGGCTCTGCATTCCTCGAATTGCTGCAAGAGAAGGCGATCGAGGACGTGACCGTGCGGGATGTGCTTGAGCGTTCTTCGGTGGGTCGCTCCACGTTCTATCTTCACTTCCGCGACAAGAACGATCTGCTCCTGAGCCAGTTGGAGTTTTTTCTGGAGACGATGAGCACGATGCTGATCCTGAGGAATGAAAAATCTGATCGCGTTGTGCCGGTTGCCGAGATGTTCGCCCACATTGCCAGTGCGAAAAAGTTCTATCGCATGCTCGGCGAAGCAGATCGGCTGAACGATTTCTTTGAACTTGCACAAGGCTACTTTGAGCGCGGGATCGAGGTGCGGCTGCAGGAATCCAAGCGACTGCCGAAGATCACGCGGCGTGAGTTGGCGGCGCGCTCCTCCGCGCTGGCTGGAGGCTTGCTGTCACTCTTGCGGTGGTGGCTTGACCGCGGCGAAGCAGAATCTCCAGCCAAGATGGACGAGCTATTCCATGCGATGGTGTGGAACGGATTTAAGGAATCATGACCACGGGCGAGAGCGCGCGACGGAGATGCCTCGGACGTAGGTCCCCGCCGGGCCGGGGGCGACAGCGCAATAGAAATGGTAGAGATCGCCTTTGTGAGCGATCATCGAAGGCTTATGCGCGTAGGTTGAATCGACTGATCCGGGCGGGCCAACATCGATGACGACGTCGCGACATTTGTCGGCATGGAAAAGATCCGGACCAGTCGCCAGCAAGTCGCGGGCGACACCCTTCGCATCCAGCCCGAAATAATAGAACGCCCATTTATCGCCATCCTCAAGGACGCAAGGGTCGCTGGCAAATTTCTCATCCGGACTGCCGGGGCCGCCGTTGGGTATGACGGGATTTTTCGAATAGCGCGTCCAATGCTTGAGATCTTTCGACATGGCTACTCCGGTCTGCTCGTGCCAGTTTCCCGTGGTCTGATTTTTTGCGTTGTAGAAGATGTAGTACGAGTCGCGGTACTTGAGCAGGCAAGGCTTGTAGAGTCCGCCGCGCTCCCACTCGGCGCCATCTGCGGGGAGCAGAACGGGAGGGCCGACTTCCCAATCTTTTAGGTTGGTACTGCGGCAAAGTCCGATGACCGCGGGTCCTTCTTCCAATCCTTGATTGGGATATGCGTGGTAGGCACCGAGATATTTGCCATCGACGCGAGTTAACTCGCCCGGAGAGCGCAACGCATTTTCTCGCAGGATCCAATTCATGGCGATGTTGTGCTTGAGAACGGGAGAGGAGGGATCGCGCTTCAAGATCGCGCCTTGTTTTTTCCAATGCACCAGGTCGTCGGAAACAGCGAGACCGGTCTGATATCCGCTGCCATCAAAGGCGACGAAGGTCAGGTAGAAGTGGTTGTCGTGGCGGAAAACAAAGGGGCAGTCCACGAATTCGCTGTCGTATTCTCCTTTGACCCCCGACGCACGGAGAACAAGCTTGCCGTACTTGTATGGCGTGGCGAGCCCGCTGGTGGAGCACTGGGGGAATGCTTGCGATGCCGCTAACGAGGCGCCGAATGCTACGAACTGTCGTCGGGAGAACAAATGTGGGTGCATGTTGCGTGGACTCCTCCAATCGCGGCGACTCTTTCCTGGTGTTGGATGCGGGAAGACCTGTGAGAGAGATGAGAGGCCGCGCTCACGGGGAGTTTACTCTACTCGACTCCTCGCAGATGCGCGAAGGAAGGGACAGCCGCTTTGTTGAGACGGTCTCGGTAGACTGACTTCCTCACGACAAAGCTGAGGCTTGGGTGCTATTGTGATTTGCTCGTTCACAGTTGCGAAATTCAATTGAGTATCCGAGGAGGAAACAAATTGCCAAAAGTGATCATTACGGCGCAGGTTGAGGACGGGGCGAAATGGGAGGCAGGGTTTCGGACGCATGCTGCACTATTTCGGACGTACTCCATAAAGGCTCCGATCCATTTTCGGGTGGACGGCAACGAAGTTGTGATCTGCATGGAGCCTGAAGATCTGGACACGTTCAATCGTTCCATGGAGTCGAAAGAGACGGCGGACGCTATGGCAATGGATGGCGTGAAGCGCGAAACCGTCAAAACATTCTTTCTCGAAAAGACGATGGAACTGTAAAAAGAGATTACCGGGGAGAGATACCTACGAAATTTTCTTGACCCGATACAGATGAGCTCGCTTGGCAAACCTTTCTCTTCCTCAAAGACAAAGCTGAGGACGGATGCTATGGTATTTGCTCGTCCACAGTTGCAAATCTCACTTCAGGTCTCAGAGGAGGAAATAAATTGCCAAAGGTGATCATTACAGCGCAGGTGAAGGATCCGGCGTTATGGGAAGCAGGGTTTCGGAAGCACATGCTGAACACTTTCCAGAACTACTCGCTGAAGAACCAGATCGATTTCACAGTAGACGGCAACGATTCGGTGATCTGTGGAGAAGCGGAAGACATGGATGTGTTTCAGAAGGGGATGGCTTCGCAAGCCACGGCGGATGCCATGGTGGCGCACGGAGTAAAGCTTGAAACGGCAAAGGTGTACGTGCTTGACAAGGTATTGAAATTTTAAGGGAGATGCTGGCCTGCAATAGGAAGCATTTTCTGTTCGTGCTGTTTCGCAGTCAGATCGACACACTTGAAAGGATGAAAGACGATGCCGAAGTTTCTGATCCAGGGAACCTACACTGCCGAAGGTCTGAGAGGGGTGGCTAAGGACAAGGCCTCCGGCCGCAAGGCTGCCGTAAATGCAGCCGTCAAGAGTCTGAAGGGCAAGATCGAGAGTTTCTATTTCAGCTTTGGCGCTGATGACATCGTGCTGATCGTGGAAGCACCGGACAATATCGCCGCTGCTTCGCTGGCTCTCACGGTGGGGTCGTCGGGCGCGGTGAAGATTAGAACCACGCCGCTAATGTCGGTAGACGAAGTTGACCAGGCGCTGGCGATGGGGGCGAAGTATCGCGCACCCGGCGAATAATCCTAATTAGGGATGAGTAGAGCCCGCCTGCGGAAGCGGGCGGGCTTTTTGCAGTGTTCGGACGAGGATTCATCTAATCCACCGCGGTCAGGTTCGATCCCACCCTTCGCAACAGGCGCGAAGGATGGGGCACCCTCAGCTTCGGACCTTTTGCAGTTCCAGTCTTCGCCGAGTGCTTGCCGCGCGGGTGCAATAAGAGAAAGAAGGAAAACAGGTTTCAGCTCCGCTCGTAATCTTGACCGTGCGGACGGCGTGTGGTGTACTGCGCGCATCCTTTCGCACGCGTAAAAAAGGGGCCAATGGACACTCATACAGAACAGGGTCTTGATCGCTGGCACAAAGCCGGGCTGATCGACCAGGCGACGGTGGATCGCATCCGCCAGTTTGAACTATCCCAGAGAAAGCCTTCGGGTGCGAAATGGCAGGTGACGCTGGCGCTGGTGTTTGGCGCCATGATGCTGGCGGCGGGCGTGGCACTGTTTGTGGCCGCGCACTGGGATGAGCTGGCTCCGTGGAGCCGCTTCGCGATTGTCTTGTCGCTGGTGGTGATTTTTCATCTTGCGGCCGACCTGTTCCGTCCGCGATTTGAAAAGCTGGCGATTACGCTGCACGGCGTAGGGACGTTGGCAGCGGGGGCGGCAGTGTTCCTGGTGGGGCAGATCTTCAACATCCAGGAGCATTGGCCGGGCGGGATTCTGCTGTGGCTGTTGGCGGCGCTGGCGGGGTGGGCTCTGCTGCGCGACCAGGTGCAGGAAACCATTTCGCTGCTGCTGCTACCGACGTGGATTGTCTCCGAGTGGTATTCGCGGGCGGATGGGTATTTCTGGGATGGCATTTATCTGGGACGTATCTTGGCAGTTCTCGCAGCGCTGTACCTGACCATATTTCTGGGCTCGAAGAAGAAGCTGGTGGCCGGGCTCGCGGCTGCGGCTGGGACTATCGCGATGCTGACCGCAGTTGCGTTGCTTGACCTGGCCGCTTACTCGTGGAACCAGCCTTCGGGACATCCTCAGTTGCCATTTGCTCTGAAAGCCGCGGCATGGGTAGTGTTCCTCGGCGTGGTCGTCGTGGCGGCAGTGATCCATCGGGCGAGTGTGCTGCCCGTGGTGGTAACGGCTGTCTGGGCACTGGCTTTGCCCTATGCACACTACACGGTCACGTCAAAGGGAGGTGCGGATGTCCGCTTCGTTATTTCAAGGGAAACCTGGTGGATGTACCCGCTAACGGCTTGCCTTGCGGCTTTCTTTGCGTGGTATGGAGTGAAGCAGCGGAGTCGGTAGTTGATTAATCTGGGCAGCGCAGGGTTCGCTGCCACGGTGCTATGGTTCTACTTCTCAAGCGTGATGGATAAGCTGGGCCGGTCGTTCAGCCTGATCGCGCTGGGGCTCCTGTTCCTGGCTGGGAGGGTGGCTGCTGGAGAGGGTTCGGCGGCGGCTGGTGGGCCGCATTTCGCCGGAGGTGACGGCATGAGGCTGACGAAGCGTGCTGTGCTGCTGATCGTGATCCAGGTGCTGCTGGTTTCGACCATCGCCGGGAAGTTTCTCTACGAGCGCAAGGTTTGCCCGAGGGTGTGGACGCGTGCGGCGCAGGTGGATCCTGATTCGCCGCTGCGGGGCAGGTACCTGATTCTGCCGCTGCGGGTGGATGCTTGCGGCCTGCCGAAGGAGGGGAACGAAAATCAGGGCGGCCGACGTTTCGTGCGGCGGGAGTTGGTGAATACCGATACGGCGATGTGGTGGCTCGGGACGGGAAGCTGATCGCCGCCGAAAACCGTTCCCCGGCAGGAGGTGACTGGCAGCAGGTTTGGACTCCGAAGAATACGCCGTGCGACCGCTCTGTTCTTTCGCCGGGGACGGAGCTTTATATTCCCGACACAGCGAAGATGCCGGCGCTCAAGGCCGGGGAAGAGATGTGGGTGGAGGTAACGGTTCCTCCGAAAGGACCGCCGAGAGCGATCCAGATTGCGGTGAGCGGGAACGGGAAGTTTGAGCCTATCCGGTTCGAATGAGTGCTTGCCAACGGGCGGATGCTTGCCGCACTCGCGGACTTAAGAACCCCATGCTAAGAAACGCAGGCTATGCCCTCCACTCCGGGATGACAAGCGATCATAGAAGCAGTCTTAATATTCTTCGGTTTGGCGGGATAGTTCGACCTGTTACTTCAAGTATTTAGAATCGGACTTCTCAGCCTTGCGAGCGGTCGTTTTCCACAGGTTATTCAGAGTTGTCTTCCTCTGCTGTCCGCCTCGGCCTTCAGGGCGGCGCGCTCTTCGGCTGAAAGCGGAGAATTTACTTCAAGTAATCCGTCTGGAAGACTCATTTCAATACGCTTAGCGGGAATATCGACCTTTACCAGGTAAGCTTTGGCGAAGGGGATGAGGATTTCGTCTCCCTGCGCTCCGCGAAGCTCGAGCAGGGGTACGGAGGTCGAGTCCGTGTCAACATCGGTGATCTCCCCAATGTCTGCGAGGGGTGTTCCGGCGAAGACGTGGCAGCCGATCAGGTCGCTGATATAGACCTCGTCTTCGGTGAGGGCGGCGCGTTCTTCTGGTGGGATGGCGACGTCCAGTCCGCGCAGAGTTTCCGCGTCGTTGATGGAGTCGATGCCGGCGAATTTGAGGACGACTCGGCCTTTGTGGAGCCAGTGATTTTCGAGCTGGATTTCGCGGGGATCGGTAGGTTTGCGGCCTGGGGAGGTAGAAGAAAGACTCTTTTTCGCTCGCTGGAATTTTTCGGGAAAATCAGTGAGAAGCTCGGCCAGAACTTCACCCTTGCGTCCTTGCGGGCGAACCAATCGTGCGAGGAGCACCCATTTTTCATCCGTCATCCGTCAGGCTCCTCGTTGTTTGAGAGCAGCCTTTCGGAGTGAGAGCGTCACCCCGCAGAAGGTGCTGCGGTCTTATCTTCTTCCAGAATGTCCAGCGTGAAACGGTGATGCATCTTCATGCTTACAGCGCCGAGAATCGTACGCATCGATCGCGCGGTTCGGCCCTGTTTCCCGATTACCTTGCCTACATCCTGTGGAGCAACACGGAGTTTGAACACGGTATTTTCATCGTGTTCTACGGCTTCCACTATTACCGCACCTGGGTCGTCGACCAGGGCCCGGGCAATCTCTGCTACCAGCTCTTGCATATTGTCTGAGTTCGTCATCGTTCGCCCCCAACGAATACCCACCGTCTTAGGCACGCGCAATAGTACCAGTAAGCGCTGTAGATGCAACAGCGTGTTGCCCAAATATTATTCCTGGGGAATTTGACTGTGCCAATCCGCCGGATATCTCGGGAAGCTGCGGGAGCCGATGTGCGGGTGTCCGGCCACTGGAGAGGCCGGACAGCGCGGTCGATTGCCTTTAGGCGGCAGCGGGTGTGGGTGGCGCAATCTTGACGAGCTTGGCAACACGGTCGGAGAGCTGGGCTCCCTTGCTGGTCCAATGCTCAATGCGCTCGCGCTTCAGGTCGAGGGTGGCCGGGCTGGTGCGGGGATTGTAGGTGCCCACAACTTCAATGGAACGGCCATTGCGCGCGCGATCCTTCTCAATTACGACTACTCGATAGTACGGCTGCTTACGCGCACCAAAGCGCGCCAAACGAATCATCAGCACAGGTCAGAATCCTTTCAAACTTGGTTGTAGGGGCTTAGGCTAAGCCATGCAGGGGTCGAGCGGAAGGCCCGGCCACACTTTTCCCAACTCCTAAGTATTGCCGAAATCACGGTTTTTCGCAACCGGGAAGCATATAGAGGTGTTGAGGGGAGGCTGGGAACGCAGATTCCAATTCGATCGGGACAGGTTGTGGAGCGAGAGTGCCTGAGCCGGACCGGGCGAGAAATTAAATTTCAAACCGAGCACTGTGGCTAAAATATCGAGGCCAATCTAAATACCTTCTGGTCCCGCTGGTGGTGCCTATAATCGCTCTCCGGGTCCACGAATCCTAACAAAGGCGGTAAGCGGGTCGTTCTCGCGTTCCTGACGACGACCCCTCCCCTGCCCTAACATCCAAGTAGGATAAGGAGCCTTCGATGCGTCGAATCGGACTCTCTCGTAGAAACTTCCTGACGTCTGCCGCGGCAATCGCGGGAGGCACTTTTCTGCGGGGACGGCAGGGCCTTGGGTCGATGGTGAACGACGACAGGCAAGATGCGCGGGCCGATTATTCTTTAACGATTGCGACGAAACCAATCGAGCTTGCTCCAAACCACATTGTTTCGATCACTACCTACAATGGCCAGTTTCCCGGTCCGCTTCTGCGCTTCAAGGAGGGTGTCCGTGTGACTGTCGATATTCACAACGACACCGACACCCCCGAGCAACTGCATTGGCACGGCCAGTTTCTTCCTACCGATGTGGATGGGTCTGCTGAAGAAGGCACACCGTTCATCCCCGCGCACGGAAGCCGTAGGATTTCCTTTGTACCGCGTCCTTCAGGATTCCGCTTTTACCACACGCACGTTCGTGCGGGCGACGATCTCAGCCGCGGACAGTACAGCGGATTGGTTGGTCCGGTGTACATCGAGCCAAAGGAAGATCCCGGGCGATACGACCGCGAAGTGTTTCTCACGCTCAAAGAATTTCAACCGACATTCAGTCGGGGCGGCGATATGGACATGCACTTCCTGTCACCGGCCACGCCAAATCAAAAATTAAAAGAGGCGGGTGAGAGCGCCATGAAGGCTTCTCTCGCCAAGGGAATGCCGAAGGGCTTTGAGGTGGGCTACGACGCCTTTACGATCAACGGGCGAATGCTCGGACACGGTGAGCCTATCCGCGTCAAGCGCGGCGAGCGCGTGCTTTTTCACATCCTGAATGGAAGCGCCGGTGAGATTCGAAGCCTGGCATTGCCCGGGCATACTTTCCTGATTGTTGCCATGGACGGCAATCCGCTGCCCAGGCCGGTGCGTGTTCCCGGATTATGGCTTGGCACGGCGGAACGGATCTCCGCTGTCGTCGAAATGAGCAATCCCGGTGTGTGGATTATGGGAGACACGGGCGACGAGGATCGCCGCCACGGAATGGGAATTGTGCTCGAGTACGCTGGGCGCTCCGGCAAACCGCAATGGATAGCGCCCTCGCCCTTTCGATGGAACTATGCCCGCTTCGGTAATGCCCAACCCTCTGCTGAGTCCCCGGACGAAGTGATCCAAATGACGTTCGCCAAGGACAATGCGGCGATCGAAGGCTTCAACCGCTGGACGATCAACGGCGTTGCCTACCCATTGAACCAGATGATGGCGGAGCCCTCATTTCTTTTGAAGCAGGGCAAGCGTTACCGGTTACGCATGCGCAATGCCAGCGACGACATCCATCCCATCCATCTGCACCGCCATACATTCGAACTTACGCGGATGGGCGGCCAACCGACCTCCGGGGTTCGCAAAGATGTCGTGATGGTTGGCGGCTACCAGGAGGCGGAGATTGACTTCACCGCGGACAATCCGGGCAAGACGCTCTTCCATTGCCACCAGCAACTCCACATGGACTTCGGCTTCATGTCGCTGTTCGACTACGTTCAATGACGGCACGGGAACGCCTCGCAGGTCGATTCCTGGCGAACTGTAGGATCGGGATGGTCAGACATGCTGCGAGCGATGTAGAAGATTCGTCGTTGATCCGTCTTCATTGAGCCGTCTTCATTTGGGACCGTCCGGGGCTGCCAGGTAAGGACGGATGAAGGTGGCCAGATCCCGTTTCATCAGCGATACGCGTCCTCGAACGTCTCCCAGCATTGCAATTCTGTCGGTGAGATCGTCGATCGACACTTTCACCTTTGGATCGTCACTGCTTGTGAGAGTTGCAATCTTCTTCTGTCGCTTTGCAGGGTCGGTCGCGCTTAGCCGGCCTGCGGCGTTCCATTCCGCGAGTAGTTGTTCCAGGCGTGTGCCTCGACTGGGATCTTCGCCGACGGGCACGCTTTCGAGGTATTCGAGCACCTCTGGAGGGTAGTACGTGTTCAACACAGAAGATCCGCCCAACAGGGGTGCAAGCATGTTCGGAGTTTCGCTGACGCTTCCACTGGGGCCGTTCTGTGCGCGGGCAGCCAGGATGGAAAGTATGGTTGAGGCGACACCGCTGCCTATGCCGATAGCATCCCCTACGTTTTGCGTTGTGCTGCTGAGAGTGGTGAATTGCGTTGCGCTGACTGCCGTGCCAACTCCCGAACCGGTGAGCAGCGCTGCCGTCGTCAAGTGACTCACGGTCTTATCCCGCCGTGCCTGGAGAGCAGATCTCATCGAACTCAATTCACTTTGCTCATTCGCGAGTTCCGCCAGAACGCTATCTACATCCAGAAGCGATACCTGAACTAACTCAAGCAACTCCTGCCGGGCAGAAATCTCCTCGAGTGTGACTTGTGTGCCTGTGGGCCGCTGCGCCTGCAGGTTGAGTAGCTTTTGCAATTTCAAATCCAGCCCGAAGAGATGTGCGGTTTGCTCACCGTTTGGATTGGGTGAAGTGTGCGAGGGCGTGGCTCGTGTTTGTAGAACTGTCTGCGCAAAAGCGATGGGAGCGACGAAGAGCGCCAGGAGAAGAGCAACTTTGGGTACCCTATGTGCGTTCATAAATATCCTTGTTTGCGTTGTACTCAATTTCGACGCTGTGATGTGACCGCAAACGGCGGCGTTGACGAGTTATTTTAGTTTCTGCGTTTTCATTCAAAGCAAACTTCTTTCGTTCGGTGGATACAGCGAGGCCAGTCAGACGGGCCGATACCGTCAAAGCTCGATTCGAGCGATTCCGGTCAACGGGTTCTTTTGCGCGGTAGGCGAGTTGCGGGGGGGCGCCGGGTTGCATCTTGACAGGCAAGCCGGAGCTTGCCTATAGTTCGTGCCGTGGGAGATATTTTTGAGGCGATTGCGGCGCCAGCACGACGCGCGATTCTTGATGAGCTAACTGATCGGGATGGTCAGACCCTCTTCGAGCTTTGCGCGCGATTGGTGATGAAGCACGAACTTGCTCTGTCCCGGCAAGGCATCTCGCAACATCTTGAAGTTCTCGAGTCTGCGGGCCTGGTGTTTGCCGTGCGGCAGGGCCGATACAAATTCCACTACATGCATGCAGAGCCGCTCAAGCAGATTGTGGAGCGGTGGCTGCGCAAGCAGGAGAGGAGTAAGTCTGACGATGAGGATCGTTCTGAGCAGCATATTCGTAGACGACCAGGAAAAGGCGCTCCAGTTCTACACAGGAAAACTGGGGTTCGTAAAAAAGACAGAGATCCCGCTGGGAGAAGCGCGGTGGCTCACCGTGGTCGCGCCAAGTGATCCGGACGGCCCGGAACTGGTGCTTGAGCCCGACACGCATCCTGCGGTTGCGCCGTTCAGGAAGGCGCTGGTCGAAGACGGAATTCCGTTCACGTCGTTTGCGGTTGAGGATGTTGGAGCGGAATACGAAAGGCTGCGAGCGGCCGGAGTTAAATTTACGCAACCGCCGGTGGCGATGGGTGTGGTGACGACGGCGGTGCTGGATGATACGTGCGGGAATTTGATTCAGCTGGCGCAAAAGAATTAGGAGTGACTAAATGCCGAAGCCTGCGTTAATGGATTGGCGCACCAGCATGGATGGCCTGAGATCCGATGACAAGGCGAGCCAGGATCGCGCATTTGTGTCTCTCTCCGCGATGACGGAGGGGCCAGTGGACTGGGCGTATCAAGTGTGGGACGAACTTTTACGCTTGATTGTGGAAGGGGACAATCGCCAGCGTTCGATTGCTGGGCAGGTGTTATGCAATCTTGCCAAGAGCGATCCGAAAGAACGCATGGTGGAGGACACCGGGGCGCTGGTGGCCTTGACCAAGGATGAGCGCTTTGTGACGGCGCGGCATTGTTTGCTGTCGCTCTGGAAGATCGCAATTGTTGGCACGAGTCAACGCAAGGCCGTGGTGGATGGGCTGGTGCGGCGCTTTAAGGAATGTGGCGCAGAGAAGAATGGCACTCTGATCCGATACGACATCCAGTGCACGCTCAGGCGCATGTATGACGCGGAGCAGGATGAGAAGTTGCGGGCTACGGCGGAGGGACTGATTGAGTTGGAAGAGGATGCAAAATACCGCAAAAAATACACCACGGCGTGGCGCGGTGCGAAGGCGCTGGTTGGTTGATGGATTGAGTCGGGGAACGCGGATTCCTTCACTTCGGTCAGGGTGACAAGTGTGGCTGGGTGGGATTGCAAGAAAAGCGCGATGGCTTCGAAGAGTCCGACTTGTGGGATCGCGTTTTCGCCATCCCACCCTTCGCAAACAGCGCGAAGGATGGGGCCACCACATGACCTTCCCCACTCAAGCCGACGGCGGGCTTGAATGGGCCACTGTCCATCCCGAAATGCTCGCGGTCAGCACATGCGCGGGAGACTATCCGGCCGCGCCGTCTTGCGGTGAGAGTCTCTCAGTAGCGCTGTTGCTTGACGAATGTTTCGGGAGTGCCGTCTTCCGGGTTCACAAAGATGATGTCTGTGGGGATTCGGCGGGGCACATCGATGGATAGAAAAACGACCGGCTCCTCGAGTATAACCGGCAACGCATGAACGACGGTCTTCTTGAAAAAGAGCAGGCTGCCAGGGCCGAACTCTCCGCTGTTTTCCGGTGTGTTCATCCAGAATGTTCCGCGACCGGAGACGACGTAGAGGTATTCATCG
The DNA here is from genome assembly GCA_963816335.1 of uncultured Acidobacteriaceae bacterium. GTDB lineage: Bacteria > Acidobacteriota > Terriglobia > Terriglobales > Acidobacteriaceae > JANXZS01. The sequence continues at coordinate 82,168 of CAWFKA010000012.1, read as the reverse complement.
CAGTGCCGATGGAAGTGTGGCGGCGTCGCTTTATAGATGCGAAAGACCCGGGTGCTGACCTCAGGATCGTTCGTCATGTAGTGGTCGACGAGCATTGTGTCTGAGGTTTCAGGCAGGGATTTTGCGATTGCCGGGACATCGAATCTTGCGCAGGTTTTATCTTCCATGGCGTCTACTTTACTGCTTGGGGTGTGTGGAGTCATCCTGCGTGTCAACGCTCAATCGAAGAGAATGCGGAGTTCTCTACTCGAACCCGACAGCAGGGCCGGTTGGGGCCGAGGGTGCGGGTGGGGACGGCTTTGCCGCCTTCCGCTTCGCAATCGTGTGGTTGATGCGCTTTCTCAGGGCGTAATCCTCATCATTCCCAGTGAACGCCATCCTGGTTTGCAGTTCACAGCCGTTGTTCTTGTGTTTCAAGGACGCGAAGTGGGTTCCTGGATACAGTGAACCGACGACGATGAAAGAAGCCTTCATCTGTTCATCGTCTTCCGCAATGATCTTATAGGTCCCCGGGCTGCCGAGTGTCTCGGTTACAGCGCTCCAAAGATCGCTGCAAGGAAGCGGATAGGGCTTGGCGAAGGCGGGCATGGCAAGCAAGAAGAGCAGGGCTAAAAGCGGTGACCTGGACATTTCTCCTCGATAGAACCTGATTGGGTGTCGTACAGGACAAGGAGGCCAATCCACGATTCCAGGCAGCAGTTTAGGCCTAAGGTTGGAAAATTTCAGTGACCCAAAGCACATTTGAGGGGACTGACTTTGAGCAAAGGAACTTCTCCACTCAAGCCAACGGCGGGCTTGATAGGCCACCCCGACCTAATGAAGACATTTCTTCCCTGCAAACCATTCATGTTCATAGCCGGTTTGGTTGGGAACGAGCCGAACAACGAACGCATCCATGCCGATATAAATCGATCCCCTGGCATCCTCCGCGACAGAGTTAGGATGAACCTCAAGCAACGGCAGTTCAGCGAGCCTTCGGACCTTGAAGTCAGCGTCGACCAGGTCAACGCCATCACCCCTAACCAGCAATATGCCACTCCCGCCGTTTCTGATCGCTTTTGGATATCCGTTGAGGTCTGCTTTCTTCTCGATAGACCATATTCCTGCATTCCCTTTCGAGTAGAGCCAAACCGTTCCCTCATTAAATGACAGGTTGCCTGTTATAACCGCGAACCCCGATTTCACTGGGATAATCTGTCGAACATTCTTATCGAGAAGCCTTTTTGGCACTTCACTCGAGACGTTGAGTACGGATAGGCTTCCTCCCCACTCGCCGTGATCTTCCCCTATGAGAGTTCCGTTTGGAGTTTGTATACGTACTTCCTCAGGGTGTGAATGGCCGTACTTTGGAACTCGTGAAATCGTGATCGTGTGTTGTACCTCGTCGACTCGCCAGACGCATTCTGAGCTTCCTGCCTGTTCGAGGATGAGTGCACCAGCCAACGGCTCTCCATCGTCCTTTTCCCATCCATGTGCCAAGGGGTCCTGTCCGCGTTTGCACGATGTCAGGCAAAGGAAGACAAGCAGCACGCCGAGACAGGTTCTTGCCCCAACACTCGATCGAACAGGTTTTTGGCGTCTGATCATTCCGTGCGAATTATAGGTGCGAGTGAGGAATTTCGCTGTGATTGATTTCTCAGTGCGCGGGATCGGCCGCACATTATTTCCCAGCGGGGAAGAGGAAGCGGAGCATGGGGGCTACGCGGTGGGACCATGATGTTTCGTCGTGTGTGCCGCCGTGGACGCGCTCGTAGTGCAGTTCGTTGCCGTGGCGCCATCCGTTGGCCTGCAGACGGCGGTTGAGCAGGTCGGCATCTTCCAGAGTACGCTTGCCTTCGGAGTCGCCTACGTCGAGCCAGATGCGCGGGCGCAGGTGGCGGCGCTGCGCAATCTCGTTGACGTAGCCGACGATGCTCTTGTGATTCCACCAGACGGACGGGGAGAAGATGGCGAGCTTGCCGAAGGTGTCAGCGTATTTGAGCCCTAGATAAAGCGTGACCAGGCCGCCGAGTGACGAGCCTCCCATGCCGGTGGATGCGGGGTCTTTGCGTGTGCGGTAGGTGCCATCGATGAAGGGAAGCAGTTCGCGCATGAACAGCTTGCCGTAGGAGTCGGCTTCGCCTCCGCCCATCTTCCAATCGGGGGTGTGGGTGTACTCGGCCATGCGGCGGGGTCCGGCGTTATGCAGGCCGACGATGATAAGCGGCTCCACGCGGCCCGCGAGAATTTCCGCGTCGGCATGTTCGTGCACGTGCCAGGTGCGGCCGGGGATGAAGGACGTCTGCGGGTCGAAAAGATTTTGTCCGTCGTGGAGATAGAGGACGGGGTAGCGCTGGTCGGGGTTTTCGTCGTAGCCCGGGGGCAGGTAGACGAGGATGTCGCGATCGTCGGGCAGGAAATGGCTGTGCCACTTGCGATGAATCTTCAACCGCGGGAACGGTCCGTCGTCGGCGACGAGATCGGGGCGGTTAGGATCGATCGTGAAGTCAGTCTCCAAATTGCGAGGCTCGGCTTTCTTGAAATTTGACGGGGGACGATGCCGCCGCCATCGCGCCAAAGTAGTTGCCCAGAGGCCCTGCTGATACAGTAGCAGGAACGGATTTGCGGGCACATCCCCGGGTTGTTAGAGAGGCTTTTACAAGCGATGAATCGCGAATATCACAAATGGTTTTCTCCGCGTTTGGGGCGGGACATGGAGCTGCTGGTATTTGGGCATGCCGGTCTGCCGATCATTGTGTTTCCTACGTCCGGCGGCCGGTTCCATGAGTTTGAAGATCGCCAGTTGGTGGCGGCCGTAGCGGGGAAGATCGATAACGGGGAGATTCAGCTGTACTGCCTCGACTCCGTGGACAACGAGAGCTGGTACAACCGCAATGTTCCTCCGCGATGGAAGATTGCGCGGCAGATGCAGTACGAGGATTACATTCTGCACGAGGTGTTGCCGCTGCTGCAGCAGAAGAACTGGAACCGGCAACGGGCGACGCTGGGGTGCAGCTTTGGCGGCTACCACGCGGTGAATCTTGCGCTGCGGCACCCGGATATTTTCACGGGATTTTTGTCGATGAGCGGGGCGTTCGACGTATCGAAGTTTCTCTACGGATATTACGACAACGACTGCTATTTCAATTTGCCGACGCACTATCTTCCGAATCAGCACGACAACTGGTACCTGGAGCAGTATCGCCGCAGCACCTACATTCTGGCGACGGGATGGGATGACCAGTGTTTAGGAGCCAACCAGCATATGGCGGATCTGCTGCGCGGCAAAGGCGTGGGCTGCCGTCTGGAGATTTGGGACACCTTCAACAGCCACGACTGGCCCACCTGGCAGCGGATGGTGCAGGAGTATTTGTAGGGGCGTGTCTAAGTTCAAAACAGAATCAACGCCCAGAGTGAGAGTTCTTCTCGCAAGCGAGAAAGACGGAGTGAATCGCGTCGGCGACCTCGGCGGGGGCTTCGAGGTTCATGTCGTGGCCGCTGTTTACGAGGATCTGTTTGCCATTCGAGGACAGGAGCGCGAGTGAGGCCTGCAGGCGGAGGCGCTCGGCTTCCAGGTCCGCGGCGGGAAACTCCAGATCGTCTCCATAGCCGCCCTTTGCGCGGGTGAGCACGATGAGCGGAATCCCGCCCAGCGAACCTTTTTGCGGGGTCTTGTACATCAGCGCCATGGATTCGGCGGACCACTGCCTCTGGCTGTTTTCAGCATCTTCAAGCGCGGGCAATTGTTCGGCCCAGAGTTGCATCTGCTGCTCCTTTTGAGGGAGTTGAGAGGGCGCAGGTTCGGCTTCTCCGGCTTTCATTCCTGCGGGCGGCGTTGCCGGTTTGTCAGAGGGCAGCATGTTCTCTCGCGGCGCAGGGATAGGAGCGCCAGTGGCATCGTCGCGCACGCGGCCAACGTGCTTCGGCCCCATGGGAATGCGCTGATCTTCGTGAACGATGTCCACCAGTAGCATGCCCGCGACCTGCGCGGGGTAGACCGCCGCGTAGTTGCGTACCACGCCGCCGCCGTAGGAGTGGCCGACAAGGATCAGGGGCGCGCGTTCTCCGGCTTTGCTTAGAGCGTCGCGGAGTTCGAGATTGAGTTGCGGGAAGCTGCGCGGTTTCGGTCCGGGATCGCTCCATGCATATCCGCCGCGGTCGTAGGTGCAGACGCGGGTGAACTTCTCGACACGCTGCTGCACGAGGATCCAATCAAAGGAGAAATCGCCGAGCCCGTTTTCGATGACCACGGTGAACGGTCCCTTGCCGGTGCAGTCGAGGTGGAGACGATGGCCGCCTAGATCGATCAACTTGCCTGAGGGTGCGGGAGCCTGCGGCGCGTGTGGTGGCTGCGAAAGGCCGGGGATGGCGATTGCGAGTGAGCAGCAGGCGATCGTTCTTCGGAAGGCGTTCATGGTGCTCCCTGGCCCGCGAGAATTCAGATCAGGCAATGAATACGGCGGGGAACGCCTGCCGGTTCCGCGCGAAGTTTTTATTGGCGAAGTGAGTCAGGAAGAACTAAATTGCTTGTCCACGCGTCATACGTGGAAGTGGTGTCGAATCTTGCTGTCCCGGGGTAGGCCAAACCTATGAAATCGCTTGTCAGAATTACCACCATTCTTGCGGTGGGCACGCTTTCAGCCACGCTGTATGCGCAGAGTGCGAGTTCCGGGTCGCTGCTGGTGCTGTCAAAGAAGGACCACACGCTGGCGGTGGTGGATCCTGCGACGCTGAAGGTTCTGGGCAAGGCTCCGGTAGGGAACGATCCTCACGAGGTGATTGCGTCGTCGGATGGGAAGACCGCGTATGTCTCGAACTACGGCGGCGGCGCGTTTAACACGCTGGCGGTGATTGACCTGGCGGGGCCGAAGGCGCTGGAGTCGATCGACCTGGGGCCGCTGCACGGGCCGCACGGGCTGACGTTTGTCGGCGGCAAGCTGTGGTTCACAGTGGAGGGATCGAAGGCGATTGGCCGCTACGATCCGGCAACGAAGAAGGTGGATTGGATTATGGGAACGGGCCAGAATCGGACCCACATGATCTACGTGTCGGACGACATGCAACAAATTGTGACGACGAATGTGAGTTCAGGCACGGTTACGATTCTGGACATGCAGGAAGTACGTATGGGGCCTCCTCCGGGTGCTCCAGGTATGCCTCCGCCGGGCGGAATGCCCCCGGCAGGCCCAGGAGGTCCGGGTGGACCGGGTGGCGGCGCTCCCCGCAAGGATTGGAATGAGACGGTGGTGAAGGTGGGCGGCGGTTCTGAAGGCTTCGATGTTTCCCCTGACAAGAAAGAAGTATGGGTGGCGAATTCGCAGGACGGCACGATTTCCGTGATCGATCTGCCGGGGAAAAAAGTGGTGGAAACCTTGCAGGCGAATGTGCGCAGCGCGAACCGGTTGAAGTTTACGCCGGACGGAAAGCTGGTGCTGGTAAGCATGCTGGGCGGCGGCGACCTGGTGGTGTTGGACGCGAGCACCCGCAAAGAAGTGAAGCGCGTTCCCATTGGCCATGGAGCGGCGGGGATTGAGATGCAGCCGGATGGTGCGCGCGCATTTGTGGCCTGCACGCCGGACAATTATGTTGCGGTGATCGATCTTAAAAAGCTTGAGGTGGTCGGGGCACATCGATGCCGGCGGAAACCCGGACGGTATGGCGTGGGTGGCGCGGAAACCATAGTGCCGCGGGGCGTGCCATCGGGATCACATGCTGTCGTGATCGAACTCACAGCCTCTGTTTAATCGACCTGCTACAAGCGTTCCACTGTCTTTTCCTTGACTTCAGGCTCCGAAGGCCTGAAAGGAGAACCGGTGGTAACTAAAACGCTCTCTTCTGTGTCGGTTTTCGACTGGGCCCGTCTTTGCCGCGCGGCGGGAATTGCCGCCTTCATCTTCCTGGTTTACGCATTGGCAACGATGCTGCAGATCAAAATGCTGGGTACTGCTCCTACCAGCGCTGCAGAAGCGTTCCAGATACTGCAGCAGAACAGGTTGATAGGCCTGTTGCGGCTGGATTTGCCAACGGTCCTGGTGCTGCCCTTGTATTACCCGCTGTTCTTCGGGTTTTTCGCTGCTTTGAAAGATACGGACCGCACCAATGCAGCGATTGCAACCGCGCTGGTGTTCATAGGTCTCACCCTTGTGCTCGCAACTCCGACCGCGCTGCCGCTGATGGGAATGAGCGACAAATACGCTGCCGCTACCAGCGAGGCGATGAAGGCGAACTACCTGGCTGCAGGAGAAGCAGTGCTGAACACCGACATCTGGCATGGAACCAGCGCTTACCTGGGAGGATTGCTTGTGCAGATCGGGGCGGTGTGGATCTCGGTAGTGATGCTGCGTGGCGTTTTCAGCAAGCTGACGGCGTGGCTTGGCATAACCACCCATGCTCTCGATCTGGTGCACATTCTCTTCGCACCCTTTCTTCCAAAGGTCGCCTTGGTGTTCATGATCGCTGCGGGGTTGGGATATCCGGTCTGGCTATGGCTGGTTGGACGAAGGCTCCTCCAGGTAGGGCGACGGGAGCCCCTCAACCTATCTCCATCGATCTAAGAAAGCTTGAGGTTGCCGGGGACAAATCTATGCCGGGGGACAGGCGGATGGAATGGCATGGGCGATGCAGAACAGTGATGGCGCGGGGGAGTGATTTCGCTCGCGAACGATCGGCCGCGCAGGTGGTATAAGGGAGTCGATTCTCAACATCCCTATGCGCCGACTTCTGATTGTTTTCTTCTTCTCTGGTATTTTCCTTGCGCCGAGTGTGTGCGTTGCACAGGCGCAGTCCTCCGCAACTCCACGCCTGAAATCTCCCGAATACGCGCAGGTGCAGCAGCGCCTGAGTCGCGGGTGGAATACCTGGGACGTGCAGAGCGTGACCACGCATGTTCTGCTGCCCGAGGGACTGGGCGTGCGCGTCGGAATCCTCAAGAAGACTCGCATTACGGGCGACGGCTTTCTTCCGACAGCGTTGATAGGCAGGCTTGATCCGCAGGCGGAGCAGGTATTTCCCGGGCCGCACGCCTACGACGGCAGCTACACAGACCTGCGCTTGACGTGGCAGGGATTGTCGTTGCGCATCCAGAGCGCGACGGATGCGGGCGACCTGGTTCTGCTTGTTTCTCCACTGCCGCGGAGCGGGGATGCGGCGGCGAACGCGCTGCCGGCAACGGTGGTGTTCTCCGTGGGCTTTCTGTGGAACAGGCCGGGCACAGTGGCGCGCAGCGGCGGACGACGTTGAGGCGCACGCGGGGAACAAGATGATTCCGTTCTTCGTGGAAGGGAAGCAGGGGACGGCGCTCGATACTCCGGTGACGGGTCCGTACTCTCGCGGTGGATCTCGACGGTCCTCGCGCTTTCTCCTCGGGCAAGCGTCGCACGGTTGCGGATGTGCAGGCGATTCTGGAGCGGCAGCGAGCGCGTATGAGCAATCGAACGCGAAGGCGGGAGAGAGCGCTTCGATCGCCGACGCGATTCAGACAGTTCTGAGCGTGGGACACGATCTACGATCCCGAGAATCGCGCGTGTTATTTCGCCGGTGAGCCGGGTGTGGTCGGTGGGGTGGGGCGGCTATGTATTGTTTGACTGGGATACGTTCTTCGCCGCGACGATGGCGCGATCGGCGACCGCGATCTGGCGTATGCCGATGCCCTGGAGACGCTGAACGAAGTTACGGCAGACGGCTTTGTTCCGAACTTCGGGCGTGGCGGAAACTGGAAGAGCGATGACCGCTCGGAGCCTCCAGTGGGCGCGATTACGGTGCTTGGGCTGTATCGAAAATTTCACGACAAATGGCTGCTGCGCGACAGCTTTGATCGGTTGCTGGCATGGAACCGATGGTGGGCGGCGCATCGCGATGTGGACGGCTACCTGGTGTGGGGCAGCGACACGCACAACTCGCCCGAGTGCCACGACGATAGTTCCTGTGGCACGCTGCAGGGTGCCCGATATGAATCCGGCCTGGACAACTCGCCCGATGTACGACGATGCTCCCTTCGACAAGCAAGACCGAGCGCATGATGCTGGCAGATGTTGGGCTGATGGGCATGTACGTTGCCGATTGCGATGCGCTGGCGACAGATTGCGGACGGACCTGGGCAAGGCTGCCGAAGCGAAGGAGTTGAGTGAACGGGCGGCGACACTATCGGCAAGAAACTGGCGACACTGTGGGATGAAAAGTCGGGCATCTTTCTTAACAAGGATCTAACGACGGGCAAGCTGAGTCCGCGGCTTTCGCCGACGAATTTCTATCCCATGATGGCGAAGGCGGCCACGCCCGCACAGGCTGACCGCATGGTGAAGGAGCACCTGCTGAACCCCGATGAGTTTGGCGGCGAGTACGTCACTGCCATCGATTGCGCGCAACGATCCCGCGTTCAAGGATCAGGATTACTGGCGCGGCCGCATCTGGGGACCGATGAACTATCTCGTCTACCTTGGTCTGCGCAATTACAACCAGCCGCGAGGCAAGGCAGGAACTTGCGCAGAAGTCTCTCAAACTTTTCCTGAAAGAGTGGAAGCAGAATGGGCACGTCCACGAGAACTACAACGCCACGCTGGGGACTGGCGACGACGTGAAGAACAGCGACCGCTTCTACCACTGGGGCGCGCTGCTGGGGTACATCACGTATGTGGAGCAGGCTGACCCAGTGGTGGCAAAGCCCTGAACGGTGTAGAGCGGGCGCGGAACTTTCAGCATAGTTTTGCGTCGGAACGCGCGGTGGTCTAAGGTGGATAAGCGATGCTCGATGCCCGGGTCCGGCCCTGCGGCGCGCGAGTTCTGCAATCGACTGGGGAGAATGGCGTGAAGACGATCGGTGTTCTTTTTGGAATGGAAAATAGTTTTCCCGGCGCGTTGGTGGAACGCATTAACTCGATGGGAATTGACGATATTCGTGCGGAGTTTGTTGAGGTTGGTGGCGTGCGACTGGATAAGCCGCTGAATATGCCGTGATTGTTGACCGCATCTCGCACGATATTCCGTTCTATCGCGCATTTCTGAAGCATGCCGCGCTGCAGGGTACGTACGTGATCAACAACTCCTTCTGGTGGTCGGCGGATGACAAGTTTTTCAACTATGCGCTGGCCGGGAAGCTTGGCGTCGCGGTGCCGCGTACGGCGATTCTGCCGCACAAGAAGCATCCCGTCGGCACAACGGACCGCTCCATGCGCAACCTGGAATATCCGTTGAAGTGGGAGGAACTGTTTGAGCACGTCGGCTTTCCTGCATTTCTCAAGCCGGTGGATGGCGGCGGATGGCGCGATGTTTTCCATGTGCACAATCGCGACGAGTTTTTCAACGCATACGATCAGAGCCGCGACCTTTGCATGACCTTGCAGGCCGCGGTGAAGTTCAAGGAGTATTTCCGCTGCTACGTGGTTGGTCAGGAACATGTGCGCGTGATGCCGTACGATCCGCGGCGTCCACATGCGGAACGATATGTACTCGATCCGCCGGAGTACGACAAGAAGCTGATCGCGCGGGTGAAGAAGGATGCGGTCACGCTGTGCAAGGCACTCGGCTATGACCTGAACACGGTGGAGTTTGCGGTGGAAGACGGCATTCCGTACGCCATTGACTTTATGAATCCTGCTCCGGATGCGGATCTGCATTCCGTCGGCGCAGAGAGTTTTGAATGGATTGTGAACGAAGTGGCGGAACTTGCAGTGAAGAAGGCCAAGGCGTCGCCGTATCATACCCGAGCTTCGCTGGGCGCAATTCCTGGGAGCTGCACCTTTGTCCGCAAGCTCAAAGGAGTCGCCGGCGAAGAGCAAGACGAGCGCGAAAAAGACTACCGCGAAAAAAGCTTTGGCGAAAAAGACGGTTCGGAAGGACATGCAACCACGTGTAGATCGTCGGCATTCGGGCCCGCACAGATTCTTTTTGTAAGGCGTGACGGGCGCGACTACAACTTGTTTTTCATGTACGGTGAGAGGACTGAAAGAACATGCGGCCTACCTTCACCATTGGAATCGAAGAGGAATACCAGACCATCGATCCGGTTACGCGGGACCTGCGCTCTCACATCGCGACCGAGATGCTGGCCAAGGGCAAACTGCAGTTGGCCGAACGGGTGAAGGCGGAGATGCACCAGTCGGTGATCGAGGTCGGCACCAACATCTGCCACACGGTGAAAGAAGCGCGTATCGATCTCTTCGACCTGCGCCGCCAGATGATTCTGCTGGCGCGTGAGCATGGGCTGGTGCTGGTTGCGGGCGCGACTCATCCCTTCGCCGACTGGCGCTCGCAGGAGATCTATCCCGATCCGCGGTACGCGCAGGTGGTTGAGGATCTGCAGTTTGTGGCGCGCGCGAATTTGATCTTCGGACTGCATGTGCACGTCGGCATCGAGGATCGTGAAGCGGCCATTCGCGTTATGAATTCGATGCGCTATTTTCTTCCGCACATCCTTGCGTTGTCGACCAACTCGCCTTTCTGGCGGGGCATGAAGACGGGGCTGAAGAGCTATCGCGCGAAAGTGTTCGATAAATTTCCGCGCACCAACATCCCGGACGCTTTTGCCAGTTGGAGCGAGTTCGAGACTTTTGTTGAGCTGCTAATCAAGACCAACTGCCTCGACAATGCAAAGAAGATCTGGTGGGACATTCGGCCGCATCCGTTCTTCAACACGATAGAGGTTCGCATCTGCGATATTCCGCTGCGCGCGGAAGAGTCGCTGGCGATTGCCGCGCTGATCCAGGCGACCGCGGTGAAGCTCTACAACCTGCACGAGCGCAACCAGGATTTCCGCCAATACTCGCGCGCCTTGCTGATGGAGAACAAGTGGCGCGCGGTTCGCTATGGCCTCGACGGCAAGCTGATCGACTTCGGCAAGCAACAGGAAGTGCCGGAGCGCGAACTGATTCTCGAGTATCTAGAACTCGTCGATGATGTCGTGGATGGGCTGGACAGCCGCGTTGAGATCGAATACATCCGCCACATGCTGGAGACGGGAACCGGCGCCGACCGCCAACTGCGCGTGTTTGAAGAGACAGGTGACCTGAAGGCGGTTGTCGATTACATGGTGGAAGAGACCTCGGCAGGGCTGTTTTGAAAGCAGCTGAGAAGCGGTCAGCCAAAAGACTCAACAGCGGATCAGACTAAGACGCGGGCAGCGCGAGATCGGACTCACGCGGCTCGACTCACGAAGGCGTCTGACAGGACAGCGACTGGCGGAGTCTACCGGCTGACGCGATTCTCCTACGCCGATAGCGAGCGGAGGAAATCGCGAAAACCCGCGCCCCCGTCAGCCCTGATCTTTCAAGTCCCTCGCATCGCGGAGGGCTCCAAGAAGGCGCGGCGAGAGCGTCCTCTCATTCGCCTTCTTTCCGAAAAGAGATGCTGATCGTGGCTGCTCCGTTGGTTTGGCGTCGGATGAAATTCGCATTGTGCATGCGGTCACTAAAAGCCGAGGGAATGAACGACCTCGCGAATTCTAGTCTGCGCTGGACGCAAGTCCGGCTAACTCATCCACATTCATCGGGATCGGCAGGGCGGCCTCGATACCCTTAAGATTCACAATGCAGGGCACGGAGAGACAGACATCGGAGATGCCGCGATATCCGTTGAGCAGGGAACTGACAGGCAGCACGCGATTCTCATTCTTCAAAATAGCTTCCAGTATGCTGCTCACCGCGAGTCCAACGGCATAATTCGTCGCGCCTTTTCCGGCGATAACCTGGTCGGCGGCGGTGCGGACGTTCTGAAAAATTGTGTGACGATCCCGATCCGCGAGTTGTCCATGATTAGGCACCGCCCACTGATCCAGAGGAATCGCGCCGATGCTGGCGCTGGACCAAAGCGGAATCTCGCTGTCGCCGTGCTCGCCAACAATGTAGGCATGCACGTTCTGCACGGCCACAGAGCAGCGCCGTGCAATGAGATATCGGAAGCGGGAACTGTCGAGCACGGTGCCGCTGCCAAGCACGCGCTCCGCAGGCAGCCCACTCAGCTTCTGGGCGATGTAGGTGACCACGTCGACGGGATTGGTGACCATCAGCAGAATTGCATCCGGCGCAACACGCATCGATGTCGGGGATAATCTTGCGGCAGATGTTGGCGTTCGCCTCGGCGAGATCGAGGCGCGTCTGTCCCGGGCTTCTGTTTCGCGCCGCAGTCATGACAATTACATCGGAGTGCTCGAGCACGTTGACATCGTCTGACCCGTTGACGGTGGCGACCGGGCACGAACTGCAATCCGTGATTCAGATCAAGTGCCTCAGCGTGGACCTTGTCCTTGTTGAGGTCGAAGAGGCTGATGCTGCTGACTGACGCCTCGCAACATGCAGGCGTACGCAATAGTTGCACCGACGCTGCCCGCGCCGATGATTCCGATTTTGGTGGTACGCGCGGGTTCCATCACGTGCAGCCTAACACGACGACGGCCGCGCGAAGTGGACTTACGCTACTTGATGGGTGCGTAGATAGACGAACTGGGAAAGCCCAAAAAGTTTTCGGGCCGGGCGGCCAGGATTTCCTCGCCGAGCCGCGTGGATATCCAGAGTGGGATCCGCGCTTCGCGGCCCAGGATGAATTCTCTTCGAGGGATGAAGAAGACACTCTTCTCGCCCACTTCAATCTCGCTCCAAGGCACCAACAGAGGCGGGTGGAAGGGGCGAAAAAACGAAACCACGGACATGTAAAGACCGCGCTGGTCGGCGCTGAAATTAAGGCAGTTGCCGTAGCGTGCAGTCCAGCGCATGCGCCCGCTGCGCCACCTCCAGCGCTTCTCCGGCAGCTCCCCCTCGAAGCGGAACTGTTCCGCCAGCCGATGCCAGCCCGTTACCCTGCTGATGCGACCACTGGGCCAGGATCATTATCAGGCCGACATATGCGACAACCAGGGCTCCGAACTGCAATGGATGTAAGTTAGCAAAGTGCTGCATACGCCCGCCTTTTCAATTAATTGCGTCGCCAGCATTATATGCGGAGGAATCGTTTCCCAATCGCCTTGCTAGGGGAAACCTGCCATTCACGCTACTCTAATAAAACAGCACTGCATTTCGGCGCGACTCGGCCACCAGCATGAAGGAATCATCCGCAAATGAATCACGACCAGTCTCCAGAAGCAAACGTACTTCTCATCACACCTTTTCCGTCGGAGTTCGCGCAGGGCGCGCACTCCGCGATCCACACCTGCCTGAAAATCGAGACAGCGGAGAAGGTTACGCTGATCACCGATCGTGCCACCGCGCCGATTGCCGCGTCGCTGGCGCACGAGTTGGAAGCGAAGGGCTGCCGCTGGAATGCGTATCTTGTGGAGGACTATGCGGAGCGCCCTTTGACGCATATGCCGGAGAGCATTCTGAGCGACATGGAGAGCTCGGATGTTTCGATCTTCGCGGTGCAGGTGCAGCGCAACGAATTGCATTCGCGAATGCAGATGACCGACGTGGTGAATCGCCGGCACATGAAACATGCGCACATGGTGAACATAACTCCGCAAATTATGTGCGATGGCATGCGCGCCGATTTCAACCTGGTGGACCGTTTGTCGCAGAAGGTGCTCGACAAGGTGAGAGCGGCGAGCTATATCCGCGCCACTACGGATGCCGGCACCGATATTCGCGCTGAGCTGAATCCGAACTACAAGTGGTTCAAGACATCGGGCATCATCTCGCGCGAAAAGTGGGGCAACCTGCCGGGCGGAGAATGCTTTACCTCTCCTGGAGAAGTGAACGGCCGCTTCGTGGTGGACGGCGTGGTGGGGGACTACCTCTGTGCACGCTATGGCCTGCTGGAGGCCACTCCACTGACGATCGAGATAAGCGGCAATCGCATCACAGAGTGCAGTTCAGACAATCGGCAACTGCGCGACGAGTTCTGGGCCTACACACACACGGATGAGAATTCCGATCGCGTGGGCGAGTTTGCCATTGGCACCAACATTGGCGTGAAGCGCGTGATCGGAAACATTCTTCAGGACGAAAAATTTCCCGGCATCCATATCGCTTTCGGTGATCCTTATGGCAATCACACGGGTGCACCGTGGAGGTCGACCACGCACATTGATGTTGTAGGACTTCGCTTCAACATCTGGGTGGGCGGAGCGGATGGCGAAGAGCAGATCATGAAGCGCCGGCAAATTCATCAATCGAACCATGAAAGCTCTCGCGAGCGCGATGAAAACCAAGTCTCAGCAGGATCGTCTACGAAAATCGCTGGATGCGCGTACGGGAAGATACCATCGAGCGCGCCGACGGCACGTCGGGGATCTACGGCGTTATCGAGAAGCCCGACTTCGCGCTCATCATTCCCATTCAAGACGACCACGTCTACCTGGTGGAACAGTTTCGCTATCCGGTTGGCGCGCGCTTCCTGGAGTTTCCGCAAGGCACCTGGGAGCACGAAGGCCCGATGCTTGAACCCGATCGAGCTGGCCCGTGGAGAACTTCGCGAAGAGACCGGACTGACAGCGGGACGGATGGACTACCTTGGCCACCTCTACATTGCGTATGGCATGGCCAACCAGGGCTTTCACATCTTTCGCGCCAGAACTGACGCAGGGCGAGGCAAGCCTCGACCCGGAAGAGCAGGACCTCGAAGTGGTTCGCATGAGCATCGTGGACTTCGAAGGAAAGATTCGTGCCGGGATAATCAAGGACGCGGGAACCATCTCCGCATGGATGTTGCTGAAGATGGCAGAAACCAAGGCCTGAGTCGCGCATCCAAAAAGAATGGCAGATACATCAACGCTTTCCGCAACTCGCACCCTCGGCAACTCTGATCTTCAACTTACCGCCATCGGCTTTGGCGCATGGGCCATGGGCGGTGGCAACTGGGAGTTCGCCTGGGGTCCGCAGGACGACGGCGAATCCATTGCCGCGATTGATCGCGCGCTGGACCTGGGCATCAACTGGATCGATACCGCTGCGATTTACGGGCTTGGCCACTCTGAAGAAGTTGTCGGCAGGGCAGTCGCCGGCCGGTCGCAAAAACCATACATCTTTACCAAGTGCTCCATGCGCTGGCACGCGGACCGCAGCATCTACCGCAGTCTCTCGGGAAGGCGATCCAGGAGGAACTCGAGGCTTCATTGAAGCGGCTGCGCGTCGATACCATCGATCTCTACCAGATCCACTGGCCGAATCCGGAACAGGAGATCGAGGAGGGCTGGGAGACGCTGGCGCGACTGAAAGAGCAAGGCAAGGTTCGCTACATCGGCGTCTCCAACTTTAACGTAGCGCAGATGGAGCGAGTGAGCAGGATTGCAGCGATCACTTCGTTGCAGCCGCCCTATTCGCTGCTAAATCGGCTGGCGGAGGCCGAAGACCCTGCCTTTTTGCCTTGAGCGCGGGATAGGCGTGATCAACTATTCGCCGATGTCCTC
Organism: uncultured Acidobacteriaceae bacterium; assembly: GCA_963816335.1. Classification (GTDB taxonomy): domain Bacteria; phylum Acidobacteriota; class Terriglobia; order Terriglobales; family Acidobacteriaceae; genus JANXZS01. The sequence continues at coordinate 66,861 of CAWFKA010000012.1, read as the reverse complement.
CGGGCTGCTCAGCGGAAGGATGACGGCGGAACGCATCAAGAATCTGCCGCAGGATGACTGGCGGCGGAAAGCGGCGCAATTCAATGAACCGAAGCTCTCCGCGCAATCTAAGACTGGTCGAGTTGCCTGCTGAGATTGGCTCCACTCACGATGTAGCACCAGGGGTTGTCGCGACTTTGCGGGACGCTCTGCACCACCCGGCGATCACCGCCGATCGTAGGGGCACGACGGCCAGACCAGGTCGATGGGACTGTCGAGGCGGCGAATTTTCGCCTATCGGAGACGGAGTTCGCGAGAATTACCGAATTTATCGATTCGAATCCGGTCTAGTTGCGGTGCACGAAAAAGGCGCATCCCGAGGGGATGCGCCTTTCGTGCTAGTAAATAATTACATAGCTTCAAGATAGCGTGGGAATAGAAGTGCAGAGTGCTCCTGGAACAGAACTGTAATCCGGTTGATCATCCCTGTGTAGATCTCGGTCGCCCGATGCGCATTAACTTCTGCTCCGACCAGAGAGCGGGAAGCAATGTGTTGCGCAAGTGCCATTAATACGCAGATCCTGATCTGGAAGGCATCGCTGCGAACTGATTCCAGAAGTTCTTCGGAAACGCCTTCGCCGTGTTGCGCTGCATAATCAGCCAGCTGAACCAGCACGGGAGCGTTGCAATACATTGCCCGACAGGCCTTTCGCGCCGTTGATCCTCTGCCAGATATCCTGTGAAGTAGCCTTAATGGAACCGCTGTATAGATAGCGTTCAGAAACGTCTTCGAGACCCCAGTCATTCGCGCGCAATCTGGAGACGATGGATTCCCAAGTGGCACCGGCCTTCTTGGATTGGCGCCGCCGCCAGTGCCCTGCATACAGCAGAAGCATCATCGTGACCAGAATTTGGAGCAAAGGCATAACCATGGAAAGTTACCGCTTTCGACTCGTAGATTTGTTGACAGCTGCTTCCAGATCCATACGGCTCGATCGTGTACTTCCTGCTATAGATAACAGAAAATTTTGCATTTGTGGACTAAATTCTTTACGGGCTTCCTCTTGTTGGGCAAAAGACCATATCCAGAACGCCAAGGTACCTAAGTAACTTGCGACCATCATTTGGTCGAGAGCGTGGAATTGTGTACCCAAACCGAGGCGGCTATGTGCGGTCTCAATGATGAGGCTGACCGCCGAATAGAAGGCTAAACCGGTAGCCAATTGGAGAACGTGATTCTTCCATCCGATGCCCAGCATCTGGGCAAACACCGCGATCGCGACAAATATCCCCATGCGCATCAGTGCAAGCGTCAAACCAATTTTCTGCAGGAAAATCGGAAGATGGGCCAGAGAGGCGTGAGGAAGGACTTTATAGGCGAGCAGTGCAGTGGTCGCTGTCGCAAAAAGCACTAGCAAGCTAAATACGAGAAGTGATCGCGCAGGCAGCGACTTCTTGACGGGACGCAGAACGCTCGACGCGATTTCTAGCAACACACAGACCTGGAGTATAAAATCCACGACGCTGGAGATGATGAAGGCGGTGGGATAAACCTCGGGAGTATGGGAATAAAGCCAGAACATCAGCGGATCGGTCACGAGGCCGAAAACCAGGTAGCCGATGAAGATGGGGAACTGTCCATGCAGCCCACGGAAGATCATCGTTATCACGAGGACAACGGTGGTGACGTACCCTGCGAACATCAGGATGCTGTCAATTTGCTCCGGAGTCATTCCACTACCTTTGGCTGCAGAATACCTTAGGTAGGCCGGTTTTACGAGGTAAATGCGATCTACGGTTCCCGAAATGGGTTACCCAGTCAGCACAATCCCATTTGGGTACTCAACACCACTCCCTTTTCCACGGAGCCTTCTGTTTGAAGTACGCATCGCATTCAAACGAGGCTCCGGCGAAGCAAGACCGCATTGCGGGAATGAGATTACGAAGCCCGAGTTGGCGTCGGATGCGGCAGAATTGGGCTCTGCAACATCGCCGTTCCGGTTCCAGTCGGAACTGGATGCGGCAAGATCGGGCTCTGCATCGCTGCGCTCTTGGTCGGCGTGGGATGCGGCAGGATCGGGCTGAACGCAGTTCCAGTCGGTACTGGATGCGGCAGGATGGGGCTCTGCATCGCTGCGCTCTTGGTCGGCGTGGGATGCGGCAGGATCGGACTGAACGCAGTTCCTGTCGGTACTGGATGCGGCAGGATGGGGCTCTGCATCGTTGCGCTCTTGGTCGGCGTGGGATGAGGCAGGATCGGGCTGAACGCAGTTCCAGTCGGTACTGGATGCGGCAGGATGGGGCTCTGCATCGCTGCGCTCTTGGTCGGCGTGGGATGCGGCAGGATCGGACTGAACGCAGTTCCTGTCGGTACTGGATGCGGCAGGATGGGGCTCTGCATCGCTGCGCTCTTGGTCGGCGTGGGATGTGGCAGGATCGGGCTGAACGAGCCAGATGGCTGCGGCGTCGGGTGCGGGAGAATCGGGCTCATCGAGGTCCTGTTCGGATCTGGGTGCGGCAAAATCGGACTGCTAGCCATCGCAAAGGTATTTGCGGCGACGGTTACGGACAAAATGGTTACCAGAGTTGCAGGACTAAGAAGACGAGTTCTCATGACGAATTCCCCCGAGGTATAACTACGTGTAACCGAAGAGTAGACCGATTTCTGATTACCGGCTACAACTTTTTGGTCACAACCTCATTGTTTTCTCGTTTTTACGACTACAATCTGTGATCCGGAAACGGTTACTTGAGTGGTATAAGGGCCATTTCAGCAAAAAATCAAAAGCGAAGAAAGGGCAAAAACCCCGGTGATTTCGCGCCTTCGGAACGAATTCAACAGCCGCTTTCAAGTGGCTGACTATGAATCACTTGTCAGTAGGCTGCAGACGCGGCTGGGCTGCGAAGTCGGTTTCCGCATCGCAGAGACCCCCGTTTTTATCCCAAACCACCTGATGACGCAGATGTGCAACATTGGCGCGGAGTTAACGCTTTCCCTAATTGGGAACGCCGACTACATGAAGGCCTCCTCAGAAGCCATTCCGCTGGCGTACCGATTTCAAGGCTGTGGAGCTCACCCTCACTTCATGACTGCCGACTTCGGGCTTGTCCGTGACGCCGAGGGGCGTCTCTCGCCCCGGATCGTGGAACTCCAGGCTTTCCCGTCGGTATTCGGATATCAGGCGATTTTATGCGACGAATATCGTTCTGTTTACCATCTTGATTCCTCCCTTGACTTTCTGCTTGGAGGCCACGACTCGGAATCGTTCTGGAAGCTGATGGGACGCGTGATTTTGAACGGCCATGATCCCGAAAATGTAGTCCTCGCCGAGGTCGATCCCTGGCACCAGAAGACGCTTGCGGATTTCCTGGTGACGGCTGATCGATTGAAGATCCAGATCGCAGATATTGCGCAACTTGTGCTGGTGGGGAACAAGCTGCATTACCGTCGGGCCGACGGAGTTTTGGTTCCCATCCATCGCATTTACAACCGCGCCATCGTGGACGAATTGATCGCGAAGAAGATTCAGTTGCCGTTCGATTGCACGCAGTCACTGGACGTGGAATGGGCCGGACATCCAAATTGGTATTTTCATGTGAGCAAATTTTCTTTGCCCTATTTGCAGCATCCAGCCGTGCCACCCGCAGTGTTTCTCAACGACTGGCTTGCCGGGCGGCATAGGGAGCGGCTGAACGAAGGAGAGGTAGATTCGCCCGACGGTCCTCGATATGAGCAGTTGCTGCTGAAGCCGCTTTTCTCATTTGCGGGCAAGGGAATTCAATTCGGCCCCAGGCTCTCGGATCTGCAAGCGATCCCGGAGGAAGCTCGCTGTGAATATCTCATGCAGCAGCGCGTCGCGTTTGAGCCGGTAATCGATACCCCACACGGCATGACGCAGGCGGAGATTCGCATCCTGTATGTGTGGCCGGACGATGGCGACCTGGAAGCGGTCCTTTCTCTTGTGCGACTTGGCCGAGGAAAGATGATGGGGGTGGACCATAATCGCGACCTGGAGTGGGTTGGCTCGTCGGCAGCTTTTTTCCCGCGTGAGAGTCACAGGTAACCTTTTTCGGGTGCTTGACGTTATTCTTCAACTAACACTTTTGGTTACGTGCAAATTTAACTTTTTCGCGATATGGTGTAGAAACTTCCAGTCTTAGGGAAGCTAGTTAAACTTTACCTGGACCCTTTTCATCATGGGCGGTGCTCAGCAGAACCCCGTGAACTTCTCGCGTTCCGCGACCGAGGATAGGTCTGCGGTACGATTTCCCCTCCAATTGCCGATAAAGGTTACGACAGATCAGGGTGTACTTGAGACTGTCACCAACAACATTTCCGCTAGCGGCGTTCTCTTCGAAATGGATGAGCTGCTTCCGGTGAATTCGCAGGTGCAATTTGCGCTCACCATGCCCGCTGTCACGCTGGGAAGTCCGGCTGACGTAATCGTTCACTGCATCGGGCGTGTTGTTCGCTCGTACGCAAGCTCGCCGAGATGTCATGCGGCAGCTGTCATTGACGAATATCGCTTTACGGATTGATTTACTTATGACTGCCGGTAAACCCAAATTTATGGATGAACTAGAGACTGAAAACAACGACGAAGGTGGAGTAGCCGCAAGTGCGGTGATCCGAGTACTTATCGCTGATTCACAGGCCATCTACCGCGTAGGAATGCGTAAGATTTTCGCACTGGAAGATGACATTCGTGTTGTCTCTCAAGTGGATTCCATCAGCAGTCTTCACTCTGCCGTCGAGTGCTTCCCATGCGACATTGTCATGCTTGAAGGAAGCCTGTTGACAGGAACGACGGATGCGATTCCCGAACTGGTACGCCGGGCTCCCAACGTGAAGATCATTATTCAGACGATGGCGTCGGACGAGTCGAATACCGTGGAGTTGTACCGCCGCGGAGTTCGAGGCATCATACCTCGTTCCATCTCACCTGACCTGCTGGTGAAATGCGTTCGTAAGATCGCCGTCGGCGAAACCTGGATAGACAACCAGTCCGTGAATTGGGTGATCGAGGCCTATCGTTCGCAGGCAACGGCTCTCACTAGTCCGCGCACGCAGCCACGGCTCTCGACCAAGGAGCTTGCGATCATCACCTGCATTACGCAAGGCAAACGGAACAAGGAGATCGCCATCCAGCTCGGCACCACCGAACAGGTGATCAAGAATTACCTGCGCAAGGTGTACGACAAGCTGGGAGTGTCTGACCGCCTGGAGCTTGCCCTCTATTGCCTGCACCATGAGCTGCACAAGAGCCAGACGGGCGAAGACGCTGGCGCAAAGACAAATGGCCACGCGCTGGAAACAGCGTAAGACGCGCGGGACGGCGGCTGGACGTGATTTGGCCGGCGAATCCAACAAGGCCATGTGCGCGGATTTGTGTGGCCGTTTTTAAGTGGCCGCGAGATCATTATCCCTGGACTTTGATGAGTGCGGGTTCGCGCGCTTCCTCGAGCAGATCGATCAACAGCGAGAGCCGCCGCGATCCCATGTGCTTCACCTGGTTCTGAACGCTCTCCGTGACCAGCGGATCGAGCACCTTCAACTTTTCCAATCCTGCAGGCGTTATCTCCGTGTGAATGACTCGCCGGTCCTGCTTATCTCTGTGGCGAACGACGAGGCTTTGTCGAGCTAGCCGGTCGACCAGGCGGGTGATATCCGGATCTTCGCTGACAAGGCGATTTCCCAGTTCGCTGCAGGTAAGGCCGCCGGGCCCTGCACCTCGCAGAATGCGAAGTGCGTTGTACTGCGTGGGCGTCAGCCCGTGCGGCTTCAGCATCTGGCGAAAAGAGTTTTGCAGGCGGTCCGCAGTACGCGCAAGGTTCAGGATCGCCTCCTCCTCCAACGACGAGAAGGGTGACGACTGCTTGATTTCGTGTTGGAGTTTGTTAGCCATACCGTTGCTTCGCATCAGCAGAGATTCAAGGAGTGCACTGAGATTTCAAGCGATTCAGGCCCATCGGGCGCCAGATTTCGTGTGGCTATTCATGCAGGAACAGCCACACGTATTGCATTCGACGTCGACCGGCCGGAAAAGAGCGGGCTGGCATTCAATTCTGCTTTACTGCTTCACCATTTCGACATCGAGCGTGACTTTTACGTCGTCGCCGAGCATGCCACTGCCAGCGTTAATTCCGAAATCGGCGCGGTGGATGCTGGTTGTAGCCGACATGCCGCGGTGAACATTGCCCTTAGGATCCTTCATTTCGGCGCTGGGACCATCCAGATCGAGTGTGACGGTCTTGGTGATGCCTTTCATGGTCAGGTCGCCGGTCATCTCCAGCTTGCCATCCTTGCTGGTGATTTCCTTGCTGACGAAGGTCATGGTGGGGAACTTGGCGACGTCGAAGTAGTGATCGCTCTTGAGGTCGGTGTCGCGCATGGTGTTGCCGGTATCGACAGTTGTGGTGTCGATGGTGGCGTTTACTTTGGACTTGGTGATGTCTTTTTCGTCGAGTACGACGGTGCCTGTGATGTTGCCAAAGTGCCCGTGGACGTTGGAGATGCCCATGTGGCGGATGGAGAAGTCGGCGGAACTGTGTGCTGAATCAAGCTTCCAGTTGGAAGTCTGAGCGCCCGCGAGGGAAACGCCCGCTGTCAAAGTTAATGCCACTGCCAGTGTTTTAAGCTTCATTCTTAAATCTCCTGAAAAGGGGAAGAATTGTAGGCGAGCTTGACGTCTCCGACTGCGGGCGTCAACAGGCTTCCCAGTAAGAGACGCGCCAACCCAGATATTCGTTGCAACAAATATTTCATGGCGCAGCCTCTTCATAAGCGGGCTTCACTAAGTTGGCTATCGATGCCGCCTGACTCGCCAGTGCGTTACACTGCCGCGATGCTCAAAACCGCAGGCTTACGGCTCTCTGCAATTCGACTCTCCGCGTTACTGCTTCTTCTCTTTTTCAGCGGCACTCTTCACGCGCAGGCTCCGTCGGATGAAGTGGAGTTGCTCTCCAGTTTTTCTGCTGAGATGACGCGGCTTGCGCCGCAGACGATTGAGCCTGCAACGGAACGGATTTCTCGCGACAACCTGACGCCTGCCGGCTATTACAAGAGCACGATGTGGGATTGGGACGGCTATTACATTGGTGCGCACTGGGCGAACCAGAACGCGGCGGATGCGAAATATCTGAAGTGGTGGGTGCTGAATTTTTCGGGCTTCGTGGACCACTCGGGTTACGTGGCCGGATGCATTACGCCCAAGGGACCGCTTCCTGTAGTGAAACCAATCGTCGGGCGATTCAACATCAAGCCGTTTCTTGCGCAGGGAGCCTACCTGGCGTCCGAGCGTCTGCACGATTACTCGTGGATTGCGCCGGTGTGGGAGACGTTGCAGCATGTGGACGCGTATCGCCAGAGGACGCAGTTTGATCGCAAGTGGGGCGTGTACTTCTGGGAAAACGCGATGCAGTCAGGTGCGGACGACAATGTCGCGCTGACCAATGATCCCAAAGACAAAGACGCAATTCTAGCAGTGGATGCCTCGGTCTTCGTTTTGCGCGAGGACCTGGCAATGGCGGCGATTGCACGGCACCTGGGTCACGCGCAGGCTGCGGATCAGTATTTCCACAGGGCCACGGCGTTAAAGCAGGCAATCCTGAAGAACCTGTGGTCGGAGCAGGACGCCATGTTCTGGAACCGCCGCCGCGACACCGGCGAGGTGGTCAAGCGCATGAGCTATTCCAATTTCACGCCACTCACGGAAGACATCCTGACGCGCACGCAGGCACGTGCGATGATCAAGCGGCACCTGCTGAACACCGCGGAAATGCGCGGGCAGTATGGATTTCGCAGCCTCTCGAAAGAGGATCCGGATTACAACAACCGGCCCATCATCGATCCCTACTCCAACTGGCGAGGGCCGGTGTGGCTGAACGCCAATTATTTGAACTGGATTGCATTGCGCCGCTACGGATTTGCGCCAGAGGCCCACTCCACCGCGGTGACGATTGCACAGATGCTGGCCCGCGACATTGCCGCGGTTGGAACCATGCATGAGGACTACGACAGCGATACCGGCCTCGGTCTGGCACCAACCGCAGAGGAGTCGCCCGGAGGTAAATTCACTGGCTTCGTGGGATGGAATCTGCTGGCCGAGGACATGTTGCAGTGCGAAGTTGCGAAGCAGCACTGCATGATGCTGGACTCTCCGCATAGTGCAAAATAGTGCAGACGCTGATACAAGTACTTCTCAATGGAGGGCCGGTCGCGCTGCGGAGCTTGGGCAGCACCCAAAAGAAGTGTTCCGCAGGGTGAAGGGCCGTAGTTATAATCGCGACTGCGTCACACTCCAGCGAGGTCCCCAAAAAGATGTCATCTACAACTGCTGCTGAAGTAGCATCCCCTGCACTTGTTTTTGAAACAATGACTGCCTTCCAACGTTCATCCGCCTTGTGTACGGCAATTGAGCTGGATGTCTTTCGCGCGGTTGGCGAAGGGCTCAACGATTCGAAATCCATCGCACAACGTTGCGGCACCTCTGAGCGCGGGATGAGAATCCTCCTCGACTTTCTTACGATCATGAATTTCCTGAAGAAGGAAAATGGTCTCTACTCCCACACGCCCACCAGCGCCGCTTTCCTCGATCCCAAATCGCCCTCCTGCGTCGCTTCCGTCGCCAAGTTTATGAACAACTCGGCATTGCATGACTCGCACCAGCGCCTGACGGAAATCGTGCGTTCCGGCACCACCACACTGCCAGGCGATGGAACGGTGGAGGATGAGAATCCCATGTGGGTGGACTTCGCGCACAGCATGGCTCCAATGATGGGGCCGATGGCCGCGCCACTGGGAAAGATTGCGCTGGAAGGGCTAAATGGGCCGGTTCGCGTACTCGACATCGCCGCCGGGCATGGTCTGTTCGGCATTGAAGTGGCCAAGCAGAATCCAACGGCGCAGATTGTTGCGCTGGACTGGGGTAAGGTTCTCGAAGTGGCCAAGGCCAACGCGGTGAAGGCAGGCGTGGAGGGCCGGTACGAAACCTTGGCGGGCAGCGCGTTCGATGTGGAATTCGGCGGACCGTACGACATCGTATTGCTGACCAACTTCCTGCACCACTTCGATCCGTCTACCTGCGTGATGATTCTGAAGAAGGTGCTGAATTCTCTGAAGCCGGGAGGGCGTGCAGCAGCGCTTGAATTTGTGCCGTCGGAAGATCGCCTGTCTCCGCCCATGGCGGGCGGCTTCAGCCTCACGATGCTGGCGACCACTCCAGCAGGCGATGCTTACACCTACAGTGAGCTGGACGCGATGTACCTAGAAGCCGGATACGCGCGTACGACGGAACACCCCCTGACGCACACTCCGCACACAGTGGTCATGGGTTTTGCCAAGTAGAAAAATGTATTGCAGAATGCAGAAAGGGATGACGTAAGTTATCCCTTTTTTGCGCGTTCGCTAATTTCTATCGCCGCCGGACTAGTGAAGCTGGATCCAGAAGAAAGCTACGACCCCGAAGGCACCGCAGATCACCAGCAAGAGCGCTCCGCCAAGCACCAGGCGCACCATGCCCTGCTGTTCCGGTTTGGGATGGGTGATGCCGAAGGCCGCTACAAACGACTCCACCAAAAAGTCGAGAATTCGATTCATTCCCTTCGACGAATCCTTTCTGGCAGAGCGCGGTTGATTTTCAACACGATTCCCACACGCTGCGTATCTTTATCAATTCTATATGTCTTCCTTTCACCATCCTTGTGCCCGGTAATTTGGAATGGTCATGACGAGAAGTTCCAAGGAAGGGAAGTATGACTCTCGAACTTGTATTGCGCTTCGTCTTTTATGCTATAGCCGGTGTGGGAATTTACTTTCTGCTGAGCTGCCTGAAGTCCCTGCAGGCCATGACGCGCCGGCGCAGAAAACTGGGTGACACCGACAGTGTGATCCGGATGGATGTGCCGAGGACGCATCGCCAGGGCCCCTACGCAGACTACCGGCGCTAGTGCGGCCGCTCCATATCGAAGCGGTCCGTGGTGCGGACGTAGGTCGCCCCGGCCATTCGTCCCAGCGCGTTGAGTTTTTCCGGATCAATGCGGAAATCGTCTACCAGGCCTTCGCGCACGTGAAAGCGCAGTACTTCTCCCAACACCAACGTGCCGCCAAGCGGCTTTTCGCTCACCTTCACAATTTGAAGCAGGCGGCATTCCATCTGTACATGCGATTCCGCAACGCGTGGCGGCCGTACCAGTTCGCTGGCCAGAGGAGTCAGGCCCGAGAGCTCAAACTCGCTCACCTGCGGCGCCACCTCAGCGGCGCAGATGTTCATCTTTGCGGCGAATCTCCTCTGAGACGATGTTGACGACGAATTCGCCGGTCTCCTCAACATTGCGCAGCGTGTCCTTCTTCTCCGTGCCAACGCGGCGGAACATGGGACAAAAGCAGACGACGGGCGGATTGGCGCTGGCCGCAGTGAAAAAGCTGAAGGGTGCGAGGTTGAGAATACCTTTGGTATCTATTGTCGATACAAATGCGATGGGACGCGGGACAATGGAGCCGACCAACAATTTGTAAATATCCTGCGGTGCGTGGTCGGCAGGATTGAAGGCGAGCATGGAAAGCGGATCGGCTTCAGACATGGCCTATGGTACCGTTTCACGCTTTCGCGCGGTCTCGCTCCGTGCCGCTGCTCCCCAGCTCGCCCAGTAATCCTCCCACTCCACCTGCTCTCCGGCGGGCAGCACGTGGATGGGATTCAGCCCGTCGAGCATCACGGCGTACTCGTCGGTATGAGTCTTCTTCCCCTGGTTTGCGAGCGCCTTGGGGTGTGGCCCGTGGTGAATGCCGCGCGGATGGAGCGTTGCGAATCCCGGCTCAATGTTGTCCTTACTGAAGAAGTCGCCGTCGTGGTAGAAGAGAAACTCGTCGTAGTCGGTGTTGCGATGGAAAAAGGGCACCTTGAGCGCGTCGGCATCCTGCTCCAGCGGACGAGGCAGAAAGCTGCACACCACCGCGCCCTGGGTCACGAATGTCGTGTGCGCGCTGGGCGGCAGATGGGCTCGATGGCTCATCACCGGCCGAATATCGCGCAGGTTGATCTTCCAGGTCGTCAAATCGCCTTTCCATCCCACCACGTCAAGTGGATTGAACGGATAGAAGACCTTGGAGATTTCGCCCTCGCAGCGAATACGAACTTCCCATTCGCCTTCCTCATTCTCCTCCGCGGCACCCGGCGCGGGATCCGGCACGGTTAACGCGGCTGCGTCGTAGAGTGCGTGCTGGCCCAGCAAGCCGCGATCCGGCTGATCGAACTCCGCCTTCGACTGGATGATCAGGAAGAAGTTGTCTTCGACATTGGGGACAACGCGATAGGTGACAGAGCGGGGAAGTACGATGTAGTCGCCCTTTTCATAGGCCAGCGGGCCGAAATCCGTCTCGATCGTGCCTTCGCCGCGATGGACAAAATACAACTCGTCACCGTCGCTGTTGCGAAAATAAAAAGGCATCGGCTTGGACCGGCGGGAGACGGAGAGCTGAACATCGTTGTTGCCGAGGAAGGTCGTCGGCTCTCCTTCCGCATCATGCATGTCGCTCGGCTGCAGCTTGTTCAGGTCGAAGAGATGCGGCCGCAATTTACCTTCGAAGCGCGTCCATCCCGTTGGGCGGATTTGCGTGGTAGAGATGGGCGGCCTTGCCGTAGAAGCCCTTGCGGCCATGCTCTTCTTCGTAGGTTCCTTCTGGAAGCCCGACGTGGGCCTGCTGTGTGGTCTTGCCCTTTTTCAGTGGAAACATGAAAGTGACCCCTTCCGCGTTTGCTATGGGCGGACCACGCGATTGCGCAGTACGCCGATGTGTTCGATTTCCAATTCGATTACGTCGCCCGGCTGCACCCATTTATCCAATTCGAGTCCGCAGCCCGTGCCGACGGTGCCCGAAGCGATAATGTCGCCGGGATAGATGGTGTCGTCCTGGGTGAGAAATTCGATCATCTGCTCGAACTTCCAATGCATGTCGCCGGAATATCCTCGCGACCATTCATCGCCATTGATGCGCGCCGTCATCACCAGGTTATAAGGATCGGAGAGTTCGTCGGTCGTCACCATCCACGGCCCGAGACCCGAACACCAGTGCTTGCCTTTTGCCGGACCCAGTCGAACTTTCATTTCGCGCTTCTGTATGTCGCGGGCACTAAAGTCGTTCAGGATCGTGTAGCCCGCAATGTAGTCGCGCGCATTCTCCGCCTTGATGTTGCGGCCGGCCCGTCCGATGATCGCTGCCAACTCAAGCTCGTAGTCGAACTTCTCCGTGAAGCGCGGCCAGAGAACATCCTGGTCCGTGCCGATCAGGTTGTGGTGCCCGGTCTGATAGTAAACAGGGAATTCGTACCACTCCTGCGGCATGGGTTCGTTGCGTTTTTCAAAGCCGCGCTTCACATGCGCTTCAAAAGCAAAGAAGTCGCGCAGTGAGCGTGCATCGGGCAACGGCGTCAGCAGTTCGATTTCGTCCCAGCGATAGAGGAGAGTCTCATCGTGGACGCCGAGCCGCAGCTCCGGCGGAAGATAGGCAATCGCCGCCTCCGCTGTTTTGCGGGACAGCGGACCACCCTCCAGCAAGCCAAGCAGCGATGGAGGCACGAGTGCATCGGCGTGCCTTTGATTGCCAAGGTGGTGTGCGGCGGCAAAATTAAGATCGGTCACACCCTCCGGGGAAACTACGCCAAGACGGCGAAATTTCCCCAGGGGCGTTGGCACTTCGAACGTGCACAGCTTCATTCGGCTACCTTACAGATTTCCACGCGCTGCCTGCTCCCGCTCGATGGCTTCGAAAAGCGCCTTGAAGTTTCCTTTGCCAAAGCTGCGGCTGCCCTTGCGCTGAATAATCTCGAAGAAGAGTGTAGGCCTGTCCTCGACGGGGCGAGTGAAGATCTGCAGCATGTAACCTTCTTCATCGCGATCGACAAGGATGCCGAGCCTCTCCAATTCGCTGATGGGCTCATCCACCTTGCCTACTCGATTTTGGAGCTCTTCGTAATACGAGTGCGGCACTGTAAGAAATTCGACACCCTGCTGCTTCAACAGCGCAACCGTGTTCAGGATGTCGTCCGTTGCCATCGCGATGTGCTGTACACCGGAGCCATGGTAGAACTCGAGATACTCTTCGATCTGCGATTTTCTGCGGCCCTCTGCCGGCTCGTTGATCGGGAACTTGACGCGACCATTGCCGTTGCTCATCACCTTCGACATCAGCGCGGAATATTCCGTGGAAATATCCTTGTCGTCGAAGTGCTGATAGAGCTCGAAGCCCATCGTCTTCTGGTAGAAGTCGACCCAGCGATTCATCTCGTGCCAGCCGACATTACCCACCATATGATCGACGTAGCGTAGACCTGTGGGGCGAGCCTGCGGATCGCTCTCAATCGGGCGATACCCTGGGAGGAAAGGCCCGGTGTAATTGCGGCGTTCGACGAAGGTGTGGACTGTGTCGCCATACGTCGCGACGGTGGCCAGTCGAACCATGCCGTGTTCGTCTCTTTTTTCGGTGGGCTCAAGAACACTGCGAGCGCCACGTTTCGTTGTTTCGCGCCATGCTTGCTTGGCGTCGTCTACCCAGAGCGCGACGTCGCGAACGCCGTCTCCGTGGCGATGGATGTGCTCTGCTATCTCGCCGTCTGGGCGAAGTGGCGTGGTGAGCACAAAACGGATTCTGCCTTGCTCAACAACATAGGAAGCGCGGTCGCGCTGGCCCGTCTCCGGTCCCGCATACGCCACCAGGCTCATGCCGAAGGCGGTGCGGTAGTAGTAGGCGGCCTGGCGTGCGTTGCCGACATAAAACTCTACGTGGTCTGTTCCGTTCAAAGGCAGAAAGTCGTGCTTTGTTTCAATTTCCGGGTGTGTAACCGTAGACATGTTCATGCTCCGTTTGCTGGGATGCAAAGACCGCCGCAAGCGGTGATTTGGCCCAACGACCACATACCATATACCCGCATTAGCCCTGTTGCATAGTGCTGTACGTCAAGGTTTTCTGGTTCATTCGTAACAGAAAAGGGTTATTGCGAAATGTGGTTGAAAATCCGCTGAATAATGTGTGAATGCCGGTGTCGCTTTTGATTCCTGCCAAGTGGGGAAGAAAGGCGGTGGTCACCTTTTCCCCGGCGGCGAGTCGAAAGCGTGGAGTGGGTCGAATTGACATGGTGCCTGCGCGGATGCGATCCTCACGCGTTTTGCATCGGAGCATCTGTAGAGGACCCGCAATGGAAATCGGTGTGACGAAGACAGGGCTCGGGAGTCGCGAGGAGGAGATGTCGCCGGTCGCGGCCAGCACGCGGAACGCGCTTCCGGTGGCGAACGCCTTTCTCATCCAGCAGGATTGGAACGCTTACTCGCCGGATCAACATGCCGTTTGGGCGGAACTGGTGCGAAGGCGCATGGCTCAGTTGCGCCAGCATGCCTGCGAGGAGTATCTCGACGGCTTTCAATTGATTGGCCTTCGCGAAGACACGATTCCCAGGCTGTCAGAGGTAAATGCCCGGCTGCGCCCGCGCACCGGATGGCAGGCTACGCCAGTGAGCGGTTTTCTGCCTCCGGACGCATTTTTCGAAATGCTGGCGGCGCGGCAGTTTCCCACGACGACGTACATTCGCGGGCGCGAGTCCATTGATTACACGCCGTGAACCGGACATCTTTCACGATGTCTTCGGGCATGTGCCCATGCACGCTCATCCGGTGTTTGCGGATTTTCTTGCGCACTATGGCAGAGTTTGCGCGGCACTCACCAGCAAGGAAGACCTGGAGCGGATGGGCAGGCTGTTCTGGTTCACGGTGGAGTTCGGAGTGATTCGCCAGCAGGGGCGGGTGAAGCTCTACGGCAGCGGATTGATCTCCTCGCAAGGTGAATCGGATTACGTGGTCGATGGCGGCCCTGAGATACGCGCGTTCAACCTTGACGAGGTCATGGAGCAGCGCTTCTCCACATCGGAAATGCAAAAGGTTCTGTATGCCGTAGAGTCGTTCGACGAGATCTACGAAGCGGCAAAGCAGGCGGAAGCTCGTTTGAGAAGATGATTCGATGGGGTAACATAAGTGTTATCAATCGCACTGAAAAATTAGCGAATTTGTCACAGAACTTCGTGCACAATTCAGTTTGGGGATCATAAACATTGCCACGCATCCACTTTCAACAGCAATTGGCCGAATTGAAGGACAAGCTTCTCGCCATGGCCGCCCTGTCACAACAGGCAGTTGAATCCGCAGTCGAAGCGAATCTGCGGCATGACCTGGATCTTTGCCAATATGTTCGCGAGAACGAGCGGGCGATCAACACGGCGCAGCGCGATCTGGATGAGATGGCGTATGAACTCCTCGCCAAAGAACAGCCGATGGCGATCGACCTGCGCTTTATCCTCGCGGTTATCAAGATTAACGGTGATCTCGAACGGATCGGCGATCAGTCGATGAGCATCGCGATTCGCACCACAGACATGATCGGAATGCCCGAAGTGGACCTGCCAGTGGATTTTGGCGGGATGGGCGAGTTTGCCGGCCGCATGATTCGCACGTCGATCCAGGCGCTGCTGAACGCCGACGCGCACGTGGCCGACTCCGTCATCGAGATGGATGACGAGATCGACCGCATGAATCGAGTAGCGCACGCCGATCTCATACGAGTGATTCAGCAACATCCCGAGTACACTATGCAGGCGCTGAACTCGATCCTGATTTCGCGCGCCCTGGAGCGCATAGCGGACCATGCAACCAATATCGCGACAGACGTAATTTTCTGGGTGCGGGGCGCGGATATTCGCCATCAGCTCAGCCTGGCAATCGATTGAACGTTTGATCGACCCACGAACGGATTCCGCAAAAAAGGTGTCGCGAAATGTCGACGCCTTTTGTTTTTTTAGCGCGGAATCAGGCGATTACGCCGAATGTCTGGTGGGAGTAGTGGACCAGCACGGCGACGGCGCAGGAAGCGAGTCTTGCTTCCGGCAGATCGGCGCGGCTGGTAAGGATGATGGGAACAAGCGCGCCGACGACAATGCCGGCCAGTTGCGCACCCCCGATATATTCAAGCTGCTTGGCCAGCATGTTGCCGGATTCGAGGTCGGGCACCACCAGGATGTCAGCCTGGCCCGCGACCGGCGAAACAAGTTCCTTGATCTCCGCGGCCTTGGCGCTGACCGCCGTATCGAAGGCCAGCGGCCCATCGAGTATTCCCCCTGTGATCTGGCCGCGGTCTGCCATCTTGCAGAGGGACGCGGCGTCGAGCGTGGAGATGATTTTTGCATTCACGGTTTCGATCGCGGAGAGCAGAGCGACTTTGGGCTCGGGAATTTCGAGTGCGTGCGCCAGGTCGATGGCGTTCTGCACGATGTCTACCTTGTCCTGCAGCGTTGGATAGATGTTGATGGCAGCGTCGGTGATCAGCAGCGTGCGGGCATAGGCCGGGGTGTCGATGAGGAAAATGTGGCTCACTCTGCGTACCGCGCGGAGCCCGATATCCTTGTGCATCACGGCGCTCATCAGCTCTTCCGTATGCAGGCTGCCTTTCATCAGCGCCTGGCACTCGCCCGTGCGGCAAAGGGCAACGGACGCTGCCGCCGCCGCTGCTTCTGTCGGAGCATCGAGGATGCGGTATGGAGCGATGTCGAGTTTCAGCGACGCGGCCAGCTCGGTGATTTCTTCGCGCGGACCTACCAGGATGGGCAGGATCAGTCCTGCTTCAGCAGCTTCGGTTGTTCCCGTCAGGGCAACGTCGGTAACTGGCCAGCATACGGCTACGGTGATTGCTTCCAGATCTTTGCAGCGATCGAGGAACCGGCGGAAGACATGAAAATCCGGCGCATGCGCCAGGGTGGCGTCCGCAACTTTTGCATCGGTGGCGAGAGCAAGGTCACTCATTCATGGCTCCAAATGAAACATGCATGCAGCGGCAAATGGATTGCTAATCTGCACGAGCCGATTCTAAACTGCGTTCCTCCAAGGCAGTGTATCGCTTATCACGTTGCCGTCGGGAGAGTTAACGCAGCAGGCTACCCGCTTCCGGCTGCGATTCCGCAACCGCAGGCCTGTAGACAAGAATTTCCTGGGTTGATAGAAGTCCGCCCTTCACCACCTCGGCGATCTCCTGAAACCACGTCTCCAGCTTCTCCCGACTGTCCACAAATTGCAGAATTACTGGTAGATCGACCGAGATATCCACCAGGTTTGCCGTATGTAGATGATGATGGCTGCCAAATCCGGCAAAGGCGCGGACTACGGTTGCTCCGGCAACGCGATGCTTGAAAAGGAAATCAAGAACGGAAGGGACGCGATCTTCTTTCAGATACATGGTGACGCGAATGGACGGTATTGCGGTGAACATGGACGCTCCTTCAAGCGCTGTGACGCGCGCGTGAATTGCGGCTGAACTTGTTTCTCATGAGAGCGTTCTGCCGGCCATGACGCCGAGCCACACAGCAAAATAGCCCACAATCACGCTAAGCGCAATATTCAGCATGCCGATCGAGGCTTGGCCGCTCTGAACGGAACGGAAAGTCTCGTACTCGAAAGTGGAAAATGTGGTGTAGGCGCCGATGAATCCGATGGGAATGGCCAGTCTCCAGGCGGGCGGCACGCCTACGCGGGAATCCAGCACGGTGAGGATGACGCCGATGAGAAAGCAGCCCGTGATGTTGATGACGAACGTGCCGTACGGAAATCGCGTTCCCAGGCGATCGTAGATCCAAACCCCCAGGGCGTAGCGCGCAATCGCGCCCGCGAAACCACCGATCCCTACCCACAGATATTTCGACATGTACATCCACTCCTCGATGGGCTGGAGACGGGGCAAGTCTCAGACTCGGCACGATTAAGTACAATTATCCCATCTGTTCTCCATCTTTTGGATGACAAAAGCCCCGCTCGTTCGTCTGAATGAATAACTTGATGATAGGTGCTTTGAAATCGAGGGCCAATTCGAGATTATGCCGACCTCAACCTTCCGCTCGTCTGCACAATCCTCCGTGTCACCGGAAGTAGCTGACTCCGCTTACCAGGCCCATGTAAATCCGCAGTGGGTAAAGCTGCTCGAACTTCTCCAGATGAATGCGCGCTACGTCGAATGCCGGGGCGAAAAACTGCGCACCGAAGACGGCCGCACCATCCTCGATTTTCTCTCAGGATATTGCGTTTACAACATTGGCCATAATCATCCGGCAGTGGTTGACGCCCTGCATCGCGAGCTGGACCGCAACGGTCCCGCAATGCTGCAGAGCCATGTTGCCGAGACGGCGGGTGAGCTTGCCGAGGTGCTCTGCCGCAAAGCCGGAGGCCGCCTGAACAAGGCATACTTCTGCAGCTCGGGCAGCGAAGGCGTGGAGACGGCGATCAAGTTCTCCCGTGCATTCACCAGGCGCGAAGGTCTCCTGGCAGCAAAAGGTGCGTTCCACGGCCTGTCCTGCGGAGCGCTCTCGTTGATGGATCACGGCTTCTGGTCGGATGGATTTGGACCGCTTCTGCCGCATGTTTCCTTCATCGGCTTCGGCGATCTGGATGCTCTCGAAAATAAATTGAGATCGAAGAAATTCGCCGCGCTGTTTCTCGAGCCGATTCAGGGTGAGGGCGGAATCGTTTTGCCGCCCGTCGGCTATCTTGAAGGGGCGCAGAAGCTCTGCCGCAAGTACGGCACTCTGCTGGTGATGGACGAAGTTCAGACCGGTCTTTACCGCACCGGCATGTTTCTCTGCAGCCAGCAGTATGGGCTTGATCCTGACATGGTGATTCTCGCCAAGGCGTTGAGCGGTGGGCTGGTGCCCTCGGGCGCCGTGCTGATGACCGACGAGATCTACAACAGCGTGTATGGATCGCTGCGCCGCGCCATCGTGCACACTTCCACCTACAGCGAGAACACGCTCGCCATGCGCGCGGGCCTGGCGACACTCGAGGTTCTGGATAACGAGGAACTCGGCGCCCGCGCAACCGCGCTCGGAGAACGGTTTCGCTCCCGCCTGAGAGAGGCGCTCGCCAAATATGAAATGGTGAGCGAAATTCGCGGCGCGGGATTTATGTCGGGCATCGTGTTTGCTCCTCCAAAATCGCTGGCGCTGCGTGTTTCCTTTGAAGCGTTCACGCGCATCCACCCCGCAATGTTTGGACAGATGCTGGTGATGCGTCTTTATCGCGAGCATGGAATCCTGACACAAATCTGCGGCAACAATTTTCTTGTTCTCAAAGCCGCGCCTCCACTGAATGCAACCGAAGAAAGCATGGATACATTTCTTTCCGCGATCACCAGCGTGATGGAGGCGGTTCATTCCTCTGTTCAGTTCTGGAAGGACGCTTTGGCGCTGGCTGCGCGCGCCGCAAAAATCTAATGCATCCAGCAACTACAGCCATGCATACATGGCTCCGGTGCGTGGCAGTTTGATGCCAGCAAAGGCAAAAGACCAACAACAGGGCACTGCGCCGAATTGCTGCCTATTCTTAAAAGGCTAAAGAAATTCATAAAAATTCAGTTATCCCGGGAAAGAGATCCAAACATAGATGCGAATAGCAAGCACTGCAACGGCGTTTCCGCCTCACTACTTTACGCAGCAGGAAGTAGTAGCGGCACTGAAACAGTATTGGGAGAAAGGCAAGGATCACTGGCCGGTGCTGGACCGGCTCCACTCGCGTACCGGCGTTGACGGTCGATACTTCGCGAGGCCGCTGGGCGAGTATTACGCGCTGGATACCTGGGGAAAATTGAACGATGTCTGGATCGAAGTCGCGATGGAGCTCGGCGAAAAGGCCATCGACTGCGCACTCAAGCAGGCTGTCGTGGGACGCGATCAGGTGGGCGCGATATTTTTCGTGAGCGTGACCGGCGTCTCCAGTCCGTCCGTCGATGCGCGGATCGTGAACAAGATGGGATTGAACAAACATATCAAGCGCAATCCCATCTTTGGACTGGGATGTGTTGCAGGAGCGGCGGGGCTTGCTCGGGCGGCGGATTATGTTCGTGCGTATCCTGACCAGTTTGCCCTGCTATTGAGCGTGGAACTGTGCTCGCTCACATGGCAGCGGGACGATGTGACAGTGGCGAACCTGATTGGTGCGGGCCTTTTTGGCGATGGTGCCGCGGTCGTTCTCGTTGCCGGGGAGAATACAAAACATGCGGGCCCGAAGATCGTTGCCAGCCAATCCTTTTTCTATCCGGAGACGTTGGACGTGATGGGCTGGAACGTCTCCGAGAAGGGATTTAATCTTGTTCTCTCGCCAGACGTTCCCAAAGTTGTAAGTGAGAATCTCGGTGCCAACGTCGATTCGTTTTTAAGTGAACATGGGTTGACGCGAGCCGATATCGGAACATGGATCATGCATACGGGCGGCCCCAAGGTTCTTGAGGCAACGGCCCAGGCGTTGGGTCTCGAAGACGGCGAACTGAAAGGTTCATGGGAGGCGCTGCGCAAGGTGGGCAATCTCTCATCCGCCTCTGTGCTTGTGGTGCTGGATGAAGTGATGAAGAACAATCGTCCCCCGCGTGGGACACGCAGCTTGCTGGCCGCAATGGGACCGGGCTTCTGCGCGGAGATGTTGTTGCTGCAATGGTGATGCAAAAGCAAATGAATAGAAGCAGCGCGGAGGTCGTGGTAGTGGGCGGTGGGCCTGCGGGCTTGTCCGCCGCGATCGCATTACGCCTGCGCGGTGCCGATGTGCTGGTAGTGGAAGCGCTGTGTCCGCCGATCGACAAGGCTTGCGGTGAGGGGCTGATGCCCGACTCCCGGGTGGAACTGGAGCGCCTGGGGATAACGTTGGATCGCCGGGATGGAGGAGAATTTCGCGGCATTCACTTTGCCAATCGCAACAGTGGCCGCGCGGATTGCGTGAGCGCGCAATTCGCCAACGGGGTTGGGCTTGGCGTGCGGCGCGTGCATCTGCACCAGCTCATGATCGATCGCGCCGAATCGCTTGGCGTACGCGTGGCGTGGAATACCCACGTGGAATTCCGGGAGCAGGAGAAAATATTCGTCGCGGGAGTGCCCTGCGAATATGGTTTCCTGGTGGGAGCCGATGGCCAGGCGTCCAGCGTGCGGCGATGGGCGCGGCTCGAAAGCGGTGCGCTGGTGAGCCGGAGATTTGGTTTCCGCCGCCACTTCCGCGTTCAGCCGTGGAGCGAAAACGTCGAGGTCCACTGGGGCACTCGCGGGCAGGCCTACGTTACTCCCGTCGGGCAGGATGAGTTGTGCATCGCCACCATCGCAGCCGATCCCAAGGTCAGGATGGACGAAGTGCTGACGTCGATCCCGTTTCTCAAAGAAAAGCTCGATGGGATGGATACCAGCAGCACGCATCGCGGAGCCGTCACCACCACGCGCCGCCTTAGAAAAGTTGCCCGGGGAAGAATCGCGCTGATTGGCGATGCCTCCGGCTCAGCGGATGCCATTACCGGCGAAGGGCTGGCCATGGTGTTTCGCCAGTCGCAGCTGCTCGCCCGCGCCATCGAGCGCGGAGATCTTGATTGCTATGCCGCGGGCCATCCGGCCATTCTCAAAATGCCGATGACCATGGCGAAGGTGATGCTGACAATGGATCGTTGGCCATCGTTCCGCGATCGCGCCATTCGCGCGCTGGCCAATGAGCCGGCACTCTTCTCCCGCCTGCTGGGTGTGCACATGGGAGAAGAAACACTGCCCCGCTTCGTTTACGAAAAGGGGCTGCACCTGGGGTTGCGAATGCTCGCCCCCGCATGGGCCAGCCTGTAAATCAGCGCTGGCCTGTAAAATAAAAAAAGGAAGATACATGACGAGTTTGGCTTCGATACGTTTTGCGGTTTTTGCTGTGCTGTGTCTTGCCCTGGGAAAGCCTGGCTACGCGCAGAAAGTCACAGTGCACCTTGATCCCGCTCAGACAGAGATCAAGTGGACACTCACGGACACGCTGCACGTCGTGCACGGAACTTTCGACTTGAAAAGCGGCGTGATGACGTTTGATCCCAAAACCGGGATTGCAGAAGGCGAAATCCTGGTGGATGCCGCCAGCGGTGCCAGCGGCAACAGCATGCGCGACAGCTCCATGAAGAAAAAAGTACTGGAGACGGACAAGTATCCCGAAGTCTTTTTCCATCCAGCCAAGGCTACCGGCGAACTCAAGCCGGGAGGTCTGCAGGACATGACGCTGGATGGCACTTTCAATATTCACGGTGTCGATCACGCTCTTCGCATGGGGGTGAAGGTGCAGTTGGATGGCGACAAGGTCACGGCCACTACTCATTTCGTAGTGCCGTTTGTTGACTGGGGTATGAAAGATCCCAGCAACTTTGTGTTGAAAGTGGGCAAGCAGGTCGATGTCGATGTTGTCACTCACGGCACCATCGAGGGAATGCAATAAAGTTAAGCGAGTCCCCGCCCGCGTGTGACTTCTGCCGTAACGAAGTGGACATGCTCGACCATCCGGTATCCGTTCCCGTCAAAATAGCGCGCTTGTATCTGCGCAGGATTCATTGGATTGCGCAGGCTCAGCCCCACCGTCCCGAGTTCCTTTGAGAGTGCATCGGGTGCAAGGCCGGTGAGCATGGGTTCCCCGCCAAACTTGGCTGCGGCCTGCATCCGCGCCATGCGCGGGCTTGCCTTGCTGGCATCGAATGCATCCTCGTCGAAGTAATCGAAGACAAGCGTGCTTCCCTCGGTGCCAAGCGACGCAATCGACTGGAAGATCCGGAACAGAACTTCTTTCGGAAGATAGTAGGAAACGCCAAGCAAGCTGAAGAACGACAGCACCTGGGGGTCGAAGCCCGTTTCGCGCAATGCCTCGCCCAGATCTCCGGTCAGGAAATTGAGAGGCACCCAGTGGAGATCTTTAGGCTGGATCCAGCCGGCATCCGCAATGCGCTGCTTTTTCTCGTCCTGGGTCGCGGGATCATCCAGTTCAAACACGCATAATTTTGCAGCCAGATCAGTCCGGCGGAAAACGAACGTATCGAATCCCGCACCCAGCAGAACGTATTGCCTCGACCCAGTCTCGACCGATTGCTTGAGCGCGTCTTCAGCATAGCGGGAGCGGGCGAGGGTGATGGGCGCGACATGGTTTCGCATGACGTGGCGCAAAGCCGATTCAGCGTCGGGCTGAACAGCCGCAGCCTCCGCATCAAAGAAACTCAGCGACTGGGCAAGATTCACTTCAAAAGCTAACAGCTCTTCCTGTTTGAATAGCCTGATCGCCAGGGGATCGCTGAAGACTTTTGGCTCGTCGTGTTGCTGATGATAGGCGCGGGCGAACGCGGAAATCCTGGCGCTGACGCTTGGCTGGGACATGGACATTTTCGAAAGGCTCCGATGGAAAGTGAGTCGTCACAGATGGGAAATCTGCACATAACCCCTTTAGAATTATACCATAAGCAGCCGGAAATATCCAGTCGAGGGCCCCGTTTGTTATGTCATAGCACCCGAGCTGTTGCGCGACTCTCGTAGTCACGCAAAAAGCGTCGAAAGCGACGCATCAGAGCGCGTTTATGGAGTTACGTCGCCCGAAATTTATTGTCAATGAGAATTGGGTTAGGTTGCAGCAAACAAATAGGTTGGCAAGATTTTTAGACGGGTTTCAGATCGACGAAATTCGAGGGCAACTGCATCGCCGGGAGGGGATTCCCGGCGATGCGGTCTTTGATCAAACTCCTCATTCGCAACTACATGTTGAACTGTCTCACTGCGTCCCAGACGTAAAAGCCCAGAAGCGCCGCTGTCATCACGCCGGTGCAGACCGTCACGATCCTTACCGCCGGGGTTATGCGGTTAATCTTCTTTAGGAGTTCCTGTTGCTCTCTGTTTTGATTCGACGAGGACTCTTCAAGAAAGATCTGATCTTCTTCGTAGCGGGTCAAATTGCTGCGATAGATCAGGAGCACTAGGAGAATCGTCGTGAGCAAGGCCCATACGGACCACATGAGAGGAATGATGCTCATACAACACCTCAGGTGTTACGTTGAGCGGGTCTCATGCGCGGCGCGGGGCCTTGGGTGCTATCGGGCCCGCATCGCAGATGGGTCCGTCCGCGAGCATGGTATCCCCAAAAAGCGTTAAATGAACAGGTATTTGTTTGCCGGTATCCCAAAAGGGGCAACCCAAAGCACTTAAAACAGCTCTCCACGATAGACGCGGCCTTTATCGGGGTAGCCTAATCAGGGATTTACCGGCCTAAGGAGAGTAGAATGAGGCATTTCCGACTGAATGGAGAAGTTCTTCTCACTGCTTTGCTCGCAATCTCGGCTTCTTTCCTGCTGGGTGGGTGCGATCAACACTCCAGGACGGCGGAACAGCAGGATCAGGAGATCCGGCAGAAGTCCGCTGAGGCCACGGCCACAATCAAAGAGGGTGCCAAGGAGACGGCCGAGGAGACAAAGAAGGCTGCCGAGGAGGCTGGGCGCAAGCTGGACGACGTGGCTGCCGGGGTAAAAGACGGGCTTCAGTCCGATTCCGGTCGCATCGACGTGAACGTTGCTTCGGCGGATAGCCTGGCCACTTTACCCGGCATCAGCGAAGCAAAAGCGCAACAGATTGTAAAAGCGCGGCCCTATGGATCGAGCCACGACCTGGTGGCAAAGGGGATTCTGAGTGAATCCCAGTTCGAGCGAATCTCGACGAAAATTACCGCCAGATGATCTCATCGGGAATTACGGCCAAATAAAACGATTTGTGAGTCATCGGACGATTTCGCAGCATCTTTTCTACAGAGCGTTATCAGCTTGTTGTGCCGCGCCCGCGGAGTTAAACTAGAAGCTGTATCCGTTCGCTACTTTTGAGGGAGAATCACATGGCAACCACTACCACGTCCGTCACCGAAGCCGTACCAACCAGCGCCGCACCGCTTTCGCTGACTCCTCCAGCAATTGCCAAGGTTCGCGAGATCATGGCGACTCAGGACCCGCTTCCTGCCGGGCTGCGCATCGGCGTTGTTGGCGGCGGCTGCTCCGGTTTCCAGTACTCCATGTCCTTTGAAAACGAGAGCGGCATGATGGACAAGGTCTTCAGGTTTGAGGATCTGAAGGTGTTTGTTGACGCCACCTCGCTGATGTATCTCAACGGCTGCACTGTCGATTACGTCGAGACGCTGGAAGCGGCTGGCTTCAAGTTTGAGAACCCAAACACCAAGAGCACCTGCGGCTGCGGATCCTCATTCAGCGCATAGATTCGCTCATCCTGATTGCAGAAAGCCTCGCTACGATTGAGCGAGGCTTTTTTGCGTGTGGAAGTCGCTATTGCTGCGGAGCCGGTGTAGTGGGCTGAGTAGGTGGCTGCGGCGATGTTGGCGAGGTAGGGGACGAGGAACCGAAGCCTCCGGGGCTGGTACTGGAGCCGTTGGACCCGAATCCGCCACCGCCGAATGAGCCGTTCTGGTTGGTCATTCCGTTTGTGCTGGCCTCCGCCGGCCGCGCCGCCCATGTTATTGAGCTCGGAGGCCGGATCGTAAACGAACTCCCATTCGTTGTAGTGCTTCTGCTTGCGATATTCGCGGATCGAGGCCTTCTGGCTGGAACTGGAGACTCCTACGATCCCTCCTCCGCCAAATGTCTGGCCGGAACCAATGGAGGAGATGCCGGAAGTGGATGCTCCTGCGAGCCCCGTGCTTGCGCCTGCTGCGGCTGTGGGGTCGGTACCCCCCGCCTGTGGTCCCGTAGCGCCGGCCGCCGATGTATCCGTGCCCGTCGCAGTTGTTGTGCCGGTTCCCACCGGTGATGTTGGTGCTCCCGTCGAACCACCGAAGGCCGAAGTAGAGCCTCCGGATGATCCGAATGCCGAGCCTGAGTTCGATCCAAATGCGGAGCCCGAGTTCGAGCCGAACGCAGAACCAGAGTTCGAGCCGAAGGCCGAGCCGGAGTTTGACCCAAACGCGGAGCCCGAATTCGAGCCGCCGAAAGCGCTGCCACCTGCCACTCCAGGACCCGTGCCGGGAGCGGACAATCCATTGGTACCCGTGGCTGCAATGGGCTGACCGAACAGGCCAGTGGTCTTCACCTTCTGCTCGCCGAAGTGGATCATCCTCCACTCGTCCTTACCGGTCACGGGATCTTTGTAGCGCTTGCGCAGGAAGCGGATCTCGTTGGTCTTCTCCAGTTGCTCAAGGTTGTTGGGATAGCGCCCGAATTTTTTGTAGTACAGGCGGATGGCCTGCTGATATTGCAGTCCGCGATGATAGAGCTCCAATTCCTTATCGCGCTGAATTTCCGAAGCAACGCGAGGAGCCGCGACTGCAAGCGTGATGAGCACCAGGGCAACGAGAAAGAGCACGCCGATGAGCAGATACCCATTCTCGGGATCTGCGCACCTGCCCGACTTGCCGTTCGTTGGTGAAGGAATGGGCTGCGAATTGGGAGACGTGTTCAACATCGGGAAACTCAGTTCTGCACCAGCGGCAGAGTTTGCGTGTTTTTGTAGGGCAGGTCTTCCACCTGTACGGAGAACGGAAGGATCTTCACTACCCGGTATCGCCGATCCACGACTTCGCCTTCGGCGGCAATGAAGACATCTTCGCCGCGCAGAAGAAATGCCTTTTTCAAGCCGCTCTTCTCCGACGAGAAGCCGAAGAACTTGAGATCAATTACCGGCGGAGGAGGCGGAGGTGGAGGGCCGGAGTTGACAACCTGCATGGGCCTCGCCGAAGCCTTGGGCTGCTCAATGACCTGGGGCGCGGAAACCAGCGAGAAGATATTGCGCCCCGTGCCCGAGTAGGTCATCGATTCGGTAGCCGCCATCCATTCCGGATGCAGCGTTGGGTCGAGGTTCGCGTTGGCGACCTTGGCCGCCGGACGAGTTCCACCAACGGTCGCGGGCGGTTGCGTAATCACGATCGCCGGCGTTGTGGCCACTACGTCGGGAGTGCTGAAATTCTCCAGTAACATTTTGCCGCCAAGAACCAGCACAATCACGCCCAGGACCGCGGCAATTGCGGCTTTCTTTTTATCTTCCGCTCCCAGGCGCAGGGCCATTATTTGACCTCCGCTGTTTCAACGGGAAGGGCAGCGGCATCCGCTGCGCGCAGATAAGTAATCACGCGCATGCGGAGGTTGACGACTCCGCCCTGTTGCCCGGTGAGCGTGAGGCCGCTGATGAGAAAGAAAGTCTTGTCGCGTTCCAGGCCGTTGATGAAACGCATCAGGCCGGGATACTCGCCGCTTAACGCCGCATCCATGCGAATCTCGGCCAGCCCCGTGATTGCCGGGGATTGCGTGTACTGCACACGTGTGAGGCGAACGCTGTTCTTGACCGCTAGTGAGCCGAGTTCGGCGGCAATGGAGGAATAATCCGCAGGAATGCGCTCTTTGTAAAACTTATCGGCATCGGTGCGCGCCATGTCCACTTTGCCCGGGAGCCCGCGCAACGGTGCCGCCTGCAGCTCCAACGCTTTGTACGCGAGCTTCTCCTCCGCCACTACTTCGGGGCGCTGCGAGTGGGCATCGTGCCAGGCGATAGCAAGCTTGGTAAGCAGAAACAGATTGACGAGGACAAGCAGGGCCAGACCTGCGAGATGCAGATTCAGGACGGTGGCGAGATTTCCGGGAAGCCGTGTCTTCATCGCGCGCCTCCCGCCGATGGCTGTCTCGCAGACGCAGACTTTGCCGCCGATGCGTTGGGTGCCGGTGCCTTCCGCGTCTTGCTCTTACTTTTTGGTTTTGCCGGCCTGTCAGTCGACGGTTGCGAATGAGCTTCGTGCTGCTTCGCCTCCGCGCGCGATACAGGATTGTATTCGGCGAGAATCTCGAAGTTCACTGGGGTCGATGCGCTGATGGGCTGCAGATTCTGCTGAGTTCCGGCATTTCCTCCGGTGGATGTCTCAGCAGTTTCTCCAGCAAGGCGCGGAGCGAGGAAGTGGCGCGAGTGTTCCAGGTTGCGGACAAGATCCACTGCCTTGTCGCGCTGGCCGTTGACGCGCATGCGAATGGTGACCTGTCCATCCCGTGCAATCACAGGCTCCAGGTTCATGACCTGGACACCGGCAGGAAGCACGGTTTCCAGATCCATCATCACCGCAGTCCACGAGAAGGCCTTTCGCTTGAAGAGTTGGTTGAGAAATTCCGATTGTGAGAGCACGGCGGCGTTTTGCGGCTGGCGCATCTGCACCTGGTTGTTCTGCTGCTCCTGCTTCAGCTTCTGCATGTCGTGCGTGAGCATGGTCTGCTCGGCCTGGGCAACCGCCGCGCGACGTTGTTCCACCCGCAGAAGCAGCCAGAATGGAACCGCGAGGATCGCCAGCAGTGCCATCCACAGGCGCAGGCGCGAATAGAGGGGCCGAAGGTCGACATAGGGCCGGGACGCGAGATTGAGTGTGATGCGCATCTATCTGATCAGTTCACTCTCTAATTTGCCAATGCTCCAACCACCCCTGCCAAAAGGCCTTTACGCATGGCGCTGGAGGCTCCCGCCGTGGGGCGGGCACAAGGTCGCGAACCTGCAGATCTGTATCCAAAAGCAATGGTTCCACCGCCGTGGCGCCACCGGGTCCGGCGCAAAAAAGCGTTAGCGGCCGAGTGTGCAGTGTGTCTTCAAAGTATGCCATTGCGACGTTTACCGTGCGCTGCAGCTCCGACGTGATTTCGGCTTCGCCTGGAGGAAGTTCAAGCGTGCGATGGAGCAGCAGGTCGTTGGGCAGAGCGATCGCCGTGGTGATGGTGTTGCCGTTGCGGTTGAGGATCAACATTGGATCTTCCGTCCGGCCCGCCGCAATCGCGGCGAGACTGCTCGACAGAATGGCTCCCGGTTCATAGCCCGCTTCGCGCACGGCAGACTCGTACTCGTGGAGCACATCGTGAGGGACGATCGCGATCAATACGCGCACCTGGCCCGACTGCTGGGCGCCAAGCTCCTGGTAGCTGATGCCCGCCTCGTCCACCTCAAACGGGACAAGCTTGCGCAGCCGAAAGCGTATGACGGGCAGAATGTCGGCGGCTTTGGGCGGCAGGGAATCGAAGTCCAGCAGCAGAACGCGCACTGCCGCATCGGGAATGACTAGCGTGATCTTCTTGTCTCGCGGCGAAAGCTCGTCGAGCGCGCTGCGCATGGCGGCGATGACTGCCGCACGGTTGAGAAGGTTCGGAGTCTTGAGGCCGGCCGCAATGGCACCCACTGGAATCGGCGCAAAAGTGGTGATCGCAGACTCTTCGGTAGCGTTGTCCTGGCGTGCTGCCACCACGCCCTCGGGCAGGATTTCGCACGCCAGCCGGGGGCGCAGGGTCACCATCGAAGTCGAAGTGAAGATGCGGAACGGAGTGGTGGCTTTCGGCACTATCGGCTTGCCTCGATGAAGGTGACTTTGTTGATCTCCTTCAGTGTAGTCAGTCCTGCGCGAACGCGCTCAAGCGCAGACTCGCGGAGGAAGATCATTCCCTCGGCCTGCGCGGCACGGCGGATCTCCGAGCTGGGCTTCTTCTCCAGGATGAGTTCACGAATGGAGTCGGTGAGATCGAGAAGTTCGTGGATCGCCGTTCGTCCGCGGTATCCCGTTCCGCCACATTCAATGCAACCCTGTCCTTCGTGGAATTCGAAGTCTTTCCACTCGTCGTAGTTCAGGCCGCTAAGCGCGAGAAATTCGCGGTCGTACTTCACCGGCTTGTCGCAGTATTCGCAGATGGTGCGGACAAGACGCTGGGCGAGAATGCAGTTCAGCGCGGATACGAAGTTGTAGGGCTCCACGCCCATGTTGAGGAATCGGCCGATCACGTCGACAACGTTGTTGGCGTGGACGGTGGTAAACACAAGGTGGCCGGTGAGCGCGGATTGAATGGCGATCTGCGCAGTTTCGGTGTCACGGATTTCGCCGACGAGAATCTTGTCAGGATCGTGACGCAGAATGGAACGCAGGCCGCGGGCGAAGGTCAGGCCCTTTTTCTCGTTGACGGGAATCTGCGTGATGCCGCGAATCTGGTACTCCACCGGATCTTCGATCGTGATGATCTTGTCTTCATCGCTCTTGATTTCGTTGAGCGCGGCGTAGAGAGTCGTGGTCTTGCCGGATCCGGTTGGACCGGTAACCAGCACCATGCCGTAAGGCTCGCGAATATAGCGGCGGAAGCGGCGGATATCGTCATCGCCGAAACCGACGACGTCGAGTGTGAGCTTGTGGAACTTTTCGCTCATCGACTCTTTGTCGAGTACGCGGAGCACGCAGTTTTCGCCGTGTACCGTGGGCATGATGGAAACGCGGAAGTCGATCAGGCGGCTCTTGTAGCGCACGCGGAAGCGGCCGTCCTGGGGCACGCGGCGCTCGGCAATATCGAGTTCGCTCATGACCTTGATGCGCGAAAGGATGGTGGAGTGATGTTCGCGGGCGATTGGAGCCATGGCCGCCTGCAAAACTCCGTCGATGCGGTACTTGATGACCAGCGAATCGTCGTAGGTCTCAAGATGGATATCTGACGCGCGGCGTTCGAGAGCGGTGAAGATAGTGGTGTCCACCAGGCGAATGATGGGGCTGATGTCTTCTTCGGAAGTGAGCTTCTCGATCGAAATATTTTCGTCGGGATTCTCTTCCGGGATCACATCGAAGGTAAGTCCCTCGGTGGCTTCGTCCAGTACGCGCTGCGACTGCTCGGTTTTCTTGAGCAGATCGGTGATTTGGCTGAGGGTGGCGACACAGGTAACGACGCGCTGGCCCAGCAGGCCGGAGATTTCGTCGATCATCATCAGGCGGCTGGGATCGCTGACCGCGATAACCAGATGGTCTTCCTGCTGCTCAAGTGGAACAAAGTTGTACCGGAACATCATGTCCACCGGCACGGTGCGGAACAGGTCGTGCTGGATGCGGAAATTCTTTAGGTCAACAAAGTCGCAGCGATAGCGCAACGCGAGTGCCCGCGCATGTGCCGGCTCATCGAACTCGAGGGGCAACGCAACAAGGGGTGTATCTGCCATAACCTTTTACCTCTGCATGCTGCTGGCCTGTCCAAGGGAAAAGATTGGCAGGTACAGAGCAATCAAAATCGTAACTACAACCACGCCCATTACGATCAGGATCGCGGGCTCAATCAGGGCGAGAGACGCGGTAAGCGCGGTCTGCACGTCCTCTTCGAAAAATTCAGCAACCGAGTTGAGCATCTGCGGCAATGCGCCGGTCGATTCACCGACCTCGATCATCTCCGTCGATAGCTCGGGAAAGACTTTGGTGCCCTTCAGGCTGTTCGCCAGTCCTTTTCCCTCTCTGACACTGGTAACTGATGCAAAGACGGCCTTGGCTATGCGTCCGCTCGAAATGCTGCGTGCCGCGGTTTCAAGCGATGGCACCAGCGGCAGGCCGCCCGTGAGGAGCGTCGAAAGTGTACGCGCAAAGAGCGCAACCTGGTACTTGATCCAGATCTTGCCGAAGACCGGCATGGCGATTCGGATGGCGTCGATGCGGTCGGCTCCCCGCGTCGTCTTGCTCCAGCGGTACAGCAGGTATCCGATAGCCGCGACTACGGGCAGCACGTAGAGAATGTAGTGCTGCGCGTGGGTCCCGAGGGACAGCAACATCAGCGTAAGTGTTGGCAGCTTGGTGCCGATCTGGTCATAAAGCGTGGCAAAGCGGGGAACCACGAAGCTGATAAGGAAGATAAACAGGCCGATCACGATTAGAACCAGCAGGGCCGGGTAAATCAGCGAGGCCTGGAGCTTCTTGCGAAAAGTGAGCGAGATGCGTTGGAATGCCAGGTATCGTCCCAGCACTTCTTCCAGGTTGCCGCTTCGTTCGCCCGCCAGCAGCGTGGTGGTGTAGATGATCGGGAATCCCCCCTGCGCCGTAAAGGCCCCGGAAAGCGACTCCCCGGTTTTGACGCGGGCGGTTACATCGGCGAGCTGGGCGGCAAATGTGGTGTTTTTCTGGCCCTTGGCCAGCATGTCCAGCGAGCCCAGAATGGGCAATCCTGCCCGAACCAGGGTCAAAAACTGCTGATTAAAGACGAGAAAGGTCTCCAGATTGACCTTTTTGCGCATACTGGAGCGAAATCCATGCGGTTTGACGGAATAGACGAGGTAGCCAGCCTGCGAGAAGCGCAGCCGCAGTTCCTCCGCCGAGGATGCCGCCTGCACCTGCTCTGAGACTCGGCCCCGTTCATCCGCCAGCTTTACAACAAACTCCGCCATGGTTCCCCTGCCAGCTATCTTCTGGCACTGCTTACATTAAGACGCTTCCGAGGGTACCCCGGGAAGCCCCTCTACTTCGTACCCTGCTTCGTCAACGATACCAGTTTCGCGATTCTGCCTTTTGGCCCCACCACCCAGGGAAGGCCCAAGGCATTCCACGGGCCGCCATCTTCCGAGATAGTGGTTTGCTGCCACGTCTTGCCGTCGTCCCGGCTTACGTCGGCTCCGTTGGTGCCAACGGTCACCCACGCCTTATCAGCCGCGCTCCAGGCCACTGAAGAGCGAAATCCATGGGGCGGCTTGATGGACGCGATCCACGTTTTTCCGTTGTCGAGGGTGTAGGCGGCCGTTCCGGTGGCGACATTTGGCGCCTCATAGTCGCCGCCCACAGCAATTCCGGTCTCCGCATCCTGAAATGCCAGCGAAAAGACGCCCATCGATGGTGTAGCCCGCGCCATGGGAACGGTCGTTTTGAGCCATTTGAATACGGGAATCGGCTCTGCCGCGGCAGAACGGCGTGATTTTGCAGCATTTGGCGCTGGTTCGGGGTCTCGCATGGCTAGATAGAAGACGTTAGGACCGCCCGGGCCGCTCGTGGCGAAAAACTCCAGCGCGGAGCCCAAAGGGATGTCCAGGCTGTACTTGCCGCTGAAGGGAATGGCAACAAAACAGGAATTGCTGGCGGCAAAGGCTCCTTCGCCCCTGCTGTCGGCTACGAGGGAGGGGCTGTCCGTCCTTTTCCAGTGCAGGCCGCCGTCCTCGGAACGGAAGATGACGAAGCGCCCATTCACCGGATCGCCCAGGATGATGCCGTGCTTCGGATCGGGGAAGTTCAGGGCGTCCCAGAAGCCTTCGGCATCAGGATTGGTGTAGAGAAGCTTCCAACTGGAACAACCGTCGGTGGTCTTGAACAGGCGCGACTCATCTCCCCGGCCGGAGGACATGACGATGGCATTTTGCGCGTCCCACGCCCAGATGCTGCGGAAGTCCAACGCGTCGGCTCCGGAGGCATGGCGCAGGTCTGCCACATGTAGCCGCCGTCCTCGGTGCGCAACACGGTGCCCTTGGATCCGCTGGCCCACGCCACGCCCCCGCCGACGGCGTGGATGCCTCGAAGGTCCGCCTTGGTGTTGGAGTTCTCCATCTCCCATTGCGCGTGAGCGGGAAGGCAGGCGGCGACGATGAGCATCGCGAGGAAGGGACGAGCGTGGATCATGATGGCCCTCAGGGTAAGAGACGAAATTGCCTACCCGCCGGATGTGAGCGCCGGGATTGAGAAAATCTTATGCCCGTAGAGCAAAAGTAGAAATGGCGACTTCGAGTGGATCTATGACGGTACGATCTGCTTTTGCTCGCGGGCAAATGAGTCGGCAACGATCCACGCCGCTCCGGCGATGGCCAGGTTCACCGCGTTGCCGCACCACGTCATGTGGACTCGCGGAGTAGCGAACAGGTTTGGCAGCCATATCAACACGCCGAATCCGAGGATCATCGCCGTAAGCAGGCGCGACGCCAGCAAGGCCATCACTCCGGAGAGGATCGCGAGTCCCGCGGCGACGTGAAAGACACCGGTCGCGATTGCCCAAAAGGTTTGTCCCGGCGGAATCCACTTCGGAACCATGGCCGCCGTGAACGAAAGAGCCATGAAGTGGGCTCACGCCCATCACGACGAAGCAAAGACCAAACAGAATGCGAGCGCCGCGGATGGTTCCTGCGGACCAGGCCGATTCGCGCCACTGGAGCGAGGCGTACACAACTACCGCCGCCAGAACCAGCATCAACTCGTCGGCGAACCCCGACCACGCGCCGATCATCTTTGGAAACCCGATCACGCGGGGCAGCCAGAACAGCGCGCAGAAGCCGTAGAGAATCCCGAGCGCGACGGCTCCGATGCGAGCGGTGCGCGGCCACTGGATGGCGATGCCTCCTAGGAGGAAAGCGATCGCGAACAGGTACGCGAACAGGCGGCTCGGTGAGGAACGGTGAAGGGCAACGCCTCGATCGGCTGCCACACACTGGCAAAGTCGCCCCAGATCAGCCCGATAATGCCGAAGGCGATGGCGGCGATTCCATAAACATGAGTTCCGCAATTCGATGTGGCTGGACGATTGAACATGGAAATACCCGGCTCCAGGTTTGGCGTCTAGAGACTATACAACGCCGAGGAAGCGAATTCGAGAAGCCGTAACTGGGAAAGTGGATGGATGGTTCGGCGCACTTAGACCGGCGGCATGCCTTCTACGACGGGGACGCCCTTCGGTGCCTGGAAGACGAATTCAGCATCGGGTGCGGGGGCGTTCGACTTTTCGCCGGTCAACGTGAAGGTGGTCTCCGCTCCGTCTACTTCTTTGATGTTGATGGAGTGGATGACACCATCCGGCGTAACTTCGAGGCTCATCTCTTCCACGCGCTTCTCCATGCCCTTGGGCTGCCCGCTCAGAACGAAGCCGTTACTTCCCGGTGTTGCTGTCAGGTGGTCGATTTCCTTGGCAAGTTGGGAGTGGCCGAGGAGGAAGCGTAGCGGGGATCGCAGATCGTCTAGCTGCTTGGCGGGCACACGCTGAATCTGCGAATCGCCGGGAGCGTAGAAATAGGCAAATTTTCCGTCGAGGACGAAGAGCTTTCCTGCAGGCTTGGCATAGGTCCAGCGCATGCGGCCCGGTTTCTTCAGCAGCAGCGTTCCACTCTCGTGGCGGTTCATGCCCATGCCGGCGTATTGCTGCGAAAACTGCACCTCGAGGCTCTTGAGCGAGTTGTAGTGGTGGTCCACGGCAGCGGCCAGGGTCTGCGCGGTCGGCGGCGTTTCCATCAGGTATTGCGCGCGGCTGGAACTCGGGATTAGCAACAGCAGGGAGGGAACGACCAGGAGCCGGAAGAAGTTGGTCTTCCGGCTCGTGTGTGGCGCTGATTGGCTAACAGGCATTACTGCAGGGGCAGAGTGCAGTTGGTGCCACCCGCCGGATCGGCCTTGATTTCACCCGCCTGATCGATGCAGAAGCCGCGGTGTCCCGTCTTGCCGATGGCCTGGGGAACGGCGGTGGCTTCGTAGGAGGTGTACATGTCCTGGTTGTTTACCGTGACCTTGGTGCAGTTCACGATGGCGAAGGTGTAGCCGCTCTTGTTGCCGGTGGCAAGGTCGCCCTGCAGCACTTGTGCGGACTGGGGACTGGGGGCTCCCGAGCTGGCCGCGCCGCCAAGGGTGCCGAGCGAGCAGGCGAATCCGTTCGCGGGATACGTGGTCTGGTACTGAATCTGCGCCTGGTAGATGGCCCGCAGAGACTGGATGGCCGACGTCTCATTCGCCTGGCTCTTCATGCTGCTGAAGTTGGGGATGGCGATCAGCATGAGGATCAGGATGATGGACATGACGATCAGCAGTTCCATCAACGTAAATCCTGCGGTACGGCTGTACCTGCAGTCGTCTGTACGGGAAATTCGTGCCTGACCCTTGAGCATTCGAGCAAAACTGAGTTTCATCTGTCTCCGCTTCCTGGAGCGGCTCGCTGGTTGCGTCCGTTATGGACGATTGAGCCGCCGAAGCCAATCCTAATTCAAGAAGACGCAAAGGTGAACCCGGGCGCTCACGAGCGTGTTGAGATGCCGGTGTTTCCATGCGATGGCCGGGAAGAGAATCACCGTTCTTCTCTCCCGGGCGAGTGGTTGCTTAGCAGACCAGAAGCTTGCGATTTACCTTCAGGCCATCCAAACGTCCCAGCAGTGTCACGGCCACTGATTCCGGCTTGAAGAGCGATTGCGCCATGCTCTGCACCTGCTCCGCCGTGACGTTCTCCACCATGTCGAGAACTTCCCTCATGCTGAAGAAATACTCGAAATACATCTCCTGGCGGGCTAGGTTGGACATGCGGGAGGTGGAGCTTTCGAGGCCCAGCAGGATGTTGCCCTTGAGCAGATCCTTGGCGCGCTGCAGTTCGTCGGATGTGAGCAGCTCATTCTTCATCCGGCGGAACTCCACCATGATGAGCTCAATTACCTGGAGAGCCTTGGACGCGGGCGTACCGGCATACACGCAAAGCGCGCCGGTATCGCGGTAGGGATTCAGATCGCTGTAGATGGCGTATGCCAGTCCACGCTCTTCGCGAATGGTCTGGAAGAGCCGCGAACTCATGCCGCCGCCGAGAATCGTGTTCAGCACCAGGGTGACGTAACGCTGCTCGTGCGCGATGGGAGGCGAAGGCACGCCAAGACACAGCTGTACCTGCTCCAACGCCTTTTTGTTGCGCATGATGATGCGCGACGCGGTGTTCGGGGCTTCGCCAAATCCGGAATTGGTTCCGGCGGGCAGAGCCTCAAAGCGTTGCACCACCTTCGCAACGAGATCGTCGTGCTCCAGGTTCCCGGCCGCCGAGAAGATGATGTTGCCGCCGTGGAAGCGTTCGCCGTAGTAGCCGAACAGGGTGTCTCGCTCAAAGCTCTTCACCGTCTCGCGCGTGCCCAGGATAGGCTTGCCGAGAGGATGGTCCTTCCAGAAATTCTGGGTAAAGATCTCCGAGATGAGGTAGTCGGGATTGTCCTCGTCCATCTTGATCTCTTCGAGAATGACGCCGCGCTCGCGCAGAATGTCCTCATCGGAGAACACGGGGTTCATCACCATGTCGGACAGAACGTCGAGCGCCTGTCCAACGTGTTCATCCAGGACTTTGATGTTCAGGCAGATCGATTCCTTGCCGGTAAAGGCATCCAGGTTGCCGCCGATCGCGTCTACTTCGCGAGCGATCCGCTGCGCCGTGCGCGAGCGGGTGCCCTTGAAGACCATGTGTTCGACAAAGTGGGAGATGCCGTTAATCTCCGCAGATTCGTGACGCGATCCGGCTTTAATCCAAACGCCCATCGCGACGGAACGCACGTGCTCCATACGCTCCGTCAGAATCGTAAGGCCGTTGGGGAGGACAGTCTTGCGAATGTCTCTTTGATGGATCATCTACTTCTTACTTCTTTCTATGGCAGCCACTGCCGCCAGGTTTGCCCGTGGGTGACAATGCTATTCTCGTCAAAACGAATCGAGACTTGAAGGAATGACGCCGGGCGGGGACGAGTACGTTCAATTATTAGACGCTAACGGGAGCCAATCGAAGCGGCCACTTTTTGGCCTTTCGAATGAGCAGCTTACGGGGGCCATGGACACGTTTGGCCAACCTGCCTACCGGGCAAAACAGCTATCTGAGGCACTTTACCGGCAGTGGAACACTGATTTCGACGACATTTCTACTCTACCGAAAGACCTGCGACAAGCGCTAATCGATGCCGGATTTGTTGTTGGTCTGCCGGAAATCGCAGAGACTTTCCGCTCCGCCGACGGCACGGAACGCTATCTTGTCGCGTGCGCGGACAAGCAGACGGTGGAGACGGTTTGGATGCCGGGTGGGGACGGCGGAGAAGAGGGCGACGGCTCGGAAGATGCCGGTAGCCTGCGGGCAACTATCTGTGTTTCCAGCCAGATAGGCTGCGCGGTGAACTGCCAGTTCTGCCTGACAGCGCGGCTGGGATTGCTCAGAAATCTGACGGCGGGGGAGATTGCGGGGCAGGTGGTGGCGGTGCTGAAACGCCAAAACGCACGCATCGGACGCGACCGTATCAACCTTGTTTTCATGGGGATGGGAGAGCCATTCCTGAACTATGACGCCTTCATGGACGCAGTGCGGCTGCTGGTAAATGAAGTGGGCATTGCGGAATCGAGAATGACGGTCTCGACCTCGGGAATTGTTCCCGGAATTGAGCGTTTTGGCAGCGAAAAAGTGCGGCCAAAGCTAGCTATATCACTAAATGCGTCGAATAATGAGGTCCGCGAACGGGTTATGCCGGTCACGCGAAAATGGAGCATAAATGACGTGCTGGAGGCGGTTCGAAGCATACCTTTGCGCGCAAAAGAGCGGGTCACGTTCGAATACGTTTTGCTGGGCGGGGTGAATGACAGGAGCGAGCACGCGGACGAGGTCGCGGCACTGATCCGGCGGGCGAACATTCCGGCAAAGGTGAATTTGATTGTGTGGAACCCCGGCCCGGGGGTGGATTTTCATATGCCGCTGGCGGAAGATGTGGCGCGATTCCAGTCAAGATTGATGCTGGGGGGAATTCCGGCATTCATCCGCCGGCCGCGCGGGCGGGATATTTATGCTGCCTGCGGACAGTTGAAACGGACATTAAGCGCGGCCGGCTAGCGGGCGATCCCGGAGCGCATCGGGAGAGTACTTTCCCAATCCCAGGCGGAGTACCGTCTCTGCGACACGGTCAGAGGCGTGACGCAGAACATCACCTTCTGCAGCAAAATCCCCTGTAATGACGCGAACGCCCATCGCCTCCATGCGGGCGATGTCGGCCTCGATCGGAGTGGCCCCTTCACTGGCATAGTTGGTGCGAAGTTGTTCGGAGACGGGTGCTGTGTTCACCAGGGCGTAGTCGAAGATGGCGCCGCCAGTGTGCTCGTAGATCCGCTCAATGTGCTGGGACGCGGTGAGGTCGAGGCTCTCGTTTGCCTGCGTCATGAGATTGCAGATGAAGACGCGGGTTCCACGGGCGGCTGTTAGAGCTTCCGGAATGCCTTTGACCAGCAGATTTGTGATCAGGCTGGTGTAGAGGGAGCCGGGGCCGATGGTGATCAGGTCGGCGCGTTCGAGCGCCTCGAGGGTCTCAGGCAGGGGCTCGGCCTCGGCCGGTTCTAGGAATAGCTGGGCGATGCGGCGCTTGCTGGCGGTGATGTTGGTTTCGCCGTTCACAATGCTGCCGTCATCCATCTGGGCGCGAAGGGCGACGTTGGCAACCGTGGCGGGATAGATATGGCCGCGGGTTGCGAGCACCTGCGACGACAGCTTGATGGCCTGGGCGAAGTCGCCGGTAATTTCCGCCAGGGCGGCTACGAAGAGGTTGCCGAAGCTGTGTCCTTCCAGTCCTTCTCCGCCGCGAAAGCGATGGCGGAAGAGCCGGGTGATGAGCTGCTCATCCTCAGAGAGTGCCACCATGCAGTTGCGCAGGTCGCCCGGCGGGAGAATATTGAAATCCTTGCGCAGGCGGCCGCTTGAGCCGCCGTCGTCGGTGACCGTAACGATGGCCGCGAGATCGCGGATCAGGGTTTCATCCATGCGGCCGGCCGCAACCGAGGCGGGGGAGGCGACGTACTGCTTCAGTCCGCGCAACAGGGTGGACAGGCCGGTCCCGCCGCCGATGGCCACGACGCGAAGGGAGGTTGGCGGGGAGGGTTGGGGAGTCTTTTGTGTAGATGATGGTTCAGCGGACACGGGAACTCCCGCAAGGAAACTACCGCCGTTAGAGCCTACCGGTACGAATTTTGACAAATCGACAGCTCCGAGTCGGATCTCGTCAGGAGACTTCCGGGTAAAGAAGCTCGGTGAACCTGGGGTCGTCCGCCATGTCCTGAAAATCCGAATCGCTGCGTGCCTGGATACGATTCTGATTGTTCAGTTCTATTGCCCGGGAAAGATGGTCGAGACATTCCTCAGATTGTCCCGTCATGCTTTTCAGGATGGCGAGCCCGTAGTGAGCGTAATCGGCGTTTCCGTCTTTCTTCAGGATGTCGTCGAAATGCTCGCGTGCCTCTTCATAATCTCCAGTGTTGAGCAGGGATACGGCATAGTCGTACTGCTCCCCTGTATTCGCGAAGGTAAGCTTTGAATCGCGGGCGTTCCGTTCACAGGCAACCAGGTAGACGCGGGCACGCTCAAGAATTTCGTGCGGACCGGCATCGACCAGTCTTTGGAAGACGACGCGGGCCTTCTCAAACTTGCCCTGTTGCATAAGTTGAATGCCGGACTGATAGTCGTTCATTACTTTGTGCGATGACAATTTAGGCGCCCCGCTGTTCTCGGAGTTTGTTTTTCCGGCAGTCGCCCGTGGTGCGCGACGAATGCCATTACCCTGACGAGCTTCTTGCATACGAGAATTCCTTCTCCGCAAAAGGCGCGGGAACTTACCTTCCGGCCCTTCTCTCAAGCACCGTCTGGAAAGCCAATACCTCAGAAGACTTTCTAAAAATAATCTTTCCTGTTGAATTCGTT
The DNA here is from genome assembly GCA_963816335.1 of uncultured Acidobacteriaceae bacterium. Classification (GTDB taxonomy): domain Bacteria; phylum Acidobacteriota; class Terriglobia; order Terriglobales; family Acidobacteriaceae; genus JANXZS01. The sequence continues at coordinate 26,852 of CAWFKA010000012.1, read as the reverse complement.
TTTATACGCAGAAGCATCCTGCTCGTCAACCTGTGGGCCATTGTCCGTCATTGCCTGCATTGTCGGCAACTGCACCGGCAATGCGCTGACCTGGCTGCGGTCGCATCTCATTCTACTTCCTGCCATAGACTACAGGGTTCAGTGTGGGGTCGTTGTACATCTTCAACTGCCGGTATAGCTTGATGCGACGTTCTCCGGCAAGGACCTGCTGCCACAGTCGGTCAAGGCTACCCACCAGGTCGGCCTGCTGACTGGAGAGGATTTCGAAGCGTTCGCGGTTGCGATCCGCGTGGCCCGGTGGAGCATCGGCGCGAATCATCTCCTCGTGGGTATGAAACAGCTTCAGCGACAGGATGGAGAGGCGATCGATGATGAGTCCGGGAGTCTCGGAATGCAGCTCAGCGGAGGCGGCGGGTAGGGACCGTGCCTCGAGCCAGTGCATCAGCATCCCGTCGCACGCCTCGGCGAGATCGTTGCGGCGCTGGTTGATGCGATCGATGGAATGCTTCACATCGGCGATATCGTGATCGCTGGCGCCCGGGGCCCGGGCCTTGTCCTCCTCGTGCCACAACTCGAAGTTGGCGAGGTGCTGCTCGACTACTTTGAGAAGGAATTCACGGTCTTCATTAGTGAGAAATTCATTCTCCAGTTGCGAAGGCACGGACGGGTTCTGCGTGTGCCAAAGGCTCGTATACGAGTCCTGCAACCGGGCGATTTCGATAGCCGAAAGCATGCTGGCAGTTTTCCTCTTGCCGGGATCGTCTGTATCCGCAAACGCGGAGACTGGATTCTCAAGCTACTGTGCGATCTTATGGTAGAACTATCGCAACGGCACAGCGCAACCCTAGCACGCGAGGGAACATGGCACGTCAAGAATCGATTCTTTGTGTTGCCAGCTACGAGAAGGGTGCGGACTTCCTGCGGGAGGTCGCGCGTTCGGGCTGTCGCGTCATGTTGTTAACCCTGGACACACTGGCACACGCCGACTGGCCCCGCGAGATTCTCGACGAAGTGTTTACCATGCCGGACGGGCTGACTTATGAGCAGTTCAGGAACACCGTAACGTGGCTGGCCCGCGGTCACCATTTCGATCGCATTATCGCGCTGGATGAGTTTGACCTGCAGCACGTGGCCGCCCTGCGCGAGCACATGCGGATTCCCGGGATGGGGATATCGACGACGGCGCACTTTCGCGACAAGTTGACCATGCGGTCGGAGGCGAAGCGATCCGGCTTCCTGGTGCCGGAGTTCACCTCGATCCTGAACTATGACGATCTCCGCGCTTACATGTCGTCGGTGCCGTCGCCCTGGCTGATCAAGCCGCGCGCGGAAGCTTCCGCTATCGGGATCCGCAAGGTGCATGAGCCGGAGCAGGTGTGGCGTACGCTGGACGAGCTAGGCGACCGGCAGAGCGATTACCTGCTGGAGCGCTTTGTTCCGGGGACGATTTACCACGTGGACTCGATCACCAGCGAGCGGACGGTTGTTTTCTCCGAGGTGCACCGGTACGGCAAGCCTCCCATGCAGGTGATGCATGAAGGCGGCGTTTTTACCACGCGATCGCTGGACCGTATGTCGGCGGATGCGCTGGCGTTAAAGGAATTGAACAACAAGCTGGTACCGGCACTGAACATGGTTCGCGGCATTACTCATGCGGAGTATATTCGGGCCGACCAGGATGGCCGCTACTACTTTCTGGAAGTGGCCGCCCGGGTGGGAGGCGCTTTCATCGCCGACCTGGTGGAACATGCGACGGGCGTGAATCTCTGGAAAGAGTGGGCGCGAATTGAAGTGGCCCACCTTCGCGGAGAGAGTCTACCGGCTGCCGCAGACGTTGAATCGCTATGCCGGCAGCGTGCTGTGCCTGGCGAAAACTTCCGAGCCGGATACGTCGGACTTCCAGGCGCCGGAAATTGTCTACCGGATGAAGAAGCATCATCATGCCGGGCTGATTGTGCAATCGCCGGAGCCGGAGCGTGTCCGGTTGCTGCTGGAGGACTATAGCCAGCAATTTCTTGAACGCTATTGTGCGGTCGAGCCGGTGCCTGATAAGCCTACGTCGTAGCAAGTGACCGTAAGGTCGTAACAAAGAAAGATATTCACCTAAATGTCTGATTCCGCCTGGCAGTTTCCGCACCGTCGCTACAATCCTCTTCGCCGGCAATGGGTTCTTGTATCTCCGCATCGCACCCAGCGGCCGTGGCAGGGGGAAGTCAACAAGTCCTCCGGCTTTCCGGACATTCACTACGATCCCTCGTGCTATCTGTGCCCGGGGAATGAACGGGCGGGCGGGAAGAAGAATCCTGTGTACGACGGCGTGTTCAGCTTTGACAACGACTATGCCGCGTTGCTGATGGACTCACCCGATCCAGGAACGACGGAGCGGCCGGCGTTGCTGCGCGCCGAGAGAGAGCGGGGACGTTGCCGGGTGATCTGTTTCCATCCCGACCACGGCCTGACACTGGCACGGATGGAGCTGGCCGACATTCGCCGGGTGGTGGACGCGTGGACGGAGCAATATACCGAACTGGGGAGCTCGCCCACGATCAACCACGTGCAGATCTTTGAGAACCGCGGGGCGATGATGGGTGCGAGCAATCCCCATCCCCACTGCCAGATATGGGCGACGGAGCATGTGCCGGATGAGCCGGCGATCGAAACCGAGGCGCTGAGCGACTACCGGCGAGAGCACGGCAGCTGCATGTTGTGCGACTACGTGGCGACGGAGAAGGCGGAAGGCACCCGGATCGTCTGCGAGAACGAGGACTTCCTGGTGGTGGTGCCGTGGTGGGCGGTGTGGCCGTTCGAGACGCTTCTGCTGGCAAAGAAGCACGTGGGCGCGCTGCCGGAGTTCAGCGAGGGGCAGCGGAACTCGCTGGCGGCGATCCTGAAGGAGACGACGACGCGGTACGACAATCTTTTCGAGACGAATTTTCCCTATACGATGGGCTTCCACCAGGCGCCGACGGACGGCAAGGCGCATCCAGAGTGGCACTTTCACGGGCACTTCTATCCGCCGCTGCTGCGCTCGGCTACGGTGAGGAAGTTCATGGTGGGATTCGAGATGATGGGCATGCCGCAGCGGGATATTACCCCAGAGGGAGCAGCGGAACGGCTTCGCGAGCTTCCGGAGGAGCATTTCACACTTCGTGGGGCGGGGGACGGGAAGTAATCCGGGCTAAGCCGGGAGGCTGGGGAAAGTCATGGTGAGCCCGCTGGGACTCGAACCCAGGACCAACGCCTTAAAAGGGCGATGCTCTACCAACTGAGCTACAGGCTCACACCAGTGTCTTTCCTTTCCAAGTTATCACAGCTGGAGCAAGAAGTGGCCGGTGCGGGGTGTGCCTTTGCAGAGAGCGGAAGGGGCCGGGGGTTGGCGCGTATCCGCGACGCAGGGAAGGGGTTGCGGGCCTTCCAGAGAAGCAGGAAAAGGATTGACGAGCGAGGCCATGGGAGTGCCGACATCAACACGGCACAAAAGTATCAGGGTGGAATCACCCCCGTATGATTGTGAGAACTGACCGGGGGTCATTACTCTTAAGCCTACATATTCGGTTCAAAGGACAGGTTCAGGCTCCTGGAAGTTGTTCGGCCGCGCCGTTGACAGGAAAAGGGGCATGAGTTGGGATGCGGGATAGAAGGACAGCCGTGCAGGCTCCGAGGAATCTGGGGCCAGAAGCAGGGAGCAGTTTGATGGCGGATAGTGAGAACGACGGGCCAAGCAAGACTTCAAAAGAGGTGGCCAGCATGTATGCGTGGGCCAATCTGGAAGGATCACGGTATCGGGATTTTATTAATGGGGGGAAGGCGGAGGGGCAGGCTCGTGGGCGCGAGCTGACGCCGGGGGACGATCCTTTTCAGGACACGCGTACCCGGGCAGAACGTTTTGCGGAAGGTCCGACGTTCGGGGGCGCATTTGCGTCCGAATCGGGCAGCGTGGATGAGGTGCATGCGAACGGCAGGCGAGAGGCAGAGGAGCGGTCAAACGAGCCGGAATGGCTTCGCGGCGAGCCCTTGCAGAATGTAGATGAAGTGCCGCCGCCCAGCGCTGAGGCCTTGCTGCAGTCGCGCGAACGAGTAGCCTCCCGCTGGTTTGCCTTGAAGGGAGTCTTTGAGAAGAGCCCTGGCGATCCGGGGATTGCTCCGCCGCCGGAGAGAGACTCGCGAGTTCCCAGTATTGCGGTATTTTCACTGGCGGGCGGTGTTGGGAAAACTACCATCGTGGCCACAATGGGCCGGGCGCTCTCAGAGTATGGCGAACGGGTTTTGCTGGTGGATGCGACCACCTATGGTCTGCTTCCATTCTATTTTGGTGCGCGAGAACTTCGAGCGGGTGCGGTGCGTACGTTTGCGCCTCCCGGAGGCAGTACCGATGCTCCCATACACATGGTGAGCGTGGAACGCGAGACGCTCTCACAGGATGCTGCGGGCGAAGACAACATGGTGGCTGACATTCGCCGCTTCAGTCGTGGCAGCAACCGCATTATTGCGGACCTGGCGACGGGCTCGGGGCCACTGCTGCGTAGATTTCTGCGTTTCTCGCCCACGCTGCTGGTTCCACTGGCGCCGGATATGAATTCAGTGGTGAGCCTGAATCTGCTGCAATCCTTTTTGAACCATCATGCGGACGGAGACGCGCCGCCGGTAAAACCATATTTTCTGCTGAGCCATTTTGATGTCTCACTCCCGCTGCATCTGGATGTGAGGGAAGTGCTGCGCGAGCAGTTGGGCGATCGCCTTCTTCCGTTTGTGCTGCGTCGCAGCGCGACGGTGAGCGAGGCGCTGGCCGAGGGCATGACGGTGGTGGATTACGCGCCAAACTCGCCGGTGGCGGAAGACTTTATGGCGTTGGCGAATTGGACGCGGACCATCGCAGCGCCGGTAGCGAGCGGGTTTCGCGGAGTTCGCTGGAGCGAGAGATAAGCCCGGTGAGTTGCGTCAGCGCTCGCGCTTGAAGCGGCCTGCCTCTTTGCTCACGGGCACAACCTGAACGGTGACGTCGCGGACCTCGGAGAGGAAGCGGTTGAGGACCGATCCTCGGAAGAGGATGTCCAACCGCGATCGAGCGGACTGTCCAAAGACGACGTGCGAAATGTTTTCCCGCTGGGCGAACTCGATTAACGCATTCGACACGTTCTTGCTTTGCAGGATAACGAGATTTGCTCCCAGCTCTCGTGCGAGACGCTCGTTCTCTTCCATCCGCCGAAATCCCTCAGGATCTTCATGCTGCTTGTCCTCGCCGGGCTTCTGCACGTAAACCGCATACCAGTTTGTAGCCAGGCGCCCGGCAATGCGCGCGCCGACGCGGAGCAGGCGATCTGTCCCGGGACGCGAAGAAAGACAGACCATTACCTTCTCGGGGATGGGAGCCTGTTCGAGCCCCTGGTTTCGCCTATACTCCGCAGCTCGTGAACCTACCTGTTCGGCGGTAGTGCGGAGAGCGAGTTCACGCAGCGTGTTCAGGTTTCCTTTGCGAAAGAAGTTTGAAAGCGACTGCTCAATTTTTTCCGGCGAATAGATTTTTCCCTGCCGCAGTCGCGATCGCAACTCGTCAATGGTTACGTCGACGTTTACGACTTCCTGTGCGCGCTTGAGAAAGCTGTCCGGAATGGTCTCGCGGATCTGCGTGTTGGCCGATCGGGATACGGCGTCATTCAACGTTTCAAGGTGCTGAATGTTGAATGCCGTAAAGACATTGATGCCGGCTTCGAGGAGTTCCAGCACATCCTCGTAGCGCTTTCGGTTGCGCGAGCCGGGCACGTTGGTGTGGGCCAGTTCATCCACGATTACGGTATGCGGTTTGCGGGCCAGGATGGCATCGATGTCCATCTCTTTCAGCACCACGGAGCGATAGGGAATCTGGTGTTGCGGAATGACTTCCAGCTCTTTGACCTGGGCTTCTGTTTCGGCGCGGCCGTGCGATTCGACCAGCCCGATCACAATGTCCACACCCTGCTTGCGGAGCAGGTTGGCATCCTGCAGCATGTGGTAGGTCTTGCCTACTCCAGGCGCGGCACCGAGGTAAACGCGCAGCCTTGCGGGTTCAGGAGCGTTCACTGGCAGATCGAGCGAGGACTCAGGCTCCAACTCAAGCTGGCGGGGAATGGGGGCGTCTTGTTCGGGAGGAAGGCTGGGCATCGGTCTCAACCAACCTCCACGGGGTGGCGGTCTGCCGCGATGTTAGCTATCGGCAAAGTAAACCGGAATGCGGTGCCATGTCCCAGGCGGCTCTCGACGGAGACTTGCCCTCCCAGCGTTTCCACCAGGCGGCGCACCAGGGCGAGGCCCAGGCCGGTGCTTTCCGTGGACGTGTTGAAGCGGCCGAAGATGGTTGGCAAGCGATCGGCTTCGATCCCGCGGCCCGAGTCGCGCACCAGGAACTGCACCTTATCGCTGCCCTCTTCTGCCTCCAGGCGAATGGCGCCGCCAACCGGCGTAAAGCGAATGGCGTTGCTCATCAGGTTGTCGAAGATGGTGCGAACGGCACGGCGATCGGCGCTGACGTAAGAGAGGTCGGCAAAGCAACTGATCACGATTTCTATGTCACGCTTCTTGGCCTCGTCGTTGAAGCGGTCGTAGGCCTCCTGCAGGATCTGGATAGGGCGAAGATTCTGGAGATTCAGTTTGCGGTGGCCCATATCCAATTCAGCAACGTCGATAAGATCGATCATCAAATCGCTGAGCCGCTCGACTTCCTCTTCGGCCCCGGCGATAACATCTGACTGCAGGGGGCGCAGCTCCCCGGCATATCCGCGAGCGAGGGTGTAAATGCTGAGGCGCAGCTTTTCGAGCGGATCGCGCAGCTTGCGGGAGGCGACCGATAGAAACTGCGTTTTGAAGCGGTCGATGTCCTGCAGCTCGGTCACGTCTTCGAGAACCGTCACCGTTCCCAGCAGCTTGCCTTCGGAGTCGCGCATGGGAGTGGTTCGCAGACGATAGCTGCGCTGCGCCTTGCCGATACGCATGGGCAGCAAGGCTGCTTCGCCCTCATTCGCGATGGCTCGCTGCATGGAGACAGCTTCGCGAACGGAATCGAGAATTTTTTCCCCGCCGGGAGTGGTGGTAAGCGCCATGCGATCGTTTGCGGCATCCCCCAGCAGATCGCTGGAGGCCTGGTTCAACTTGAGCACGTGGCCCTTGGCGTCGGTGACGATCACGGGCTCGAAGATGGACTGCAAAACAGCGTCGCTAAGTTGAAATTCCATTTCGCGGCGGCCGGACTCGGTGTCGCGCAGATCCCGGAGGCGCACGGCCATGCGATTGAGATCATTTCCGATGGAGCCGAGATCGTCATGTGCCCGCCATTCGATGCGCTGCTGCAGATCGCCCTGTCCGATTCGCCGCGCACTTGCGGCGGTGCGTCGGAGTGGCCGAAATACGGAAACGATTGTTCCCGCCGCCGCCAGCAATATGCCGAAAAAGGCCGCGATATAGATGTAATTGATGCGGCGAGTGAGACTCTCCGTGAGGACGAGGGCGGGTCCGGCGATCGCGTCACGACGCGAAGATTCTGCGGCAATCAGTTGCCGTAAATCTGCTTCTGCGGCATTCAGCGAAGGCTGTGCGGCGATAGCCTTGAGCGATCCTGCGGCTGAGGGGTCAATTACGGAGAGAGCGTCGGCGGCAGCGGAATTCAATCGTTGGGATTCCTGGTGCCGTGCCGCAAGCGCAGATTGTGATTGCGGTTGCCCGGCGGCGCCGCGAAGCTCGAGTACCTGCTCGTCACGCGTGGACGAGAGTAGTTTTTCAAGCGCGAAGAGAGCCCGGTCCGCGGTCTGCACCTGGTCGTTTGCCGCGCCCAGGCGCCGCGAAGTGTTGCGGTAAGAGATTCCCAGTCCCAGCACCATTGCCAGGATAAGCGAGCATCCGAGGATCATTCTCTGGAGAAGCGTCAACATGAAAGAGAACTCGTCAGTAAGCAGGATACCGGAGATTGTCCGGCAGCACAGGCATTGAGAGATCGCGTGAAATCAAAGCTTGATGGAAGCGGCTAATTCGTCGAGGAAGCGGCCGGAATCCGGCAAACGCTTACGGAGTTGTTGTGATAGGGGCACTCCATGCCGGACTGGGAAGGAGTCATCACCACGACCCACGTTACAGGATATTCCCGGGCAAGCTTCTCAAAGTCGGCGACGTGGAAGGTCCGCCATCCTTCCTGCGATTTCTGTTCTTGCGCCCACTCGTCGGCGAGGAGGGGGAAGAGGGAAACGGCACCGCTGTCCTTGTAGTAATCGGAGAGCATGCTGCGCTCGGCAATCGCGCGAAATCCATGCTGATCCACCTCGGGCAGGATGATGTAGCGGGGATCGACCGCAAAGACGGCATCTTTCGGAGTGTTGCCGCGGATCCAGTAAAGGGCTTTCACCCAGTCATTCGTCGGCTGCTTCCAGGGGAATTCAATGTGGGGGCTGTTCGCGTAGGCGCTCCGCTGGATCAGCATCATGCCGGTAAAGAGGGGGACAAAGAGGGCGATCCATCGCCAGGTTTTGTTCTGCAGAATGTATTCGCCGATGAGGCCGCCCATCAACAGGAAGAAAAGAATGTAGACCAGCAGAAAGCCGCGCATGGGTTGCAGCCGCACGAACATCTCCAGGCGCGGGGTAGAGCACATGATAAGAAAAACGAGAGTAATGAGGATGCCAAAAGGAATGAGAGCGCGGCTCACCCTGCGGAATCCGGGCAAGGTTGCGCGCGGCGTGATGCGGGAGAACCAGTAAAGAATCATCATCGGCACAACCACGCCAATCCACTCATACCAGGCCCAGAGTTGTGCGAAGAAGAAGGTTCGCATGTAAAGAACGTCGTGGTAGGTGCCGTGTGCCGGAGTAAAGTCGAATCCCGTCGGCAGTCTGTCAGCAAACATGGCAAAAGCCGGCGACGCCTCAGAAGACAGAGCGAGCCATTGCATGGGGAGCGCCATCAGGATGCAAAATGCGATTCCATAGGCAGCATTCTGCGGATGGACGACCGCCGTGAGCGCCAGCCATGCCATCATCTGCTTCCACCGGCTGTCCATAAAGCTGGCGATGGCGAGCATGGTGGCAGGGGTGGAGAGCGAGCGGGCGGTGAGGTAGGGGTCCATCATGACGAGGGCGGTGCCGGCCACCGGAACCGTGAGAACGGCGGCAGAGACGAGAACGGCAGACCAGCGTGCGCGGGCATTTTCAAAGCAAAGACTTGCCAGCCGCCATGCGGCCAGGATGATGAGGAAGATTCCGAGGATGTGCCACAGGAAGATGGCTAAATCGATCGGCAGGTGCCCGAGCTTTGCCGTACCCGAGACGAGGGACGAGAAGATGGACAATCGACCGTGATGTTCGAAGAACTCCGCGCCATAAGGGTAGAGTTGCGGGTCGAACGCCTTCTTGACAGCGGGAACATAAATGGCTGCATCGTCGGTGCCCAGGTGATATCCGTGGACGACGACCGAGCCGAGCGCTATCAGCAACAGCTTTAGGTAAGGATCACGCGAACGACCCAAATTCACCTGCGATTATCCTCGAGAGCAAAACCTGGCTCTTCCTCGGGCACGAATGGCCCGGTGAATTTGAACCTGTCCGGGGAAGACAGGCCGAAGCGGGAGAACATGCATTGCATGGTAGTGCCGAGAACGCCCAATCCATACGTGACGCTGCGGCGGAAATTGATCGAGGATGCTTCAGGAAAGTACCGCGTGGGGCATGAGACTTCGCCGATCCTCGCCTTGAGGAGGATGCATTGCGCGATGACCTGGTTATCAAAGACGAAGTCGTCGGAATTGTGTTCCAGGGGGAGTGACCGAAGAAGGGCCGCGCTGTAGGCGCGATATCCGGTGTGGTACTCAGACAAATGAGCGCCCAGCATCAGGTTCTGGAAGGTAGTCAAGGCCCGGTTCGCCACATACTTATATCTTGGCATGCCGCCGCGCAGGGCGCCGCCGACGAGCAATCGTGAGCCCAGGACCAGGTCGTAGACGTTATAAGCGACCATGCTTGCCATCGCCGTGAGCAGCAACGGGGAATACTGGTAATCGGGATGATTCATGACGACTACATCCGCTCCCCAGTCGAGTGCCTTGGCGTAGCAGGTTTTCTGATTCCCGCCGTAGCCCTGGTTTCGGTCATGGACGGCGACGCTCAAGCCTAGTTTACGGGCGAGCTGAACGGTTCCGTCGGTGCTTTGATCGTCGACCAGAATCGTTTCGTCGACGATGTCGGGAATCTCCCGGACAGTTGCGGCCAGAGTCGACTCTGCGTTGTATGCGGGAAGAACGACGACGATGCGCTTGCCATTTATCATTGTTTCGTTAACTTCAGTGTCTCAGGTTCAGACCGCTGAATTCGTTCCTTAATTTCGGAGCGTACAACAAGTGGGCAGGCTGCTGGGTCAATATGATTCTATTGTACGGACTGGAAGGCGGTTTGGCACTTACCTTAGCTGCGACAACGACTTACAACTATGGTGTGAAAACGTGTCTTGCCAGTGCAGTCGCGAAGCGCCATCCAAAGACGACCTGTTGGAATCATATCTATTGCGAAGCTCTCCAATTTAAGACTGTTTTCGAGCCAAAAAGTCACTTTGGAGAGTTGGTTTTCGGTACTTTCGCCGGCGAGTGGAAGGAAGCCAAGCGCGAGGAGTGATTCCGCGAGGAGTGATCGATGGAGAGAAGAGAGTTTATCAAGTCAGCGGCAGGCGCCGCTTTGGCGAGCGTCGTTGGGGCGCCTCAGCAGGCATTCGCAGCCTCGGGCGACATTCCCCGAAAAACGCTCGGGCGAACCGGGGCGAAAGTCTCGATCGTGGGAATTGGCGGATACCACATTGGATCGAAAAGTGTTTCCGAGGAGATGGGCATTCGTATTGTGCGCACTGCGCTCGACTCCGGCATCAACTTTCTGGACAACTGCTGGGACTACAACGATGGCGAGAGCGAACGCCGCATGGGCCGAGCACTGCGCGATGGTTACCGGCAGAAGGCGTTCCTGATGACCAAAATCGATGGGCGAACCGCGGTCGAGGCGCAGCGGCAACTGGACGAATCTCTTTCGCGGCTGCAAACTGATCACATCGATCTGATCCAGGTTCATGAAGTGATTCGCATGAACGATCCGGAGCGGGTTTTCGCCCCCGGAGGAGCGATGGAGACGCTGGAAAAAGCGCGAAAGGCAGGCAAGGTACGCTTCATCGGGTTCACGGGGCACAAGAGTCCGGCCATGCACTTGCATATGATTGAGACTGCGACGAAGCATAACTACACCTTCGACACGGTGCAGATGCCGATAAACGTGATGGATGCGCAGTACAACAGTTTTGCCGGACAGGTGATTCCGGTGGCATCCCGCCTGAAGATGGGTATTCTGGGGATGAAGAGTATTGGCGGCGGAGTCTTCGTGCAGAGCAAGACGGTGAAGCCGGTGGAGTGTTTGCACTACGCGATGAGTCAGCAGGTCGATTGCGTCATTACCGGTTGTGACTCCATGACGATTCTCGACCAGGCACTTGGGTTGGCGCGTAATTTTCAGCCTCTGAGCCACGCGGAGATCAAGGAACTGCTGGCGCGCACTTCCACCGAAGCGGCGAATGGCGAGTTGGAAAAGTATAAGAACTCCACGAACTTTGATGGCACCGGGCACAATCCGCAGTGGCTGGGATAATGGTTAATGCAGGGTTGGTTATGACACTGGAAGAAAAGAAGCAGGCACTCGAAGAACGGTTGAAAGAAGTTGGCGGCATGATGGTCGCCTATTCCGGTGGCATCGATTCGGCCTATCTTGCCTACGAGGCCAGCCGTGTTCTGGGCGACCGCATGATCGCCGTGCTTGCTGACTCCGCCAGCCTGCCTCGCAGTGAATGCGAAGATGCGCAACGATTCGCGGCCGAGAACGGCATTCCCCTCCGTATTGTTGTAACCAGCGAACTGGAAAATGAGGCTTACGCGGTCAATGGCGCGGATCGCTGCTTTCACTGCAAGAGCGAGCTGTTCGACGTGCTTAAGCGAGAACTTGCCGGCAGCGGATTTCCGGCGATTGCGTATGGATTGAATCTCGATGACAACCAGGACTTCCGCCCGGGACAGCGCGCCGCTCGCGAGCATGGCGTGATTGCGCCGCTGGCGGACGCAGGAATGACGAAGCAGGATGTTCGCGCACTGGCGCAGGCAGCGGGGTTGCGACTGTGGGACAAGCCTGCGTCGGCCTGCCTGTCTTCGCGCGTGGAATACGGCCGCCGGGTGACTCCCGAAGTTTTGCAGAGCATCGAAGATGCTGAAGCTGCGATGAAGAGCCTGGGGTTCCGGCGTTTCCGTGTACGGCACCACGGCTCCATTGCCCGCATTGAGATTGCCGAAGAAGAGATGGCGAAGGCACTCGACGTGAAGAAATTGAAGGAGATTTCTGCCGCGGTGAAGGCAGCGGGCTTCCAATATGTTGCGGTCGATTGTGAAGGGTATCGTTCAGGTTCGATGAACGAGATACTGCCGATCGAAGTCCTGACGAGCGCTCGCCAGGAGTCTTCGGACGAAATAGCACAGGGGAGCAAGACTCGCGCATGAAGATCGCATATATCGAATGCTTCGCCGGCATAAGCGGGGACATGCTGCTGGGTGCTCTGATCGACGCGGGCGTTTCAAAAACAAGCCTCGAGCAGGCAACGGAGGCGTTGGGAATAAGTGCCAGTCTTCGTTTCTCGCAAGTGAATCGGAGCGGCATCCAGGCTGCGAAAGTAGAGGTGCTTGTAAATGGAGAGTTGGCGGAGAATGTATCGTCTGCCCACTCTGACCATGGGCACGCAGAGCCTGCCGCTCACGAGCACTCGCACAGCCATGGTGAGCAGGAACCTGCGCACTCGCCTGTCGTGCCTGAGGCTGCCGCGCATTCGCACGATCACTCGCATGGCCGCGCACACGGACGTCACCTGGCGGAGATCCTTGCACTCATTGACAATGCGGGCATCAGCGGCGCTGCGGCGCGGTTGGCGAAAGACGCATTCCGCTTGCTGGCGGCCGCCGAAGCGAAGATCCATGGTGTCCCGGAAGAGAAAATTCACTTCCACGAAGTTGGCGCGGTCGACGCCATTGTGGACATTGTTTGCAATGCGGTGGGGCTGACGGAAATTGGAGCCGATCGATGGATCTGTTCACCACTCAACGTTGGTAGCGGTTCCGTCGAGTGTGCTCACGGGCGCTTTCCGGTTCCCGCACCAGCGACGGCAGAGTTGCTGAAGGGTGTGCCAACTTACTCGTCGGGTATTTCGATGGAATTGGTGACGCCGACGGGCGCAGCGCTTTTGCGCGCGCTGAACTGCACCTTCGGTGAGCGGCCGCAAATGCTGAGCAGCGCAATTGGATATGGAGCGGGGAACCGCAATCCGGAAAGATTCCCTAACGTTGTTCGGCTCAACATCGGCGAAGGGAATGCCGCAGCGACGATCAAGCGTCAGGCGGTGAGCGTGTTGGAATGCGCGATCGACGATCAGAGTCCGCAAGTGCTCGCGCACTTTCTTCAACTTGCGTTGGAGCAGGGTGCTCTCGACGTGATGTCTACTTCAGTAACGATGAAGAAGGGCCGCCTGGGAACCTTGGTGACGCTGCTGGTACCTCCAGAGAGAGAAGAGGAATTCGGCAAGCTCATACTGAAGGAGACGACGACGCTGGGCTACCGAATCCGCCGCGATGAGCGCGTCTGTCTTGATCGTGGATGGACGGAAGTAGAAACAGTCTATGGACGCGTTCGCATTAAGACGGGATCGTTCGACGGTGTGGAATATAACTTTGCCCCCGAATACGAGGACTGCAAGTTGCTGGCGGAAGAACACGGCGTGCCGGTGAAACTTGTAATGCAGGCAGCGCTGGGAGCGGCGACGCTGGAACGTGCATCCGCGCAAGCAAAGGCCATTCGATGACTACCAAAAATGCGCTGCTGACTTTGTTGGAAGAAGTGAGGAGCGGGATCCTCAATCCCCGCGATGCGGCCGAGCAACTCGCGCATCTTCCGTTCGAAGATACCGGCTTCGCGAAGATCGATCACCATCGCAGTCTGCGCATCGGCTTGCCCGAGGTGATTTATGCGGCAGGCAAAACTGCGGAGCAGGTGGCTGAAATATTCTTTCGCATGGCACGGGCGGGCGGCAACGTAATTGCGACGCGTGCGGATCGCGCCTCGTTTGATGCGGTCGCGAAACTTGTCGCGGCTGCGGAGTATCACGAAGTTGCACGCATCATCACGCTGCGGCAGTCGGTGCCGCAGTCAATTCCCGGCCATGTTGCTGTACTCTGCGCGGGTACAAGCGATCTGCCAGTTGCGGAAGAAGCGGCGGTCACAGCGGAAGCGATGGGCGTTGCGGTCGATCGTGTTTACGATGTGGGAGTCGCCGGGCTGCATCGGCTGTTGTCGCAGCGCGATGTGCTGGCCAGGGCGAAGGCCGTGATCGTGTGCGCGGGCATGGAGGGCGCGCTACCGAGCGTGGTGGGCGGATTGGTAGGCGCTCCGGTGATTGCGGTGCCTACGAGCATCGGGTACGGAGCGGCATTCGGCGGAGTTGCGGCACTGCTGGGAATGCTGAATTCATGCTCTCCAAACGTAAGTGTAGTCAACATTGACAATGGCTTCGGCGCTGCCTACGTGGCCACTATGATCCTTCGGCAAAGCCTTCGTACGGAGCAGGATACAGCCACTGTTGCCGATCTCGCGGCGCAATCGGAGAGCAATACGTAGTTAGTCCCAAATGCACTCGGGACACATTTTTAGTGACACAAAACCCGAATCCCCCGTAGGATAACCAGACGAATTCGCGAGTTTTCGCGTGAGGAAGATTCATGGCATCGACTGTATGGAAGGGATACATTTCGTTTGGCCTGATTTCAGTTCCGGTACGTTTGTTCGCGGCTGCGCGCGAAAATCATGTCAGCTTCAACCAGATCCACAAGGTCTGCGGCACACGCATCAAGCAGCAAATCTTTTGTCCGCAGTGCGAGCGCGTGGTGGAGAGAAGCGAGTTGGCGAAGGGCTATCCCGTCGATAAGGATACCTACGTCCTGGTTGGCGACGAGGAACTCAAGTCACTGGAAGCGGCGTCGTCTGAAGTGATGGAGATCCAGCAGTTCGTGCAGCTTGACGATGTCGATCCGATCTATTTTCAGACTTCGTATTACTCCGTGGCGGAGGAGCCGGGGCGGCGTGCCTACGAACTTTTGCTGCAGGGCATGCGGCAACTGAACGTAGCTGCGATCGCAAAAGTCACGCTGCACCAGCGGGAACAGGTCGTGATGGTTCGGCCATACCACAAGGGCCTGGTGCTGCACACGCTTTACTACAACGCGGAAGTGCGCGAGGTCGCGGAGTACGGCAAGGATGACGATCTGAAGCTTCAGCCGCAGGAAGTGCAGCTGGCTGAGCAATTTATGAAGCAGCTTACCGGCAAGTTTGAGCCGGAGCAATACAAGGATGAATACGAGGCTCGGGTGGAAGCGCTGGTCGAGAGCAAGCAGGCTGGACAGGGCGTTGCGACGGCGCAGCCGCATCGTAAGCTGGCGCCCGTAATCAACCTGATGGATGCTCTGAAGAAGAGTATTGAAGCGCGGCAGGAAGAGGCTCCCAAGACAGGCGCGGAGAAAAAGCCTCCCGCAGCGGCCACGGGCGACGAGGCAGTTGCGCAGAGGAAAGCTCCGCAACGCAAACGGAAGGCCAGTTAGGGCTGGTAACACTGCCTGATTTTAAGCAGCCGCGCTCCCGCAAAGGGCGCGGCTGTTGTATGTGTAACTAATTTTGTTTCTCTTGTGTAACTTATATTGTTACTTTATCGGCTCCGCGTGTTCGAGTGATTGCGTATCCCACTTGCCCAGGATTGCCGCGGCCCGATAGGTGCTCTGGACAAAGTTGAGAAGATCATCTTCCGGAGTGCTGGAACTGACCACATCGTCGTACTTCAAAATGAATTCTTTGACATTGGTGTCGTAGCCCGCGCTTGCCGGCAGGATCTTCTGCTCGCTCAACCCTGCGGGCTCGGGAGCAGCGTAGCAATAGAATGCGGCTGAGCCGAAGCCGCCGTTGCCGGGCCAGAATCCTGCGCTGATCACTTCGTGAGAATATGCCACGCGAGTGATCGCGTCCGCGCCGTCCCGCGGTGGTGCGGGCCTGCCGGAGAAGCGCGTTACCGCAAGATCAAAACTTCCCCAGAAGAAGTGGACGGGGCTGGCTTTGCCGATGAAGGAAGTCTCGAATCGACTGAACGCGGCATGCGCCCGAAGCAGCACTCGCCAGAAGCGATTGGCATACTCGGGATCGTAGCTGGCGTGCTGGAAGTCTTCGGGAAAGGGGATTGGATTCGGTACTTCCACCGGCTTTTCATAGATAGAGACTTCGATGCCCAGCGACTGGAGGTCAGCCATGAACTCTGCATAAAACGCGGCGACAGATTGCGGGCGGAGAGGCCTGATTGTGCCGCGGCCCTCGCTGGTGCGGATGACAAGCTGGTGAGCGATGAAGTCGAACTCCACGTCGAACATCAGGGACTTGTAGGGAATCGCTTCCGTTGTCAGTCCCCGCGCGCTCACATAGAGCGGCACATTCCACCAGTGGTTTCGGAAGGGGTGCAGCGCGAGTCGGACTTTACCAACAATTTGTGTCCACATGTGGAGCGTGTCCGCAGTGTCCTTCCATTCCTCCCACGGGAGAGACGGCCAAGCGGTTGTAACAGGTTCTGAGTTCATCCAAATTCCTCCGGACTCATGCGGCATCTTCAACTGACGACGCATGCTGGTTGTAGATGCCGAAGTATCCGGTCAGGAACTATTTCTTGCGCCATTTCATCGAAATCAGTATTCTGGCCCGCACCTGCTGGCTCTCATAGTCCGGTTTTGCGGAAACAGAAAACAAGGCCGGTATCATCCTGTTCGATCAAGGAGAACGATTGTGACCTGGGCAAAGTTTCTTCTCGCTTCGCTGGCGGTTTTCATTGCCAGTTCACTTTTTAACTTCGCAATTCATGGATTCATTCTGCAGCCGGAATACAGGACTTACCCCGGATTGCTGCGGGATTTGGCAGATTCGCAGAGCCACACGCTGTACCTGATTTTGAGTTTCCTGATTTTTTCGCCGGCTTTTGTTTGGATGTATTCGCGTGGTGTGAGCAGCGCTCCCTGGGTGGGGCAGGGCGTTCGGTATGCAATCGCGATCTGGTTCATCGCCACGGTCAGCCGCTATCTCACCTACTACGCCATCCAGCCTTGGAGCGCGGGCACAGTGCTGCGGCAGATCGTCTACGAACTTCCCATGATGATCGTACTGGGGCTGATTGTTGCATGGTTCTTCCGCGATTCCAGCGTCAGCAAGGCGGCTTGACTTCTCGCGAGTTGAAATGAAAATGCCTGGCCTCCGATAAGGAAGCCGGGCATTGGTTTTTACAGGAATGTCATTTTGTAAGTGTGAGATCAGCCTTTAAAGGGAGGTTTTCGGAAGAGTCGCCGACCGACACCGTGAACTTGCCGGGATCGATCTTCCAATCGTGGGACGCTTCGTCAAAGTATGCGAAGGAGCGGTTGTTGAGCTTGAGGGTGACGTGCTTCTTTTCGCCCGCGGCGAGCCGGACTTTCTCGAATCCCTTCAACTCCATCACAGGCCTCTTCACCGTTGCTGAAGGATCGCCGACGTAGAGTTGAGCGACTTCCGCGCCGTCGCGGCTGCCGGTGTTGGCTACGTCAAAGGAGACGCTCACCTCGTCCCCGGCTTTTGCGTTGGCCGGGCTTACGGCGAGGTTGGAGAAGGCGAAGCTGGTATACGAAAGACCGAAGCCGAACGGGAACATCGGCTTCTTGTTCATGCTGGTGTAGTAGCGATATCCGTAGAACAATCCCTGCGTGTACTTGACGTGAGGAATGCCGTCGGGAGCGATGCTGGAGTAGTAACTGTCGTGGACGGGATTCTCTTCCCATGAGCGATCAAACGTCGCCGGCAGCTTGCCTTCCGGATTGCGCGCACCAAAGATGATTTCGGCGAGTGCCGTTCCGCCCTCCTGCCCGGGATACCAGTTGTGCAGCAGGGCTGGAACGCTGTCTATCCAGTTGCGTATATCGACAGCGCCGCCGGCGGTGAGGGTGACGATGGTGTTCTTATTCGCCGCTGCGACTGTCTTGATCAGCAATTCCTGGCCCCAGGGCAGCGCAAATGTGCGGTCGGAGCCTTCGCTCTCTGTGCTGTCGGTGTAGCCAGCGGCGATCACTACGGCGTCAGCCATGCTCGCGATCTGCTTTGCTTCCGGTGTCAGCAGATCGTCCATGCTGTGGATGCCAAGGTTGATGTGCGGAGTGGCAGCATTGCCCACGTAATCCAGTTGAATGGATGCGGCCTTGCCTCCCACCAGGGACAGGATGTCGGTTTGCGGCGCTTGTCCTTCGCGGCGTTCCTGCTGAGCCACCTGCTTGCCGTTGACCATCAGCTTGTAGTTGTCAAAGCCCGCGGCGGAAGCGATGAAGATATAGTCACCACTTTTGGCAGGGGTGTAGCTGGCGGTGTAGCGGACGGAAGTCTGCGGCGGGGGATTCGGTGTCCAGTCGCCCGGAGGCGCGGTAACAATTCGATTCGCCGTGCTGGTCTTTGACTCTCCGGTGAACTTGTCGTTCGCGAACTTCTCCAGTTTCACAGGGCCGTCGTATTTTGTCTGCGACACAATCTCGTCGACCGTGGGAAGTCCGCGTGCGTAAAGCACGTTCACTTTTCCAGCGGAATAATTGCTGAGGCCTGTAAGAATGCTGACCGATTGAAACGGCGTGACTGTCGAACTTCCACCGGCGCCTGATACGGCCGGCCATGCGTCGGGGCCAAGTACGGCGATGGTCTTAACTTTGTCGATGTTGAGTGGCAATACGGCGCCATCATTCTTTAGCAGCGTAATACCTTCACGCGCACCGTCCAGTGCGGTGGCGCGGCCAGTTTGGTTTAGCAGAGACTCGGAGAGATCCAGTTGCGGGCGGTCGAGGAAATGGAAACGAAGGGCGGTGATGAAGATGCGCCGAACCTTCTCGTCGATGGTTGCGGTGGTTACCTTTCCATCCTTGATGGCGGGCAGGAGGGTCTTGCGATTCATGAATTGGCCATCGGGCATCTCGATGTCAAGGCCCCCGTTGGCTGCTGCAACGCCGTCGTAGGTGGAGATCCAGTCCGACATCACGATTCCCTGGAAGCCCCATGCCTTGCGAAGAATATCGATGTTGAGGTACTTGCTCTGGGTGGCGTGGACTCCGTTCAGCAGGTTGTAAGAGTCCATCACGGATCCGACGTTGGCTTCCTTGACGGCAGCTTCAAAGGCCGGCAGGAAGATCTCTCGCAAGGTGCGCTCGTCCACATCGGAACTAACGTTGTGGCGGTTATACTCCTGGTTGTTCGCGGCAAAGTGCTTCACGGTTGCGATGACGCCCTGGCTTTGCACACCGTTGATGTAGCCGACAGCGAGTCGTGAAGTGAGGTATGGGTCCTCGCCTAAATACTCGAAATTGCGCCCGTTCATCGGCGAGAGGTAGATATTCACGCCCGGGCCGAGCAGAAAATTGACGCCGCGTGCGCGAGCGTCGTGGGCGATCGAGTTACCGATTCGTTCTGCGAGTGCAGGGTCCCAGGCCGCGGCCATTCCGATTCCTGCCGGGTACGCGGTTGACGGTCCCCAGGTACGAATGCCCATGGGGCCGTCTGACATCTTCAGTTGTGGGAAGCCGGCGTCCGGCACCGCACGGATGTACATCCAGTCTTGTCCGCCGATCAAATCAATCTTTTGTTCGAGCGTCATCCTTGCGAGCATGGCGTCGGCCTTTTGTTCAATGGCAGGGCTAACGGGGACCGGACCTTGTGCTCTGAGATGAGGCGAGCACAGCGAGGCAGACATCAGGCATGCCAGGAAAAGCGATTGAATACGCACGATAAGTGACTCCAAGGGTTCGGTTCAGCCTACAGAAGCTGAAGGATCACTGTAAAGGCTGGCGGGGGCTTGGAAGGATGGCAGAGCGCGGTAGTGTCGCATGGCTTTGTCGGCCCTGTGATGTGAGTCACATGCAGACGTGAATCCCATCACTGTGACCTTCGTATTATGGCCGCACACTCAAATGATCTGTAGAGGTGACCCATGTCCTACGTTGCGTCCGCCGAGTTAAAGACAATTGTGGTTGCAACCGATCTGTCGCATACATCTTCCGCAGCACTTCAGTATGCGCGTTTGTTGGCAAGCGCTTACGGGGCGCGGGTTGTTTTGGCCCACGTGATCGATCCTGTTTCCTATGCCAATTTTCAGGACATCCCGACCCATCTGCTGGAAGAGATGAACCAGACCGCCAAGGGCGAAATGAGGCGTCTGGCGAACCAGTTTCTAGCCGCAGGCATACCCAGCCACTCTGAAGTCCGGCAGGGCGTTGTGACGAATCTGCTGTTGCAGGTTATTGCGCAGCACAAGGCTGACCTGGTGGTGCTGGGTACCCGGGGAGCCAAGGGGCTTGGTCCCATCGTTGTAGGAACGGTTGCGGAGCAACTGGTTCGACTGGCGCCTTGCCCGGTAATGGCCGTGGCTGCGGACGTGGTGGGCACGGACAGGGAAGCACTGGCCTGCGGATCGATCCTGGTCCCGCTGGAACAGGACTCGGACACGAAGAGGGCGCTCGCCGTAGCACAGTCGCTGGCGAAGCACTTATCCAGCAGCATCATCGTGCTGCACGCGCGGACTCCGGAAGAAGTGGCGGCAGGCGCCGATCCCTGCGCAGCCTCGGCAAAACTTGCCGCCGGGATCTCGGAAAACGACATCCAGATTGGCTGCATTGTGAGAGACGGAGACCCGGCTGACGTGATTACCGCGGTAGCAGCGGAGAATGCAGTCGCGATGATCGTCTTGCCCGTGAACAAAGAAAGCCGCAGCAAAACGACGCATGGAACAGCTTATGAAGTGATTTCGCGTGCAAAGACCCCCGTATTGTTTGTGCCTCCCGCAGAAGCAGCCGAAGAACCGACGCCGGCTGGGAGCACGGTGGTAGCGGTATGTTGAAGCAGCTGATGAGGCACCGTTGGATTTACTTTGTGCACGGCGGCCTGACTCTGTTGCTCGGCCTCGGCCTGGTGGGCCTGAAGCCATTGTTAGAGGATCGCGTGCTGGGCACATTCATTGCGGTTGTCCTGTTGTTGAGCACCGGATTTGTAATGGTTGCGGCGGTATCGACGACGACCGGCGCGTACGATTTACCCCGCCTCGTCCACCGCCGCACCGTTGACACCGTCACGAACGCCCTGCCAACGCGCGTGCCCGTGTAAGAGCCAGGCCACCATGTACAGGGTGAAACTGACCAAGAACCACGCGAATGACATCAAGGCAGCCACCGGAGCCTCGGCCCAATGGTCGATTCCCAGGAAGATGATTGTCATGATGAACGTCATCACCATGATGAACTGCAACGGCGAGGACCGCTCGTAAGGGTGTTCGATCATTCCCAGCTCCTCGGGGACGCCATTCATTTCGATCGATGAGTATGCCACGGATACCGAGCCGGGATGTCTTGTCGACTCCGTCCGACAGGGCGGCAGGGAGGAACTGGTCGGAACCCGTCACCTGGCACGACGGACCCCGCAGCGCGCTGCGGCCGCTGTTCGAGTTGGCCGAGGACTCCCCGACCGTGCTCGACGGCTACCTGCACGCCGGGCGGATCCTGGTGGCCCGCTGCGACTGGCAGGTGGTGGGTCATCTCCAACTGGTCGACACCGGGCACGTCGGCGAGGCCGAGATCAAGAACATGGCGGTCCGTCCGGACCACCAGGGGCGCGGCATCGGCTCGGCGCTGATCCGGGCCGCCGTGGCCGCGGTCACCGCCGACGACGAGACGATGGTGGTCGTCGCGACGGCCGCCGCCGACGTTGGGAACCTGCGCTTCTATCAACGGTGCGGGTTCCGGATGCGGAGGGTGGAGCGCGACGCCTTCACCGCGGGCACCGGCTACCCCGATGAGATCCAGATCAACGGCATAGCCCTCCGCGACCGCGTCTGGCTGGACCGCGACCTGCGGTGACACGACACGCGAATGGGTCTCAGCGGCCGCGGGCAGCCGACGTCGGGCCGAAGGTGGCGATGTTCAGGCGGTGCTGGCGATGTTCAGGCGGTGCTGGCGATGTTCAGGCGGTGCTGGCGATGTTCAGGCGGTGCTGGCGATGTTCAGGCGGTGCAGAGGACGGGGCTCAGATTCGTGCCGGTGAGGGCGAACCCGCTCGGCAACGGGGCGTCCCCCGCCCGCGTCGCGGTGAATCCCACGCTCGCGCCGCCGCCCGGCAGGATCCGGGTGTTCCACGACACCGGGGTCCCGGTCGCCTGATCCCCGCTGCGGCTGAGCGTCATGCTGAACGCTGAGCCCACGGTGTACGCGGTCGGCAAGGTGAAGGCCAGCCGCCAGTCGTTCAGCACCGTGTCGAGGGTGAAGTTCCGGATGGTCACGGAGACGGTGACGTACTGACCCCATCCGCTGATCTGGACCTTGCACGCGGGGTACCGCTCGGGCGCGGCGGTGACGAACGTCAGCGGGGCCGACCGGGCGACCCGGTTGCCGTTCGCATCGACGGCGACGACCCCGATCGTGTAGCCCGTGTCGTCGCCGTCGCGGGCAGCCCAGGTACGGCGAGGTCATGTCGTTGCTGGCGACGTCCGTCCACTGTCCGTCGACCGCCCGCTGGACCACGTATCCCGCCACCCGATGGTTGTCGGTGGACGGGTGGAGCACCACGACGGTGGCGGAGGTCGTCCCGACGCTGGATACGGTCACGCCGCTGGGCCCGGTCGGCGGCACACTGTCCGGCACCGGCTGGGTCCGGACGACCAGATACGGCGACGGAGGGCTCAGCGCGTATCCCGATCCGGGCACCGGGTTGGCCCATGCCCGGTACTCGTAGACCGTGTTCCGGGTCCAGCCCCGCGTGCAGGTACGAGGGTGTCGTCGTGGTGAGCAGGTGCTGCGCAACGGAGGCGAGGATGGGGGTCACCTCGACCGTGTAGCCCGCGACCGGGCCCGCGGCGGGTGTCCAGGACAAGGCGACGCTGGTGGTCGTGACGGTGCCGGCAACCGGCGTACCCCGGAGTCGACAGCGGGGTGTCCGCCGCGGCCGGGCGGCCGCCCATCGCCAGCACCAGGAGCACGGTCAGGACGGCGGAGACTCCAGCGGCGAGCGGTCGGCGGGGCAGCACACTGACGGTCATCGGCGATCTCCCGGGTTCGGCTTCGGTCAATATATCGACGGCTGCTCGAAACCGGGCCGAGCGGCTCACCAGAGTCCACGAGTGACATTCCGTCCAATGGTGGTCAAGCCCTCCCCCGGCAGGTTGGCAGACACCGGGTAACAGGGGTAATAGCGCGATCGTGAAGCTGATCGGTTTCCACCTGCTCGACCGGCAGATCCTGGACAGCCGGGGCGAGCCGGGACCTGCTGCCGCAGGCGCGATGGCCGCGTCCTCGGCCGGATCGCCGACCTGCACACGAGCGTGACCCGGCCGGGCGCGAGTGCGTCACCGCGGCGATCATGGCCGTCGGCCGGTGGGGTCGGGTGCTGGGCTACGAACGCGACGAGGTCACCGGGCCATGGCTGCTGGAACCGTGGGCTCATCTGGTGATCCGCCGCAACACCCGCCGCGTTCCCGTCGACGAGCTTGACCTGCATCGATAGCCGTCTTGTCGGCAACGGCGTCTCAGCACGATTTCGCGGGTCGGCGACGGTGCCACCACCCTGGACAGACGACGTTCGGATCCGGCCGAGGAGTCAGCTTGATCTATTGACAATGGTCAAACTTGCACGGAAGGTTGTCAACGCTCGCAACGGTGTCCTCCCGGCGACGTTCCGCCCGGGCGGAACTGCTTCACCCGTACCGAAAGGCGCATCATGGGTTTCCGTTCCTGGCGTATGTCGTGGCGACCTGTCCTCGCTGTCGCCGCCGCCGCGGTGCTGACTGCGACGGTGCTCGCCACCGGGATCGGTACGGCGAACGCGGGCGGCACGGCGCCGTGCGACATCTACGCAAACGGTGGCACCCCGTGCGTCGCCGCCCACAGCACGACGCGCGCGCTGTTCGGCTCCTACAACGGCTCGCTCTACCAGGTGCGCCGCTGGTCGGACGGGGCGACGGCGGACATCCGCGTGCTGAACGCCGGGGGCTACGCGAATGCGGCGGCGCAGGACTCGTTCTGCGCGGGCACGTACTGCACCATCGTGCGCATCTACGACCAGACCTCTCGGCACAACGACCTGACGATCGCACCCGGCGGTGGCGCGAACCCGACCGCTGACCAGGGGGCGAACGCGGCGGCGCTGCCGGTCACGGCGGGCGGCCACCGGGTCTACGGCGTCTACATCTCCGCGGGCAACGGCTACCGCAACAACGGGACGAATGGTGTTGCCACCGGCAGCCAGCCCGAGGGCCTGTACATGGTGACCGAGGGTACGCACGTCAACGACCGGTGCTGCTTCGACTACGGCAACGCCGAGACCAACAACCTGGACACCGGCGACGGCGACATGGATGCGATCTACTTCGGCACGCTCTGCTGGTTCTCGCCCTGCGCGGCGGGTCCGCGGGTCGCGGCCGACCTGGAGAACGGCCTGTTCGACGGCGGCGACGGCTCCTGGACCGCGAACACCGGTCGCAGCAGCACGTTCGTGACGGCGGTGCTGAAGAACAACGGCACGTCGACGTACGCCATCAAGGACGGCAACGCACAGTCCGGCGGCCTCGCGACGCGATACAACGGTGCGCTGCCGAACAAGTCGGGCTACCGGCCGATGACCAAGCAGGGCGCGATCATCCTCGGCATCGGCGGTGACAACAGCAACGGCTCGGTCGGCTCGTTCTTCGAAGGCGTGATGACCAGCGGATATCCCAGCGACGCCACCGAGAACTCCGTACAGGCGAACATCGTCGCGGTCGGCTACCGCAAGAGCGTCAGCTTCCCGGTGAACGGCGCGACCTACCGGCTCACGAACCTCGCCGACGGCAAGGTGCTGGACGCGGTCAACTGCGGCACCGCCAACGGCACCCCGATCGACGTGTGGCAGGCCCTGGGCAACACCTGCCAGCAATGGCGTTTCAACAGCGTCGGCGCGAACAAGTGGACGATCACCAACGTCAACGCGGGCAAGGTGCTCGACGCGGTCAACTGCGGGCTGGCCCTCGGCACGGCGGTCAACCTGTGGCAGTCGCTCGGCAACCTCTGCCAGCAGTGGGCGGTCATTCCGGCCGGTAACGGCCGTTACGAGCTGGTCGTCGAGAACAGCGGCATGGTGCTCGACAACCAGAACTGCGGCACGGCGAACGGTACGAAGGCGCGGCTCTGGATGTGGCTCAACAACACCTGCCAGCTCTGGTCGATCGCACCGTAGACGACGGCTGCGATCGCGCCGCCGACGGGTGGCTGGCGTGGGCGCCCAGGTCGTACGCGGTCTCGCCGTGCAGGGCCAGGTCGAGGCCGCCGTGCTCGTGGTGCGGGGTGACGCGGAAGCCCATGGTGCGGTCGAGCAGCGTGGCGAGCAGCCAGGTGACGCCGAAGGAGAACACCGCGACGACCGCGGCGGCCGCCGCCTGCCGCCCGAGCAGCGAGACGCCGCCGCCGAACAGCAGGCCGCGGGGTCCGTGGGTGGCCACCGACGTGGCGAGCAGACCGACGAGGACGGTGCCGACGACCCCGCCGACCCGGTGTACGCCGGCCACGTCGAGCGAGTCGTCGTAGCCGAACCGGATGCTTGAGCCCGACGGTGTAGCTGGCACACGATGCCGGCGACGACGCCGACGGCGATCGCGCCGAAGGGGTTGACGGACCCGCACGCCGGGGTGATGGCGACCAGGCCGGCGACCGCGCCCGAGGCTGCGCCCAGCGAGGTGGGCTTGCCGTAGCGGATGTGCTCCACCGCCAGCCACCGAGCGATGGCGGCGGCGCGCGGCGACCTGGGTGTTGAAGAAGGCGAGCGCGGCCATGCCGTTGGCCGCCAGCGCGGAGCCGGCGTTGAAGCCGAACCACCCGAACCAGAGCAGGCCGGCGCCGAGCATCACCAACGGCAGGTTGTGTGGGCGCATCGGTTCGGATCGGAAGCCGAGCCGTGGTCCGAGTACCAGGGCCAGCGCGAGCCCGGCGGCACCGGCGTTGATGTCGACGACGGTGCCGCCGGCGAAGTCGATGATCCGCAGGTGCGTGGCGATCCAGCCGTGCGGGCTGAAGACCCAGTGCGCGATCGGGGCGTAGACGAGCGGCACCAGGCGGCCACGAAGATCACCCAGGTCGCCGAACTTGGCGCGGTCGGCGATGGCCCCGCTGAGCAGGGCCGCGGTGATGATCGCGAACATCAGCTGGAAGGCCGCGAAGACGAGGACGGGTACGGAACCCGTGGCGCTACCGGGCGGGATCGCCGGTCATGCCCGCGAACCGGAGGTTGCCGATCAGTCCCAGCCCCGCATCCGGACCGAACGCCAGGGAGTATCCGTACAACGACCCAGACCAGCGTCACGACGGCGATCGCGATGAAGACCATCATGAGCATGTTGAGGGTGCTCTTGACGCGCACCATGCCGCCGTAGAAGAGGGCGACTCCCGGCACCATCAGGAGCACCAGCGCGGCGCTGACCAGCAACCAGGCGGTGTCGCCGGAGTCGAGTTGGGCGGGCATGCGACCTCCTGGACCTGATGCGTTCAATCGGAAGGCGACGCTGCCGCGACCAGCCTCACGACGAACGCGTTTCAGGCGGGCGAAGGCCGGATTTCCGGCGTGTTACATCGTTAGCACCGGAAAGCCTTTTGACCAGCCGGGGTCGGGATGGCGGGCAGGAGACCGCCATCCCCGACCCGGCCGGCGTCCAGGGCAGCGCGGGAACCGCGTTGTGAACGGCGATACGTC
>CAWFKA010000011.1:0-282254 GCA_963816335.1 uncultured Acidobacteriaceae bacterium | reverse complement strand
AAGTAGTCGCCGGAATTGTCATCATCATGCTACGCATGAGCTGGTGGCTGGCGCTGATTGCCGTTCGCCGTCCTGCCCTTCATCCTGCTGGTCACGCGCATGTTCCGCAAGCATGTGCGCGAGTCCTACCGCCGCGTGCGCGCCGCCATCGCCCGCATCAACTCCTACACGCAGGAGCATGTCAGCGGCATGAGCGTGGTGCAGCTCTTCAATCGGGAAGAGCGCTCGTATCAGGACTTTGAGAGCGGTCAACAACCAGCACATGATCGCCTTCAAAGACACGATCCTGGCCTACGCGCTCTACTACCCCGCGGTGGAACTGCTCAGCTCTATCGCGATCGCGCTCGTCATCTGGCTCGGCGGATACGGCGTCCTACGGACCACCGTCTCGCTCGGCGTGCTGGTCGCATTCATTCAATATGCGCAGCGCTTCTTCCGCCCCATTCAGGACCTGAGCGAAAAATACAACATCCTGCAAGCGGCCATGGCAGCCAGCGAGCGCATCTTCAAGCTGCTGGATACCGCGCCGGAAGTCGTCTCGCCTGCGCATCCCAGAGAGGGCGACGGCAGCGCGCGCGTCGAGTTCCGCAATGTCTGGTTCACCTACCAGCAGCTCGACTCCGGAGATCGAAGCACGCATCGCCAAGGCACAGCCGGAAGAGATGGCCGCTCCTGGAGCGACATCGAATGGATCCTCAAGGACGTATCCTTCACCGATCGACCCCGGCCAGACCGCGGCCATCGTCGGCCACACCGGCGCGGGCAAAACCACCATCATCAGCCTGATGATGCGCTTCTACGACGTGCAGCGCGGCAGCGTGATGGTCAATGGCGTCGATGTCCGCGAGCACGGCCTCGAAGATTTGCGAGCGTCAGTTCGGAGTCGTCTTGCAGGATCCGTTTCTCTTCAGCGGAACGATCGCCGACAACATCCGCCTCGGCTCGTCAGTGGATCACCGATGAGCGCATGAGAAGCGCAGCCGATGACGTCAACCTTCTCGACTTCATCGATCGGCTCCCGGGCGGCTTTCACGAGCCGGTCCGCGAGCGTGGCAACAGCCTCTCCACCGGCCAGAAGCAGCTCATCAACTTTGCACGCGCGCTCGCGCACAATCCCCGCATCCTGATCCTCGACGAAGCCACTTCGAGCGTCGATACCGACACCGAGTTGCGCGTGCGATCCGCCCTGGAGCGCATGGTGCAGGGACGCACCTCGGTGGTGATTGCTCATCGCCTCTCCACCGTGCAGCGGGCCAGCCAGATCCTCGTTATGCACAAAGGCCAGCTTCGTGAACTGGGCACGCACCAGGAGCTTCTGGCGCGGCGCGGCATCTATTGGAAGCTCTACCAGTTGCAGTACAGAGACCAGGAACTGCCCGAGTCCGCCGGCGGCAAACTGCTTCGCGCCCAACTCGCCACAGGTCTGGATTAGGCCTTGCCATGGCAAGAATCTTTCTCTCAGCGGGCGAGGCCAGCGGCGAACACTACGGCGCGATGCTCATCGAGGCCCTGCGAAAGATCGACCCCTCCGTCGAGATCTTCGGCATGGGCGGCCAGCGCATGGAGGCCCTCGGATGCCGGCGCCTGGTGCGCTCGGAAGACATGGCGGTCATGGGATTGTCAGAGGTTGTCCGCCACCTGCCGCATCTCTATCGCCAGTATCGCCGCATCAAAAAAAGCGTTCGCGAGACGCGGCCCGATGTAGCAGTGCTGATTGATTATCCTGACTTCCACCTGCGGCTGGCGAAGGACCTGCATAGCCTCGGCATCCCCGTGGTCTACTTTGTCAGCCCACAACTATGGGCATGGAAGAAGCATCGCATCCATCAGGTTGAAAAGTTTGTGGACCGCATGCTGGTGATCTTTCCCTTCGAGGAAAAGTTCTATCGCGAACATGGGGTGAACGCCACGTATGTCGGACATCCTCTCGCCGACCTGCCCTTGCCCACGATCTCTCGAAGCGACTTTGCTGACGAATATGGGTTGGACGCGTCAAAAGACTGGGTTGGCCTTTTGCCGGGCAGCCGCGACAAGGAGATCCGTCTGAACCTCCCGGAGATCATCGAAGGCCGCCGCCGCACTGAAGACGGATTGCGAATTCCTGCTGCCGCTGGCGCTCCACCTTGAAGCCACACGCACGTCGCCCGCATCCGGGACGATCGGCCGGGGTCCGGCTTCGGGCACCGGTCCCGCGCATTACTCTCGTCAACGATGCCCGCGCTGCGCTCCATCACGCACGCGCCAGCGTGGTGGCCAGCGGCACCGCCACCGTTGAAGCTGCGCTGATCGGCAATCCATTTCTCGTCGTCTATCGCGTTTCAGCGGCCACCTATGCCGTTGCACGCAGGATCGTCTCGGTGCCATTCGTCGCCATGGTCAACCTGGTTGCGGGACGGGCGGTTGTGCCGGAACTGATCCAGGATGACTTTACGGCGGCCAATGTGGCTGCTCATCTCCGCCCGATTAACAAACGACGAAGCGGCACGCGATAAAATGTGCACACGACCTGGCAGAAGTGCGCGCGCATGCTGCATGCGGGCCGCTCCG
This sequence comes from uncultured Acidobacteriaceae bacterium, assembly GCA_963816335.1. Lineage (GTDB taxonomy): Bacteria > Acidobacteriota > Terriglobia > Terriglobales > Acidobacteriaceae > JANXZS01. Next base: position 279,707 of record CAWFKA010000011.1, on the reverse strand, counting down.
CTACTGAAACGGCCATCGACCGCGTCGCTTGCATCACAATGGAATCAGCGAAGCATTTACGCCGGATGCGGTGCCGGCACCAGAATGGCTCGACCGGAAAGCGCACGAAACGAACTACGGGGAACACTGATCGAATGCAAGCAAGACTTTGCGGACTGTCTCTTCTGATCGCAGCCTTTGGTGGCAACGCTGCTGACGCTTCCCCATCGCCGCCTGCGCGCGGCGGACAAGACCAACGTTCAGATCAACAGCTACGTTGTCGACGCTGACCTGGATCCGACCTCGCACCACCTTACAGCGACCGTGCAGGTGAACTTCACTGCGCTTGAGACTGCGGACACGCTTGTCTTTCAGCTGCACAACTCGCTCAAGGTGAAGCAAGGTCACCGACGCTCAACCGACGCCGCTATACCGGCGAGCGTGGACAGGACGCGACCATCCGCATCACCCCCCGCGTCCCGCTGGACAAAGGGTCAGACCGACGCCTACACCTTTCAATACGATGGCGAGCTCAGACGGAGCCGGAAGACGGCGGCCCCGTCGAAGGCTTAAAGCTCACCTCGATCGGCGATCCCATCAGCTATCTGCTCTATCGCCGGCCGCTGGTTCCCCATGACCGGCTTCCTCACCAACCGCTTCACCGCCGAGATGCACATCCGCGTTCCTGCCGGATATCGCGTCATCGGCAGCGGCAGCTCGGCGCAGCCGCACTCCACTCCCAAGGCGAGCAGTTCGATTTCAACTGGACCAAGCCCGGCTTTCCCGGAACCATCATCGCCGGCAAATTTGACGAGCCCGTCATCCGTAGCGGCAGCGGCAACATCCGCGTCTACGCCACCGAAGCGCACATCCAGGCGCCGTATGGACTATGCCGCAGACCGCCAACAGCAGTTCGCCTTTTTCACCAGCCACCTTCGGCATCCCGCAGTCCAGCCACCTGAATATCGTCGAACTGCCCGACGACACCGTACCCGCCACGTGGGCGCCCGAAATCGCCGCGATCGCCGGAACCGCATCGGCGATAAATCCAACGGACGCCTGCTGGCAAACACCATCGCCCACCAGTGGTGGGGCAGCCAGGTCAGTCCCGGCGACGCTGAACGATGCGTGGATCACCAACGGCATGTCGCGCTACGGAGAGCTGATGTACATCGAAGACGCCTCCGGCAAAACGCGCTGTCCGTCCGCCATCCAGGACGTCTCCGCCGGAGCGCTCGCCTACGACACCGATTCCGCTCATCCACTGCCGGGCGCCTTTCGCCCTTCTCGCCCGAATTCCAGTCCATGACCCTCGAAAAGGGCGCCATGGTCTTCCACATGCTGCGCTGGGAGGTGGGCGATGAGATCTTCAAGAAGATCCTGCAAGCGGCATTCTCACGCAATACGCCGGTAAGCCCGTGCGCACCGCCGAGCTGATCAAGGTCGCCGAGGCGCAATCCGGCGAGCAGCTCGCACCCGTTCTTCGCGCAGTGGCTCGACGGTACCGGCGCTCCGCTCTTCACCAACAAGTACACCGTCTATCGCCTCGGCAACAACAAGGGCTTTCGCACCATCGGCGAGATCGAGCAGGATCTCGACCTCTTCAGCATGCCGGTTGAATTGCGCGTCGAGACCGACGGTAAAACCGAGACCAAGCGCGTCGATGTAGTCGGCACCGACTCGCAGTACGTCGTCGATACCTTCGGACGGCCGCGGCGCATCACCATCGATCCGCACAACTGGGTGCTCAAGAACTCACCCGACATGCAGGTGCGCGTCGCCATCCTACGCGGCCAGCAGTTGGTCGCCTCGAGGGAGACTACGCCGAGGCCATCGCCGAGTATCAGAAGGCACTCACCGCCAATCCAAACAGCTCGCTTGCCAGCTATCGCGTCGGCGAGGTGCTCTTCACTGCAGCGCAACTATCAGGCCGCCGCCAACGCCTATCGCGACGCGCTGCGCGGAGACGACGACCCCAAGTGGACCGAGGTCTGGAGCCATATCCAACTCGGCAAAATCTTCGACGTTACCGGCCAGCGGGATCGCGCCGTCAATGAATATCGTCAGGCCGTGCAGACCAACGACAATACCCAGGGCGCCCTGAATGAGGCCCGCAAATACCTGCAGACCCGTTCAAGCGCGAAGAATCCGACTGATGCTCCGGCGGAAATTCATCGTCGCTGAACGTGGAAATCCGCGAGCAGCGTCCGCGTCTCACGGTTTCCACAGCAGGCCAGGCGCAGCACACTCTCATTTACTGTGCCGACGACTCCGATGTCCATTCCACCGCGCTCACGATTTCGGCTACCCGCGAAAAATGCTCTTGATGGCCGGCGAGTCTATGTCCCCATCATCAGACAACACGAAGACCCGGAAGCCGGAAATCCGGTCCCACCTCATCCCGCACTCACACGGTTTGAAGGTGACTACCGCCCCTCGTCTGCGAGGCGACATTCGCAGAAACACCCTCGCGAGTCGACCCCGCTTCAGCTCGAATACCTCATGCGTCTCGCCGACGCGCTCAACACCACGCTCGATCTGCAGACGCTGCTTCTTCGCACCGCCGACCTGGTCCGCGCCGTCATCGACTACCGCATCTTCGCCATCCTGCTGCTGAACGACCGCACCAACGACCTGCGCATGCGCTTCCAGATCGGCCACACTCCCGAAGTAGAGCGCATGCGCATCCGCATGGGCCACGGCGTCGTGGGAGAGGCCGCGAACGCAGCGAGCCGTGCTGGTTAACGACGTTACCCAGTCCACCAACTACATCAACGTCAATCCCGATGTGCGCTCCGAACTGGCAGTTCCACTCATCGTCAAGAATCGCGTCATCGGCGTCATCGATATCCAATCGGAACAGGTCGGCTACTTTCGACCCGAGCACCTGCGCATGCTCACGCTCACTGCGTCCCGCATCGGCCAGGCCATCGAAAACGCCCGGCTCTACGCCCGCGTCTCCCGCCAGGCGCAGACGCTCGCTGTGCTCAACGAGATCAGCCGCGAGCTGACTTCCATCCTCGAATCTCGATGCCGCTGCTCGAGCGCGTCGGACAGCTGCTGCGCCGGCTGATCGACTACCAGATGTTCACCATCGCTGCTGGTCAACGAAGCGGACGATGCGCTCGATCATCCGCTACTCGCGTACGTTTTGGCGAGCGCTTCACGCAGCCCAGCTCGCGTTCCGATGACCAGGGACTGGTGGGCGCCGCGGTCAGCGAGAGCGCAAGGTGATCAACGTCTCGCGATGTGCGCAAAGATTCGCGCTACGTCGTCGTCAATTCGGAGATCGCGCTCCGAGATGGTGGTGCCGCTCATTCTACAAGGACACGGTCATCGGCGTGCTCGACCTCGAGCACACGCGCACCAACTATCTTCAACGAAGAGCATGAGCGCACCCTGGCACCCTGGCCGCGCAAATCGCAATCGCCATTGAGAATGCGCGGCTCTATCAGCGTGTCGCCCGCCAGGAGCAGCGACTGGAGCGCGACCTCGCCATGGCGCGCGAGGTGCAGCTTCGCCTGCTGCCTCCGGCCGCGCCTGAGCATCCGCATGCGAAATTGCTGCCCGCTTTCTTCCGGCACGCACCATCGGCGGCGATCTCTACGACTTCCTGCGATACGACACCGATCGCAGCGGCATTGCACTGGGCGATGTCAGCGGCAAGGCGGCGCCCGCGGCGCTCTATGCCGCACTGGTCAGCGGCATCATGCGCTCGGCGGCCAGCCAGCAGCTCTCACCCTCGCAGATGCTGAAGATGCCTGAACGATGCGCTGCAGGAGCGCCGCGTCGACTCCCAATACGTGACCATGCTCTTTGCCGTTTGGAACGACGCCAATCAGACCTTGCAAATCGCCAACGCAGGAGCGGTCCAGCCGCTCTTCTGCCGCTCCGGCGAAGTCACCACCGTGAATGCCGAAGGCATCCCGCTCGGCATGTTTCCCGACGTCGAATACGAGGAGTTCAGCCTTTCCACCCAGCCCGGCGATTCCATCATTTTTTTCAGCGATGGCATCGTCGACGCTCAGAACGCAGACCAGGAGATGTTCGGCAACGATCGACTTGTCTGCCATCGTCCGTAAAAATCAGCACAAGCCCGTCGGCCAGTCTGGCGGACGCGATTCTAAACGACCTGTCGAAATTCCAAGGCGGTGTGGAACACTTCGACGACGAAACGCTGGTAATTCTTCGCGTCGTCGACCCCGAACAGACTTCGGCTGGCGAGCCCGCCGCGATACCATAGAAAGACATCCTTTCGGAGACTCCTTGGAAACTTCTAGCACACACGCAGTATCGAGAACAGTCGCGCCCGCGCGGAACCTGCTGGGCAGCCTTCGACTTGCCCGGCGATAAGAGCATCTCGCCATCGCTATGCCCTGCTCGCCGCCTACGCATCCGGCACCACGCGCTTGCGAAATTTCTCAACCGGCGCGGACTGCGCCAGCAGCCTCGGCTGTTCGGAAGATCTGGGCGCACAGCGTCGCTTGGCGAAGATGGCACCATTCAGATCGTCGGCATGGCGGGGCACAGCTCAACGCTCCCGCTACGCTCGCTGGATTGCGGCAACTCCGGTTCCACCATGCGCATGCTCGCCGGTCTTCTCGCCGGGCAGCACGGCACCTTCACGCTAACAGGCGACGCATCGCTCAGCCGACGACCCATGGAGCGCGTTCGCAAGCCGCTCATGCAGATGGGGGCGCAGCGTCACGCTCACCGACGGCCACGCGCCCATCACCATCAACGGCGGCCAGCTTGCGGCGATCGACTACACCACTCCGGTGCCCAGCGCGCAGGTGAAAACCGCCGTCCTCTTCGCGGGACTGCAGGCCAACGGCACCACTACGGTGCGCGAATCGGTACGGACCCGCGACCACGGCGAACTCGCGCTGCGTGCATTCGGCGCAGAGCTCACGCGCACACCGGATTCAGTTTCGATCGAGGGCGGGCAGGCCTTGACCGGCATCGATGCCACCATCCCCGGCGACCTCTCGTCGGCGGCATTCTTCCTCTGTGCCGCTTCGCTCTTTCCCGACTCCAATCTCGTCTTTGATCGGCCTCGGCCTGAATCCCGACGCGGGCCACTCTGCTGGATGTGCTCACATCGCTGGGCGCGCGCATCAGCGTGCTTAACCTGGAAGAGAAGCATGGAGAGCTGATCGGCACCGTGCAACTGACCGCTCCGCGCGAAGGCCTTGGAGCAACCACCATCTCGCGGCGCACTGGCCGCTCAACTCATCGACGAGCTGCCCGTGCTCGCCGCCATTGCGCCATACACCAGCGGCGGAATTCGCATTCGCGATGCCAAAGAATTGCGCGTAAAGGAGTCGGACCGCATTGCCCTCGTGGCGTCGCAATCTGCGCGCCATGGGAGCGGAGGTGGAAGAGTTCGAAGACGGTCTCGACGTGCGCGGCGGACAAAAACTACACGGAGCCGAAATCGACTCCGGCGGCGATCATCGCATCGCCATGGCCTTTGCAGTTGCGGCCTTGCGGGCCAGCGGAGAAAGCGTAATCCACGGTGCGGACGCGGCCGCCATCTCATTCCCGGAATTCTTTGATCTGCTTGACCTGGTCGCAGAGCGATAGAAAAAAGCTCTGTGCCAAAAAGAAAAGAGTCTGACCCTGAAGCGGAATTTCCTTCAGAATCAGACTCTTTTTGCTCCGCCATCAGCTAACCGCTCATGGCCGGGAGCCGCTCTACTGCTGCTGTTGCTGTTGCGCAGGAGCCGGCACGCTGGGTTCCTTCGTGTTCTTCGGCGCTTCCAGTCCGGGGATCACGGGCATCGCAGATACCTTGCCACTGACCGCATCTCCCAGGCTGATTCCGTAATGCTCGAGCGTGTTGGCAAGCACCTGGCTAAGCGCCGCGCGATCCTTGCCATACGTTGCCTTCGCCACAATCAGGTTGTTCTCCGCCATGGCCCGGTTTCGTTCCTGTTGCAGAACGTTGGCCGTCGTCGAAGCTCCGAGGTGATACTTCTTCTGTTCCGGATTCAGGCTCTGCGATGCAAATTCCTCAGCCGCCATCGCCGCCCGTACCTGCGCTCGATCATTGGTCAGCGCAAACTGCCCGTTGATAACCTCGATGCGAATCTGTACGTAAATCTGTTCCAGACGTAACTCATTCTGCCTGTATTCCAGAACCGAACGTGCCTGCGTCGCTTTGCGCAGTACGGTTGCGGATCGGGATGTTGATGTTCACCCCAATTCCTTTGTCCGGCGCGCTGCTATTGAACAGGTTGCTGAATACAGTGCCATAGCCAACTGTCGGATACTGCATATCGCTGCAAGGTCCGCCAGTCTGAAAGTTTATGCAATTGGGATTCAGAGCACCGCCCAATGCCGCTGCGCCGTAAAACCCATATGCGTCCACAACTGGAAGCAATTCATTCTTGATTGCCTTGCGGGAAATCTCGCTGTTCTTTAATTGAAGGATGTTCTGCTCGATCTCGGGACGGTTGGCGTATGCCTGGTTCACCAACTCTTCCACCGACATCTTCTCTTCCGGAGCCTCAATCAGACTGACGCGGTCGGTCGGGATGATCGGCGCTTTACTCAAAATAGGATCGCTCAGGTTACGGGCGATCGCCTGCTTCATGATTAGCTGCTGATATTCAAGCGCGCTCTGCGAGTTGATCAGCGCCTGTTTGTCAGTAGCCACCTGGCTGTCCGAATTTACGACATCGAGCGGAGCCAGCGTCCCAATCTGCACTTGCTTGCGATTGTCGGCGGTCAGCTGTGTAGATTGCTGCAGGGCGCGTTCCTTTGCCTGCACATCCTCGTACGTGCTCACCAGGCCCCAGTAGATATTCTCGATCTGGTTCACCGTGTAAAGAATCTGCTGGCGGAACGAAGAGTCGGTGATGCGGCGATTATTCTTCGCCTGGATAATGAATCGCCCATTCACGCCCCAGCCAAAGCCGTTCAGCAGATGCTGCGTGACCTCCGCCTGGAAGTTCTGAACTTGACTGCGGACTGTAACCGGTGAACAGGCTGTTCGTCGTCTGTCGGAAATTGTTGAACCCAACGCTCAATGCCGTTCCTAGTAATAAATCCCTGGTCGTAAGCAAAGTCGTATGTTGCGGTTCCCGTAGTCAGAATCGGTGCGCCACCGAAGGGGTGGCCTGCGGCTGCTGCCTGATTTTGGTACTGGATGGTACCCGAAAGAGAGGGATCAAGATTCTCGGGATTGGGACCCGCGGCACTGGTATTGGCACCAAACCGCCCGCGCCTGCACCGGCGCCGCCGGAACTGATCGACGTGCCGCCCGGTCCGCCACCGGAAACCTGCAGAGATTGGCCCGCGCCGCCCAGCGTTCCCGCCACGACACCGGCATTTACGCCGCGAAGTGGTGACCCCGACTTCGACACAGAATGTCCGTATCCGCAATATCCAGGTTGTAGCGCGCTATGGCGATATCGTAGTTATTCTCAAGCGCCAGCGTGATCGCATCGCTCAGGCTGAGATAAATCTTACCGTTCTTGACCAGATCGTCCAGTCGTGGAGAGTTAGTGAAGCGAGTCGCCGGCAAGTCGTAGGACTTGTAAGGCGCCAGCGGATTCGGAAAGTACTTCCGTTCCTTGGTGAAATCCGTCGGTGTCGAACGCATATACATCGGCTCGGTATAATTTGGCGCCGGTGCCGGTGGAAGATCCTTCATCCCCGCTGGCGGGAGCAACCGCCGGAGTCGCTTCCGGCGCTGTGCCGCAGGTGCCGTCTGCTGTGCAAATCCGTAAGGAGACGCCGTCGAAAGCAACAACAGGGCCACCATGGCTGTCGATTGAAGTTTGGATTGTAGGCTTGTTACTGGGTGAGAGGCATTTGCCTCGCGAGTCGTTCCTGGTTCAACGTTCAACGTATTACCTCTCCACTGCCGGTCGCAAAAAAAGGACATTCGCCCGTCTCCACTTTGTAAGGGCATTGCCGACATATTTGAGACGCCGCACAGCTGCCCTGAGACTCATCAAATTGCTGAAAAATAACCAAATAGCATTGCAGCGCAGTTACATGAAATTCCTGGCTGAATGCGATACGCTTGTAAGCCGCTCTTCGTTCCGTGGAATCGCTATGGAAGTGGCGCACTGCACCCGCGCTACTCCCGAAAAACACCTTGTTACATGATCCGAAACGGTAAACTTGAGTATATCGCAGCGACTCCGGCTCCAACGTGCGCTATCCTCGGCTCGCAATGATTTCCTCGCAGACTGGAGCATCGGACGATCCCCCTTCACACCAGCAACAGGTGTGGAAGTTGCTGATTAGCTACGATGGCACCGACTTCCACGGCTGGCAGGTGCAACCCCGGTTACGCACCGTGCAAGGAGAACTGGCCGGCGGCCATCGAGCGCATCACCGGCGAGCAGGTTTTGCCGCAGGGATCAGGTCGCACCGACACTGGCGTGCATGCCCTGGGACAGGTGGCATCGTGCGTATTGGCGGCTCCCATACCCCCGGAAAATTTCCATCGCGCGCTCAACCGGACTTTACCTCCGGACATTCGCATCCTCACCGCGGAACGCGCCCCGGCATCTTTCCATGCCCGTCACAGCGCGCTTCATAAAGCCTACGAATATCGCATCTTTCGAGGCGAGATCTGCCCTCCGTTTCTTGCCCGGCAGGTCTACTCTCTCAATTGGCCGCTAGACGTGGATGCGATGTGCTCGGCGGCATCTGCGGTTCTCGGCGAGCACGACTTTGCCTCCTTCGCCGCCACAGACCCCGACCTCACCCACCGTTCCCTCCTCGGTAAATCCGACGACGGTGAATCCGCCGACTGCATCCGTACTCTCTATGAATCAGCGTGGGAACTGCGCCCCAGCGAAGACGCGACCAGCGATCTGCTCATCTACCGCGTGCGTGGATCCGGCTTTCTGCACCACATGGTTCGTAACCTTGTCGGCACATTTCTTGAGGTAGGCCGCGGTCAGACTGCCGCAAGCGAGATTCCCGTCATTCTCGCCGCCAGGAACCGCTCCGCCGCCGGCGCCACCGCTCCGGCACGCGGATTGTTCCTTATTTCCGTGGAATACGACGACTAATCCGCCCTCTCCGACGGTTCCCTGGGAAAGCGATGCTACCCTTGATTCAGCCGCATGCCCTATTCTCCTGCACGCACGGCTTTTTCCCGCATCAGCCAGCTAGCCTCTCTGCGCCCCGTTCACGAGGCCTTTCAATGGCTGCACCTGCATCAGCCGCACATTCTTGAGCTGGCAGGCCGAGATGGTGGCTGTTCCTGCGCCGCCCTTTGCGGAAGGTCCCCGGTCGGAGTGGATTCTGGAGCGGTTCCGCGGTCTTGGCCTCACCGATCCTCACGTCGACGAACTGGGCAATGTTCTGGGAACAATTCCAGCCAGCCGGAACGGCGCAAACCACGCTGGGATGGCCGATGAAGTGCGCCCCTGCATCCTGCTTTCTGCCCACATTGACACGGTTTTCCCTCCGGAAACGCCCATCAATCCGCGCATCGAAGGAACCCGCCTGATTGCTCCCGGAGCCTGTGACAACGGCGCTGGAGTCGTTGGTTTGCTGGCACTTGCTGCCGCCATCCTATCCGCCGGCGTCCCGCTGCCCTGCGACCTTCTTTTTGCGGCCAACGTGGGCGAAGAGGGCGATGGTGACTTGCGCGGTATCCGGCACCTCTATCAGCAGTCAAAATTCAAGTCCCGCATCGCCGCAAACGTCGTCCTCGACGGCGCCGGCCACGAAGTCGTCGTCGCCCAGGCCCTCGGAAGCCGCCGTTTTCTGGTCACGATTCAGGGTCCAGGAGGTCACTCATGGACGGACGCCGGCACCCCTAACCCCATTGCCTGCCTCGCGCAGGCATGTGCTCGCATATCCGCTATCTCCCTCCCCGCTGAACCCCGCACGGCACTGAATATTGGTACTTTCGAGGGCGGAACCTCCGTCAATTCCATTCCCGAACGGGCTGCTGCCCGCTTCGACATCCGCTCCACAGATCCAGCCCAGCTCGTCCGGCTGGAAGTGGAGTTGTATCGCGCCGTGGAGGATGCGGTCGTCGAGACCAACCGGCACTCCCTCCTGCGGTCCCTCGCCTTCACCGTGGAGAAGATCGGTGATCGACCCGCCGCGAAGCTCCCCGACAAAGCGGGAATTCTTCAGTCGCTCGACGCCGTGGATCGCCACCTCAAACTCCGCACCGAACTCCGCATCGGATCCACCGACGCCAATATCCCTCTTTCCATGGGCATTGAGGCGATCAGCATGGGGGCTGGTGGGGACGGTGGCGGCGTCCATACCCGCGCCGAATGGTATGACTCCGCCAATCGCGAACTGGGGCTCAGGCGGGTACTCCTGCTGGTGCTTGCCCTGCTCGAAAGTGCAGCCGATTTGCCCTAAAAAAGCATGGCCGATCTGGCCTGAAGAATGTCAATGATACACTCGCGCATGAAATTTCTGTTGCCCGTTCTGCTTGCCTGCGCAGCCGCCCCCCTGCTGAATGCACAGAGCGCCAATCCCGCACCCGACGCAATCTATTTCAACGGCCACATCCTCACTGGCGAAGGCCTGGTTTTTGAGCCTTTTACGACCGAAAAGCACTTAGGCACAGACAAGCCACACTTCGTCACCGCCCTCGTCGTCAGCCAGGGAAAAATCGCTCGCTGCCACCAGCGATCACGACGCGCTGCCGATGGCCGGGCCATCCACCCAGAAGATCGACCTCGCCGGAGCCTTCGTCATGCCCGGCTTTAATGACGCGCATCTTCATCTCGGCGAGGCCGGACGCACCAAGCTCTCCGTCGATCTCACTGGAACCACATCTCTGGACGACATGAAGAAGCGTATCCAGCTTGCCGCCTCCGCCGCTGCGCCCGGCAAGTGGCTGACCGGCGGGGGATGGGATCACACTCTCTGGGCCAGCGCTACACTGCCCACCCGCGCCGATATTGACGCCGTCTCGAACGGCCATCCCGCCATCCTGGTCCGCATTGATGGCCACATTGCCGTCGCCAACTCCGCCGCCCTCGCCGCCGCGGGCATAAACCCGGCAACGGTGGCTCCTGCGGGAGGCAAGATCGACCACAATGCCGCAGGCCAGCTCACCGGCATTCTGCGTGAAGGTCCCGCGATGGAGCTCGTCTTTGTCCACGTTCCGCCTCCCACCGAAGCCGAACGGCTTCAGGGGCTGGAACTGGCGACTGCCGACGCCGCTTCCCACGGAGTGACCTCGGCTCAGGACAACTCCGCCTGGGAAGATTTTCTCGTAATGGAGCAGATGGAGAAGGCCGGCAAGCTGCCCATCCGCATAACGGAATGGCTGCCGTTCAACGCACCCATCGACCTGCTCAAGCAGCATCGAGCGGCCCGACCCAGGCAGTGATCCCATGCTGCATACCGGCATGCTGAAGGGCTTTATGGATGGCTCACTCGGCTCGAAGACGGCCGCCATGAAGGCGCCCTACTCCGACGACCCCGGGAATCTTGGACTGCCCCGCTACGAACAAGCCCAGCTCGACAAGATGACCGTCGAACGCGCCCAGGCTGGATTCCAGATCGGCTTTCACGCCATCGGAGACCGCGCCACGTCCATGGCTCTCCACGCTTTCGCCCAGACAAACTCAACCGAATCCCGCAACCGCATTGAGCATGCACAGGTTGTCGATCCCGCCGATATTCCCCGCTTCCGCGAGCTCAAAGTCATCGCGTCGATGCAGCCGAATCATCTGCTTACGGACATGCGTTGGGCAGAGTCGCGCCTGGGTCCTGCGCGCGCCAAGTACTCCTATGCGTGGAAAGCCTTTTTGAATGAGGGAGTTCCGCTCGCCTTCGGAACCGATTATCCGGTTGAGCCGGTGACTCCGTTTCGCGGAGTTTACGCTGCAATTACACGCACAAATGAGGCAGGAAACCAGGTTTATTACCCGCTAAATGCATTGACAATCTACCAGACAATTACGGCCTATACGCAAGGCTCCGCGTACGCTGAGTTCGCCGAAAACTGGAAGGGAAAACTGGTACCCGGCTATGCTGCTGACTTCGTCGTTCTGGACCGGGACATTACGGCAATTCCGCCGACTGAGATCCTGAAAACCCGCGTCCTGCGGACCATCGTAGGCGGCAAGCTGGTTTATTCCTTAACGGCCCAATAGCGGCTGACTGGGCCGGCGCCCTGTTCGCTCCCGCAACCGAATTTTTCCCCGTTAGAATCGCAACAGAATCCTGGAGCCATCGTCCTGCGAGTTCGCGCCCACATCCTCATGCTCAGCGTTGTGCTCGTGTGGGGCGCAACCTTTGTCGTTATCAAAGGTGCTCTGAACGACATCTCACCGCTGCTCTTCAACCTGCTGCGCATGACGCTGGCAACCGCGGCTCTCGCGCTGGTGTATCGCCGCCATCTGCGCTCACTCAGCCTCCGCGCATGGATCAGCGGGGCGGTCGTTGGAGCTTGTCTCGCCATGGGATACCAGTTCCAGACTGCCGGACTGGCGCTCACCACGCCCTCGAAGTCCGCTTTCCTTACAGGGCTCGTCGTCGTCATTGTCCCGCTGCTTCTGGCCATCCCTGCCCTGCGAGCACATGGAACGCACCGTCCCGGCTGGAACGCCTTCGCCGGCGCGGTCCTGGCCTTCATCGGAATCGTTCTGCTTACCTCGCCGCCTGGCGGCTACTCTCTTTCCACCCTGGGAGCGGTTAATTTCGGAGACATTCTCTCCATCTTCTGCGCCCTCGGGTTTGCCCTGCACGTCCTGGCGTTGGCGAAGACTTCGCCCAAGGTGCCCTTTCAGCAGCTTGCCGTCTTGCAGATCGCCTTTTGCACCGTGTTTATGGCGGGCAGCCTGCCCATCTTCGAGCACCCGTGGATCCACCTGACTGCCCGGCTTATCGCGGCGATCCTCGTCGCGGCGTTTCTTGCCACGGCAGCGGCCTTCACCATCCAGTCGTGGGCGCAGCAGTACCTGCCTCCCACGCACACAGCCCTCATCCTTACGCTGGAGCCGGTTTTTGCCTGGATTACCGCCTTCTTCGTGTTGCGTGAGAGGCTTGGCCTGCGCGCATCTCTGGGGGCCATCCTCATCCTTTCCGGCATCGCACTCACGGAACTCCTTCCATCCCGCATACAACCCACGGCCCATGAAGCGGTTCCACTGGAACAGGCGGACAGCATGTAACCGATGGCGCCCGGTCCGCGTCTAAAGAGGTACGCGCCGCTGTTCGTGTCTCTACCGCGGCTGTTTATACTGGATGTCTGGCGCTTTCCGCCCAAGGCATCCTACTAACCTTGAAATAATGACTCCATCGAACGCTTGAAAGATATGAGGTAAGACCTGAATGAATTCGTTCCTCGAACGCTTCCGTGTTCGTCGGCTCACATCGGTATTCACTATCCTCGCTACCCTTTCCGCCGGCATTCTTATCGGCTCCGTCATGGTCCATGGCGTGAAAGGTAAAGAAGGACAAGTCAGCAGCACGGATGCCACTCCGCTGAAGGTTCCGAATCCGGTTGTGCTTTCGAACACTTTTTCGCAGATCGCGAAACAGGTTGGGCCTGCCGTCGTTAACATCAACACGGAAACTCTGCCCAAGCAGTCCACGACGACCAAACGCACCCCGAATCCGCATTCCCGCAGAGCCCCCGCTCCTAATGCGCCAGATGGCGACGATGACGGTAGCGACGGCGCCGGCAGTGGCGGCGGCGGTGGAGACGATCAGGGTCCAGGCAGCCAGAACTTTCAGGATTTCTTCAACCGCTTCTTTGGCGGCGGTGGCGGCCAGGATGGCGAAGACGGTTTGGATGATGGCGGCGGCGTTCGCCAGTCGCTCGGCTCCGGCTTCATCGTCGACCCCAAGGGTTACATCATCACCAACAACCACGTGGTTGAAAAGGCCGACAAAATCTACGTCAAGCTTTCTACCGATCCTGACAACGGACCGAGCGAACTCGGCCGTCCGGCGCGCGTAATTGGGACCGACAAGGACACCGATCTCGCCGTCATCAAGATCGAGACCAGCGAGCCCCTGCCCACCGTAAAGATGGGCAACTCGGACGCAGCCCAGGTGGGTGACTGGGTCCTCGCCATCGGCAGCCCGTTCAGCCTGTCGCAGACGGTCACCGCAGGCATCGTCTCCGCCAAGAACCGCACCATTCAGCCGGGCGCGGCTGGCCAGTTTCAGCACTTCATCCAGACGGACGCGGCCATCAACCCCGGCAATTCCGGCGGCCCGCTCGTCAACATGCTGGGTGAGGTAGTCGGCGTCAACACAGCCATCTTTACCCAGTCCGCAGGCTACCAGGGCGTAGGTTTCGCCATGCCCTCGAACACCGTGATTGCCACCTATAACGACCTCATCAGCCCAGCTCACAAGGTCACGCGCGGCTCCATCGGCATCTCCTTCCAGCCAAATCTGCCCAGCGCCGTTGGCCGCGTATATGGCTTCAAGAACGGCGTGCTCATTAACGCTGTGCAGCCGGGTCAGCCGGCCGACAAGGCTGGCCTGAAGGCAGGCGACATCATCGTCAGCATCGATGGCAAGAGCATCAAGGATGGCGACGAACTCGTATCTGAAATTGCCGCGCGCAAGGTCGGATCGACCGTGCGCATCGGCTATCTGCGCGATGGCAAGGAGCAGGCTGCAAGCGTCACCATCGGCGACCGTGCCAAGGTGTTTGCTCCGGGCGGCACGCCGGAAAGTGACAACAACAATGCACCCGCGCCAGGAGATGTGGGACAGGCCAAGCTCGGCATCGCGGTACGCGATCTGCCGGCTGAGGTTGTCACCAAGACTGGACTCCACGGCGTTCAGGTACAGGCCGTGAAGCCGGGCTCGTTTGGCGATGAGATTGGACTTGCCAATGGTCTGGTCATCGTCCAGATCAACAAGCAGCCCATCAGCAGCGTGGATCAGTTCCGAACCGCCGTGAACGCGCTTAAATCCGGATCGGATGTCGTATTCCAGATCGTCGATCCGAGGGCCCCCAAGGGCGGTATCAGCTACGTGGGCGGCACTCTTCCCTAAATAGTGTTACCAGGGATGGCCCATCAGTAACCAAAAGGTAATCTGGCCCTCGAACTTTTTTCGAGGGCCAGAATCAACCTTGCATCCCCATGCGGGCTGCCTGTAGCCTTCTTCTTTGTTTTGTAGTTCGATGGTAGATAATCAATCTTGTGAGGTTCCTAGCATGCTTTTCTTTCGAGCAGGCCTAACCGTAATCGCATTAGCGGCACTGGTCGCTTCTCCGGTGTACGCGACCACCCCTGCCCATCACGCACCAACCAGCGGACATTCCCACCACAAGAGCAAGAAATCCAAGACCGTTAAGGGCCAGCGACAAATCGATTCAGCACGTGCTACGGAAATTCAGCAGGCTCTGATCCGCGAGAACTACCTGTCAGGTTCACCCTCGGGACAATGGGATTCAGCTTCGCAGGACGCGATGAAGAAGTTCCAGGCCGACAACGGTTGGCAGACCAAGATCATGCCCGATTCCCGCGCGCTCATCAAGCTGGGCCTGGGACCGCAAAACCCAGAGACAGTCAAGGAAGCCGCACCATCCAACCAGTCAGACCTGGCCCATCCCAACGATACCCTGAGCGCAAGCGGCGACAACTCGATAGAGTCGAGAGCCACCGCGACGGGACGTTAGCAAGAGCCGAAGACCGTTCGACAATCTCCTAACCGTCCTATTTGCGGTTTCGCCGATACGCGAGCCCCTGATCATTTCTTGAGAAGACTTCACCCCTGACGCGAAGGAATCCTCCGCCTGCTACTCTTGAGGGCAAAAGCGAGGGTATCCATCTTGCCGTCTGAAAATTCCTTGAACCGTCGACTCTTCCTGCAGGCAATGGCGGGAGCCACTGCATCTCTGGCGGTTTCTCCGTCTTCGGCTTTTGCGCTGGCTGCACCCTCGCCTCTCACAGGCCGATTCATCACGTTCATTTCCGTCGTACGCGTGAACCAGATTGAGGTCACGCCGACAAAAAACATTGGCGAAGACGAAGTCCCGGACAATACCCCCGCAAAAATTCAGGCGCGCCGCGATGCGTTCACCAAAGGCTGCCCCAATGGAAAGATGACGTGGGCGATCAGCTGGCTTGCGCTGAACGATACTCGCCAGCAGTACCAGGATGTCCGCAAACTGCTCGCCTCCTTCCACGACAAGTACGGCGATGAGATCACCTTTATTCCCGGCGGCTACTTCGCGCCGATGTACAACACTCGCGCGGATATCCGCAAGACTATGCACGACGCACTTCAGATGATCTCGAAAATGGTGGGCAACGGCTACCGGCCGCAGTCCATTGTTGCCGGATTCATGGACGCAGAAGACCAGAACTATCTCGCCACCGAGGAAGGCATTCACGTGTGCCAGGGGCAGATCTGGAGCCAGCACGGCATCGACAATGGCGATGGCGACGGCGGAATCTGCTATCCGTACTATCCCAGCCGCGAGCATTACCTGAAACCCGCGCAGGGGAAATCTGACTTCATTGACTGCGTCTGTCTCGATGGATGGACCTGCGACTTTCTCTCTGCGCGCCGTGAAGGCTTTCAAGGCGGATTCAACAGCAGGATGGGTGTCGGCCCAATTGAAACCGTCGGCAATCTCGGCGAGAAAGTTGGACGCAAGGAGATGCTCGACACCACCGCCATTCATTTCGACAAGGGACACGCCCTCAATGGATTCGCATGGGTGACAGGCATCTGGGAAGTCTCCGTCGGCCACGACGAAGACCTCACCTGGTGGCTGCAGGCGACAAAGGAAAAGTGGCCGGATACACAGGTGATGACAGAGGGCGCGTTCGGATTGGAGTGGAGAAAACACTACCTCAACAATTCGACGCTGAACTACCGCTTCGAAGAAAAAGGCACGGGCGCACCCGGATCGGAAGAAGACCTCGAGATCAAGTGGTTCATGAACGAGAAATTCCGCCTCGCTCTTTTGCGCAACTGGAAGAAAACTGATCCGGCCATGGTCATCGATTTCACTCGCTACGATCTTCCCGCGAAGGAGCCGCAGGGTTTGCAGCGGGAGTGGAGCCTGTTCAACGTGATGAACCAGAAAGGCCTTCGTCCGCAGGACAAGCCTGTACCCCTGAATCAATTGTCACCAGAGAATCAGCAGATCATTTTCCGCCGCTATCCCAGCCTGAAAAAATAACTGAGTTCCGCGTCATGGCTCAACTTGATTGATCCGGCTCCTTTTCCGTGCGATGAGTACGAGGACGGTACGATGCGACCATCCGCGCCACGACTACAGCAACGTAGAAGATGCCGACCATGTTTTCCATCGCGGCTATCAGCCGCACATAGGCATTCTGCGGAATAATTCCGCCATATCCCACGCCGCTCAGGCTGATCATGCTGAAATACAGCAGCGTGCTCGTCTGCGATTCCGGGATCACCTGGTTGAACGCGTTCGGAATCAGGCGGTTCAATATCCAATAGAGTTGCGAAAACGCGATCGCAATCACCAGGTAGCTGATGAAAGCCTCAGATATCGCGCTGGTGGTTACCAATGGAATGTGATCAAAGCGATCGAGCAACGCCCAGAGAATCGCGCATGACAGTCCCAGCCCCGCGATGGGCGCCAGGTGCGCATAAGCACGAGCAGGATTGGCGAATGCCTCCAGCGTACGAGCCACAAGCCAAATGCCTGCGGCCGGAATCACTACGTAACGAATGATCTTTCGATTCGTTATGTGACGAGCGCCGAAAAGGAGCAGGGACAAAAGGATTAATGCCAGCAGCCCACCAATGCGAGGGTCGCGGTCTGCCAGCGGAGCCAGCAGCATCTGCGTAATAAATGCGCAGGTCAGTAATTCCGATTGATGCTTCTTCAGAAATTCCATCTCGATGCTTCATCCGGAAATCGGCGGCTATTCATACGTGCCGCCGATCGTGGATCAGATGCTCCGCTCTTTCATCGGCCTTCTGAGTTAGAAACATTCGCGGCCATTTTCAACTCCTGGTCAGCTTGTACCAGCAGATCTTTTGCCTTCTGCGCGTGACCGCCCAACTGGTCGTCGTTCGCTGCCTGTGCCTTGTTGATGTATTGATACGCCTGCACAAGATGTTCCTGCGCGTTCCGCAGGTTTCCGTGACGCGTGCCAATGTTCACGACGGGCGCCTGCGCCAGCCCTACTCCGCCATAGACAACGCAGATCGCCGTTGCCATCAGAATCGATTTCTTCAGCATGTACCTCTCCTCAAACTGAATTGACGTGCTTCGTTCCTAGACGACCTTCTCTCTACTGCTGCAGACCCACTCAAATATCCAACTCCGGCCCCAGCAAATCTTTCGCCGACTCGCGGCGCCGCACCAGCCGCGCTTTTCGTCCCTCAACTAAAACTTCGGCGGGCCTTGGACGGGAATTGTAATTCGAAGCCAGAGACATTCCATAGGCTCCAGCATCCAGGATCGCGATCAAGTCTCCCTCTTCGAGCGCGGGCATTTCACGATCGTGCGCAAAAAAATCTCCTGACTCGCACACCGGCCCTACCACATCCACAACCTTCTTCCTACCGCCCCGAGGAAGTACGGGAACAATCTCGTGGTGTGCCTGGTAGAGCGATGGCCGAATAAGATCATTCATCCCCGCATCCGTCACCACGAATGTTTTCTTACCATTTTTTTTGATGTAGAGAACACGCGTGAGCAGCGCACCTGCCTGCGCAACCAGGAATCTTCCCGGCTCCAGCAGCAGTCGCACCGGAATGTCTTCCAGCGCCTTGCCCATCGCCGCCGCGTACTCGGCGACTTTTTCCGCCGGGCTGAAATTGTGTCCCGCGTGGTATTCGATCCCCAATCCACCGCCCGCATCCACACTTTCAATCTGGATGCCGTCTGCGCGCAACTCTCGCACAAGCTTGGCCACACGCATCATCGCCGCGCCAAACGGCTCCGCTGAACGGATCTGCGAGCCGATGTGCACGCTCACACCCGCTGCCTGCAGCCACTTCGACTTCGACGCCTCGCGATACACTCGCCGAGCCGCCCGAATGTCGATGCCGAATTTGTGTTCGCTCAATCCTGTCGAGATATACGGATGAGTCTCCGCGAACACATCGGGATTGACTCGCATTGCGAAGCGAGCGACCTTCTTCTTCTTCCTCGCGCGCTCCGCCAGCAGCGTGAGTTCGGCTTCGCTTTCCGCGTTGAAGATCAGGATCCCGGCATCCAGTGCAAAGTCCATCTCCGCAGCCGTCTTGCCCACTCCGGAGAAGACGACGCGCCCCGCCGCGTCGGGATTCACCGCCATCACCCGTTCCAGTTCGCCGCCGGAAACAATATCGAAACCGGCGCCGCGCTCGTCCAGCAACTTGAGAATCGCAAGGTTCGAATTCGCCTTCACGGAATAGCAGACCAGGTGTTCCCTGCCCGCGAACGCCGCGCCAAACATGGCCAGCCGCGCCAGGATCTCATCCGCGGAATAAACGTAAAGCGGTGTTCCGAATTTGCGGGCGAGCGAATCCATCCGCACCTCTCCGCAATGGAGCGGCGCGTTCTTTTCGGGATGATGAAAGGGTCGATTGGAAATCAAGAAGCCTCAGAAATAGGAAAACAGAATGAAGTTCTTCTGAGACTAACGAGGTTTGCCGGATTCTCCAAGCCACAATGTTGTGCAGATGTCTACAGCGGATGCCGGTCAAGAAACTTGCGCAACATTCCTCCTGCAAGATGCGGCTGTTCAAGCGCTGCATAGTGGCCGCCATCGGCAATCAGGTGATACTCGGCGCTCCTCGCCGATTGCGCCAGCACTTCCATCTCTGCCGGAGAACTTGACGCGTCTTCGCCACCAGCAACCACCAGCATGGGAACGGTAATCGTCTTCGCCGTCGGCACTGAGTCGGGCCGGTCGCCCAATGCACGCTGGATGGCGACAACAGACTCCAGCGACATTCCCATCATTCCGCGTACAGAGGCGGCGATACCGGGATCGCGGCGTCGCGCCGACGTCCCCACCAGTGACTGCGCCATGGTGTCGAAAAAATTATCTGTGCCGTTTGCCTGCACGTCGGCGATGGTCTCGCGCCGCTTCGTCTTATTCGCACCACTATCCGGCTGTGGCTTGCTGCAGAAAATCGAAAGTGTGGCAATGCGCTCGGGCGCTCTCCGCCAAAGCTCGTAGAGTATGTAGCCGCCGATCGAGCAGCCCACAAAATGTGCCTTAGTGATTTCCAGCGTATCCAGCAGTCGCACCACGTCCTGCGCAAACACGCCTATCGAAACGTTGGACGAGCCCAGGTGCGAGCGGCCGTGGCCGCGAAGGTCAGGAAGAATCAGCCGATAGCCGGCGAGTGCGGGGGCGAGCGGATTCCAGAAATTATGGTCCACCGGGGTGGGATGGAGAAGCACCACCTCGGGACCAGCACCCGAGGCCGAATAGAAAAGCTCTGCATCTCCGGATTCGAAGATCATCCCGCTCGCCGCTTTCTTCAGCGCATAACTAGAACACGTTGCCCTGCGGAGGATACGGCGTGGGAGTCGGCAAGCTCAGTTGCTCGTCCGGCATCACCAGCCACGCCACCACGTAGGCGATCTCGGGTACTGGGAAGATCAGGATGCCGCCCACAACCATCAGGATGCGGACCAGCAGGACATCCCATCCATATGCCCGCGCAAAGCCGACGCACACACCGGCAATCTGACGACCCTCGCGCGGCCGAAGCAGGGGCCGCGGCGGCCCGTAATTGGGCGGCGGAGGTGGCGGCATTATTCCCGTTGCCGTTCCACACGACGAACAAAATCGCAATCATCCGGCAGACTGGTTCCACAATTTCTGCAATACATGGCCATATTCCTTCTCCACGGGCGCCAGGAGACATTGCGCCTTGACGTTGAATACGAAAGACCGTTAGACAAAGTTCCTGCCCGCCGCTTACCACCATCGGAATGAGCAACTTACGTGACGCTTAGTTGGCCGTGAACGCAGAACGGATGTACTTTTTCGCCTGGTCGGCCTGGGTTGTATCCGGCCCGGCGTCAACGGCAGCATGATAGCTCGCCAAGGCCCGGTCGCGCTCATGTAAAAGATCAAACATCTGTCCGGCAGCCACCAGCGCCCGCCGTTTCAGCTCCGCCCCCGCCTCAGGCTGCCACGCCGCCTGCGTGTAGGCTGCAGCGGATTCGGCGTACTCCGTCTGCCCGCGGTATGACTCCGCCAGTCCAAAATACGCCAGATCGCGGTGCGCGGACGGAAAATATCCCGGCTTCTGTGCCTCGGCAATCACGCCCTTGTATGTTGCAATTGCCGCCGCGCCGTGTCCCGCATCCTTCAGCAGGTTGGCTTCTTCCAGGCAAAACAGGAAGTCCCGAGGATACTCATGCTTTAAACCCCGGATAACACCAATTGCTTGCTCATACTTGCCTTCCCTTCGCAGGAACAAGGCAATCACCGTCTTTGACTCCACCTTCGTCAGCACGCCCCGGCTGGCGGAATCCTCCAGCAGCTTCATGCCCTCCGACTTCGATCCATGAATCCCGGCAAACCCAAACATGATCTTGAATGCGAATGGCAGCGCCCCGATAACATACTGGTAGATGCCGACCACCATATTCGCGTCCACGTAGTTGGGATCGATGTCGAGCACCCTCTCATTGTCCGAGCGTGCCTGCAGCGCCACGTGAAGAGCCCCACTGAAGCTGCGCTCCACCATCGCTGTGTATGCGGCCTTAAGGCTGCGGGCCCAACCCCGCGCGTAGAGTGCGTTTACATCCTTGTTATTGGATTTGAGCTCTTGCTCGGCGAGCCCCACCACCGTGTCGCAAAGACTGAAGATATGATCGCGCGTCGTTGGATCCTCGGGCACCGGATGCTTTCCCGTCAGAAAGCCATCGTTTGCATAAAACGTCGTGTCGAGGAGATCCAATCGGTAAAGTTCCCGCATCACGACGGCATTCAGCAGGTACGCCTCAGCCATGGCGTCATTCGCATGGGCCGCTGCAATGTGTTCGAATCGCGTGACCGCGCCGTCGTAGTCCAGGATGTATAAGTGCTGGTAGGCCTCGCGCACCTGTGGACTGTTGTTTAGCGCGTAGGTAGTTACGCCGTTGGTATTCGCGCCCTTGCACACGCCGCTGGCCGCCGCCAGCAGCACCAGTCCCGCCGTCCATGCCAATCTTCTGTTCAGCGCGACACTCCCGGCTCTTTGGCCGACTCCGCCCGGCACTTGGTAGCCCTGTGGTTGCTTGCGGCTCTCCAGAAGAGTTGCAGCCGAAGTATGCCTCCAGTCTAATCTCTACAGACGAACCACGGTACAGTAGGACCCACGCTGTTTCCATTGGGGTTATCTCATCAGCTTCGCCTTGGCATCGGTAATCTTGACGCGGCAGACCGGCGGGGCTATTTTGACCTTGTTCACCCAAAATTTCTGCTGCCTGCGGAAATCGCTGCAGACGGATCACTTCGCTCAAAGGTTTTACTCGATACAGGAGATTTCCCATGACGCGGGAAGCACTGCTCCGGATCCTGCTGAGCCACGCTAAGAAAAACGGCTTCGAGTTCCGAAAGTGGTTCGTCGACCACATCCAGCCGACCTGGCCCGGGGCCGACAAAGCGCTCGCGATCTTATGCGAAGGCTCGCGATTCTACTCCCTCATCTTCTCGCATTCGTTCGCTCGCAATTTCTGGAAACAGGGAGCGCAGATAAGCTTCATGGTCCCCTCCGTAAGTTACACACGGAGAAATCCTGCCGGAAAAATCATCACCGTCTCTCGCAAGGCATTCACCCGCCGCACCCTGAAGGCCGACGTCTGGCGATATCATCTGGGGGAGATGGCTCTCGCCGAAGACCCGCTTCGCTACCTTCGCCGCTTCCTGCTGGTGGAAGAAGACCTGACGCCCGCCGAAAAAGAAATCGCTGACGTTTGCTCCGTGCAGGCCAAGTCCGCGCTCACGGGCAATTGACGCTTCCCTTTCATCTCCGCTAGTGTCAAAGAGTAGCGAGGAGTCTCACTCGGCGGAAGAAGTTCTGACATCTGAGAGTTCTGACAACCAAGGGAGAATGACGATGCTCCGACGAATACTCTTCGGCATTGCCGCTGTCCCGTTATGTGCCCTCCCCTTATCCGCTCAAACAGCTCCCGCATACGCGACTCTCCCCGCGGGCCTGCCGCTTCGCATCGCCATCGATCACCGTTACTCCATCCGCACCGGCACACAGGTGCAAGGCCATCTCACTGCCGCCGTCTACCTTGTAGACCACATCGTCCTGCCGGTCGATACCCCGGTGTATGGAGTCATCGTCGGCCGTCATCCTGTCAAGAAGAGCGTGCGCATCAACGCGCTTCTCGATGGGGACTTCACCGCCCTATCGGTACCGGAAATTCGCTTCGAGCGCATGCAGTTGCCCGATGGCACTGAAACCACATTCACGGCTCCTGCCATCGAACGCGATGCCGTCATCGTTCGGATGAACCGCAATAAGCCCGACAATTCGGTCTCCGCCATTCTCAAGACGGAGTACAAAGCCCGCCGACGCGAGATCATGGGCGGATATGTCAGCCCCGGCAAAAGCGAGCGCCTGCGCCAGTGGGTCTACCACATGCTGCCCTACCACCCACAGAACCTTTGGACAGGCCAGCAATTTGACGCCGAACTGAGCCAGCCGCTTGAAGTTGCTCAGCCATTCGATACGCCGGTAGCGCTGCCGATCGAAGATATCAAGACCAATAAGCCCACAGGAACCATTGAAGCGCGCCTGACGGAAAACCTGACTTCCGCGACTTGCCCCGTCGGCATGTCGGTTTATGCAGTGCTTTCAAAGCCGCTCCTGGATAAGGATCACGAGCATGTGCTGCTGCCGGAAGGCACCAAGCTGCAGGGTTCAATCGTTGAGTCTCAGCCTGCGGCGATGTTCGGGCGCAACGGTCGACTCCGCTTCGCCTTCCACAAAATTGAACTGGCCGATGACTCTAGCGAGAAGGTTCACGGAATTGTCACCGCGGCTGAAAGTGCTCCCGGCGCAAACATCACCATCGACTCCGAAGGGGGAGCGCGCGCAACTTCTCCCAATCCCGCACTCGGCACCCTGACGCTCGCCGTGCTTGCCGCTGCTTCTCGCGGCGACGACGGCGGATCACCCCTCAACTCCGCCATCGTGAGCAACGGATTCGGAATGATGGGGCGCCTGGCCTCCATGGCTACCGGTAACAAGGACGTCGCTTCTGGATTCGCATACTATGCACTCGCGAAGAATGTCGTTCGGCGCTATATCGCCAAAGGGAAAGACGTCACCTTCCCGCGCAATACCCGCATCCAGATCGATCTCGCCGAGAGATAATCCAATTCCGCAGAAAACAACTTGCTCTGACTGCGGTAGGCTCAGTGTGTGCGAACTCGCGGGTTAACGGCCGCTTGATATGAGGAAAAAATGATCGAGATACTTCAGGATTCAGGACACGGTGCGATCGGATTCAAGGGTTCCAGCAAAATCACGACACAAGATTTACAGGCAATCGAGCCCCGTATTGAACGCGAGATTGCAGAAGCCCATGGAAACCCCATTGGATTGCTGATCGACCTTACAGCCGTCGAGAGTATCGGCTGGGCTGCTTATTGGGAGGAACTTCGCTTCCTTCACAAGTTCGGAGGACCTATCGCCCGCGTCGCCATCATCGGCGCTCGCACCTGGGAAGAACTCCTCGCCGATCTCACGCGCTCTACCGTACTGATGCAGGCCGACATCCGCTACTTTTATGCGAATGAATCCGTGCACGCTTGGCACTGGGTAAAGACGTCGAAGTTTGCCGACGAAATTCCCGTGCGCGCGGTTTTACCGAAGGGCTACCTGATGGAAGGCTACACTCCGGAATACACCGGCCTGTAGTCGGACCTCACACGTAAGCTGGGCATCGGCGCGACTGAGGCGGTGTTCAGCATGGTGGATCGTATTCACTTTCGACGACCGTCAAAGTGCCGGGCGAAGTTCTCTCAGGCTTTCTCCCACTCCCCAGCGGCCGACTGCACCCAGCGCACACCCCGCATATCCAGCCACTCGCCGATAGGTTCATCCCGCTGGTCCGAGCCAAGGCGCAGAATATTGCCGTCCAGGTCTTCCACCTGCATCTCATATGCCCACGAGTAGTTCGTCGGAGGATGCCGTACCCGCGCGCCGCTTTCGAGATATTCCGCGAATAACTTCTCCGCGTCCTCCACTCCAACCCAGACCCACGACCCAGGATTTCCCTGGTCGCCTACACTTAGAAAAATGTGGCACTGCCCACGCGAGACCGACGCAAATCCCGGAGCCTGCCAGTCCACTTTGAATCCCATTTTGCTAACGTAATATTCGATACTTGCCACCAGGTTCTGCACCCGAAGGATCGGGCAAACTCCCTCAAAACCCACAGTGCTCGACTTCTTTCCCTCTGTCATCGAAACATCCTCCACTCCGGCCGGACCACCGCCTGCCTTGCGCACAGTTTCCCACCACGCGGCGTGGATTGTCATGCTCCCCATTCGTCGAGCCATGCAGTAGGGCGTCTTCGTTGCCCGTTGTAGAGTGCGCTCAGTTCTCTACTAACGCCTTCAGCCGCAAGAGGCATCGTCCGAATGCCGTGCAATCAAATCGAAGGAATGCCGCACCTCGTCAAGCCGATCCCACTGCAGCTGCCCCACGCTCTCGCGTCCTTGCCGCACACCGCGCATCTACCTGGCCTTAGAATTACGCGGCTTTTGCAACGTATTCCTCTATCACCTTGACCATCAGGCTCCATCCACCTTCATTTGCCTGGAAGGCCCTCTCTCTGCGTTCAACCGGAATGTCGTCAAAGCCTGATTCGGTCACGGTCAGCAACACTCCTTGCGCCGTCACTTTGAGTTTGAATTCCACCAGGGTCTTTGGCTCCGTCGATTCGTAAACGCCCGGCTCTATGGGGTGAGGATGCCAGCGAAACGAGAACAGTTCCTGAGGTCTCATCTCCACAATCGTCAGGTTGAACGGCTTCCCCTCATAAGGCCGCTGCAACTCGGCAACATCGGCATCCACATGCGTGGTAACCATTACGCCGGCCATTGGCATTCCAGGCTCGAACGGCGCGTCGAACTTTACGCCAAACCAGTAGCCAAATTCGGACGAGTCAGTCAGCGCTCGCCACACTCGATCCACGGGAGCGTGTAGCAGGATTTCTCTCTCAATACGATCGCTCATAATGCAACCTCCGGGTTGCACACTAGCAAAAACTCGCCGCCCTCTGCAAGCGGCCGCGACGGGCATCTACTTCCCCATGACATTTTCTGAATCCTCATTATATGTATATACATCTACTTTGCATGAACGACTTCCCCACAATTCCCGACCTGCAATGCATGTGCGCAAGTCTTCGTCGCGCCTCGCGGGCACTCACTCAGACCTATGACGATGCGCTTCGCCCTACCGGCGTCCGTGCGACACAGTTCACCATCTTGCAGGCTCTCTCGCGCGCGGGAGAAATATCGCAAGGTCAACTCGGTCAGATCCTCGCAATCGACAGCACCACACTCACTCGCACTCTCGGCATTATGGTCCGAGAGGGATGGATTGCCGAGCGCTCCGGCACCGACCGGCGCGAACGTCTGCTTCACTTGTCAAAATCAGGTCGCACTCAATTCAATCGTTCGATGCCCGCCTGGGAGAGAGTTCAGGATCAACTGCTCCTCCAACTTGGCAACAAGCAGTGGCGAAGTCTTCTCGCACTCACCGCCCAGGTCACCCTGCAAGCCACCCAACAAGGAGATGTCTTATGAAGAACACAACTTACGCGAAACTCACCTCCGGGCTCATCGCCGCCTGGTTTTTACTTGCGCTCACCGCATCGGCGTTCCACCTCCTTGTCACCGACCCGTCGCAGCCACCCGTTGCGCTCGGTCTCGCCGCGTTCCTGCCCCTCGCAATTTTCTTCACGTGGTATGCCACGTCTGCCAATTTCCGAGGTTTCACCTCCACACTAAGCCCGCGTACGCTGACACTTGTGCATTCGTGGAGAATTGCAGGCTTCACTTTTCTGGCCCTCTATTCCGCAGGGCTGTTGCCGGCAATCTTCGCCTTGCCCGCGGGCATGGGAGATATTGCGATCGGTGTAACCGCTCCTCTCGCTGCCGCCTGGTCCGCCAATTTTGAACGCCGCCGCAGTTTCATCGTCTGGCAGATACTGGGAATCGTCGATCTCGTAACGGCGATCGCTCTTGGCACAATGTCTCGGTTGCTCGACCCTCATGGCGCGTCCACGGGAATCATGACCACGCTCCCGATGAGCCTCATCCCCACCTTCGCCGTACCCTTGCTCCTGATGCTGCACGTCATCTGCATCGCCCAGGCGCGGCATTGGAGGCCGAGTCAACTCCCGCCGATCACCCAGCTATCCCGCCATCCGGCATAGTATTTCGACCGCGATGCGTAGTTGCCCATCGTCCGGCGGCACCCGCTTGATTGCCAGGCGCGACTCCGTCGATACTGGGTCCCAAGGAGCATTTGCAGATGGGTGAATTTGTTCGGCTACACGCGGAAGACGGTCAGGAAGTCGGCGCTTATATGTCAAATCGCCCGGGCGAGCCGATTGCGGGACTGGTAGTGCTTCAGGAAATCTTCGGCGTCAATGAACATATCCGATCTGTGGTGGATAACTTCGCAAAGGATGGATTTTTCGCAATCGCTCCGGCTATCTTCGATCGCCTGGAACCGGGACTAGAGCTAAGCTACGAACAAGTAGACATGCAAAAAGGATTAGCTCTCGCGTCGAGACTCGATCCGCAAAAAATGATGCTCGACATCGCGGCGGCGTTGAAGTTTGCTGCCGCAGCTACAGGCAAAAAAGTCGGCATCATCGGGTACTGCTTCGGAGGAAGCCTCGCATGGCTGGCCTCCACGCGCCTGAATCCTTCCGCGGTTGTTGGATATTACGGAAGCCGCATCGGCCAGTATGTCGGCGAAAAACCCACCTGCCCCGTCATGCTCCACTTCGGCAAACAGGACACTCACATCCCCACCACCGTTGGGGAAGCAGTTCACGCCGCGCATCCTGAAGTGGAGATCTATTGGTACGACGCGGGACACGCCTTCAGTTGCACGCCACGTCCCAGTTACAATCCGGCCGCCGCGAAACTCGCGCGGGAACGTTCACTCGCTTTTCTCAACAGGCATTTAACTTAGTTGCGTCGTCGCCGGGCAACAGAATCTTCCACATCTTCGCGTCTTTCACCAGTTGTGCCGCATCTATTCGAATGCGGCCGAAGAATCGTATTTTGTCCCGCATGTCCATGAGCAGCATGTGCCGTGGGCTCGGTTGAGCTGGCACAACACCATTTCATGGGAGGAAACAGGCGCTTTGCCTACAGAGCCTGCAGTGGCAGATCCTGGTTCAGCAGCGGCAATCCAGGCCGCTGACGACGCATGGCGTCCCAGAACCAATCCCTGGCTCATCGCCGCGACTGTGGCTCTGGCGGCCTTCATGGAGGTCCTCGACACCAGCATCGCGAACGTCGCCTTGCCCCACATCGCCGGAAGTCTCGGCGCAAGCTTCGACGAAGGTACCTGGGTTCTCACCTCATATCTTGTTGCCAACGCAATCGTCCTTCCCATGGGCGGATGGGCCGCCAGCGTCATCGGCCGCAAAAATTTCTTCATGCTCTGCATTGTCATTTTTACCGTCAGCTCTTTTCTTTGCGGCATCGCCCCCACCCTTGGTTTGCTTCTGCTCTTTCGCATTTTTCAGGGCCTTGGGGGCGGCGGACTTCAGCCTATGGCGCAGGCCATCATGGCAGATTCTTTCGAGCCCTCGAAGCGC
The DNA here is from genome assembly GCA_963816335.1 of uncultured Acidobacteriaceae bacterium. Taxonomy (GTDB): domain Bacteria; phylum Acidobacteriota; class Terriglobia; order Terriglobales; family Acidobacteriaceae; genus JANXZS01. The sequence goes on along the minus strand of CAWFKA010000011.1, from coordinate 251,008 downwards.
GGCCTCGCTTTCTCTCTCTATGGATTGGTCGCAGTTCTCGCGCCCTCTATTGGCCCAACGCTTGGCGGGTGGATCACCGACAACTACTCGTGGAACTGGATCTTCTACATCAACGTTCCCGTCGGCATCCTGACCTTTTTTCTCACCCAGCGTCTCATCGAAGATCCGCCTTACGCCAAGCCCGATAAAAAGAATCTCTTCACTCTCGACTATGTCGGACTCTCGCTGCTCATCGTATCAATGGGCGCGCTGCAAATCATGCTCGACAAGGGAGAAGAGAAGGACTGGTTCGGATCCAACTTCATCGTCAGTTCCGGCATCATCTTCGCAATCTCTTTCATCGTCCTCATCGTGTGGGAGTGGTTCCGCGAAAAGCCGCTCATGGACCTTAAACTTTTCAAGATTCGGAACTTTGCGGTCTGCTGTTTTCTCATGCTGCTGACGGGCGGCCTGCTCAACGCCACCACCGTCCTGCAGCCGCAGTTCCTGCAGACACAGCTCGGCTACACGGCAACCATTGCCGGCTTTACCCTGTCGGGCGGCGGACTCGCGCTCGTCTTCGTTATGCCTTTTGCAGGGCAAGCCGTAAGTCGCTTTCCCGCACGCAACCTCATCGCTCTCGGCTTCGTCTTCTTCGCGCTCTCATATTGGTATACCGCAACGCACCTCAGCCTGCTCATGAGCTTCGGCTTCGCCTCCTGGCTTCGCGTTGTGCAGGTGGCCGCAATTCCCTTTGTCTTTATATCGGTCACAACCGCGGCCTATTTCGATATGCCACGCGAAAAGAACAACCAGGTTTCGGGACTCATCAACTTCGTCCGCAATATTGGCGGCAGCATCCTCATTGCGGGCACGAATGCCATGGTCACCGAGCGCGGACAATTTCATCTCAGCCAGATGCGTAAATACCTTACCCCGACCGATGGCGCTTTTCAGAGCCAGGTCTCTGCCCTCAAAGACACCTTCACTACTTCTATGGGGAAAAATAATGCCGGTGCGTTAGCGCAGGGACGCATCTACTCGCAACTGCTACACCAGGCCGAAGCCCTCGCATACGTTGACGTCTTTTACATTCTGTGCGGCGCTTCCCTGCTCATGGTCCCCCTGGCCTTCCTGCTCAAAAAGAATTCTCCTCGCGGAGAAAAGTCCCAGATCGCAATGCACTGATCCCGACCGCCGATTTCAAATCGATTGCGCAATCCTGGAAATCAATTGCAGGACATCTCCGGCTTTGCCTGCGAAGGCAATCTTAAAATAATCCGCGCCTGCTCATCCCGCTAGCCGTCGAGCCCGCTGTTCCCTTTCGCACCCCCACTGCGGTATCTTCAATCGACACGTAGCTGACCCCGGAGCCAAGTCATGAACAAGACCTTCCTCGCCGCAATCGCTTCCCTGTGCTTCGCTTCCCCCTCTTGCCTTGTCGCGCAACAGCCACCCATCATCGACCGCCAACTCTTCTTTGGTGAGGTCGAAATTGCCGGTGCGCAGATCTCGCCCGACGGCCAATACCTCTCCTTCCTCAAGCCGTATAAGGGAACGCGCAACATCTGGGTTAAGAAGGTTTCAGAGCCGTTCAGCGCCGCTAGGCCCGTCAGCGCCGAGGCAACGCGCCCCATCCGAAGCTATTTCTGGAGCAAGGATTCGAAATATATCCTCTATTCGCAGGATGCCGGAGGCGATGAAAACTTCAACATCTATGCCATCGATCCCAAGCTCCCAGCTGACCCGAAGACAGGCGTACCGCCCACCCGCGCGCTCACCAACCTGAAGGGCGTACGTACTCAAATTTTTGCCGCGCCGAAATCCAAGCCGGACATTCTCTACATCGGGCTCAACGATCGCGATCCTAGCTGGCACGACCTCTACGAACTCCACCTCTCCACCGGCGAGAAAACTTTGCTTCGTAAAAACACTGAGCAGATCTCCGGATGGGACTTCGACAACAGCGGCGATCTGCGCATTGCCGAGCGCACCAACAAGGCCGGCGACACGGAAATTCTTCGCGTGGACTCCGACGGTTTCAAGCAGATTTACAGCTGCTCCGTCCTGGAGAATTGCGGGGTAACCGGATTCGATGCCACCAACAAACAGGTCTACCTCATCACCAACAAAGGTTCGCTGAACCTGATCCAGTTAGAGAGCATGGACCCTGCTACCGGCACTGCGACCAAGATGGAGAGCGATCCAGAGAATCGGGTTGACCTCGACAACGTTGAGATTTCCGACGTTGACTATCGCGTTCTTTTCACGCAGTACGAAGACGACCGCATTCGCGTTTATTTCAAAGATAAAGGTTTCGAAAAGGATTATCGCTGGCTCCAGTCCCAGCTTCCCGGCAAAGAATTAAGGATGGGTGCGCGTTCGAAGGACGAAAATGTCTGGATCGTCACCGCGTATAGCGACACTGAGCCCGGCGAAACTTACATCTGGAATCGGTCCGCGAAAACCATCGCGCTGCAATATCGCATCCGCGAAGAACTTCCCCGCGCCTCTCTTTCCGAGCGCAAGCCATATAGCTTCAAGTCCTCTGACGGCCTGGAGATTCCCGCCTACTTAACACTGCCCAAAGGTTTGCCTGCGAAAAATCTGCCGCTCATTGTGTTTCCGCATGGCGGGCCGTGGGCACGAGATTCCTATGGATACGACACCTTCGCACAATTCCTTTCCAATCGCGGATATGCCGTGCTCCAGCCCAACTTCCGCGCGTCGACCGGCTACGGCAAAAAGTATCTCAACGCCGGCAATGGCGAGTGGGGCCGCAAAATGCAGGATGACCTGACCTGGGGAGTCAAGGCGCTGGTTGCCGATGGAACTGTCGATCCCAAGCACGTGGGCATTTTCGGCGGCTCCTACGGAGGCTATGCAACCTTGGCCGGAGTCGCGTTCACCCCTGATGTTTACGCTGTCGCGGTCGCATACGTTGCGCCCTCGAACCTCATTACCCTGCTTGACGCCATTCCGCCCTACTGGGAAGCGGGTCGCAAACAGATGTACACGCGCATGGCCGACCCCACAACACCCGATGGCAAGGCGTTGCTCATCGCCGAGTCGCCACTCACCCAGGCAAAAGCAATTGTCACGCCGCTCATGGTGGTGCAGGGCAAAAACGATCCGCGCGTCAACATTCGTGAGAGCAACCAGATTGTCGTCGCCGTCCGCGATAATGGAAAGCCGGTCGAATATCTAGTTGCGCCAGACGAGGGTCACGGATTCGCGCGGCCTATCAACAACCTCGCAATGGTCACCGCCATGGAAGAATTCCTTTCCAAGTACATCGGTGGCCGATATCAGAAAGAAGTTCCCGCGGACGTCGCAACAAAGTTGAAGGAGATCACAGTCGATCCCAAAACAGTGAGCGCCGACGTCACATTGAAAAAGCTAGCCGAACCGGCAACGAAGTAGTTTTCAACGACGCGAGAGCCGCGCAGCCTATGGATTGCGCGGCTCTCTTTTCGTCGAACGGCCCGTGCCGCATGCGCCTTACTCCGCTTTATTCGGCCTTACCGGCAACGCAGCGTCCACACCTGCAACCGTGGTCCACTCGCGCACATACCATCGTTCCACTATTCCATTCGTTACGTAGGGATCTACCTTCGCAAACTTCTCGGCCACTTCCGGCGAGTCGCCCTTGAACAGCAGCACAGCGCCGTCGGCCGGGTTCGCAAGCGCCCCGGCCAGCACCAGTTCACCGCGCTCGCTCGCATCCCATGCCATCGCCAAATGCGCCTGGCGGAATTCCGTCCGTCGGGACACGTAGTCTTTTGAAACTTCATAGAACATTAGATAGTGCATTTCGAATCCCTCCCCTTAACAAGAACTGAGTCAAGTCCCGACTCCGAATCTACACCGTCGATCGCTGCTCGACACGCCCCCTTTCAGCAGCGCGATTCCCTCTGCGCAACTTCACCCGCTGAACACGCACTCCGCAGCCCGGGAACAAGGTCGCGTAGTGTTATATTCTGTTGTTCGCAGAAACCAAAGGAGACCATTCATGTCGAAGACGGTAGTGATAGGCGGTACGGGCACAGTTGGCAGCCTGGTAGTGAAAGAGTTGTTGGCGCGCGGCGTCGAGGCGCGCGTAATGACGCGTTCGGCCGACCGCATCGCCACTCTGCCCAAAGGTGTCGAGGGGGTTGTGGGCAGCATGTTGCAACCGGAATCCCTGCCAGCGGTGTTTGCCGGTGCGGACAAGCTCTTCCTCATCACTCCCCTCGATCGGGACGAGACCGCGCAAGGCATCGACGCCGTCGACGCCGCTGTTGCCGCGGGCGTCAAGCGAATCGTATACCTCAGCGTGCACCAGGCAGACAAGGCGCTCACCATTCCGCACTTTGTCTCCAAGCTTCCTGTCGAGGGTGTCATTCGATCCAGCGGAGTAGAGTACACGATCCTGCGGCCAAGCAATTTTTATCAGAACGATCTTGGCATGCTGGATGCCATTCGTGCCGGCGTTTATCCGCAGCCTTCAGGTAGCATCGGCGCGCACCGCGTAGACGCGCGCGACATCGCGGAAGCCGCCGCCATTGCACTAACGCAGCCCGGCCACTCCGGCAAAACATACTCTCTAGTCGGCCCGCGTTCATGGACTGGATCGCAGATCGCCGCAACGCTGGCGCAGCATCTCGGCAAGCCCGTCACCTATGTCGGAGATGATTTGAAGGCCTGGGCGGCACAGATGAACACTTTTATGCCGCATTGGCTTGTGCGCGATCTCGAGATCATGTACCAGTTCTTCCTCGACAAAGGCCTCTTGGCAACACAGGCAGAGATCGACGAAATAACCGCGGTGTTAGGACACACCCCGCGAAGCTATGAGGCATTTATCCAGGAAGTTCTCCCCGCCTGATGGCAGCGCCGCGGACCTTTCACGTTTCCTTTCGAACATGAATTGAATCGTGCTTTGCGTAACAACAGGGCACGATTCTCAACGCTGGAAATGTGAGCGACGCACACCAGCATCGCTCATCAACAAAAGTTACATGGGAAGCAAAACGGATCTATCCCTTCACAAGTCCAAACCGCACCAGGCTCTCCGCAGTGGCCACAATGGACTCTTCGGTCGAGCGTGGCGTCCAGCCCAACATGCGTTTAGCCTTCACGTTGGTGGCATTTTTTTCTTTGCCCAGCTCTGGAAGTATCTGCTTCACCGCAGGCTCTCGCAACGACGCCACGCGCACCAGCCAGTTCGGCAATTGCCGCGTAGGAACTCTTTCCGCCGCTGGGCCCAAACGGCTCTTCAACATCCGTGCCAGGTCCACCATCCATACAAAATCTCCGGCTACCGCCAAAAAGCGTTCGCCCTTCGCCGCAGCATCCGTCATCGCGCGGAGATGCAGGTCCGCCACATCCCGCACATCCACCGCGCCAAGCTTCAGCCGCGGACACCCCGGCATCGCGCCGTCCATCATGCGCTGCACCAGCAGGATCGATGTTGAATAATCAGGGCCCAGAACCGGACCGAAAACGGCGACGGGATTCACGACAGAGAGTTCGAGTGCCCCGCCCTCTTTTGCAATGAAATCCCACGCAGCATGCTCCGCAATCGTTTTCGATTTCACGTAGGGCGTCAGCCCCTCGCCGTTGAGATTCGTCCAGTCGTCCTCATCAAATGTCCGCGGCTCTTGTCCATATCCGATCGCCGCAAAGGAGGAAGTCAGCACCACGCGCTTCACTCCCGCATCCCGCGAAGCACGCAATACCCGCAGCGCGCCTTCGCGAGCCGGCACAATCAGTTCGTCCTCATGTTTCGGCAGATTCGCCGGAAACGGTGACGCCACGTGCAGCACATACTCGCAACCGGCCACCGCTTCGGCCCAGCCTGCATCCTTTTCAAGATCGGCGGCAACGAACGACAGGCGGTTCCCCGGATCTGCGCCGCATACCTTCAACATCTCGCGCACATCCGCCTCGCGCGTCAGATTTCGCACCGTCGCGCGCACGTCGTAACCCGCGCCCAGCAGTTGCAAAATACAATGCGCCCCAATAAAACCCGATCCGCCTGTTACCAGCGCTGTGCTCATATCGAAAATCCTACACCTGCACGTCCGATCCTCAAGCTCCCCACAAAGGTTTCGCAACATCCAATCTTTCAAGCGGTCGCCGTATCGCCAAACCAACTTTTCACCGCTTCAACGACGATGCATTTTCTCCGCAGGTATACTGCCCTTTTAATTCAATGACGCTTCAACTGCGAACAAGTGCGATCTCGAGCAAGCTGTGTGCGGTGCTCTACTTCCTGCTGCCAGGGCTGGCAATGGCGCAGAGTAACGGCCTTCCGTCGGAGACCGCGCAAAATACAAGGTCACTGCATGCCATCGCACCAGCAGAGGGCCTTTTCAAGCTGGATGTGGTAGTCACCGACCACGCGGGAATTCCTGTCACCGGCGTCGACCAAAAAGATTTTCTGTTGCTCGACAACGGCCAGCCGGCAAAGATCGTTTCCTTCCACGCCTTCAACGGAGCTTCTGCGCGGCCCGATCCTCCGGTCGAAGTCATCATCGTCATTGATCAACTCCAGCTACCCGCGAATCTTGGTTCCAGAGAGCGCAACGCCGCCATGGCTTTTCTTCGGCAGAACGGCGGGCATCTCGCCCACCCCGTCTCAATCTACTCCCTCGTCGATACCGGCCTGTGGCTCCTCGCCAACCCATCCACCGACGGAAACTACCTCGCTTCACAGATCACGCACAACAATCAGCTTGGACTGGTTGGCCACTTGCGCGGCAGTGCGCGGGGCAGCATCCCCGCATCGTTGGAGTTCCAGGATCCGCCTGCGCTGGCATCCCTCGAAATGCTCGGCGAGATTGCCACTGCTGAAAGGCGAAAGCCCGGCAGAAAACTCTTGCTTTGGATCGGGCCCGGCTGGGGCGTTGGAAGCGGAGTATACGCGGAAGGAACTTCATCCCGCGAGATCACTTTCTATACAGTTCGATGGTTCTCCACGCTTTTGCGCGACGCGCGCATCGCTCTCTACAGCTTTTCTGTTGGAGAAACGGATTTTCGCTCTCAGTCCTATTTGGACCATCTGAATGGAGTACGGTCTGCCCGCGAAGCTAACTTTGTGTCCCTGTATAGAAACGTGCTCGCTGTCCAAAGCGGCGGACGCGTACTCGACAAAAGCGATGACCTGCTCCCGCAGATCCAGAGCTGCGTCAATGAGGCCAGTGACTTCTACACCCTTACCTTTGACCCCTCGCAGGCCGGTCATTCCGATGAGTATCACGACCTGAAAGTACAAATCGCCGACCCCAAACTTACCGCTCGCACAAGCACAGGCTATTACGATCAGCCGTATTACTCCGATCAGGCGAATGCCGCGGCCACCCGCATCACCGTCGAGCAATTGCAGCAATTCCTGTCAGCCCACTCCGGCGATCGCGATGCCGACTTGGCGCGACAGCTTTCCGCTCTTGAATTAACCGAGCGCCTGGACGAAGCAGCCCTCGCATCCCTTAAGTCCTCCGTCCGCGGAAGCAGGGCGCGCCAGGCCCTTATTGTCCTTGCGGATAATTCTGCTTTTCTTGATCCTCCGCCTACGGAGATCCCAACCGATCCGCCACCCAACGCGGCCGAGCAACTACGCATGCTCACTTCGGCAGCCGATTATCTGAAAACAGCGATCACCCGGTCGCCGAACTTCTTGGCAACACGCACAACCGTTCGCTATGAAGAGACTCCGCGCTATTTCGAGGGCGATGCCAGAATTGAATATCAACCATTGCATCAGGTCGAGAGCTCCAAAGAGACCATGTCCTACCGCAACGGTTATGAGCTAGCGGACTCGGCGAAAAAGAAACACAACTCCAAACAACCCTCGCTCACCACCTACGGTACCTTTGGCCCCGTGCTGGGCTTGGTGCGGGAGGCCATTGCAGTCTCCAGCGATTTAACCTGGAGCCGCTGGGAGCGCAGTCCGGAAGGGCCTCATGCCGTCTTTCGCTATACCGTTCCCGCACAGAGATCGCTTTACCAGGTGTGGGGTTGTTGCCTGCCCGATGGCGACGGACAAGGAGGTTTTCAAAGGCTGGCCGGGTATCACGGGCACATCACTATCGACCCGGTCACAGGAGCGGTACTTCGACTGGAAGCGGAGGCAGACCTGGTAGGATTTCCGCCCGTCAACCGCTCCGACGTCATGGTCGACTACGGCCCGGTAGTCATCGGCGGCAAGACCTACATCCGCCCGCTTAAGAGCGTCTCCATTATGCGCATGCGCTCCGTCACCACCCTCTCGGAATGGGACGAAAGCTTCAAAACCTATGGACCCTACGCAACGATGATCAACGACATCACGTACAGCGACTATCACGTCTTCAGAGCAAAGTCGCGCGTCCTCCCAGGCTTCAACCCGGCGCCCGATGAGAACTCTCCCGACCCTCCGTCACCACCCTCCGAGAGCCCACCCCAGCGCTGATCTACTTTTTGCACGTGGACGTACTTGTCCGGCCCGCAATGGCTGTTACACTTTTTCAGCCGGAATCCAACAAGGGGTTCATCTATGCCGCGCGAAACCCAGCCTGAAATCGTGGTTCGGACCGCCGTCCCCGAGGACGCAGCCACCTGCGGACAAATCTGCTTCGACGCCTTCTCCACCATCAACGCCGCCCACGGCTTTCCCTGCGATCTTCCCAGCCCAGAAGCGGGCACTGACCTGCTTACGAAGATGTTTTCCAACAGGGACTTCTATTGCGTAGTAGCAGAGCGCGCCGGCCACATTGTCGGAAGCAATTGCCTGGACGAGCGCTCCACGATTCGCGGTGTCGGTCCCATCACCATAGATCCCTCCGTGCAAAATATGGGAGTCGGCCGCAAACTCATGACGGCCGTAATCGATCGCTCCAACGAGCGCGGTGCTTCCGGAATCCGCCTGGTTCAGGCAGCCTTTCACAACCGCTCGCTCTCGCTCTACGCCTCCCTCGGCTTTGACATCCGCGAGCCGCTTTCGTGTATGCAGGGCCGCGCCCACCAAACTAGCGTCGCCGGATGTGTAGTCCGCCCCGCCAAGCTCCGCGACGCCGACGCTTGCAACGCTCTTTCCATGCGGGTTCATGGGTATGAGCGGGCCATCGACCTGGCACAGGCAATCGAAGACAGGACGGCGCGAATCGTAGAGCGCGACGGGCGCATCACCGGATACTCCTCGCACCTCGCCTTCTTCGGCCATTCCACGGCGGAGACAAACGTGGACATGCAGGCGCTCATCGCTTCCGCCGACTCCTTCGCCGGACCGGGAATCCTCGTACCGACACGGAACCACGTCCTCATGCGCTGGTGCCTGGCCAACGGCCTCCGCGTAGTCCAACCCATGACGCTGATGAGCATGGGCCTCTACAACGACCCCTCCGGCCCCTGGCTCCCCTCCGTACTGTTCTGAGATAGCTTGGATCAGCCAACACCCGCGCACGTTCGGCTCGCTCCCAATCTTGAAAGATCAAAGGTTTCCACATCTCGCTTTTGAGATGTGGGAAATGGCATGCCCTAAATCCGCAGCTTTGATTGAAGACCCAGGTGCCAACGAATACCGTCGAAGGCCGATTCCTGTGGCTTTACGGAATCGTTGTACTCGAAGACTATAGAGGAATGTCGGACAGCAGGATGGTTTCAGTTGAGAGCAGACCTTTGTCGCAGAGAGAGACCGAGCTCACAAAGTCGCTCACCTCGATTAACCCAGAATGGGCCGAAGTGGATGCAACTGCCCTTCGGGTTATCGCTGAATGCAGGTGCGGTTGCCAGTCCATCGTGTTTGCGGAGCCACTCGAACCGCAAAACATCCGCGCGGTAGGCCATCAGGGGCTCGTTGGCCAGATGAATTTGAAAATCAGTGTCGATGGCCGCGAAGATGTTATTAGCATTTTACTTCACTTTGCGGAGGGAAGTTTATCCCTTTTGGAGGTGATCTGGTACAACTTCCCTGACCCAATTCCGACGGAATGGAGGGAGATCGGGCGTGAAGTAAGCGGTCGCGAGTGAATTTGGCCACCGTCACGATCGGAAACAATTCCCTGTTCAAATTGATTTGTCACGCGGACGTTTTCAAGCTCCCCCCACTCACCCTCCAAACCGATAAAGATGGTTCATAGGCCCCTTACCCCGCCCCACCGGATAAGCCGACTTCAGCGCCGCCGTCACATACCCCTTCGCCGCCTCTACCGCAGGGTACGGCGGATAACCCTCAATCAGCGCGCACACCAGTGCCGTTGAAAACGCGCACCCCGTCCCATGCGTCGAGTTCGTCTCCACCCGCTCGCCCGCCAGCCAGTACTCTTCCCCTCGCGGAGTCCGCAAAAAGTCGTCCGGCTGCTCCCGGTCCCCGCCCGTCACCACCACGTGCAGTTCGCTGTTGCCCGCCTCCTCTGCCATCGCCTGCAATTTGGCCGCCGCCGCCGCAATCTCTTCCCGGCTCCCCACCGGCAGCCTGGTCAGCGCCGCCGCCTCATCCACATTGGGAGTAATCCAGCCCACCTGCCCCAGCAGCCGTCGCTTCAGCGCTTCCACCCCTCTTGCGTCCAGCAGCAAGCGACCGGAGCTTGACCGCATCACGGGATCCAGCACTACCCGCTCCCGGACGTCCTCACCCTCGCCAGCCAAAAAATCCGCCACGACCCCCACCAGTCCCGCCTCCGCCAGCATCCCGATCTTGATCCCGGCAAACTTCACGTCCCCCCGCAGGCAGGTCAGCGTCTGCTTCAGAAGCTCGGCGTCCACGGCGCGGATTCCTTTCACGCCAAGCGTGGACTGCACCGTCAGCGCCGTAACCGCCGCCATCCCATAAATCCCGTGCGCGGCAAAAACCTTCAGGTCGGCGGTCACTCCCGCGCCAGACGAGGGATCGAACCCCGCTATCGTCAGCCCGACCAACCTGTGTTCGCCCACCCCGGTTCGGGTTGCCTCCCCTTCTTCCCCATATTCCAAATTCATTTCTCCCTTTCGACCATCCACACCGGCAACTCGTCCATCTAACTGCTAGTAACTATATTGGTGCGTTGTGCGGCTTTCGTTGTACTATGGCTACCCATTAAGCATTACGAAAGCGCCTGCAATTTGCCTAACACACAAGGCCCGGTTCTGCAAGAGAAAATTGCACTAACTTATTGCAACGACTTGACTTATGGTGTACCCAGTCCATACAATTCATGTCTGGAGGGTTATGAGCGCTATCGCAATTACATCGAACCCGAATATACGCTTGCCAATTATTGCCGGTGTCGTTTTGACCACCATTCTAGGTTTTACCGGCGTCAAGGCTGCAGAGCAGCCAGCAACCAATCCACAAACCCGGCCCGATACTCAGCAGTTTGAAAACTCGGCCAACAAGGCAGTACCTTCCAACGGCAAGCAGCATCGTCGCTGGTTTCAAATAGGTCGCGCTTCCTGGTACGGAGGGTTTTTCCAAGGGCGTACCACCGCCAATGGCGAAACCTATGATATGAATAGCCTTACCTGCGCACACCGCAGTTTGCCGCTGGGCTCGCTCATTCGCGTGACCAACCTGCGCAATCAGAAATCGGTGGTCGTGCGCGTGAACGATCGGGGTCCAGTTCCGGATGACCGCGTCGTCGATCTATCCTACGGAGCGGCAAAAAGCCTGGGCTTTGTCTCGAAGGGCCTTGCTCCAGTCCGGCTTGAGTTAGTGGCGGCGGCACATGCGCCCGCAACGCCCTTCTCCACCCGGCCCGAACGATAAAAAAGCAGCGCGGGAAAGCAGCTGCTGTCCAGTACAATTCGGTAAGCTGAGCCTTCTGATAGAAGTTGAGCTTGAGCATTCTCCAAAGCTGAAAATAGATCTATCCAGCCTTCAGGAGAAAGAAATGCACTGCGTTTGGCCGGCTTTCACCTTATCGCCTTCCCCGAATTTCCGAGGGACCAGGTCAGTGGGTAGAAAGCCGGCCAGCCGTGAACCTCGCTCCGGCCACCTCTAGCCAAGGAGGATCGTCGAATGAATGCCACCGACCAGCTCCCCTCCGTCTCAGTCACCCCGCTTTCCCCTGACCTCGCCGAAGCCCGCAAGCACCTCATCGTCGCTCTGGATTTTCCCACCGAAATCGAAGCACTGGCGCTCGTAGACCGCCTCGGAAACCTCTGCCAATGGTTTAAGGTTGGCTTGGAACTCTATCTATCGGCTGGGAATAGTATCATCACAAAATTGACGGAGCGCGGCTACTCCGTGTTCCTCGATCTCAAGCTCCACGACATCCCCAACACCGTTGCCGGAGCCGTTCGTTCGGCCACAGCGCAAGGCGCCGCCCTGCTTACCGTCCACACATCCGGTGGTCCGGTCATGCTGAAAGCCGCCGCCGATGCCGCCGCTTCCAGCCCGGTCACGCTCCTTGGAGTCACCGTGCTCACCAGCATGGACGCCTCCCAACTTCAGTCAGTCGGAGTCTCCAGCACTCCCGCCGAGCAGGTTCTTCGCCTCGCGCGCATGGCGACGGAAAGCGGGCTCCACGGATTCGTCTGTTCCCCGGAAGAGGTCGCCCAACTGCGAGCCGCTCTCGGCCCCGACGCCATCCTCGTCACCCCCGGCATCCGTCCCGCCGGAGCAGAAATCGGCGATCAGAAGCGAGTCGCCACCCCCGGCGCAGCCATCGCCGCCGGAGCCACCTACCTGGTAGTAGGCCGCCCCATCACGCAATCCCCCGACCCCGCCGCCACCGCCAAATCCATCCTCAAAGAAATCGCCGCCGCACTTTAGGGATTGCTGCTTCGTAAAATCCTCGCCGGAATGATTTACTCCTGGATCGGTCCAATCACCTCAATATCCTGCAAATGGCAGACACCTTCTTCGCCGTCACCATAAATTAGGCCGAGCACAACCTGTCCCTCATCCGTCATCTCCGCTTGGACAATCGTGACAAGCGATCCAGGCTTGGGGAAGCCATCCATGTCGTCCTTCTTAACGACTTTTGCGAGTAGTGGGAATGCGTGATCGAATTCAAACGGGGTGCTTCGCGAATCCGGGATAAAGAAAATCACCCTCCGAGCCTCTACATCGCGCTCGGTCGCAACACGGCCATTCAAGACTTTCAATTCATCCATCCATCCGCCTCAGCTCCGAATGCCTTTGACTCGTTCGAACTATGTTAGTTCAGTCCACCGAGGAGACATTTCCGTAACGCACAAAACCCCGCCACACGGCGGGGTTTTGTCTTCCAATACGTCAATGATTTACTTGATATAGATCCCTCAAGTAACTATTTCTAAAGCTTTTCGTGAAACTCACAGCCTGAGCAGGAGATATACACTCCACCCGGTACACCACGTTCGCGGTCCTTTACGCGCTTCACGATTCGCGTCGGTTTTCCGCACTTCGGACAGTTCGTCGACTTCGACGTGTCCATCACTTTTTCACGATTGGCAATCTTGGCAATTTTGGCCATGGGAACACATTTCTCCTAGAGTGTCTTTGCACACACGCAGAAAATCGCTGCGCGGCTACGACGGCGCGGCCTCACCTCTATGCTTTTCCTACACCGGGATCCCGCAGGAACTTCCCTTTTGGGGTGGGAGGGACGATACAGAAGAATGTCGACTCGCTCCCTCTATTCTACACAAACTCAGGGCGTGTTTTTCTCTACTGAGCTCACCAGCTTTGCCGCTGGTGCGGGCGCAGGCGTTGTCGCCGGAGCATTCTGCGCGGGCGTCGGCGCAGGATCAGGATCGACCGATACGGGAGCCTGCTGCAGGTCTGGGGGCAACGGCTTCTGCTTGCCCATTCCTTCCGGGAAGATCACCGGCCCCAATGCGCCGGGATTCTTGTCGCTCGGCAGATTTTCTCCGGGAGCCTTCAACGATGGCGGAGCCTTTTGCGCAACATCCGGATTCGATGTAGCGTCGCCGCCAACCTGCACCTGGCGCTCCTCCGCCTGCTGGATGCCTTCAACTTCGTTCTTGTCGCGAATGTCCAGATCCTGCCCAACCTTTGCCAGGGCTACTCGGATCACCCGGTTCCCGTTGATCCTCACAAATTCGACGTCGTGCGGAGGATCGCCATAGATCCACTCCTCATACGGCATCTGCCCTTCCACTTCGCGAGACTTGTGGTCCGGCTTTCCGATGGAGTACACCACCATCTCCGTGCTCATGCCCACAAGAACTTCATGGTTCAAAATCGCAGTCCTCAACTTCGCCGGAAGCACATCCACGAACGCCTGCATCGGGGATTTGAAGGTGAAATCTATAACAGGAGCGATCAGCGACTTCACCTGTGCGCCCGTCATCTCCGGAACCTCGCCCTCGAAGCTCAGCGTCAGCCGTGAGCCCACCGGGTCTTGCGGATCGTCCTGGACAATGGGCGAAGTATTACTTGAGGTTCCGACCTCTATATGCCTGAGCCATTTATGTCTGCGGTCCGGGCCACCATTCAGGTCGAAGATGATCCTGTTGTGCTCAATCTTCACGTCGGTGATCAAAACCCGGTCTCCCGGCTTCACCGAAATGCCCTTCTCCTCCAGGGCATGAAGGTAGTCCTTGCCTCCGGGCTTCAGTCCGCCGTTGGCAATCAGCACCAGTCCCTTGCTGCCCTTCGGCACAGGCCGCACCGCGAATCCCTGCTCCGCGTCCATCAGCCGAATCAGTTGCTGGCGTGTCTTTCCCGTCAGCCGGTCGCTCGACAGACCCACATGCGTCGGCTCCACTTTGGCATATCGCGCCCAGGTTGAGTTCGGCCCCATGATGATGACCTGCGAGATCGAGGTCTGCGTTCCAAATACCAAGAACAGGCAGCCGACAAGCATCGCCGGCAGGCGCGTTCGAAAAGAGGTCGTGGCTGGAGGTGATAGCCGGTCATGGAGCCCTCACTTTGTTTAAAGCATGGCCCGATTTGTCGCCGCTGGCAAGTGGCTGCGATCAAGTAATTGTGATGACTGCATTCGTCTAATTCTTGTGACTGCACTCAGCGTGGATACGTGAGCGCAACTCGCCGAGTTCCTGGCGTTCCTACCGCGCCACGTGCTCGACAACTGCACGCACTCCGGCAAGATTACCCGCAAGTTCCACCGGAAATCCGTGCCGCTGCTGGATGTATTCCGGCGTGTTATACGAAATCCACACGCCGCCATTCTCCTCCTGCCACCAGCACCTTCAACGGCAAATCGATGGCCGCCGATGGCGCGGCAAGCATCACCGGAGTTCCCGCCTTCGCATTGCCGAAGAGCAGCAGCTTCGTCGGCCGGCATTTTCAGCCCGGCCCGCTCCGCTTCCCCGCTGTGATCGATCGTGGCAAACAGCTTGATTCCCTTCTCGCGCAGAAAGCCCTCAATGCGAGAGATCGTCTCCTCGAACGGAATACCGGCTCGCCACGCGGACGAGACCATTCTGCGCTTCTGTCATGTGGTTTTTCCCGACTGGCGGATCTTAAGCAGGAGGCTCAGTCTCGATCGGCAGTTCGCCTTCCACCTTCTCGCCTTCCACCTTTTCGGCTGTCCCGCTCTCCCCGATAGGATGCCGACCGCTCCGGCAACGGTATCGCAGTCGGCGACATGGAAGTGACCGACGCAATCTGCACCAGCTTCGGCCCCGCGGTCTCCGCCGAGATTCCCTGCGCCGCCTCGTGTACCCGTGCCTGCGCAGCGTCCAGATCCACCGGAATTCCTCCCGGCACAATCACCGGCTGCGCGTATTTCCACGCGTATTCGCCGGGTCATCTTCACCAGCACAACCAGGCTCACCACCAGCACCACCACCGCGGTCAGGCTGCCTTCCGGCCCATATCCGCCTCCCGGTCAGCCAGGTGGGACCGACGGTGTTGCTCGACACCACGGCAGAGAAATCCAGCCCGCTGACCGGAAGTCCGAACAGCACAGCCATCGCCGCGTTCCATCCAAAGTGGAATCCCCAGGGCAGCCACAGTGCGCTGGTCTGCAGGTAGGCCGTCGCCATCAGCACGCCGCTCAGCACCGTCACCAGCGTGCTGGCGCTGGTCGCTCCGGGATTGCGCAGATGGATCAGACCGAAGATCGTCGCCATCACAATCGTCGCCGTCGTCGGACCGATCGCCTCAATCAGCCGTTGGAAGGGATATCCGCGAAAGGCGACTTCTTCAGCCATCGCCGCAGCCGCCAGCACCAGCAGATTCAGCAGCAAGAGTCCCATCTGCCGCGACGTGGTCCACAGCGTGACCACCAGTCCCGCCGGCGAGGGCAATCGGCAGCACGCAGGCCACGATGCCGCCCCAGCCGAGCGCGACCCCCAGCCCGACCTCGCGCTTCCAGCCCTCGCGGCGAATCAGTCCCATCGCTTTCAGCGGATGCGGCTGAAGCTGGAAAACGTAGCCCATCCCTGCGTATCCGCCCAGCAGGATCAGAAGCAGCAGCACTCGGAAAACGAGTTCGCGCACATCCCCGGAGGCAGCAAACCGCGCAATCAGCCCCGCCAGAACCTGCGCAAAGACAAAATAGACGATTGCGACAAAGAAGAATCCCAGGGAACGCAGTCTCTCCATCGGGCGGAGGTTCTCGCGCGGGCCATATTCACTCAACACCGACCCCCTCGGTCGCTCAAAGCTGACCCTGCTCCCGCCCATGCGAGCCCGTTTCTCTCTTCACCAGAGATCCTTTTCAGGAGGTATAGAACTGCGCGATGGTACGGAACTTCGCCTGTCGCCGGCGAACCATCTCGTCCACCGGAATGGTCCGCAGGTCCGCGAGATGCCAGCGCAGCTTTTCATCCAGCATGGCGACGGCTGGCGGTCTCGTCAAGATGCGCCCCGCCCACCGGCTCCGGCACTACGTCGTCCACGCAGCCCAGGGCCTTTACATCGGGAGAGGTGGTCTTCATCGCCTCCGCCGCCAGCGCGCGGTTCGACGCGTCGCTCCACAGGATCGACGCGCACCCTTCGGGCGAAATCACCGAGTACACCGCGTTCTCCAGCATCAGCACGCGGTCCGAGACGGCCAGCCCCAGCGCGCCGCCCGATCCGCCCTCACCCGTAATCGTGGCGATGGTCGGAACCCGCAGCCGCGACATCTCCCGCAGGTTGCGCGCAATCGCCTCAGCCTGCCCACGCTCCTCCGCGCCCAGCCCGGGAGCGGCTCCCACCAGGTCGATCAGCGTGAAGACCGGGCGCCCGAACTTCTCCGCAATCTTCATTGCCCGCAGCGCCTTGCGATAACCCTCAGGATTGGGACTGCCAAAGTTGTGACGAATCTTTTCCTTGATCCCGCGGCCCTTGATGTTCGCGATCACCAGCACTTCCTCATCATGAAAACGGGCCATGCCGCACGTCATCGCAAGATCGTCGCCGAATGCACGGTCACCGTGTATCTCGCTGAAATTCGTAAAGAGGCTTCCGATGAAGTCCATGGGATCGGGCCGCTGCGGGTGACGGGCGAGTTCTGTCGTTTTCCATGCCTCGGTTACCGGACCTGCTGCCGCCTGCACTTGCTCCAGTTTTTGTGCTGCCTGCTCTGTCATGAGTTGCTTCTAGTACCGCCTGCACCGGACAGAAAGCGCCGGTGTTTACATCCCGTTCACAAAACTCTCCCTGATTGTACAAGAGCAGCAGGCGAGCTAAAGGCCGGTTAGCTAAGAAGCGGTCAGCTAAGAGCCGGTTAGCTAAGAGCCGGTTAGCTAAAAAGCGGTTAGCGGAAAAGGCTCAAACCGCAAAACGGCCGCCATGGCATGTCATCCGCTTCCTACTTCGAGTGCCCTCCGCCCGGTGCCCCATCCTTCGTGCGCCGATTGCGAAGGGTGGGTTAAAGAAGACTTCACTTCGCCGGGTGCCGGGTGCCCCATCCTGGCCTGCCGTTGGCCAGGGTGGGATCAACAATCACTAACACTCCCGCCTACTCATGCTGTCATTCCTCAGCCAAGCAAAGGATCTGCGGTTGTTTTTCAGCCGACCGGACTTTAGCTAACCGCGTCTTAGCTGGCCGCTCCTTAGCAGGCCATCGACTAGTCGACGGCCTGCACCGCCCCGCGTCCCAGCAGCTCTTCCGCCCGCTCAACAAATCCGCGATCCGCGCCCACCGTCAACTCCGGCTCCAGCACAACCGCGAAATCCCCCGTCTGCTCCAGGCTGAGCATCATTCGTCCCGGCCCCGGAGAATCCGCGATCAACTGCTTCAAATCCACCAGCGTCGTGTCGCTCGCCTGCTCCAGCATCACCCGGATGCGCACATTCTGCGGCAGCTTCACCTTCACATCCTCCAGCGCCTGGATCGAAGAGACCGCACAGCTTCGGCGCTGCATCTTCCTCCGCGCGCAGCGTGCCCCGAACCAGCACCGGCACATCGATCTTCAGATTCTCGGCGTTCGCGCTCGTAGTCCTTCGGAAAGCAGATCAGGTCGATCTTGCCGACCGTATCTTCGAGCGAAGCCTGCGCATAGATCTCGCCCGAGCGCTTCGACTTCGCCACCTTCAGCCCGACAATCACGCCCGCAATCGCAATCAGCGTTCTGCGGCTGCTGCCCGCGTCGTCCGTTCGACGGCGCAGGCTTCATCTCCAGCGCCGTCGCCGTGTCGACCACCTTCATGTTGCGCAGCTTCTCCGCGATACTTATCCAGCGGATGGCCCGGAGACGAAGAACCCCAGCACTTCCTTCTCCGCCTGCAGGCGCTCGTTCTCCGTCCCAGTCCGGCACATTCGGCAGCGCATCCGCCGATCGCGCGAGGCAGCCGGCGTGTCATCGAAAATCCCGAACAGCCCATGCTGTCCCGCAGCCACATCGCGCTGCGACTTCTGCGCCCGCTCCATCGCCTTGTCAGCCGCGGCAATCAGCTGCGACCGCCGGCCGAACGAATCCAGCGCGCCCGCCTTGATCAGCGACTCCAGCACGCGCTTGTTCATCAGCCGCAGATCCACCTTCTCGCAGAACTCCCAGAACGAAGCGAACTTGCTTCCCCTTCTCTTCCAGCTCATCGCCGCGCCGATCAGAGATCGATTCAATCGCGTTGCGCCCGACATTCTTGATCGCCGTCAGCCCGAAGCGAATCGCCTCATCATGCGGCGTAAAGTTCGCATCCGAGAACTGCACATTCGGCGGCTCGACAGGAATTCCCATCTCGCGGCATTCCTTGATGTACTTCACCACATTCTCCGGCTTCGAAGTTTCCGATGTCAGCAGCGCCGCCATGAACTCAACCGGATAGTGCGTCTTCAGCTACGCCGTGTGATACGCCAGCAGCGCATACGCCGCCGAGTGCGACTTGTTGAATCCGTATCCCGCGAACTGCTCCATCAGGTCGAAGATGTGTCGCGATCGTGTCCTTGGGATGCTTCTTCTCCGCCGCGCCCGCCATGAAGCGCTCGCGCTGCTTGGCCATCTCCGCGGCGTTTTTCTTGCCCATCGCGCGGCGCAGCAGGTCGGCATCGCCCAGCGAGTAGCCCGCCAGCACGTTGGCGATCTGCATCACCTGTTCCTGGTAGACGATGACGCCCAGCGTCTCCTTCAGAATCGTCTCCAGCTCCGGCAGCTCATACTCCACCTTGCGCCGGCCCCACTTGCGCTCGATGAAGTCATCGATCATGCCGCCCTGGATCGGCCCCGGACGATACAGCGCATTCAACGCCGTCAGGTCTTCAATCGATGTCGGCTTGTAGCGGCGCAGCACATCGCGCATGCCGCCCGATTCAAACTGGAAGACGCCCGAAGTCAGCGCGCGATGGAAGACCTTCTCGTACGTCGTCCGCATCGTCCAGCGCAATCGTCGCCATATCGATCATCATCGCCGCGATGCGTCTTGATCAGCTTCAGGCAATCGTCGATAACCGTCAGCGTCGTCAGGCCGAGAAAGTCCATCTTCAGCAGGCCCATCTTCTCGATCGGCCTTCATGTCGTACGCCGTCACGATTTCGTCGTTCTTGTTCAGCGTCACCGGAACCAGCTCCGTCAGCGGCTGCGGCGCAATCACCACGCCGGCCGCGTGCACGCCCGCGCCGCGCACCAGGCCCTTCAAGCTTGCGCGCCGTATCGATCAGCTCCTGAATCTTCGGCTCCGTTCGTACGCGGTCTTCAGTGGCCGTCGATCCTTCGAGCGCCGCATCGATCGTCACGCCGATGGTCGTCGGAATCATCTTCGCGATGCGATCCACCTCGCCGTACGGCATGTCCAGCGCGCGGCCCACGTCCTTGATCGCCGCCTTGGCCGCCATCGTGTTGAACGTGATGATCTGCGCCACCTGCTCGCGCCCGTACTTGCGCGTCACGTACTCGATCACCTCGCCGCGGCGATTCATGCAGAAGTCGATGTCGATATCCGGCATCGACACGCGCTCCGGATTCAGAAAGCGCTCAAACAGCAGCGCGTTCTGCAGCGGATCGATGTTCGTGATCTCCATGCAGTACGTGCACCAGCGATCCCGCGGCCGATCCACGCCCCGGCCCCACCGGAATATCCCTGCTCGCGCGCATAGCGAATAAAGTCCCACACGATCATGAAGTAGCCGGAGAACTTCATCTGCTTGATGATGTCGATCTCGCGTTCCAGCCGCGCTCGTATTCCGCGAATCGTGCTTCCTCAGCAGCCCCTTGTCCTGCAGGTGGCGAACCGCGGTATCCAGCCGCTTGCTGCAATCCCTCGCGGCACACCTGCTCAAAGTAGCTGTCGACCGTGTGACCTCAGGCACCGCGAAACGCGGGAAAGGGATTGTCCACCTTGCGTCAGCTTCAGCGAGCAGCGCTCCGCAAACTGCATCGTGCGGCTCACCACCTGCGGGCGCGTGCGCGAAGAGCCGCTCCATCTCCTCGGCGGTCTTGACGTAAAACTGGTCGCGTGTCGAACTTGAAGCGCTTGGGATCGTTCATCGACCCCGCCGTCTGCACGCACAGCAGAACCTCGTGCGCATGATGATCGTCCTCGCACAGGTAGTGGCTGTCGTTGGTCGCAATCAGCGGAATGCTCGAGTTCCTTCTCCAGCCGGAACAGATCGGCATGAATCTTCTTTTCCAGCTCCAGTCCCTGGTCCTGAATCTCGAGAAAGAAATTGCCCTTGCCAAAGATGTCGCTGATACTCCATCGCCGTGTGGCGCGCCTCGTCGAACTTGCCTTGCCATCAATGTCCTGGCACAGCTCTCCCGCCAGGCATCCCGAAAAGCCGATCAGCCCGCTGCGTATGCTCCGCCAGATACTTCTTGCTGACGCGCGGCTTGCGATAGAAGCCATGCAGCGACGCCTCCTGACGTAATGCGGACGAGGTTGCGGTAGCCCTCTTCGTTCTCCGCCAGCACCAGCAGGTGGTTGTAGTCGTCGCCCTGCGGATCGGCGCGGTGATCTTCCTTCTGGCAGACGTAGAGCTCGCAGCCAAGAATCGGCTTCACTCCCTTGCTTCTTCGCCGCGTCGAAGAAGTGCACCGCCCCGTAAATATTGCCGTGGTCGGTGATCGCGACGGCCTTCTGGCCGATCGAGTCGACGCGCGCCACCAGCTTGTCCACGTCGCATGCGCCGTCCAGCAGCGAGTAGTCCGTATGCAGATGAAGATGAGTGAATTCAGCCATGGCGCTGACTCGATTCTAGCCCGCCCCGGCCGACTCTTCGACCCCGCAACCGTCTCCCCTCACACTTAGCTGAGGAAAAGCAGGGACGAAACACAACGACTTGGTTGCCGAGCTCGAAAACGTGAGGGCAAAAGCAAGACCCATGCCTGCAGAATAAGCTCCGAGCTTCTGTTTGCAATGGCCTAACTCTTACGAGGGATGCCAATTCGTCGCAGCAGATCCTCGTATCGAGGATCTCCGCGCAAGGAGTCGAAATGCGGCTCGTTGAGTTCCTGGATCCGCATCACGCGCTCGGAGTACGCTGTCTCGAGCCATTGGAACGCCATTGTCGCGGTCACCTAGTCCCGTATAGACCATCGCGAAGTCCATCGGCGAGACATATTGCTGCTTTGACATGAGCCTCGAGCTCGTCGAGAATGCTCAGTGCTTTCGCCTGTTCCCCTGCAAGCCCATATGCGTGGCCCAGTAGCGCCTTGAAGAGCGGGGCCTTCGATTTCTTCACCGCGCTCTTTAGACTCGCGATCGCCTCGGGAATCCGTCCCTGCTTTTCCAGCGCGAGCGCCATGAACCAGTTGGCATTTGGATAGTTCGGGGCGAGTTCAAGTGTTCTCCGGCAAACCGCAATCGCTTCGTCGTACCTGCGCGCCCTGAATAGAATGAAATCCGAAGAAGGCTTCGTTCCGATTGTCAATCGGGTCCAGGTCGTGGGAACGGCGCAGTTCCGCGATGGCCTCATCGTGCCGCTCCATCGTCGATAGGTAGTCGGCGTACCATGCGTGGATCGCAGAAGAACTCGGGTTCAGTTCGAGAGCGCGCTTGTACTCCGGTTCCGCAGTCGCCCAATCCCAGTCGTAGCCCTTCGCGATCTCTGCCAGCACCCCGTGTGCATCCGCCGTAGTCGCGTCAATTTCAATAGCTTTCATCGGCCGCTGCACGCGCCTTTGGGTATACTTCTTGTGAAGGACGAAGACCGAAGATGCCGATCATAAGGTACGACTGAGATAGACCCGAATACGCCTGAGCGTTGGCAGGGTCCAGCTGAATCGCCTCGGAGAAGTATTCGACGCTCTTGTCCAGACCTGCCCATTCCCTGGTTCAGGAACAGGTTTCCCTTTCAGATAAGCTTCAAGCGACTCGGCATTGACTCGGTGTGCGACGTGCGAGGCTCGCATGTTGCTCGCTTGTTAATCTCACCCTGAGCTTGATCCGCGATTGTCTGGGCCACTTCCGACTGCAGCGTCAGCACATCTACCACGTTGCTCTCGTAGGATTCGGACCAGATATGCCGGTCATCGCGAGCATCAATGAGTTGGCCGTCACGCGCACCTGGTCGCCCGAATCGCACTACAGAGCCCTCTACAAGCGCATCTACGCCGAGCTCTTTGGCAATCACCGGCAGCGATTTGTGCGAGCCTTTGATATTGCATGCTCGATGTACGCGAGATGACGCTGAAGCGCGCCGATCTTCGCCGCCTTCGGTAATCAGCTCGTCGGTGAGCCCGTCGGAAAAGTAGTCCTGTGCCGGGTCGCCTGAGAGGTTCGGCCAGCGGCAGCACAGCGATCGACGTAAATCGTTGGCGCTGTTCGCCAGAACTGCAGGTAGCTGGAGAATGCTCGACGGAGCGAACGCAAAGCCCCAGAAGCGCTGCCGCCAGAAGCAGCGCGCCATGGAAGCGAAAATCCGAATCCCTGCCGTCGAAGCTGTTCCCGGCCTCGCGAATCTCAGGCGGGCGCCGTGGCCTGGAGCAGCCCTGACGGTCGCAGTCTCGACCGAGGATCCTCGTCTCGGAGTCTCGAACGGGCGCAATGAACCGATAGCCGCGTCGCGGCAACGTCTCTATAAAACGCGGGTTCTCCGCATCGGTCCCCAAGTGCTTCGCGGAGCCTGTTGATCGCCCGGTTGAGGCCGCCTGTCAAAATCGACAAATGTATCTGCCGGCCAAAGCCTCTTCTGGATCTCCTCCCGCGTGACAATGTCGCCGGGACGTTCCACCAGCATAAGAAGAATGTGAAAAGGCTGTTCCTGAAGTTTGACTTTGAATCCCTGCTTGCGCAGCTCGCGAGACTGGAGATCGACCTCAAAGACTCCAAAGCGGATTCTGGGGCGCTTTAGCTCTTCCATAAGGGCTGCCGAGCATACTACACGAACATTGCTATTCTTGCCCTCGCCCAATCCGGCGCCGATTTCGGGGAGATTGCTCCACAAGCCACTGAGTTATTTGTCACTTAGGAAGGGACACATAGATTAGGGCCGCACCATTTGCAATTCCCTTTCGAGACGGTCATGTTGCGTCTGATTCCTTGAAGGAGGTCTCAGATGAACCAGTCAAATCTCAATGGTCAGCGTTGCATGACGGTAATGATTGCCCGAGGCGTTATGGCTCTCTCCCTCGTGCTTGTTTCCTCTTCCAGTTGCTTTGCGGCAGACGACGACGGCTGCAGCAATGCCACTCTCCGGGGCGACTACGGCTTCACGATCCAGGGCAACCAACCGAATCCCGATGGAACCACAAGTCCAGTCAGCGGAATCGCAATTACGCGCTTTGATGGCACCGGCAAACTTACACAACACGATTTCACCGTAACGGGCGGCACGCCGTTTCCGGGTAATGGAAATGCGACGTCGGGCTTTCATTTTGCTGGCGGCGAGACAGGCAAGTACCTTGTGAACCCTGATTGCACTGGTAGCGCGGAGATCAACTTGAATGTGCCCGCGCCTCCAGGACTTTCGAGCGGGGTGATCAAGCTAATGTTCATAGTCACCAGCGATGGTCGTACAATCCACACCGTGGTTTCCGAAATAACTGCTCCGTTCGCAACTGCACCGCTCCTGAATACAACTCGAAGTGACGCTTCGAGAATCGGTTGGATTGATGGTCGCTGTAACAAGGCTACATTGAAAGGCGACTATGTTTCTACGATCGAGGGAGAGCAGGCTAATCCAGATGGAACTTTAAGCCCGGTGCGAGGAGTGGCCGTCACGGAGTACGACGGCCAAGGGAAATTCACGCAGAGAGACTTCGTTGTGACGGCGGGTATTCCAGAAAACGGTACCGGCGATGCTCAGACCGGTTCGATTTTTCGACCGGTCAGACCGGCATATACACGGTGAACAAAGACTGCACCGGGAGTGCCGAGATTAACTTGAATGTCCCTGTACCCACAGGCTTATCGAGCGGCGTCATCAAGTTGATGTTCATCGTGACCGAAAATGGGAATGCAACGCACGCTGTCGTCTCAGAGATTATTCCTCCCTTTGGGGAAAAACCTCAGCTCAATACAACTCGAAGCGATGCACGGAAGCTCGGCTCGGAACCTAAATAGCATCACCCTTCCGGGTAGATGCGCGAGGCATAACCAAGCTTACCTATTGATCATGACCGGTCGTCTCGGAGGAATCCGCTAAATGAGCGGGTTCCTCCGGTCGTCTTTGACTCGCAGATCGGGGCGTCGAGTGCGAACGTCGCCGCCGGAGTTATCCCGTGGTTCTCTTCTGTACTCTGGGCAGAGTTTCGTAACAACTTCAAACACCTCCCGCATCAACATCCCCTCCATTTGAAAATCAGCGCCGATCCTGCGACCGATCCGCCAGCCGCATCAGAGATTTACGGCAAGCAAAAAATCTCGCAGGAGAAACGCAGAACATGGATTTCCGACAACTCGGCCACTCCGGCCTGAAAGTCCCCGAACTCTGCTTCGGCACTGGAACCTTTGGCGGTGGCAACGAGTTTTTCAAGGCCTGGGGCGAAACCGACGTCAACGAGGCGCGCAAGCTCATCGACATCTGCATGGAGTCGGGCGTCAACTTCTTCGACACCGCCGACGTCTACTCCAACGGCCTCTCGGAACAAATCCTCGGCCAGGCCATCAAGCACCTTCCCCGCGCAAGACCTGCTCATCTCCACCAAAACCACCTTCGGCTTCGACGTCGACAGTTATCAGCTCGCCCACAAGCAACCCAACCCCAACGCCGCTGGGTCGTCGCGCTCCCACATCCTGCAGCAGGTCGAGGGATCGCTCAAGCGCCTCGGCACCGACTACATCGACATCTACCACATGCACGCTTTCGACGCGCTCACGCCCATCGACGAAGTCCTCAACACACTCGACAAGCTGGTGCGCGAGGGCAAGGTGCGCTACATCGCCGCCTCCAATTTCTCCGGATGGCATCTGCAGAAATCCATCGACACCAGCCGCCACTACGGATGGGCGCGCTACGTGGCTCACCAGGTCTACTACTCGCTCATCGGCCGCGACTACGAATGGGAACTCATGCCGCAGGCCGTTGAAGAAAGAGTCGGCGCGCTGGTGTGGAGCCCGCTCGGATGGGGCCGCCTCACCGGAAAGCTTCGTCGCGGCCAGCCGCTGCCGGAAGTCAGCCGCCTGCACAAGGCCTCCGCCGGAGGTCCGGTAATCAGCGACGAGTACCTCTACAAAGTCGTCGACGCTCTCGATCAGGTCGCCGCTGAAACCGGCAAGACAGTACCCCAGGTCGCGCTCAACTGGCTGCTGCAAAGGCCCACCGTCTCCAGCGTCATCATAGGGGCTCGCAACGAGGAACAGCTTCGCGCCAACCTCGCCGCCAGTGGATGGAACCTCACCCCGGCACAAGTTGAAACCCTCGACCGCGCCAGCCAGACCGCCGCCGCCTACCCCTACTGGCACCAGCACCAATTCCAGGACCGCAACCCCGTCCCGGTAAAGCGCTACTAATCGCACTTGGCTTCAACAGCATCATCCGCCATGCCCGGACTTCAACCATCCGGGCATCGCAGGATCTGATCGCCGATCCCGCCATTGGACACGCACAGCACCAATCTTCACTCGCCAATTAATCCACGTGGCGAAAATTCCCCCAACCACCGCCGCAGCACTCGCGCAGCCATCCCGCGCATCGTAGTATGTTGAACACCCGTTCCAGCACGTTTATGAGAGGCGGTTGAATGAAACTGCACTTCGGGAAGATTCTGGCTGCGTCCGTCATATTCCTTGCGGCCTTCACCCAAACATCCGCGCGATGCGAGCGGCACCTGCACCCTTGATGATCCATGTCGATGGTATCCGGAATGACAAGGGCGTGATTGGCGTCGCGATCTTCAACAAGCCCGATGGCTGGCCGGAGAAGCAACGACAAGTCTTTTCGCCACGGACCTTTCCCTTCACGGGCAACTCCGGCACCATCACCTTCAGCGACCTCCCTCCAGGCGACTACGCCATCGTGGCCGTCATTCACGATGAGAACAAGAACCACAAGCTCGACGCAATTTCCTTGGATGGCCGCTGGAGGGCTTCGGCTTTGCCAACAATCCCAAGGTCCTCCGTTGGAGGCTCCAGCCTTCAAGTCAACGCGCTGTCCCATGTGACCTGCCCGGCACGAAACGTTTCGATCCACCTGATCTACAAATAGACGCGCAAAATTAAAGCGCAGAAAAAGAGGAGTAGCTCTTGGCTGCTCCTCTTTCACCTGTCTTTTGCTTCAAAGTACAGCGTAGCCTAACGTTTCTTCTTCGCCGGTTTGGATGCACATGCTTGCCTGCCGCTTTCGCTTCACCGCGGGCTCTTGCCTGGCTTGCAGTCTTTGCTGCCGGCTTTGCGGCCTTGTTGTGCGGGCTTTGATCCGTTGTGCTTCGTCGCTGTTTTCGCAACCGGCTTCTTCGCCTGCTTCGCGCGCACAACCGGCTTCGCCGCAACTTTCTTTGCGACCGCCTTCGCAGGCGCCGCCTTCTTTGCTGGCGGAGCAGGCTTCTTCGCCACAGCCTTTACCGCAACGGCATGTTTGGCCGGTGCACTCTTCGCTGCTGGCTTTGCCGGCTCAGGCTTGTGGGCCGCCTTCGGCTCAGAACCTTCTTCTCCGCAGCCTTCGCTGCAGGTTTTCTCTTTCGTTCCGGCTTTTTCTACCGCCTTGGCGACAGCTTTTGGCGCGCCTGACAGACAGTCTTTTCCGTCCGCCTTGGCGTCGGGCTTTGGCGCAGCGTTCGTCGGCTTGGCCGCTACCTTGGCTCTGGCTTGGCCTTGCCTTTTTTCGGAGCAGGCTCGGCGTCTTCATCCAAGTCCTCATCCTCGTCTTCCTCCTCATCGTCCACTTCGTCGTCGTCGAGCTTCAGCTTCAAGCCTTCCGGCATCTCTTCCAACTCTTCCTCATCCGCCTCTTCTGCTTCTTCTGCCTTGGCCCGTGCCTTCGCCTCGGAGGTCTTTTTGCCGCGGGTGCGTCGAATGTTCACCGGTGGTGGCGGAGCGGGCGGCGAATATGGTTCCAGGAAGGCCCGAATCTGCTCTTCCGTCTCCAACTTGCCGTCAATCAATTCGAAGAAGAGCTCCTGCAGAAGTTCCTGGTAGCCCGCAAGCTCCGGAGTAATGCGCATCTCCTGCATCAGTGCGTAAGGAACCTTCTGCCGCGCCTCCGGCCACACCGAGAAGAAGTTGTGGAACTTCTCCTGCACGGCGCGCCGACTTTGCCCGTGAATCCAAGCCACAGCACCGCTTCGGGATTGCTCGAGGTCAGCAACTTCCAGGTAGCCGAAGGCGTCGCCACCTGCTTCGACGTCAAAACCTTGGCGAACTCCTTGGCCCGTGCGTCCAGCGAGTTCCACTCCACCACAAATCCCGGCCGCACAAACAGCTTCTTCAGTTCGTTCAGCTCTTTGCTCGACATCTTTCGCCGTCAGAAGCGTCATGGAGGCGCTCGATGTGTCCGGGTTAACTCCCTGCATCTGCAGCTGGTTCAGAACTTCCCGCAATTGGTCCAGGCCGGCAACATCCGCCTTCGCGCTCGTCCAGGCCGGGAAGAGGTCGCTTCATCCATCCCGCATCTTCCATCACCTTCAGGATGCGCAGCGAATCCTCTTCGTGGCCGATCTCCTCCAGTTCGTAGCCGCGTTGCCAGTCTGACAGGTGATCGATGACCCCCTCGCACCTTGGCATTCTCGAACCGGATCTGAGTCTTTTCTTCCATTTCCCAGCCTAGCCGGGCGATAAAACGGGTCGCGCGAATCAGCAGCGACGGCCGCTCCAGAAACCCATAGTTGCTCACCAGCCTCAGCAGCCGGGATTCAATGTCCGCTACGCCGTTCAACGGGTCCATCAGCAGTCCGTATGAACCCTCATTCAGCGAAAGCGCCATCGCATTGGCGGTGAAATCCCGTCGGCGAAGGTCATCATGGATGTCTGGCGAAATGGTAAACTTGCTTGCCGGGTTTTGGGTACTCCTCGCGCCGCGTGCTGCTTACTTCTACCCGCGCGCCCCCGCCGAAATGGAAGAAAAGCGTGTGCGACGGGTCATCTTCCCCCACCAGCACCCCGCCAGCTTTCTCCAAGTTTTTCTTCAGCTTGAGTGCATTTCCCTGAACCGAAAAATCAAGGTCCCGAACAGGCGATCCACTGGTCAGGTCGCGCACGGCGCCACCGGTTAAAAACACCGTCATCTGGGCATCGCGAGCGGACTCACGAACTGACCTTCAGAGCATTCTGCTGTCCCGGGGATAAGCGATTTTCTAAGAGATAAATGTAGTCGGGCATGGACTTTTACGTACGGCTCCAACCGTCGCGCTACGGCTACTAAGCTTCTCTAATACAATGAGTTAGAAGCATGGCGAACGCAGATACAAAGCAATAACTTATCACACGGATAGCGCCGTTGGCTACCGTTTTGCAGAATATCGGTTCTTGCGGCCGCTCGCCGTGCGACAATGCCATATTCAGCGGTCTGCGCATCAAGCCGTTCCAGCTGTGCGCGGTTCTTAAGATAATGTCCAGCAGCCGGAAAAAAGCGATCCTGCGCAAGGTCACCCGCGACTGGGTGGCGGGATACCTCTCTCCCGCCGGCTTTGCCCTAATGGCGTCCTGGATCTCCTGGATCTCGACGGCAAAGTTGCCTCCTACAACCTGGTAGACGTGAAGTGGGTCTGCTTCGTGCGCGACTTCAATTCCGGCGAGACTCAACAACCCTGAGCGCCTGCAGCGCAAGTCCTTCGCCGCCCGTCCCCGCAGCGAGGGCCTCTGGCTGCGAATTCGCCTCCAGGATGGCGACCTCATAGAGGGTCTCGCCGCCAACGATGCCTCGCTCGATCGACCAGGAGGGCATCTTCCTCACCCCGCCCGACACCCGCTCCAACACCCAGCGCATCTTTGTCCCGCGCACCTCGATCGTTGAGCTGGAAGTCCTGGCCGTCATCGGCGCTGCCAAAAAGAAGGTTGCGCCCGGCCGCAGGAGTCACTTTTCGACCGCGACCTCACCGCCTGACGCCATTCCTCCGCCCTGCGGGTACAATTCACTGCATGAAGTTGGAAGAGCTTGCCCGCATCCTTCAGGCCGAGTGCCGTGGCGATGGAAACCTCGAAATCACGAGCGTTGCCGGAATCGAAGAAGCCGGTCCCGACCAGGTCACCTTTGTCGCCAATCTGAAATACGCCTCCCACGCCCGCACCACCAGGGCCTCGGCGGTCCTCGTACAGAACGATTTCCCCGACATTCCCGCCGCCACCCTGCGCACCAGCAATCCCTACCTCGCCTTTGCCAAGGCTATTGAGGTCTTCTACAAGCTCCCCACCTACGCTGCAGGAGTGCACCCCACCGCCGTCATCGACCCCACCGCGAAGATCGGCCAGCCATGCCCACATCGGCGCTTACGTGGTCGATCGGCGCAGGCGTCGTCATCGGCGACAACGCCACCCTGCTGCCCCACGTCGTCATCTACCCCAACGTCCGCGTTCGGCAACAACTTCCTCGCCCATGCTCACGCCGTCGTGCGCGAAGAGCTGCATCCTCGGCGACAACATCACCCTGCAGAACGGCGTCATCATCGGCGCCGACGGCTTCGGCTTTGCCAAGGACGACGAAGGCCACTGGCACAAGATTCTGCAGACCGGCATCGTCCGCATGGAAGACGACATCGAAGTCCAGGCGCAAAGTTGCATCGACCGTGCGGCAGTTGGCGAGACGCACGTCGCCAGCGGCGTCAAAATCGACAATGTAACCACCGTCGGCCACGGCTGCACCATCGGCGAAGACTCGCTCATCTGCGCCCAGGTTGGCCTCGCCGGATCAACCCACATCGGCAAGAGGGTTCTTCTCGCCGGGCAGGTGGGCGTTGCGGGACACTGCACTGTCGGCGACGGCGTCATCATCACCGCCCAGGCCGGCACACACGGCGACATTGACCCCGGTAAAATCATCAGCGGGTCCCCAGGATTCGAGCATGGACAATGGCTGCGCGCCGTAAACGCCTTCAGCCGCTTACCCGAGCTTGCTCGCGACATTAAGAAACTGCAGAGGAAAGTCTTCCCGGCCGGGTGAATTCCACAAATTCCAGAGTTCGTGCATCTAACCAAACTCATGTCAAAAGACGACAACGATTTCGGACCAAGGAGCGTCGACGCCAGCGACCAGGCGATCGCCGAACCTATTCGCGTTCTGCTGCTCGATGATGACGTCGACAGCCTGCTGCTGCGCTCCACCATCCTGCGCAAGTATGGATATCTCACCGAGACCGCGAGCACCATTGAAGAAGCCGAAGAGATGCTCGACCACATCGACATCGCTGTGCTCGACTATCATCTCGGCGCCGGAAAATTCGGCACCGAGGTCGCCATCCGATCTCCGCGAGCGCCGGCCGGAGGTCCCCATCATCATCCTCTCCGCCACCCTCGAGCGCCGCTTTGGCGGAGTCGAAGATATGCACCTGCTTAAGGGCTACAGTTCCATCGACGACCTGGTCACCGCGCTGCGTTCCTTTGAGGCCAAGCGTCGCGGCAAACCTGTCGTCGTCGATGCCCGCGACTTCTTCTACTCCCGCATCAACATGGCGATGGGCGACGATGTCGTCGTTGAGGTGCTCGACGCCGATGGAAACTGGATTTACGTCAACGAACACTGCGCCCGCCTGCTCGGCCATTCCCGCGAATGGTTCCTCGGCCGAAACATGTTTCGAGAAATCCCCGAGCTTGCCACCGATTTTCGGGAGATTGTCCGCACCGTCGCCCAGGACCGCGAAACCTACATCGACCGCACCTACCGCGGCCTCATGAACCTTCCCCGCAAGGGCGATAAGTGGGTGTGGAACGTGCTCGGCTTCCCCATCACCCTGCACAACAACAAGACTGGCGTAGTCTTGACGGCGAGGGCTCTCGAACGCAAGACTTCCTTATGACCGAAGACAACCTTTCCTTCGCTGCCGCCGCCCAGCGAGCGATTGACATTCGTTTCAATTTTAATTTATTCAATGATTTACGTCTAAAAGCGAAAGCATTACTTCTAGATTTTCCGCCGGTTGTTAGCAGGGATCGAGCCGCGATTCTGTCCGTCGCCCTGTTGCTCGTTTCGTTTGGATTTCTCTCCGGCTGCCACTCGGCCTTCGTCCAGACCACCATCGCCAACCACAGTGGAGCCCCGCTCCGGCTCGTCGAACTCGATTACCCCAGCGCCAGCTTTGGCACCACCAACCTCAACAACGCCGCCGAATATCACTATCGCTTCAAGATCACGGGCTCAGGCACCGCCAAGCTCGACTTCGTGGACTCAACCGGAAAAGCCCACCACTCCGTAGGCCCCGAACTGGACGAGGGACAGGAAGGCTCCCTCCTCGTCAGCATCGACGAATCCAACAACGTTATCTGGACCACAAGCTTCCCCGTCAACAAGTAGCCCGCTACGGCTCCCGCACCGTGTCGTTTACGGGGCGTGTCTCTCAATCGGAACGAGCACCCGAAGTCATTTGGCACAGGAGGTGAGAAGGCTTTTGGTCGCCCATACCTCAACTTTCCCAGAGTTGAGAACGCCAAACCATTCTCCATTTTCGCTTGTCTTTAGGCCGTTCGACCCTTGAGACGTAAGTTGTTGCCATTCACAGAACTGCGCGCCGTTAGCGCCAAATGCGCTCAAGGCTTTGAACTGGTTCACAATGACAGCATTTCGAGCGCCCGAGGAGAGTACCACGTAGGCGGGCTTGTCCGTGACCCTTATTCCGGTCAGCGTCGCTAGCTCATATCGCAAGAGGCCGGTTTTCGAAGGTATAAAGGCAATCGGACCTCCTTCTCCGGAGACAACCGTCAACGAAGGCGTATTCGTCAATGCCACTTGGTCAATGAGTGGTGCTGATTTAATCTGTGTCCATTGAGGCACTGTAAGGCCAAATATCTTCTCACGATTTACTACCCAAAGTTGAGAGCTATCAGGCGTCAAAGCGAGATCGTAAGCGTCTCCGAGATCCGCGAGTACCTTGGCAGGGTCACTTTTCAGGTCGAGTACCTTGCCGTTCTCTTGATTCGCGTAAGCCAACCAAGAACCGTCAGGGGCAACAAGGACCTTTTGAATATCGTATTTAAGGCGTCCGATCTCAGTGTGAATTTCTCCTGTCATTTTGCCTGTCTGTGGATTTATGAAACGCAACACGCCGTGTTGACCGACAATCACCAAAGTCTTAGTAGAGTTGTCTGTCTCGACTTCAAATACAGGTCCCGACATCGGCTTGAATTCCGTGACCCGCTTAGTGGTTTCCAGATCGCGGATCTCAAGTCTTCCGGATCCCCACAGCATAAACAACTGCTTGCCGTCCGCACTAAAGTCAAATGAATCCAAGGAAAAGTCAGGTGGAGTTTTGCGCACAGTGAACGTGTTGCCAGGCCCAATCGTCACTGCATTGAATTGCTTGTCACTTTGGAATGTTTTCTCAGGTGCCGGGAACAAAGGAAGAGGTTTTGGGGTTTGGGCAGAAACGCAAATACTCATGAAAATGAAACCGCAAAAAACGGCCAACGCCGTTGTGTATTTTCGTTCTAGAAAATTCATGTCCCCTTTTTACATTACAACAACGAAGCAGGGAAGATGATGCTCATGATCCGGGCCAAAGTTAACGCAACTTCCGCAGGGTGCCCCATTACAAGCCCGCTATCGGCATGGGCTTTACGCTGACTTGCTGACTCGCTGCTCTTACCGCAGTTGATAATTTCTGTAGTCCACGTCGAACAGCGCGCGGCGCACGGAGTATTTCACATACGAGTCGCCGTTGGGCACGACCTCGGTCTGGATGATGCTCTTCACCGGAACAATGTACGACTTGCCGGTCAATCGCCACCGCGCCATAGTCGATGCGGGTGTCTTCCTGGTGAACCAGGTCGGTCGGCTTCAGTTCGGCCTTCGTTATCAGCCGGACAATCGCTCCGGTCTCCGCATCGATGAACAGTTCGCCATGGTATGCGGGCTTCGCCGTGAAGGAGTTGAAGCTGACGGAGGTTCCCTGGTTGGCACCGTATGTATGCCCGCCCGTGTTCTCTCTCACCGGGAAGCAGCAGTAGTTCACCGTGTAGCTTGACTGCTTCTTATCCACCGCGAAGGCGAACACAGCGGTCTTCTTGCCACTCACCGTCTGCCAGCGAAGCCATGTAATCTTGCCCTTGGCCGCATCGACCAATACCACGCCGAGAGCCATCCCGGCGCCGTTCTGAGAACTCTGCCCGTAGGGGCTTGCCGGGTCAATAGCCTTGGTCTTTGCAGGTGGAAGTTCAACGCCTCGCTCGAAGGCCACTCGGGACGAGTATTGTCCCAGGAGCCGGAGATACGGATTCACCGGCCTCAATTCCAGTGAACCACCTGCAAAGTTGCTCCCGGCCCCGGAGTTCGTCTGCACGTACTCCACTCCATTCTGGTAACGGATGGTGAACTTGTCCGCCGTTAGCGCAGGTAATGCCGCATAAGTATGAACGTCGTAGTCAATCGCTTTGGCCAGCAGTGCGGCCTGCCCGGCGGCATTCGGTGCGGCGATGGCCGGGAGATCGCTCGGCGGCGGCGGAAGCAGCGCACTGTCGACAGCGAGCACGCGAATCTGCGTCACCGTCAGCGGCCCGGGATCGTACTGCGTAAACCCCTTCATCTTGTCCGCGGTGAGCTCTTCAGACAGGGAAACATCCTGCAGCTTCACGGCTGTTGCCTCATCGCTCTTCGCTAACTTGCTCTGCTCGGCCAGCAGTTGCGTAAGTTGCTCTACAGTAATTTTGGTAAGTGCCATGGATGGCAGGGATGCCATCAACATCATCGCGAGAAGTGCAATTTTCTTACGCACGCAGCCTCGATCTCTGGAGCACGGACCCGGGGTGAAAAGCTATGTCAGATGGACGTGCCGGGTCTCTACAGTTGGTGACGGTTCAGGATGAGCATAGGACGCAAAAGAAATTTCCGCTGTGCCGCTGCTCACAATCGAGATGCGAGGTTGACAGTCCTTCGACCAAAGCCGAAGTGGCGGCACCAGATAGTCAGACTAAAACGAAGTGAAATGGAGGAATCTGCTTTCGCAAGCAGCAATCGACACCATCCCCGCTTGAAAATCAAATGACCCGTTCAAACCTTTGGCGGGCTTGAATGGGTCATTGACCGCTGATTCGACGACTCGCTGCTCTTAGTGCACAACCGACTGAAACAGCGGAGACTGCAGCAAGCTCTGGAATTCCCCATCCGACGCCGAGAAACGCACTTCCAGCTTCCCCGCATCCGACAAAATCTTCGTGTTATCGATCGCCATCTTCTCCGTCGCCGTGCCGCTCATCTTCTTGTAAAGGGCCGCCGCGTTCAGCAGCGAAGCAATCGTGGCCGCCGTAAACGTGTCCGGAGTGATCACGTCCATGTTGAACTTCACACCGTTCTGGAAGTTCATGGTGTAGCGCGAACTCACCAGCCGCTTCTTCACCGTTTCGTAGTCCGCCAGTTGCGCCGCATCGCCCAGCACCGAGCGCATCATCGTCTGCGTGCCCTTTTGGTCGAGAATGCTCCAGAGCGGCTCCTGGTCCACCGTCTGCATCATGTCGATCATGGTGTTGTTGGTCAACATGCTCTGCTGCAAACCGTCGCGGGCATCGAGCGCCGCGCGCACTGCGTCCGTGCCGCCAAACACCATCGTGGTCTGGTCAAGAAACACCACCACCATCCCGCTCTTCGCCATGGGATACACGCGGTTGGTGCGAACCATCAACGGCTTCACTTTCTGCTTCTTGAAGATGGCAGTGATATCCGCTACCGGAAATTGACCCTGGGCCACGCCCACCGTGCGCGTATTATCCGCGCTGCCCGCCACGCGGAATGCCGCGAACGCAAGCAGGTCCACATCGTGGTTCTCGTTCAGGCCGGAGTTCTTCAGCGCCGCTTCCAGTTGCCGGATCTCGGGCGGCAGCACCCGGTTCTTCAGCTGCATCGCCGCCGGCGAATTCTGCATGGCGCGATAATCCACCACGATCAACTGCTGCAAATCCTTGGGTATTGCTGAGCGAGCGCCTCCACCTAGCCCGGCGGCAAATACGGGGGCCGCCATCATCAGGCACGCCGCCGCCGCTGCGCTCTGTCGAAACATGCTCTTAAAAATATTCACTCTTGTCTTTTCCTCCGGAGCCCGGACGGCCCCACTTGATTTTCCCGGTCTATACACTATTTTACTGCTGGCCACGGCATTGGGTTCTGCAACTTACGCTCCAGAACCTTCACTTCGGGGTCGAACTCTCTTAATTGACGCGCCCACTCGCTATCCCGCTCGTACGCCGCCTCTGGTATCAGCCCGATGAGCTCGCCGTAGAGGGGCCGCGTATGGTGACGCGCTGCGAGTTGCTTCAGTTTTCCGAACACCTGGGACACCGAAGTCGCAGCGAAGTCGGTGATATTCATCGAGATCTGCGCATGGCCTTGAGCCAGCACGCCCATGGCCTTCACCCCGTGAAGTCCGCCGCCCGAAGCTCGGACCTCCCGGGCAATGGCACGAGCCGCCGCTACATCGTTAGACTCCAGATACACGTTATAGGCGATCAGGTATTTTCGGGCTCCCACGGCAGAAGCCCCCGCCGTGGGGTGCAGATCCGGTCCGCCAACGTCGGGACGTCGCGCCGCTTCCTTGCGAACCGCATCCCGCAGACCCTCGAATTGCCCCCGACGGACATCTTCCAGCAGCGCCCGGTCAGGCCGCGCTGCCGCCGCCTCGTAAAAATAAACCGGGATCCCGTGGCGCTTCCAGATCTCCATCCCCGCCTGCCGTGCCAGCATCGCGCACTGCACCAGCGAACAATCCGACAGCGGAACAAACGGAATCACGTCCGCCGCACCAATCCTGGGATGCGCGCCTTGCTGCCGTGTCAGGTCAATCAGTTCCGCCGCCTTGCCCACTCCCCGCACGGCCGCTTCCACCACCTGCTGCGCAGGCCCCGCAATCGTTACCACCGACCGGTTGTGGTCCTTGTCCATGGACCAGTCCAGCAGGCGAACTCCCTCCACCTGCATCGCCGCCACAATTGCCTGGACCTTCTTCTCGTCCGATCCTTCTGAAAAATTCGGAACGCATTCCAGAAATGGACCCGGCCGACTCTCCATCGGCTCGTTCATACGCCTTCTCTATTCCAACGACTCATCATTCGTCTGCCACCTGCTACTTCCACCAGTTATAGCCAAGCTGGAACTGCACACTCGCGTTCACCCCGGGATTGCGATCCCCCAGGCTGGCACTGGAGATATGCACGGCGTTCACTCCGAATGAGACCGACCGTTTCGGACTCACAAAGTAATGCAGCCCAATTCCGCCCCCCGGCGAAAAGTTCCACACGCACGTCGCACCCGGCACGCCGTGCGGAACCAGGTAGTCGGGCGGATACTTGTGGTTCGTCCAGATCAGTCCGCCCGCAGCCTGCATATAGGGAACAATCTTCTTCGTCCCCTTGAAATTCCAACGAAAAATCACCGGCACGATGCTCAGGCCGGTGTAGGTGCCGCCGCCATATGGAACCTGCTCGATGTGTGTCACGCCGTCGGGAGTCGTGTAGGAAACCGTTTCCAGGTGCGGCGCCGGAGTGTACGACTGCCAAAAGGGTATAAGCTCACCCGCCAATTCGAATTGCCCTTTCAGAAATCCCGGCCCGGCAGGAGGACTGAGTACCTTGCCCACATGAACACCCACCCAGAAAAAGCTGAACGAGGAGCGATCGCCCAACCCCACGCCCCCATTGGCAAATGGACCAAGCTCCCACGCTCCCCGGGCCGTCGCCGGAGGCGCCTCTTTGGCGGCGGTTGGCGCAGCACTTTGCGAGTATGTGAAAGAAGCCGGAATCAGCAAAGCCAAGGCAAGCGAGAAGATCGTGCGAATTTGCATGAGTTGCGTTCGGGCCTTTTCCTTAAGGGATATCCAGCATCCGGCATTTACCGCTCAAAAAGAAAGCCGCCGGTTTGGCGGCCCCTCTTTCCATTCCTGGGCTGACCGCTCAGCCCGCTACTTCTTCCATCTGGTTCGCGTCCATATCAAAGTTGGAGTAGACGTTTTGCGTATCGTCCATCTCTTCCAGGGCTTCCAGAAGGCGAATCATCTGCGCCGCCGGAGCACCCTCGAGCTTGGTATACGTGGAAGCGATCATCGTGATCTCCGACATCATCGTCGGAATCCCTGCAGCCTTCACCGCGCCCGCCACTGCCTCAAAGGCCGCCGGCTCAGTGATGATCTCCCACGTGTCGCCCTCGTCGTTCAGATCGTCGCCGCCATTCTCAATCACGATGTTCATCAGCTGCTCTTCATTCGCCACATTCTTCGAAATCGCAAGGATGCCCTTCTTAGAAAACATGAAGCGAACCGAGTTCGACTCGCCAAGATTGCCGCCGTTCTTTGAGAAGCAGTGCCGAATCTCGCTCACCGCGCGATTCCGGTTATCCGTGGTCACTTCGATAATCACCGCGACGCCCCCGGGACCGTAGCCCTCGAAGGTGATCTCTTCGTAGCTGGCACCTTCCAGTTCGCCGGTGCCGCGCTGGATCGCGCGCTTGATGTTTTCGTTCGGCATGTTCTCGGCCTTGGCCGCGGCAATGGCCGTGCGCAGACGCGGATTGCCGTCAGGATCCCCGCCACCCGCCTTCGACGCGATGGTGATTTCCCTGATCAGGGTAGTAAAGATCTTGCCCCGCTTGGCGTCTGCAGCGCCCTTCTTGTGCTTGATTGTTGCCCATTTTGAATGGCCGGACATGGGAACCTCTAAGGCTTGTTTTTAGGAGATTTGTGCGGCGTGCGACTGGAAAGAAGTACGTTTCAGCACATTCCGCAAACACCCGATTGTACCACGCCACCCCCACCCCCGGCACCGCCCCGCCAGTGCTGCCTACCCCGCTAATTTGTCAATCCGACCGGGTGAGTTGATTTTCAGAAATTACTACTGCTTGGCGGCTGCGGTCTTGACACCCGGACAGGTGGAGCTACGCTCCCGCTGTTCGGGACCGGTGGTTTTTACAAGCTGATTCAAAGCCCGGCCCTTGCTCGGAGCATTGCCCTAATTTCCTTTGGGCGATGGGAATCTATCTAGAGAGCTTCGGCAGTCACGGTGATCGTCGGAGCTGGCTGTTTCAATTTCTCCGCCAATGCGGGGTCAGTGTTGCCGAGCACCCTAAAGTGCATTTCCTCCGTTACCTTTGTTGGTCTACCAAGCGGCAAATCGACCGTCCGCTGAAATTGTCCATGTTGATGTCTCGCTGATATTTCGCCCGGAATTGCAGGAGCTTCGCGGTCAGATTGCATGGCAATATCAAGTGCTAAACCTGTTGTAGTCGCATGGACATTGCTGCATTGAAATGATTGCTGGACCACTGATTGCGCATCACCATCACTGCCGGTTATCAAGTTAATGCGTGCAGTTCCAGTCCTTCCTGGGACAATCGGCACATCCAGTACGAAACTTTGCTTCCCCGCCTCACCCTGCCCGGAGTCCACTACAAATGTCAAACGATAGTGCTTCGTCCCTAAATCAGAATTTTGAGATAAGGCTTGGGCAGACCCACCGGTTGAGATTGCCAGAGTGAGAGCTACTGCGAGGTATTTCGACATGCAACTGCCTCCGCTGTGAAAATGTGATTCTGCTGAACCTTTGACGAATGCCGAAGGCGCTGCGCTCATAGAAAGGCTGATCGGTGGCCCAATCAAGCCCGCCGTTGGCTTGAGTGGGGTTGTTATCCATTCGACCCTAAACAAATGCGGGAGCCCCATGTCTCGCGTTTGAGACATGGGATAGCTACGATCGCAAGTGCCGGGTGCCCCCGGTCCCTGGCTTTTGGGGACCGGGGATAACGAGCGAACCGCTCTTCAGCCATCCGCCCCTTAGCTGCCCTACTTCGGCGCAATCGGCCTCAGCTTGAAGCGACCATAAGCCACAAAAGCCAGCAGCAAGCCGAAGATAGCCGGAAACACCGCCGTCTTCCCCATCGGCAACGAGATGTACGTTGCACCGGCCATGATGATCACCAGGCAGGAGGCCGCGATCGGAGTAAGTACCGGCATAATCCGCAACAGCGCAGGCACAACCAGCCCGATCCCGCCCAGGATTTCGCAGACACCTATGAAGTGAATGAATCCCCCAGTCAGCGAAGTCCCCTTCGTCATC
Organism: uncultured Acidobacteriaceae bacterium; assembly: GCA_963816335.1. Lineage (GTDB taxonomy): Bacteria > Acidobacteriota > Terriglobia > Terriglobales > Acidobacteriaceae > JANXZS01. The sequence continues at coordinate 211,206 of CAWFKA010000011.1, read as the reverse complement.
TGCTCGACAGGCATGATGAATTTCATCGCGCCCGAAAAAAGGAAGAGAGCCGCCAGCAATCCCTGAAGTATCCACAGCGCGACCGAAAGGCCTTTGCCACGCGTGGCCGAAAGATCGTTCTCGCCTACCTTTGTCGCTTCAAATCCCATCGCAACTCCTCCGCAATTCAGACGGCGTCGTGCCCCCGGTTTTGGATGACTCGCACGCGCTTCTGGTTGCGCCTTTATCGTGCCATCTCTCAGTTTTTTGGCTGGTGGCCCATTGCTATTTCGCTAATCAATCGCAGCTTTAATTACACTCACCCGTTCCGCCACGCTTCCCGGCTCAACGAAGACAAGTTCGAAACCGAAGTCCCCGTAAATCTCTTCGTGAATCTTCTCAAAGCGAAGCGTGTCTGCAAAGCTGATACGCCGCGCTTCGGTAGGCGTAACGAAGCCAAGATTGCGCAGGAAGAGCACTCGCTCTTGATAGATCCCTTCTCTCTTGACGCGCTCCAGTTCCTCGACAAGGTACGGAGAATAAGCATGCCCAAGATAGACCGCCAAAGCCGCAGTACACACAACGCAGCGGTCGTGAAACTGAACCACTTCTAGTGGAAGCGACGCTCGAATCTGGCGATCCTTTTGCAGGTGCGCAACGGCGTCCAGGAATGAAGGATGCATCCAGGGTTCAACCATGCCCTGCGCATGCGCGGCAGCGATCACGTCCGTAGCCGCCTCTTCCACTACGCTGAACCCATCAAGCTCTAACTGCCGGAGGACCGCCGTCTTCCCCGCCCCCGGCGCGCCCGTGATGATAAACCTTCTCATGGAAATATCCATACAGACAAAATGAAAAGAACCTTGCTCTCCTGGGATCCCACTCTCAAACGCAAAATGTGAGACAGAAGCCCCTTGAAACTATTTGATCCGACCCGCCCCGCGCACATTACTTGACAGAACGTTACGCGGTGTACAACGTATGTGAGCGGGGTCGATTGCCATGCTCGAAGTCAAAGACGTAACCAAGCGATACCGAAGCATACCTGCTGTCCAGAACGTCAGCTTCACTTTGAGAGAAGGCGAAGTTCTCGGTTACCTGGGTCCCAACGGATCGGGAAAGTCAACGACTGTAAAAATGATCACCGGCATGATCGAGCCCACGAAAGGGGAGATCCTCTTCCGTGGCAAGAATATCCAGGCGGATCTTCCAGGTTTCAGATCTCAACTCGGTTACGTGCCCGAGGAAGCCCATGTGTATTCGCACCTCTCCGGGCTCGAATATCTACAGCTGGTGGGCCGTCTGCGACGAATGCCGGAAAAGCTCATCAATAAAAAGGCGCATGCGTTGCTACAGCTCTTCTCCCTCGAAGCAGCGCAGTACTCAGCGATCTCCGACTACTCCAAGGGCATGAAGCAAAGAGTCCTCATCTCTGCCGCTCTCATGCACGATCCACAGCTGCTGATTTTCGACGAACCGCTCTCCGGGTTGGATGCCGTAACGGCGCGTCTATTCAAGGACCTCCTGGTCATTCTCGCCCGCGAAGGCAAGGCCATCCTGTACATCTCCCATGTCATGGAAGTGGTGGAGCGCGTCTGTGATCGGGTAATCATTCTGGTTGAAGGCAAGATCGTTGCCGATGCCGTGCCGCACAAGCTCACTGAGTTGATGAAGCTACCCAGTTTAGAGCGCGCCTTCGCCCAACTCGTGCAACAGGAGGATACAGAGCAGATCGCGCAACAACTAGTTGAAGTAATGAAAGTTCAACTTGCGTGAAGCCGACGCCAGCGCACGCACACTTTTGGTGCGTTGCGTCTTCCTGATCTTTTGCGTCTTGTGCCTCCTGCGAGTTGTTGGCTGGGACACCAGGCACCTCGTTGTTCAAGCGGCGTGCGGAGTGAGCATTTCACTTTTATTGACAGACGTTTTCTTCTTTTCCCCAACGGCCATCCCATTTACCCAGCCTCGTCTGCCGGGCCGCACCAGCCTGCCTTTAATGCTCACACTTTATATCGCCGTGTTTCCGCCGTTCATTCTATGGACGCTGGATTTGGAGAAATGGATGGAGACGCGCTACACAATCGTGGCATGCGTCCTTGCGTAAGTCGTCGTCCTGCATCTCATTCTCACGATGGCAAGAAAATCGTCAGCACGCCGGGCAGCATCGAGCGTGTCCTCGGAAGAAAGCGAGGGAATCATACGGGCTTTGAGATTAACTCCCTGATTAGGGAGTAGCGTCGTTTTTACGGTGGCCCATTCGAGCCTGCCGTTGGCTTAAGTGGGGTTTTACGCTGTCTTGCTATCTAGCCGAGTCGCTAACTCGCTGGCGGTGGCCCACATCTCAACACCTAAACGAATGCGGACAGATGGCACATTCAAGCCCGCCGTTGGGTTGAGTGGGTTTACGCTGACTTGCTGACTTGCTGACTCGCTGGAGTACACATGCCGAAAGCAAAAGACGAAACACCCGAACAACAACTCGCATCCTCCCTCGCGAAATACTCGCCGGAGATGGTCGCTACCGGCAAGGCCATCCGCGCGAAAATGCGCAAGCTCTATCCCACCGCGCTCGAACTAGTCTATGACAACTACAACGCGCTGGTCATCGGGTACGGAGCCACCGAGCGTGCCTCGGAATTCATCTTTTCGATCGCGATCTATCCCAAGTGGGTGAACCTCTTTTTCGCGCAGGGTGCCAGCATTGTCGATCCGCAAAAACTCCTCAAGGGCAGCGGAACGGCAATCCGCCACATCCGCCTCGACTCACCTGCCCTGCTCGACGATCTCGCCGTCCGCGCGCTCATGAAGGAAGCAGTCGCTCGCGCCCCAGTACCCTTCGATCCGAAAGGCGTACACCGCCTCATCCTCAAATCCATCTCCGCGAAGCAGCGGCCCCGACGCCCGGCCTCTTCGACTGCAAAACGCGCCACGCCAAAGAAGAAAACTTCCTCCAAGCCGTAATCAAAACCGGATTGCGAAAATCGGAACGAGTGATTCCCGCTTCGGTCATGAGGCCAGCCCAACCCCATGCTCGGCGGATTCGTGATTTAGCTCACATGCGCTTTTTGAAAAAGCTCGCGTTTTAACGCGTCTAACTGCGTCTAAACTCGCTCATTTCTGCGCGCGATTTTCGGCGAATTCCAGCTACCTGGATCGCCATAATCGCCCCCACTCCCAGCACCCCTGCGACCACCCACGACCACTGCCGTTTCTCCGTCACTTCGTAAGCGGTTCCGTGCAGTAGAGTCAGCAAAGCAGCGATGTAAGTCCATTGTTGCCAGCGTTTCCAACGGCTCGTCCTCAGCGAGCGAAGCGACAGATCATTCGAGATTGCCAGCAGAAAAACGAAGAGAAATGCCGCGAGAAGCCTGTGTAATTGCCAAATCCGAACAGGTTGTTCTGAATTTCTGGCGGGTGCAGATGCTCGAAAAAATTCAACGAGGCACCGCAGGTTCGCAGCCCTTTCGATTCAGATAGATGGACCAGTCGCAGGGGGAATCTGTTTCGGCCTGCGAAACGCATAAACCACCGCAAGCAGCGGCGGCGCCAACAGCACTCCCCAAAACGGAATCACGATGCCCAGGACGATGGGAACCAATATTGAGGCCCAGATGGGCACCCTCGTCGTTTTCTTCATCAGCATGGGCTGCAGGATGAGTTGCTCGACCACGACCACCACCGCATAAAGTCCCAGCAAATACCAGAAACGAATCTCATCGTGTCCGCTGAAGAGGATTGAGAAGGAAGGCCCAATCAGCGCGATGACGCCGCCGATATTGGGGACAAACGCCATCAACCCGGCAACAAGCGCCCAGGCTGGTGCAAGTGGCACACGCAGCAACAGCAACCCGATGAGCCACATCACTGCAACGCACAATGCGTCGATGGACATTGCGCGCCACCAGTTCACAAGCGCCTTGCCTGCGGTCACTCCAGTCGTCTTCAGATCGAAGGCCATCGATGCTCAACCTCGGATGGATAAAGAATCGCATACCGCACGTTGAGATGCGTCTCTAGGTTTTGATTCGGATTCTTTCCAGGTACAACGCGCGAAACCACATCGAAAATCGGCGGGAAACTGCTAGCCTATAGGTATGAAATTCGGCGTTCTCGTTTTCCCTGGTTCCAACTGCGACCACGACACCTATAACGTGATCGCGGAACTGGCGCACCAGCCCGTCACTTTTCTCTGGCACGACTCAGAAAACCTGGAGAATTGCGATGCGATTGTCGTGCCCGGCGGGTTTGCCTACGGCGACTACCTGCGTACGGGGGCGATTGCGCGTTTCTCGCCCGTAATGCAGTCCGTAAAGAGGTTCGCGGCCGATGGCGGACTGGTCCTTGGAATCTGCAACGGCTTCCAGATACTGTGTGAATCCGCTCTTCTGCCCGGTGCGCTCATGCGCAACCAGGGGCTGAAGTACATCTGCAAGCAGGTGCATTTACGCACCGAGACGACGAATACACCCTTCACAAACAAGATGATCAAGGGGCAGGTGGTCAAGATCCCCATCGGCCACATGGAAGGAAACTACTTCTGCGACGAGGCTACGCTGCATAGTTTGGAGAGCGAGGACCGGGTTGTTTTCCGCTACTCTTCGCCCGAAGGCGAGATTACGCAGGCTGCCAATCCCAACGGTTCCATCGGCAACATCGCCGGGATCCTGAATGAAGGCCGCAATGTCCTCGGCATGATGCCGCACCCCGACCGCTCCAGTGAATCGCTGCTGGGCTCGTCGGATGGACTGGCAATCTTCGAATCGATGGTCTCAGTCCTGGCAGCTCGATAGATCTCTACTCACTTAAATTTTTCGTCGCGGAGCGTCACTTGATCGATATACATCATCACCTTCTTTACGGACTTGATGACGGCTCTCCGAGCATCGACATTTCCGTTGCCATGGCCGAGGCGGCCGCAGCGGATGGAACGACGCACATTGTCTGCACTCCCCACGCAAACAACACGTATCAATTCGATCCCGAATTGAACAGCGAACGCCTGGCGGAATTGCAAAAAAGGCTGGGGAACCGCATTCAGTTAGGGCTGGGATGCGATTTTCATCTGTCGTACGAGAACATTACCGACGCGCTGAAGAACCCTACAAAATACAGCATCAACAAGAAGGCTTATTTGCTGGTAGAGTTTCCGGACTTCGGCATCGCGCAGAATATGGCTGACACTTTCTACGAGCTTGAACTTGCGAAGCTCACGCCAATCATTACGCATCCTGAACGAAATCAGACCATCACCCAGCGGCCGGAGCGCCTGGCGGAATGGGTTCGGGCCGGCTGCCTTATCCAGGTAACTGCTGGCGCTTTGACGGGCCGCTTCGGCAAGACTGCCGAGAATTTCGCTATGAATCTGCTCAAGAAGAACTGGGTCCATTTCATCGCGAGCGATGCGCACAATTTGAGTTCGAGGCCACCGCAACTCGGAGGAGCATATGCCTTCGTCTCGAAACACTTTGGAGAAGAGACAGCGCAACGGTTGTTCGTAGCCAATCCCCTAGCTGCCTACCAGGGCAATGAATGGCCGGAACAGCCGGAACCGATCGGACTGTATCCCAACGAAGAGTTGAACAGCGGAAGGTTTGGGTTCTTCAGCCGTCTCTTCTCCCGCTAGGGTACTGGCCGTACGGGCGTAAGCTCCTTTCGGCGCCGACACCCTCCGTGAATCTAAAGGCCGAGGCCGCCATCCACACTCATGATTTGGCCGGTGATGAAGTGTGGTCCTGTGGCGAAGAAGAGGACTGCGGCTGCCACATCCTGCGGAGTGCCGTTACGCTGCATCGGCGTTTTGCTGGCAAAATGGGCGTACTCTTCTGAGACCTCGTCATTAACGATCATGCCGGGCGCAACGCAGTTTACGCTGATCTCAGGCGCGAAAGCCTTGGACATAGTTTGCGTCAGCATGTGGAGCGCCGCCTTTGAAGTGCAGTAATGGCCGTGCGTTGGCCAGGGATGCAGACCGCCGAGCGAGCCGATATTGACGATCCTGCCGTGCGCTGCTTTGAGATGGGGATGAGCAGCCTGCGCCATGAGAAATGGTCCCCGCGTATTCGTTTCGAACATGGCATCCCATTGTTGTACCGAGATCGATTCGAGGGGTGCGGTCTCAAATGCTCCAGCATTGTTGACGAGCAGATCAAGGCGGCCGAAATGCGCGACTACCTTGCTGACGGCTGCGCGAACGCTCTCCGGTGAACGCACGTCGCATTCAACGGCGAGCGCACGGGAGCCTGATTTCTCAATTGCGAGTACGGTTTCGGAAGCCTCCGCCCGCGATCCTCGATAGGTGATGGCTACATCTGCGCCGGCCTCCGCGAGTTCCAGCGCAAGAGCCCGGCCGATTCGTTTCGCGCCGCCCGTTACAAGAGCAACACTGCCTTTCAGTGCAGTCATAAGTTTCCAGTGTAGAAGAGCAACGACGTGAGGCTGGTACGACGGATTGCCTTCCGATGTTTGGATTGCAGTTCGGCGTTACTTTTTGGAATCGGGTTGGGCAGGCTGGTCGGGCTGCGCATTTTCAGGATGAGGTTTGTAGACCGAATATTGTTCGGTAGGCCGCTTCATCTTCACGACAATCTGCTTTTCATCTGTGTCGACCTGGAAGTCTTCGCCATAGGTTTGAAATCCGTCGGCAATGACCTGTAGCCGCACGGTGGAACCCTTGATGAGCACGTCAATGACGGCCTTGCCTTCCTCATTGGTCTTCAATTCCATGTTTCCCTTGTCCTTGTCGCCTTCCATTGGATGGAAGATAACAGCGGCGTTCGGGATAGGCTTCCCGCTGCTGGCACGGATGACCGTGACCTCGATCTTCATCATGGGCGGTGGCGGAACATACTTGCGGCCGCGCTTCATGTCTGTCTGAAAGGCGAAGGCGGGGACGAGCGAGGCAATGAGGATTGCTACCGATGTGAGTCGTGCTATGGAACGGAAGTGCGGTTTCGACATGTGTTTCATTGTATTCAATCGAGGGACAGGTGGAAAATGACGCCTGGGGGATGGGAGACGGGTAATTTTCCAGCCGCTTGGGCGGGAACATTGCGCCCTAAATCTTCCATTTACAGTGTGTTAATATATGAGTGTAGTTAGCTAAGATTTATCGCCTAGGCTACTTGACAAGGTTGTTCCATGTGCCTATCTTAGCAATTGGATGTCGACAGTGCTAAAGGCACTGGCTGTTCTGGCGCTCGCCAGGCTGGCACCGGGTCCCGAGAACAATCTCGAAAATCAAGCTGAATCCCGCGAGGTAACCCCTCGTGCGAAGGAGAAGTAACGCAATGGCAACTGCAACCGTAGCGACCACCTTCACTCCCCTTCACGACCGCATCCTGCTTCGTCGCATTGACGAGGGCGAGACGGTACGTGGCGGAATCATCATTCCTGACTCGGCCAAAGAGAAGCCGCAGGAAGGTGAAGTCATATCGGTAGGTAAGGGCAAATCGAACGACGAAGGCAAGGTCTTCCCGCTCGACGTAAAGCCTGGCGATCGCGTTCTGTTCGGCAAGTATGCCGGCACCGAGATCAAGATCGACGGCGAAGATTTCATCATCATGCGTGAAGAAGAAGTCCTGGGCGTACTCAAAGGTAAGTAAGCGCATCGCGGGTGGCCGGATGCGCGTTTTGCTGCGCGCCTGGCACTTGTGATTTCCCTCATCCTGACGGGATGAGCCTAAATCAGACGATTGCCGCCTGGGGCGAGTGCCAGCAGGCGTAAGGAGAAGGAAAAGAAATGGCAAAGCAGATTCTGCACGGAGAAGATTCGCGTCAGGCAATCCTGCGCGGCGTGAACACGCTGGCGGATGCCGTCAAGGTGACCCTTGGACCCAAGGGCCGCAACGTCGTCATCGAGAAGAAGTTTGGATCGCCGACCATCACCAAGGACGGCGTAACCGTAGCCAAGGAAATCGAGTTGAAGGATTCACTCGAGAACATGGGCGCACAGATGGTTCGCGAAGTCGCGTCGAAGACCTCCGACGTGGCCGGCGACGGCACCACCACCGCAACGGTTCTGGCCCAGGCGATCTATCGCGAAGGCGTGAAGACGGTAGCGGCCGGCGCGAACCCGATGGCGCTCAAGCGCGGCATCGACAAGGCTGTTGAGGCCATCATCGGCAAGCGCGACGAGAACGGTGTGGTCACCGGCGGCGCTCTTTCGAAGCTCTCCAAGCCGGTCACCGGCGACATGATCGCCCAGGTCGGCACCATCTCGGCCAACAGCGACGCGACGATCGGCAACATCATTGCGGAAGCGATGAAGAAGGTTGGCAAGGACGGCGTCATCACGGTTGAAGAGTCGAAGACCCTGGAGACCCAGCTGGAAGTGGTCGAGGGAATGCAGTTCGACCGCGGCTATCTTAGCCCCTACTTCGTCACCGATCCTGACCGCATGGAAGTAGCGCTCGAAGAGCCCTACATCCTGATCTATCGAGAAGAAGATCAGCTCGATGAAGGATCTGCTTCCTCTGCTCGAGCAGGTTGCCCGCAACGGCAAGCCGCTCGTGATCATCGCCGAGGATGTGGACGGCGAGGCACTGGCGACCCTGGTGGTCAACAAGCTGCGTGGCACGCTGAACGTCGCGGCTGTGAAGGCACCTGGCTTCGGCGATCGCCGCAAGGCCATGCTGGAGGACATCGCGATGCTGACCGGCGGCAAGGCCATCACGGAAGATCTCGGCATCAAGCTCGAGAGCGTGAAGGTCGAAGACCTCGGCCGTGCCAAGCGCGTCACCATCGACAAGGACAACACCACGATCGTCGAAGGCCGCGGAGAGTCCAAGGTCATCGAAGGCCGTGTGAAGGAAATTCGCACCAGATCGAAAAGACCACCTCTGACTACGATCGCGAGAAGCTCCAGGAGCGTCTTGCCAAGCTGGTTGGCGGCGTCGCCGTCATCAAGGTCGGTGCTGCTACCGAAACCGAGATGAAGGAGAAGAAGGCCCGCGTCGAAGATGCGATGCATGCAACCCGCGCTGCGGTCGAAGAAGGCATCGTCCCGGGCGGCGGTGTTGCTCTGATTCGCTGCACGGCTGATGTCGATGCGTTGATCAAGACGCTGGAAGGCGACGAGAAGATCGGCGCAACGATCGTCCGCCGCGCCATCGAAGAGCCGCTTCGCCAGATCGTTGGCAACGCGGGCGATCGAGGGTGCAGTGGTCGTCGGCAAGATCCACGACAGCAAGGATCCCAACTACGGCTACAACGCCGCAACGGACAAGTACGAGGACCTGGTCAAGGCCGGCGTCATCGACCCGACCAAGGTCACCCGCACTGCCCTGCAGAACGCAGCCTCGATCGCCGGCCTGATGCTGACGACCGAAGCCATGGTCGCCGACATTCCGGAGACGAAGGAAGCTCCCGGGTGGCGGTCACGGCGGCGGCATGGACGGCATGTACTAAGACGAAACAGCTTGTCGAGGAAACTCGGCAAGCCGGTCAAAGAAAAGCCCCGCATCACGCGGGGCTTTTCTCTGTGCCAATTCCCTGCTGCCAGTTGTTGCGGCAATTCTTACTTGAACATTCCCTTTCCAATCGCGAAGCGCAGACCGGTGCGGAAGTTGAATGGCAGGCTCTGGAAGCCGATTGGCGCAATGTGCTGGTTGCTGGTGAGATTGTTCAGCTGCGCATATATACCCATCCACGAAAGCAATTGGTAGCTGCCGCCAAAATCCAGCTTGGCGAAGGAAGGATCAAGATTGCGATTTGGGAGAAGCAACGAATTGCCTTGTTCAATATCGCTATAGGTGAGGAACGTGGAATCGTCGCTTCGGCTGACGAAGGCGCCGGTGAGTTGCGCGGCCCAATTGCCGTGGGTGTAGCTTGCGCTCAGGAACCCAGTGTGCGGCGGACGGCGAAATGGCCTGGCTCCCTGCAGTGGCGACGTCGCACCAATTGGAATTGTTGAAAAGTCCGGCACTGGACCGGTAGACAGTCCAGTGTTGTACGTGGGATAGAGTGCGCTCGATGTGAAAGACCTCTGCACGACCGCGTCGAGATAGGTGTAGCCGCCACGCAGAAAGATTTTCCTTCCGATGCTGTATTGAATCTCCGACTCAATTCCCTGAGCGAGAAAATCCAGGGAGTTCACAGTGAGCGAAGTGTAAGTATTCTGCAGCAAAGCCTGGAGCTGCTGTTTCTCTTCCGGTGTTAGATCGGGTAGCAATTCCGGCACTACACCCGGGCTGACCGACTCAATCTGGTTGCCGTATTCGTTGTGAAAATAGGTGACGCGAAAGAGAACGTGCTGGCCGAAGAGATTCTGCTCCACTCCGCCGTCATAGGAGCGAGTATGCTCTGCGCCGATGGGAGAAATGTTGGCGCTTAGAATCGCTTCAGGGCCGCCGGGCTGCGTCAGGAGAAATGCGTACAGCGAACCGAACTGCTCCGTGAGAGTCGGCTCCTTCACTCCTTTCGCAAAATTGAAGTTGATCTTGGTTCCGCGAAAAATACCCGGGCCGGGACGCACGGCATAGTAGGCGAGCCCGATCTTTGGATTCGTCTCCGTACCATAGAGCTGGTTGTGGAGCAGGCTGCCGCCCAGGGTATAAAACAGGCGATTCTTGAAGTCACCCTGCAATTGTGCGGTGTAGTCGTAGTTCGTTCGATTCAGCGTTTGGTCGATACCATAGGCAGCGGAATATTCTGAGCCCCGCTCATTCTCGTAACGAAAGCCCGCGAGCGCAATGATGTGTGGGCTGAATCGATAATCGCTCTGCGCATATAACTGATCGCGATTGGAAACAAAGCTGAAGCTGTTTGGATAGACGGCGTAGTTGTCCGTCGAATAGTTCAGGAGTGCTTGTCCAGCGTAGGAATAGCCGTTGGCACCGCGGACGTCGACCGGATAGCCGTAGTAGTTTGCCGTGATATATCCGGGGTAATCGCCACTTGGTGGGATGGGCGTAATGGTGAAGATCCCGGCCGGATACCACTGGATGGACTGCTCGCGTTTACGCGCCATGCCGTAGCGGGCGAGATTGTGCCAGGACGGCGTCGTCTGATTTTCAAGTGTCGCGCCGAGGTATATGTCCTGGTCAGACTGTTTTCCGTCGTTCGACAATTTGTAAAAATCGTATGCACCGGGCAGACCGGTTGCAGCGTCACTATTGCGAGCAGTGACTCTGATTTGCGTTGCGGCGCTGGGCTGCCATCCAAGATTTGCTGCCGAAGTGACCACGTGATACTGATTCATCGGTATCGAGTTTGCAGTATTCAATCTAGAGAAAGCGCCGTAGTAATCGAGTTTTCGGTGAGCGCCCGCCAATTGCACTTCGTTCTGGTAGGTATTGAAATTTCCTACGTCGCCTGCATAGAAGAGCGACGGTGTCGTGGTGGTGCCGCGTGGAGAAGCGAAATCGACAACTCCAGACGCCGCGTCTGAGCCATACAAGACGCTGTTAGGCCCGCGATACACTTCAAGGCTTGTGACGGCGGTGGTTGACACATTGCCGTAGTCGAAGCGCCCGCCGACGTCCTCTGCCGTAACGCCGTCATAGGTAACCTTGTTGGAATCGGAGCTTCCTCCGCGCACGAAGAGCGAAGTGGCGGAACCGCGCTGCCCCTGCTGCACGACGTAGTCACCCGGCACCTGGCGTAGGGTGTCGACAAAATCTGCGTGCGTGGCGAAAGCTTCTTTCGGCAACAAGGTGACGGAAGAACTAACCTGCTCCTGCGGCACGGCGGTCCCAGTGGCGGTGACCACGATCTCCTGACGAACCCACTCCGGCTCGAGAATGATGTTCTGCTCGACCGTTTCGAGTCTTCCAGCGTAGAAACCGGCGGTGCTCATTTGATGAAAGCTCCGACCGGCAACGACAACATAGAAGCGCCCATCGTCCGATGTTGTGAGCTGGTAGGCGCCATCCGACGTTGTCGTCACACTAGAGAGGACGTTCCCATTCATGACGAGAGCTACCTGAGCGCCGGAAACCGGCGAGCCGAGAGGATCTGTAACTATGCCGCGCACAATTGCGCAGGGCGCGAACCTACCAGCGAATGCCGCCAGGAATAGGAATAGGAAAAAAACGGCGCGGCGCGGCTGTCGCGGATGATTACCCATACTGTCCTCCGTTCCCCCTCGGAACGCAGCGGTTTCGCAATTGGACCGGTCTCCTGACTCGCGCGCAGTTCCTGGAGGGAACGCTTCCTGGGCCACCTTCCCGAAGCATCAAGCCTCAGTGGTATTCCGGCCTTCGAAGTCGCCAACCAGCTTCGGTCAGCGATAAGCGCTTACAGTTGCGGGGCAGTGGCGGATTTTCACCGCCTTCCCGAGCATCCCATTGCATGTTTTTTGATGATCAGGGTCGTTTAATTTCCCAGCAGAGGGAATCAAAACGTCCCCGGTAAACCGTTTGAAGCAAATATTCAACTGAAGTCTTTTTCTAGCAGAATGAAATCCCACTGTCAAAAGTTTTGATGTAGTCAAATAAATGCGCCGGATGCGAAGGCGGGATTTTGGCATGCGCAGTAAGTGGGGCGGGCAAAAAAGCAAGCAGGCCTCTGCCCGCTTGCTTTCCTACTGCATATCGTTTGATTACTTCTTTCCGTTGGCAACTGCCTCGGTCAGATCCAGCCTTGCCTTCCAAGGATCGGCCATTGCAACCGGTCCATTGTTTGTGAAGTCCAGGAGGAGATCGGTCTTGGCGTTGTATGCGGGCCAATTGGGCAGTCCGCCTCCGTTGGGATTTCCTGTCTTGGCAAACGCTGCCCAATAGGTGTTGGCGGCAACGGCTGCGGCGGTGTCCGGCTCCTGCAAAGTGTCCTCATAGCGGGCCTTAACCGTGTCAAAGACGAAGGGAATCTCGGTTGCGTGTGGAGCGCCATCCCACTCTTTGCGCATGGAAACCGCGACATAAGAAAAGCGATAGGCATACGCAGGTTCTCCCGACGCGGATACTTCCCGGGCAATGAAGCGAGCCGGCTCCACCATCATCTGGTCCGCCGCAACTTTGGTTCCGACGGCCCTTACGTCAGTGGAATTGTCGGGGTTATAGGCTGCGAGAGCCTTCTCCTTGTTTGCGCCGAATGGGGCCACGACATCCGACATGGTGCGGGCAAAAGAGAATCCGATATCCCGGCTGTTCGCGCCAATCATGACGGGGATTTTCATCTGGTGCCCGGCGAGAAAGGCGTCCTGCGGGGTTTCGACAATCAGCTTGCCGTCGATCATCGGGCCGGAGTAGGTATTCATGGCCTGGAACATGCTCGCCATATTCAATCCATCCACGACTTGCTCAGCAGGCAGCTTGCGCAACGCTTCCAATGCCGCTGCGTCAGTCCCCGTGATGCCCTTTGCCTTAGCGAAATTCAATGCAGTTGTTTCCGCTGACGGCTTTCCATTCGCGCTCTGACCACTGATTAGAGGCATTCCGCCGAGACCATCGCGTCCCCCGCCGCTCTCAATGATTGCCCGCTGAAAGAGGCCTTCCGCGAGGGGCGAAGTCATCATCGTCAAGACGGACCCTCCGCCGGCCGACTCGCCGAAGAGAGTTACCTTGTTCGGGTCTCCGCCGAATGCAGCAATGTTTTGCTTGACCCACTTCAATGCGGCAATTTGATCCATAAAGGCAAAGTTCCCTGCGGGGCCATTGCCTGCTTCCTCGACGGCGGCGGGATGGGCAAAGAATCCAAAGCGGCCCAAACGATAGTTGAAGCTGGCGAAGACCACTCCCTGTTTAGCGAATTGAGAGCCGTCATAGACTGCGGGAGAACTGCCTCCATTCACATATCCGCCGCCGTAGATCCACACCATCACGGGAAGAGACTTCTTTTCGTATCCGGGCTGCGTCCACACGTTGACGACCAGGCAATCTTCGGCAGGAGTGGTGCCGAGGGGGGCGGCATCACTGGGGAATGGAAGCTGCATGCAGTCGTGGCCATAATTGGCCGCGGAACGCACTCCCTTCCAATGGGCGACAGGCTGCGGGGCCTTCCAGCGCAGGTTGCCCACTGGCGGAGCTGCATAAGGGATTCCCTTGAATGCTACGACGTTATCTTTCGAGACACCCTTTACTTTGCCTGTCTCCAGCTTTGCTTCATCCGACGCGATGGCCATTGTGGCGGACAGCAAACACACTGCTGCGGAAAAGACCGCAAACTTGCTAATCTTCATTCCCATTCTCCCGAACTACTTGCCAAACTGTTGTTTCACGCTCGCAGCATTGTAGAACCCCCGGATTGAGTTCGTCAGCAGATGGACGACTCACGCCGTTCGAAATACTTGCTCACCAATCACGCTTCGCATTTGAATCGGATTGTGCGGACCTCCGGCATTCCGGTTCAAAAGGAAAGGATGTGACTAGCGGGCTGAAGTAGGGACGGACTTCGGGGCGGAATAGTCTCTTTTGAGTGACGAGGTGTAGATTCGGCCTTGTTTTCTGCATCAATTATGATTACATTATTAATCATTATTGGAGAGTGACTTTTGGCAACCGCCCAGATCCATCCCCATGTGGCAGGCTACGCGGTCGACGCAGCAGTGGACCTGTCTGACGCGAGGACGAGGAAGAGACTGAGTCCAGCAGCTATCAAAGGCTTCCTGCGAATCATGGATAAGTGGGGTGTCAAGGATCCCGATGCGAGGAAGTTACTTGGCGGAATGTCTTCGGGATCCTTTTACGGGCTGAAGAAGGAAGTTCCTCCGCGGACGCTGGACCAGGACACGCTGACGAGGATCTCGCTGCTGATCGGAATCTTCAAGGCGTTGAACATTCTCTACAGCACCGCTCTCGCAGATGCCTGGATGACGCTTGCAAACAGCAACTCGATGTTTCGCGGCACTACACCCTTGTCCTACATGGTTCAACATGGCCAGCCCGGCATGATGCATGTGCGTCAATTGCTGGACGCTCGCCGGGGTGGGCAGTGAGCGCGGCAGCGGCCAAAGACTTTCGGCTGAACGACACACACCGCCTGATCCCTTCGAAATACAGTGAGAGCGGCACGGTGCTCTCGCGCCTGTCTACCAAGGATTCAGAGTTACACGAGTTGATGGAACTGGATAGCGCTACCAACGACAGGCTAAAAGGCGAAGAGGGTCTGCTGCCGGGGATCAGCGTGCACGAGCTGGTGTACGGCGTCCGCTATGCACACATCGTGAATGCTGCGTTCACGCATGCGGCTCCAACGGGCGGACGATTTAATGACAACACTCGCGGAGCCTGGTATGCGGCACTGGAACGCGAGACTTCGCTTGTGGAGGGTCGCATCTCACAAGCTGATCAACTGGCGGAGGTTCGATTGGCAGGTCGAAGAAGTATCAACCTATGACGAGTTCCTCGCCGATTTCACGACGGAGTTCCAGGATCTTCGCATCGCAAGGCCGGGTTACAGGAAATATCTTCGGCCAGGTCCTTTGCCTGCGTGTTATTTGGATCCGCAACAGTTCGCCGCCGCGCTACTTGAGGAGCGCTCTAACGGAAGTTCATCTATCCCCAAGCGTAAGGAGACAGGGGGCACTTGCGTGGTCTGCTTCCGGCCTGCGCTGGTTTACAACGTCCGGCAAAATGCGCGAGTGGAGGTGAAACTACTGGCTGGGCGCACCTTCAATCCTGAAGATGCACACGAAGTCCGGATCCAGTAATTTCCCAAAGGTCGCGCTACTGGTTATCCTTCAAGTGATCGATGTCTCGCAGTTCGGAAATGCGCCATGAGGCTCCGTCTGATACCAGTAAGCGACGGAAGCGATGTCGTCCATCAGTGGAAGGTACTTGCCTCCACTCTGCCAGCCGAGAGCCTGGATGGTCACACGAAGGTCGGCATCAAAGCGGACCGGATCCGTAATGTGCCACCGATAGAGCCCAAACCGCTGCTGTGACTGGTACAAGCCATCCTGTTTTAACACTTGCACCAGGCCCGTGTAGGGCGAGGTGAATTCCTCGTAATAATGCTTCTCAGGGTTCTCGAAATCGTAGGATCCATTGAAATAATCTTCGGTGCCGGTTCCGTTGATGGTGGGAAATTCGCGATCGCCGTCGAGGAAAAATTCGATCTCTCCCTCGCCCCACCAGCCTGTGTTGTGCACGCCCCACGCCAGGTAGGTTCCCACATATTGCCCCTTCCCCTTTACACCATCCAGCAGCGTATAGACCTGCTTGTATGGCAGCGGATTGACCCGGCGGAACTGCGCGTGAAAGTAAGCGGCATCGTTGGGAACTGTGGTCTGAGTGTAGTCAATCTGGTAGTAGATCGTCATCGGCTTCTCATCCAGATTCTGCAGCGTGAGTCGCGCCTTCTTTTTGAACGGCATTACCCAATATGAGTTGAAAGCACTGCCGGGATTCACGCAGACAGCAAGTGAAGAGATCCTTGCGTATTTGTTCCAGCCCATGGCAAAGAAGTCGCCAACAGGAACTTCGACTGAAGGCTCTTTTTCATCGTCCCAGTAAATTCTGAGAATGGATAAGCGCCAGTCCCCGGTGGGGGTCATCCAGATGTGCTGAATCGCTCCGGCGCCATTGATCTCTCCCAGCGTGAATGTCTGACCTGCGGCAACAACGATCGATGGGCTTATCTTCCATCCTTTGCCCAGATCGCGAGCAGCACTTGCGCCTGTCCCCTCGGTCGCCATGCCGCCTTTGCCCTTCTCGCCTGTAAGGTTTTCAGGACTGATCGAGAGTGACTTCGCGTTTGAAAGGCGATACAAGTTGCTGAGATCGCTGCTGACGCCGTTATACGATGCCTCCTGGGAGAATGCGGATAGCGTGGCGAGAACGAGCAAGACGGGCAGGGCGAGGGCAGAGAACTTCATCTGGTGATTTCTCCTGAACTGAATAGCTTATGCTTTGACTTCTATTTCGAATAGCTTTGGCGCGTGCGGTAATAGCTTCTAACGCGATCGCCGGTTGCGCAAGCGATATCGCGTGCGAGCTTTAGTTTGTACAATGTGGGGTTTGCACTTCAAAAGCAGGAACGAAACGGTAGCAGAATTCGCGAGCACCGAATGTCCCGTACACGATGAAGAACCGCAAATCAGCATGAGGTGATCGATGGATTCCAAGGGTGGTCTGCCGCGACGGGATTTTCTTAAACAGGCAGCAGGTGCAGTGGGCGCGGCGACGCAGCTAGGGAGTTGGACGGGTTCTGCCGAATTGGAATCGCAAGCCGCTGCCGCTGAAGCGGGAAAGACAAAATCCCTACCCGGCGGCGTGGACATCGGAACCTATCCGGTGACATATCAGGGGGATCATTTGAAGATGCTGGCGTTCCCTCTTGGCGGAGTGGGGGCGGGAAGCTTAAGCCTTGGTGGGCGTGGACAGTTGCGCGATTGGGAGATTTTCAATCGTCCAAACGTTGGCTTTTCTCCGCCATACGCGATGCCAACTTTGTGGGTGAAATCTGGCGACGCTGTGCCACAGGCGCATGTGCTCGAAGCCAGGATTCTGCCGCCTTTTGAAGGATCGTCGGGATTGGGCTCGAACAATTCGCCGGGTCTAAGCCGACTTGCAACTGCGAAGTTTCGCGGTGAGTATCCGCTGGCTCACATTGATTTTGAAGACAAGCGCCTTCCGGTGACTGTGCAACTGGATGCTTTCTCTCCCTTCATTCCCCACGATCCCGACGACTCCGGACTGCCGGTAGCCATCCTGCGCTACACCGTGGTGAACACTGGACACGCGAGCGCAACGGTTGGTATCGCTTTCTCAATCGATAACCCGGTTGTGGCAGCCGTCAGTGCGGATGCGAGTCGCGAATCACGAGTGAACGAGCTTACAGGCAGCGGCAGTTTACAGGGTCTTTCGATGAGTAATCCCGGGTTGGCCACAGACGACCCGATGCAGGGATCATTCGCTTTGGCAGCTATCCCTACTGCCGGCATGGAGTTGACGCGCTGGAGAGGTTGGCCGCAGGGACCGTGGTGGAATTCGCCTCTGCTGTTCTGGGACGTCTTCTCAAAGCAAGGACAACTGGGAGTTGAACCAGAAAAGCGCAATCAGGTTGGAGCGCTCTGCCTGAGGAAGACCATCGGGGCGGGTGGCTCGGCTGCCTTCACTTTTCTGCTGGCATGGCACTTTCCGAATCGCACACCGGATTGGTGCGGATGGGATGCGCCAAAGGGAAAAGAAAAAACGGTCATCGGCAATTTCTATTCTGTCCGATTCAAGAACGCGTGGGACGCCGCAGAGTACACGGCGAAGAATCTTGCGAGTCTCGAAGCACGCACACGGCTCTTCGCGAAGGCGCTGAGGGAGAGCACCATCCCTGCTGTGGTAAAAGAAGCAGCCAGCGCAAATTTATCTACGCTGGCTTCCACTACGTGCTTTCGAACCGCAGACGGAGAGTTCCACGGCTTTGAAGGCGCGAACGACGACAAGGGCTGCTGCTTCGGCAATTGCACCCACGTCTGGAACTATGAGACATCCACGAACTTCCTATTTCCCTCCCTTGCGCTCTCGCTGCGCCGAGCTGCGTTCGGATACTCCCAGGACGAACAAGGTGGCATTCGGACTCGTCAATTACTGCCCGATGGATTTTCGCGATTCGACTATATCGCTGCGGACGGGCAGATGGGACAGATCATGCACGCATATCTCGACTGGAAGCTATCTGGCGATATGGCATTGCTTCGAGAGCTGTGGCCCCGCATCCGCAAAGCTGTTGAGTTCGCATGGGAGCCCGGCGGGTGGGATCCAAACCGCAAGGGTGTAATGGAAGGAGTGCAGCACAACACTTACGATGTTGAGTTCTATGGTCCGAACCCCATGTGTGGCATCTACTACCTAGGTGCCCTGCGGGCTTGCGAGGAGATGGCGCGTGCGTTGGGTGATGCTGCCGATGCCGAGCGTTACAAAGATCTCTTCGCAAAGGGCAGCGCATGGACAAACGCGAATCTCTTCAATGGAGAATTCTTCGTCCAGGATGTGCGAGGCTTTCCCATGGATAAGATCGCTCCACACCTGAGAAGTAACATGGGCTCGCAAAATACGATGGAGCCGCAGTACCAGGTGGGCAAAGGATGCCTGATTGACCAGATGGTCGGACAGTATCTCGCGGAAGTAGCCGGACTGGGGCTGCTGATCGATCGCGAGAAGATAGCGAAGACCTTAGATTCAATCTACCGCTACAACTACAAACGAACGCTGATCGATCACGATAATGTAGAGCGGACATTTGCCTTGAATGATGAGGCTGCGATGGTGATCTGCGACTATGGCAAGGCCGAGCGGCCAGAGATTCCATTCCCATATTTCGCGGAAGTGATGACCGGGTTTGAGCACTCTACTGCTGCTCTGATGCTCTACTCGGGAATGGTGAATGAAGGGGTAGAGTGCATTCACAATATTCGATCGCGTTATGACGGGGCGAAGCGCAACCCGTGGGACGAGGCCGAGTGTGGCCATCACTATGCTCGGGCGATGGCCGCGTGGAGCAGTTTTGTCGCCCTCAGCGGATTCGACTACACTGCGGCGAGTGGCGCCGTCATCGCCATTCCCCGAGTTGCGCATGAAAAGTTCAGCTGCTTCTGGTCCACGGCCACAGGTTGGGGTACCTTCACCTATCAGCCCGCACCGGGCGCTCGTTTTGAACTCAAGGTTTTGGAAGGCGCTCTTGAATTCAAATCGTGCGAGATCTCAATCTCCGGGAAGAAAGTAACCGCAAAGGCTAATGGCCGCACCATCGGCGCAAGTTTGGAAAAGGGCGGGCGCGGAATGGTAGTGCATCTGGATGAAGCGGTAAAACTGAAAAAGGGCGAAGCTCTCGTCGTGGCGTCGGTGGCATGACTCAGAACACACTCGACAGCAGGCCATGGGTTGTTTTGGTAGGTGGGTTTCTGGCTGCTGGAAAAACGACACTGATTCTCGCGGCAGCCAAGGAACTGGAAAAGCGCGGCCTGAAGTGCGCCGCCATTTTGAATGACCAGGGGGACGACCTAGTGGATACGCGTTACGCCGCTGCGCAGGGAATGCAAGCAGGCGAAGTTCGCGGGGGATGCTTCTGCTGTCGCCTCTCAGATTTGCTGGAGTCTCTCAATGCCCTGCTCGCGCATTCGCCGCATGTGATTTTCGCTGAGCCCGTAGGTAGTTGCACGGATATTTCCGCCACGGTCTTTCATCCTTTGCTCGAGTACAACTTGAAATTCCGAATGGCTCCTTTGAGCGTGCTGGTGGATCCGGGCAGGTGGCAGGCACTTTCTGAGGCTGCGGACGAGAACATGGAGTTCCTCTTTCACAATCAGATTGAAGAAGCTGATTTAGTTGTTTTCAGCAAGGCGGATTTGTATCCCACGCCTCCTCTGCTGAAAGCGGAGACTAGTCGTCAAGTGAGTGCTTTGACAGGACAGGGCGTGGCTGCCTGGATTGATGAAGTCCTATCTGGAGAACTCGAAGGTGGAAGACATCTTCTTGGAATCGACTATGACCGCTATGCCATGGCGGAAGCCGCCCTGGTGTGGTTGAACCTCCGCGTGATCTTTCGTCCCCCAAATCCATTGAGTCCTGCTCTTGTCCTCGGACCCTTCTCCGATTCGATCGAAGCGTCTATTGGGAAGGCGGGTCTGGAAATTGTTCATCTAAAAGCCTTGGTGGAATGTTCCGAAGGCTTGATCAAAGTTGCAGTGTCGGGGCGCGGAAGCAGAAAGAGCGTGGAAGGTGCGCTGACGGCGTCTCCAGCCGAGGAACACGAGATACGCCTGAATGTCCGAGCCACAGGTTCGCCCGCGAAGTTGCGGGAAATCGTAGAAGAACACCTTTATGCACTCGATGGAGAATTGTCCGGAATTCGATTGCAATGTTTTCAACCAGCGGCTCCCAGACCCGAGCGTCGCGTGATGAGAGGGGTGGCCGGAGAGGATGTCGTCTCTCCGGCAGCCAGGAATGTGTAAGGCGGTTATTTCAAGGCCGCCGTTAAGACCACATCATCCTTGATTTTGTTGTTTCTTGCGATCTCGCTTTCGCGCCTGCTGGTATGGACGTGCTGTCCAATAGTTCTGCCACTTACCCAAACATCCGACAGGAAATAGCTGTCGCCATAGCGATGGAAGACGAGTTCGGTGTGAGTAGCAACGTTTGCCGATTCACATGCCTGCGAAAGAACAAAGGTTCCTTTTTTAGCGGTCGGGTTCTGGAAGCTTAGAACTCCACCTGCATTGTCGTCGGAAGTGACGCTGTATTCGCCAGCTGGAAGTGACACATTGCCGATGCTGAAGTCGAAGGGTACGTTCACCTTCATTAGTTGGCTAGATTGCGCGTAGGCGGCTGCGCCCGTCAGCAGCGCCAGGGACATTGCGAGAGAGATGAGTTGCTTTTTCACGATAGTCCTCCTTTTTTGGGATCCGGCCCATACTGACAATCTGGTTCACAACTGTTAAAGCGTGAGGAGCACGGATTTCACACCACTTTTTTCAATTTTTTTTGGGGGGAGGAGATGAGGCTTCTTGAATTTGCGGTACAAGTTGATGAGAGGACAGCTCATAGTCGGCAATCTGTACGCGGCGGTGCCCTTGTAAATGACGTCTTCTTCAGTTGGCGAAATACAACGAGATTCCCCCTACTTACATCGACAGACCATGCGTTCACGCGTTGCATCACATGTGAATGCGGGGGAATGCCCCGGAAGAAAGCTCCATAGGAGCATCGCCAGCACAAATAAGATGAAAAGGAATCTAGTAATGAATAAACCATTTGTTTTTGGTCTATTGGCGGGACTCAGCACGTGGGCGTTGGTGCACAGAAGCAACACCGCGAAAAAACGAATCGTCCCGGCGAAAGATGCCGCTATGAAACTACAACAGGCGTGGGCAGATCACCATACCTCGGCGTGATAAATCGCTACCATCCTTACCACGCTGGCAAACCGCATGTTCATCAGAAGTGATGTAGTTTTTCCTCGTTCGCGGAATCTTGTGGGCGGGACACTTCTCGCTCAATCGATCGGCTGACAAGATCCCGCGAGCCGAGGCCTACGGCAAGTGCCAAAGCAAGAACGATTCCGCCAAAAAGAATTCCGAAAGCCATGTCTACTATGACGCCCGCTATCGCCAGGTGATCAAGCACCATGGCTGCAGTTAGGACAAGCACCAACCACTTAACGCCGGAGGCCAAAAGCCTTGCGTAGTGCAGGTTCATGTTCACTGCGCCGATAAGCACGCTGCGCGAGAGGAAGCGAGCGACAAGATTTCCCAGGAACAGCAAGATTACAGCGCCTATTATGCGAGGCAGATAGGCGAAGACATATCCCGCTAAAACAGCATCCGTTGAAGCGGCCTCGAACGCGGATAGTCCTAAGAGCACACCGGCTAGCAAGAAGGACCAGAAGACGACCCGTCCAATCAACAACGTTGGAGATTGAGAGGGAGTCCATTCTGAAATGCTATTTGTGCGCTCACTTAATCTCTGATCGAAACGCGAGGCAATCAGTATTCGCCTGACAATGTATGTGGCGAAAGCAGCCAGTGCAAAGAACGTGAGAAGCACAACGATAAACGCAAGGATGCCGGGCAAGAGCATCGCGATTTTCGTGAACACACGCTCCATCGATTGATGAAGTGACTGCTCAATCTGGTCCCACATATCTCTCCTCCAAAACTTCCTAAGGGTTGAAACGATCTGGCCAACGCCAACGGGAAAGCAGGTAGGGTTTGCCTTCTTCGTAGGCTCGTGCGAGTTGTTCCAAACGCCGCTCGGCATCGTCCGCTGTTTGCGCTGAGACTTCGTTGACATAAGAAGCAACCCAGCCGAGATAGAGCGGAGTAAATGCGCCCAGGATGTGAACTCTACTGATTGTTCTCAGCCGAAAAGCAAGGGCGAAGTCATACACGATACGAACCCACGTTTCATCGGGAATGTGAAAGTTCTCAGCAGATAGTTGATTCAGACGCTTCAGCTCCAGCAACGTTATGGGCGGCAGTACAAGGCCCCACACTTCGTGTAGGTTTCGCACGCCCAACTGGAAGGATTCCAACAACGGCCGAACATCAATGGAGTCGCTGTGAGGTACATCCTTCGCCGCCTCGCCTCCTAAAAACGGCACATCATGAGATCCTCGAATGCGTTGCCAAATAGCCGCATTACTTTCTATCTCCGAAAATAGGGAGCCGAGCACCCCTCCTAAGACGGTGCTCAAATCAAAACCCTCTGTTTGAGACGGGTGGCGAATGGGCACGAGCGTCTGGCACATTGTTCGGTCGGCACGCACGGCTTCGACTGAGGGCCATCGAACCGCGGACGGAGTAGCTCCCTGAATTCTCGCAGAAGCGGTCGCGAGGTTACTTAACATGGCTGGCGATACCCCAATATCCAACGCCAGCGGAAATCGAATTCGCTTGCCATACAGTGCTCGAGTAAGTGGCGACAGGATGCTGCTATTCAGCAAAGCTTCAAATTTCCCTACTGAGTAGACAGAAACCGCGAGATCACAGCCATCCTGAAGAATTGCATGCGAGAGCAATTGAATCGTATGGGCATCCAACGCGGTGAGATCTGGTGCGATCAACACACATGCTGAAACCCCAAGATCCGTCGCGACGGTCTCTAGTGCTTTGTAAGAGGAACTGCGCGCCATCCCAGGAAAGATTGGCGTCTCCGAAGTTGCAAGGGGGTAATGAACGGTCCTGATCTTGGTTGATAAAGTATCCGGCGCCAAATCTTCATCTGTTCGCGGAAAGGCGATTACACATTTGAGCGATGGCATGGTGCTCGCCAACTGCTCCACGGCGATGGCGCCATGGTGTAATACGTCGTTCATATTGACCGGAGCCACGATGCCGATCAATACGTCCGCGCCTTCAGAGTTTGTCATCTTCTGCAAGATCTCCTGCTGTGCTTCAAGTCTCGGCATACTTCTCACTCGATTTTCGTAAATAGAGTTAGCTGCAACACCCAGTTTCAGCTTCGGCAACTCACAACGAATGGGAAATTCATGCACCGATAAGGCAAGAACCGATCATAGACCTCCTTCAGTCATGTCCGAGTAAAGAGAGAATCCCTGCGAGCGGAATGTGCACCCAAGTTGGCCGGTCACTTATTTCGTACATCAGCTCGCGCAATGCTTTGTCCAACACGTAAGCCTCAAGCAACGTCTCGAAGGACTTTGATTCAATGGGGACGATAGACTTCTGACTCATCTGTTCTCTGTAGGCCCGCAGAAACTCTGTACAGACTGACAGTTCCCACAACTTAGCCCAGGGGGCGAGGCGCTCGAAATGCTCCGGTCGTCTGGATACGTACCTCATCAAGGCAGCGTAGGCAGCATAGCTAAAAGAGCGCATCATGCTGGCGACGTCTTTCAACGGAGACTGCTTCGCACGTCGTTCCTCGAGAGGGAGTTCCGTCTCCCCTTCAAAATCGATGATGTAAAAGTCTTCTTTGGATCGCAGGAGTTGACCTAAATGAAAATCCCCGTGAATCCGGGTTCGGAGAGCATGAAATTCCCCTACGGACAGATGAAGGAATCTCTCAACTACCGCGCCACGCCTGCTTAAAACGAGGGCTGCCGAATCCGCCAGATCGTCAGGAACTTTGGTGATGTTTTCTCTTAGAGCCTGAAAGGCTTCCGATGCATGGCGAGACAAGTCGCTGCGCAGCGCCTCCAAGTCGGCGTGAGATAACTCTTCAGGCGTAAAGGCCGGGTCCGATGATGGCTGAGCCAGCGCGATATGCATCTCTGCCGTTCGCTGGCCAATCTTATTCGCGGCATCAAGGTAGAGTCCGGCATGCTCGCGCGCAATATCCGGAATGGATTCAAGCGAACCGGATTTCAGCTTGGAATTCGTCACCGGCATTCGGCTCGGCGGGATTTCCGCGGAGGCGCATCGTTCGTAGTAGCGATCCAACTCTTCCATCGTCCATTGCCAGCCGTCCCCTTCGTTGGGGACGACGCCCTGAAGTATCGCAAGTGTGCAGGCCGGCCCCTCGCCGGCTCGATATTCAATATGGCCACCGAAAGGTGGAACGTTTCTGAAGCTTGTAGACTCCGAAAGATATTTCGATACTTCGAAGTTCGGATTAGGTCCACTCTGTTGGCGGTGGATAAGTTTGAGAATGAGAAGGTCTCCATAAGTAATGGATGACATCCTCTGTTCCGCGGAGGGATGGCCGACAGCCAGGCTTCCATCCTTGACCAGGTCAGGCAATTTCTTCGAAGCTTGGCCGCTGATCAAGCCGTTTTGAGAGAGTACTTCCCCACTTTCTCGTATCACTTTCAGCAACAATTCAGCGGCGCTGTCTGAACTTACTCCGTCAACAAGCAGGCCCTTCCCTTGCAGTGAATGGACCGGCGCAATGACTGTGTTGGGGTATTTTTGAAGGGTGTTTTCTGCATCATCACCCCACAAAACACTTAGCAGAATGAAATATTTTTCTTTCCGTCCGCCAACGAGTTCGACTTGAAACACTACAAAGGCGCAGCCATCATAGGGTAATGGTGCGTCTCCCCAGTCCTGGAGTGAAATCCGCTTGAGGTCGGCGGCCTTTTTCCCAAACCATTTCTGGCGAATCAAGTAGTCGCCGAGCACTTCTTCTTCAAGCTTCTCCAAATTCTTTCCGGAGAACATCGAGCGCCACACCATCGATCTGTCGACTTCGAGCCCGTCGTCAAGGGCGGGAGCGGTGACCGACTGAAAGTCCTCCGGTCCCTGCTGAAGTTCAAACCATAAGAAGCTGTAAGGGCCGAGCGTGAGGGGGTATGGCTGCTTTCCTATCGGAGGAAACTGCACGTAGCCGAGCATTTCCACGGGAACCATCCCGTGAAAATCTTCAAGGTTCAATTGAAAAGGCTGTGCAAATCGCGAGAGGTTTGCAACGCAAAGAATCTTTTCCCCGTCGAGTTCGCGGACATATGCAAGGATCTTTCTATTTGCGGGACTCAGAAAGGTAAGAGTTCCACGTCCGAAGACATGGAAGATCTTTCGGAGCGCGATCATGTTTCTCATCCAGCTCAAAAGTGAGGATGGATCGCCCTGTTGCGCTTCCACGTTCACTGCCTCATAACCCCAGATGGGATCCATGACGACCGGACTGTAAAGCCGTGCGGGGTTGGTGCGTGAGAATCCCGCATTTCGATCTGCGCTCCATTGCATGGGCGTGCGGACGCCATTGCGGTCGCCCAGGTAAATGTTGTCTCCCATCCCAATTTCATCCCCGTAGTAGAGAATGGGCGTTCCTGGAAACGAGAAGAGGAGGCTGTTCAGAAGCTCGATCCGACGACGATTGTTATCGACGAGCGGCGCTAACCGACGGCGAATTCCGATATTGATTCGCATCCTGGGATCTGCGCTGTAAGCGAGGTACATGTAATCACGCTCGTCGGCGGTGACCATTTCCAGTGTCAATTCGTCATGATTGCGCAGGAATAAGGCCCATTGACAATTTGAAGGGATGGCCGGAGTTTGAGCCATGATGTCCGTTATTGGGAGCCTGTCTTCCTGTCGAAGCGCCATGTAGATGCGCGGCATCAGCGGGAAATGAAAGGCCATGTGGCACTCGTCGCCGTTGCCAAAGTATGGGAGGACATCGCTGGGCCACTGGTTCGCTTCCGCAAGCAGGACTCGGCCGGAGTAATGATTGTCGATTTCAGCGCGGATGCGCTTGATGATGACATGCGTTTCCGGCAGGTTCTCGCAGTTGGTTCCGTCGCGTTCAACCAGGTAAGGAATGGCATCTGTTCGGAGGCCATCCACACCCATGTCGAGCCAATAGCGCATTACCTTCAAAACTTCTTCAACAACCTGCGGATTGTCATAGTTGAGATCGGGTTGATGAGAGAAGAAACGGTGCCAATAGTAAGCATTCGCGACCGGATCCCATGTCCAATTGGATTTTTCGGTATCGGTGAAGATTATTCGTGCGTCTTTGTACTTCTGGTCCGTGTCACTCCAAACGTAAAATTCGCGCTCAGGAGAGCCGGGGGCTGCAAGACGAGCCGCTTGAAACCATGGGTGCTGATCGGAAGTATGGTTCACAACCAGCTCAATCATCACCTGTAGTCCACGCTCATGGGCAGCGTCGAGAAACGCTTTGAAGTCCTCGACCGTACCGTAGGTCGGATGGACACTCATATAGTCCGCGATGTCGTAGCCGTCATCGCGAAGAGGCGAGGGGAAGAATGGAAGAAGCCAAATACAGGTGACGCCGAGGTCCTGCAAATAATCAAGCTTCTGCATCAACCCTGGGAAGTCGCCGATCCCGTCATTGTTGCTGTCGAAGAAGGCGCGAACGTGCAACTCATAGATGATCGCGTCCTTATACCAGAATGGATCCGAGGCGCTACCCGGTAGTTTTGCAGCCAAGGGGGTCCGCCGTGGTAATTGGGAAGCTTGTGCATTAGGGCTGCTCGACAAAATAATCTCCCGAGGTTCGCGCGGATGATATCAACCCGCCGTAAAGAATAATGTCCCAGCGTGAACAGCAATGCTGCCTTTTGCAAACGACTCTTCGCAATCAACAAAAACAGCTTTCGACTAGCCCGCTCGGAACGGTCCCGCATGGACACCGGATGTTCCGAATAGAATTCTAACGGTTTCTCTAGATCAAGAGATGCATCTTTCATCCCAACAGTTTGATTGGATTAGAGATATCCAACAGTTTGTCGTTTGTCGCGAAATTGGAGATCACGTGGGTAGCACCCTTTCAGGTGCCCATAGTCAGTGTCCTCACACTGAGAGGCCCGATCAGGACAACCACCCGTAATTTCGGAGAATTGGCTCCACGCGAAGCGGGCAAAGCAGGGCCTTTCAATTGTATCTAGCGCGAAAAAATAGGTTTAATCTACAGTCCGAAAAACAGGAGGGCCGAGAAGTATGGATTGAAGCGGAACTGGCTTTCTGGGGTAACAGGGCTAGGTTTCTCCACTAACGTGCGCGCGAAGAAAGGACTAACGATGCCGATACAAGCTTTTATGTCTGTGAATGGCCAGAAGCAAGGGCAATTTCATGGCGAGACGACACAAAATAAGCGCAAAGACTCAATCCCGATTTTAGCCTTTCAGATGGGCCTTGTTGCGCCTCACGACTCGAGTTCGGGACTGTCGACCGGCAAAAGGGTTTATCGACCGGTGGTCATCACGAAAGAATGGGGAGCGTCGTCGCCGCAAGGGCTCATTGCCTGTTCTACGAATGAAAATCTCAAAGACGTAACCATTGAGTTCACCAAAACGAACCCGGCGGGACAACTGTATACGAACCAGACGGTCAGGCTTACCGACGCAAGCATTGTAGAAATTGAGCGGTTCACGCGAGGCCAGGATGGAACCCTGCTCCTCGCGGCTGGAAACTTGAACACTCTCGAATTAGAGACTTGGGCCTTCACGTTCCGAAAGTTTGAGGTGGATGACAATCCAACCAACATCTCCTTTGTTGACGATTGGTCCGTCACCACGTAGACGGGCGAATCTCTGGTTGCCGCACAGATAGAAGGGATGACGCTGACAACTTCATCCCTTCAAAAGACGCCCTTCTAAACTGAGAGCCCGAATTTTTCCTGGAGAACGCAGAAGCTGAGTAGCTGCATGAGGATTTGGTCGTTGGCCACACGCGACCCTACTTCCATGGAGGGGAGTTCATCCAGCAGCCCGATTACCTTCGCATGATCGAAGAATGGACTGGAGTCGAGCAGGGGACCCCGGAGGGTGTCCTGAACGTATGTGCTGAACCGCTGGTCAGGATTTAAAGTGGCCGGCGGGCTCAGGAAGGGATGCTTCTGCCTTTTGTAGACGGTCTCACTAATCACGTCGCGAACTGCTTCTCGCAATACAAACTTCTCCGTCATCCCACGAATTTTCATGTTTACGGGTTGCGACCTAATAAGTTCAACCACACGATGATCCAGGAATGGAACTCGCCCTTCGATGGAATGAGCCATCTCCATACGGTCACCCAGCATTGTCAGAATGTATCCGGGAAGAACGGTTTTTCCCCACAGGTAGAGCGATTGATTCACGGGATCGCGGTCAGCCAGTTGCCCACGGATATCCAGGTCCGCTAGCAAGCCGTGATAGGGGTCGCGCTCTCCGTGGCTTTGGAGAAATTCTGGCGACCACAATGCTCGCATCTTTACCGCGCGCGTCGAAAACGTTTCGATCCAGGACGGAATATAGCCAAGCTGGCGCTGCACATTACACAGGTTCCCCGCATCGCCGTCGGGCAGCAACAGGCCGCGGGAGACAGGATTCGAGTCGGAGAGTGCGTCGAGAAGTTCCGCGAGTACGGACGGATCCTGACCTTCCCGGTTGTAGAGCAGCACGTCGCGACGAAAATGCGCGTAGCCGCCGAGAATCTCGTCCGATCCCTCGCCGGTGAGTACAACCTTGTAACCCGCGTCGCGCACTGCTCTGCTCAGCAAATATTTCGCGACGCCGTGCGCATTCACGCAGAAGGTCTCTGCCTGCGCGATCGCGGCCGGAAAATTGTCTGCGAGGTCATTTTGACCTATCGGGATGGTGTGAAACTCCGCGCCAACTTTCGCCGCCATCTCCTTGGCGATCGCTCCTTCATCGTACTCAGCATCTTCAAAAGTCAACGTAAATGCATGTATAGGGTCAGGGTGGTGTCTCGCGGCCAACCCGAGCACGGCGCAAGAGTCCAAACCCCCGCTGAGGTAGACTCCGACAGGCACGTCTGCCCGCAGGCGGATACGAACCGCTTCCTCAAACTCGTGGCGAAACTCCGCAGCATAATCGGCATCTGACATTTTTGTCGGTGCGTTCGCGACCGTGGGATAGTCAAAATCCCAATATTTATTTAGCTGAATGTGCTCGTCAGTTGCTACCAGATAGTGTCCCGGGGGTATTTGTTGAATCCCCTGAAAAAGCGTTCTGACCTGGTGGCTCCCGAATTCCGCAGAGTGATAGACCGAATCCGCATCCCACTGAGCCGGCACACCGGCAGCAAAAAGCGCCTTTACCTCCGATGCAAGGTAGAGGGTTTCGTTATGGAAGGCGTAGAAGAGCGGCTTGATTCCAAAACGATCCCGCGCCGCGAAAATTCGCCGGTGCCTCTCGTCCCAAATTACAAACGCGAATTCGCCCCGCAATCGCTGCAGACACTGGGTCCCGTAGTCCTCATATAAATGCAGCGCAATTTCGCTGTCCGACCGAGTGGATAGGTGATGGCCTCTTTGTTTCAGTTCGCGCCGTATGGCCTCATAGCCATAAAACTCACCATTGACCACGATCCTGAGACACTCATCCTCACTGGCAATCGGCTGGTCGCCCGTCGAAAGGTCGATAATGCTCAGTCGCGTGTGACCGAGAGCTACTCGGCGGTCCGGCGATATCCATTGACGCTGGCCGTCTGGCCCGCGGTGGTAGAGGGAGGTCGTTGCTCGATTTAGTTCTGACTCGTTAATCGGATTGCGTTTGGAGAAGAAGGCGACAATACCACACATGCGTCGGGAGCCTTATCTTTCAAGCCCGTGAGCCCATTCGGGTCGAAGTTGCCTAGGGGAATTTGTATAGACCGGGACAGAATTATCTATTGCTGATTTGCCTTAGGCAAGGTAAATGTAAGCGAATCAGGAAGTAACAGCAGCCAATGTGCACCCGCCGAAGCACCCAAAAGACACAGCAAAATGGTGGCGGGGATCAACGAATTGCGATCCC
Organism: uncultured Acidobacteriaceae bacterium; assembly: GCA_963816335.1. Taxonomy (GTDB): domain Bacteria; phylum Acidobacteriota; class Terriglobia; order Terriglobales; family Acidobacteriaceae; genus JANXZS01. Next base: position 180,693 of record CAWFKA010000011.1, on the reverse strand, counting down.
TCGACCACAGTTGGGAGGTGTCCGGTTCTGGACGGACAGTCCTGGGAACGAACATGCAGGAGGTGTCGTATCTGTCTTGAAGCCATTGGATGGAAGCAAATAGAGCAGTTCTGGCTTTGGAGTCCCGTTTGCTTGTACTGTCACAGATTGCTTTGCTTTCGAGACTCGCGCCCCGTATCGGGCAGGTTCTAGTCTGTCTCAATGGAGTCATACGATGAGTGAACCTCAAGGATCCAGCGTTCTGGACTTCTGCTCCAACTTGGTCAGAGACATCTATTTCGGACTCAGGCAGTTGAAAAAGTCTCCCGGATTTGCCGCCGTGGTCATTGGATCGCTCGCGTTGGGCATCGGCGCCAGTGTCGCCGTGTTTAGCGTGGTGCGCGCGGTTCTGCTCGATCCTTATCCCTACAAAGACGCCGATCGAATGATCCACGTAGAGCTGAAGCAGAAGACCACCGGCCGAGAGATGTTGCTGAATGTGACCGCGGCTCAGTACAAGGACTTGTTACAGCTTAAGTCTGTCGATGAAGTTTTTTTGCAGGACGATCGCAGGGAGGCTCTCACGGGAGATTCAATCCCGGTTGTGGTTGCCGCTGGTTTCTACAGTCCGAATCTATTCACCTACATGGGCGTTCCACCGGCACTGGGACGCCAGTTCACCTCAGCCGACGTTCCGGGAGGCAACGCTAGCCCGGTAGCCGTCCTTAGTTATCTTTTCTGGAAGAAGCAATACGGGGGGCGTCTCGACATTCTTGGCAAAACTATCGAGTTGGATCACACGCCTTATACAGTGATTGGAGTGGCTTCTCCCCGCTTTACGTGGGGTGACTCCGACGCTTACATACCGGCTAATTTCAAACCGGATCCTCACTACTATTTATCGGCGTTTATCAAGTTGAAGCCAGGGGTATCTCATGCGGCGGCCGCCGCTGAACTGCAGCCGTTGGTAAATTCGTTCGCCAAACAGGACCCTACGAATTTCCCGCAGGACACAAAGGTCACGATCAAAACACTGAATGAGGAAGTTCTTCGTGGATTCAAAGGACCCTTGCTGGTTCTCTTTGCCGCTGTCCTGCTGTTGTTGCTGATTGGATGTGCCAACGTTTCTATTCTGATGTTGGCCCGCGGGACCGTCCGCCAACACGAGTTCGCGGTGCGCTCATCGATTGGAGCCACCAGGTCGCGAATCGTGAGACAACTCCTCACCGAATCCGTTTTGCTTTCGTTCCTTGGCGCGGCGGCTGGAATCCTGATCGCCTACAGGGGGGTCGCAATCCTTGCAGCAAATCTTCCGCAGGATTCCTTTCCCCACGAAGCCGCTATCCAGGTAAATGGAACCGTACTGTTGTTCGCAGTTTGTATTGCGATCTTCACTGGAATTGTTTTTGGAGTCTCTCCAGCATGGCAGCTTTCTCGACCTGACGTCGGGGCGGTTATGCAGGGAACGAGCGGACGCCTCGCCAATCAAAGTCACGCACGTCGCACACACCGCATTCTGATTTCAGGACAAGTTGCCCTCACAATGTTAATGCTCGCCGGAGCGGGCGCTGCAGTCAGGGCCTTCCTTGACCTATCTCACACGCCGCTTGGCTTTGAGCCGGATCATCTTTTCTTCATGAGCGTCGCCTTTCCAAAGGGTCCAAAACTCAATTGGGATGAAATGAAGCTGAGGGCGGAGGCAGTTCGCCAGGCAGCAGAATCCACTCCGGGAGTGTCGAGCGCAAGTATATCCACAACATGGACGCCGCCGTTCAGTGGCTATCGCACCAAAATTGAACTGGCCAGCAAGCCTGGTCTTACCGACGCACAAGCAGACATTGGACTTGTCAGCTTCAACGAGTTTTCAACTCTCCGAATACCTCTTCTGTCTGGGCGTTTCTTCACGCAGGAAGAAGATGCGAGAGCCGCACACGTGGCCCTGGTGAATCGCACGTTCGTCCGTCACTACATGCCGGATGGGAATATTCTTGGAACTTCCGTGAAAAGCCCTGGTTTAAAGCTCGACAATCCCGAACTCGCATCTGCCAAAAGCCCTGATGGTTGGCTGGAGATTATAGGAGTTGTGGATGATGCCAGGAACGACGGACTCGATCGACCGGTGCAGCCTGCTCTTTACGTCCCGCAGTCCATGATTATTCCACCGAATCCCTTCTTGCTGGTGCGTGCAAAGGGAGACACCGCCGCCGTTATGCATTCCGTAGGAACGAGGCTACATGAAGTAAATTCTGAGCTTTTTGTCCAGCAGCAACATGATCTCAATTGGCTTCTGGAGACACAGGCGTGGGGACGAGAGCGTTTCCTGGCTTCTCTTTTTGCGCTGTTTGCGGTGCTCGCGCTTTTCCTATCCGGCGCAGGAATTTACAGCGTCGTCTCTTATACTGTGTCGCAACGGACACGCGAATTTGGCGTGCGAATGGCTCTTGGTGCAAACCGCTTCGGAGTAGTACGCATGGTGCTTGAGACATCTCTCGCGACCGTGGCTGTGGGGGCGGTAACGGGAATCGTGTTAAGCCTCGTACTGGGAAAGTTGCTCGTAACTTCTGCTCACGGTACCGTACGTGATCCCGTGATGCTGATCTCTGTATCCATGGTCCTGCTGGCGATCACTGCTTTGGCTTGCATTTATCCGGCATGGCGAGCCGCCTCGATTGACCCCATTAAGGCTATCCGCACGGAGTGAAGAGAGAAAGAAAGTGGTAAGCCGGTATGTCGACTGGCCGACCGCCTATCCATCGCTAAAGCGCCAAGACTCGGATCTCGGTGCGTTGGCAGCGATGACGAACTGACATGACAGTGAATTTGCCCTACTGAGCTTCCTTGCAAAAGAAATCCGAATATTTGCCCTCCGGCCGCGGTGCCAATCACTTATGATCACTTTGCTTTCAAGTTATTGCGAAGTTGTTTGATTGGTTGAACTGACCTTGCGAAGGTGACGAATGTGATGAAGCTGTATCGCACACAAAACGGTGCTTATGTCGAGCGAGACGGCATGTATTATCCGATCGCATCGGAAAACTGGGATGAACTTATTTGCGATTCCGACCTCAACCAACGTCTGCACGAATCAATTCGTCAGAACATTCCGGAAACGTTCGACGCCACGGTAATTCTCGCGCCGGTCGTAAACCAGGAAGTGTGGGCTGCCGGCGTGACTTACTATCGAAGCCGCGATGCACGCATGGAGGAGAGCAAAGATTCTGGCGGAGGCAATTTCTACGACAGGGTGTATTCGGCGGCAAGGCCCGAGCTGTTTTTTAAGGCAACGGGTCGCAGGGTTGTGGGCCATAAAGGAGCTGTGCGCATACGGTCCGACGCAAAGTGGTCTGTGCCCGAACCGGAGCTGACTCTCTTCGTTAACCCGGCGGGAACGATTGTCGGCTATACGGTCGGCAACGATATGAGCTCTCGGGATATTGAAGGCGAAAACCCGCTCTACCTACCCCAGGCGAAAGTGTACGACGGTAGTTGCGCTCTTGGTCCCTGCATCCTTGTTTCAAACGAACCTCTGAGTAAGGAAACCGACATTAGGATCGACATTCTTCGCGATGGCCGGAATGTCTTCTCGGGAAACACAAAACTCACGGAGCTTAAGCGAGACCCCGTGGATCTAGTGAAGTATCTCTTCCGAGACAACAGTTTTCCCCAAGGTGTGTTCTTGATGACTGGAACCGGGGTCGTTCCGGGAGACGACTTTAGCCTGGCGAGCGGAGACATCATTCGTATTCAGATTTTGGACATAGGCACCTTGGAGAACTGCGTGGCCTAAACCCTTTTGTGTTTGGAGTTTGTGACTGGCCGAACAATCAGGATTGAGCGTCGCGAGTGAGCTTTCCGTTTAGCATTCGCATTACGCCTAGCGGGTTTCCTTTCTGCAATTCCGCCGGAAGCGATGTGTCAGGGCAATCCTGGTAACAAATTGGCCGCACGAATCGAAGGATGGCGCGCGATCCAACCGAGGTGGAGCGGCCATCTGAAGTGGCGGGATACGGGCCGCCATGCACCATCGCATGACATACCTCAACTCCAGTGGGATATCCATTAAAAAGAATACGGCCCACCTTTGTCTCCAGAATGCGTATCAGATCATCAGCATTCGCCAAATCCTCATCCGTTCCATGAATCGTCGCTGTTAAATGACCGTGAAGCCTTTCTGCCACCGCGAGAATCGCCTCCTTTGCTCCATAATGAACCAGCAAAGTTGTCGGTCCAAATACCTCTTCTTCCAATTCCGGATCGAGAGAAACTCGTCCAACGAGATTTCGAACACCGTTGCCGATCCAGCCGCGCAGTTTTCTTCAAGGATTGATTTTGCGCCGAAGACTACCTGTACAGAACCCTCATCCGTTCTCTTCCTGACGGAGCTCGTGTACTTTGTCGCGATTGCCTGAGTCAACATACCGTAAGGTCCGAGAGCACTGACTGAACTCTGAAGATCTTGAACGAACTCCGCGACCTCTTGCTTTGGAATAAACACTAAGCCTGGCTTGGTGCAGAATTGCCCCGACCCCATGGTGAAAGATCCCAACAATCCCTGCACGAGAGTTGCACCACGTTCCCGCATCGCGCCCGGAAGTATGAACATTGGATTCGTGCTACCCATCTCCGCGTAACAAGGGATCGGTTCCGGCCGTTCGGCTGCGAGGCGCATGAGCGCTTGCCCTCCGGTAGCAGAGCCCGTGAAGGCGACCGCTTTGACTCCCGGATGCTTCACGAGCGCGACGCCCACATCGATGGACGCGTCAAAAAGCAAAGAGAAAACGCCGGGCGGAAGGCCACCTTCTTTCACTGCCTTTTGAACCAGTTTACCGACAAGTTCACTTGTTCCCGGATGAGCAGGATGCGCCTTTACGATGACCGGGTTTCCGGCTGCCAATGCGGATGCTGTGTCTCCTCCCGCGACAGAAAATGCCAATGGAAAATTGCTCGCACCAAATACGGCGACGGGCCCTATCGGCCGCAGCATAGATCGAATGTCCGCGCGAGGCGCCGGTTTGCGGGCCAAGTCCGCTTCATCGATCCGCGCATCCACCCAAGACCCTTCTTCCAAAACTTCCGCAAACATTTTTAGCTGCCCGACTGTGCGACCAAGCTCTCCCTGGAGACGAGGCAATGGGAGTCCGGTTTCGAGATGGGCACGGTCAATGATCGGCACGCCGCCGGCTGCAAGGTTCTCGGCAATTGCTCGTAGTAACCTGGCGCGCGCTTTACCCGGCCGGCCGGCAAAAAACGGGAACGCATCCTTCGCCAGGGAGACGGACAGCTCGATGTCGTCATTTGTGGCGGAGAAGAATTGCGATTCCAGAAGCGATCCGTCAGCCGGGTTAACGCCGTAGAATCCCGCTCCTCGGTCCTGGACCGACTTGTCTCCGATCAGCGACAAACCCGCTAATTTTGAATCCATATTTTCCATGTCGACCTCAGATGTCTTTCAACAGATTAGATGACGTGCTCCCGTCTTTCGGACTCCCGGTTTTCACCGCACTCCCATGACTGCAAATTGATAAGGCGCTATTCAGGAAGAATTGAAGTGCCGTCTTGAGAATCTCATAAGAAGGCGAAGAATGCTCCGTCATCAAACCCCTGGGCACATATTGCTGATTCCTGAGTCTTCTGCGCAAGTCCGTCTTCTTTTAGTAGGCGGTCGCTTACGATGTCGAACTTGGATACGATTTTAGAGCAGGCTAGGCGTGACTCGCGTCACAGACGATTCGTGTAGTGGAGCCGATGATTTACGGCAATTGTTCTACATAGGCTTCTCATGCCAGATCGTCAATGGCGTTGACGATTTTGGAGAATATCTTTTTCCGGCGACTCTTTATGACGGTCTGCGCTTTAACCCGACGACAATTCCTTTCCGTATGTGCAATGGCGAGTGGCGCTATCACCTTCGGCTGCAAGTCGCGCTCGCGGAGCGGTTGGGAGTTTCTAAACGATGAAAACGCCCTTTCGCTTGCGGGAATCTGCGATCAGATTATTCCAGCGGACGATTATCCCAGCGCTTCTCAGGCGGGCGTACTGGTCTACATCGATAGGCAACTGACACACCATTACGCAAGACATCAGGACAAATACCTCGAAGGCCTAAGGCTGGGTGACCAGTTAAGCCGGAAGGAATTTGGTCGTCGATTCGCTTTGCTTGATTCGCAACGACAGCTCAGAATCGTCAGCACCATTGAAAGTACCGATCCCGACTTCTTTGAAATGGTTCGCAAACATACACTGGAGGGCTATTACGGGGCACCACGTCACGGGGGAAATCGCGATGCGGTGAGCTGGCGCATGCTTGGTCTGGCAGAACCGCCCCTTCGCGGTCGCGTACCAATCATCACGATTAAAGGTGAACGGTCGTGAAACGTGTGAACGCCGTTGTGGTGGGTGCCGGTGCGGCAGGTGGCATCGTTGCGAAGGAGTTGGCAATCGCGGGTCTAACGGTCGTTCTTTTGGAACGTGGCAAATGGTACACCGCCAATGATTGTCGTAAGGACGATTTGCGCAATCAGCGTACGACGGTCCTGGGCAACGCTTTTGGGCCTGAGGACGAGGGGAATCCACGCGTTTGGATCGACGCAGAGGGGCATTCTCACACGGCCTATCCAAGCGAAGGCGCCTATCAAAATAATGCCGCCTGTGTTGGCGGGGGTACGCTCAGCTACGGAGCACAAGCCTGGCGGTACATGCCCCAGGACTTCCGAATGCGTTCGACCTACGGTGTTCCGTCCGGTAGCTCTCTTGAAGACTGGCCGATCTCCTACGATGACCTGGAGCCCTTTTACGATAAAGCGGAATATGAAATCGGTGTGTCGGGAGACTACTCCGGTACACCCTTTAAAGGGCCAAGACGACGTGACCTTCCGATGCCGCCCCTACCTCCGAATCGAGAATTTGAAATTCTCGAACCCGCGGCCCGGCGCCTTGGATTGCATCCATTTCATATTCCTATGGCGCGAAACAGCATTCCCTACAACGGGCGGGGACCTTGTATGCGCTGTCGCTGGTGCGTGGGGTTTGCTTGCGAAGTCGACGCCAAGAATGGTTCGCAGAATACTGTTATTCCGACCGCTGTGGCTACCGGAAATTGCGAATTGCGCACCGAGTGCATGGTTAAAGAGATTCTGACAGACGATCGGGGACGGGCTCGCGGTGTTACCTATTTCAATGAGAATGGAGAGTTGCAGGAGCAGCTTTCTGACGTCGTAGTTGTATCAGCTTGCGCTATCGAATCGGCTCGTCTGCTATTGAATTCGACAAGCCGGCTTTTTCCCAACGGTCTTGGGAATCGCTACGACCAGGTTGGCCGACATCTACAGGGCCACCAATATACGGGTGCTGTCGGGTACTTTGATTTCGACACGTACGACGATGTCGGTCCGGGCGCGAGTATCGCCATAACGGATTACAACCACGGGACGCCTGGTATATGCGGCGGAGGCATGCTGGCAAATGAGTTCATACGACTGCCGATTCATATGCTCGACAGGCTGCCGAAGAACACGCCGAGCTGGGGTGCAGCGCACAAGCGAGCCATGCGCGATTATTTCAAGCGCTCCGTCGTGATTATGGGACCCACACAGCAGATTCCCACCGAAGGCGGACGTGTAACGGTCGATCCGGGGGTAAAGGACAAGTGGGGAATGCCCGTTGCACGTTTCGAAGGGAATTCGCATCCTCACACTTTTGAGATTGGAGAACTGCAGGCGAACCGCGCCGAAGCATGGCTAAAAGAGGCAGGAGCCGTTCAAACCTCCCTCGCCAATGGAAGGCCCGACCGCATCGCGGCTGGCCAGCACCAGGCCGGCACCTGCCGCATGGGTAACGATGCCCGAGGTTCAGTAGTCAACAAAAACTGCCAGATTCACGACGTCGACAACGTGTTTGTGATCGATTCAAGTGTGCACGTGACCAACGGAGGATTCAATCCGGTTTTGACTATAATGGCCATCGCCTATTTCGCTTCAGAGGCGCTGGTACTGCAGTGGAAAGGCACGGGATTCAGATCGTGAAACGCCTGCTGCACCTTACCGTTCTGGCGCTCTGCTCCATCGCTGTTCTTGTTTTCGCAGGCACTTTTGGTGCGTCACGCTACTACACTTCCCAGCATGGTGATGGCTGCGCGAGCTGTCATGAGATGGCCAGCTATGTGAGCGCTGTCCACACTTCTCATCATCGCAACGTCGGCTGCATGGAGTGTCACAAGGCAAGCCTTTCTACAAAACTTCGTCACATCCGGGTCCATCTAAGCGGCAATTTACCGGAGGCTATTCGACTCCGAGACGGTGACGTGTTGGAGATGATGGAGAATTGCCAGAAATGCCATCAGCAGGAATACGCAACCTGGCACGCTGGTCCTCACAGCGCGACGTATACCCAAATTTTTGTCGATCCCACTCACAACTCAACACGTCCCCTGATGGACGACTGCCTACGCTGTCACGGCATGCACTTCAACGGCTCAATTCGCGATCTTGTCGAACCGATAAAAATGCAGGGCCCGTGGCACTTGATGCGTACAGAACTGGCGAATGAACCTGTGATGCCCTGCCAAAGTTGCCACTGGGTGCATCGCGAAGGCAAATTGGCGACAAAGCCTAAATCACGAATTGCTGCTGCGGGGGAAGTTACATCCGACGCGACGGCATTCTTTGATCGGCGGGAGAGAATGCACTTTGTATCCGGCGCGTTGGAGATCCCTCGTCTACACGAGAAAGATCGCGCAGTAAGAGTGAGCTTGGATAACAGGCAGGGTATCTGCTATCAGTGTCACGCTCCGCGCGAACCGGAAACTGGCACGGAGGCAGCGCTTCGTTCCTGGGGGGCCCAGGTTGGCTCCGGTGACGATCGGACCCCAATTGGAGTGCATGAAGGTTTGAGTTGCATTTCCTGCCATGAAGGACACAACGAGAACGCGACAGCCTCCTGTGTAAGTTGCCATCCTGAGATGTCGCATTGCAGCCTGGACGTTCGAAAGATGGATACCACCTACTTGAATCGCTCCAGCTCGCACAACATCCATTGGGTCAAGTGCGTGGATTGCCATGAACATGGCGTACCGAAAGTGAAAACTGCTGCGACGGACAAGGGGCCGGCGAGTATCACTTCACCGAAAACCGAAGCGCGATAGCACAAAGTAAAAGCCGCAATGGCGTTCGGATGGCTCCCCCACCGACGCTGCTACACCTGTCCGGTCACGCGTTCCTTACTTTGGCTGTGGCAAACTCCCATGCACTGTAAAGTTGATTTCGGATTTAGCTGAAGTCTCTGATGGTTGTGCCGACCCAATGCTGAGGTGATAAGCCCCGGCAAGGATGCTGCGCTGCCCATCATCGGTAACCGACGACAATGATCGAGGACTCAATTCAATCGAAACGTTACGACTCTCGCCTGCACCAAGGTGAATTCGCTGCAGGCCTACAAGAGAGACTATCGGTCCATCTTTCTGTGGCGTCTTCAAGAAGGCTTCTACTACCTCGTCGCCTGCAACATTGCTGGTGTTGTCCACCGTTACGGTTGCAGTCAGTGGCTGGCCCGCTTGTACCGACGTTGCAGATAGTTTGACCGACCCGTATTTAAACGTAGAGTAGCTAAGGCCATATCCGAATCCCCAAAGAGGTTTTCCGGTGTAATAGCGGTAGGTGCGGTTCTTCATTGAGTAATCGGTGAATGCCGGCAGGTCGCTCATTCCGGCGTAGAAAGTCACGGGCAAGCGGCCCGCTGGATTGTTCAAGCCCGCGAGCGTGCGGGCAATCGCCGTCCCACCTTCCACACCCGGGTACCATGCTTGAATTACACCCGCAGCATGCTCTTTCGCCCAGGTAAGTGCAAGTGCACTGCCGCTGAGTGAAACCACTACAACTGGCTTGCCTGTAGCTGCTACAGCTTCGAGCAAATGCCTCTGCGACTCAGGCAGATCAATGCTGGTACGATCGCCGCCGTCGAAGCCCGCAATCTTAACGGGCATCTCTTCGCCTTCGAGTTCGGGCGACAGCCCTACGAACGCCACCACGACATCTGATGCCTTTGCTGCATCAACAGCCTCGGCAAGCTGTACCTGGGGAGGGGCCTGCCACTTCAAAGTGACGCCCCCGCCTTCGGGTCCCCCTGCGTGACTGTATTCAAGTCGAAAATCGTGAGGCTTCGTGTCGGCGAAATCGACCTCGATCTTCACCGGTTTGCTGCCAGACATTACTGGAGGAGCCGACAGCGAGTTGCCCTTTATTGGCGTTCCCTTGCCCGTATCCAGATCGCCTTCCGAAAGCACTTTTCCATCCAGCACGAATCGATAGGTCTCATGCACAGAGTATGGGAAACTCGAAACAGTCTGAATCGAAAAGCCGTATTTTCCAGCCGCGGGAACGGTCATCTTTCCCGACCAACGAACGGAGTAGTTATCCGTCTGCACTTCGGGGACGGGAGTGGCATCTCGCCAGTCGTGCTGAATTTCAGGATCGACGCCTACTGCGACCGGACGACCCGTCCAATCCGAAGTGGCAAAAAACTCCGTTTGCAGGCCTTGCCCGAATACCGTCCGAGGAACTGGGACCTGCGCCCCCTCTGCCAGGGTGGAGCCCTGGGCATAGTGAATAGTTGCGGATGAAAACTGCTTGGTAATTCCGTCGAGCGGACTTACCGCATGCAGCGACGTCCCGTTGTAATTGCCTTCCAGTGACACCAGTAGGTCGGCGGTCGGGCCAACCACCGCAATGCTTTTAAGGCCTCGGGGCAGAGGTAATCCACCATCGTTTTTCAAAAGCACCATCGACTCATCCGCAGCTTTGAGGGCTGCGGCGCGATGCTCGTCCGAGGCGTTCGCGGAAAAAGGAATCTTATCGTAAGGATTTGTTCCAGGTGCGTCGAACATTCCAAGCTCAATTCGCGCCGTATATAACCGTTCTGCCGCGCGGGTGAGCACGTCTTCGGACACGACTCCCTTTCGCACCGCGTCTGCCAAAGTGTTGAACCCCGGTGTCCAGATGCTGCACGAGAGATCGGTCCCGGCCTTGATGGAGATTGCGGAAGCATTCAAAATATCAGGCGCATTCTTATGTCCCTGGCTCACATCCACAATAGCCCCGCAGTCGGAAACCACGAAACCCTTAAATCCCCATGCATCACGGAGGTGATCCTTCAGGAGCATTGTGTTGGCGCAGGCGCCCATTCCGTCGATCGCGTTGTAAGCGCACATGACAGACTTTACATGGCCATCTATCACCGTCGTGCGGAAAGCAGGGAGATACGTCTCTTCCAGGTCCCGTGGATTTACATCCACGTTAAACATATGCCGCATCGACTCCGGACCGCTGTGAACCGCGTAATGCTTGCTCGTCGCTACGGCCTCGGGATGATCTGGATCCGTTCCCTGTACTCCGGTAATGAACGCGACACCCATCCGACCGGTTAAGAATGGATCTTCTCCGTAGGTTTCCTGCCCGCGTCCCCAGCGTGGATCTCTGAAAATGTTGATGTTCGGAGACCAGAAGGTGAGGCCGTAAAAGATTCGATGGTTCCCCTCGCGCTGTGCCTGGTTAAATTTCGCACGGGCTTCGTTTGAGATGATGCTGCCCATTTGCTGAACCATTGCGGGGTCCCAGGTTGCAGCCATTCCGATCGCCTGAGGGAATACTGTGGCGTAGCCTGAGTTCGCGACGCCATGAAGCGCCTCACTCCAAGTCTGGTAGTCAGGGATGCCAAGGCGAGGAATAGCTGTAGCCCAATCTTCAAGCTGAGCCGCTTTTTCATCGAGGGTCATGCGGCCGACAACATCGTGCGCCCGAGTTGCGGCCGGGAGCGATGAATCAAGGTAGGCAGGTGGCTGGGCTTGTCCACACAGAGCCAGAGGCGATAAAACCAGAATTGCCAGAACGTGAAGCTTCATGCAAAAACTCCGGAACAAGAATTGAAAATGGCTGTACTCGTGCAAGCGCAAAAAACGAACCGAAAAACTTAGGACACATTTAAATGGAGCTACGATTATGCAAGGAATTCTATTACAGTCGTGACTCTGCTTGCGGCGGACAAATACAGTGCTGGCTAAATCGCGCTCGGAAGTATCGAAACAGTCATCTAAGAAGCGATGAGCCTAACGGCATTCCACGTCCGAAAGCGTATAGATCAAGGATTCGCGCACATCGGGAATGAAAAGTAAGGGGAGGGTGGGCGAGGATTAACTCAGCCTTTGTTTCAAGTCTTCCAATGCTTCCGTGATCTGTACTAAATCATCCCTGAACCTCGTGCGCGCGGGCGTATCATCAACTTCCGGAAGAAAACGCAGAACCGTCTGGCATGCAACTTCCACGGCCTTTACTTCTCGCCACGCCACGTCTACATAGCCCAGGCGCAATTGGATTATCGCAAAGTCCAAGGCCAGGCAAGCGGTGTTAATCTCGGCCCGGAGGAACTCTTTACGAATCGCTCCCGAATTTTCCAAGGCTTCATTTGCCTGGAACTCGATTTGATTCATGTTTGGTCGCATATCCGGTGATCTTTATTCTGTGCACGTCGTTTTGATTTATTAGTTCCCAATGTGCGCGCGGGTCGATCGCCTCACCTTACGTTCTTTATTCGCCTCTGTGGCGATGGGGCGTTGGATCGGATTGTGCCTCTCCACTCCGGATTTTCCAGTCTGTGAGTTCAGACTGGTTGCATGAACCCTAACAAGGACCTCATCGGCAGCGGGCTGGCCGATTTGTTTCCTCGTGGCGAAGCCTATCGGCATCCCTGTATCATGAAGCAGAACGGCATGCATCGTTTGCTCCTCGTAGTTGGATGCCCACAATCAGCCAAACGAAGAGCTACAACGCGACGAGTTTTCGCTTCCGTTCAATAAATCCGGATAATGTTTTTCTTGCATTGCAAACTCCCGCAGTCGTCCCGGGGTCATTCGCAGCCCTACCTTTAAAACCAATTGAAGAAATCTCGCGATGGGTAAAGCAAGAGGCTTTGCGGACGACCGCCTGACGACGATCATAAGCGAGTGCGTGCCATACCAAAGCTGGAAGGCCTTGTTCGTCGTGGGTTTTTCTGTTCACCTTTAGTGGATCGATGGTTGAATAAATGGGTGTTGTACACTTGCCTTCGGGAAAATCGCTCTCGAATAGGTCGCATGAATAAATTGATAGAGCCTCTCGTCTTCTGCCGATGGATGGTCCTCATTCTCTTGTTCGGCAATATAGGATTCACGGGGTCTCTTCCCGATTACGCACAAGCTCCTGCAGCCGCGCGTGCGCACTCCTCGCGGAACGACCTGGGATGGGTGCTTTCGACGGCGCACTTCAACAACGGTTTTGAGTCACAGGCATTCACCGGGAATGGTTACATCGGTATTCGTATTCCCGCGGCAGGCATGGGATACCTGGGAAATTTGGGAAAGGTGGGTTGGCCCACCGGCACTGAACGTATTACGAGTTCCATCGCGGCGGGACTCTACGCGAAGGTTGCCGACGGCACCTTTTACCACGAGGAGAAACAGGCTATCGCCTTGATACCAACATGGTCGACGCTTACATTCGGTGACGTTTCAGGAGCCTATTCACCAGATTCTGCGTCGGAGGCGAATGTTCAGGAATACCGCCAGACGCTCGACCTAAAGACAGGAGTCGTGACGACTTCGGGGATATGGGCATCGCCGCGCGGCAAGAGATCGCGATTCACTTATCGAGTTGCGACTGACCGAGCACGTAGCCACATTGCCATAGTTGAACTTGAACTTACGCCCTTATGGACAGGCACAGCCACGATAAGCAGCCTGCTTGATAATGCCGGCGCCCGGCGTCTCCGTTTGGTTGCGTCCGGTCTCGATGACGCTACGCACACCATTTATCAAACTTCGACGACCATTGGAACGAACATCCAGGCAGCGGAAGCAGCAACGTTGCGAAGCTCGTGCGTCGTTTCGCCCACAAAAAACAGGCTGAACGCTAATGAGATCGCGGCCGAGCAGCTTACATTTCACGCCCAGTCCGGAAAACCCTGTTCCTTTGTAAAATACGTTGCCATTGTAACCGGCCGCGATTCCTCATCGCCAGAATCCGATGCGCGTCGAGAATCGCAGGAAGCAGCCGATCGCGGATTGCCTGCATTCCAAATGGAGAATCGCTCTGCATGGCAATCGTTATGGAATGCGGACATTGAGGTTGATGGGGATCCAACTATGCAGCAGGCAATCAGGGCCAATGAATTTAGCCTTTTTGCCAGCATCAATGCGACTAGCCCCGGCAGTCTCGGACCGTCCGGTCTCTCAAGCGACGGCTATGCGGGAATGGTTTTTTGGGATGCGGATACCTGGATGTTTCCTGCTCTGCTTGCTCAACATCCAAATCTTGCTCGCGTGTTCGTCGACTATCGCTCCAACACCCTTCCCGCTGCTCAAAAGAATGCGACAAATAATGGCTATGCTGGCGCATTCTATCCCTGGACCAGCGGCATGACGGGAGATATGGGAGACGAATGTTATGGAGCCATTACAGATGCCACGGGCAAAGTGACTTCCGACCCAAACAAGAGTTGCACACAGCAGTTTCATTTGCAGTCCGATGTTGCTTTGGCTCAATGGCAATACTATGAATCGACGGGCGACAAGGCGTGGCTTGCGGAGCGCGGATGGCCTGTATTGGAAGCTGTCGCCAAGTTCTGGGTGTCCAAGGTTACACCTACATCCGGTGGCTACAGCATTACCCAGGTTCAAACTCCCGACGAATACGCCACAGACACTAATAATGACGCCTATACAAATGTGGGAGCAGCGCTTGAGTTACAAGCTGCTGCAAAGGCAGCGACAATTCTTGGAAAAACAGCACCTCCACTTTGGGCCGACATAGCTTCAGGACTGGTCAAGACTATACCTGTAGATGAGAGCCGCAAAATCTATTTGGAGCACGAAGGATACACCGGTCAGCAAATCAAACAAGCAGACGTCGTTATGCTTACTTATCCGCTGGACTTTGCAATGCCTAAATCATATGGCATTAATGACCTCAACTATTACGCTCCTCGCACAGATGTGAACGGGCCCGCGATGACCGACGCCATTCACGCCATTGCCGCCGCTGAGCTGGATGCCCCTGGTTGCTCCGCATTTACTTACACGCTTCGCAGCTACCGGCCATTTCTTCGACAGCCGTTCCTTCAGTTCTCCGAGTTCGCGCCAGTTAGTCTGACAATGACCGCCTACAACTTCTTAACGGGTGTCGGCGGATTTATGCAGGAGTTCCTTTATGGCTATTCCGGCTATCGGCCGTTGACGACCGCCATCCACCTCGACCCCATACTTCCACCACAATTGGACGGAATAACTCTACGCGATCTTGCGTGGCAGGGGCGCATCTTCACCTTACATATCGGCTCTAGAGAAACGAAACTTACTCTCAAATCTGGTGAACCGCTTCCCGTCTTCACGCCTGTGGGACTCAAAACGGTTCGCCCAGGAGGGGAACTTATCATTCCGACCCGTCGTCCGGATTTGCTGCCCACGACGGACATTGCTCGCTGTCGTAAGATCACGGCTACAACATCAAGTGCTGGCTCCCCTCCCGTTGCAGCAGTAGATGGCAGCACTGCTACGGCATGGGTTGCTACTGGTCCGCAGGCAAACCTCACGGTCAACTTAACCAGTCTCGTTACGGTGAGTGGGATTAAGGTCAGACGCGGAAGTCGAGAACTCTTTTCCTACTCTGTGCAGGTATCTTCCGACGGTAGTGGATGGGAGAAGATTGCCCACTCAGAAGAAACCTCCAATGGAATGGATGAGTTCACCGCTCTTAACGTTAAGGCGAAGTTTGTCCGCCTCCTTTTCGAAGGTCCAGCGACGCCGAATATTGCTGAGTTGTCCGTCACATCAGAAGGAAATTGACGGCATAGGAGGCGCGTTTCGAAATCATTGTGACTATTATGAGGATCGGATCAGACATCTACCAACAGTTGAGCCGGTCAGCTCAGATAGGCGCACTCTCGCCGGGATACGCGCGCAGGCCTGAATCAATTAATCCCGCCGCTCGTAGCCGTTTCTCCTTTACCGCCGCCTCAATCTCGCTGTTGATTTCGCCGCCGAGCAGGAGCATTAGCCCGCTCAGGTAAAACCAGGTTAAGAGAATGATGACGGCACCAAGCGATCCGTACGCTATCGCATATGCGTCGAAGAGATGAACGTAGAGTCGCAACCCGAGAGACGCAAGCAGCCAACCTATAATGCCCACGGCCGCACCGGGAGACAACCAATGCCAACGGCTTGCCTCCACGTCAGGCCCGAAATAGTAAATCACGGCAAAGAGTAGCGAAAGCAGCGCCGTAGCCATAGCCCATGAAGCAGCTTTCAAGAAGATCGTGATCACCCTCGCCGCGCTCTCGCTGTTTGTCCTTAATTGCACGAGATGTGCGAGGAGGTCGCCGCCAAGCAGCGTTGCCAGGATCACCGTCATGAGCACCGACAGGATGATCGTTACCCCGATAGCAGAGAGGCGTGCCTTCCAATATGGTCGCGCTTCTTTGACTTCATAGACCACGTTGAGACTATCTTGTATTGCGGAAAACCCGACGGATGCCGACCAGATTGCGGCTACAAACCCAAACGTAAGCTTGTCGCTGCTGGCCGCTGCGGTCGTTTGATTGAACGTTTGCAGAACCGTGCCCAGCGCTGCCGGAGGAACTACGATCGCAAGATACAAGAGAAGGCTGTCGTAGATCTTAGGAGCGGAGCGAGCCGCCATCCCCAGGATGGAGCAAGCTGTGAACAGCATCGGAAACAAGGCAAATAAAAAATAGAAGCCAAGTTCTGCGGAACGGCCCAGCAAATTGTCAGAAAATAACGAATTCCATGTATTTCTGAGAATCACTCGTGGAGGAATGCCCTCCAGGTTCCATAGCGACGCCATAGGCGAGCGTGATACGTAAAGCCAGATCTTCTGTCGTCTGCTGGTTGAATCCCTGCTTGGGGGATGGTCAGAACGCCGCGAGGTGGCCATATGTTTCACCCGATCGTAATCTCTCAGATTGGTATTGAAGAAGAAGGGTTGATTCCCCCCATAGGCTGGCTTTAAGAACAGGCATGCAATTGCTATGCAATCAAACTTCTGATGAAGGCCTCAATCTGAGCAACTTCCGATATTCAACAATACCCTGATTGTCCGGAGGAGAGGATTTAGTTCCAATCAACTCGGCCGGTCGGCGGTGTGCGTCAACCAAGTTGCTTGCGAAATCTCCAGACACTGAATCCCATGAGAATAAGTGTAAAGAGGATCAACGCTGCAAAATTGGGCCACAACTCCGACAGTGTACTTCCCTTGATCATTACGCCACGGCTAATTTCGCCAAAGTGACGAATGGGATTGAGCAATGTGATGGGCTGGAGCCATTTCGGCATGGCTTCAACCGGTGCCAGTGCCCCCGAAAGGGATGCCAGGGGTGGATTGATAAAGAAGCTCAAAAGCATCGCCTGCTGCGCCGAACGTGTAAACGTCGCGATAAAAGTGCCGATCCCAATGCCGCATAACAGGCACAACAAGGCAGCGCCGAAAACCAGTAATGGATTCCCTCGCATGGGAACGTCGAATACGAACCGGATCAGACCGAGGGCGAGAAAAACCATGCCGATCATCAAGACAAAAAGCGGTGCGATTTTGGCCACAACTATTTCAGTCGTCCCAGCGGGCGTCATCAGCAGTTGCTCCACCGTGCCTGCCTCTCGTTCCTTGACCATGGCGGAAGAAGAGACGAGCGACCCATTCAAAATCAGTAAAGTACCAAAAGTGCCCGTAACAATGAACCACGAGGTCACTAGCCCCGGATTAAAGAGGAACGCGGGCATGAGGCTTATCGTTCCTTTACGGCTGACATCGACGGCGATCGTTTTGACCTGTGGATGTATGCCACGCGCCGTCAACGCTCCGTTATAACGCCCGATTACACCTTCAGCGTATCCCTGCCCTATGGCAGCAGTATTTGCATCGACCGCATTCAGGATGAACTGCATCGCAATCGGACGTCCGCGATGCATGTTGCGAACAAAATCGTAGGGAATGACAACTCCCGCGTCTAGTTCGCCTCGGCTGATCGCATCATCGAGAGAACGATCATCGAAGTAATATCCGCTCAACTGAAAGCTCCTGCTTTCAGTCAAAATGGCTGCTAATTCCCTGCTCTCGGGAGTTTTGCTGTCGTCGAGGATTCCCAGCCGCAGATTGGTCACGTTTGAGTTGAGCGCAAATCCAAAGAGGAGCAGTTGCAGTGCGGGTGGCACAATGAGGGAGATCGCCAGTCGGCGATCACGACGGATCTGGTGGAATTCCTTCTTCATCAGCGCTAGCAACCGATGCCAGAAACTCGGTAATGGAAGTGTCGTGCTCATGCATTTACCTGCATCCTGTGCATGGTTCTCCAAGCCAACAGGTAAAACACTCCGCCGAGCAGGGCGATCATCAAAACGTTGAACCACATTGCAGGCCAGCCACCGCCCTGCAGTAATGCGTCTCGAACAATCGAAATGTAATATCGTCCCCACACCAGATTCGAAATCCAGCGCAGGCCGGGTGGGACGTTACGCAAAGGATAGATGAGACCGGAAAGGAGGAACACCAGAAGGAATCCGCCGAGTGCCACTGCCTGGATAGCTGCTGCCTGGCTGGGTATCGCAGCACCAATTAGTGTCCCAAAGCTGGCAACGCAGAACGCATAAAGAATCGTCGCCATGATGAAAACGCTCGGATCTCCCGTAAGGTGAAGACCGAACACGGTAACTAACACGCTGAATGACAACGCCGCTTCCGTTAGCCCGATAATCATGTACGCCAGGATCTTTCCTAGAAGAAACTCGTGCGCCGATATGCTTGATACGTAGACCTGCAAAATTGTCTTTTGATCACTCTCTTTTGCCATTGCAAGCGAGGCCAACAGCGGCGGAAACATGGAAAGACCCAGCACGAAAATTCCGGGCGCGTAGAACTTCTTCGAAACGCGTCCCGGATTAAACCAGAGCCGAATCTCTGGCGTTACGATCTGCGGAGGACTGCCGCTAGTGTTTTGCGCGAGATATGCCCGGTTAATTTGACCGCCGTAGCCATTCACCAACTTTGCCGTGTTTGCATCGGAAGCGTCTACAAGCAACTGAACGTTTGTAATTTGAGCCCGTGCTAGATCGCGCGCGAAATGCGATGGAATAATAAGAATTGCGCGAGCGGCTCCTGATTTGAGCGCGTCTTCAGGTCTCCGATCTGTTGGCCAGGAGATCACCCGAAAAGTCACTGAAGCCCGAAATGCATCGATGTAACTCCTCGAAGCCGCCGAACTATCAAAGTCCTGCACCACCAGCGGCAGATCATTCACAGTCAGTGAGAGCGCGTTACTCATCAACAGCAGCAGAAACAGAGGTAAGACCAGAGCCAGGAGCAGGGCGAGGCGATCGCGCAAAATCTGCGTCAGTTCTTTTCGGGCTTGAGCAAATACACGTCGAAACACCTAATCCTCCTGCGCAAACTTTCCGTGGGCACGAGCCTTCTCTACCACCGCGATAAAGACGTCCTCCAGCGAATACGCTTCTTCCTGCACGCTCTGTACCCTGATACCGAGCAGATCCAATTCCGCCGTAACCTTGCGCACTCCTGATTCTGCTTCGTCATCTGTTATCACGTGCAGTCGATTGCCGAAGAGGGACACACGCCATCTATCCATCTTTTGCTTAAGCAAATCAGCGGCTTCCTGCGGTTTATCGACAATGAACTCAAGCAGGTGGCCGCCTTGTTGCTGCTTGACTCCGCTTGGTGTACCTTCCGCCACGAGTTCGCCGGCCACCATAAAGCCAAGACGATTGCACTGTTCCGCTTCTTCAAGGTAGTGGGTTGTTACGAGAATGGCTGTTCCCATGTCCGCGAGACTATTGATCATTCTCCAGAATGCGCGCCGCGCTAATGGGTCCACGCCGGACGTTGGCTCATCCAGAAAAAGCACTCCGGGTTCATGCATGATTGCCGCGCCAAACGCGACCCTCTGCTTCCACCCACCGGGAAGGCTCTTTGTCAGCAAATCGCCTTTTCCTTCAAGGCCCGCGAATGAGAGCACCCACTTCTTTTTCTGCGACAATTCTTTCGTCGGGACGCCATACACGCCGCCGAAAAAGTCGAGATTCTCCTCAATCGTAAGGTCGTCGTACAAGGAGAACTTCTGCGACATATACCCGATGCCTTCACGCACCGCGGAGGATCGCAGGCTGCCGCTTTCCCCGGCTAGCGTCATCTCGCCGCTCGATGGCTCGACGAGACCGCATAGCATCTTGATTGCTGTCGTTTTTCCAGCGCCGTTCGCTCCAAGTAGTCCGTAAATCTCACCGTATTTGATCTGAAGATCGATTCCTTTCACAGCGACAAACTCACCAAATCGCTTGGTGAGTCGGTGTGCCTCGATTGCCGTCTTTTCCCTCAGGTCGCGATGAGGGTGCAGCCCAGGATATGGCGGAGTGCGCACTTGTTGCCCCAGGGAACGCAGCGTCGCAACAAACGTGTTCTCGAGGGTAGGCTCTCCAAGGCGAATATCGAGCGGCTGCATCGCTTTGAGTTCTTCCTTAATTTCGCGAGCGCCCTCGTCCGCATCGCGAACCATAACATCAAGGCGATCTCCAAAACGTTGCACATCGCAGATCGCACCGCTCCCATTTGCTCGAGAAGTAAGCTTGTCTTCCGCCTCACCCAACTTCACCGTGCGCACTTCCAAACGCTTCATGCCAAGTCCAGCACGCAATTCGTTTGGAGTACCTATTCTATGAATCTGCCCAAGATGCATCAACGCCACGCAATGGCATCGTTCTGCTTCATCGAGATAGGGGGTCGCCACAACGATCGTAAGTCCATCCGCAGCGAGATGTGCGAGTGTGTCCCAAAACTCGCGACGGGAAACAGGGTCGACACCCGTTGTCGGCTCATCGAGGAGCAGCACTCGCGGTTGAGCTACGAGCGCAGCTACCAATGAGAGCTTCTGCTTCATGCCGCCGCTCAGACGTCCGGCAAGCCGATCGCTAAAGCGATCCATGTCAAACATTTCCAGATAGCGACGGCCGCGTCTACGGATTTCTTCCGGTGGAACGCGGCGCAAGTCTCCTACGTAACGAATATTTTCCGTAACGGTCAGATCGGCATAGAGACTGAATGCCTGGGTTAGATAACCCACATGCGAACGCGCCTCGCGTGATGGTTTGCCGAAAATCTCCGCCACTCCGGAGGTCGCCGGCATGATTCCGGCGAGTATCTGAAAGGTCGATGTCTTGCCTGCACCATCGGGGCCTATTAATCCGAAGATTTCGCCGGGATGGATTTCGAGCGTTACACCTCGCACTGCTTCAATCTTCCCGTAATTCTTCACCAAATTGACGACGCGGATTGCCGTGGCATTATTGCCCCAGGTCGAGCTTGCATCGCGGCTTGTTTGGAGTCCAATCATATTTATTTCGCAGCACAGTTAGCTGACATTACTGAAGCTTGACGTGGCGCGGCCAAGTATCGCCCTCGACTAAAATTTCTCCATCGGCCGGCATTCCCGGTTTGGCGTAGCCGATCCCGGTTTTGAGTTGAAGTTTCACTCCAACTACCTGCTTCACGCGATCATCCCGAAAGTAAGTATTCTCCGGCGTGAAGGTAGCCTGCGGATCAACTCTGCTTACGTAGGCGTCAAGCGGGCTCTTGGGTGCGGAATCGAGATAGACTCGCGCAGCTTGGCCTAGCTTGACTTTTCCGATTTGTCCCTCCGGAACAAAACCACGCAGATACACTTTGCTGAGATCGAGCATGGTTACGATTGCTGTACCCGCGACGACCACCTCGCCTGGTTCAGCCGTACGGGTCACGACGGAACCTTCGAACGGTGCCCGAATGTTCAAATCGCTTCGATTCGCCTCGGCCACTACCAATTGTGCATTCGCTTGCCGCTGTTGAGCCTGGGCGCTTGCTACCTCTGCCTTTTGCTGCAGAATCTGCCCTTGGACTGCAGTCGTCTGCGCATTACGGATCGCCGGATTCGACAGACTCGACTTAGCAAGCGTTACGGCTCCTCGCGCCGCTTCCACCCGCCGCTTGGATGCAGCTACTACAGCCGCCTGGGCATCGGCCTTGGAGACCGCCTCCTTACCTTGGCGTTCGGATACTGCCCCTGACTTTGCCAGGCGCGTGTACGCTCCACGATCGAACTCCGCCAATTGAAGACTCGCATCTTGTTGAGCAAGATCGGATTGTGCAGCAGCCAGGTCCGCCTCTGCCTGTTGAACTCGACCCGCCGCGTCCTCTTTTGACTGAAGTGCCTGCAACTGGTTTTGCAACAGTTGCTGATTGAGCACACCTATCTGCAACTGAGCGGCAGCGACCCGAGCCTGCGCCTGCTGAACCGCGGCCTGCGCTTCGTTCTCTCGCGCACGGATTTGTTCGTCATCCATTAACGCAATCACGTCACCCTTTTGAACATGGTCTCCTTCACGAAATCTGATCTCAAGAATGCGACCACTGGTCTTGCTCGCAATCGCCGAATCGTCACCTTCGATGCGGCCGCTCAGAGCTACAATGTTTGGCGGGATATCGGGAGCGCGAAGAATCCTCCAGAGCGAAAACACTGTAACTACCAATAGAACAAACAGACCAATGCGAATGATTCGTACACGCTTGGCACGTTTCGTCGCATCGTCATTCTCCGTCGATAGAACATCCGTTTCGGCCACGGAAGTTGGCTCGTTGACTTTCTCGTCGAGCGTCTCATGGTTGCTCATTTTGCTCTCCCTTTCGCCGCTTCCCCTGTGGCGGTTCGTCTCCGAATGCCCTTCAGCGCTGCCAGAGAAAAGTCAGCGATGTGCTTCGCAATTTCGTCCTGCGACTGCCGACTCAATTTCCACTCAGGCCATAGCAGACCAATAACTGGTCGCGCATGCATGTAGTGAACGACCTGGCCGATTATGCTGTGAACGCACATGCGCGTTTGCGGATGGAGTGGGGGTCGATCGATGATCTTGCCGACAATGTCACATAGAATCTGCGCATTAGGACGTATCAGGCTCTCTACCACAGCTGCCAAGCCAGGAGTGGGCTGTGCCAACTCGTGCGTCATAACTTTTACATACCAGGCCGGCCGATCTCCGTCGCTCATTTTCCGAAACATTCCGCCAATGAATTTTCGCAGAGCTTCCTCTGGAATCGTCGACGACGATGGGTCCGCCATACGATACTCACCCTGGAGCACGGCGCCCCTCAGCATTTCCGTATACAAGCCAAGTTTGTCGCCAAAGTGATAATTCACCGCGGCTATGTTGGCACCCGCACGCGCGCATATCTCTCGAGTCGTTGCTCCGTGATAGCCCACTTCGGAAAACACCTCAGCCGCAGCAATCATCAGTTTGGAGCGCGTCTCTTCCGGAGGGGGAAATGTTCTGATCGTAGCCATAGATAGACACCGAACCCTTGATTCAAACATCTGTTTTAAACGAACGATTGATTCATGTCAAGTGCACAAAACATACTGGGCTGGCCACCGGCATGCCCGACCCATCTTCGGTATTGATCTCAACTCAGAGGTAATTCACCTTTTCCAGGGATCGCTGGTCTTCCACCCAAGGTATCCTCGTAGAACTCTTTGGCACGCTGCAAATTATCAGCAGGAATTTCGAAATGAACGATCGAGTTTGGCATAGTCAAATCTATTAATACGAGTTTCCATCGCGAACCATGGAGAAATCTCCTAAGTACGAAGAACTTCGTTGACATCTACGAATATCCTCGTATATGTTTTTCGCATGGCAAAGAATCGCGAGATACCCAGGCCGACCGAAGGTGAATTGGAGTTGCTTGGCATCCTCTGGAATAGCGGTGCCGCAACTGTTCGGGAAATTTTCGAGACGGTAAACGCAAGCAGACCGGTTGTATATACAGGTGTTTTGAAATTGTTGCAGATCATGACTGAGAAAGGCCTCGTTGAAAGGGACGAGAAAGAGCGAGCCCATGTTTATAGGGCAGCTGTTTCGCAGAAGGACACTGAGGGGCGCTTTCTTCGTGAATTGAGCGATCGCTTCTTCTCAGGAAGTGCAAGTCAGTTG
The DNA here is from genome assembly GCA_963816335.1 of uncultured Acidobacteriaceae bacterium. GTDB lineage: Bacteria > Acidobacteriota > Terriglobia > Terriglobales > Acidobacteriaceae > JANXZS01. The sequence goes on along the minus strand of CAWFKA010000011.1, from coordinate 156,656 downwards.
GCCTTGAGAGCGCTTGAGATGGAACAGGCCAGCGATCAGGAACTGGACGCGATCCGGCGACTGATCAAGAAAAGAGATATCAACCGATAGAGATTCGCGCCAACCGCAGCCCGGTAGGGTCTGGATCGGCAGGTTTCGATTTCGAAATAATTGGAGGAGTTTACATGAGTGCGATGAGTTGGTTTTCACAAGCAGATATGATCGCCCTTGGCTGGACACTTCTACATTTCTGCTGGCAGGGCGTTGTCATCGCCACCGCCTTCGCAATTATGGACCGGCTGACGCGTGGGCGGCATGCGGCGACTCGATATCTTGTCGCTCTTTCCGCATTCACACTCATGCCGTTGGCTATCGCGTTCACTTTTGCGAATGAGATGCGGACTGCGCCAGACAATCCGAACGTCCTGATCTCGCATTCCTTCACAAATGCCAGTGCCTTCAAGACCAGCCTTAAATCGGAATTCCCAACGCTCATGGTCCCAGTCAGCGGGGAGCAGAAGGTGTGGCTAACGGCAAGAACGGAACAGGTATTGCCGTGGGTGGATGGAATGTGGATGTTAGGTGTGTTGCTCTTGTCTGTGCGCTCACTTGGAGGTTGGTTCCACTTGCAGAACGTGCGAAAGAGAGCACGTTGGGCCGTTCCGGGCCGGTCCAGGTTGGGTTTCGTCATATGTGCAACAAACTTCTTTTAGCCGGAGAAATTACACTCAGGGTTTCGAACGAGGTGCTATCGCCGATGGCAATGGGCGTATGGCGCAAGACTGTGATACTTCCTGTGAGCATCACGATGCGAGTCCCTCTCGAAGAACTTGAGGCGATTTTTGCACACGAGCTGGCTCATATCAAACGTTGGGACTATGCCACCAACTTGATTCAGACTGCAGTGGAGAGTGTCCTTTTCTTTCATCCCGCGGTGTGGTGGGTAAGTCGAGTCGTGCGCGAACGTCGCGAGGTCTGTTGCGACGACATTGCCGTCCGGAGTTGTGCAGACGCTGTGCTTTATGCGCGAGCATTGCTGCGTCTTGAAGAGCAGAGGTCTGCGCAGAATCAGCTGGCAGTAGCTCTCGCTGGAAGTAAAGGTTCCTTGTTGAGACGAGTCAGTCGGGTACTGGGGGAAGGTACGGCCATGGAGAGCAGAATGACAAGTGGCGTAAGAGTGATCTCGTGCGCCGCAGTAATGGCCGCGTTGCTGATGGGACCCAAAGTAAAAGATGCACTCGCAACCACGATCGAAATCCACTTAACGGCCGCGATTCAGCAATCATTGCCGCAATCTCATTCCGTACTTGCCAAGGTTTTGATTGCTCCTAAGGCAAAATACATCGCTAAAGCACGTGAGAGCAGCACGCAAAAAGAGGCAGCCTCGGCTCCGGAGCCTCCGGCGATCGTTGAAGCTACTCCTGAGAGCAGCATTGCAATGAAATTTGCCCTCGCTCCTGTGTTGCCTCTCACGACGAATCTGGAAGTGCAGGCTGCAAGGATGGCGTTGAACGTTCGGACGCAGGTGAAAGCTGAAACCATTCTCGCGGATATGCAGGCTGCGGCCAATGCACCATTGTCGAAAGACCTTGCGAGTGGGAAAGCTTACATCGATGCGATGAAAGATGCGGGTTATCCTCTAAGCCTCAGCAATAATCTAGATGAGCTGGTGGCACTCCGATCTCTTGGCGTTACTCCCGAATTCGCCAAGTCGATCAACAGCATAGGCTTGGGCAAAGCCTCGGTACATGACTTGATAACGCTCAAAGCGCTCGGCGTATCGCCTGAATACGTTTCAGAACTCAAAGAAAGTGGTATCGGGCCAAAAGACTTTCATGAAGTGGTCACCGAGAAATCGCTCGGCATTAATCCGGCTTATGCTGCCGCAATGAAGAGTTCAGGCTTTGACAATTTGAGCGTGCAAGAGTTGGTCTCACTGAAGGCCCAGGGAATGACTCCGGAATACGCGTCCTGGCTCAAAAAGCAATTTCCGCAGGCAACAACAGAGCAATTGGAGCGAGCCGCGATTTTCCACGTGGACGATAAATTTGTCGCCCAAGCCAAGTCCCATGGTTTTGACGATAAGGATTTGGACAAATTGCTTCGGTTAAAAATGTCCGGCCTTTTGGACGAGTAATGGTGGCAAGTCACTTGGAGAGCTCATGCGACTCATATTCATTTTGTTCTTGTTAAGTGGTATATCCATCGGACCTGCAGTGGCCGAGTCGGTGACCACTTGCTCCATCCGCGCCGGTAAGGTTGACCAGCAGTTGGCCTTTAGCCTGAACTCCGGAAACTGTAAAACGGATAAGCATTGCGACGAAAACAATTCGAACATTCCCTGGTCCAAATGGACGGGAATTGTTCCGGGTGATTTAGCTCGCGAAGGTGCGGCAATCGATGCTCGGATGGAGGCAGACTCCGGGGAGATGCACTGCAGGGGAACGGTGCATGAGGCGGCTATGCAAGGTACATTCTCGTTTACACCGGATCCGGAATTCGCCAAACGTATGGAGGCTATGGGCTTCGATCGGCAGACGCCACGGCAATTGCGCGATTATGCACTTCTTGATGTAACGACTTCGTGGGTAAGGGACATGAAGTCCGCCGGTGTTCAGGGAATGACCGCAGAAAACTTAATGGGACTAAGAGCGCTCTGGGTCGATCCGGGATATGTAAGTGGGATGGCAGCGGCTGGATATCCGGAACTTCGATCGGAAGAACTCACGAGCATGAAAGCCGTTGGAGTCTCTCCGGCAAAAGTTCAAGCCATCCGGGCAATGGGATTTGCACCCACGGAAGACGAATTAATCGAGATGAGCGTCTTCAAGATCGATGCTCCATTCGTCGAGAGAATGAAGGCTCGTGGATTTCAAAATCTAACGATTTCTCAGCTGGTAAAGATCAAAGTATTCAAGCTGGATGAGTGACTTCGGCCCTTGAGTACACGATCCAGCCGTTGAAGTTGGATTGATACCTAAACATCGTAGAAATGAATGGCTGACGATCAGCGAAACTGAGTTGAACCGTCAGGCTAATTCCACGATGATCGGAGTATGGTCCGAGGGTCGTTCCTTCCCTCGCGGGCCTTTGTCGATCTCGCATCGCACCAGGCGTTCAGCCAGCTTTAGCGATAGCAGAAAATGGTCGATACGAATTCCCCGATTATTTTGGAACGCCTGCCGAAAGTAATCCCAAAATGTGAATTGGCCTCCTTCACCGGGATGGAGGGTTCGGAAAGCATCCGTATAGCCTGAATTAAGCATCGCCCTATATCGTGCTCTCGGCTCAGGCTGGAAAAGTGCATCACGCATCCACGAGGCCGGCTTGTGGCAGTCGATATCTTCCGGGATGACATTAAAATCTCCGCCAACCAGCACCGGCACATCATCCGTCCTCCACAAAGCCATCTGCCTTTGTAGCCGGTCCATCCAGGCCAGTTTGTACTCGAAGTTATCGCTGCCCACTGGATTTCCGTTCGGTAAGTAGACATTCGCGATACGCACTCCTTCAATCGTGGTCTCGAGAAATCGTGCATGCGTGTCCATTCCATCGCCAGCGAGGCTGGTGCTGATTGTCTCGATAGGAAATCGCGACAAAGTGGCAACGCCGTTATACGCTTTTTGTGTAACCGCAGCGCTTTCGTAACCCAATGTCTTGAATACTTCCGCCGGAAATTCCAGACCCTTTAATTCCTGGAGCAAAAGCACATCCGGCTCCCACGCTTTCAGCCACGATGTGACATGTTCGAGCCTGGCGCGAATTGAATTGACGTTCCAACTGGCTATTTTGATGGGCATTCTCCTCTTGACCGAATTGTGTCTTAGTTTTGCCCTGAATTGAATTTCAGAGATCGTACTATTTCCTTAATCTTACTTGTCGTAGACGCAAGGCGCCCATAGGCATTCGCTCTTTGTTCCCCGCTGCGTCAATCCCCACAGCTAGTAGAAGTTAGAGAATCTTGTGGCCGCGATCTCAGCCACGTCTGGCCGAACCGATTTCAATAAATGCGCTGCCAAAAAAAACGAAGTTGCTCGGAACTGAACTGCCGCCAACTCAGTACTATTCCATAAGGTCGACCCTCGACTGGCCAGGTGAAGCCGACTTCCGCTCGAGGTGTAATTCATGCTTCGTATTTTCTACCTGAGAGATAAACGATGAACATTCTGCTTCAGGATTTGCGGCTATCTGCGCGTCAGATGCGAAAGAGTCCTGGCTTCGTTGTCATTGCCGTGTTGACACTGGCTCTGGGGATTGGCGCAAATGTCGCCGTTTTCAGCGTAATGAATGCCGTTCTTCTCAACCCTCAGGGTGTGCCTAAACCAAAAGATCTGGTTACTGGACGCGTGAGTTACCAGAACATGAACCTTCTGAATATCGGAATGTCCGCTCCAGATTTCTCTGACCTTGCCTCATCAGATCTCGTCACTGCGGCGGCCGCAATGCAAGTGTCGAGTTTCAACCTGAGCGAAAACGGCGTTCTGCCCGAGCGCCTCATCGCCGGGAATGTCACATGGCAATGGTTCAATGTCTTCCAGGCAAAACCGATCCTTGGACGTGTTTTTCAGGCGCAAGAGGACCTGCCCAATGCGAATCGCGAAGTAATTTTATCTTACGGAGCATGGGTCAGACGTTTTGGCTCGGACCCGAGCATTGTTGGAAAGTCAATTCAACTCGACAGGAAGTCCCACCAAGTCGTTGGTGTTATGGGTAAGGACTTCAATTGGCCAAACCAGGCGGAGATTTGGGTCCCACTCGGCCTCGCGCCCCTAAACTTTCACGATGACGATCATTACCGATATAACGAAAACCTCTTTACTGTGGCTCGTCTCAAAAACGGGGCTACCATTCAGCAGCTCAATGCGTATCTACGCACAAAATCTCAACAGAATGTGCTGAGGGAAGGCAATAGGAGTTTTGGGAAATCCTCTGGATGGGGGATGTTCGCTCTACCACTCGTAGAGTTCACCGCGGGCGACATGGCAAAGGCTTTGATAATTCTGCTCCTTGCCGTCTGCACGGTGTTGCTTATCGCATGTGCGAATATCGCGGGGCTTCAACTCGCTCGAGCGTCGGGAAGACAGCGAGAGACTTCAGTCCGGATCGCTCTTGGCGCGCAACGATCCGATTTGATCCGACAGGCACTGATGGAGAGTTTCGCACTCGCTGTGCTCGGTGCCGCCTTTGGAGTTCTGTTTGCAAAATTGACGATTCCAATATTGATGCTGATTGCTCCGCCCAGCATCACGCAGAATCTCGCGATTCGAATGAATGGCCCGGTCTTTTGGTACATTGCTGCGGCGGGAATTATTAGCGTTCTGATATGTGGTGCAGCGCCCGCCTGGCAGATGACTCACGTACGTTGGTTTCAGGCCTTACAGGAGGGTGGACGCTCAGAATCAACAAGCCCGGCACGACAGCGGCTTCGTTCCGGCCTGGTCGTTGGCGAGATTGCAATGGCGATGCTGCTAATTGTGATAGCTGGACTACTGTTGCGAAGCCTTCGCTCGGTTGAGAAAGTCTCCACGGGCTTCGATCCTCAGGGGGTCCTCTCTGCTGGCGTTTCCCTGCCGGATGGCGCGTACGATACTGACATCAAGCAGGCAGCTTTCTTTTCTGCTTTGGAACAAAATCTCAAAAATATCCCTGGAGTTACGTCCGTCGCTGTTGCGGATGCAGTTCCCTTCTCCAACCAGGGTGGCTCAGCTTCATTCGTCATTCCTGGACAGATAAGGGTTGCGAACGATCCTGGACCCCATGGCAACATTCGCGCGATCTCTCCCGGATATTTTCAGACCCTGCGAATTCCAATAGAGCGTGGTCGCGTTTTTACCGACGAAGATCGGTTGAAGTCACAGCCCGTTGTCATCATCGATGATGTCCTCGCGAAACGGTATTGGCCGAATGGAGATGCACTTGGAAAGCAGATGGGGTTCGGAGGAAAATCCCCATTCTGGACGATCGTTGGCATCGCAAAGCATGCTCGCGCTGGATCCCTCGAGTCCGATACAGGAGAGGGGTTCTACTTCCTTCCATTTGCGCAGGTACCCCAATTAGCAGCCCAACTAATGGTTCGCAGCGACAGGCTAAACCCGAACAGTCTGAAGAGTGCGGTAGAAGGAGCCGTCCATGCTGTGGATCCGAGCCAGCCGATCTACGACGTAAAGTCGATGAACCTTCGCATCGACGAGTCATTTCTTGGCCGCCGCTTCCTCGTTGTGCTGCTTACGATTTTTGCCGCTCTCGCCTTGCTTCTTGCAGCACTGGGACTGTACGGCGTCGTTAGCTACAGCGTCCGCATGCGCACGCGCGAATTGGGGGTGCGTATGGCATTGGGAGCCCAACGTCAAGATGTACTACGACTTGTGCTGGCACAGGGTATGCGCCTTGCTCTTGCGGGGGTGGTGCTCGGAGTTGTGGCAACGCTCGCCTGTGGCCGCATTCTCAGTACCTTCCTCTATCAAGTCAGGCCCTGGAATCCGGCTACGCTCTTTGTCGCGGCCGTAGTATTGGCCGGAACGGTCCTCTTTGCAAGTTACTTCCCGGCACGCCGAGCTTCCTTGCTCGATCCAATGACAACTATCCGGGACGAGTAGCCCAGCGTGCTCGCGACCTCTTTGAATGAACATAAGCATTTTGACTCACCTCAAAATACTTTGTATCGGCGTGTGATCGGTGTTGGGTTTATGCATTTGACTGGTTGACGAAATGTTGATCAGAAAGGTAAAGTTCCGACTCTCCGAGATGGGAGAGTTTTGCGGGATGCAGCAAACCCTACGCGCTCTCGTATCCCTCGAGAAAATGCACGTTCTTCTTATACGAGTGCAGCCTCAAAACATTTGCGATTCCGTCCTGTGCTGGCGTCGAGGCCCTTTAACCTTTGCCTTCGGGAGGGTACGAATGAAAGCAGCGCCCTGCATAAAGTTAGGTTTTGCAGTCCTGATCATCACCTGCTTGCCTACCCGCATGAACTCGCAGACCTCATCAACAGCAGAATGGAATTTGGCGGGAAGTCGGCTGTCTGATAACTGGAACCAGCCCGCTGAGACGCTCATCAACGTCAGCAATGCCAAATCGCTCGTCCGCAAATGGGTTTTTACAACAGGTGGAGACGTGAGTGCGACGCCTACTGTGAGTGGCGGCGTTGTGTACTTTCCGGACTGGGCAGGGAATCTGTATGCAGTGAATAGCGCCACTGGCACCCTGAAATGGTCTCATAAGATTGCCGATTACGACGGTCTGAGTGGTTCTGTGTCACGCACCAGCCCAGCAGTCTACGGCAACATGCTAATCATTGGAGATCACACTCAACAGGTTGAAATGCACGCCGGGACATACATAATAGCCATCAACCGAAGTACAGGCGCACTCATCTGGAAGACGCTTGTAGAAAGTCATCCTGCGGCCATCATCACCGGTTCACCCGTTGTGACCAAGGGGGTTGTTTATGTCGGGGTCTCTTCTTACGAAGAAGCCTTTGCCAAACAGCCGGGATATGCCTGCTGTACTTTTCGCGGCAGCGTAGTCGCGCTTAATGTGAACACTGGTCAGAAGCTTTGGCAGACTTACATTGTGCCAGATAACTACGGAAACGCTGGCGGATACAGTGGGGGCGCAATTTGGCAGCCGCCGGCCATTGATCTTACACGGAAATTACTCTACATCGGGACCGGAAATAACTACTCCGTACCATCGTCTGTGGAACTATGCGAGCAGGCAGGCATCAAGGCTGGCAAAGTTCCGAATTGCACCGCGTCCAATGATCACTTCGATTCGGCTCTTGCACTCAACCTCGCCGACGGATCGATCAAATGGGCTGCCAAGGCTTCACGCTGGGATACTACAAACGAAGCCTGCGATTCCACTTCGACGGCGCCTAACTGCCCGTCTCCCCCAGGGGCGGATACAGACCTGGGCGGAGACGGACCCAATCTCGTGGGCAACTTGGTTGCATTCGGCCAAAAGAATGGCTACCTCCGCGCGTACAACGCTGACACTGGGCAATTGGTTTGGGCGACTGGCGTCGGCCCGGGTGGAGGCCTTGGAGGTATCTTGTGGGGAACGGCGTCCGACGAGCAGCGTATTTATGTTCCTATCGGCAACTCCAATCATCAGCAATACAAGCTCATTCCATCGGGAGCTTCGATCACTTGGGGCGCGTGGAGTGCTCTCGATGCGCAGACCGGAAAGATTCTGTGGCAGACAGCTGATCCTGTTGCCGGGTCCCTGGATGTCTCCTCGGCGAGCGTGGCGAATGGTGTGCTGTTTGTTGGTTCCCTCGATAAGCAAGGGCACATGTACGCTCTGAATGCAGCAACAGGTGCCGTTCTATGGAGCTATGCCAGTGGTGGTTCTGTTATCGACGCTCCCTCTATTGTGAACGGGATGCTCTTCTGGGGCTCAGGCTACCGACGCTACAGTGGAATCGGAGCTACTGGTAACAACCAGCTATACGCCTTCACCCTTCCCGGCCATTAAGGACAAAGGAAATCGGGTATCAGTGGAGTTGGGGGATGTCATCCAGCGCATGATCTGCATCAATGTCTTGCCCACTCCACGCCTTTTTCGAAGTCCAGGGCTTCGCTTCTCCGGCCCAAAAAACATTCGACGCCGGAAGACCCAGTGGCAGCCAGATTGCAGAACAAAGATAAAGACTTCCGGTGGAGATGTACGGTTCCGCGATGGCCGGCTGGTGTCCATAGAAGCCGATTTGCATCCATCCATTTTCATCGAAAGTGCCAGGAGCATCGATCATGCGGCTCATGACCGCGGTAAGTGCACATCGCACTTGCTCCGGTTCAATTCCTTCTGGAAGCTGCTTGCGAAGAGCTACTTCAGAAAGAAGCTGAAACGCGCCGAAGCGATAACAAAGCGATCTGCCGATGGGTGGGAAGGTTGCTTCCGGGCTAATGAGTCGTTCTTGAATGGCAGCATAGCGTTGCGCACGGGCTAGTGCAGCCGGACGGTAATGATCCCAGGCCGCAGCAAATTTGGAGATACCATCGAGCACATGCAGCAGCATCGGCTGGATCACGAAACTATTGTAGTAATCCCAATGAAAGGTCGGCCCATCTCCATAAGTGCCATCGCCTTCATACCAGGCTTCGACGGAACGAACTGCGTAGTCGATTCGCGTCCTGTCCCACCAGGCTCCCATAAGTGCGAGTGCCGTCTCGATGGTCGCCGAAAACATCAGCCAATTGCTGTAACCGGGAAGGATGACGCGAGTTGCTTGCAGCGCTTCAACGAGATAACGCTGCGTAACGTTGTCAAGCTTGCGCCAGAGCTCCGTTGGCGCGCGCAGAATTGCCAGCGCGAGAAACGCTGCATCTACAATCGGCTGTTGTCCTTTACTGAAGTTCATGTAGTCGGGTGAGTTGGGATCTGTCCCCGCCTGAATCGCCTCCCGAGCGAGGACGGCATATTGCCGGCGCAGCTCTCCCTCTTTTCCGGCGTCTGGTCCTGATTCAAGCCAAGGTGCCAGGCCCGTAAGCAATCGACCAAGTGCTTCGAGATGCGTAAACTGTCGACGATCCTCCTCGTTGCCATGAACTGTTTCGACCGGCATTGTAGATTTGAGTCTTCGCTGACTGAGCGCGTTCAGCACAGGATGAGCGACTCGTGTCGCGGTCGCGACCCAGATCGCGCGATCGTCGGAGGCGGGCGCGGCAGATCGAATGTTTTGTGAGGAGACGTCAATAGATGATAGCGCGCCTGCGGCCGCGCTATTTCTCAAGAACGTTCGGCGCGTTATCCCATGGTAGGCCGTTTTCACGATGAGGCTTCCTTTTCGCGTTGCTCTTCAGAAAGGAAGTATTTCACATAGAGAATGCATACATAGTCGTTGGTTACATGCGTCAACATGGAGTCGTTTTGTAAGTTATCTAAAAGCGCCTCAAACGACTTCCATTTGCTGGGGTGGGAAACGGCGCGACCTTTAGAAGGGTTGAATCGGGCCATCCCACGCCCTCGAAAGATTCCAATTGATGGCGGAGCTTAGGAAATGGCAATGATTCGACGGTCACTGGACAAAGCGACCTCGAAAGAAGATCGCCCCGCCGACTACTGCCGCGAAAACGACCGTCGCCGCTAGGCCGAGGTAGTTTGGCCGGGACCCAATCGGCCGAGTTACATCCGGCACGGAAAATATTTTCGCTCCCGGTACCGCCGTGTTCACCAATGCGGGCTCACGGTCAACCTTGGGACATCGCTCGGTGATCGATGCGTAATATGCACCTTTTGGGATCTCAATGACCAGCAGGTCATTCTGGCCAGCATCGGCATAATAATCCCGCAACCTTGCTCGCAGACGACCCGCCTCCACTCGCACAGTTGCATCGACGGCGGGATCGTAGGAGGCATCGCGGTCAAAGACGTGGATGGCGATCGCATATTCCTTTAAAGATTCGTTGCGCTCCTTCCACGAATTGTCGACTACATACCGTAAAAAGCGTTGACTCCGGTTTGATTTGGAGAACGGAGTAGATCTGAGTATCCGTTCAAGCTGAGCGGAAACGGCGGTAGGGTTGGGCAACGTTAGCGATTGCATCTGATTCTCGCGAGGGCCCAGCGTCAATCATTTCGATGCACGAAACGTAACTTACATGACGTTACTTATCAATTTTTTTTCATACTGCTAGCGTGCACTGCGTGAATCCCCGGCCAAGGTGGGCACACAGTTTAGGAAGGAAAATATGGAGCGCATATGATCAACAATAGAAAGGTGTTCCTCCCCTCGGCGATTTCGCTGCTAATGGTTGGAGCCGTGACGGTTTCAGGGCGCGCGCAAGCCACATCAGACGCAGTTCCGCAGGCATCATGGAATGTTCACGTCTTCGCAACAGGATTGCAAGGTCCGCGAGGGCTGAAATTCGGCCCGAATGGGATGCTGTATGTAGCCGAGGCCGGAACGGGAGGCGGCACTTCCACGAAAGGCGTTTGGCGCGCAGGTTATACCGCCGGTCGGCCCTTATACCGGGGGAAAGACCGGGCGAATCTCTCGCATTGATATGTCGGGAAACAGGACCACCGTGGCTTCCGGCTTTCCATCTTCCAAAGACGCGATGGGTGATCTCCAGGGTGTAGCCGACCTGGCGTTCGTGGACGGCACGCTCTATGCGCTTTTGGGCGGCGCTGGCTGCTCTCACGGTGTTGCGGACGTCCCGAACGCCATGGTGACGGTGAACCTGCAAAATGGTACTTGGAAGGTCATTGCCAACCTCAGCAAATTCATTCAGACCCACATGGTTAAATACCCGAATGCGGATGACTTTGAACCAGATGGAACTTTCTACAGCATGATCCCGTTCAACCACCGTTTGTACGCGGTTGAACCTAACCATGGCCAAATACTTTCGGTCGGCACGGATGGCTCGATAGGAAGCGTGATGGACGTTTCAGCGTCACAGGGACACATCGTGCCGACGGCAATTACCGCGAAAAACGGCCAAGTATACCTTGGCAATCTGTCGACTTTTCCAATTGAGGGATTCCTTTCCCGCATCCTCACTCTCTCGTATGCAGAGTGCAACCGGAGTGCAGCTCCGGGACTCGATGACGAAGGCGCGGCAAATAATCTGCATGTATTGGGCTCGAAGGCCGGCTTCGACACGATTGTCTCCATTGCGTTTGGTCCAGACGGGTTGTTGTATGTCCTGGAACTCTCAGCTGCACCGGGCTTTCCGACACCGGGCAAAGGCAAGGTGGTGCGAGTAAAGTCCGATGGCACCATCGAAGACGTAGCGACGGGCCTGGTGGTTCCAACTGGGATGACCTTTGGCCCGGATGGCAAGATCTACGTCTCAAACTTCGGTGCGGCGCCTTCAGGTGGTCAAATCGTGCAGATTGACGTCCCGTAAATTGGACAAGGCGCAATTCTGTTACTCACGGAAACTACTTGCCTATGAGGAGTTCGGAAAGAAGGCCGTTTTTGATTGTCTGTTCAGGTTTCATTCAGGCCGCGTGCTGACTTTCCGTACGCGGTCTTTTCTTGTCAAGCGAACTATCAATTGGCAACAGAACCCAACGGGAAGGAAGCGTGGTGGTTTGACGTTCATCACCGCGGTTTTTCTCGAGCGAAATATTGATCTGAGTCCTAAATCGCCTTCGAACTACTGGCTGACAAAAAGTGTATAGTTTCCGCCTTCTGAAACTAGAAGCGATATTTCGGCCGAATCCACGGGCGTAACGAAAACGTAATCGAGAAATTCCGAAAAGGAGGAAGCAAATGAGAGTGAAAGTGGAAGTGACGCCGCAGGAAATAAGGCGGCGAGTTGCGACCAAACTAGAATCGATTCGAGGAACACCCATGGCCGAGGGGGCAGATGGTGCCCGGCTGGGTAAGGAAGCTTGCCCGATCTATCGACCCGACGTCAAGGGTGTCGCATATTGGGAGTTTGATATCGAAGGCCTGAAGGAAACGAAGGCGCGAGAACACGAGGGCGCGAGCAGCGGCTTCGGTTTCATGCTCGCTTCAGCCGGAGCACACGATTTTCCCATTCCACACTGGAGTCTAACGAACGAGCCTCCAAGCAGAGCATTGGAAGCAAAGGCCGTCGGCGCAATAGTAGGTCGAGTCACTAAACTCGATTCGTTGGCATACGTAGCCGAAGACCCAACTGGCAAATATCTCACTCACCTTGGTCAGTTCCCCCCACAGCTTGCAGCAGGCGGAGTCGATGTCTCCAGCCTGCGCGGCATCAGCACGGCGACAGCCACGCCAGCCGAGCCCTCCGAAGATGATTCAGTTCCCACAAAGTTAGTCATCGAAAGCGGAGGAGCAAAGGTGCCGGACTTGAAACTCGTTCCCTGGAAATCATGGCCGACCGCCAAGCGCGGGTATGCAAGCGCATACAAACCTCTACTGAACGCACTGACTGCACGCGCCGCTTCCGCCTGGCAAATTGAGAGTCTCATCGCTCAATTCGGCGAAGGCATTCTTGAAGGACAAGTGATCTCCGTGCCGCTGTTGAGACCGGGTAAAGCGTCTATCGCGGGCGATGGCTCAAAATTTGTGAAAATGACTTTGTTGGATCGGCAACCTCCCGCCTTAACGCTCGAAGCACTTCCTTCCGACACACAGAGAGAGGCAAATTTTCAGCTCACTATTTCCTATGAAGATGGCACTTCCGAGACTCTGCCATTTTTCATCGTGCCGAAGGGTACTCCCTCGAATCACCGCAGTGTGCTGCCACATTTCGTAGCTTCACCCGGAGGAGGCATAAGTCTATGAGTTGGAATTATTATTGGACTACTGGCGGTGGCTCCGCACAACCCGCCTACAACCAATTCCCCTACAACGGATGCTACATTGGCTGCGGCCCACTGGCTTGGACGATGTTGTTCTGCTGGGGCGATTATCAGGCCGGGCATGGCAACTCCTATTGGGCGCCAAGAACAGGCCTATACCTGCAAAACGGCGGACGCGGAGCCGATGCAGTGGCTCCCCTCATCCAGGACAGCGGCGTGAACAACGTTGTCATCGAATTGAATGCTGACGTGCACACGTTCTGTGCCTTCGGCTCAGGCGCTACTTGCCCGTGGGACATGCCCGGTGCCTGGAGCTACCTCAATGGCCGCACCGGCACTCAAGGCAGAGCTGACTGGGATTCCGTAGGCTATTGCGAGGACGGATTGCGCGATCGCGCTATTGATTCGATCGTGAATCGTCACACACCGGCTGTCATTGGCACTGGTTGGCTCAGTCATTATCCGATGGCGTTTGGATATGCCTGGCAAGCAAGAGTCGTTCATCATAGCTTCGCGTTTTGGAACTGGGATGAGACCGTATACGACCGCTGCTTTTACGTAAACGAAGGATGGGGAGGAGGCGGTTCAGGCGACTGGATCGAGGCAAGTACGTGGTTCACAGGCCAGATATTTCCGTAGTTGATCTCGTTATCGACGAATTCTGTCCATTGCAGACTCGGACGATTAGCCGGAGAGCAGAACTTTGGCGCGCTTTCCGGCTAATTCATTCAAACCAAGGTCTTGCGACATTGTTGAGTTTGGTTTGAATCCGGCACTTGCCTTGGCAACTTCGAAAATGAATACCGTCGGTGCGCGTTTCCCATCTGGAAGTGCTAGAACTATAGGCGATGGCATCCGTGACCAACATGCTGACCGCTCGTGAAGCAGCCCGAATGATCGGGGTTAGCTACGCAACCATCAAGCAATGGATACTTAGCGGCAAATTGACGACCGTTCAGACCCCGGGCGGGCATCATCGTATATCCGAGGCGGTCCTTAAGCCCTTTCTTGAAGCTGATAAAAACAGACCTGTTGCAGAGTCGCGAGAGCGCTTTCGTCGAGTAAGCGGCAGAAACCAACTGGCCGGAAAAGTGGTCAGCGTTCGCATCGAAGGCCTTCTGGCCGAAGTTGTCCTCCAGGTAGGCGACGCGCACGTGACGGCAATTATCACGGCAAATGCGGTTCGAGAACTTCAACTCAAAAAGGGCGACTCAGCCGCCGCCCTCATTAAATCGACAGATGTGATGATCGAGCGTCTCGACGAACTTCCCAAAAAGCGCTGAATCCAATCGTTTGACCATACGAATCTAATCGTCTAAAGTCGCTAGAGCGAAGTTGTTTGTTAGACGCTTCCTATATCTAACCAACAGGCGACTGACCGGTGAAAACCATCAAACTGGGGTTACCCTGCGTTCCGCGCGTCTCAAGGAGAACGTTTTGCCTTACGGCCTGCTTCGTCATTTTCTTTGCGGTCAGTGGATCAGCTCTCGGACAGATCTCTGGAGATCTAAGGGGCCGAGTGCTCGATCCCTCAGGCGTTGCCATCCCAAACGCTCACGTTGACCTGACTCAGTCATCCACGAATGTTCGCCACGTGACCACAACATCCGGCGAAGGAGGATTCAGCTTCACGCATCTTAACCCTGGCTCGTATCAACTCGACGTTTCGGCAAGCGGCTTCCAGCGTTTAGTTCGATCAGGCATCACTGTAATGGTCGGGCAGACTGTCAATGTTGACCTCAGCCTCACGGTGGGGTCGGATCAGCAGACCATCACCGTGAATAGTGATGCGCCACTTCTCCAGGTAGCCACCAGCAATATTCAAACCAACGTCCCCGGATCAACGATAGTCGCACTGCCCCTGAATACTCGAAACTTCGTTCAACTCACCACGCTTGCGCCTGGAGTAGAACTGCCCCCCGGGACACTTCTCCCGCGCATCGATGGAGGCAGACCTCGCACAAACGAATATCTATTCGACGGCATTTCCGCGCTCCAGCCCGAGCCAGGCCAGGTTGTGTATTTCCCCATCCTCGACGACATTCAGGAGTTTACCGTCGAGGCCAACAACGTTTCGGCCGAGTTTGGAAGATTCAACGGAGGTGTAGTGAATGTAGCGACGCGCACCGGCACCAATTCATTTCACGGCACCCTCTTTGAGTTCTTCAGAAACGAAGATCTCAATGCCCGCAACTATTTTTCCAGGCCCCCCACGAGAAAGCCGGAGTATCGCCGTAACCTGTATGGCGCCACGATTGGCGGTCCGATTCTGCACAATCGCCTCTTTGCTTTCGGCGCATACCAGGGAGTCAGGCAGCTTATCGGAATTACTCGGATCTCCACGATACCGACAGTGGCCGAAAGAGAAGGTGTCTTCACGGGTGTGTCACATATTTACAATCCGCAGACGACCCGGGTTGTTGATGGCAAATATGTTCGGGATGAATTTCCGACAGACGTGATCAACATCCCGTTCGATCCGGCAGCCACGGCCTTGTTGGCCAGGTATCCCATGCCAACCGATCTTAGTGCGACGGCAAACAATTACAGCCGAACCGCGAACGACTCCGACGATCAGAATCAATTCGACGTCCGTTTCGATGGTGTCTACAGAGAAAAGGACCACGCCTTCGGTCGATATTCCTACTTTGGTGACGTCGAGCAGCCAGTCACTCCGCTTCCGGAAGGGAGTGGCGCAATTACTGGTTCAGTTCTTGGGACAGGCAATGTTGTTGGTCTGTCCAATGTGCTCGGTCAACAAGCAGTCTTCGGAGAAACACACACGTTCTCGGTACGTCTCCTGAACGATTTCAGGCTGGGTTACACGCGCCGAGGCAATACGGTTGCCGGAGCCAATCTTGGAACAACCGCCTCCGATGCGTTGGGTATACCCGGCATACCGACAAATGCCGCGTTCAACGATGCCCTTCCTCTTTTCTCCCTTACCGGCTTTCAACAGTTAGGACCTTCGGCGAGCACCTTCTCTCAATATCAGACCGCCGTATGGGAAACGTTGGATACATTCAACTTCACAAAGGGCCGACACGCTCTAAAGGCTGGGCTGGATTTCCGCTGGTATCAACTCAATACAGTGTCCCCGCCTTTCCCGACGGGGAGCTTCGCGTTTACTCCGACCGGCACCAATCAGCAGGGTGTAAACAATAGCGGCAATTCGCTTGCCAGCTTCTTGCTCGGACAGGTTGACACTTTCCAGATTGATCTTCAGGAAAGCAAGATCCGTCCCCGCGATTACACCGAGGAATACTTCGTCCAGGATGACTGGAAAACAACTGAGCGTTTGACTTTGAACATCGGAGTGCGCTGGACGCTCAATTTTCCATCGACAGAGAAAACAAACCAAGGCGCGGTTTTCAATCTCAACACTCAAGTCCTCGACTATCTGGGACGAGATGGGTACTCGCGAAGCGCCCGTGAACTGCATTTTGACAACTTTGCGCCCAGGCTTGGCTTTACATACATGCTCACGCCAAAAACGGTAGCTCGCGCGGGATTTGGAATCGTATTTTTCGACCAGTCAGGAATCACGACGCCGTTTACCACTCCTCAATTTCCCTTCATTCAAAATGTTCAGCAAAAGACTTTGGACAATGTGAACACCGCATTCACATTGTCAAATGGTCCTTCGGTCGCGCCAATTCCATTTACTCCGGATGCCGGTCTTGGACAGAGCGTCTACACAGCGAAGCGGTCTTCAGGATCAGGTTACGTCCAACAATGGAACCTCGCCGTGCAACGAGCGGTTACTAATAACCTATCGGTGGACATCGCTTACGTCGGCTCTCATGTCGTGCACGTTGGCATTCCGGATTCAAACCTGAATCAGCTCACAGCGTCGCAGCTCGCACAAGGCCCAGCCTTGCTCCAGCGGGTTCCAAACCCTTTCTTCGGACAACTCCCGCCTTCAAGTTCTATTGGTGGAAAAACTATCAGCGCAGCTCAACTCCTGAAGCCATTTCCACGGTTTCTCAACGTCGCGACTTACCGTAATAATACTGGCCAGTCAAACTACAATGCGATCGAAACGAAAGTGCAGCAGAGATTCACTCATGGGGTCTACCTCCTTTTCGCCTACACTCATTCAAAGCTGATTGACGATGCTTCCTCTGTCTTTTCCTCTACGGTGCTCTCCTCACCAAACTCCAGCAGCTTGATCGCAGCGGATACCTTTCGTCCTTACCTGGAACGCGATTCCTCAAATGGAGATATGCCGAACGTCACTTCCTTCAGTGGCATATATGACCTCCCCGCAGGCCACGGTCATAAATTCGCTTCCACCGGTGTTGCGGCTACGCTTCTCGGTGGCTGGCAAGTGAACGCCATTGTGCAGTTGCAATCGGGAATGCCGGTCACAGTAACTCAGGCCACGAACAACAATTCATTTGCGGGCTTTGCGCTTCAGCGCCCTAATCTGGTGAGCAATCCTCGGCTCCTGCCTGGGCAGAGAACTCCGGCGCATTACTTTGATACATCGGCCTTCACCACCGCGTCGCAATTTACGATCGGGAACGCTTCGCGCAATCCGGTACGCGGACCAGCTTATCGAGATCTTGACTTTGCCCTGATGAAGACCACAAGTCTACCCGCGGGAGTCAATCTCGAGTTCCGCGCAGAACTCTTTAACCTGACAAACACTCCCGCATTCTCACAGCCCAATGGAAGTTTTGGCTCGCCCGCTTTCGGCAGCATTACCAGCACGACCACCGATCCGCGCGTCGCGCAATTCGCCATCCGCCTCAGCAAGTAGTGCCGCCTAACTCTCGAAGCCCGTTCGTCAAGAGCGGGAAATTTGGGAAATTATTGAAGGTCTCGTCCCCAGGCCTCAATCTCGATCAAAGCACACCACTTTGCTGGATCTTCCGGTACGACATTGGCGATTCGCAGCCAGGAAACTTTTCGTTTGGGGAAAGAGAAATCCTGGAACGCGGGAGAAGAGTCAATTTGGAGAGGGACCTTACTGCCGTCGGAAAACTCGATGTCCAGGTTCTTCCAGTAACTGTCGTGGGGAAAATCCGCTCTGATCATTAGCCGAACTTTGTCCAATTCCACCGGTCTCCCGAATTCCACCTTCCACCAGATGTCGGTCCGCAACTGTGGCCCCCAGGATTGATAGGGCCAAACGCCATGATGGCCATTCATCGTTGCGCCGTCTATGGCATTGCGCGCTTCAAAGTCAAACAAGCTTCTCGACACGCTGTTGGAGCTTGCATGCGGAAAAAACTGCAGCGGCTTTCCTATCGGTTGAATCAGGTCACAGGGATTGAGCGCGAGATTGCGATAGCTCTTCATCTCTTCCTTGGTCAGAGTGCGCAATGCTACGGGATGGCTTTTACCAGCGAAGCTCTCTGGCGAATATGCGCTTCCGGTCTGCGCTTCTGCACGACCATAAGGAATTTCGTACGCAATCTTGTCCTGCAAAGTACCGGGATTGTAGAGAAGGCATTCGGCGATGGTTTCATCCACCCGGACAGCCATCCGCTGCGGCCCGCTGAAAACGATACGGTCACCTGGTTGATATTCGCGATCGATAACAAGCGTCGTCGATGTGGAGGACTCGGACGAAGCAGAGAGAGTGTCGGCGCCCGCTACGACCGTGCCTTGTGCGTCCTGCAACTCAACCCGAAACGGATTTCGGCTGTTGTTGACTTTCGCTTGCGCTTGCAAGCTGAGCGAACTACACAAGACGAAAGTACAGCCGACGAAGAAACCAGAAATTGTTGACCGCGCATGCAAGATGGACCTGGCGGTCATGCGTCTTCTCCTCGCGATTTCATTTTCACCAACCCGGTCAAAAGCAACTTTAACCCGCTCAATGAATGTCTATCATTACCGCATAGAGTGCAATCGATAATGAGATCAATGACTGGGTCTGCTCTCCCAAGCCAACTTACAAAAACACCTTGTCCGCCAAGTCACGAGTAATCAATCAGCCGATTAAGATTTCCACCTTAAGCGCATCATTTCCACAAAACAATAATTGTTTCGCCCTCTTGCATTCGCGCGTAACCGGAGTACTATTCATTTCAACGGAGGAGCAATCTTCCAGAAGGAGAGAGCAGACTAACGGCAGTCTTAGAGAGTCGGAAACGGCGCTCACTTCGGGAAACTGGAGAAGACAGTAGAAAGGAAGCTCTTACAGCACTTGTGATCACGGAAGAGTGACGAAAAGCGGGCTTAGGCTCGTGAGTACGGACCGAGTCCGAGACTACTGGAGTTGTGATCTGGAAGCCGAACCAGATCTCTTAAAAATCGGATAGAGAGGGCGACATCTCGCAAGAGATGTCGCCCTCTCGCTTTGGGCAGCATCCGTATGGGCGTGTTCCAACTCTCCGGGATATCCAAGCGAGCACCACGAAGGCTTGGCGTCCGTGAAGTTCGCGATAGCTCTGAGTGCCTTGAGAAATTGTAGTTTGTTGGATCTGCGGAACTTTTGAAGTAAATCCCTGAAGTTACACTCTCATCTCGCAATTCCCGAAGCAAACTCTCGTTCGGGCGTTTGCGAGGCCAGGCGAAATCCTATCGCCGTCAGGTCGATACGCGTACACCAGACGGAAAACGTTCCCACCAAATTTTTAGATAAAGATTCCTGGAGTACATCAAGATTATCGCCGTGCACAAAGTGAAGTTGCCTGAAGTCTTCCAAAACGATCGGCCATCTGCAATCGTTCAAGACAAGAGTCAGTTTTGTCCCTTCATGCTCGCTAGTCACGACCAAGTCAACTCGCTGGTCGTAATAGTTCGCCTTTTTGGGATCCACTGTAACTTTGAATACGCGCCGTTCTTTCACCATGATGACTAAGATGCAGTGATCCAGTATGGCGAACAAGAATGGCCAAATTGAAATGTCACATTATCGTAATTATGAAAAAACTAAGAAGACACGGCAATAAAGGGAGCCTCGCCGGCCTGGTTTGGAGCGGGCCGGGCCTATCGTAGAGGGATTCACACTTAAGAATGTGGCCGATCAGAACTCTGTATCTCTTTATAAAGCCAGATTCTAGCTAGCGCCCAGTCTCGTTTTATGGACCTGGGCGAAACGTCGAGGATGCTTCCGATCTGTTCAACGGACAATCCGGCGAAGTAACGGAGTTCCACCACCTTTGCTTGTCTCGGATTCAGTTTTTCAAGCTTATCGAGAGCTTCGTCCAAAGCAATTAGTTCGCTTGAACGCTCCGGGCTAATAACATGCTCTTCTTCAAACTCCACGTGCTGCACGCCTCCGCCCCTGATCCCAGCATTGTGCGCTCTGGCATGATCCACAAGCACTCGACGCATCATATTTGCCGCCACGGCAATAAAATGCTCGCGACTCTGCCAATCGACCGAGTTGTTCGCAAGACGCATGTATGCTTCGTTGATCAGGGCGGTCGGCTGAAGGGTGTGATCATTTCGCTCGCGGAGCATGTACAACCGCGCAACCCGATGAAGTTCACTGTAGACGAGCGGTAAGAGTCTCTCCGCCGCCGCCTTATCTCCGGCCTTCATGGCTCGCAATAGAAGGGTGACTTCTCCATCGGATGAACTCATCTCGTTCACGCTCCCCTGGATTTGAGAAACCCACAAAAACCTTCATAGCAACGCGATTCTTTGGTTCGAGAGTTTGAGCGCTTTCAACAACTCCTTGCTACGCAGCCTGAACTGTGCGAAGGCTAACACGCTGAACCTGCTTCAGAACATCCTTTCGCCTGATTCATTGATCGCCGGCCGCTCCTTTTCTTTGTTTTGCGAATCGCGCTACCATGCTTGAGATGCAACTCGTCCTGGCGGAGAGGGCATTTCACGGGCCAACATCACCTAGAGTGAGATCATGGCTAATCAGCGGGAATTGGTGGAACAACTGTTCGAGGCCGTCATGGATCTTGAGCCAGCAGAACGAGATGCATTTCTCCGTGAGAACTGCCGCGACGATCCCGAGACAAAGCAGATGGTCGAGGCTCTTTTGGCGGAACACGCCATCGCTGGTAGTTTCCTCGACCGGCCGCCCGTCGGGTTACTCGCAAAAACCTATATCCCCGAAGATAAGTTTGGCCACTACGAAATCGTCGAGATCATAGGGATTGGCGGCATGGGAGTGGTCTACAAAGCGAGAGATACCGTTCTGCAACGACCTGTCGCCTTGAAGTTTCTTGCTGAACAAGTTACCAAGGACTTGCAGGCTTCCGCTCGTTTTAAGCGGGAGGCTCAAGCAGCATCGGCCTTGAATCACCCGGGTATTTGCACGATCTATGAAATTGGATCGCAAGGTGACATTCCATTTATTGCCATGGAATTCCTAGCCGGAGTAACCCTCAAGGAATACATCGGCGGTAAGCCCCTCGAAATGAAGGTGCTGCTTGTCCTGGGAATCCAGATTGCGGATGCATTGGACGCGGCTCATTCAAAAGGGATTGTTCATCGCGATATCAAACCCGCAAACATCTTTGTCACCGACCGTGGCCACACGAAGATCCTGGACTTCGGTCTTGCGAAAGTCCAGGCATCAACTCCGTCACCCACCCGCTTTTCATCCCCCGCAACAGGCAAAGTCAAAATTGACGAACACCGCTTGAGTGATACTGGTGCGCCAATGGGCACTATCGCCTACATGTCCCCGGAGCAAACTTCGGCTGAAGAACTTGACGCTCGTACTGATCTATTTTCTTTTGGAACTGTGTTATACGAGATGGCCACCGGCATATTGCCATTCCGCGGCGAAAGTAACGCGGCAATCGTAAAAGCCATTTCGGAGGAAGTACCGACACCGGTTAGCCGAGTCAATTCCAATATGCACCATGAACTGGAACGGATAGTCGACAAGGCTCTGCAGAAAAACCGCAATCTGCGCTATCAACACGCTTCCGAGATGCGCGCCGATCTAGATCGGCTAAAAAGTGACTTGGATGAACTTCGCACCGCTGGTGAAAGAGAAAAGCTCAACTCTAAAAGCATCACGGCTGATGTTGAACGGCTCGATGGGGAAAACGTCGTAGTCAGACTTAAAGGTAGTCTGATCTTGGGCATGCAGCTTCGAGAAATTGAAACTACGTTAAGTGGCATTGCCGACGAGGGCACGCAAAAGCTGATTCTTGATCTCTCCGGCATCCGCTACGCTGACAGCGCTGGACTTGGCTTATTAATAGTCCTTCACGGAAAAATGAAATCGCTTGGCGGGAAACTCCACCTGGTTGCACCAGGCAAACGGTTGCTCACCCTGTTCGAGGTGACCAACACCAATTCGATTCTGTCCATTCATCCTGATAGAAATTCCGCGCTGTCAGCGATAAATCAATAAGCCGTGATCAAAGGCGATCGAATAAGTAATCTGCCCCTTATAGCTTCCCCCAACCACCCCCGCCCGGCGACTCGATGCGCAGGCGGCTTCCGATAGGTAATTCGCGCGAACATTTACCGGGAAGAGTCTGCTCAACGCCATTCCGAATGACGATCGATTTTCCTGCCGCACCGTCTTTTCCACCCTCCAATCCCCACGGTTGTGTTTGGCGTCGATCGGCAAGTAGAGTGACCTGAGCGTCGGCGAGCAACTCAATCTCGCGCACGATGCCGTCGCCGCCGCGATTGCGGCCCACGCCTCCCGACCCACGACGAAGAGCGTAACGGACCATGCGAAAGGGATAAGCGTACTCGAGAGCTTCGACGGGGGTGTTGAGAGAGTTCGTCATGTGCGCGTGGTGGCCGCTGGCTCCGAACCTTTCGGGCGATCCCCCCAAGCCGCCGGCAATGGTTTCGTAGTAGGTATAGGGCAGTCCACTGCGCGGATCGATTCCTCCGATCGTCAGGTTGTTCATCGTACCCGCGCTGGCGGCTGGAATTTTGCCGGGAAGAGCTTGCGACAGCGCTTTCAATAATGTGTCGACAATTCGCTGCGAGGTCTCAACGTTGCCGCCGGCCACCGCGGCCGGAGCCACCGCATTCACGATGCTTCCCTCCGGCGCAATCACCTGGACTGGTCGCATGAGACCGGCAGTGGCGATCACATCCCGGGGCAGCAGACAGCGAAAGACATAGAAAACCGCGGACCAGGTAATAGCGTAAACAGCGTTCAGGCCACCCGCCACCTGGGCATCTGTGCCGGTGAAATCCACTACGGCTCTGCGAAGCGGATCGTTGCGTAGCGTCACGCGGATGCCTATTGGACCGGGCCTGACTCCGTCATCATCCAGGAAGTCCTCGGCTTGCCACTTCCCCATCGGCAAGCTTGCAAGCACACCACGCATCAGCCGTTCGGAACCCTCGATCATGAGGCGCACTCCACTAAGCAGACGTGGGAGGCCGAAACGAAGCACCAATTCTCGCATTCGCGCAATGCCGATCCGGCACGCTCCGAGTTGTGCAGTCAGGTCTCCCTCTCGCTCTCGTGGCGTGCGAACGTTCGCCAACAGGATAGCCAGGACCTGCATGTCCATCTTGCCAGCGCTCATCAGCTTGACCGGAGGAATGCGAATGCCCTCCTGCACAATTTCTCGACACGGTCCCATGGAACCCGGATACATGCCGCCTACATCGGCGTGATGAGCACGATTGGCCACGAAGAACGCCGGACGGAAGCCTCCGCGCAGGAAGACAGGCGCAACCATCGTGATATCAGGCAAGTGAGTTCCGCCCCGATAGGGATCGTTGAGCATGGCCACATCGCCCGGCTTAAAGTGCATAGCTGACAGTGCCGCACTCACCGACATTGGCATGGAGCCCAGGTGGACCGGCATGTCATCACCCATGGCGATCAGATCGCCGTCAGCAGAAAACACGGCTGAGGAATAGTCGCGCCGCTCCTTGATGTTAGGCGAGAAGGCAGTTCGACGCAGTGCAGCACCCATCTCCACTGCAACGGAGTGGAGCGCGTGGCCCAGCACGGCGATCTCTGCAGGATCGGTTGAATCCTTCCTCAATGGGCGCCTGCTTTCTTGGATTCCCTTTTCGGAGCCGCTGTAAGCACCATATTCCCGAAACCATCCGCCCGAGACGACCACCCCATCGGAAGGAAGGTAGTTGCGCTTAGTTCCACGATCACGGCAGGACCTGCAATGCGGTCGCCTGGCAGAAAAAGACCTCGATCATAGAGATGTGCGCGCCTCCATCTTCCCTCTTCAAATATCCGATGCGCGCCGACTCGTGCCTGCTGACCATCGCCCCCAGTGAAAGTTAGCGGCCTCGGCCGTGGCCGAGGCGTTCGTACCACTGCCTGGACGCGGAGAGTCACGATCTCTACCGCACGATCTTGGTCAGAATAGCCGTACGACTTCGCGTGTTGTTTGTGGAACCGCGCCACTGCATCAGCGCCCCAGTCGACTCGCAACTCGAAACCCTGACCGTGATATCGAAGGTCTGCTGACCGCACCAGCTTCGGACTAGAGCCCTCCGCGCGAAACGCGGTTCGTGCCTGAACCTCCAAATCCTTATAAACTTTCGGAATTTGAGGACTGCCGGGTTTCAACATTACCGTTCGGGAATACTCACGCCGCAGATCAGCATCAAGAATTCCGAGCGCCGATAGCGCACCAGGAGCTGGTGGGACAACAACTTTACGCATGCCCAATGCCGCAGCCAATGCGCACGCGTGCAATGGACCCGCACCGCCGAATGCCAGTAGCGCAAAGTCGCGCGGATCGTGTCCGCGCTCAACGGACACACGCCGCAAAGCACTCTCCATTCGGGCGTTCGCCACACGAACAATCCCTTCAGCTAACTGCTCGATCGACCCGAAGCCACCACTCTTATCGCATACGCCGCTCAACGCATCTCTTGCGCGCGCCGCGTCGAGTGGCATAGAACCGCCGAGGAAATGTTCCGGATGCAGGCGGCCGAGCACCACATTTGCGTCGGTCACAGTGGCCAGTTCACCACGGCCGTAACACGCTGGGCCGGGAACAGCGCCGGCAGACTGCGGCCCGACTTGCAGTGCGCCCGCCGCGTCGATGCGCGCCAGCGAGCCCCCGCCCGCGCCCGCGGTATGTATGTCGAGCATTGGCACTCCGACCGGCAGCCCGGCAACCTGGCCCTCAATGCTCGTGGGCGGTTCGCGCGTCGCGTCCAACAGGGCCACGTCGGTAGAGGTGCCCCCCATGTCAAAGCTCAGCAACCTTTCAATTCCGGCCGCCCGTGCTACAGCCAGAGCACCGATCACGCCTCCGGCAGGACCGGAAAGAATGGTTCGGACCGGCTCCCTGGCCGCCGCACTCGCCGCGAGAATGCCGCCGGAAGATTGCATGATACTCAGTCGTGCATCCTGGCCGGCGAGATTCTGCTCGAGGCTGTCGATATATCTCTGCACTCTCGGTGCGAGATAGGCGTTCAGTGTCACCGTAGCCGCCCGCTCATATTCGCGAAATTCCGGCAGAATCTGATGAGACAACGAGAGCGGCAATCCCAGAGTCTTGAGTGCCATCGCCACAGCCTGCTCGTGTGCCGGGTTGACGAAAGAAAACAGGAGAGAAACGGCGATGGACTCAGCCCGCGAGTTGCGCACCCTATCCCGCAGATCCTTGAGCGCCGGTCGGCTGGGCGCAAGAAGCACCGTGCCGTCTGAAGAAATGCGCTCAGCAAGTCCGAAGCAACGCTCCTCGTCGGCCAATGGCGCAGGTCGATGGAGATTCCAATCGAAAAGACTGGGCCGGGCCTGGCGTCCGATGGCGAGAGTATCTTCGAATCCCTCGGTTGTTACAAAGGCCACACGTGCGCCTTTGCGCTCCAGTAAAGCATTGGTTGCAACCGTCGTGCCGTGGCGAATCTCAATTGGGCCCACGCCCACTTGCGCGACAATCCTATCGATCGCGTCGAGAATCGCCCGGCCAGGGTCCTCTGGAGTCGAGCGAAGCTTGAGCACAGTCAGCCGACCGCCAACACGATAGACGCAATCTGTAAAAGTGCCGCCTGTGTCGATGGCGACAATCAGTCTCTGTTTGCGCTGAGTCATTGCACAGCCAACATATCAGTTGCGAACCGATCGCTCTAGACCCGGCACATTCGAGGATGAGACATTGAAGACTCGCTGCGCAAAGAATGCAAAACGGAGATGCCAATCGCCCCATGAACTACGCCGACTCTTCCATTCCATTGTTCAGTTGGAGGGCCGCGAGCCCTGCGCAGCGCCGTGTTGTCATCGCCGCAAGTCTGGGCTGGATGCTGGACGCCTTCGACGTGATGCTCTACTCAATTGTTCTGGCCACGCTGATACGAGCGTTCGGCATGAGTCGAACCACGGCCGGCTTGCTCAACGCGCTCACCTTGGCAGCTTCCGCATTGGGTGGCCTGCTCTTCGGCGTACTCGCTGACCGCTTCGGCAGGCGGCGCATGTTGAGCGCAAGCATCCTCGTCTATTCCGTCTTCACTTTTGCCTGCGGACTCTCAACCAGTATCCTGGCGCTCGCAGTTTTTCGATTTCTACTTGGCCTTGGCATGGGCGGCGAATGGAACACCGGCGCTGCGCTGGTAGCCGAGACCTGGCCGGCCGCGTTACGTGGGCGAGCACTGGGCATAGTGCAGAGCAGTTGGGCCGTGGGCTATGCGCTCTCCGCAGTAGTCGCCGGAATCATACTTTCACATGCAAATTGGCGGTGGGTCTTTTTCGTCGGCATCCTGCCCGCTGCAATGGTCTTTTGGATTCAGCGCAGTGTTCCTGAACCACAGATGTGGCAGAACTCTCGCGCTAATTCCCTGCCGGGTGAAAAGCGCCAAGCGCTGCGACAATCGTTGCGACCGCTCTTCGTCCTCACCCTGGCCAATGCCTTCGGCATGTTTGGATGGTGGGGTTTGTTCACATGGATCCCCGCATACCTGGTCCTGCCGATCGCGCAGGGTGGTCGCGGATTCAACGTCCTCAGCCTCACTGGATTCTTAGTTGTCCTGAACCTTTTCGGAATGTTTCCAGGCTACCTGTTCTTTGGGGCCATAGCTGATCGCTTCGGACGCCGGCCCGTTTTTGCAGGATATCTCGCTGCGGCTGCGGTTTCCGTTCCGCTCTTTGCCATGGCCCGACAGCCTGCCTTAATCCTTCTCTTCGCATCTGTCGCGGCATTCTTCGGCACTGGATTCTTCACCGGTTCCGGAATTATCGGAGCGAGATCTTCTCTACTTCAATTCGCGCAACGGCCCTGGGAATTTCCTACAATGTCGCACGTGGCCTCAGCGCCCTTGCCCCAATAACCATAGGCGCACTTAGCCAACGCCATGGCCTTGCCTGGGCTTTCGGCGCAAGCGCTATAGCCTTCGGAGCGGCGGCAGTTCTAGCGCTCTTGCTGCCTGAGACTCTTGAACGAAATTCACCGACAGTAGAGTCAGGATTCCACGGATTAAACTCGCTCGAAAAGATTGACTCCTGTGCTATTTCACAGATTCTTCCGCCCTAAAGGCGCCTGATTTACCCGCATCCAAAAGCTGCTGTCCTTCGATGCGGCCAAAAAGTTCAATCAGTTTTGCCACAACCCCGGTCCATCCCGTTTGATGGCTGGCACCCAGACCTGCCCCATTGTCTCCGTGAAAGTACTCGTAGAACAGGATGTAATCCTTCCACGCAGGATCGGTTTGAAATTTCTCGGTGCCTCCAAACACTGGCCTACGCCCAGATTTGTCGCGAAGGAATATGCCTGCGAGGCGATTGGCAATTTCTCTCGCTACCTCGAACAGGTTCATCAACTTGCCCGAGCCGGTGGGACACTCAATCTTGAAGTTGTCTCCGTAATAGAGGTAGTACGACAACAAAGCGCGGATCAGAATAGCGTTGACCGGCATCCAGATAGGCCCACGCCAGTTGGAGTTGCCGCCGAACATCCCCGTGTCCGATTCAGCAGGAAGATAATTTACGCGATACTCCTGGCCCTCAACGTTGACCACAAATGGATGGTCTTCGTGGTATTTGGAGAGCGCTCGTATCCCGTACGGGCTCAGGAATTCGTTCTCGTCGAGCATGCGCGTCAGAATTCGACGCAATCTCTCCTCATTCACCAGCGCCGCGATCCCGCGCTCGCCATATCCCAAATGACCAAGCCCGGTGGCATGAATGCTGTCGCGCAGCTCGGGCATGCGCTCCATGCGTTCACGTAATGTTTTCACCACCCGCGGGCACCGTTCGCGCTGCCACGGCTCGATCACGCTTGTCGCACACAACGGTAATAGACCGACCATGGACCGCACCTTTAGCCTGCGGGCACTTCCGTCGGGGAGGCGCAGTACGTCATAGTAAAACCCGTCTTCTTCGTCCCACATGCCCTCAGGACCCGTCTGATTCATGGCGCGTGCGATCCAAATAAAATGCTCCGCAAACTTCAGCGCCATGTCCTCGTACATAGGATCGTGGGCAGCCAACTCCACAGCGATCTCCAACATGTTCTGTGAAAACATGGAAACCCATGCCGTTCCGTCCGCCTGCTCCAGGCTTCCACCGGTAGGTAGCGGCGCGCTGCGATCGAAGACACCGATGTTGTCCAGTCCGAGAAAGCCACCTTCAAACAAGTTCTTGCCAAATCGATCCTTGCGATTGACCCACCAACTGAAATTCAATGTCAGCTTGGCGAACGACCGCTTCAGGAAATCAATATCGCCTTTCCCTTTCAAGGCCTGTTCCGTGCGATACAGAAAGATGGTTGCCCAGGCGTGGACTGGCGGATTGACGTCACTGAAATTCCACTCGTACGCCGGGATTTGACCCGTCGGATGCAGGAAGAACTCCTGCAGCATCAGATCTAGTTGTTCCTTGGCAAAATCGGGATCGACAGTGGAGAGCGCGACGCAGTGAAAGGCCAAATCCCATGCGGCATACCACGGGTACTCCCACTTGTCCGGCATCGAGATAATATGCTCGTTCACCATGTGGAACCATTCGCTGTTCCGCATAGCGTGCCCTGATGGCTTCATGGGATCCTGCCCATGTTCCACAAGCCACAGGTCAACGTCGAAGAAAAAGAATTGCTTCGACCACAGCATCCCGGCAAGTGCCTGGCGCATAACAAGTGCCTGATCCTTGCTAACGGCAGACGGAGTAATGGACCCGTAGAAAACGTCTGCTTCCCTTTGCCGCGTCTGCATAATCTCAGCAAACTTCTTAAAAGGATCGCCCATCGACGCCGGTGCCAGGTCGCTGAGTCGCAACCGAATCGTCGCCGTCTTTCCTGGCGCTACTTTCAAAACATAGTGTGCTGAAGACTTGGTTCCAATCTTCTCAGGGTTTACTGCCTCCTCGTTCCCTTGCACAACAAAGTTGTTGATTGCATCTTTGACGTAAGGAGAGGCGTTTGCCGTACCGAAAATTCGCTCGTTGTTTGTCTCATTTTCCGTGAACAGCAGCGGAACATCTCCTTCGCAATACAGAAAGCGATCTCCCAGTTCCGCATGCGAAGCGATCACAGCCTGTGTGCCCTTCGGCCCAGTCACTTGCTTCAACGAAGGTTTGGCAGTGTCCGGCCACCACGTCCACGTATTCCTGAACCAGAGGGTAGGCAGAACGTGTAGTGGGGCCGCATCTGGACCGCGATTGGTGGCGCTTATCTGGATCAGCAGGTCCTCCGCGGTCTCCTTCGCGTATTCCACAAAGACATCAAAGTAGCGATCTTCGTTAAAGACTCCCGTATCCAGCAGTTCATATTCCATATCGCCCCGATTGCGACGCTTGTTCGACTCAATAAGATCGACGTAAGGAAAGGCCGCATGCGGGTACTTGTACAGGTACTTCATATAGGAGTGAGTCGGGGTGCTGTCGAGGTAGAAGTAGTATTCCTTGACATCCTCGCCATGGTTGGCTTCACTGTTGGTCAGACCGAACATTCGTTCTTTAAGGATCGGGTCTTTGCCATTCCACAGGGCGACGCTAAAGCACAACCTCTGATCGTCATCGCTGATACCGGCGAGGCCGTCCTCTCCCCAGTGATATGAGCGTGATCTGGCTTGGTCATGCGTGAAGTAGTCCCAGGCATTACCATTTTGGCTATAGTCTTCGCGAACTGTGCCCCACTGACGTTCGCTTAGGTAAGGCCCCCATTTCTTCCATGGTGCCTTGGCAATGCGATTCTCTTCTAACCTGGCAGACTCCGGATCCTGGGACATTCTGACTCCCTCCGAATCGATGATTTTGTGCTGCGGTGCTTGTTTAAATCCTCAACCTCTAGCCATAAGTTGACGAGCAAGGCGATTCCGGCGTTTCAGAAATCTCCATCGAATCTCCTGCCAACATCCGAAGTATAGCTGTCACTTTCGCACTTGGATGCCATACTAGCGCATGCCTACTCAGATCGCCGTGACATGTGCCTGGTGAGCATGGAGGGTAGCCTGGAAAAATCTACAGATCCCAGGTTTCGAAAGCGAGTAACTTCTGAAATTGGCCGCTATCGAGCCGAATTTAGTTTTTGTAGGAGCAAATGCAGAACTTGAAGGCTGTTATAGGAGTGGCAATATATTGAATCATCGAGCCAAATTGAACGGACGAAATCGTTGAGCTTTGATGGGCATCCAAACGCCGTCGGTAAGATAATCTTGCCGTTTAAGCCGCACTGGCCCCTTAGACGAACTCTCGTTCTAGATCGAGAGAAAGCACGTGGTTGCTCGGTCAAATTCTTAGTCTCTCCTGGTCCCGTATTATTCGTTCCGTAGAGCTACTATCGGATCCACCCCCGCAGCGCGCCGCGCGGGTATCGCAGACGCAAGTAGTGCGGCCGTGCCAAGTAACAGCGTTGAAATGGCCAGCATGATGGGATCCCAGGGCTTAACGCCGAATAGCTGATCCTTCATCAGCTTGCCGGCTCCAATCGCTGCAGGAATACCAAGCGCCAGTCCGATGGCTATCTGCAAAAACGCACCACGAAGCACCATCTTGATCACCTGTCCGCGATTCGCTCCCAATGCCATCCGCACTCCAATTTCACTCGTGCGTTGCTCTACCGTGTAAGCCATTACTCCGTAGAGTCCGACCGCAGCGAGAGCCAACCCCAGCACGCCAAAGAGACTGGTCAAGGTTGCGATCATGTTCTCCTGCTGGAAATCTGCGCTCAGGACTTTGGCGTACGAGTCAACCCCGTAGAGCACCAGGTTTGGATCGACGCTCCCCAGGGCTTTGCGCACACGCTCTTCCATACCCGGTGGATTTCCCGGCGCCCATATCACGATGTTGTACAAAAAGTGCGACCAGATTTCTCCACTTGTGAAGGCCGGATCGTCATACTGGACGGTTTGCGTCTCCGGCACCCAGAACATCGGCCGGACCTGTTCCTTGTAGTCGTAGGTCATGTACCTCATGTCCCTGACGACTCCAACGATTTCGTAGGTTGCGGAATATTTGATCTTGTCCGGGCCAAAGTGCTGTCCGATCGGGTTCTGCCCTTTGAAAAACTTCTTCGCAAACGCTTCGTTGATGACAGCGACCTTCCGCGTCGTGGGCGTATCTTCCTCTGTAATTGGGCGGCCGAGAACGGTTTTTGCACCCAATGCCTCGAAGAATCCCGGCATGACCCGAGACCATCCCGCCCCCGAGTCTTCTCTCGCCCCAGGCTCTGGCCGGCCCTGAATGCGAACACCATCGTTCCAGCTGTCGCCGGTCATAGGAGCATAGAGCGCCGGCGCTACCATTCGCACACCAGGAATCTGTTGCAGCTGATCGTCGATTCGTCGGAACAGCGGTTCCATCTGCTCCGGTTTGTAGTTGCCCAACATCGGATTGATCCAGGCGATATACCTGCCCTCGGTCTCAAATCCGAAGTTCTGGTGCTGAAGATTTCGCAGGCTCTGGCCCAACAGCGCAGCTGCGGAAAGTAATACCAGCGACATCGCTGCCTGTGCAATTACCAGTGACTTCTGCGCCCACGATCGGCCGCCTCCCACTGAACGGTTTGCCCCGCGCAGCGCTTCCACAGGGTCGGCGTGCGAAGTCATCCACGCCGGCGCAATCCCGAAAATTATTCCAGTCAGAACGGACATTCCCAGCGTGAACAACAGCACGGGCCATGAGGGATTGGCGTTAATCGGCACGTAGTTATTTGGACCGCCGGTTTGGAACGCAAGATACAAAATCAGCCTTGTGCCCGCGGTTGCCACCAAAATTCCCAAGGCCCCGCCAACGATCGACAGCGTCACGCATTCCACCAGTGCTTTGCGGATTAGCCTCCCCCGCGAAGCACCCAGCGCCACGCGGAGAGATGTTTGCACTCGATCCTTCAATCCCCGCGCCAGCATCAGATTCGCAAGATTTCCGCACGCCACCAGCAGTACACAGCCAGCAGCCACTAGAAGCAGCCTCAGCCCATCCTGGTACTGGTCTCTCATAACGGCCACTCCAGCACCGCCGGGAATAAGGTGCAGCGTCTGCTGTTGCCAGAGTTGCTTCTCGCCGGGCTCCATATCCGGAACATGACTGGCCAGCCAGTCATGCAGTTCGACCCTCAGCTTTGCTTCGAGCGTTTTGGGATTCACTCCGGGACGCACTCGACCTAACAAATCCAGGAAGTTGCCGTTCGGCCTTTTCAGCCGCGCCGTCTCTCCATCGATCAAAAGCTCAGCAGTAAGTGGCAGCCAGAAATCCGGCATGCCCCAACCAGACAACTTCGCTCCGAAAAATCCCGGCGAAGCCACGCCGATCACCATGAATGGATGCCCGTTGATCTGGTAGCTGGCACCCACCACAGAGGGATCGGATCCGTACTTTTCCTGCCAGATGCGGTAGCTCATTACTGCCACCGATGGCGCACCCTCACGATCGTCCTCATCGGTTAAAAAACGGCCGAGCCAGGGTTGTACGCCAAGAGTCTTGAAGAAATTCCCGGACACATACTGCCCATTGCGAGTATCAGCCTGCGCCTGTGATCCTTCCCTGCGGACTCCAAGCGCGGCATTGCCCGCCTGCAGTGCGGCGAGTTCCGAAAACTCGGGGGTGTGCGCACGAAAATTCTTGTACGCCTCCCACGAGAACAACGCAAAATTGCCGTCGTCTCCCTGGGTATAGCCCCCCCAGTTGCAGCAGCGAACCTTATCACCAATGCGCCACAGTTCTTCCGGCTTCGTCACCGGCAAGGACTTGAGCATGACCTGGTGTACGAGAGTAAAAATCGCCGTCGTAGCTCCGATTCCCAGTGCCAGTGTGATCAAAGCAGTCGCTGTGAATCCTGGT
This sequence comes from uncultured Acidobacteriaceae bacterium, assembly GCA_963816335.1. GTDB lineage: Bacteria > Acidobacteriota > Terriglobia > Terriglobales > Acidobacteriaceae > JANXZS01. The sequence continues at coordinate 123,331 of CAWFKA010000011.1, read as the reverse complement.
GATTTGCGCAGTTGCCGTATCGCGTCACGAAAGTCCGCCAGCATTTTTTCTCGCCTCGCAATTCAGTCTGTGACTCTTGGAGAGCCGTCTTCTCCGTGGAATACGGATGCACTCCACCCGCCGTTCCCTGGCTCCCGTTCTTTCTCACAGCAAAGAACTTAGGGAATGGGAGCAATACTCTGTCTGTCCGTAATTGGGAGCCTTGTTCACATTTGGACAGTGTTGCTGGATCTCCTTAGCGGAGTGAGGAACGATCCGAGAATTGAGCCTTGCTGGCTAAACCGATTTCTATAAGGCTTCCGCATTTACGATGCTCATTGACGAGAATTATGAATGAAGTACTTCCTGTGACGCGGCGCGCCCCAACGCACTTAGTGTGAGCCAGACTGCCTTCCTTGCGAGTTTCTGAAACACCTTTGGGAGCGTTCGCTCTTCAAGATGGCACGAAAATCATTGCGACTGTTCAGGTAGCGAATGCTAAGGCCGTGCTGACCACGTCAAGTCTGGCCAAGGGCACACACGATTGCAGCGACATATTCTGGGAACGGTTTGTTCAATCCTCACGCCTCAACCGCAGTGACGATGACTGTGAAAAAGAACTTCTGCGAATACTCTCTGCAGATGTCATATCTTGACGACCTGTTCGTTAGCCTTCCTAGGCAGCCGGGTGACAGAATCGGCAAAATGTAACCCCCACTAAACCTGCGTTTCCGTGCAATATTTGCACTCTAACTCGCATCCTTGAAGGTGGTTTGCCGTTGTTCCGGGCGAACCACGAGCTTAGAATTTCTGCTGAGGTTCCCCATGGTATCGCGGCGCTCCTTCTTGCAGTCGGCATCTTTGACGGGCCTGGCACTATGGTCCACACCCTCACTCTTCGCGGATGAGGAAGATCCACTCCTTCTTAAAACCTTTGATTACAGGGATATATCTCTCGCACCAGGGCTTGCACAGACACAATTCGAACAGACCCAGGCAGTGCTGTTATCTCTGAACGACGACAGCCTTCTCAAGCCTTGGAGGTTGCGGGCCGGATTGCCCGCTCCTGGTCCTGACATGGGAGGTTGGTACGACGAAGTACCTCTCGACAAAACAGAGAGCGGAGGGCATGGTTTCGCACCTGCCCACTCCACTGGCCAATGGATTTCGGCTCTCTCTCGCGGATATGCGATTACGGGTGACGCAGCAACTCGCGCAAAGATCGTGAAGTTGCTAGATATGTATGGGCCAGCGATTTCCGGCAAGTTTTACAAGAATTTTCGTTTCCCTGCATACGATTACGACAAGATGGTGATCGGACTCGTCGATGCACATCGCTACGCGAATGTGCCGCAGGCATTAGCCCTGCTGGATCGCACAACGGATGCAGCTGAACCACACCTGCCGCCCACAGCACTCGACCGCGATGATCCCCAGAAGAAATGGCGCACTTCGGTTGGGGATAACACGACGGATGACTATCTCTGGGATGAGTCATACACCATGCCCGAAAACCTCTACATCGCCTCGCAGCAAGGTGCGGGAGATCGCTACCGGAAAATGGCGGCTCGCTATCTTCTCGACAAAACCTACTTCGAACCCCTTTCTGAAAACAAGAACGTGCTTGCTAATCACCACGCTTACAGTTTTTGCAATGCGCTGAGCTCCGCGATGCAAGCATACATAGTGACAGGTAGCAGAATGCACCTGAAGGCAGCTCGCAATGCCTTCGACATGATCACAACAACGCAAAGTTTTGCCACAGGCGGCTGGGGCCCAAACGAAAGCTTTAGTGAACCGGGAAGTGGCACTCTGTACAAAAGCCTGACGGAGACACATCGTGGCTTTGAGACTCCCTGTGGAAGCTATGCACACTTCAAGCTCACACGCTACTTGCTCCAGGTAACCGGCGATGGCCGCTATGGGGACAGCATGGAGCGCGTTTTCTATAACACCGTGCTCGGCGCGAAGCCTTTGGAGCGGGATGGCCATGCTTTCTACTATTCGGATTACAACGTAAATGGAAGCAGAACTTACTTCCCCGATGCGTGGCCATGTTGCTCCGGTACCTTGCCGCAGGTTGCCGCAGACTATCGAATTCTCACCTACTTCCACGATCATGGTGGAGTGTTTGTAAATCTTTACCTGCCATCCACCGTTCAGTGGACCAGTGCAAGTGGCTCTCTGGTTTCATTGACACAGTCCGGCAGATATCCCTTGGAAGGCCACATTAACTTTGGATTAGAGTTGTCGCAACCCTCTGAATTCGCAGTGCGGCTGCGTATCCCCGCCTGGAGTGAACAAGGCGGAGTTACGGTGATTCGTGTAAATGGCACCCGTGTGCCGGTGGCGGTTCAATCAGGTTTTTCGACGTTACGACGCAAATGGAGAAATGGCGACCGCGTCGAGCTTGATATCCCTTTGCCGATGCGACTTGAGGCAATCGATTCACAACATCCTGACACGGTTGCGCTCGTTCGAGGTCCATTGGTCCTGTTCTCCGTAACAAAGGAAAATACGCGTGTCACCCGCAATCAATTGCTCGCTGCCTTGCGTGGTTCCGGCCAGGATTCGTGGACAGTGGCGGCTGCATCTGGCCGGTTGCAGTTGCTCCCTTTTACTGCTGTCGGCGATGCAAGCTATCGAACTTACCTCGAGGTAGGCTAACGACATTTGGCTCGAGCACGGAAGAGTTTCGCGCGACGACTATATCGCGGACTCTCCCGACTTCGAGCCATTCTCTTGATGGAGCCAATCAATTGACTTTGGTGGTAAGTGTCCCAGTATTGTTGCCCGTAGTGAAGTCCTGCATGTTTGAGACAGTGGTAGCAGTGTTGGAAACTGTCGTACCCGGGGCGGCGTTGACCTTTACAGTCATAGTTACGCTGTAGGTTTGCCCCTTTTTCAGGACCACGCGAACAACGTCAATGATGAAAGGAGTCGAGGCGGTAGACCATCATCGCCATTATTAGATCAGTCGCAATATAGTCGAACATAAATTTCCGCTAACGAATTGAGAACGCACAATTCGTGATCTACGCAGCGTTATTTGAGCTGAAGGCTAGAACAATCGCATGGAGCGCAAGTGGAAATATTTAGGAAATTCCCTTGACATATTCCTATATGGGAATGTAATGTTCGGTCATGGCAAGAGCGAGCACTACTTCGGATGCCTTCAACGCAGTTGCTGAACCCCGCCGGCGGGAGATCCTGAGCTACCTTGCGGGAAATGAACGCCCTGTCGGAGACATCGTTTCGGCCCTCGGCTTGGAGCAGCCGTCTGTCTCCAAGCACCTGCGAGTCCTGCGTGATGTGGGGTTAGTTCGGATGCGCTGCCAGGGTCGCCAGAAGCTGTACCGGACCAACGCTGAAGCCATACGTCCTCTTCACGAGTGGGCGGGAACCTTCGAGCGTTACTGGCAGCATCAGTTGAATCGAGTGAAGGAGCGCGCCGAAGCCATGGTCCGCAAGGGCTCCCCAGGCTTGTATCCCCTAGACCCAAATCCTAAGGAGAAATGATGATTGCCACCGAACAGACTCTCGAAAATCTGACCCTCACGATCAACCAGGAAATTCATGTCCAGGCGCCCCTGGATGTAACTTTTGCCGCGCTTCTCGAACAATTGGGGCCCGGCAACGAGACACCCGACGGCAAATCCCTCAACATGAAGATAGAACCGTGGCCCGGTGGAAGGTGGTACCGCGACCTGGGCGACAACAATGGGCACTTCTGGGCCAATGTCCAGGCTATTAAGCGGCCCACGCTGCTTGAATTTGCCGGTCCATTGTTTGCCTCGTTCCCTTTTGTTTCCAATGTTCAATATCGGTTGAGTGAAGTCGATGGTGGAACCTTGATCAGCTTCAAGCACACCGCGCTCGGATTCGTGTCCGAGGACCACAAAGCGGGGATGAACAAGGGCTGGGCCTCGATGCACGAACGCGTTCGTAGGCACGCCGAGACAGCCTGACAGTCGCTCGTATCACGATTAACCGAGGAGAAGCGCATGTGTCCCGCGTGCATAGCGACCGCACTGATGATTGCCGGAAGCGTCGTCTCTACTGGCGGACTTGTGACAATTGCAGTGAAGAAGTTCGGCATGAAGAACGCTTTAAACCAGAGTTCCAATACAGTCCCATCCAAGGAGGAACGCCATGGCTAGCAGCACAATAGAAGTGGGTCATCCAAACGTCGTTTCGCATGGTGAATGGCTTGCCGCCCGCACCGAGTTCCTGATTAAAGAGAAAGAGTTCACAAGGTTGCGTGATGAATTGAGTCGACAACGTCGCGCACTGCCCTGGGAGAAAGTAGAGACGCGGTATGAATTCGATTCAATCAAAGGCAAGGTGACACTGTCCGATCTCTTCGACGGACGTAGCCAGCTGATTGTTTACCACTTCATGTTCGGTCCGGGATGGCAGGAGGGGTGCCCGAGTTGTTCGTACCTGGCCGATCATTACGACGGTTCCACCATCCATCTCGCCAATCGGGATACCACGCTCCTGGTAGTTTCGCGCGCGCCGCTCGCCGAGATTGAAGCCTTCAAGAAACGCATGGGTTGGAAGTTTCAGTGGGTCTCATCCTTCGGTAGCGATTTCAATTTCGACTATCACGTTTCGTTTACTCCGGAAGAAAAGGCCAACGGAAACGTCGAATACAATTACGCAAAGAGCGAGTTCTTTAGCGAAGAAGGCCCCGGAATCAGCGTCTTCGCAAAGGATTCCTCTGGCGAAGTGTTTCACACCTATTCCAGCTTCGCACGTGGACTGGATATTCTGGTCGGCACCTATAACTTTCTCGATCTCGTCCCTAAGGGCCGCGACGAAGACCGCCTGGCCTTTACCATGTCGTGGGTCCGTCATCATGACGGCTATACAGAAGGCTATTTCGTAGATCCAGCCAGGAACTACGAGCAGCCGAAGAGCACAGGCCACTCCTGTTGCTCTGGCGAGAGCCACACGTAATAAATGCATTAAGCCGGCACGATCGGCGAGAATCGCTTTTGATCATTCCGAATCGGTCTGTCAGAGTAACTGCCACCCTACGGCGATTGTTTTCCAACACCCGCCGCAGGGCTGGCAGACCGCCGAAAAGCCGGGCCAAACGCTCTTCATTCCGTGGAAAACTCAAGCCGTGTGAATTTCCGCGATCGGCAGCCTGACTCGAAACTCGGTCCGGCCGGGTTGCGATTCGAAGTCGATAGCGCCGTCGTTGTGTCGGACGAGGCGCCGTGCGATGTCGAGCCCGAGGCCCGTTCCCTGTCCCTGGGGTTTGGTTGTAAAGAACGGATCGAAGATGCGATCGCGAATGCTCCGTCGGAATCCCGCGGCCCGTCATCGACGATTCGCACCACTACACTTTTGCTGCTCGCGAGTCGCAAGCACCTCTACCCGGCCTCCGTTCGCGACAGCGTCCAAAGCATTGTCGATCAGGTTTCCCCATACCTGGTTCAATTCGCCGGTAAAGCCGCGCACCTTTAGGCAGTTCAGCCTCCAATTCCAGCGTCACGGCCACCGACTTCTCACGCGCCTTCGACTTAAGCACGGCCACCGTGTTGGCCAGGCTTGGCCCCAGATCCACCGGTTCGGCCACGTTCGCCTGGTCCATGTGCGTAAATCCCTTCACCGCGGTCACCAGACTCGAGATGCGCATCGCGGAATCCTGAATCTTCGAAGTCAGGTTCCGCACGAGCACAACCGGCGGCTGCCCACCGCACCACCGCATTCCAGTGCGGTCGGTCCACAGCGGCAACTAGCGCATCCAAGCGCCTCGAATGTCACCTCAGTATCGGCGAGCATCTGTGCGTTCGCCGTGTCCAATCCGTGCCTGGCAAGCCACTGCACAATCTCCTCTTCGCGATCACACTGTTCCAGAGGAGACCGCACCTCACGCCTCTGTTTCGCCATACAGGACGGCACGAACCGCCTCTACGGCGGCGATTTGCGCATCGCTCAGTGACGCCGCAGCCAGACCGCGTGTAGCCTCTTCGGCAGTCTTCAAGACGATCCTCGAGCATCGGCGCACAACGCTCAATCGCGGAGGCTGGATTATTCAGTTCGTGAGCCAAGCCCGCCGAAAGTTTGCCTAGCGAGATCATCTTTTCGTTCTGCAGATCACTTGAGGTAAACAGCCGGGCGCGATCAAGCATGGTATGCACCAGGATCGAAGTGATCTCGAAACACTCTTGCGTCATCGCCCTGAGATGGTCGCGGGGTATAGCGAGAATTTCCGTCGGTTCCAGGGCAATCACATCTCCTGGCGGAGTCACGAGCCGCGAATACGGCAACATGCCGGTAACATCTCCTTCATGCCACTCAATGATTTTGTTCGGCCCGGCACCACGATCGACGAACAAAGCCAGTTCGCCCGGAAAGAACGATGTAAAGAGCCTCCACCTGGCGACCCTTCACACTCAACAGCTTCGCCGGTATTCAGCTCTCGAATGGATCCGTGTGCTACCAGCCACTCCAGCTCCGTCCGGGGCGCTGCGCTCAGCGTTCTGTGTTCCGCCAACCGATCGATGAGGTCTTGTGCTGTTGCCGGCATGCAATCTCCCAAATGGGCCCAGAATTATTTCCTAGAAAGATAACAGAAGGATGATCTAGCCTGTCGAGTTTTACCGACTCCGAAGTTCCCCATCCTAGCGCATCAGACGCATCCAAAACGGAGTGCAGCGTGCCAGAGTTAGTCAGCAATCCGCGCCTGAAACACAGCTTGACCAGACATTTGGGTTGGGACAATTATTCCCGAAGAAAGTAGGCCAGAATTGACTGCTTGCTGGACTCGGCGAAACGACCCGACTCCAGCCAAGGAATTTACTCCCATCACAAGTAGTTTAAATGCCACTACTTGTAGATTATTCTTAAGCTATTATCTAAATTATAAACTTTCTCGGCTCCAATAGGTTACATTCGGGTACACTAGCTTTATTCAATAGTTACTGAACGTTCTTTTCCTGTACGAGGCGCGACTCAATGCGGCGCCGGTCCGTACAGTCAAAAAAATTCAACATACAGGAATCTACATGAGATATAGGACTTTGCAATATAGCGGCATGGTCGTTGCTTTTTTCAGCTCCCTGGCGGTGGCCGCCAACAGCCAAATTGTCGCCACTGGCGCAGATGTTAGTTCTCCAACACAAGTTTCAAACGACGCTCGGCAAGGCGTCGCGCCACAAGATGTCGCAAACGCGATAATCCCCAATACCACTAGCCACCACATTAAGACGGTGTGGGTTATTAATATGGAGAATAAGAATTGGACGGGCGACACGCTGGCCCACAATGTTAAAGGCAATCCTGAGGCGCCTTTTATTAACAGCACTCTCGTCAGACTGGGAGCACATGCCGTCGTATATTCAAACCTTATCCATCCATCGGAGCCAAACAAGATTTGGGAAGAGGCGGGATCGAATCTCGGCATCACAAATGATGGTTCTGTCGCGAGCAATCATCAAAGCACAACGAATCACCTGGTGACGCGGCTGGCAGCGGCTGGCAAGACATGGAAAGTCTATGACGAATACACAAACGGCACCACCTGTCCTGTTTCGAGCTGGCATAGCGGCATCATCTTCTTCGACGATGTAACCAACCATCGCGATCCCCACTACGCTCCCTGCATCCGACATTTCCGGCCGTTCAAGGAAATGCAAACTGATCTCAACGCCAACAGAATGGCGAATTACAACTACATCAATCCCGGACTTTGCCACGAGATGCACCCAGGATCAGGCTGCTCTTCGGTCGCACAACAAATACAGCATGGCGATGCGTGGCTTGCCCAAGAAGTACCGGCGATCATGGCGTCGCAAGCATACAAGAGTGGCGGAGTGATTTTTATCATTTGGGACGAGGACAACTGGGGAACGAAGTCAATTCCCGCGATCGTGCTGTCACCGTTTATCAAACCCGGCTATGCTTCCTACACCCCCTATAATCACAACTCGCTTCTGCGCACGATACAGGAGATCTTTGGCGTCTATCCGTTGATTCGAGGTGCAGCGACGGCAACCGATATGAGTTCCATGTTCAAGGTCTTTCCCTGAGGCGGCAATTATCGAACAGCCTGGGGACCGCGTCTTTCCTCAAGGACCTCCGGCCCCGGGCTGATTACCTTGCGTGACATCTGGAAAAAGATTTTGGTGAGCCCTGGCCTTTGGCGCCGAACTGACCTTTCTTCATGTCCTTGTTCGATGGGAATTTCTTCGAACTGAGCATTGAAGCTAAGGGCCATCTCTTCGACGCGACCTACCTCGTTAACCCCAATATCACCGTTAGCGCCAATATCACCTACCATAGGCGGAATCTGGCTTGCCTTACTGACTACCCCGCCACCTCAATGCCTCAGATAGCGAAGACGTGCCGACGAGCATCTCGGGACAATGGAACACCCACGGGAGAGAGCAGCTCTCGTTTGTCGCGATAGAATGATCCCGTCTTTCAAGCTGAGGTTTTGATGCCCATCAGGAAACGCATTCTTCTCACACTCGCAGTCGCGTCTTTCTCGGTCGCGCTCGTCGCACAATCGGTTCCCGGCGTCATCTTTGAGCGCAATGCAACGATGAAGACCCGCGACGGCGTCACGCTGGTCGCCGACATTTACCGTCCCGCCGACGGACAGAAACATCCCGTCCTGCTCACCCGCACGCCATACAACAAGGACAACATGGCCCCCATGGGCATGAAGGGCGCGCAGCGTGGCTTCATCATCGTCGCGCAGGATACGCGCGGTCGATTTAGCTCAGAAGGCGAGTGGTACCCTTTCAAACACGAAAGCGCGGACGGCTACGACGCAGTCGAGTGGGCCGCGGTTCTCCCCGGCTCCGACGGCCGAGTCGGCATGTTTTCAGGCTCCTACGTCGGCGCCACGCAGATGCTTGCTGCCATCGCTCATCCGCCGCATCTGGCCGGCATCTGCCCGGTCGTCACAGCCTCCAATTACCATGCAAACTGGACCTGGCAGGGCGGCGCCTTCGAGCAGTGGTTCAATCAGTCCTGGACTTCGGGACTTGCCCTGGATACCATGTCGCGCTTCGCCCACGAGAGCACCAATCCACGGGTCGGCGAGCAAGTACTGCCCCTTACTGAATTCCCGGTATTCAACTTCGGTTCGGGCGGTATCGAGAACGGTGCAGCTCTCACAAAGAAACTTGCACCCTACTACGAGGACTGGCTAAAGCATCCGACCTACGACGATTACTGGAAGCAGTGGTCTATCGAAGAGAACTACCAGAACATTCAGGTTCCGGCGCTAACCATTGCCGCATGGTACGACATCTTTCTTGGCGGCTCGCTGAGGAACTACGAAGGTCTCCGCGACCATGCAGGAAACGTCGGTGCACGCGCCAAACAGCGCCTCGTCGTTGCCATTGGCGGCCACTCCGGGTGGACTCGGCAGGTTGGCATCCTCGACTTCGGCCCAGATGCGCCCTTCGACGAAAACGAAATTACAGTGGAGTGGTACGAGTACCTCTTCCTGGGAAAGCAAAACCAGTTCGCCGACGCCTCAAAACCAGTGAACATCTTCGTCATGGGCAAGAACCAATGGCGCTCTGAAGCCGCATGGCCACCGCCCGAAGCGAAACCTGTTCACTTTTATCTCCAGTCCGAGGGAAAGGCCAACACCGCCGCAGGCGACGGCGTACTTTCTGCAGCGCCGAAGCCCGGTGCGCAAGACAGCTTCGTTTACGACCCAGCAAACCCAGTCCCGACGGTTGGCGGCCCGCTATGTTGCGACGCGGAACACCTTCCGCCCGGCCCGCGCGATCAGCGGGAGGTAGAGTCTCGCCAGGACGTACTTGTCTACTCCACACCACCACTCGAAAAGGACATCGATGTCACCGGGCCCGTCACGCTCGACCTCTTTGCGTCGAGCTCAGCTGCAGACACGGACTTCACGGCCAAGCTTGTTGACGTCGCGCCGGATGGAACGGCCGTCAACCTGACCGAGGGCATTCTACGCGCTCGTTACCGCAACTCGACTGCGAAGGCTGAGCCAATCGAGCACGGAAAACTCTACGAGTACAAAATTGACCTGTGGTCCACGAGCAACGTCTTCCTCAAGGGCCACAAGGTGCGCATCGAAGTCTCGTCGAGCAACTTCCCGCGTTTCGACCGCAACCTGAACACCGGCAAGGACGCGGCAACCAGCACGGAATTCGAGCAGGCGACAAACGTGGTTTACCACGACAACCAGCACCCCAGTGCTTTGATTTTGTCGGTTGTGCCGTAGTTCCACTTTTCTTTGCGATCACACGACTGGTTCGCCTTGAGTGACCGCGAGAACTATTGCAATCGCTTCTGGATGACCTCGGGCAGTATTTTGAAGAAAGAGGGGAACGAGTGCCCGAGGTCGCTCCTGCGCATCACAATGCAAAAAGACTTCGGCCTCGCGTACGGAAAGCGAAGGATCAAAGGACAAAAGTATGGGCAAGCTCGCCGGGAAAGTAGCAGTTATAACCGCGGCCACCTCTGGCATGACGCTCGCTACCGCAAAGCTCTTCGTTGAGGAGGGAGCTTATGTCTTCATCACTGGCCGACGCCAGACGACGCTCGATAAAGCAGCGCAGGAGATTGGGCACAATGTTACGGGAGTGCAAGGCGACGCCGGCGTACTTGCCGACCTCGATCGTTTATATGAAGTTGTTAAAAGCGAAAAGGGAAAGATCGATATACTCTTCGCCAGCGCCGGCGATTCCGAATTTGCAACCATCGGTAATGTGACCGAAGAGGGCTTCGACAAAACCTTCAACCTCAACGTTCGCGGCACGTTGTTCACAGTCCAGAAGGCACTTCCTCTCTTCAATGAAGGCGGGGCAATCATCATGAATGGCTCCATAGCAGGTAGCAAAGGCATCCCTGGCTTTAGCTCCTATTCCGCGAGCAAGGCCGCGATACGATCCTTCGCACGCACTTGGGTGGTCGAGCTCAAAGACCGCAACATTCGTGTAAATGTACTCAGCCCGGCACAATCGATACGCCGATCCTTGACCAGTTCAGCCCTGAGATGAAAGAGGCCTTCAGGAAAGCGATCCCCCGCGGCGAGATGGGGCGCCCTGAGGAAATTGCTACTGCCGCCCTGTTTCTGGCCTCCAGCGATTCAAGTTTTGTTAACGGGATAGAACTCTTTGTGGATGGCGGCACCGCTCAAATCTAGGAATTAAGGGCATACGACGGAACGCACAGGGACCTTCCCGGATGCCGATGCGTTCCTCAAAAATGTATGAGCGGTCTGCTTTGGATTTTGCCTTTTCATGTCCTCGTGTGACTTGCCACTCTGAGCAAACACTTCGCATCAGGTTTTTTGCACCAGGAGAATGACCCAATCCTGAAATATTGGGAATTCGGGCGCTTTCCATGCGCCGGTTGCGTCTGTATTTATTTCCCCGATCGGTTGCTCTGACCCATCGCTCGGATTAAAAAACATGGCGTTGTATTTACGTGCATTCAATCCGTTGAATTCGATCGCCTGCATACCGGACGGACAATAAACAAAGACTGCCTCGCCGGGAATTTCGCCGGCGTACGGTTGCCAATAGTCTGATTTGCTCCAATGTGGCGTTACTAGATCCGGTCGGGGCTCAAGCTTCCACCACGAGTAGCGTGTGAGAAAACGCTTCGCCAGCCCAAGCTGCCCCGAGCCCGGAAGCTGCGCCGCTATGTCCCACGCTGGCCCTCCCCATGAGTGCCCGTGGGGGGAGAGGCCGTATGGCTTCTCCCTCGTATTTACCTGCCAGATTCCGTTTGCGCCGTAAGTGTGCCCCGCGGATCCACTCAAAATCGAGGACCAGAACATGAATCGTTGTACTTCCTGACGACTCGCTTCCTGGATGCCTTCGTAACAGACTTCGCCAATCAGGACAGGCATCTTTGGGGTCATAGACAGCGATCGATTCAGAGTCTCAATTGTGTTTGGCACACTTTTTCGATCGTCATGGCCTGTTTGGAGCATGTCAAAATCGAGCACCGTTGGATCGTCTACACATTCCCTCGCGCTGCTCGATGGATGAATGGTAATCGGGTGTTGACGCGGGTCGGTAGCATGGACATAGCGTGCTATTTCCGTCCAGCCTTGTCGCTGCATTTGTGCATCCTTCTCCTTGGTCTTCGAAAGGTAATAAGGCATGGTTCCTTCTCCAGCCAAACACCAGACGACCGGATACGCACCCCATCGAGCGATAAGGTAGCGCCAATGCTTTTTCATCTTTTCCAGGCCCATCCGGGGAAGAAAATAACCCCAGCACCCGACTACGCAAGCGACCAACTGGTGATCTGCGAGGTATTGAATGCGAATGTCTGCCATGTCGAAATACGCCGGATTGATCGCCGCGTAGTCCTCTTTCCATGCGAATCCGGCTTCGTTTGCTCCGCGAGGGTCGTAAGGTTCCATGTCCGGATAGAGGCCAGCAACAATCTGAACCACGGTGAATCCTTTGCGGCTTCGGTCTGCCGTAAGCGTTTGAAAATCATCCGGCCATGAGAGACGGGAGCACAAACCCATCCACCACGTGTCTCCCAGCCAGAAAAAGGGAGTGCCGTCCGATTGCTCGAAATGTCGCTTATCCTTTGAAACCTGGATGCTCCCGCGCTTGTAAAGCGAATTCCCGCCGGCATATGGCACTACCTCCAATGCCGAAACCTGGCCATCAAGATCCTTATTCGACTGGTCCGAACAGATTGAACGCAAGCGGCAGCGCCCCGTTTCTGGGGCGGCATATCGAACACGCCAGACCGCGCCGCCACCCCAGAAGGCTGGCACCCTTTCTTCTTTCCCCGAAGGCAGCGTGATGACGACATCTAGATCTATGTCATTGAACGGATCGGCGTATTGTTTCGAACTGGTGTAAGACCACTCCGTCGGACAGCCTTGCGCGGCCACTAAGCTTCCCAGCCCGTTCGTTTTCGCAACCGGACCAGCTAATGAAACAGCCGCCAACCCTTTGAAAAAGTTCCTGCGCGTAACAGCGTTTTTCATTCGACTCCCTTGATATGGCCATCCGATCAATATTTGGGATGAGAACATTTGTCAAGAACCACATGAGTCCGTAGCCACGAATATTTGCAAGGTGCTCTCCGGGTATGAAATAGTTTCCGACTGTAACCAATCGCTCTTGACCGTCTTCCGGAGAGGTATGAGGCCGCTAAAAATCCTTCTTGTGCTGTTCATGCTTTCTCCTGCCGCGTGGAGTCAGTCCGTGCAAGCCATCCGAGTCCATCCGGAGAACCCCAAATACTTTTTATTCAGAGGCAAGCCCCTTGTTCTAATCACCGCCAGCGAACACTATGGCTCGGTAATGAACAGGCCCTTCGATTTCGAGAAGTACCTGGATGACGCAGCGAAACACAAAATGACCCTGACGAGGACCTTCCTTCTATTTCGTGAGTTACAGGGGCCGCGGAATCCCTCGTCGCCATGTAAACCAGAATCCCCCGACTATATCGCACCCTTCGTGCGAACCGGACCGGGGAAAGCGATGGACGGTGAGCCAATCTACGACCTTGATCAATGGAATCCAGAGTACTTTCAACGTCTGCACAGTTTTCTCGAAGGAGCGTCCCATCGTGGAATCATCGTTGAACTCACGCTCTTCAGCAACACCTACGCCGACAACATTTGGGAACTCAACCCATTCAGAGCGGAAAACAATAAGCAAAGGCTTGAGAAGATCCCTTGGCAGGATTACCTGTCTTTGAAGAATCCTGAGTTGCTGCGGCGTCAGAAGGACTATGCCCGAAAGATAGTTCAGGAGACCAGCCAATTCGATAATGTCTACTATGAAATCTCCAACGAGCCTGGCGGAGACATCCCCGGACACCTATCGCATGCGGATATTGACGCTTGGCAAAGCGAAATCGCAAAGGTGGTCCGAGAGGAATTGGGCCGCCTGGATCGCCCTCATCTCATCTCGGGACAACAGGCATTCTCATATAGCCCAAGCTTCCGCTTTCCGCTGGATGAGACCTTCTCACAGCCACTCTTTGACATCGTGAATGTTCATCCGTTGCCAGACATCGTCTTCGGTGGAAAGACATACCAACTTGGAAATTTCATGTCGAAGGAGCTGGAGTTGTCGAATATGGCGCAGTTTTCCCGAGACGTCTACCCGGAAAGAAAGCCGGTCGTTCAGGATGAAGACAATACGGCGAGTATCTACCGCGATACTATTGGATGGACAATTCATCGCAAACGCGCCTGGACGTCGGTCTTGAACGGATCGCACTACGATTACATCGATTTTTCCATAACGGTAGGGAACGAGGCTGGAACCCCTTCTTCGCGGCAACAAATACGCACCTGGATGCAACACTTATCTGAATTTATGAACAGCTTCGATTATGTACACTCTTCGCTAAATATTGCATGGGTGCATGACCTTCCGGCTTATTTGGTTGCGTCGGGGCTCGCGGTGCAGGACAGCGACTATGCGATATATCTCGCGGATGAACGCGAAGTCACAGATCCAAATGCAGGAAAGCCAATCAGCGGGACTATCCGTCTATCATTGCCCGCCGGAAGATTTGCCGTGAGCCTGTATTCGCCGGTCACTGGAGTATATTCGCCGGCGATCACCGTAGATGGTGGTCACGACACAGTTTTGACTCTGCCCGGATTTGAAAACGACATCTTGATTCGCGCACGGAGAATCTAGCTTTCTTTCAATGCATCTGTAACGCCAGACCTAGCAATTCGCCCTTGACAGATTTAGACAACGATAAAGCCGGTCAAAACTCTAGAGGTGAACGATGATCGACACGGAGATCGAGCGTCCGTTTCAAATTGGTTTTTCCACGGACTTTCTCGACGAGGGTGGATCACTCGCCTTTCCGGATATTGGGCTGTCACTTTTGGAAGGCGTCCCCGGACTTTCCTATGATTTTTTGAAAGACTACCGTTCCGAGTATGAGCCAGACCAACTCCGCAACTTGGACGTTGTGATATCACTTAAGCCAAAAGTGACCGCGACATCGCTCAACGGTGTCGATCGCCTCTGCGCGATCGGCAGATGTGGCGTGGGTTATGACAACGTCGATTTACGGGCATGCACCATGCGTGACATCGCGGTTTTTATCACACCAGCCGCCGTAGTCCGGCCGGTGGCGGAGTCGATTGTGCTTTTTGTATTGGCCCTGTCCCACAACCTGGTGATGAAAGATCGCTTGGTACGCCGAGGCCGATGGACGGAAAGTACACGGCAACTTGGGACTGAGCCGCGGGGCCGCATCGTAGGCACCATTGGACTGGGCAACATTGCAAAGGAAGCAATCCGACTCCTGCGGCCCTTTGGGCCTTCACATTTTCTCGCTTTTGATCCGTACGTTTCGTCTTTGGCGGCAGAGCAACTTGGAGTACAAGCAACGTCGCTGGACGAATTGCTCGCCGAGGCTGATTATGTCCTGGTCAACTGCGCCCTCACTCCGGAAACTCGCGGATTGATTGGCGAACGTGAGCTAGGCAGGATGAAGCCGTCCGCGGTCATCATCAATACAGCCCGGGGCCCGATCATTGAGCAACAGTCTCTTGTCCGCGCCTTGGAAACGAAGCAAATACGCGGAGCGGCCATTGATGTGTTTGAAAAAGAGCCTCTTGAAGCGAAATCCCCTCTCCTAGAACTTGATAATGTAATCCTGACGTCCCACTCGATAGCTTGGACCGAAGAGTTATTTCGCGACATGGGCCGTGCGGATTGCGAGGGAGCACTTGCCGTTATGCGCGGTGAGGCGCCCAAAAACATTGTCAATCGAGATGTGCTGGAAAGAACAGGTTTCTTGAAGAAGCTTGAAAGACTTAGATTCCTGAACGCCGGAAGGACGACATGAAACAGCTTCGCGCTCGATTGCTGAATGGAGATGTAATTCTTGGGCAGATGGTGCTGGAGCTATTCACACCCGGCATTGGTCCAATGTTGGCTGCCTCGGGGTTGGATTTCGTTCTCTACGATATGGAACATGGACGGTGCGATATTGCCCAGGTCGGGGAGATGATAGCCTCGTGCCGCGGAAGCGATATCGCGCCCTGGGTACGCGTCCCAGACTTCAACTTCCGCCCTCTATCAAGAGTTCTTGATCTCGGTGCACGCGGCGTAATGGTGCCACGCGTCGAGACGAGAGCACAAGCGCAAGAGATTGTCGCGCAACTCAAATATCCGCCGCAGG
The DNA here is from genome assembly GCA_963816335.1 of uncultured Acidobacteriaceae bacterium. Taxonomy (GTDB): domain Bacteria; phylum Acidobacteriota; class Terriglobia; order Terriglobales; family Acidobacteriaceae; genus JANXZS01. Next base: position 107,200 of record CAWFKA010000011.1, on the reverse strand, counting down.
GAGTTCGCGGCGTGGCACTTGGCGTGGCACACGATCTTTATCAAGCAAGCGGGTCGGAGTTCTTTGCCAGGGCGAACGAAGAGACAGTCGTGATTATTCAGTTGGAGTCGACAAAGGCCTTCCAGAATATCGAAGAGATTCTATCCGTACCCGGTATAGATGTGGCGTGGCTCGGACACTATGATCTCACCGTGTCGATGGGCATCCCCTTGCAATTTAATCATCCTCGTTTGCAAGCAGCAGTTGATGCGATGTTCGACTGCTGTCGCCGCAATCACGTCGCCCCTGCATTTATTACTACAACCCCCGAGTCGACCGAGCATTGGATTCAACAAGGTCTTCGCGTGGTCAGCTTGGGAACCGATATTGGAATATTCCAAAGTGGAATACAGACATTTCAGCAATCCGTTGCTAGTTACCTCCATCAGAAGAGCATCGCGGGAGGCGAGTCGAAATGAAGTATTCGGTTCGGGCGTTTAACGCGGGCACGTTCTGGGTTCCGGGTCCGGAGGTCTACTGGATGCAGGGTTGGGGAACGCGCGAGGAGATGAATGTAATCATCTACCTGGTTCAAGGGGGAGGGCGCAACGTTCTCATCAATACTGGTCCTCCTGCCGACCTGAGCGTTCTGAATGCGGCGTGGCTTGAGTTCTTTGGATTTCCAGAATCGCAAATCATGCGGTCCGAGGACCAACGACCACAGAATCTTCTTCGTTCACAAGGGCTGTCGCTTGCGGACATCACAGACGTGATCGTGACGCCGCTCCAGGCATATGCTACCGCCAATATTCACCTCTTCCGCAACGCTGAAATTCATATTTCGAGGAAAGGCTGGATTGAAGACTTTCAAGCTCCTTACTACCACTTGCATGTACCCCGGCATCTTCGCGTTCCGCCGGATGTTAACGATTACCTGCAGAATGATGGATGGAAGAAGTTGCGACTGCTCGCCGACGAAGCGGAGATATTGCCTGGAATAAATGCTTTCTGGGCTGGCGTACATCATCGCTCATCCATGTGTGTATGCGTTGATACCGAAAAAGGACAGGTAATCCTTACGGATTCTTTTTTCAAATACGGCAATATCGAACAGGGGCGGTATTTGGGCGTAATGGAAAGCATGATGGAAGCGGAGGCTACCTGGGCACGAATTCGAAATGAGGGGGACATCGTAGCTTCTATCTACGATCCCGAGGTATTTGTTCGGCACCCTGATGGTGTGCTTGCATGAATGCGCAAAGATTTGAGAAACGAGTGGCGCTTGTGACAGGAGCCGGTTCGGGAATTGGATTTGCTACTGCTCAACAGTTCGCGAAACAGGGTGCAAGCGTAGCCCTCGTGGATCACGACGCGAAGTCCGGGCAGGCTGCTGCTGATGCGATACGAACTGAAGGAGGTTCCTGCGAATTCTTCTACGCTGACCTTGGCGCCGAAGCAGACATCGTTCAAGCGGTCAAGGATATCCAGGAGACGTTCCGTCAATTGGATCATCTCGTCAACAACGCTGGCATCGTTCTTGTTAAGAGTATTGAAGATTCCTCGGCTGATGAGTGGGACCGCGTTATCAACGTGAATCTCCGATCGATCTTTCTTGTGACCAAGTATTCCCTGCCGCTGCTTCAGAAGTCTAAAAATGCAACAATCGTCAATCTTGGATCGGTTAGCTCATTCGTCGCGCAGGCTGACACTCCGGCATATGTCGCGTCAAAAGGCGGCGCATTAATGCTTTCAAAAGCGCTGTCGCTCGATTTGGCGAAGTACGGCATCCGAGTTAATTGCGTTTGCCCTGGAATCACCGATACTCCGATGTTTCGTCTTCATGTCAATAAGACCGCCGACCCGGCGAGCACCTTGCGACAAAGAATCGACCGCGTTCCGATCGGACGATCCCTTTCTCCTACCGAAATTGCAAACGCAATTCTCTACCTTTCGTGTGAGGAATCCTCTGGCATCACCGGTGCATCCATCATTGTCGACGGTGGATATACTGCCGCGTCAGAGTGGACAAAGAACTCAGGCTAGAGTCGGTCATCCCCTCTCAGGGCTAAGGAAGCGATTGTCGTGCATTGAGCCGTAGACATACTGTCACAGCAAGAGGAACGTAACAAAGCGAGGATTACCAGATGCCCAATCGGGCTCTCAGGGAACTGATTGAAGCCGATATCGAACAGGTTTTTTCACTCGTAGACATGGCCGAAGAACAGGCCGTCCTCAGGAATTTCCAGTCAGGCACCCAAATACTTCAGGCTGCAGAAAAAGTATTCGCGGACATCGAGCAGCGCATGCGTCCCCTTGGTTCGGACGATGCTTCCCCCTTCCTTCCGCTGCTTGCAGAATTACGTCGAGCAATCGAGAATGCCCGCTCTCACGTCCAATGAGCTCCTCGAACAACCGAATTACATAATCGGATTCTGCTCATTCAACTCCCGATAGGATCTTTGCGACTTGATCGAGCGAGCTGAAGCTGGAGGATTTATTCAGAGATACCGAGCAGCGTGTTAGCTGACCGATGGACTCCGGAGGCTTAGGGTTCTTAGCCTATCCTGCAGGTCGCGGCATACTTGGTCAGTGAGGCTCAAGTCTTGCAGCCCACAGTAAACGTAGTGGTCGGGCCGGACGATAGCGACTGAACACTCATGCAGGTCGAACCAGGCACTAGCGACAGCCTCCTCTTCCAGGTAATTCTGGCATCCGAGAATGAAGCTTGAGATGCCACACACGTCCGGCTCGGAAGGGACCATCCCACTGCGGCCGTCGAAGAACACGTGCCATCCCTCGCCAGTTATGTCATCGAGCAGGAAGGTTCCGGTCGAGGTGGTGATTCTAGGCTGTGGGAATAACGTTCCGGCTCCTGGACCATATTCAGGGGCTAGAAAGCCTGATTGAAGGGGCGGCACGATCTCCTGGCGTGTAACGACTGGAGCTTTTCCTCCGCCTTGAACAACGAGGGCTTGATCGCGCAGGCGCGCTACTTCCGGATCACGTTCACAAATAGCAGAACCGATGTTCTTGATGCGCTGAATCAGAGTGCGTACGTGCTCACTGCGTTCCTGTTCGTAGCTGTCGAACAATTCGTCCGTTGCCTTTCCATCTAAAACGGACACCATCTTCCAGCAGAGGTTGGTTACGTCTCGCAGGCCTTGGCACATTCCCTGACCAATAAACGGCGGCTGCTGATGCGCGGCGTCGCCGGCCAGGAACACCCGACCGACACGCCAGTCGTGAGCAACAAGTGCGTGAAAACGATAGCTCCCGGCCCGCCACAGTTTTCCATCTCCGGCTTTCAACCATCTGGACAGCAGCTTCCAGACATTCTCCTCAAGCTCCATCTTGCGTGGATCCTCCCCGGGATTCATCATGATCTCCCAGCGACGATGCCTTCCCGGACCAATTATGTAGGTGTACGGACGCACGGGATCGCAAAATTGTGCGCTGGTGCCCGGCAGCTTCGCCATAGCGGTATCATTCACAATCAGGTCTACAACCAGCCAGGGTTCATCAAATCCAAGGTCTTCGAGCGGAATGTTCTCCAGTTGTCGAACCGTGCTTGATGCGCCGTCGCATGCGATGACATATCTCGCCTTAACCTCGACTAACCTTCCCGCGTCATCACGAGTTGTCAGCAGAATGTTTTCTGCCTGATGAGAGAGTCCTATTAGCTCCATGCCCAGACTTACAGTCACGGTGGGGTGTTCTGCTGCACGTTCGCGCAATATCTTCTCAACCGGCGGCTGTGTGAATACCATGTTGGGAAAATATCCGTGAGGGTAAGGGGGAGGAACAACGCCGATGCTTCGAATGAGTTGCCCCGCTGCGCCGTAGTGCTCCGAAGCTCCAAACGGAGCGGTATGCGGAAGAACCTTCTCGACAACGCCGACGTTCTGAAAGATCCTCAAAATCTCGTGGTCGAGAGCCATTGCTCGAGGGATTTCCCAGATCGTGTGACTCTTTTCGACCACAAGCGTCCTGACACCAGCCTGGCCGAGCCAACAAGCAGCAACCGCTCCTGCAGGCCCGAAACCCACGATCACTACGTCGAATTCAGAGTCGGGCATCATCGATTGAAATGTCTTCGCGACTTTGAGAGCTTGCACCTTCGGCGCGCAAGGATGGGAGAACCGATGTCTCCTTTTCCGCCTGCGTATCCGAAAACCTGACGGCGAGTTGAGCGTGTTTCACGTAATCGGGCTTGGGCGGCGCGATACCCCAGTGGTCCGTGCGACCCGGGGGCCAGACCCAATAGTCCGGGCCATGCGGTTGATATTCGTCGCTCACTTGTAATACCTCTGCCGTATACTCGATCACAAATCCACAAGGATCGACGAAGTATGCAAATACGTTGTCGCCAGGGCCGTGCCGGCCAACACCCCATCCGATCGGAACGCCATGGTCGATCATTCTGCCCGCGCCCCGCATGACTGATTCAAGGTCCGGCATCATCCAGGCAACGTGGTTCAGTCCGTCCAAGCCAGAGTCTGCCAGAACTACTGCGTGATGATCCTGATTACAGCGTAGAAATGCCATCGCCCTCGATCGGTCGGTTAATTCGAAACCCAAAACAGCCTGAAAAAAGCGACTGCTGGCTTCGATGTCTGTGCAGTTGAGATTGACGTGCGACAGGCGAAATGGATAAGCACACCGGGAGTCTCTCGCGTCATGAAGCGCGTCCCCGTGATGGAAGCGCAAAACATATCCCTCCGGGCTCACTACTTTGATGACCATTCCTCCATCGGGTTCGCTGTTCGGCGCCACCGGATCGATCACGCAGCCATCGGCGGCAATTACGGCGGAGCCTATCTCCGCCAGCGTCTCGAACGATTGGACCCGAAAACTCACCGACAGGATCTCTGGACGAGGATGAGGGTGCAACGCAAGAACATGATGATCCAACCCGGTCGCACGCAGGTACACTGCATTCCGCTCTCGCGCGACAACAGCTAGTCCCCAGGTCCCTTCGTAAAATGCTTCGGCAAGCGCGATATCCGGGACACCAAGATCTACGCTACGTAAAGCCGTGATCGGGAACTCGCGCATAACGACGACCTCCATACCGAAACTAGCCCGCATCGGGCGAAAGAAGGAATGATCAGAATCAGTCTTCGGAGGGCCCTTCATCCACGATGCCGTTGCGTAAAATGCCGATTCCGTCAATTTCAACTTCCACAGTATCGCCGGGCTTCATCCAGAGTGGCGGATTTCGCTTCGCGCCAACACCCCCAGGCGTTCCAGTCACGATGACGTCCCCACACTCGAGAGGATTGAAAGACGAACAGTATTCCACGAGAGTTGGGATATCGAAGATCATCTCTCCAAGCTTAGCCTGCTGCACTGTCTGTCCATTCAGCCTGGTCATGATCGCACGTGTTCCAAAATCCGACAGTTCATCGGGGGTCACCATCCAAGGGCCGAAGCTACCGGTCTGCGGGAAATTTTTCCCGGGCGTGAATTGGTGGGTGTGACGTTGCCAGTCTCGCACGCTACCGTCGTTGTAGCATGCATAGCCGGCTATATGATCGAGGGCTTGATCACGCGGAATATAGCGGCCACGTTTTCCGATGACAAGTGCCAACTCACCTTCGAAATCAAGATCGGTCGAGACACGCGGGCGAACTATGTCCGTCAAGTGTCCGATCTGCGTGTTCGGAAACCTGGTGAAGATCGTCGGGTGAGCTACTTCTGTCCGTCCCGTTTCTTTCCTGTGCATCTCGTAATTCAGACCGACGCAAAAGATCTTTTCCGGATTGGGGATTACTGGCAACCATCCGACGCCTGACATCTCGTAGCGGGGAGCCGAAACGAGGGCAGTTTCCGCTTCTATAAAGCCATTTCGCGCAATCAAGGACTTCAGGTCGGGAAAGCGAGTGCCGAGAACAGATCCGATGTCCACTACCGATTGGTTCTCAATTATGCCCCACGTCGGCTTGCCGTCGGTCTTGAAACTTGCAAACTTCATTCCACATCCTTCCGGCTCAGTTAAGCTGACTGTTCAGGTTATCTCTTGCTGCATTTCGACGCCGTGCTCTCGCCTAAACTGGCACTGCAGGATCACATGGTACCTGTAAGTACCGACACCCTGTCAATGAATAGCGAGTAGAGCCCACCGATTCGCACTTTACAAAGTTATTCCACGTTTGCTATCAATCACGACACTCGCTATTACGACGCGGTACCGATCCCATCTTCTTACGACACGTATTTAACCTTATGAAAGCAGACTGCCCCAAATCCGTCACCGAACCGCGTATTTCCCCTACATTCGCTCGCAAAAATCTATATATAGAGGTCAGTCAACTTGATCACAAATGAATTACCAGCGAGCAAGGCTCCCTACAAACTCGAAGCCGGGGAGGGGCTGCACTATGCCTTTGGAAACCACCTCGCCACGATCCTGGCCGGCCCTGATCAGCTCGGACAAGCAGCTTCCGGCGTCATCCTGACCGGAGCGAAAGGATCTATCTTTCCGATGCACCGGCACAGTTCTCTGCATGAAGCACTTTTCGTCGTAGACGGCGTGATTTCGTTTGCGCTCGCAGGCAAGACGTACCTCTTAACGCCTGGAGACTACGTCAACATACCTCCCGGTTCGCCGCACGGCTACAAGTTCGTTGATCACCGCGGCAAGTTGCTGTCGTGGAGCTTCGGTGAAAACGCTGCTGCCATCTACTCTCGACTTGGAAAACACTTTGCGGGCACGGTTTACCCCGAAGGCATTGAGGAGATTGATTGGACATTGCTCGACAACTCTGTTGATGTCGAACTTCTCGAAGGAAAAGAGCCGGTCCCGAAGCAGTTTTCAGCCAAGCTCACAACGTCGCCAGAAACGATGGCTCCATTCGTTCTGGCGGCAAGTGAGGGCGAACGCATGATTGCGGGCGACCAGTTATATACAATCCTTGGCAATCAGAGCCACAGCAACGGAGTCTTCATCTCGCTGTTGACAGAAGGTCCTATCGGCAGAGCCATTCCACGCCACCAGCACGAAAGAGTTACCGAACTCTTCTATTGCTTAGACGGGGCGATGGAGATGTTTGCTGGAGACGGATTCGTTTCGCTGCATCCCGGCGATTTTCTGCACGTTCCACCCCGGACACCCCACTCTTTTCAGTTGAAGAAGCACGACACCCGCTTTCTCGGCTTCATCACTCCAGGAGACTTCGAACCGTTCTTCCGATATCTTTGTGTGCCGTTCGACGGATACCGTTATCCACTTGTGCCGCGCCCGTTTAGCTTCGACCGCGTGATTCAGCATATATCCGAACTGGATCTCACGATTCTCGAACGGCCGGGTGGCCCCCCACCTCCCGAGACATACGCTGGCTGATCGGGAAGAATACGACCATGAGCAATGCAGATCGAGAAACGCGCCTCTTTCCAGACCAGGTCTACAGCCATGCTGGCGGAATTCCACGCTTGGCTGATCTTTACCTTCCAACTCCAAGGATCGCGCCATCGCCTGTGGTGATATGGATCCACGGCGGTGGATGGCGATTTGGGGATCGCCGCCTTGCGCCGGATCTCGCCCTGTTTGCCCAACGATCAGGGATCGCTGTAGCGAGCATTGATTACCGTCTTAGCGATGAAGTGAAGTTTCCTGCCCCGGTAGAAGATGTAAAGACGGCAGTCCGCTGGGTTCGGAGTACCGCAAACCGTTTCGAACTCGATGGCGACCATATCGGATTATGGGGTTCATCCTCTGGAGCACACCTCGCGGCGTGCGCAGCTTTATCGAGTGAGGGTGAATTTGGTGGGCTCGAACATCCTGATTTCCCGTCCGCCGTGCAGGCTGTCGTCGATGGATACGGTCCCATCAACTTCGCGAATATTGATCAGGACCGCGCTTCGTTTCAATCGGTCGGAAGCGATGCAGAGAGCGAAGTTGTGAGCGGAGTGCTTCCGGCGAATGATCCGGATTCGTTCGAGTCACGATTGCTCGGCACTCCCGTAAGTTTGTCTCTGCGGCAAGTGGAGCTTGCAAACCCGGTCCATTACCTTCGCCCGGGAAATGTTCCCTTCCTCATCCTCCACGGTCAAGCTGATTCTCTGATACCGTGGCAGCAGAGTTGGCTTCTATTTGAAGCATTGAATGCCGCGCGGGACGACGCAACGCTTGTCCTGTTCGAAAAGCTTCGTCACGGTTTTTTCAACAATCGCCAAATCGCCGACGCCGATTATGGCAATGTGACCGTACACCGCAGCCAGACAGAATGTGCAACTCGTATTAGTTGGTCCTGCGATGATTCGGCGGACATCCTAAGCATGGTCGACAGCTTTTTCCAGGCTCACCTTCAAAATCCTCGACCGGGGATGCGGTAGAAAGCTGCTCTGGATCAACCCGGAGCTACTTCTTCGCCCCGTGGTCCCCTTGGAATCAAGTAATAGCTGTAGCGCGGCGCATCGATCTGCAGATAAGACATTCTTCCGGCCAATGATTTCATGTCTTCTGCCGAGATTTCGGGGTTTGCTTCGAGCAGTGCGTATGGATCCCGGCAATCGGAGTCCGTGACGCCGTACTAAAGAAAGGATCGGCAACTGTGTGCACGGGGCAATGTGATCTTGATCGACCCTTGTGCACGTTGGCGCGCGTCGGTCAACGGCTGGCGCCGTAACACGATATGCAAACTCTGGATTGCGACGAACGCTAGAATCTGGAGATGCTGGAACCGGACGGCGAAATGTTGGTGTTGTTACCGTCCAAGCCTGTTTGTCAGGCTCCACAGCTCACTAACTAAAATTCCTCTCATGCTAGTAGTTCTCTTTTCCAAAACAAACCCTCGGGCTTCCAGGACTCGCCGATAGGCCGGTAAGGAACGAACCGAAAGGCCTGTAAGCAGGCCGAACGACAAGTAGAGAAGTCTTATCAAAACTCGTGCGAACGTCCGCGAACCAACGAGCGGTACATCGAACTCTGACACCATCCAGACCGATCCGTTCGTCAGCGTGGGCATAATCCGATCAACAATCGCTTCTACTTCGTAATCTGTAAAACAGTCCAGAAAGAAATGCGTCACCACAAGATCGTAGCCGTTATCACACGGCACGAAAAGTTCATCGGCCACGTCTGCGTGTATGAGCGTAACGCGATCGTCCGCCCGTGCAGCAGAAATCCTGGTTCGCGAAAGCGCCAACATTTTGGCACTCGAGTCAATCGCATCGGCCCGGAGGTCGGGATTCTGAACTGCCAAACGGGCAAGGAACCGCCCATCTCCGTCACCCAAAACTAGAGCGCGCTTTTTGTCCGCAACGAAGCGAAGTTGGGCGAATCTGAGATTTTCCAGAAGCCGGCCAAATGTCAGATATTCAAGCCATCGATACGGCGAGGCCACGGCATCGAAGTCCACGACTCGGCGGTTTTTGAGTATAGGTGCCTCCAGTTCGGCATTTCTACATGGAGTCATCCCGCAACCCTCATCGTGAAAGACAGGCTAGTGTGTATTCATTAAAAACAACAACGGAGTCAATAACGCTGCATCTGCCGCTACGCGTAACTGCAATGAAGACAGACTCCCTCGCAAACTATTTAGCGCAAAAAGCATCGCTGCGCTCAAAGCCGCAGATAGAAAAACTGGCTCAAGCGCCACGGGCCCAATTGTCACCACAGACAGGCAGAACGCGATTCCGCTGATCGCCACTGCGATGCTTGCCAGGTTGCGCCCTGCCCACTCTGTCGTTGCATGCATGTGAAAGAACGACGGTTCAAAGCGGTCAGTCGTCTCCCAATGTTCGATCGCCACGCAATTCAGCCAGCAAATGACTGCAAAACAAATTACCGCCATCGACAGGTTACGGAATTGCCCGGCATCTGTACCATCCAGCCGCGACCAGGCGGGAACCGCCGTTGCGGATGCAAACAAAAGTGCAACTGCAAGTTCTTTAGGCAGCCGAACTCTCTTGCTGCGTGCATCGTTTTTCGCAAGGCTCGCCTCATTTTGCCCAACCTCCTCGACTCTTTTCCGTCCTCCGAGCGAAGTACCATGTATCACTCCGAAATAGGCCATAGCGGCTCCGAAAACTACAGCGTCCTCTATGCGGGCAAAAACATACATGCGGGTTGCGATCAGCCAGAGGAGGATAGCGCCACCAGCCAGCACAGCCGTTAAGAAAAGCTTGAAATTTCTCGCATAAAAGTAGTGCCGCTCTCGTAATCGCTTCGACTCTTCATGAGAAATCCCGTCGAGTAAGCGATCGGCAATGTAGATAAGCCAGGTACCCAAAGCAAGAATGAGCGGTGCAATCCAAGGAAGCCGGATATGCACTACATGCGCGAAAAGATAAGCCCAGACGGCCGCAACAGTGGGAGCATCTAAGCTAAGCAGATGCCACCAACAAATCAACGTCACGAATGTCAACTTCGTTTTGTGGCTAGTGAGGGATGGAGCAGCGCTCGACACAAGTACATTGTAACCAGAATCAACTGGTCATCAACGCTTCTACGCAGAATACAGCTCGTTCATCGATTGGTGGCGTCATGCTTTCGAGATCGATGGCGTCCAACGCTTCAGCGTTTGCATCAACTCTGCCGCTACCGGCACTACGATCGTCATGGTTTTCCGTCAAAGCCTACGCGAATTCCGACCGCGCCCGTAATTGGCTTGGCAATTGTTGTCTCCTCTTGCCGAACTAAATCCAGATCTTTGATTCGACGGAGGAACCACTGCTTTGCCGAGTCGAGCTAGTGCCACTCCCCGTCCCCGACGCCGGAGTGACAACGATCGGAACCTCTTCGTCCTGAGGGTACTCATGCGGTGGTCCAACGCGATTCATGCGCGCATAATTGGGCACGGCCAGCATGGACGAACCATCCGCCCACTTCCCGGAGATAACCATCACTCCGCCGAGCAAATCGGGATGCCACTCAGCCCTCAGCGGAGTGGTGCCGAGCTTTTGCTCGATGTTCCGGTTGTCAGCCGTCTCAACGTTGTAGACAAGCGGACCGTACTTCAGAGCGACCACGCCGAGATCGGCCTTGAATACGGCGATCGGCCACGACACGCTGCGGCTCCATCGGTAACTCCAGTTCAATGCGGTCGCCGGCTTTCCACTCGCGTGTCACCACTGCATAGCCCTTGTGAATAGTCGGCGTCCACGTCCTGCCCATTCACCGCGAACCGCTTCACGCCGCGGACGGTGGGAGACATCCGTGTAGAGCTTGCTCGTGGTCCGATCCGGAATTCGGACGTAAACCGAAAACGTCTTTGCCTCTTCCGGATTCACCGTGATCGAAACCGATCCACTCCAGGGTAATCAGTCTTCTGGACTCACTTCAACCCCGGTGCCGGCAACCTGGCCCACGTGGATCCGGCTCCCGACGAACATGTTGACGTACAGACCCGTCTTGTCTTTCACGTAAGTCCAGGTCGGAATCATGAGCAGCGTGCGCGAAAGGTTGCCGACGCAGCATGGGCACACATGCCACATTGCGCGCTCTGTATTGATCAGCGGATTGGTATAGCAGTAGCTCTTCCCGTCGAGCGCCACTCCGCCCAGCAACGCGTTGTACATCGTCTGCTCGTACAGGTCGGCGTACTTTGCGTCGTGGTAGGCGAGGTTCAGCTTGTACTGGAAGAAAACAAGTCCGCAACTCGAGCATGTCTCGCAGTATGCTTCATTGCGAAGCGAGTAATTCGGCCCGAAGCCCTCTGAAGTCTCACCGCTGCCGATGCCGCCGGTCAGGTAGTACTTCTTGTTGACCATATTGTCCCAGAGCGAAATGACGGCGCTCTGGTAATCGGGGTCCTGCGTCTCGGCAGCGATATCCGCCATTCCCGAGTAGAAATACGTTGCGCGCACCGCGTGGCCGACAGCTTCGTACTGCTGTCCCGGCGGCAAGTGGCTCTGGTCGTACTCCGACCCGCCCTGTCGCGAATCGAGCAAGGAATTTCGCGAGCGCGATATACGCGTCTCCGCGATGATTCCCTTCCTGATCGTTGACGAAGCGTCCGAATCGCACCAATGCCTGCTCCATCTCCTGGTGGCCGTCGAACCAGTCCTTCTTGCCAGGCCCGATGTTCGCAACCCAGCAGTCAGCCAGTTTCTTGGCCGCGTTGTACAGGCGCAGATCCTTGCCATCGGTGAGCGTGTAGTGATTGATGGCCGACTCGATGAAGTATCCGGAGACGTACCCTTCGTGGTTGCCGCGATGATCGGGCGACCATCGTTCCGGCCAGGTCTTGCGATCGGCCAGGATATATGCAGTCTGCAGATAGCCGTCCGGCATCTGTGCCGCCAGAATGATCGGAATCCAGCGCTCCAGGGTCGAGCGCATCAGCTCCTGCGCCTGCGATGATTTCAGGGTCGCCCTGCGCATCGACCATCAGCGCGATGCACATCGACTCGACAGTCTGGTGGACCCAGGCGTTGGAGAAGACATAGCCCTTGTGCCCTGCCGTGCGGTTCGCCCGCGATTGGCTTTGCCTGCTTCGATGAAGTTGTCGATTCCGCCGTCGCCGCGCACAGGAGCGATGTCAGTCCGTTCGCACATCGCGGATGCAATGCGGAATCCAGTTCACGATGAGCGCCTTGGCGCGCTGATTCCAGAATGGGCTGTCGATCGAATAGTGCCGGGTGTAGACCACGTCCAGGCGATCTTTCGGAGGCTCCGCTTCCACGTGGACATGGATGGTGTGCGATCGATCATCGGACCCTGAAGCTGCAAGCGTCAGAACGTAGTCGCCGGGCACAGAAAATCGTGGCCGTGGTCACAGCAGATGCCGCATTCTGCAAATGTCACGACTCCGGGGCCCGAAGTCTTAATCCAACGCGCTATATTTTCCCGGGAATCCTCGAGCCACGTCACCTTTCCGGCAAGATAGGTTCGTGCCGTCGAGAATGACCGACCGATCAACTCCAGCATCGATCACCGGCGGAAGGTGCGGAATGCGACCGAAATTGTAAACTCGCCACTCAAGAATGCCGATCCGCTGGCCCTTTTGAGGAACGATTTCGAGCTTCAGCTTGTCGGTCGTAACTGCTTCAAATGTTGTGCTGTTGAAGATGTCGGCAGCAACGCCAATTTCCTTAGGTTCTCGAACCGGAACGAAGGCGCTTCCGTTCCAATACAGAATCCGGTAGCTCTCTGGAGCCGCCATCCCCTGGAGACTGCTACTACCCGGCAGCGCTGCGGGGCGCGGACGATCTACAGCCCAGAAGATCTCGACTTTGTTGATTGTTGACCGGCTCAGCCCAGCTCATATTGCACCCATGGTGCGGTTGCCACCAACGGTATGTTCATCCGGAACCGCATAGACTCCGTGGGAACGGTCAAACGAATTCTCGGGTGCGAAACCGTCGTTCAAGGCAGAGATCTTGTTCTCGCTGGTAATTACCACGCTTGAGGGAACAGCAACGCGCGCGATGTTGACAGCTCTTTCAGGTGCCTGCGCAACCGCATTTGTTCCGTGGACAGCAGCCAAAACAGCCGTGCCCGTCATTCCAGCTAAGAACTCCCGCCGACTAGATTCAAGTTGAAACTCTTTGTCTTTTTCGTGGGCGCCCAGATTCAACTTTGCAGGATTCTGCACCTTCTTCATGGGAGACACTCCATATTCAAACTTACGTAACCGTTAAGTCTAGTTTAGCCTTGACTTACTTGCAGCGTGCCTTAAGCAGTCCGTTCATTGAATGGCGCATAGATCGCTAATCAGCTCCCCGAGATTAGTCTAGGCCTGGTCTCTGCTCTTTGTTGCCGCACAGCAGACCTATCGCATTCCAACTCAACACAAATAACATCAATTTTCTCTCAACCTCATCCAAATGATCCTTTTGTGTCTCTGCCCTGCACCCGTTCCCCGAATCAATGTGGGATCTGCAACCCGAGGGACTTTGTCGGACATAGCGTTTTGCCCATTGAGGGAGAGCGGCTTGGGGCCGCTTGCTGAGGCTCAGTTGGCACAGGAATCCAACGACAGCAAAATTGGAATTCCTTGTCGTTGCGCTAGGCTCGTCTCAGGAGCCCGGGGGCGTGCAACTCACAAAAGACTTCCATAGACCTGAGATCGCGAAAGGCGGCAGTCCCCCCAACTTTCGTCGTAGAGTATGCTCCGGCGAGATTTCCAAGTTGGAGACACTTTTCGATCGGCCATCTATGGACATAGCCATGGAGAAACCCCGCATTAAAACTGTCACCGGCACCCACCGCATCAATGGACGAAACCGGCACAGCATGCTGCTCGATGCGACCGTCTTGGTCGACAACCGAGGCACCCCGCGAACCTCTTTTTAACACCAGTAGCGGAACAAGTGCTGACAATTTCTGTATTGCTGGTTCAATTTCTGCTTCTCCTGCGAGGGCCTTAGCTTCTCGCTCATTCGGCATGAGAATATCGACATATTTAAGAGTCTCAGAAATCGGCCCGGACCATGTCCCGGTGGGATCGTCATTGGTATCGAGAGACGTGGTCAATCCAGCTTCCTTCAGCAGCGCCAGCAGTCGAGGAACATCGTCGAACAGACCTCTCTGAAGAAAGAAGGACGAAAGATGAAAATGACGGGCACTGCGAAGGTAATCAAGATCGATATCGTTAAAACACAAAGATGCTGTGCCGCCCGGATACGTCAGGGAACGACGCACAGTTTCGTGCTGCAGCAGGACCGTCACACCGGTCCGCACAAATGGCGGAGCAGAAAAGGAATGGGAAAGATCAACTCCAGCTTGTTCCAACTCAAGCATGCAAAAGGTCGCAGGCAGGTCATTCGCACGGGCGGTAATTAGCCCCACTTTACTGCCAAGCTTCGCCAAATTGTGCGCCGTTATCGCCGGGGAACCACCCATTAGAATTGCCATATCCTTGGCAAGCAATTCGTGCTCCGGTGGAAGCGCCTCAGGCAAGCCATAAAGAACTAAATCAAGATTAGCTTCTCCAACCAGTGCTACGTCGAACCTGGTCATGTCTCCCCTATCTACTTGCCGAAGGCCGTCATGAGAATCCCTTTCACTTCCCCGAATGCTCGGCGGTCTCAGTCTCCTTGATCGCAATGACTTTATCGGGGAAGTTCCAACCAGAAACGTGGATTGTGCTCGCCTCTACCGACTCTGGTAACAGCGCTGTAACGATTCGAGCCTCTCCGGGCATCAGCTCCAAGTAGTTGTCGGACCACAGAATTGCGGCCTGAGCTTTACCGTCCTTGTCGGCTGCTTCGATTGATATTTGGAATGCAAGCGCCCTCGAGCGATTGTGAAGTCTAAGCCGGATTGTCTTTTCCCCTTGTCCTGCTTGTTCTGTCGCAGCGTCCGCCTCGAGCGCTGAGGTTGGCAGATGCTGCAGGATCGTCAAATCTTCAAAGCTGATCGCTGGCGTGTGGGTATAGTCCGTCTTTGCCCAATCAAACTCAGTCAACTTAGCGGGCACCCAATAAAAGTTGTTGGTTACAACTTCGCCGCCCGCATTACGCAGCGATAGATCCACAAAAAGAACACGGGAAGTCCCATTAAACGCTGCGTCAGGAAGAACCATCGCGGTAGTGGACGAGTCTGCTTCGACATTCAGCTCCGCTTCATGCGAAAACAACTCAACCAGGTTTTGGTCGTACATGTGAGCAATTGCCTTCAGGCCTGAAACGGGCTGGTAGCGGCTATTCACGATGGCAACGCTGTGGTCATCGTAGGAGTACTGAATGTGCAGAGGCTCGCATGCCTTTTTCGTCCCGAAGTACCCTCCACCCGGTTCCAGAAAGTAGTCGTACAAATGCCATATCATCGACGGCCACGCGTTGTTCAGCATCCATTGCACAACGCCAGTGGATGTGTACTTGTTACGGCTGTATGCCTCAAACATTGCCCGCTCGCCATCGTACGCCATCGTTTGCGCCACGCGCGTATACGCCGCAACTGTGTCCGTCACGCCGTAGGTAGACTTCATCGCAGTGTTGAAGACTTCCAGATTCTTGAAACCTTCACCACCGTAGTGATAGCTCCACTCCGCCGACGGCGGCCACATATGATTGGCCGGAATGAATTTCCGCAGACCATGGATTGACGGGATCGCCGCTCCGGGACTGGTCTCAGTGTTAAAGCCGAACGCGCCACCGTAGCGCCTGGTATCGATCAGCCAATAGGAGGGCGATACGTAGTCATAGGGTCCTGGCATCTTTACGCCGCTCTTGCCAGTAACGGAGGTTGCAGCAGCGCTCGCAGATGACAGAACTGGATTTGGCCAGTGGGTTTCGGCTTCTACCGCAAGATATGCCCGTTCCACATTTTCCGGGGGCGGGCCATCGCTGCCATTCAGCCATACCAGCAGGCTCGGATGATGGCGTATGCGAAGCATCTGCGATCGCAAGGAGTCTACGGCGACTTCTAGAGTATCCCCACTCCACTTGTCCCAATGCTCCCAGTGATCGCAACAGCACCACCCGGCCATCACCAGGATTCCCTGCTCGTCCGCCAGTCGATAGAATTCCTCCGTCTCCAGCTTTCCTTCCAAGCGAATCGTGTTGAGATTCAGATCCCGGACTAGATGGAATTGCTCTGCCAATCGCTTGGGATCCTCTCGAAGCATCATGTCCTGCGACCAACCAGCTCCGCGGATCAAAATGGGCTTTCCATTGATGCGAAACAGGCGATAGCCCTTGTCCGTTAGCTCGGACGTAACTTCCCGAATTCCGAAACGCACGGTCTGCTGATCGGATACACGGCCGCCTTCGACAAATTGCAGCGACAAGGTCTCCATATTGGGCGTTCCCATCTGGGAAGGCCACCACAACCTGGGATTTCGCACTCGCAGACCGGCGGAAGAGTCGGGCGTGAAGATTACTGTTCGCTCTTCGCCACTCTTCAACGCAACTTGCTGCCTGATAGCAATGCCGGACACAGTACCGGAGACGACCCCGCTCACCTCTCGGTCCGAGCGATTGTGCACGTCAACGTAAACGGTAAGCTCCGCACCGGAAGCGTCGTTCTTGGGAAGGTGCGTCGTCACCATGGGAGAACGCAGTGTGACCGGACCGCTGGTGGCGAGACTTACATGGCCTGTCAGGCCCATATCTTTATCAGGAGGGCATGGATTCCAGTCCACCCAGTTAACGCCAAGTTCCGTCTCGGTGGGAGCAAATGTCTCCACCGCTAGAACGTTCGATTTCCCGGTGACAACGTCGTCTGAAATATCAAATTCGTAGGTCCGGTAGGCCCCCGCCACTTTCGCAGAATCGGCAACACGCTTGCCATTCAGCCAAATGTTGGCGCGATAGTTGATGCCTCCGAACCTCAACAAAATTGACTTTCCGCGCTCGGTTGCTGGAACAACGAATTCCTTCCTATACCACCACGAGCAAAAGTAGGGGCTGTCGTTGGGCATCGGAAGTTTGGAGAAGTTTTCTCCCACTGGATAGGTCGTCCCTGGGATCTCGCGAAGATTGGTGCCGAAGTATGGGTCTTTGAACTCCCCTGAGGCTACTTGAGCCGCAAGAACAGTGGTCGGCACGGTCGCCTTGTACCAGCCAACAGCTGCGAACGAAGACGTGGAAATCTTCTCTCCCCGGTCATGAACCTTGCAGCCGGATTGCAGACTCCATCCTTCCCGCAGGAAGGTAACCGATGCCGACGCTTCCATGACGGCGCCGCCGTAACAACCCAACAGCACCGCCGCGGCGGCAATGATTCGTCGCTTCATCCGCATAGAGTCCTACTCCCGGCTACTAGAAATTAAACTTCAGCGCCAGTTGCAGAATGCGCGGCGAGTGAGCACCCGTGATCGTGCCGTAAGTGCTGCCATCACTAACGTTCGTGTCCACTGAGGCGTAGCTCGTGTGATTGAACGTGTTAAACGTCTCCAACCGGAATTGGAACGCCGTCCCCTCAGTGACCTTGATATTTTTCAATAGGCTCAGATCCCAATTTTGTCGACCCGGCCCCAGGATGGAATTCTTCTTCGCATCTCCCGGAACTGTCTGGTCTCCGGGTGCAGAAGCAAACGCCGCAGAGTTGAACCATTGCGTCGCAGTGTGCGGAGCATTTTGATTGGGATTTCCATACTGATTCGGTCGGACGACACTACCGTATACGCCGGTGCCAAGGCCGATGCCGCCGGGATCATTCCCGTCGCTGGTTGCGGGATCCAGCCAATGACCTGAAGTAACTGAGACGATGCCCGAAATCTCCCAGCCACCCAATGTATGGCCGACAAAGCCGTGCTGATTCTTGAAAAACGGAAGTTGATACACAAAGTCGGTATTGAATACCTGGCGCTGATCAAACCTTGAATATGTATATTCAGCTGCAAGGTTGCGAGTATTCTGCACAACTGAATAGTTAGGATCGCCCGGCATATTGGATAGGTTCTTTGACCAGGTGTAATTCACCGTGATCAGCGAGTCGGCGCCAAATCGCTTCTGAAGACTCGCTTGCAGCGAGTTGTAATTTGAAATGAAGATCGGTTCGTAAACATCGATCCCACCGTAACCGATAAACGGGCGCAAAGGATTGATCAGATTTTCGTTGCCGGAATTGATGACTGAGCCTTGGTCGGGAGGCGCAACTCCGTAGTACGGCACGTATGCCCCCGGAATCGGCTGATTGATATCAACCACCGCCAGCAAATGCGTGCCCTTGCTGCCGTAATATCCCAGGTCGGCAATAATGTTTTTCGGCAGCTCATGCTGGACATCGAGATCCCATTGTTGAACATAAGGCTGATGGAACTTGGATTCCGTTGCGCCCAGCGGGTTCGGGCTGTTGTTCGGGGCAGCCTGCGCCAAAGCGGGATTATCGAACGGCCCGCCATTGATAGTCGTTGTGCCGACGAATGGCGGATTGGCGAAGACGTTATTCTCAACGAATCCAACTCCTGGCGATTCGACAAAGATGCCGTAGCCTGCACGAATTGCCGTTCTTCCCTTCCCATCCGGATTCCATGCAATGCCCACTCGCGGGCCGAAACCGTTGTTGCTCTGCTGAGCAATGGCGTTTCCATACGGAGAATTAACGCCGCCGATGATCACTCCGTTGAGCGGATCATAGTTGCCGTTCGGAATCACGCCTCCGCTGCATGGCGCGGTCTCTGCGGTACACAGATATCCCTGGTCATCCAGCGTCGGAGCATTCGCCGCATTGAACTTCTGCGGATCAAAGCTAGTGGCTTTTCCGTTCGCATCCGTGGGCTGGCGGAAGAGCGAGTATCGCAAACCGTAGTTGATGGTCAGATTCGGGCGAAAACGAAATTCATCCTGCCCATAAAACTCAATCTCATTTTGATTAATGACCGCTCGAATATCTTGCTTCAACTGAGTGAAGTTAGTTGTCTGACCGAGCAGGAAGTATGCAAACTCCTGGTGCCACTGGCCGACGGGATCCTGTCCGTCGGAGAGATTCGGATCCGAAGCCTGGAAGGTGAAGGTTCCAGCGTTATCGCCGCCCGCGTTCTCAGATTTCTGATAGTGAGAATATGTTCCGCCAAACTTCAGAGTGTGGTTACCGATGATCTTCGTCAAATTGTCGAAGATCGTTTGATTCTTGTTGTAGTCTCCGTAACTGCCGAATCCGTAAAAGCTCGCCGTCGATGTGCCGAAGGAAATGCTGGGAATTCGATTCAGCGTCTCGGGATATGGCAGGACGATGGAGCTCACAACATCCGGCGAATTAGTCGCGCCAAGTTGACCTGTATTCGACGAAATCACTGCGCCGTATGACCACGAATACTGCACTTGGTTGAGCAACGTTGGGGTAAATACGGTGCTCAGGCTGCCTACAATGTTTTGGCCCGGTGATTGGGTCGTTGTCTGCGCGACGTTCGGTATCGAATTGCCGTTGAATAGTCCGCCACCCTCAACCGTCGGGATTGTGTCGAACATAAGCCGGATGAAGCCCGACCACTTCGGATTGAAGGTCTGGTCCAGGCGAAATATTTCCTGGCGATAATTAAAGACATTGCTTTGGTTGGCAATCAGGAGGTCGGAGCTCGTATCTTGAGGGAGAGGTACGTGCGAATAGACGTCTTTTAAATAGGCCGCCGCCGCGGGGTTGATCAAATTGGTTGGAATCGTGGTGCTGACGGAGCCTTCCGGACAAACACCGTCCACCAACTGCACCAGACATACGGGATAGGCGAATGTTGGAGCGCCGCCGGTTGAAGGATCTTCTCCGCGCTCTTGCTGATTCGGAACAGTGCTCTGTGTCGAACCGGACTGAATTACCCGCCTGATCTCCTCAGAGAAGAAAAAGAAGGTCTTCGTGCGATCTGAGTTGTAGTGGCCAGGAATAAAAATGGGGCCGCCGAACGTCCCTCCGAAATCGTTATAGCGAAATGGTGCGCGAGGTACCACCGGGTCGCTCTGCTTGCTCAGCCAGTCGTTCGCATTCAGCACGTTATTGCGAAAGAACTCGTAAACGCCACCGTGAAACTTAGCCGTTCCCGAGCGCGTGATCACATTGATCTGTCCACCGGAGCTGCGGCCATATTCAGCGTTATAGTTTCCGCGAAGAACCTTGAACTCCTCAATCGCATCCACGCTAGGATAGTTCAGCAGCGTAAAGTTTCCGCCGCGATCCACATTGTCCGCGCCATCCACGGTCCAGTTGTTGCCTGTTCCGAAACTCCCATTCAACGAAAAAGCAGTTTCGTTCGTATTCCCACTGGGCGCACTCACTCCAGCATAGAGCGCATCACCAATGTCAGAAGTTACGCCGGGCATCAGCCCGACCAGTTGCTCGTAGTTGCGACTCGAAAGTGCGAGTTCCCTTACCTGTGTCCCGGTTATCAATCCCGTCGCGGTGGCAGTTTGAGTATCTATCTGCAGCGCGCTCGCCTCTACTGACACCGTCTCGGACACATTTCCGACCATGAGAGTCTCATTCTTGGTCAGTTTGTCGTTCACGTTGAGAATTATGCCCGACTCGGTCGTCGTCTTGAAGCCCTTCACCTCAACCGACAGGGAGTAGTGGCCGATGGGCAACTGCGGCGCGTTATATGTTCCGTTCTTGTCTGTCTGCAAGGTTCGGATGACGGCCCCGCGATCTGTGTTCGTCAGCGTAACCGTTGCATTTGGAATCAGTGCACCGCTGGAATCCGTCACAGTTCCGAGGATCGTCCCCGTTGTCTCTTGCGCAAAGGTAAACGCCGACGACAAAAGCATAACGACAAGCAAGACTAAGAAGACAAACAAACGGAAAGAGCTGACACAGATTACTTGCCGATGCAGAGTCGAGGAATTCATGGCCACCCCTCACTTGGTTGAGCGGTAAATGGGTCGGCCGCAAGAGATCCGCGACCGCTCACGTTTGAGTCCTTTGCCGGAGTATTCAAACGTTTGAATATCAATGAATGTGCTATCGGCTCCAGCTTTTGTCAAGAAATAATTACTGAGGACACTAAAACTCGAGCGTCGAATCCCGACGAATCAATACAGGCTCCATCGGATATAGCAGCTTTTTGTCCGCGGCCCCGCCTTCGGTCACCGAGATTGCTTCCAGCACCAGACGGGTTGCAAGACTACCCATCTCCTGCATCGGCTGTCTGATCGTCGTAATGCCGGGACTGTTCAACGCCGCCGACGGAATATCGTCGAAGCCTATCACCGAACAATCCTGCGGTATGCGGCGCCCCGCCTTCCACAGGGCCCGAATTGCGCCGAGAGCCGTCAGGTCATCAAAAGCCAGAATCGCGGAGAATACGCTGCTGTTTTCAATCAACCCCGTGGTCAGCCGAAGACCACCATCGAAGCCTGAGGTAGGGTCGAGTGCAGCGGGAAGTGTAGCTGTCAGCCTGGGATCAATTTCCAACGCCGCATCCGCCGCAAATCTCTGGATCCCCTTCCATCGCCGAGAACTGTCGTCGAGCTCTTCCGGTCCACGCAGTATAGCGATCTTGCGATGTCCCAGGCAGTAAAGATGTTCCATCGCAGCGTAACCCCCTGCTTCGTTGTCAACAACAACAGATCGTATCGACCTGGCGGCGAGGTCGCGTCCAACCACCACGGCAGGAATATGGTTCTTTTCAATTTCCGACAATGGATCGATCTCTGAAAATAGCCAGTTGGCCACGACAACCACGCCCTCCACGCGGCGTTCCAGCAACATGTCAAGATATCGCTCGAACTGCTCCCTGCGGTTGTTGGCGTCCATAATGATCGGCAGGTAGGGAGTGGAATAGAGTGTTTGCTCTATGCCGCGCAACAGAGACATACAGAACGGATCAGAGATGTCGAAGACCAGGACGCCGATCGTGTGACTGCGGCGACGACGCAGAGAGCGAGCAAACGCGTCCGGATGGTACCCGAGGTCCAGTGCTGTCTTGCGAATGTGCTCCTTCGTCTTCGCCGCGACATGTCGGGACAGCGGCGCATCATTCAGCACGATTGAAACCGTCGACGCAGAAAACCCGCTCTCGCGGGCAACATCGAGAAGTGTCACATGGGTCGACGTGGACTTGCGTGATGCCACGGTACCTGCCTCAGAAGAAAATTGGAACTGACGCGATTATTACTCCACATTCGGCGAAAAAATCAAACACGACGCAGGGTCGTTAGGGTATCTCGACATTGTCCATCTCTGGCGAACCTCCACCCCACCGTCGCATGACGAAGTAAATACCTAAACCGAACACTACCCAGGCGATGCCGAGGAACTGCGCACGGTGATTGAGGTTGAGCCATATGAAGGCGCTGACCAGGAACCCCAAAAGCGGTGCCGTCGCTGCCATGCCGATCTTGGTCTTCGACCGGAATTTGTAGTGCACCAAGGCAGCAATATTGACTCCCATAAACGCGATAAATGCGCCGAAATTCAGCAGTTCCGCGCCACTCTGATACGTCAGCATGAAGACCCCAAGCAGCGTGCATGCTCCCACAATGATGACGTTGTTCCGAGGAATGCCATTGCGGGAATCAATCGCCCCAAAGACGCGCCGCGGAAGCGCATTAGCCCTGCCCATGCCATAAAGAAGACGAGCCGCACCAAACTGCGCCGCCATCCCCGAGCCCATGTTGGCAATCAGCAACGTGGCATTCAGTAAGTGGAAAAGAAACATTCCGCCGACCCGCTTGGCGACGAAAACATAGGCCGTATCAACCATGGTTTCAGGAAAAGGAGTGTGCGCCGGCCATACCAACTGCGCGGCATAAACCTCGACTGCGGAGAGTATCCCGATCACCAGGCAAGTGAATACCGTTGCCAGCATGATGTTGCGGCGGGGATTCTCTACCTCCTCCGACATCGTCGAAATTCCATCAAAACCTATGTAAGTCAGCACAGCAATCGAAGTGCCGCGAAACACCCGTGACGGTGTGAACGTTGTTGGATCGTAAAACGGCAGAAGCCACTGCCCCGCTACAGGTCGAACGACCAGCGCAATATAGTGCACCGCCTCGGCCAGGAAAATCACAACGACAATGCTCATCCCCAATGCCAGAAATGCGTTCATACGGCCCGACGTCTTCACTCCCATCAGGTTGAGCAACGTGAACAAAATCACGAATGAGACAGCCCACGCCGCATAGGGAATACTCGGGATTACGTTCTGCGCCGCCGCGCTGCACCAGATGGCGCAGATAATGGGATTCAGCAGGTAGTCCATCAGCATCGACCAGCCTACAACGTAGCCAAGAACGGGATGCAATTCCTTCCCGACGTAGGTGTAGGCTGAGCCTGCGCTGGGATACAACCGGGCCATCCGGCCATAACTGATCGCGGTAAAAAGCATGGCCACCATTGCAATCAATATCGTGGTCACGACGTGGCCGCCAGCCACGTTGCTTACCACCCCATAGATTCCCATGGGAGCGGTCGGCTGAATGATGATGATTCCGTAAACCACCAGATGCCAAAGCTTCAATGATCTTCTAAGGCCGGCCGTCCTATCCGAAATATCAGTAGATGATCCGCCTTCTTGCGCGCTTTGCGACATCCGATTTTTCCCCTCCTCATCGCAACGACGGCAGAATCTGCAGTCGCGTCCTGACTGGTGCATTATGTCACCCGACAAAGAGCGGCGACAAAATTGGCCCTTTTCGTGACGAAGGGGTTAAGGCTATGAAGTCATGAGAAGCGCCCGTCTGTTGGTTGACGAAGCTTTTATCTTTCTGGCAATGTCGCTTGTGAACGTCTCCGACATTGACGAAGACCGTGCTTCTGAGTTGAGGGCGGTTCAAGGCGGGTTGGAAGTTCACAACTTGTCACAACTTTCCGCCGATAGTGCTCCGTTCCAATGGGCGAACGGAATTGCTCGAGACCGGCGGGCTTCTGGGAGCGGTTGAATGGGCGATGTCCGAATCAGGTCACTGAGTCCTCGAACCCGGTGACAAGTTAGTTGCCTTTTCCGATGGAAAGCTGGAATGTCCGAATGTGGCCGGCGAAGAGTGTGGAACGACGCGGTTTGGTGGAAGCCTTTCGACTTAACCAGGGAATATCCGCACAGAACACTTGCTCGTGGTTCTTGCTTCGGTACAGGATTTCGCCAACGGTACCCCGCGTTGCGACGACATAAGCCTGCCGGCAATTCAACGCGACTTTGATGGTTGCGATGTCAGAATTCCGGATAATTCGGAAGTGCTTGAATCACTCAATTAGATCGCATTACTGAGCTGTGTTCAACTGATTCAGAATCTGAGCTACCCCAACGTGAGATATGTCTACGTCGTCAGAGGACTGCCCGCCACTGAATGCCGCGATGAGGTAGCCGTTCTTTGTTCGCGCGATTACGCCGCCTTCCCAACCGAATTCTCCAGTCAATGGTGGACGTACCTGGCTGCCGCTATTCTTCAAGGTGTCAGCCATCTCGGCAGCTTTTGCATACGCGATGCCCAAAAGATTCGAACCCTTTTGGGTACTCGACGGCTCGTCCTTCAATCGGTCTACAACTAGCATCCGTGAACTCCAGGACTCCACTCTATCGCCGTCAAAATAAGCCACTACCGCGACGCCTCCCACCTTCAGCGTTGCGGCCTTGGCCTTCATAGCGAGCAGCGCTGAATCCGCCAGGCTTTCGAAGCAAGCACGTGCCTGCAAGGCGTTGGACACCACCTGCGGTTTCGCCGACGAGATAGCAGCTTGGGTGTTCTTGTGTGACGACGCCTTCGAGATTTTAGCGCTGCAGCCCGACGGGTCCGCCTTCGGACTATCCTTTGCGTAGGCCGTTGCACAGACTACTACACCCAACATAAGTGCTGGCAAGAACCTCATCAGTCGCATTCTGACTCCCTGATTATGTTGTTGAGAATTGAATAAGGTGCAAGCGATAGCAGGACCGTCGTGCGCCTCATCCGCAATTACCGACTCCGGATAATTGCAATCAGTTTACCCTCCGGGCCGCCCACGCACATGACTTCTTTCGTCGAGACGAGAAAAGGGGCCGTGATTCGGCCCCCGTTCCCGATCCTCTGATCCATAAGATCGTCACAGATGTTATTGCATTTCTGGCTTGCCTGAGTAGCACTCGCGTTCTAGAACGTCCAGTTGAGAACCTCCTGCACAGCGGTTGCGCCGCCCGTTGAAGCAGTAAAACCAACGTAAGCTGTGGAGGATCCAATTGTCTGCGCGATGTTGATTGCCCAGCTTGCAGAGAATGACTTGGCTGTAACCGTGTCTTTGACGGTCATTTTAAGCGTGGTTCCGTCGTAATTGAGCAGTACGGACATCGGATGTCCGCTATGAAGGCTAACTCCGGAAGGGGTCATGTCGAGCGCAGGTGTTGTGGGCCGAGCTCCATTCGTATAGAGCCCGGTGGAATTAATCCCTTCACCGACGTTGCTGTAAAGATCAAATTTCACTCCAAGGCTGTTTAGAATCGCACCAGGCTCGGTGGCTCCATAAGAATAACCCAGGGAGCTGCCAGATGGACCCACAGCCGCCGCACCTGCAGCGGAGTTCTGGATCACAAACATCATTCCGTCTCCCGACGCTGATGTCTGAGAGATCGTGAAGGTGGTCGAGAACTTCGTAACGTCCACCGGGGTCGCGAAGAAGGCACTCGAAGCTTCATTGGACTTGCCGTCGGTTAATTTCAAAGCGGTCCCAACTACCGTCGTCTTGCCGTTCATGCGAATGTTCCCGGAAGTTGAAAACCCACTAGCGAAATTGACCTGGGGCAGATCGATAGTGAAGTTCGCAGTTGCAACTGCACTCGGAGCGCTCCCGTTAGCCACCGCAATTGCTTTCAGGGTCATCGGGCAATCTAAGTGGACAGGTTGTGTGTACACAGTCGAACTGGTTGTTGGTGTCTTTCCATCCAGCGTGTAGTAGATTGTCGCACCACTTGTTGCAACAGAGATGGAGACGTTCTGCACACTCGTGTATGTCCCCGAGGCTAATGAAAAGACTGGCGTCGGGGTGATGGTTTGTGCCGCCTCTACGATAGTCACTGCTCCTGCCACATAGTGGATGGAGTAATTGACATCTATCGCAGCCGAGCAACTCGTCGGTGGTGAAGATCCGGCTGCAGTGGTTCTCGTGTAGGAGGTAGTGCACGTTGGTGCAGCGGCCAGAGAAGCACTGGCATCTCCATTGACGAATCCGCTATAACTTGGAGTGATGAGAGGGACAGCATCACCGTACATCACTGAAGGACTCGAGGCAGTGATCGTCAGTGGTGCCGTGTTTACTGCGATCGTCTGTGAAACGGTTGATGCAGTTGAGTAATTGGCGTTCCCTGTCTGACTCGCGCTGACACTGCAATTTCCCACTCCAATGAAGCTCAAAGTAGTTCCGGAAACTGTGCAAACTCCAGCAGTGCCACTGAAGGCTACTGGAAGTCCGGAGGTTGACGTAGCCGTAATTGAAATTGCCGCGGCACCATAGCTGACTGGCGTTGCAGGCAGCGCGAAGGTGAGAGTTTGCATTGCCTTGTTGACGCTCACAACTCCGGGAAGATTGGTGATCGAATAGTTAGAACTGGCTGCACCTGAACAAGTTGTTGCGGGTGTCGAACCAACTGCGCTGGTCGCGGTGTAAGAAGTAATGCACTTGGGAGCAGTCGTCAGCGAAGAACCGGAGTCCCCGTTCACTAAGCCGCTGTAGCTTGGCGTGATGATGGGGACCGCGCTACCGTAGCCCACCGTCGGACTCGACGCCGTGATCGTCAGTGGTGCTTTGCTCACGGTTATGGAGACCGTTGCGGGTGCAGGAGTTTTGTACGAAATTGTGTCAGTTGGGGCGCAATTAGCTGTGAGAGTCTGCGTTCCGGGCTTAAGCGAGGTACCTGCGGCCGGAGAATAACTGCAGGTGCCGGCAACGCTCAATGTCGCGCCAAGTTGTGTCGAACTGAGAGCCGTACCGTAGATGATCCCTGCCGGCTTAGGCCATGTAATTGTCGGAGTCGTCTGCGTTGTTGCGAACGGGCTGACTTGCAGATAGAAGGTTACGCTGTGCACACGAGAACCACTGTTGGCCCAGACTGTTATGGGCACGTTCTGAGCAACTGCCGCCGGCGAGGATATGAATGTAAGAGTGGAACTTCCACTAACCAGAGTTTGTTGGCTCAAAGTCGCAACGACTCCGCTTGGTACTCCTGCGACCCGTAGGCTGACAGGTCCATTTCCAAATGAGTTCAGGTTTAAGTTCGCGACTGCCTTACCCGCCGACATCGTGTAAGCGCGGTTGTCGACGCTCACGCTAAAGTCAACTAACGAGGGGGTTGGTGCCGTGCAAGCCGCAACAGGCGACGTAACTGGGGGCGCCCAGGTGGAACTATAATCCGAACTTACAGCGCTCTGCCAGCCCGCGATATTGACGAGTTTGCCGTTCGGAATTTTGAACGCATTCGTTGTCGCCGCATGATACCAGGTATTGTTGCCTGCCTGGAGCGTCGTCCAAAAACTTGTCCAGTCGGAACCGCCCAGATATGTGCCGAAGACAAGTTGCCCGGTTGAAGTGTCCTGGAATGTGTTTCCGGACAGGACCAGTCCTGTCGTGAAGAGGTCGTAGGACTGGCCTGTTTGCCAGTCCGCGATGACTATTCCTCCGGTTTGGCCGGCGATATAGATATCCGCCTGGTACTTGTTTGTTCCGCCGTTGTTGTAAAAAGCGTTGTTCTTAACTGTCAAGCCAGAACTGGTGAGTACGTTCACTCCCTGACCACTTAAACATAAGTGGCTGTTCTGAAGCGTAATTGGGCCCTCGTTCCTTTCAATTTGAAGAGCGGCCTGTACGTTTCCAGAGAGGGTCGCATTGTCAATGAGAATGTCTTTGTTATCTGTGTCGAACCACAAGCCCTGCGCCTGGTTGTTATAAGAAAAGTGATTCTGCACCGTGGTGCTGCGCATCTGAAAAAATTTGGTGCCGCCCATTGCCCAGTCGTAATAGGCAGCCTGTGCGCCTCGCCAGTTGTTGTAATCGCTTTCGTTGAAATTGAAGAGCGTATTCTGATCCTTCGTGGAGGTGAATCCAACGCCTCCGTTGAAGCTCGCGACGGAATTCTGCACAGTCACATTCGTAGTATTGAAAACTCCGAGGCCGCCCCAGTTGTTCGAAGTCGCCTGAACCGCATCGATGAGGACGTTGTTGCTTCCGTTCACGGATGCACTGCTGTTATTCATGCAATTGGCTGCGTGACGAAACACCAGGCCGCGCAGCACCACATTTGTTCGCCCAGACATTGAAAGTGTCTGCTTGCGAACTGCAGCTTCTACTATGGCAGTCGCCATATTCGTAGAACTGCCCGGAGACACGTAGATCTTGTTCGCTGACTCGTCTACGAAGAACGTGCCCGGAACCAACTCAGAATAGGCCATAGTCTCTGTAAACGGAACGCCATCCACGAATACCATTTCCGATCGGCGCGCGATGGGAGCGAAGTTGGTTGGCCAACCATTGGGGATCGGGCACGCTCCAAGATTCGTCGCCCAGCCAGTCGAATAAATAGTGGGGCTTTCCTGTGTCCATCCCGTTAGCACATTAGAACCAGCAATGATAGCTGTCCCGGTTATAGCCGCTTGAACTGTAAGTGGGGCGGATGTGACGTTGTAGCTGCTCAGATTTACGTATTCACGATATATGCCCGGGTTGATGACGACTTTCGATCCGACGGAAGCCCGGTTAAGAGTGCTTGATTTATTTATGGCGGCTTGGATCGTCTTGTAAGGAGAACCTACAGTACCCGAATTACTGTCGTTACCAGTGGCTGCATCTACATAGAGATAGGTGGATTGGTTTTCGACCACGTGGGCCTGTGCATTTGCGCGAATTCCCGATGTGGCCACTGTCGCGAGAAGGATGACTAGGAAGGACCTGAGATACTGCATGCTTTTGCCTCGGCGGGTCCCCGAGTGGTCAATCAAGGCAACTGGATTGATCCCATCGAGACCCGAAATTCCGCTCATGGACTAAGCCGACGGTGTTCTGGTTCGGCCCAGTTTTTGGCTATGTCGTTACGGAAATAATCGGCGAAGGTAACAGTTACCAATACGTTACTTTGGTGATATTTATAGAAACTTTAGTTGTATTTACGAGGGTTTAGGAGGGCTGGGAAGTGTTCTGAGGTCTAAAAGGGCGCCCGTGTACCGGTCTGCGACTGGCACGTACTCAAATCACCCACCGTGGAGAGTCAGGGGATCCCATAGAGATTTCAATTCCGGCTTGAGTCGACAGCCTGCAAACAGAAATCTTTGGAAGATCGCAATGGAATTTCACAGCTGCGATGAGCCCATAATGGCTACATCGTTCTGTGCGCCGCTGTGCACCTTGCGATTCACGGTCATCGGGTTGATGAACTGATTCTGTTTTCCAAAGCCGTCCCGCCAGTTTCGCTGCGGACGGCTTGCTGAGGGTTGCTTTTGGATAGCTCATGTCCATCGCCCGGCGCGTACGAGGAAGGACGCCCGCACCACTCAAAACTCACAGCAGCACACTTTCGTCCTTGCCAGCCTTTCTTTCGCTGTGCAGGTGCGCAAGGGGTGACAACGAGATTCCAAGATGAAAGCGGTCAGGTGATTGTACGGACGGCTCAGCATTGTTATCCCCTGACACGCTCAATCTCAGTAGCACATCCCGGATCGTGATTTCGCAGTAAGAGCCGGGGCGCTTTCGCCCTCAGTCCACGCCCCGAAATTCTGAATCACTTGTAGCGAAGGGTCTCGAACCACCCTGCGCCCAGAAAGTAGAAACGTCCGGGACCTTGAAGGCCACTCATTTCCCTCGCAACTCTCTCGACTTCGACGCCCGATCGCACCCCATCCTTAAAGACTGCATCGTACAAGTGCATAAATATGTCTGTTGAATACCGGTTCAGTTTCAGGAGCTTGCAATCTTTGAGTTATAAGATGAATGAACAGCCCACCCACACCCTCTTGCGAAACGTAGACACGGATCGCCATGCTCGCTTCAGGCTCGCTTCGATCCTCGAATCTACAGATGACGCAATCGTGTGCAAAGACCTCAGCGGGACGGTAACCCATTGGAATCCTGCGGCCGTTCGAATGTTCGGTTATGAAGAGGCTGAAATTGTGGGTCGATCTATTCTTTTGCTTATCCCCGAAGAATTACACGCTGAAGAGGAAGAAATCCTCCGGAAGCTGAAAGCGGGAGAACGAATTGTCCATAAGGAAACTGTTCGCCTTACAAAGACTGGGGAAAAGGTTCTTGTTTCGCTGACGATCTCTCCTATAAAGGACGAGGATTGCAATGTAATCGGTGCTGCGAAGGTCGCGCGCAACATATCTGAAAGGAAGGCAGCCGATGAAAGCCGCTTCCGGCTGGCTGCGATCGTGGAGTCGGCCGATGACGCCATCATTAGTAAAGATTTGAGCAGTATCGTAAAGAGCTGGAATGACTCAGCCTCGAGTATGTTTGGATTCACAGCCGATGAGATGATCGGTCAGTCGATCTTGCGGATCATCCCGAAAGAGTTGCACTACGAAGAAGAAGACATCATACGGAAGCTGAGGCAGGGAGAGCGGATCGATCATTACGAAACGACGCGGGTCAACAAGAACGGCGGCCTTCTTGAAGTCTCGGTGACAATCTCGCCCATCAAAGACGAAACCGGGCAGGTAATCGGCGCTTCAAAAATTGTTCGTGATATCTCAGATCGAAAGCGAGTGGAACGACTGCTGATTCAGTCGGAGAAGTTATCCGCAACTGGCCGAATGGCTGCTGCGGTCGCACATGAAATAAACAATCCATTGGAATCATTGATAAACCTGGTCTTCCTCGCACGCCAAAGTAGTCCTGAAAAAGGTAGAGCTCACCAATATCTACTTACAGCCGAAAATGAACTGGAACGTGTCTCACACATTGCCCGTCAAACGCTCGGCTATTATCGGGATACAAACTCACCCACCGAGGCCTATCTCCACGATCTTTTTGAAAATGTACTCACCGTTTACCGGCAGACGCTCCTCAGCTCCGGAATTACAGTTGTGACTCGATTCAACGACTTGCAGAAGATCGTCATCAGCAGGGGCGAGATGATACAGGTCTTCTCCAATCTGATTGCAAATTCCATCGATGCGATGCGCAATGGAGGCACTTTGCACATCTCAACACGTAACCTGAAAAGGGCCACTGGCGATGGAATTCAGACGATTATCCGCGATGAGGGGACAGGAATTAAGCAGGAGATCCTTGACAAGATCTTTGAGCCATTCTTTAGCACCAAGGGAAATCTCGGGACTGGCATCGGGCTATGGGTGGCGAAACAACTCCTCGAGAAACGTGGTGGGCAGATTGCGGTGGCAACCAATACGGAAGTGGGCCATAGCGGCACGACCATAACCGTTTTTTTGCCATTTCAGCAAACATCCTCGTTCCCCCTCGAACAACCCGGTAAGATGATGGAGCCCGCTTAGGCCCCAATACATGATCGAAATAGACCCGGAATTTAGATTTGCCGCAAACGGCCCGCTGCGTGACGTCATCGATCCTCAAGACCAGGACGTGAGTTTCGAGCAGCGTACGTCGGATTCTCTCAGAGTTCTGGTCGTGGATGATGAAAAACTGGTTGCGGATACGCTATCCGACATACTCGGTGGAGCGGGCTTCGTTGTTCTGGCGGTCTATGACGGTGTCAGCGCAATGGAGATCGTGAGCGGCTTTGAGCCGGACTACCTGCTAACCGATGTTCTGATGCCTGGAATGAACGGTGTAGAGCTTGCGATCGAAATCCAAAGATTGCATCCGCTCGTTAAGGTTCTGCTTTTCTCCGGCCAGGCTGGAATCTCGGAGATCCTGAACAACGGCAAACAACGCGGCTTCGAATTCGAAATTATCGCCAAACCCATTCATCCGTTAAAACTGATTGAACGACTCAACTCCAGCGAATGACTTCGAAATTCAGCAACCTCCCACCAATGGCTAGAATCCTGCCGAACCAGCATCATCTGCCCGGCAAGCCAACCTCAAAGTTGCGATCTTCCTTCGATGCGGATCAGTTGGTCGCTTCGTGACTAGATTTCGGAGGTTTAAATCGAGGGACTCGAGGTGTTCTTTTCAAGGAGTTCATCGTGGAGAATCACATTGAGGAGTGACTTGTGCACGCGGATGCGGCCGTTGTAGTCGATAAAACCGAGCTTGCGGAAGCGGTTCATGAAGAAGCTGACGCGCGACCGCGTTGTGCCTATGATGTCGGCCAACGATTCCTGCGAGATCTTGGGTATTAGGGTTTCCGGTTCGCCTGGCTGTCCAAAATCCGCCATCAACAGCAGCACTCTAGCCAAGCGCTTTTCACTGGAGTTGAACAGTTGATCGACAAGATCGGCCTGCGTGCGCATGCTCCGGGCCAGCAGGAACTTCAAAAAGAGGTCTGAGAACGCATGTTCCTGGTGCATGACGCGGATCATCTCCTCCCGCTCGATCTTGAGAGCCGTGCACGCAGTTACGGCGGTAGCAGTGGCCATGTGCAGCGCGCCCAGGCTTGCGAGCGACTCCTCTCCAACGAAGTCCGTGGGGGCCAGAAGGGTGATTGTGGCCTCTTTGCCATTCGTCGAAACGACCGTCAGTTTTGCTCGGCCTCTCTGGAGATAGAAGATAGCGTCAGCCGCATTTCCCTGGGTGAAGAAGGCTTGCTTCGCCTTAAGCTGAACGATTCTTCGTCCGAGGCCAGCTTTCGCTAAGAAATCCGAACAATCAAATTCTGTTGCCTGCTGCTCAGAAATCGTAAGGACCCTCCCGTGGAAGCATATGTAAGAAGTATGACATTTATTGCAAAGGCGAAACTGTGTCGTTTTGCTCACAGTCGGACATTTATTTAACTTGGTGTGCCAACCCGGGCCTTTCCATATATCCGCAACCCTTGAAATGCGAGCTATATTGCTCTGACACCATTCCTTCGGAACCGTTACCTTACAGATATAAGCGACTTAGCTTCAATTTGGCAGGTAGGGCTCGACAACCGATAGACACTTCAAAAACCAGGACGACTCTAAAGGTTATGTTGATTTCCACCTGCCGTATTTTTTTCCCTCTCTGTCTACGACCCGTGTCAAAGGAATCGTCATGATGACGACCGCAAGCCATTCCGAATTCAAACACCGCATGAACCCCAACAGGACATACGATAGCTTTTGCCTCTCTTGCTTTCTAACCATCGCAACAGGGAGTTCTGAGGACTCGTTGACCGCATTGGAATCGGCTCACCAATGCTCAGGGATATTCTCGTTCCCTTCCCTTGCTCCAGCTATTTGGCCAAGCCTTCGACGCCGGCAAAACGCCTGAACCTCGAGCTTGGAGCCCGATAGTAGATTCGCGGCCGCGCAAAACAGACCATTTAGGGCTATGGCACTGATGTCATAGTAGAACGGCCAAGTGCGTGCCCAATGGGCATTTGTGAGGTTCTATGGCTCCTACGAAGACGCTACTCGTGGACGATGATGAAATTGTCCTTCAGCTCTTATCAGCGGTCATGGAGAAAAACGGCTTTGCCGTAAAGACGGCAAATAATGTTGCCGACGCGCTGAAGCTGATCAGTACAGAAGTCTTTGAAGTCCTTATTAGCGATCTGCACATGCCTGGAGCAGGAGATGGTCTTACTGTGGTTAGCGCCATGCGCCATGCCAATCCGAAAGCCGTGACATTACTCTTGAGCGCCTTTCCGGACGTAAACGCAGCGGCACATGCCATCCTGTTACAAGCCGACGAGATACTTGTAAAGCCGATGGATGTCGAGTCGCTGATCAAGGTCATCCGCAGGAGATTGCTCGAAGGCCCTTTTGATTCCAGGATAATTGAGTCGGTGGCCGCGATTCTCGACCGCGACGCGCCAATCACAATTAACCATTGGTATCAGAGGGTGATGAACGACCCGAAACTTACAGCGGTTCAACTGAGTCGCGAACAGCGTTGCAGCCACCTGCACAAGATCCTAAAAGATGTTGCGTTGCGTCTTCGTTGTTACCGGCCTTTGGGTTCGCGCCAAACGCCGTCTTCCACTGCCTTCACTCATGGGGTCGATCGACGGGCGCAAGGATACACTGCCGCGATGTTGGTGGAGGAGTCGAGAATATTGCAGGTTTGTATTTTTGAAACACTCCAGAAAAACCTGACAGTCATTGACTTCAGTACGGTGCTGGCCGAAGTGATGACGATTGCGGATGAAGTCGACTCACAACTTAGTTATGCAATGGATGCCTATGTTGGACAGTCCCTCCTCGACGATCTGCCTAATACGGTATCGTCCAGCCGCGGTTAGGCTTTTGCGGTTCTGTGAAGCCCACTATTCCATCAAACACATGACAGAAATGTTCGAATCGAAAACTGCGGGGTGCGTCACCTCGACGCACCCTGCAGTTTTTTAGAAGTTAAACCGTGCCGTCAACGTGATGGTGCGGGCACCGAGAGCCGACGTAGCCGCACCGAAGTTCGCGTTGGCAATGTTGTTTGAGATGCTGGTGGGGCTCAGGTTCAAATTGTTGAACAGGTTATAGGTGTCGGCGCGGACCTCTAGCTTCGCGTTTTCACCAAGAACCGGCATCGTAGGCAAACCAAAGGCCTTGGCGAGCGACATGTCGACGTCCTTATATCCGGGGCCTGTTAACGAGTTGCGTCGAACGCCAGGAGCTTGAGGAAGCGCGGGCCCGTAGTCGGTGCCGCTGAACGCGGTGTAGGCTGGCGTCGAGAAATACGCCTGGCCACCTCTGGGATAGTTCGAACCAGTCTTGAATTGATCGTTACTGTTATTAGTACCCGCGCCGCCCAGATAGGCAGCAGGCAGCAATTGCGAATAGCCGCAAGTGCCACAATACAGGCTTCCACCGTTAACGTTCACCACCGGATTCCAGGGAAATCCACCGTGCCAGTTCCAGATACCACTAAGCGACCAGCCACCTAAAATCTTTTCCATCCAATTGTTGCTGCCGTGAAAGAAGACCGGCTGCCATAAGCCAAACAGCTTAAACGCCGTGCCGACATTGTAGTCCGAGCGACCATAATTCAAGCCTCGGTCATATGGGTAAATCTGTTCTGAGTATGGCGCGGAACTTGTATCCATGCTCTTGGACCAGGTGAATTGAGCGTCTGCCGTGAACTGGTTCGCGAACTGATGCTTTAAATCCGCAAGCATAGCGTTGTAATTGCCGCTGCCTCCAACGCCCCAGTAGTCCCCCCCACCGATCTGAGCGTTCAGGGCTAGACCGCTCGCCGCTGGCACCGCGTTCGGGTTCTCATGGAAGTAGGTGTTCCGCGACAGGCTTCCCATATATCCCAAAGTCGCTACCCACTGATGGCCGAGATCGTATTGGGTATCGAGCGAGAAATGATGGGTGAGCATAGTGGGAAGGTCAGTGGGGAAAATACTGACATTCACCTGCCCGGTTGTAGGCAACCCATTTGACCCAAAGCTCGAAATTGTGTTCGGGTTCGCCGGGTAGCCGTAGATTGAGTGCGGATCCGACGAGGTGGCGTAAATAATGCCAGGATTCGGCGACGTCGGCGTGGACAAGGTAAACGTTGGGTGCACCACCAGTCCGGGATTTCCTTGGACATTGGCCGAAATAGCGATTTCTTCCTGGTTATAGTTCAGGCCGTAACCGCCGCGGATCACGAGTTTGCCGCCGAATTGACTTGGGCTCCACGCAAAGCCGATTTGCGGTCCGAAATTAGACTTCTGTGCGGTCCATGTATTTCCCTTCTGCACGTTCAGTCCAGTCAGGTAGCTCGAACCTGAGCCGGGAATGGCCACAAACATGTTGCCCTGTTTGGAGGAGAGGGGACCAAAATAGGACCAGCGCAGGCCGACATTGACGGTTAGGTTTGGACGGAGTTTGTAGTCATCCTGGACAAAGAAGCCCCAGAGATTTTCGCGGTCGTCCTGGCGAATCGTCGTCGGTATTCCTGTATTTGGATCGAAGGATCCATTCTCAACACTGGGCGCATCATTGAGGAAGTCCCACAGATTGAAGAAGGTGTAATTCGGCACCCCGCAACCGGCACACTCGTTCAGGTAATACAGACGTGTGAGTTCACCACCAAACTTGATGGTCTGTCTTCCCCAGACCTTGGTGGCTACATCCTTGTAAGTGTAGGTCCACTGGTTCAAGATGCTGCCGACACTCGGCCCAAAAGCATTTATAGCGTTCCCCCCACTGAGACTGCCGATCTGACCAATGTGATCCGTTGGAAGGCCGACTGGTGACTGCGGGTTGGAGTCAACTTCATTCCAGCGCCATCCCGCAGCATTCGCCCGAGCTTCGTTGAGGAACGTCGGAGAAAAGGTGTGGTTCCAAATTCCAGAAAACGCCTGGTTAATTTGTGAGTGGTGGAAGAAGTTGTACGCGCGGGCCCCTCCGATCAGGGAACTGGTTGACTGCGGAACCCAGTAGATCGTAAAGCTGATGCGATCCTTTCCTCCGATTACCGCATCCAGGCGGCCATTGTAGGAGTTCTTAGACGTCGTGCTCGGGCTGGAGGTTATGTAGTTTGCAATGTCGGCCACGCCGTCTAGTCCGCCGCCGACACCGGGATCACTTGTGCTGACCCAGCCGAGATCCTGTTTACCTAAGCCTGTAGTTAAAGGCGACCCGATGTCCAGGCCTTGGCCGGAAATGGTTCTGCAATTCAACCCCTCCGCAAGGCCAGCATCCGTGCAGGTGGAATTATTGATGCCCTTGCTGATGACAGCCGACCCAGGAAAGGTGAGATAAGTCGAGGAGATGCTTCCAGCAGGTGCGGAGCCGTCGAAAGCAGCAGTATCGTACCAACCATTGGCAACGCTGCTTGAGCTGGGTTGCCGAACGGTCTCATAGTTAAAGAAGGCGAAAATTTTATTCTTCCAGATGGGAGCGCCCACGCTGCCACCCCATTGATTAAATTGGTTGTTATCTCTCAATACACTGTTGCCCTGGCCGTTGTAGCGCTGATAGGCGTTGAGGCCAGGCCGGTGAGCGGTATAAAACAGGCTGCCATGGACATCGTTGCTGCCGCTCTTGGAAGTGACCTGAATCTGGGCACCACTGAAGCGACCGTTCTCGGCGTCATAGCTGTTGGAGACTATCTTCATATTTTGAACGGAATCTTCAGAAGGGGTGATGATGGTTGTGCCACCCCACACCGCGCTCGCCGTGCTGATACCGTCAATGGAAATGCTGTTGTTTTCATACTGCCCACCGGCGGCCAGTGCCTGCGGACCGTTCTCTGTCTGAAAAATTCCGTTGTTGCCTCCGGTTGCGCCGGGGCCTTGCGTTCCTGGAAGATTTTGACCGCCGCCCCCGCCGCCCTGCGCACCATTGCCGAAGACGCCCGGAGCTAACTGGGTTAGTTGGAAGACGTCGCGTCCGAATGAGGGCAAGTGCTGGATCTGATTTTCACTGACCACGCCGCTGGTCGAGGCGGTTGCCGTGTCGAGTGCGGGCAACTGATCTCCATTCACTGTCACTGTTTCCGCAGCGCCGCCCAGTTCCAACTCCACGTTCAATGAATTGGGCTGCTCGGGAACAAGCGGTACGCTGTTGATGACTTTCTGCTTGAAGCCGGGTCTTTCCACTGTGAGTGAATAGTGGCTGGAGGCAAGGGCGTTGAAATTGTAGAGACCGGTATCAGTGGTCGTACTGGTCAAGACTTGATTCGTGTCGAGATTGGTTAGTTTGACCGTAGCACCTGAAATGATTGCTCCCGACGGATCCGTGACTGTCCCTTGAAGACTCGCTCTGTATTGTGCCTGCGCTAAGGGGACCACCAATAGAAACACCGTAGAAACGCTGATTAATATGACACGACGTACCACGCTCAAATAACTCATCACTGCGCCTCACAAGTTGACAATGAACTCAATGAAAGTTCATCCACGGTAGGCGCAACCGGGAGTGAGATCACTTTCGCTCACAGCAACTGAAGTGCAAGGGCCGCCGATGAAACTTCCGAAAACTGAGATGCAGGGGGTGGAAAGAGGTCGAAAGGATTGAAGTAATCGATGTAGTGGGACAAAAAGTGTGCAACTCGAGAAGCGGCATCCCGGAACGCGGTTAAGGCCGAGTGCGTTCCTCTTAGTCCGCGAATCACTTCCCCTCAAATGCCCTGCTGCTCAAACTAATTCTAGCGATGTAGATCGCCTGCCAGATTCTCTATTTACAGTTCAGACATCGGAATTTGAAATCAATAAGATGTGAAGATGCGGAGTTGAAGATATTGGCTCTACCGATGTGGACTTCGAGAGCTAAGTATGTACGATCCATTCCTGCTGGCATAGCGAATCAGATCTTTAGTGATCCAAGTTTCCGCTTGCGAAACCTCGTCCGTCCGTCTTAGATCTCCAGGGTGACACCCTTCGGGCGATAATCTTATTGCTGTTCCACCAGAGTGCCGCAGAACGTTTGTGATGCTCTCCTGAACAATTCGTAGTGCCCGTTCGGCTTCAGGGGACACGTGGCCGATGTCCAACGGAGCGTCGAAATCGATTTTTAGATGGGTAGCTAGTAAAGATGGAACCGACGTCGCACCCATCCATACAGTGACCACAATAGTGGCACGACGGTCGGTTGTCGTAAGGTTTGGTCAATACCGCCTTACGCACCGGGACGAGGGGTATACCCATAGAGCGAGTAGTCCGGGCCAGGATGTGCTCGCTGCATCGCATGGGTATTGGGGGCAGATAGTGATTTCCAGCGGGCAGAATCTCCAGATGGTCGTTTTGGCCACAAACGCCAATAATCCGCTCGATGCGATCATAGTAAGGAGCCAGCTCTTCATAACTGAGCGGCCAGTCTTCCTCGATCCCGTGCAAAGACCTCTCCCGAAAATCCTGCGGAGCGTAACGCAGGGTGACCGCGTTCCAGTGCAGGCTGCGCCCGCCTAAGACCCGAACGCGATCCACACTAACATGGTCGCTGTCTTCATAACGGGCGGGAATAATGTCACTGGGGTAAAAGGGCGCCTGTTTTTCGCCGCGCAATCCTCGATGAGGCAATTCATAGGGCCAGTAGTGGGAGAGGAAGTCTTTAGGCTCAACTTTGCTTCCGGCTTCCAGCATGATGACCTTGGCACCTCCTTCGCACAATTCCTTGGCCATCGTTGCACCAGCGGGACCGGATCCGATCACACATACGTCGTAAATAATCAAAGCCACCCCTTTCTCCTCATCTCATTGACAGAGTCCGTTGGCGGTCGCACGCCAGCAACCTGGAAACTGCCATCAAAGCGGTGACTGCGTTGCTCACAAACGAATATAGACCTTTTTCGCTGGACAGAAATACCTCGAACTCGAACGGAGGTTTCCCATGTTCCCGCTTGGCCGCCGCGATTTCCCAAGATAGCTAATATCGTGCCATCTCCCGAAAGATCTAATGACCACGCTTCGATAACGAGAGATGTTATGGGCTTACCTGGGCCTGTGACTCGCCCACGCATGGCGCCATAAGGGAACATCCAAGCGCGAATGTGATGAGACTCATTTGTGAATGTCAGCTTGCCCCCACCTGTAGAAAGCGCGAGGAAATGACCTCTGTCCTGCCAATCGATGGCCTTGGATTTTGCCAGGCGCATGAAGGCTTCGTTCAGCAACGCAGTCGGCTGAAGGGTGTTCCCGGGCTCCCTGCGAAAGCAGCGTTTTCGGCATTAGCTGAAGAAGCCGGGGCACGTTGGCGCTAGGCAATGTGAGTATTGGGGCATCTTCGCTGTGGCGTTTACCGCGCTATCCGCAGACCAACATGGTTTCCGCTGAGGCCGCACAGAGGCATCGCACGCGCACAAGCAACATCCCCCATCCGAGTTATTGAGAGTTGCTAAGGCAACTGTCAGGATTCCCGCATGCGAGTAAATCTCATCACTCAAGCTTCCGGCCGATGTGAATCAAGCTCAGGAACGATTCCTCTCTCGCTAACGATTCGCCCGGCATGCGGTCTCCAGGGAGACTATAAGTACATGACCGATAGCGCTGCGTTGCTGCAATTACTTCGGCAACAGACGGATCTGTCCTCCCCCGTCCTCCAGCGTTTTGAGAAAGACCTGTATGCCCCCTTCGGTGCGCGCCTTTTAGCCGTGGAACTCAGTGAAAGAGTACTCACGGACATTGGCTACTTCATTGACTGAAAGCCAGCTAGCCTCTTTCTTGAGGCTGGCAGGAACCGCACAATTCCTGGAGTAAGGCTTGTTGCTCCCCGGGTCACGGCCCAATTCGGAAATAGTTAGCTAATAACTAACGGTTGGGCGACCCTACCGGAACCCAGAAACAGTACGCTGTCTCGCGCCTCAATGAGCGCGTTGCACTGTCTATCACCATTCGAAGATTTGGACGAGGCACTCGTAGCCGAACACGACTTAACTTCCCCGGTTAGTAGGGTGGTTGTTCGGGAATGGCCTGTCCATCGGCTCTGGGATCGGTGGCGCCGAAATTTACTCCCAACGTGTCGTCATGCATGACGGCATTGCCGCGTCCCATAACCTGTGAGTAACGCGGAACGAGGTTGATCTGGTGGCCTTGCGAGGCGAGCTGTTCAAGGACTTCACGCGGGAAACCATCCTCGACGCTAACAGCGCAGCCAGAGTTTCCTTTATTGAAGCGGGCAGCGTCCATGGCTGCTTGAATATTCATGTCGAAGTCGACGACGTTGGCAACGAACTGGGCGTGGGCCTGGGCCTGATTGAAGCCTGACATGATACCGAAGCCGATGGTCCTGCCATCCTTCTGCATCATGGCAGGAATTATGGTGTGCAGCGGACGCTTGTGTCCAGCGAGCGAGTTGGGTTGACCCGCTTCCGTGGAGAAGCCACCACCGCGATTTTGCAAGACGAAACCAGTGTGCTCAGCGACAAGGCCGGCGCCGAAGCTGCCGGCGTTGGATTGAATGAAGGAGACAACCATGCCATCGCGATCGACAGTGGCGAGATAAGTGGTGTCGGACTGCAGTTTGTCGAGCTGTTTCTTACGATCTGAGGGAAGAACCTGACAGTTGGCTTTGTCGGTGATGCCCTTTGCTCGTTCTTTCGCGAGTTCCTTGGAGATGAGTTTCTTGGTGGGAATATCGTCGGTGTGCGGATCGCCAACATAATGAAGCATGTCTGAGTAGGCCAGGGCCTTGGCTTCCATCTCGATGTGCAGAGTTTTGGGAGAATCGTGTCCCCACTCGCGAAGCGGGTATAGCTCCATAACGTTGAGCATGGACAGTGCAGCGATGCCTTGAGTGTTGGGAGGAGTTTCGTAGACGCGCCAGCCGTGATACGCAGTGGAGACGGGCTCGACCCACTCCGGTTTGTAATCGGCGAAGTCGGCCAGGGCGAGAAAGCCGTTGTTCTGGTCGGAGAGCTTGACGATAGCGTCTGCAATGGGGCCGCGGTAGAATGCGTCGGCGCCGTTCTTCGCGATCAGGCGGAGACTTTTAGCGATGTCGGGGTTGCGAAAGATCTGTCCGACGCCTGGGTAGGTTCCATCAGGAAGAAAGACAGAGGCGAAGGTGACCCTGTCCTTGAATTGCATGCCGTACTGAGCCCAGTTAGCAGAGTCCGTCTCCGTCACTGGAAATCCGTTTTCAGCAAAAGCGATAGCGGGTGCGAGATCGGTGGCGAGCGAAAGCTTGCCGAACCTTGCGTGCAGTGCCGCCCATCCAGCAACTGCTCCGGGCACGGTAACGGCATAGATGCTGCTATCGTCCATCTCGGTGATGCCTTTTGCCTTCATGGCATCGAGGGTTTCGCCCTTGGCAGACCAGCCGCTGGCGTTGAGAGCATACATCTTCTTCTCTTTCGGCTCCCATACGATGGCGAAGAGATCGCCGCCAATGCCATTCATCATCGGTTCAATAACGCCGACGGCCGCATTGGCTGCGATTGCCGCATCAACAGCGTTGCCTCCTTTAGAGAGGATCGTTGCGCTGGCCTGCGAGGCAAGAGTCTGAAGTGTGGCCGTAATGCCGTAGCGATTGATCGTCATCGAAAAAGCATTGTCGCGGGATGGTTCCTGCGGATGCTGACGTGAGTCACGAATATATCCGCCAGCGGCGTTAGGATCCGGGGTTCTCACGGCAGATGCGGAGTTAAACTGCGCCTGCGCCGCATGCGCGAGGAGCAGAAAAGCGAGGATGCCGGGATGCAAGCTGCGAAGGAACATAATGGTCGGGTCCGTGCGGAAAGCTGCAGCTAGAATACCCCAGCACTCTTTTTGCTCTATCTAGGCTTTCCACAGTCAGGTCCTTTTCTCCGGGTTGTATTTCAATCTGAGCGATCGAAACGGACCTTTGGATGCGCGGCGTCCCGAACGAACTTCCTTGTCAGCCGAACGCTTTGCAAGATCTGATCAAGCTGCCAAGCCTGCGGTGATCGCCATTCAGCGGACGAAGGGGCACAGCACCCAGGGACGAATTCAGCCATGGGAAGTGTCGAAGAAGACTGGAACGAGAGGAAGGATGGAGTAAACACGCCCCGACAGCAGGAAGTCGAACAAGAAACGCGTTAATTAGATCCGCGTTTCTTGTTCGATCAACGTATCCAACGACGGCTCGATACAAATGCTCACTGTCGAGCCAGCTACGTTTTGCCAGTCAATCTATGGCATAATGTAGTTGAGGTTGTGTATGCACGCTGCAAATGCACAGATCGGGGATTGGCTTGGCCTCAAAGCTCCTGCTTCGGAAACCGATATACTTCGCATCGTCGAAGGGCAGCTTCCGCCCACAATTATCAAGCGTCTAATTTCGCTAGGGCTGCAGCGTTCTGAAATAGATACGGCAATCATTCCTTTACGTACACTCCAACATCGACGTTCCCGCCGGGAAAAGTTGACGGTGGAAGAGTCGGACCGTGTTCTCCGCGCTATCCGCGTTCTTTCAATGGCGGAGTCTGTGTATGGTAGCCGCGAGCGAGCGTTTACCTGGTTGCGAAAGCCGCACACGAGACTAAGCGGCCGGCCACCGCTATCACTCCTGAATACCGATACCGGCAGCAGGATTGTTGAAGAACTGCTCATTCAGATTGATGAAGGCATGTTCGTCTAAATGGTGCTCTGGAGAATCAGCCGCCATCGCGACCTAAGCGGGACGGGCGGATTGCGCGCGCCAGGCCGCTGGCACCATGCAGGCTACCCGATCGTTTATCTAGCAGAAAGTCCAGCGGCGGCGTTGTTGGAAGTCTGTGTCCATACCAGCGCCAACGATGTGCCCCCGGAATACACCCTCTTGCTCATCGAAGCACCTGACGGAAACGTTCCCCGCATCAATTTGGCAGACCTTGCGATGGACTGGACGACACGTCTTGAAGTAACTCGTGAAATAGGAACATCGTGGCTACAGAAGAAACAGGCCGTCCTGCTCGAAGTACCAAGCGCAATTATTCCAGCCACTTCCAATTTTCTCTTTAACCCTATCCATCCGTCGGCTGCAGGTTTTCGCATCACGGACGCTTTCTCATACCCCTTCGACGTCAGATTGAAGAAGTAACTTCGATTACGGACGCCAACGGTGCGGCGTTGCTTGAGTTATAGCAGAGCGTACGTCGGTGACAAAAGCATTAGAGAATTCACAGCGGAAGACGAGACTTCCCAGCAGTTGAAGCTAGATTCATCGCTCTGTGGCGGCATCGGCCTCACTCGTTGACGGCTTCCTGAAACGAGTGAACACTGGTCTGCCCAGGCATCGTGACTATCGTTCCGCTTCATCCATTCGCCTGCTCAGTTGAACAGGATCCGATAGCGAGCCCCGAAATGGGAGCCTCCGGAAGTTGCTTTGAGGTATAAGTGTCGGACTCGACCTGCGTCATCTCGAGCGCGCAAGACCAAACCATCAAACCAGTTTTTCTTGCTGTCTCGATGCATCGAATCTCATGTAATATCCCGGCATGTTTGACACTTTCTCGAAAGAAACGACGAAATATCCGGCAGCCTTCCCCGTCGATCCTGTGACGGCGGCGGAGAGTCCCATGTGGGCGGAGCCTCTACGCGATCATCTGCCCAAACGGTTCCTTCGCAAAGTATTCCTTCTTCCGGAAGCGGATAAGCCTGTGGTGAATTCGATGTACATTCCTTCAGCAGACGCAGGACCGTATCACAGGGAGATTGAATCCGTCGTCAGCAGGTGCCACCCTTTGATCGATGCGGTGGCCACCGCATTCAGCCAACACCGTCCGTTGATACTGTCTCCTGACAGCATTTGGCTGGTTATCGAGCAAGGCTTCGCGCA
The DNA here is from genome assembly GCA_963816335.1 of uncultured Acidobacteriaceae bacterium. GTDB lineage: Bacteria > Acidobacteriota > Terriglobia > Terriglobales > Acidobacteriaceae > JANXZS01. Next base: position 62,758 of record CAWFKA010000011.1, on the reverse strand, counting down.
TCACATCGCAGAGAATTCCGAAGCTTTACGCTCTAGGCTAGTGCGTCACGATGGCCGCCGCGAACTTCACTCAACCGTCGGAGATCTTAGCCTGGGCAGCTTTGAAAGCGCCATTGCAGATTGGTCCTCGCAGATTCTGGCAGCTTCCGATCCCGTGTTGCATGAGACCTTGATTTGTGACTTTTCCACCACTACGCCGTTGATTCACACCGCAAGCGAAATCGTTCTCATGGATTGCTATTCCACTTACTTCTCCTATGTGCTGGACTGTATATGTGGAATACCAAAGATTACGGTTACAGGGACTCCAGAAGATTGGCAGAGAATGCGAACGCGCATTGAAGTCCTGGAGACTTATGGACTCGATTGGTGGGTGTGCCGCATGCGACCCATCTTCGATGAGTTCATACGTACGTCCGAAGGCCATCCCTCTCTGCCGTTCTGGCAGGCAATCTACAAGCCGAAGAAGGCTTATGGAACTGAAACGGTAACTGGCTGGATCGCGGATCTGTTCCCCTACCTGACCGACGAATCGAAAAGGCACCGCAGTCACATTTTCGAACATGAGCGTAAAGAGTGGGCAATACCCGTTGCGGCTGGCGTGAAAAGTTTTGGGCCTGGAGATCCTGGAGCCGACTTGGGTGTAGCACCGAAGATGTTCCCGTCGGGGCTCGCCAGCGTGCCTCTCAAAGTGACTCTTCCAGATAACCGGACGTTAGCTCTCGACTTGGTCGGTGGCTTTCTCGCTATTCAACAAGATCCGGAAGACTTCGCACTTTCGCCCGTGCTTGGTTGGGCGGTCACTGAGAGTGCGCCTACGAAACACATGTATATTTTCTAAAAAACTGCTACGGTCATCGGAATCACGGGAATCACAGCGGCGGAAAAGGTCGCGGGCCACGAGTCGACGGATTTCAGTCAGTCCCTGGCGTCTGGCCTGATGCTGATCGCAGCATGAGTTCATAGGGACAGCATTGAATGAAGAACGGCGACAGCAAGCCCCTCGAAATCAAGTGCCCTAGCCCGGAGAGACGCGATCCAACGATATCCATTTCTCAATTCAGAAATACGCCCTGATCCGGGCGATCGAGCGAGAATGTCGGTATCTCAATATCAAAACGCTCACCGCTCTCACTCTCCATCTGGTAAGCCCCGCCCATCATCCCCGACGGCGTGTTGAGAGGCGCGCCACTCGTATACTCAAAACTCTCTCCTGGCTTGAGGACCGGTTGCTCCCCGACAACACCTGGTCCCTTGACCTCGGTCAATTCGCCACGCGCATTCGTGATCATCCAGTGCCGGCTCAGCAGATGCACCGTTTCCTGTCCCTGATTCTCGATGATCACTCGATAAGCCCAAAAATACTGCGAGCTGTCCGGCGATGATCTCGTCTCAAGGTAAGTCGGCTCAACGCTCACCGCTATTCCTCGAGTGTTTGCCATATACGGTGTCCAATTTGCCATAGAGCAAGTTTAGATCAACATCGGGCTGAACTAGCACGGCGCATCCAGGACTAACGCTATGAGAACTTAGCGAAATCGCCCCGATCGAATGCATTGATCTACTAACAAAGCAGGAACAAAGTGCACCATAGGTGGCACCCCTCAACTTGCGGAGACCCTCGTAGCCCATATCTTATTGAATTATTGGAATTTGGTGACCCCGGGAAGATTCGAACTTCCGACCTGCGGTTTAGGAAACCGTTGCTCTATCCACCTGAGCTACGGGGCCACGTTGATTTTCTTAAATTTAGCTTGACGTCTGTCAAAACTCCAACCCACTCTAGCCCACCGTGATAAACGGGCTGTCCTCTTCGTAGAGGTGGAAAGGCAACTGAACGAGGGCCAAGAGGGCACTATATCAACAGGGTAACATTCGTAAAGTTCCGAGGGCCAACGGCTTCGCATGGGAAGTTAGATTCGGCGAGACTACACTTGGCATGCGTACGCAAACCAGCCCCCATTTTGAGCCAGATACGTATTCTACCGAGGCGTCACCGGAAGGCGATTGAACTTCAGTCAAATTAGTAAGCAGCGATTCCGATCGCTCCAATGTCAATGCAAAGTTCAGTGTCAGCACCGCTCTTTATCGTGACGACACCTTCCAAGCCCCCTAGCATTCCACCCGCCGGAGGAACGCATGCCTCTAGTAGAGCGGGCGTCCGAACGTCTTGACGATTACGTCAAATACTTTGGACAAGTACGATTGCTACACTCGAGCTGCATGTGAAGCGAGATGCTGAAATGCCAGATTCTTGAGGCGAGGATCAGCGAGTCGTCTGGGCTCTCGCCAGCACAATCGCGTTATCACCGGAGGATTCTTCAAAATACTTCACCATGCGCTCTGGCTCGCTCGCCTTGTACGGCGCCAGATTGTGCGCCCAGCGGTACCCGATCGGCTGATACCAAAGTTCCGCCACGATGGTCAGTTTGCCTGCATTATTCGCGGGGCGTACCACATATCGCACGCGACTTCCGCGATCGGTAAAATTCGGATCCTCCGCCGCATCTCCGACAACCTTGATATCTCCGTCTGCGCTGGCCTTGTCGAAGCCCGCGGGAAGCAGTCGATTGTCCTTCGCGTATCGCGCCGCGGCCAGGATCCCAGTCGTCACCCGCCCTTCTGCATCCACAAGAATGGGCTCAAAGATCTCAACCTCATCTGGCTTCGTAATCTCCCGGTAATGTGGCTCAAACTTCGTGGGATCTTCATCGTTTGCATTGCCCACGATCGAACCATCCGCACTCAGCTTGCCCGACTCAAACACCACGTTGCCATTCTTATCCTTCACCACGACATGCAGCCACACCCGCCGCGACGGAAACGCGGTCGGCAGCTTATGCCCTGAGAGGTTTTGGGCAAGGACTTCGATTGCGAGCCCTCCCTGAATCGAATCCACGCTTTCAATCGTCACATTAGCGGCCTGCGTCTGCAGGAACTCCTTGGTCCTCGCGTACGCAGCATTCAACTCGTCCGGCAGTGCTTCTACGGCGAGATCATCGCGATGGTCTTTTAACATTCCTGCTATCACGAAGTTCGCTCCTATGAAAACGTGCCGCCTGGCCCCTTCGCGCATCGGCCCATACAGGGCTGTTACTGGTGTCGGCTCCTTCACTTCAGGCATGTGGCATTCCTGGCAAGTCTGCTTCTTCTCAAAGTCGCTGTGTTGCCACTCCTGGTAAGGCATCTGCTCGGGGAAGTGCGGCAGCTTCGCGCCGCCCGCCACAATCGGCTGGGTATACAGTGTATGACAGCTTCCACACAGTGCAGAGTCCCGCATGTGATCGCTATGCACGGGCAGATACCCTGCGGTCGAAGAGTGCATCAGGGTCTGGTGTCCGTGATCCGGATCGAATGGCCCATACTCCGGCCGTTCATCTTCCATGACTGCTTTCGAAACGACAACATTGCCGTTAAATGTCGCGTCCGTGCCCAACCCCTCCTTCTCAATCTGGTGGCAAACTGAGCACGTCACGCCATCCTGCGCAAGGCGCTGCGAAGGCGAAGTCTTACCACTCACCTTCTGGAAGGGAAAGCGAGAAAACAGGTGCGTGTCCCGCCCTGCATCCCTGTCTACCAGGCGAACTCCCGCCATATGGCAGAAGGTGCACTCGTTTTCGATATGCTGAGTCGCTTCCGGATGATCTATCGTTTCGCGTCGAACGCTTCCTTGCCAGTAGGGATCGCGGGATGAGTTCGCCATCAAGCTCGCTCTCCAGTCAAATCCGATCGAGTAATCCTCTCCAGTGCTGGTCTTCATGCCAACGTGGCAAGCAATGCATCGATCGGACGAACGAAACGCCGTGGCGACTCCTTTCTTATAGGCAATGCGTGGTTTCTCCTGGGTGGGCGTCTCCTTATCTGCGGCTACCTGGGCGGCAACAGATGCAGACGAAGGCAGCGTCTCCTGCCGCTGAGCAGACACTGTCGCGCTCGCAGCCACAAGACCCAGAATCATCAACCAGCCGACCAGTGTACTCATCGCCATCCGTTCCAGAAATGACCTTCCGCCCAATCCCACAAAACATAAAACTCAACCTGTGGCGCCCGCCCGCTCACATCCGTGAACGGTTTGCGATAACCCACCGCGGCACGGATATGCTGGCGCCGGCTTACCGTCACTTGGATCTCCGGCAGCACATCCCACTGCGTGCTAGCGCCGGTTGTGTAGTCTCGATTTGCAATAAATTCCACCATCGGCGAGTACAACCGGCCAAGACCGTGATCGGGAGCAAAGGACGCACCGGCCGCTGTGCGAAAGAATAGGCTTTGAGGAGCGACGCTTGTATCAAATGGCAGATCTGCTCCGAGTTGAAGCTGCAGAAAAGTCCTGTTGGTAATCAACTGGTCGTAGGCCGCGAATGGCTCGAACTGCGTCGTTCCCGCTCCAAAGCCTCGCTTGCTGTCTCCGGTCGGCAGAAGGAAGCCGCCTTGTAAACTCAGGATCGAGCCTGCGTGTTCGCTCGAAAATAACTCCCGCTTCATTCCAACCGTGATGTCGCCTAACCCGCTCGTCCATGCACCGTTGATGCTCGCATAATTTATCGGAACGTCCACCTCAAGCTGGTTCCTTCCGGCGAAAGTCTGCTCGTGAATCACATCCGTAGTCCAAGAGCCGGGGCCGCTTACATTCGCCGCCGTCGAGATCACCAGCTCGTCTTCCGGAAACGCCTTCTCCGTCACCAGTGCTCGCGGCAAATTCAGCACGCCCATCGGATAGTGGTGGTCGTTCTTACAGAATGTGCGCAAATAGGCAATCACATCATCGATCTGCTTCTCGGTTAGAAGATCGCCGAAAGCGGGCATGATCTGGGAAAATCCAAGGCCCCTGCCGCCATGCACAATAACCGCCTTATAGGCAGAATCCGGCTCAGGAGTAGTCTGATCGCAGCGCGTCATATCCGGAAACGTATCCGGACGCGTAAACACCGTATGACTCTCCGGCGCTCCCTTTCCATCTACCCCATGGCACGCGATGCACCCCCCGTTCCACACCGCCTTGCCGTTTTCTAGATCCGGGTGCTTTGGAGATGCAATCATCCGCTGACCCGGAGCAGTAGTCAGCATCCCGACGAACAGTAGGAAAACGCCCACCGCTGCAAACGCGAAATCTGCTCCGATTCGCTTGCTCCGAATTTGCACGGTGAACTCCTCTCTTCCCTGGGCGCCAACGGTTTCTTCTCCCGGGTCGGCGTTCGAGTATTCGGATTACGCGGGCGGAACTCGCTGAAACGATTCTTACAGATGGAGATGCAGACACACACGCACCGATTGCCTGAAAGTCGATCGCGGAAGATGACATTTTCGTCATCTGGGTGAACGATGAACTGTCGTCAAACAAGACCTTCCGTGTTGTTCGTCCAACACACGACTCCAAATGAAGAGACCGGACAGCAAAAGCAGCCGCACTTGGGAAAGGCGGCTTGGGCTGAGGCCACTGTCTTGGCGCAATTGAGTCACCCGGAACAAGAGTTCCGCAAAGAAGGCGCCTCCATCCAGCCGACCAAAGGGCCGGGGCAGGCCGTAAGTGCAGATTTACAACGACTTCCCAGTTCATCCGACAAATCCCAGCCCGTGCAAACCCCGCACCAAAATCCCCATGCCTCGAACCGTCGACTCATCGAATCTAGCTCCCTTCTCCCTCGTCTTCCGGAGTTGCTAAAATAGAGTTGAGGGAATATGGCCGATATCCATCGCAGGAAGACAGTTACCGTCAACGTCGGAAACGGAGCCGGTGTAGTCCGTGTCGGTTCTGAAGCTCCGGTCGTCGTTCAGTCCATGACGAACACCGACACCGCTGACGTAGCCGGCACCATCCAGCAGGTCGCGGCGCTTGCCGCCGCCGGTTCTGAACTCGTGCGCGTCACCGTCAACAACGATGAAGCCGCGAAGGCCGTCCCTGACATTGTCGAAGGGCTTCGCCGTCTTGGCATCCACGTCCCCATCGTCGGCGACTTCCATTACAACGGCCATCTGCTGCTCAAAAAGTATCCGGACTGCGCCCAGGCTCTCGCGAAGTACCGCATCAATCCCGGCAACGTATCCATTGGCCGCCACAACGACGACAATTTCCGCATCATGATCGAGTGCGCCATTGAGAACAACAAACCCGTCCGCATCGGTGTCAATTGGGGATCGCTCGATCAGTCGCTGCTCACACGCATGATGGACGAGAACTCCAAACTCGCTGCAGCCGCTAGAAGCACGCGACGTCATGATGGAAGCGATGGTCGTCTCGCGCCATCGAGTCCGCTCAGGCCGCCGAGAAATACGGTCTCGCTCACGACAAGATCATCCTCAGCGCAAAGGTCAGCGGCGTTCGCGATCTCATCGATGTGTATCGCGTTCTCGCCAGCCCGTTGCGACTATCCCCTCCACCTCGGCCTCACCGAAGCCGGCATGGGCATGAAGGGCATAGTCGCCTCCGCCGCGGGTCTCGCCCCGCTGTTGCTTGAAGGTATCGGAGACACCATTCGCGTTTCGCTCACCCCCAAGCCGAATGGCGACCGCACGGAAGAGGTGCAGACCGCGCAGCAGATTCTGCAGTCCCTCTCCATTCGCAGCTTCACTCCGCAGGTCACCGCCTGCCCCGGTTGTGGGCGAACCACCAGCACTTTCTTCCAGGAACTCGCGCAGCAAATCCAGTTCTACCTTCGCGACAGCATGCCCGCGTGGCGCGAACGCTATCCCGGCGTGGAAGAGCTAAAGCTCGCCGTCATGGGCTGTGTCGTCAACGGGCCCGGCGAATCCAAGCATGCCAACATCGGCATCTCCCTGCCTGGAACCTTTGAAGAGCCAAAGGCACCCGTCTACGTTGATGGCCGCTTGATGACAACTCTTCGCGGCGACACCATCGTCGCTGACTTCAAAAAGATTCTCGATGAGTATGTCGACAATCGCTACGGCACCGGTAAGCACGTCGAGTCGCTGGTAGAAGTTCATTAGCAAGTCTCTCGCTGACAATGTTCAAATCCAATAGGAAAGCCCCGCGTAGAACGGGGCTTTCCACTTTCTATCTCGCTTGCGCAGGCGGCCGCCCCGGCTCCGGCGTCACCGTTGGTTTCACTCCGGCCAGCAGCGCATTCGTCATTGTCTGCTGAAAGTTCTGCATGCCTTCCGGCCCGGATGGCATAAAGACCATTGTAGAATTCCTCCCCGTTCCCACCGCGCGCAACATGTCCGTCCAGTTGGTGTACAGCAGCAGGAACGTCGCCGCCGTATCGTCAAGCGTCGTCCCCGTCTTTACCTTTTCAATGGACTGCCGCCAACCCTCGGCGATCGCTTCCCTCTCCATCGCAACGCCCTGTCCCTGCAGCCGTTTCACTTCCGCGTCCGCTTCGGCCTGCTTCACCTTCAGCACCTTTTCAGCATCGCCCTGCGCCTCGTTGGCGGACTTGTTGCGGATCTCTTCGTTGATGCGGTTCATCGCCGTCTTCACGCCCGCATCCGGAATAATATCGGTGATCAGTACCTTCACAATCTCGTAGCCGTATGCCTTCATCTCGCCGGAAAGTTCCGCCGTGGCGCGCTCCGCAATCTTCGGCTGCGTGATAAATACTTCATCCAGGTCCGTGTCAGGAATGTGCCCCAACAGAATGTTATAGAGATAAGCCTCAATCTGTTTTGTCGGCTGCGCCAGCTTGTAATACGAATCGGCAATGCCTTCATCTGTCTTGATCACGCGATACTGCACCTTCACCGGCAGCGTCACAAAAACATTGTCGCGCGTCTTGGTCTCAATGCTGCCTTCGAGTTGCTGCGTCATAAGGTTGACGCGATGGAATTTCTCAATGATCGGCGTCTTCCAGTTCAGGCCCGCGTTGGCCACATGCTTGAACTTGCCGAACCTCTCCACCACCGCCGCCTCCGCCGTGCGCACCGTGAACAGCGCTCCACGCAAGATAGAAAGCACCAGGACGACACCCAGACAAATCCAGAACCACAGCATCGCAGTATCCACTGAACTTTCCATACTCCTCCAGTAAATCCACCGCATCCTTCCGGCAGAAGCAATGGTACGCTATCGCCCTTTCCACCTGGAATTCAGTCCCCGGCTCACGCAAGGAGGCATATACTCAGTGCGAAACCAATCTTCTTTTCTAAGGAACTCCTGTGCGCGCCGCCGCATGGATCATCGCTATCGCCTTTGTCGCGCCCTCCCTCTGGGCTGCCGAAAAAGTCTGCATCACTCCTGAACTCGCCGGCCAGCACGTGAACAAGAATGTGTGCCTGATCGCTCACGTCTACGATGTAATTGAGCTCTCCGACGGCACCCGGTTCCTCGATCTCTGCAGCCCGTTGACCACAGATGCCGAGTGCCGCTTCACCGTGGTCAGCCTGAAATCAGACCGCAAAGATGTTGGCGAACTCGAGCAGTATCGCGGACTCGACATCCAGCTTCGCGGCACCATTCGCCCCTTCAATATGCGGACGGAAATGGTCCTCAGCCGGGAGCGTCAGTTTCACGGCGGAAGCGAAAAATTCCGCCCCAATCCAGCCCTGCTCAAGGGCTACTCCGCGGAAGGTCATAACACTGCCTTCTACGATCGCGCCGCTGGCTCAAGCCGCCACAGCAGTTCCTTCAGCCAGCGCCACTAGCGGCTTCCGTCTACTTCGCCGTCAAGTTCTTGTAGTCGTCCTGCACCCACGTCGCGGGTTCAGGCTCCCCGCTGAAATCCATTTTCTTCCCCAGTGCAGGCTGCCACCGGTGCAGCCACGAAATGCCCGCTGAACCTACGAATTCATCTCGCGTCTGGTATGCAGGATCTCCCAGCGCCGTCTCAATCGACACAAATCTGTAGCCGCGCTTCTCCAATAGAGTCAGCAAATCGTCCAGCACATCCGCGTTCACCCCGTTCACATGCAGGTCCGCAATCTGCGCAATCTGCCGCCCGAACAAGGACTTCGAAAGCTGCTCCGCATTTTCAATTTTGCGCTCGCTCTCCTCAAGGTACGCAGCCTTCAGCCGCCCCATCTTCTCCGTATCGCCTTTGGTCAACGCAGGTTCATAGAGCGCCGTGTACATCCAGTCGTCGTTCTCAATAGTCATGGGAGCAATCGCAAAATTCCGCGCTTTCATGAATTCGACGAACGTCTGCTTTTTTCTGCCGTGTCGCCGGTGTCGTTGAAGGGATAACGGAAATAATGCGGAGCAGCCTTTCCCCCGCCGTGCATTTTCACCAGCAGAGGCGTAATCACATCCCCGCGTACAAAATCATCCTCGTATGCTGCCAGTGAAACGTTGCTGAATTGCAGATGGCTATAGCCATGATTTCCGAGCTCCATCCCCGCATTCAGCCAGTTTTCCAGCAACGAGGCGCGCGCATCCCGCGCTCCCGGCGTGTTCAGCTTTTCTTCATTCACGAATCCTGTCGCAGGCGCATTGTGCTTCTTCAGCGTGGCAAGAATCTTCGTCGTAATCTCCATCGCCCGCGTCTGCGCTGCAGCAGACGGATCCTGCCCAATTGTGCTCACAGGAAGATCATCAAAGGTCAACGCAATCGTCTTGCCACTGGATGCCTGCGCTCCAGCGAACGAACTCAGCATCGTTATAGATATCGCGAGAACGACCAACCCAACACTCGAAACTCTCGCAAAACCCCTGATAGATCGCATGCAGAACACGCTACCACAAAGGCCCGCACTGCTTCCTCAACTCCTGCAGCGGATAAAAGGTCCCCCGCCACGTCACCCCGCCCCCGCGCAGTGTCATCGTTAGCGATTGTCCCAGCGCATAGAGGAACAGGCATGCCGCAAACGGAAAGGTGAGCGCGTACACGAGGTTCGTCCCTGTGTACCGCTTATAAAACTCGTACATGGCAGAAAGTGCCAGCAGCATAATCAAACTCGGAAACGCAATCCACAGTCCGCCCGATTGAATAAAAAATAATCCGACAAGCGGTAGCACGCACAACATCCCAACGCCCACCATCGCCGCAACAATCAGCCACAAGTGAAATCGAAAAATTGCGAAAGCATTTTTTGTTAGATTATTCACAATCCCCATTGCCCCTTCAGCCCAGTGAATACGCAGCAGGTTATGGCCCATCACCACGTGCTGACGAAGCTTGCGCTTCTTCACTTCGTATCCCAGGCGAAGATCCTCCAACACCTCCATCCGCAGCGCATCAAATCCGCCAATGGATTCATAGGTACTCCGACGAATCATGTTGAACGCCCCGATGCCGAGAAAATCCCGCGGCGAATTCGGGTTCGAAGCTCTCCCATGGCCGCGAGCACCACACGGCAAATACCTGCAGAAATCCAACCATCATCCGCTCTCCCCGGCTGCGCAAAGTCAGCGTAGGAAAAAGCACAAGGTGGTCCGCCGCCACACGATCCACATAGGTAAGCGCGCGCGCCAGCGAGTCCTCGCGAAACGTCACGTCGCCATCGGTGAATAGAAGCCATGGCGCCGTCGTCAGCCGTGCAGCTGTAGCCATCGCATGCGTCTTCCCCATCCAACCCGCAGGCAAATTATCGATGTGGATCACCTTGTAGCTGTGCTTCGTCGCCGTTTTTCCGCTCTTGATTTCCTCCGCCAGATGATCCATGATCCTGCCCGTCCCATCCGTCGAACGGTCATCCACGGCAACAATTTCCAGCGGCACTCCAATCACGCGGAACAACGAGCGAAGTGTCGTTTCAATCGCCTTCTCCTCGTTGCGCGCCGGTACCACCACGCTCAGAACCGGACTATCTCCGCTCTCGTTACGCTTCGATTCACGGGCCTCTTCAACAGGTCCGGCATCTGCGAAGCCCCGTATTGCAACGCTCACACGCCATGTCCAGCCGAGTACAATTACCCAGCTGACTACCAGGATCATCCAGCCGAAAATGCTCAAGTTGTCCATCGTGCCCCTATAGGTGCTCGACTTGCGAGTGCACAAAATCGCGGACTATCTCTCCGAGGCAACTACCTTTGGCGCAAATCGGGATCCCGCCAACAATATCCCGCAGGAGAGCACAAGAGAGATGAGCGTGATGCCCAATCCCATCCGCAGCGAACTGTGGTCAGAAATCTTACCGATGATGCGCGGCGAGGATGCATCGCCCAATGCATGAATAATAAAGAGATTAAGCGCAATTGCCGTCGATCGCACAGAGGCAGCTACAGAATTAACAATTGCGGTGTTCAACGGCCCCGTATTCAGAAAGAGGAAGAACTCCGCAACAAAGACCGCAGGCAGAAGAAATCCTCGAGGCCCAAAGAAAGCGAATGCGGCAAACGGAATCGTGAGTCCTGCGCTGATCGCGGACAACAAATAGAGAGCCCGATGGTCCCGCCTTAGCCACGCTGAGCCAGCCATCCTCCGAACCACGTCCCCGCAATTCCATCTACTACCGTGATGGCGCCAATCAACTGGTTCGACACCTCTAGCGAATAACCGCCGCACCGATAGAAGAACGTCGGCAGCCACGCCGAAATGCCTCCCATCGAAAATACCATCATCGCCATGCCCAGCGTTGCCGCCCAGTACGCCGGATTGCGAAACAGCCCCAGAACGTCGACCGACTCAGAGTTGGCGCAAGGCTATCCGCCGCGCCCCCTGACGGCTCCCTGACAAATATCCAGAAGCCCATCGCAATCACCACCCCCGGCAGCGCGGCAATAAAAAATGGAGCACGCCATCCGTACCGCGGACCAAGCATGCCTCCCGTCAGATATCCAAGCGCCGCGCCCACCGGAATCGCCGTATAAAAAATCGAAAGGATCCGATTGCGGTCAATCTCCGGATAGAAGTCCGCCAGCAACGCCGGCGCGAAAATCGTGAACGTAGCCTCGCCAATCCCTACCACCGCATGCCGAAAGTAAAGCATCTCGTAGCTATGTACCCGTGCCGTCAATAGCGTGGCGACGCTCCACAGCAGCGCCCCCGCCACGATCAGCGGCTTGCGCGGAAACCGGTCGCCGAGCCACCCCGTCAGCGGCGCGGCAATCATATAAGTGATAAAGAACGCGTCGTAAGCGCACCCATGCGCTGATCGCTCACGCCAAATTCCTTCTTGACCAGCGGCTGCACCCCCGGCAGAATGTAGCGATCAATAAAGTTGAAAAGATTCAGGCAGGTCAGCAGAAACAGCGCCATGCCTGCGGTCTTCGCCGCCGTTTTATTCGCATCCTCGCGATCGTGCGCTGCAAGCTTTATTTCTCCACGCTGGGTCGCGGCCAGCGCGCTTCCACGATCGTCGATATGCCGCCGCGAGGCCGAAAGTCGCCCTTCACCACCGCCCACACAGGATCGCTAGACCTCACCACGTCCTCGAGGATCTGGTTCGCAATATTCTCCTGAAAAATTCCTAGATTCCGGTAACAGAACAAATATTCCTTGTACGACTTCAATTCCAGGCAGCGATCGCGCGGCATATAGCGCAGCGTGATCACGCCAAAATCCGGCAGGCCCGTCTTTGGGCAGACCGACGTAAACTCCGGATCGTCAATCAGGATCTCATATGCTGGAAACTGGTTCTGCCACGTCTCAATTTCGGGAAAGTGAAAGTCCAGCCCCGCCTTCGCGTGTTCGTCGGTATAGCGCGGCTGATGGGCCATTTGGTCATTGTACGCAACAACGCCGCCCCGTGGCACAGCACGTACCCTGTCAAATTCTCTTTCCTAAAGCCCTATGCCTGAGTCAGATATACTGACGACGGACAAGGAACCATGGCCCAAGCGGTGAAGCAGAATATCGGCAGGCGTTGGCTTTTGCTCGGAGCCTTGATCGTCCTCCTCCTCGTCTTCTACGGGGTCAGGACGCTGACACGGGAAAAACTCCCCGTGCGCGTCGCCGAGGTCGTGCGCGGCGATCTCATCAGCCAGATCAGCACCAATGGCAAAGTCGAGCCCCAGATCAACTTTGAGGCCCATAGCCCCATCGCCACCACCGTCAAGAATCTCTTTGTTCACGAAGGGGATAAAAGTCCCGGCCGGAAAACTTTTGCTGGAACTCAATGACGGCGACGCTCTCGCCCGACTGGCCGCCGCCTCTACCTCGGTGAAAGGCGCCCAGGCTACGTACGATGCCATGCAGCACGGCGGCACGCAGGAAGAGCGCCTCACGCTTTCCGGCGATCTCAGCAAAGCCAAAATTGAGCGCGATAATGCCACCCGCGATCTCGACGCTCTTGAACGCTTACAGAAGAGTGGATCGGCATCAGCAAGCGAAGTCACCACCGCACGCGAACGGCTCAATTCCGCCAATAATCAAATTCAGCTCCTGGAGAAGCGCCAGGACTCCCGCTACTCTCCGGCAGACCTTGATCACGCCCGCGCCGCCCTTGAAGATGCACGGGCAAATTACGCCGCCGCGCTATTCGTCGTCGCCGAAAGCGATGTGCATGCGCCCTTCGCCGGCACCGTCTATTCCCTGCCGGTCTCCCGTACAGAGTTCGTCGAGACAGGCAAACTGCTCCTGCAGAATGGCAGACCTCTCGCACATTCAGGTTCGCGCCTACTTCGACGAACCGGAACTGGGAAAGCTCGCCGTTGGCCAGCCTATTAAGATTGTCTGGGACGCAAAGCTGGGTCGCACCTGGCGCGGACACATCGCACGCGTACCTTCCACCATCATTACCTATGGAACCCGTAACGTGGGCGAAGTTCTCATCTCCGTGGAAGATTCCGATGGGGCGTTGCTTCCCAATACAAACGTGACCGTCACTGTGACAACTCAGCACGAAGTGAATGTCTTGAGCATTCCCCGCGAGGCGCTGCACACTGAGAACGGCCAGGACTTCGTTTACGTGTTCCGTAGCGGAATCATACATCGCACCCCGGTCAAGCTCGGTACCATCAACCTCACACAGGTCGGTATCGCTCAGGGCCTGAAAGAGCACGACGTGGTCGCGCTGGGCAGCACCAACGGACAGCCCCTCAGCAACGACACACCGTCGAGAATCGTGAATTGATCGTGGACTGCCATTCCCTCCCGCGACTCTCCGCTATCCTGCTCTTCGCTGTCTTCGCCCGCGCCCCGCTTGCTCTGGCCACCGATGCGCTCGATCCCGTTCGCAACGATATTGTCCAGGGACAGGCCGACGACGCAATCAAGCGGTTGCGCCAGATTCTCGGCTCCAATAATCAGAACGGTGAAGCACACAATCTCTACTGCCGCGTCTCCTTGCAACTCGATGCATGGGACGACGCGGTGGATCACTGCGAACGCGCCGTCAACATCTCCCATAACAACAGCAACTATCACCTCTGGCTCGGCCGCGCCTATGGAGCCAAGGCGGAGCGCGCCTCCATGTTTTCCGCTTACGGTCTGGCCCGCAAGTTGAAATCGGAGTTTGAAAACGCCGTTCGTCTAGATCCGCACAACGCTGAGGCCCTCGCCGACCTGGGCGAATTCTACGTTTCAGCTCCTGCCGTCGTTGGCGGCGGAAATGCGAAAGCCGAGGCGCTCGCTCCCAAACTGGATGCGGTCGACGCCGTTCGCGGACACGAGTTGCGCGCGCAACTTGCCGACGCCGAAGAAGATTACGCCGCCGCCGAAACAGAATTGAAAGCCGCGATCTCCGCCTCGCACAGCCCGGCAGATCAGTGGATGGGGCTGGCATCGTTCTATCGCAAGCACGAACGCTGGGATGAGATGGTGCAGGCCATCAAAACAGGATTGGCCGAAGACAAAGCCCACACCGTAGCTCAGGTCGACGGTGCCTCCACACTTATCCGCACGCAGCGAGAGTTGCCGTTGGCAGCCCATATGTTCCGGGACTACATTGCGTCAAGCCAGAAGTCCGAGGACGCTCCCGCTTTCCGAGTCCATGTGGAATTAGGAAAACTGCTGGCGAAGCAGGGCGATAAGGCGGGCGCAAAACGCGAGTTCCAGGCGGCTCTCGCGCTTGCACACGACTACAAGCCGGCCGCCGCTCAACTTGCATCGTTAGGTCATTAACCCACGGAAAATGAGGTTTGCTTCGTGTCGGCAAAAGGTCAAGTGCAAGTGAAGCTTCGTTTCCGACTGATGGCGCTCGCCTCCCTCTCACTCTGCTCTGCTCTGCCCCTCGCTGCCCAGGTCTCGCTCTATAGCGCCGTTGACCTCGCTCTCAGAAACAGCGCCGCCGTCCGCATCGCCACCGCCGACATGGAGAAATCCGCAGCCGTCCTCAGCGAATCTCGCGACGTCTACGTTCCCTCTGCATACCTCGGCTCCGGCATCGGCTACTCCTACGGATTCCCCGTCGGCCAGCCCTCCATCTACAACATGACTTCGCAGTCGCTGCTGCTTTCTTTCTCCCAGCCGGACTACATTCGCGCTGCCCGTACCGGCCTCAAAGCCTCACAGCTTGCGCTCAAAGACACTCGTCAGCAGATCGTGCTTGACACCTCACTCAATTACATTCAGCTCAATAAAACCACTCGCCAGATTGCCGCGCTCGACGAGGAATCACGCTACGCAGACCGTCTCCTCGCCATTGAGCAGCAGCGCCTCGATGCCGGCGTCGAACCCCGCATCGAGATCACCAGGGCGGGACCGCCTCACCGCCGCACGAATCCACCTCAAGCGCCTTCATCTCGAGAATGATGCGGCCGTGCTCCGCGAAGCATTGGCACACCTCACCGGTATGCCCGCCGCCAGCTTCATTACCGACGAGAAAAGCATTCCTCCAGCGCCGGAATTCAGCACCGTCGGCGATCTCCACATACTCGTCGCAAACTTCAATCCCAATGTGCAGTCAGCCTATACAGCCGCGAAATCCCGGCTCTATACCGCGTTCGGAGATTCGCGCCAGATCTGGCGTCCGCAGGTCAACTTCGTTGCGGAATACGCCCGTTACGCCACCTTCAACAACTACGCCGACTATTACAAAAATTTCCAATCCAATAACTTCGGCATCGGAATCCAGATCACGATTCCCTTGTGGGACTCAGGGAAGAAATCCAAGGCTCGCGAATCCAACGCCGACGCCGCCCACTCCCTCGCCCAAGCCGATCTGCTTCGCGATCAAACCGAAGAACAGGCTGTACGCCTGCAGAAAAGCATTGCGGAGCTTCATGCGCAGGCTGCAGTCGCAGCACTCCAGCGGGAGCTCGCGCAAGCCGATTCGGTCTGTGATCGCTCAACTCAAATCAGGCACCGGTCAAAGCAGCTCCGCCCCAATGTCGCCTCGGGAAGAGCAGTCGGCACGCATCGAGGAGCGCCAGCGCTTTGAAGACTTCCTCGACGCTGACTTCGAACTCACCCGCGCCCGCCTCACACTCCTCCGCACCATAGGCTCAGTAGAAGACTGGGCCAAAACCCTCCCCAACAATTAGCTCGCTTGGGAAGGGAGTGAGTTCAACGCCAACTAATCCAGAAATTTCCCAATCAGCCACTTGTGACCGAAAGGATCTATCACCGTACCCTGCAGCATCCGGTTGATCGGTCGCGGTCCCTTCGTAGGATGGACATGCTCCTTCACCGCATCTTTCTCGTTCCCGCCAGCAGCCACGGCACGCTTCTGTACTTCCATCGGATCGTCCACAAAAAGTTCGATCCTTACCGTCGTGAATCCTGCCTCGCCCGGCCCTCGCGTCCCATACTCCGGCGACTCCGTTGCAAGAAAGAACTCTGCGCCATCAATGGATAGGCCCGCAACCACGTGTCCCCCGTCGCCCAGGTACCACTGCACCTTAGCGCCGAACGCGGCTTTGTAAAACTCGATCGCGGCATCCCCATCGCCAACCGCCAGCATGGGAGAAATTTGTGTCGGCATCGCTTCACCTCCAGGAAAGCCGATACTAACACGCAAAGCCAGAGGCCCACTCTGCTTAGGCGGGCCATCTAGACATCACAGTGCCTCCCCCCGTTCGTCATTCCGAATCCTTATAACCTCGTCGATCTTTGAAACAAAAATCTTTCCATCCCCAATCTTCCCCGTCCTCGCGCTTGTAACGATCGCCTGGATTGCCTTTTCTGCCATCTCGTCCGTCACCACCAGTTCCAGCTTCACCTTCGGACGCAAATCCACCTCATACGTCCTCGATACACTTCCGTGTGTCCCTTTTGGCGGCCATGGCCGCGCGCTTCCATAATAGTTATGCCGTTAATCCCTATTTCGACAAGCGCCGCTTTCACAACCTCGAGCTTTGCCGGCTGGATGACCGCTTCAATCTTCTGCATGAATTCAGTGCCTCCGTTTAGTGCGTTGGATACTACTGGTACCGTGGATACTTCGCCCCGTCGAACCGCCGTTAGGTGCCCCAGTCGTACCCTTCCTCGCCATGCTGCGTCAGGTCAAGACCCTCAATTTCTTCCGTCTCCGTTACTCTCAGCCCGATCGTCACATCAACCAGCTTCAGCAAAATCAGCGTCCCCACGATGGATACCGCCCACGCAATCGCAACTCCGCCAAGCTGATTGATGAGTTGGTGCCAGTTGCCCTCCATTACACCCGACGGCAAAATGGTCCCATCAGAATTCTTGAAGATGGGATTGATCACGCTCGAGGCAAAAATTGCCGTCAGGACTGCACCCAGCGAGCCTCCTGCGCCATGCACGCCGAAAGCGTCCAACGCATCGTCATAGCCAAAGCGTTGCTTTACCTTCGCAACCATCAGGTAGCAGAAAACACCGGCAATCAATCCAATCACTATCGCTGACATCGGATGTACAAACCCCGCCGCTGGAGTAATCGCAACCAAGCCCGCCACCGCTCCGGGAAATCGCTCCCAGCGCGCTGGGCTTTCCATTGCGGAATTTTTCGCACGCGGCCCAGGCAAGGCCTGCGGCGGCAGCGGCAAAATGCGTGTTCACAAAAGCACTGGTCGCCAACGTCCCCGCTGCGAGCGCACTGCCAGCGTTGAATCCAAACCAACCCACCCACAACAAACACGCCCCGATAAAGCTCAGAACGACGGAGTGGGGAGGCATCGGCTCCCTCGGATATCCAAGCCGCCTGCCCAGGTAAATCGCACACACCAACGCAGACACCCCGGAAGTAATATGCACCACCGTTCCGCCTGCAAAATCCAAAGTAGGTAGTGGTCCGCCCAGCGAGGCATTCAGCAGCCCGCCTTTGCCCCACACCATGTGCGCCATCGGAGAATAGACAATCAACGACCACAACACCAGGAACACCGCCATCGCGCTGAACTTCATGCGCTCTGCAAAAGCTCCGGTGATCAGTGCTGGCGTAATGATTGCGAACATCAGTTGGTAGACCATAAAGGTCTGCAACGGAATCGTTGAGCCATAGTCGGCGTCCGGCGTCAGCCCCACACCTCGCAGGAACACATGGTGCAACCCGCCGATAAAACTGTTGCCGGCATCGAAGGCGAAGACTGTACCCCACCACCGCCCAAAGAATCGTGATTATCGCCATCATCGCGAAGCTCTGCATCATCACAGACAGCACATTCTTTTTGCGGACCAATCCGCCATAGAACAGCGCTAGTCCCGGCCCAGTCATCATCAGTACGAGAGCGGCACTCACCAGCATCCACGCGTTATCGGCATTGGAAACAGCTAGCGGAGCAGGCGCGGTCTGCCCGAATGAGAGCTTCGAACACGCAACTCCAAAAGCAACAGCGAACAACAACTTTCCACGATTTCTTTGCATAGTCCCCCTGAAGTTTTGAAACATGAAGAGCTCCTCTCACTTCGCGATCAAGGAAGCCGTCGAACCCAAGTGGAGTGGTTCGCAGGAACGATGAATACGCTATTGAACACCCGTTCCACGAATTTGAGCGGTGGTGCACAAACGTCCGGGTTAACCGAAGGTCGTCCCGTACAGCACGCGAGTTTCCGACCCGTCAAGATCCTTTGGAGGAAGCGTTCCGAACACAGCCTGTCACCTGGTCGACGAGAGTTGCCGGCATGCCGAAATTCCCTCGAACGCTGCAACTACACGTGAATTACCTCACGTCTGGAACGCGCTTTTCATGAAAGGAATTGTGGACTGGTTAAAGGGAAGTTCTAGCAGCGCAAAACAAGCGGTGTTGCGGAGGATACTTCGCCGGAAACGCGCAGATTCGCTGCGGTAGAACGAGCATCGATCGCCAGACTTGCATCTGATGGAAAAGAACTCGAAACCGCACTGAATGCGCCGACAACATGGCCCAGAACCGCGTGAGAAGTGACCTGATGATGCTCGCGCAGTACTGATTCAGGCATAGAAGTCATCGGAGCGATAAAGATCGCCAGTAGACAGACCAGTGCCGCAAAAGCCGCAGCGAGTTTGAGAGCACGGGGCACGTACAAAAATAGTAGCGAAGTTGATCGCCGCCGTGTGCTCAATCATTTTTATTTATACGCGCCATAGGCAAGAAGCTGCCGGTCAACAAGTTAGCGGATCAGCCCGTTAGCTAAGAAAGGATCAGCTAAGCGACAGAGTATGAAGCGGTCCTCCATTAACACATTCGCAATTGCCTGGTGTTATTCAATTGTTCAGATCGTCGGAGTCATCTGGGGTGGATGCCTGGTGGCAAGTTCAAGCCTGCAATTGGCTTGAGTGGGAAGATGATAAGTACAAACGATTGTCATTCCGAACGCGTTGACTAGCCGCTTCTTTAGCTATCCGCTCCTTAGCTGCACTTTGCTATTCTTACGCCCATGAGATTCAACTTCTGGCTCAAGCGTTTTTTGCAGGTCTTTCTTGTGGCCTTCGCTATCCTCACAGCAAGCGAGTTGCTCAAGCAGCACGGCCTCGAAAACGCACTTCAGTTCGCGGCTTTGTGGTCATTCATCTCAACCTCGATCTTCATCGGCGTCAGGATCTACTACACCAGCAGGGGCAAAAACTGTCCCATGTGCAACGACCTTCCACAAACCCAGCCTCCCAAGTAACTTCTACCAATCAGCGCGGGTGGCACAGTCAAGCCCGCCGTTGGCTTGAGTGGGACGCCTTTTAGCCAACCGCTCTTTTGCCAACCGCTCTTTAGATGACAGGAGCTACCGCATGATGATCCAGCCGCCCCACCCGCTCATCGCCTTGGGAGTCACCGCGTCCACCGCAGCCACTGACGCCGTCTATGTCCTTTTTAATGCTGCCGTCACCTCGCGGCGTCGAACCGTCGCCGCGAATTGGAGCAGCCTTTGGTATCTGCTTTCCGCCTTTGCCGTCATCAGTTACACCGGAAATCCCGTTTATGTTTTCTTTGCCGCCGCCGGTTCCTGGCTGGGAGCATTCGGAGCTGTTTCATGGCTGGGAAAATCAGACGCTTCCAATCCGTTGGCAAAGAGTCACCCCTAGATCCCCTAGGGTGATAAAACAGAATTTTGTAACCTAAACAAATCGCATCATTTTGAACACTTAAAGCGCTCAATTGCGTCTAATTCTCTAGACGTCGCGTTTGCAGAAGTTGTAGATTCCAAAGCGTATCTACCCAGGTGCATTCGCCCGATATCCCGCAAAAATCCTTCTAAAGTGCTAAAATTAAGGTTACGCCTATGCCTCTAAAAACACTCTTCTCTAAACCCGCCCTCCTTTGAGAACTTTGACGGTGGCGCCAGTTCCCGCTGGCCCGCAACCCGCGAAATCGAATCCTACTGGTACCCCGTCTGGCTGGCCTATCCCGCCGGAATGCTGGAGGGTTCCAAGCTGCTCGACGCGCCGCCGCATCACGTCTCTGCTGACGAAACCATCGAGATCGCCAAGGAATTCGAGTTCCTCGTTCTCTTCACCAGCACCGTTGGATGGGAGGGCGATCAAAGGCTCGCGGAAGCAATCAAGCGCGCGAACCCATCGATCAAGATCGCGTTCGTTGGGCCCCCGGTTACCACTGCTCCTGACAAGGCGTTGAACGAATGCTCCGTTATCGACTTCGTTTGCCGCCGCGAATTTGATTACACCGTGAAGGAATTCGCGGAAGGCAAGCCGCTGGACGAGTTGCTCGGCATCAGCTATCGCAAAAATGGCCAGGTAGTTCACAATCCTGATCGCCCGCAGATCGACGATCTCGACAAGCTTCCATGGGTCACGGATATCTATGCGCGCGATATGGATGTGACGCGCTACAACGTGCCGTTCCTGCTGCATCCCTACGTGGCTCTTTATTCCACTCGCGGATGCCCGGCGCAATGCACCTTCTGCCTCTGGCCGCAGACACTCAGCGGACACGCATGGCGCAAGCGCTCGACAGACGACGTAGCAGCCGAGATGGCGCACGCGAAGAAGATTTTCCCGCACGTCAAGGAGTTCTTCTTTGACGACGACACCTTCAACATTCAAAAGGCTCGCACGATTGAACTCTGCGAGAAGTTGAAGCCGCTGAATCTCACATGGTCCTGCACCTCGCGCGTCACCACCGATCGCGAGACGCTGAAGGCTATGAAGGATGCGGGCTGCCGGCTGCTCATCGTCGGCTTTGAATCCGGCGATCCGCAGATTCTGAAGAACATCAAGAAGGGCGCCACCGTCGAGCGGGCACGTGACTTCGCGCAAGCGATTGCCACGATCTCGGACTCGTCATTCACGGCGACTTTATTCTCGGCCTGCCGGGTGAGACGAAGGAGTCGATCCGCAACACAATCAACTTCGCCAAGACCCTCGACGTGGAAACGATCCAGGTCTCGATCGCACACGCCTATCCGGGAACCGAGTTTTACGACTATGCCAAGGAGAATGGTTTCATCACCAATCTCGATACCGCGGTGATGTCCGACGAGGGCGGTCACCAGATGGCGCACATCGAGTACCCGGGCCTGCCCAAGGAATACGTTCTGGAGATGGTGCACCGCTTCTACGACGAATACTATTTCCGACCCAAGGCTGCATTCAGAGTGGTCTGGAAGGCCGCTGTCAATCGCGACCTGCCTCGTCTCTACGTCGAAGCCAAGGCCTTCCTTAAGCTTGCGCGCAGCACGCAACAAGGTCGTTCGGCGACAGCAAGACGCAGGCGGCACACGCCGCCGCCACCGCGAAAGCGAACGTCTAGACAGTACCGCAGTCGTCCAAGGGCAAAGCGGTCAGCGGATCCGTGCTGACCGCTTTTCCATTGAATATCACAACAGCTTGAACATCTGCGACGCTGAAAAATGACGAAGTCGATGAGTTCTACAATGACGTTTCGCCGCTACCTGGTGCTCGCTGCCGTCATGCTGAGCGCCTCGATTGGGCGATACGTTTCTGGGTCGCGGCATGAAGGACTTTCGGTCCAGTTTCAATCCATCATCTCGGCAGTCTGTTTCATTGCCGTAGCTAACCCCTGGGTCATCTCCGGCATTCTTCTGCTGCTTTGCTTTTTTGCCTCGTACCTGACTGCACTTTCCTGGGCCGACCTGACTTTCGTGCTTCCCTCCACCGCACTTGGTTACGTGGTGGTTGCGCTGCTTTCCAGGTTCTGGCTGCACGAACAGATCTCTCCGCTTCGATGGGCGGGCATTCTGCTGATCGTGCTGGGCGTAGGTTTTGTTACCCAGGGACCGTCTTACACCGAACATTCCCCCTGCTGAAACAGCCGCGCTTTCCGATGCCGAAGAAGTTGGGCCGATCATGACCAGCCCCTCTGCACAGCGCTGCAATGATTGCGGCCATCGTGCTCACGGCAACCGCAGGCGATGTGCTCACGGCATCAGCCATGCGCAAGATCGGCGACCTGGATGTCATCCGGGCGAACACTGGAATGGGAGGCGCGATTCGCGCCGTCGTCGGCAGCTTTCGGTTTCTACTGGGTGTTGTCTGCATGTCGCTCAGTTTTTTCTCGCTGCTCTTTGCCGTGAGCAATGCCAACGTCAGTCTTATCGCCCCGGCATCCGCTTCGCTCACTTTTGTGAGCAACGCCGTAGCGGCCAAGTTTTTTCTGCATGAGAACGTGAACCGTCGTCGATGGCTCGCCGCCGTTCTGGTCTGCTGCGGTGTCGCTCTCATGACGCGCTGAATTTTCCGGTAAATCTCAATCGACCGGTAAGCGATTCCGGTAGCGCAACATCAGCGGCAAAAGCTTCCGCGCATCCCAGTATCGAGGAACGTAGAGTCGCGGCCGCGAAGCGCTGCGCAATAGCCACCCCAATCCGAAACGGTCTGCCCAGTTCGGGATGTGGACCTGGTCGCCGCTGAGAAAAGCTATCGCGGCGCCGATGCAATGAATCGTCGGCTGATAACCCAGATTTTGCTTGAGGTACAGTCCGAGCCGTTCCTGGTTTCCTCCGCCAATCGTCACAATGATGTGTCGCGGCATGTGAGCGTTCAGCTGCAAAAGCAGTTCCTGATCGTCGATCCGGCTGCCATAAAAAGGCGCAAGATAGATGTCGTTCTGGGTAACGTGAACGCCCTCCGCGTTCAGCCAATCCAAATTTTTCTGCGCGCTGTCGGGATTCGCCATGATCCAGAACGTTCCTTGTGGAGCGCGGATCTCCGGCATTTGCAGCAGGACGCGGAGATATTCAAGACCGGAAAGCCTGCGAATGGAATCCCGTTCCAACAGGTTCCACAGAAGGACCATAAAGATGCTGTCCGTGATTGCAACGTCGGCGCCCAGCAGCGCCTCTCGGTAGGCAACATCGTGCGGCAGATTCTTGAGTGCGGGCGCGGCCGGAACCACCAGCAGACCGCCGCCACTCAATCGGCGAATCGCGCTTGGCGCATCGCCGACGAAAAACTTCACTCCCAATATGGTGCGAAAGTTCTCGCTATCGTCGACGATTTCCGGACCTGCGGAAAGAACAGTGTTCATCAGCGATCATCACCTAAGAGGGTTCGGTTATGTATCAGCTAAAAGCGTTGCGGTTGTGCATCTCAAAAGAGACCTGGCTGTGATTCTGCGTCTACGGCGCCCAGGAACAAAGCCAGCAAGTCTACCTTGGGCTTGGCTAGCTGACGCGAACTCTCCAAGACCAATTTGGACGGAAGGTCCAATATGCTGCGTCGGAGATTGTCGACTGCTGTGGTGAATGTCGGGAATCGACGTATCGCGACCTACTTTACTCACTCCTCGAAGGATTCCGATCGCTCCCAGCTGTTCCAGGATATCCGCATCCCGCAAAATTGTTGATTCAACACTTGCAGGGTTGTCCTTGGGCTGATGATTCTGTATGACCTCCAGCACGGCCGGGATCTTCTCACTGGGGAAGCCGCTCCTTTCGAGAATTGCGGGGACTTCTCTGAGCGTGTAAATCACGTGGTCCCATTTCGCCAGCTTAGCGGGATCCTCCGGGCGATGCCCGACGAAAACTCCGAGATCGTGCAGCCAAGCCGCCGCGTAGACCACGTCATCGTCGTATGACATTCCCTCGCCAATTTGCCGGGTTAGCGCATAGAGCCGGGGCTGATGGCCGAACTTGTCTTCCGGTAACGCCGCGCCGCGAATGTAGGCGGCAATCTCAGTGCGAAAATCCAATGCCATTTTGCTATCCCTTCGGAACCATGCGAATGATCTCCACGCTTCTTTCGCAATGCAAATTCCATGGCCCGGCAGAAGCTGGAATAACTGCCACTTGGCATCGGCTCAAAGGAAATGCCTCGAATCCTTCCCCGGCGAGATTCGCTTTGCCCTCGACTACAAAGAGGATCTGGACGTCATTTGTATCGCTAACCGCCAGTTCTTGAGAGTTTACGATGCCCTCAAGTTTGAAGGAGTCCACTCGGAAATAGTGTTCATCGATCAGCGTGATGTGATTGCCCTCAACCCTTGCCGGAACCTTTCCAGCACGGGTCGAAGATCGCATCGCTTCGAGGGATTTCTCAATATGCAACTCGCGTGGCCGCCCGTAATCATAGAGCCGGTAGGTCACATCGCTGTTCTGCTGCGTCTCGAGAATCACTGAGCCGGGTCCGATTGCATGCACCGTTCCAGCGTCGACAAAAACCATCTCACCCTTCGAAAAGGGCAGATACTCCAGCAGGTTTTCGAGTGTTGCGTCCTCGATCGCCATGCGAACCTGATCCGGGGTTACCCCCGGCTTGAATCCGACGGCTACCGTTGCTCCCGGCTCAGCGCCGAGTGCATACCAGCACTCAGTCTTGCCGCGCAGCAGGCCGTATTTCTGAGCCAGATTGTCGTCTGGATGGACCTGCACGCTGAGCTTCTCGCGGGGAAAAAGTACCTTCACCAGCAACGGGAAACCCTCCCCTTGAAAGTGCGGGCCAACTAGTTGGGGGCCGAATTCTACGGTCATTTGCTGCAGTTGTTTACCTTCATTTCGGCCTGTTTCGACGACGCAGGTATCCCCCGTAAGCCACACCTCACCAATCGGTTCTCCGTCCGCCTTCACGTGGAACCACGGCGCGAGATCGTCAAATCCCCAAACGCGACGGCGAAATTCCGGCGAAAGACGAAATGGTTCCAGGACCTGCGTAACTTTCGACAAAGAAGTCTCCAAGTGGTGCTCCTCAATCAACTTATGTCAATGGCCAGGGTCGATCACACCACGGCTGCGAGTTTGCAGAGCTTTGACCGCTGACTGAAAACCCGCATCCAACTCCATTTTAGCTGTGCGCCGGGAGCAAAAACAAAGATGCCACGAATCTGCGTCAAGGGCCTATCCACTTACATTTCAGTGTTTCGATTCACAAGTAGGTGTGGAAACGTGTACATGGCCGTCATCCTCGAGGGATTTGGCATAGATTAGAGGTATGCACTTGATCTTGCGAAGACTGTGCCGGCTCGCGAGCATGCTCCTGCTTACGATGCCATTCGCATGGGCCGAATCCACATCCGCAGCCTTTGATCTCGCCGGGCCTGCTGTCGATGTACGCGTACAGCGTGCTGGAGAGACGCTCCCAATCTCCCACGTTCCCAATCTTCTGCCCGGAGATCGCCTGTGGATACACCCGCAGTTGCCCGAAAGCCAATCCACCCACTACGTCATGATTGTGGCGTTTCTCCGCGGCGCCACCAATCCTCCGCCGTCCACGTGGTTCACGAAAGTGGAGACCTGGGCAAAGGGGGTCCGCGAAGAGGGAGTCTTCGTCAATGTTCCGGACGAAGCTGAACAGGCCCTTGTGTTTCTTGCGCCGGAGACCGGGGGCGACTTCAATACTCTGCGTAATGCCGTTCGCGGCAAGCCCGGCGCCTTTGTGCGCGCCGCGCAGGATTTGCAGCAGGCAAGCCTGGACAGGATCCGGCTGGAAAAATATCTGCTTCTCCTGCGGGAAATCTCCCAGGACCCTGGCATACAACTGCACGAACGGACCATTCTGCTGGCGAGAAGCCTGAACATTAAGCTTGACCATGAGTGCTTTGACAAGCCGAGTTCGCAACAGGTGCCCTGCCTCTCTGAGAACTCCGATTCGCTGGTGCTCGACGACGCGCACACCGAAACCATGGTCGCCCGCATTACCTCGGGAACGAACGTCGACCTGGTCTCGCACCTGGCATTGGTGCCGACGGCGGGCGCGGGATACTACAGCCCTTACGTCGGCGCAATCGTGGATACGATCCGCATTCTGAGCTCGGCGCACACGGCGCAGTATCAGTACATCCCCGCCCTGGCACTTCCAAAAGGCGACAAGCTGAACCTGCGGCTGAATAATCCGCCCTCGTTCCGTAATCCCAAGTCAGTCATGGTAGTTGGGCTTCCTCCAGTGGGCGCTTCCCCTCTACCGCCTTTGCGAGCCGCAGAGCCGCACCAGACATTCTGTGCGGGGCGACCGGACCTGGTTCTCCCCATTGACGGGGCACCGCTCGTCTTCGCCAGTGAACTGGCGCACGATTTCAAGCTGCATCTGCAGACAAAGGGCAAAGGTAGCCCGGGGATCGACTTGCCCGCGAAAGTGGATCCAACGCAAGGCGGAGTCGTGGTGGATACGCGATCTATTAAGCCGGATAGTCTCAATGACGACTTGACCGGAACCCTGCATGGTTTCTGGGGATTCCAGCCCCTGGAGGGCCCAACATTTCACCTTCGCAGCGCGCAGAAAGAAGGAAGTTGGATCGTTCCATCCAAGGACGCCAGCGCGTTGATCGTAGGGAGGCTGGATGCCCTGAACCTGCAATCGAGCCAGGCAGCATGCGTGGAAAATGTCTCCATCCGTACGGCCCAGGGCACTCGGCTGGATGCTTCGTGGAAACAGGAGAAAACGGACGAACTGCAGGTTGGCATACCTCTTGAAAATGCCACTCCCGGTTCCATTTATGTCCTGATCAAGAAATTCGGCAATCCAAACGTGGACGAAGTCACCATCCATACCTACGCCGAGGCGGGCAGCCTCGAGTCCCTCCGACTACACGAAGGCGACACCAATGGCGTCCTGAAGGGAACGCGTCTCGACCAAGTGAAAGACGTCGAGTTGAAGGGGGTGCGTTTCGCGCCCGGCGCTCTCTCCCGGTCTCACCAGAAAGATGAGCTGACTCTCGTCACAAAGGATCCGGCCTTGTCCACGCTGACCGCCGGCGAGACAATTAACGCGCAGGTGACGTTAAAAGATGGCCGAACCCTCAACCTGAGCGCCACGATCGATCCGCCTCGACCGAGTGTGAAACTAATCAGCAAAAGTGTACAGGCGGATCCGCCCACGACGATTGCAACCATCAGGCTTGGCGGCCCGGATGAACTGCCGCAGGAAGGACGGCTGAGCTTCTTCCTGAAAACCCAGGTTCCTGAAAACTTCTCTCCTACTGAAAAGGTCGAGGTGGCGACGCTCGACGAGTCCTTCCACGTTTTTCTCACAATAGCCGACGGCAATTTGACAATGCAGGATTCGAAGACCGAGCTTGCCATACTTGACCCGATGCGGCACCTGGGACCTTCCGCTTTCGGGCCGTTGAAGATGAGACCGGTGCTGGCCGACGGTACGAACGGCGACTGGCAGCCCCTTATCAACCTCGTCCGCATTCCCACAATCAAGGACGTGCATTGCAGCGCCCTGCCAAACCGGCAATGCACCATAACGGGAGACAAGCTATTTCTGATCGAATCCGTCAGCACCGATGCTGACTTCACAGACGCCATACCCGTGCCGGAAGGCTTTGTTGAGCAAACCCTCGTGGTCCCCGCCCCACACGGACACGCCTTGTATCTCAAGCTGCGTGACGATCCGAATGCGGTGGATACCATGACGTGGTCTTCGCCACCTCCAGCGGCCGGAACCTCCGGTCCAACGACAGCAACGTCCCAGTAGCACGGCGATTGGCACACCGTGTTTCTGCTAGTCTCATTTGAAATATCCGCTTCATACCAGCTATCAGCAAAAGTGAGCTTCCAACGTGGGCTTTGACGCATTTTTAGGAAACGAGGCGACAGTTCGCCACCTGCGGGAAGCCATCCGCGCGGAAAGAATTCCTCCTGCACTGATCCTCGCCGGAGCAAAGGGCTCCGGAAAGTACACGCTCGCCATCATGCTGGCGCAGGCTATTAACTGTTTACGGCAAACGCAATCCAAAGGGCTCCCGGACTTTTGTGGCGAATGCAGCAACTGTGTTCGCATTGCAGAATCCTCCCTTCTCGACCTGCGCGTGCAGGAGGCCATTGCCGCGCGAGAAGATATGCGCGACGCGGATAAGAAAGATACCCGCATCCTGATTCAGACTCATCCGGACTTGATCGTGATTCCCCCTGATCCGCCACAGTTGCTGATCAAGATGGGCCAGGTTCGCAGCGTGATTCGCGGAATGTATCGTTTCCCTTCCGATGCCAGGCACGCCATCTACATCTTCACCGCAACGGCATTCATGAAGGAGGCGGCAAACTCCCTGTTGAAGGTTCTGGAGGAGCCCCCCTCCTTTGCCAGTATCTTCCTACTCGCGGAAAATCCCGGAGAACTCCTGCCGACCATCCGCTCCCGGTGCATCCTTTACAGGCTGGGCGCGCTGCCGACCGAGAGTCTGGAGACGTTGCTGGCAGAACGCCGTCCCGAGTGGAAGCCTGCGCAGCGATCCTTGGTCGCGCGGCTCGCGGAAGGCGCGGTTGGCCGGGCTCTTGGTTTCGACCTGGCGAGCTACGTTGCCAGCCGGCAAGACGCGCTGCTGATGGTGAAAAACGCGCTGGATGAGTCTGACCACTCGGCGCTTTTCCGCATGACAGAGACTTATCGAGCCGGGGCGGAAGGCCAGCAGAAAACCTCCGCGTTGCTACGGGCTCTCACCAGCCTGCTGGAGGACTTCCTCCTCCTGCAGTCAAATGCCCCAAACCTGGTGCGAAATATCGATCTGATGCCCGAATTATCCCGGCTCAGTGCTAATGCGTCACTGGAGTGGATTGACACCGCCGCGAGAGGCATCCACCAAGTGGAAACGGGAATGCGGCGGAACCTGCTCCGCTCCTTGTCGCTGGATGCCTTTGCCACGGAACTCTCTTCATGATTCTTTTCGTCCTGCCCAAAGGGCGCGGAATTCAATCGAATTTGATAGAAGAGACCGTCAAACCTCAGATACGATGCAGCTAGCTTACAAAAGTATAAGAATTTCAGGGGTTTGGGTGCCTGTGCCTGCAAGAGCTATCGGTAGCAGCCGAACTCTTTCTGTCTCAACTGCATCCAATCTGAAGAGATACAAAATTACGATGGGCAATCTGAAACCGCTTCCGTCTTTCGGAACACGCGAAAAGCGTGTCGCCAAGCCTGTCCCTGCGCCGCCGCCAAAAGACATCGCTCCGGTCCCTTCAACGGGCACGGGCCCACGCAGGCTAGTGCGCCCGGTTATGCCCGATAACGGTGGCAACCACCGAGCTCTGCGCCGCGAACCGTCCCCCATGCTGATGCACCAGATGGCACACGACGCCCCTTCGGTCTGGCACGATGCTTCGCATGCTGAGGCATTTTATTTTCAGAAGCAGATGCAGTCGCAGACCCTGATGGTCTTTGTACTGGAAGACGGAGAGCGGGTTGAGGGCTGCATTGAGTGGTACGACAAAAATGCCATTAAAGTCCGAAACAGCTCCCGCACGCTGATTTACAAATCCAGCATCAAGTACCTGTACAAGGCTAACGAAGTCCAGCCATGAAAAGTAGCGCTACTTAGCCGCTTTTAGCAGCCGGTCGCGAATCGCCATCCCAATGCCGGTCGACGCCGGCAGTGGACACAGAATGACGGTAACCTTGGCTCCATCCAGTTCTCGCAACCCAGCGAACAATCGATGCGCCAGCTCTTCCTGATTGCTCCATTGTCCCCAGCGATACACAACAACGCCCTGGTGCCCCCGATCCGCAGATGGAAAACCATCGGGAAGCATCAGGCCCACGCGCTCTCCACCTGCTAACGATGCGCTCACGAGAGATGTGAAGTCCGACTGAAGCTGCTCCCCTTCAAGGAGAATGAGCTTTGCCCGCGGCGCATAGTGCCGCAATCCTACGCCCGGGGAGGGCATTGACTCTTCCCGATTTTCAGAGGGCTCGGACTCATACAGGCGAACGCCGGGACAGATATCGCGAATCTGCTCCAGAGTGACCACACCCGGCCGGTAGATCAGCGGCGGATCTTCGCACGCATCCACCACGGTCGATTCAACCCCGTGCGTGGTTTCCCCCGAATCAACGACCGCATCAATTCTTCCGGCCAGATCGTCGAGCACATGCTGCGCAGTTGTAGGGCTGGTGTGGCCGAAGGAGTTGGCGCTGGGAGCTGCGATCGGCACACCCGCCAAGCGGATCAACTCAAGCGCCACGGGGTGCGACGGCATGCGAACGCCAATACGATCGCGTCCGGCGGTCACCAGTTTAGGCACATTCGTCGATCGCGGCAGCAGCAGCGTTAGCGGTCCTGGCCAGAATTTTCTACGCAACAGATTTGCCGCAGGAGGAAGGCCGGACACAACCCGACCTAACATCTCTTCGTCGGCAATGTGAACAATCAGCGGGTCCCAACGCGGCCTATGCTTGGCTTGGAAAATAGCTGCGACCGCATCCGCGCTAAGCGCATTTGCGCCCAATCCGTATACGGTTTCGGTAGGAAAGGCCACGGTGCCGCCATCCTGGAGAATGGCGGCGGCCCGCTTCAGGGATGACTGCGACACATCCGATTGCAAATCGGTGGCCGAAACAACCAGCCGCAAAGTTTCCATGCCCATGCTTTCTGGAGTTCCAGTTCTATTATGCCCTGCGCCACGGGCGTTCCCCGCCGGCGGCATCTGGCATATACTCGCCCCTATGCAATCGATTGAGACCGAGATCAAATTCCGCGTCCATGACGACAACGCTCTCGAGACGAAGCTCGCCTCCGCTGGCTTTCGCAAGCAGACCGAGAGGACTTTCGAACGCAACGTGCTTTACGACTATCCTGACCGCAAACTTCGAAACAACGGCGAAATCCTGAGGATCCGGGAGTACGGACCCAAGTGGGTGATCACGCACAAAGCCTTTCCGCCAGACAACTCGCCCGAGGCACGGCACAAGCAGCGGATTGAGACCGAAACACTCGTGGAGGACGGAGAGGCCATTGCCACCATCTTCAAACACCTCGGCCTGGTGGAGGCGTTCACCTACGAAAAATGGCGGACGGAGTGGGCAGACGAAACGGGCCACTGCGTATTGGACGTAACGCCCATTGGAGTATTCGCCGAAATCGAAGGCCCCGCGGATTGGATCGATGCGACAGCAAAAAAGCTGGGCGTGGATGACAGCGCATTCATGACCCTGAGCTACGGTCGGCTATTCGATCTGTGGAAACTGCAGACTGGCAGCGCGGCGAATGACCTTACGTTCGACGCGATTCCAGGCAAGCCCCCGCAGCTTAGTTCTTAAGGAGTGACGGGGTAAATCCCGTCACTCCACTTAAGCATCCGCACCATGGCACTTTTTGTACTTCTTCCCTGAGCCACAGGGACAAGGATCGTTGCGGCCAACCTTCTCGCCTGTCCGTCGTTGGGCCACTTCAGTCATGCCTCCGCCGGCCTGGCGCGCAACTTCCAGTTCCCGCTTCTTCTTTCGCTCAAACTCCTGCTCCAGCTGATCGATTGTCGTCGAGGGCTGCCGGAACGGCACGGGAATTTCGCGCTCTGACGGCTCGGGCGAGTGCGATCCGTTGGTGGAAAGTTTCTGCCCTTCTATCGTGCGTGGACGAGGAACTTCCGTCACCGGCTGACCATCCGGCCCCACTATCTGCATCAGGAAAAGATAGCGGACCGTGTCTTCCTGAAAGCGAGTCATCATCGCTTCGAAAACGTCGAAGGATTCACGCTTGTAGGCGACCAGCGGATCCTGCTGCCCATAGCCGCGGAGTCCGATTCCCTCCCGCAGATGATCCATTGCGAGCAGGTGGTCTTTCCACAATCCGTCGAGCACGCTCAGCATCACCATGCGTTCGTGGTACCGCATACCCTGCTCGCCGAGAATCCGCTCCTTGCTCTCGTACCTCGCCTTCAGGCGGTTGAAAATCTCGTCACCGAGTTCATGGCGACTGAGCTCTGCAATGTTAATGCCCTCGTCGACCGGATCGAGGCCGTATTGCTCCATCAATTTTGTTTTTAGCGCGGCGACGTCCCACTGGTCAGGGTGCACATTTTCGGGCGCCGTCGCGTCGAGAATCGCACTCAGAGTTCCCGCAGTGTAATCCTCAAGAATCAGTTCTTTTTGCTCAACATTTTCCAGCAGCTGTTTACGCAGGCCGTAGACGGCTTCGCGCTGCTTGTTCATTACATCGTCGTATTCGAGAACGTGTTTGCGAGACTCAAAATTTTGAGATTCAACTGCCTTCTGCGCTGCTTCAATCCGTCGTGAAATCAGGCCGGACTCAATCGGCACGCCCTCTTCCATCCCCAGCCTCTGCAGCAGAGTGGATACCCACTCCTTGGCGAAGATGCGCATCAGGTCGTCTTCAAGCGAAAGGTAGAACCGCGAAGCGCCGGGATCGCCCTGTCTTCCGGCACGGCCGCGAAGCTGGTTGTCAATGCGCCGCGATTCGTGCCGCTCAGTACCGATGATGTGCAACCCGCCAGCGGCAACGACTTCATTATGATCCTGCGAAGCAGCCGCCGCGTGCTGTTCAAGGGCCGCATCCCAATCCGCTAAAAGCGATTCGAACTCCTGCCCCTGGTAGTAAAACCGCGTCATGCCCGGTCCGGCGGTAGGTGAAATTGCGCCTTCCGCGGCGCTCACAGCCCGCGCTTGCCCCTTCTTTACAAGCTGTTGTTTGGCCATGAATTCGGGATTTCCACCCAGCAGAATGTCCGTGCCGCGACCCGCCATATTGGTAGCGATGGTAACCATTCCAAGCCGGCCCGCCTGGGCAACGATCTCTGCCTCACGCTCGTGATACTTGGCATTCAAAACGACGTGCTTGACGCCTTTGCGCTGCAGGATTCCGGAAAGTATCTCCGACTTTTCGATCGATGTGGTGCCAACAAGCACGGGCTGATTCTTCTCGTGGAGTTCCGAAATCTGGTCGGCTACCGCGTAGTATTTTTCTTTTTCCGTTCGGAATACGACGTCGGCGATTCTCAATTCGGCGCATCACCTGGTTGGTTGGAATCACGACGATCTCGAGCTTGTAAATCTTGTCGAACTCCGCCGCTTCCGTCTCCGCCGTACCCGTCATGCCGGAGAGTTTGGAATAGAGCCGGAAGTAATTCTGGAAGGTGATCGTCGCGAGTGTCTGATCTTCGCGGCGGATGTTCACGTTCTCCTTCGCTTCGATGGCCTGGTGCAATCCATCTGACCAGCGACGCCCTGGCATCAGGCGTCCCGTGAACTCGTCCACGATCAGGACCTCGCCCTCCTTGACGACGTAGTTCACGTCGACGCGATAGAGCGAATGTGCCTTGATGGCCGTTTCAACGTGGTGCTTGAGTTCCCAGTTCTCTACCTCGGCAATGTTTCCGATGCCGAGCAACTTCTCAATCTTTTCCCAGCCGTCGTCAGTAACGCTGATTGTCCGATGCTTTTCGTCGATAACATAATCGCCTGTGAGGATCTTGTCCTCGCCCTGCGTGATTTCCTCACCCTTCACCAGCGCGGGAATGATGCGGTTCACGCGCACATATTTATCCGTCGTCTGGTCGGTAGGACCGCTGATGATGAGTGGCGTACGCGCTTCGTCGATAAGGATAGAATCCACTTCGTCGACAATGGAGTAGTGGTGCCCCCGCTGAACGCAATCCTTCAACTCGAACTTCATATTGTCGCGCAGGTAGTCAAAACCAAATTCGTTGTTGGTGCCGTAGGTTATGTCGGCTGCGTACGCATCGCGCCGCTGGGCGTCGTCCAGGTCATGAACAATGACGCCAACCGTCAGCCCGAGAAACTCGTAGATCTTCCCCATCCATTCGGCGTCGCGCTTGGCCAGATAGTCGTTCACCGTGACTACGTGAACCCCGTGCCCTGCGAGAGCATTCAGATAGCAAGGCAGTGTTGCAACCAGCGTTTTTCCTTCGCCGGTTTTCATCTCGGCAATCTTGCCTTGGTGCAGTACGATTCCGCCAATAATCTGCACATCGAAATGGCGCATTTTCAATATGCGGCGGCCAGCCTCGCGAACTATGGCAAAGGCTTCCGGAAGCATCTCGTCCAATACCTGCTTTTCCGCAGCCTTGCGCTCGGCAGCATCTTCAATGCCTTCCAAGCGGGAATGGATGCGGGCACGAAATTCGGCCGTCTTCGCGCGCAATTCCACATCAGTGAGCGGCTGAATGGAGGCCTCAAAAGCATTGACCTCCTCCACCATGGGAAGAAGTCGCTTAACAACACGCTCGTTGCTGGTTCCGAAAACTTTTGTCAGTACACTACCGATCAATGGGTGGTCCTTTTACGGGATGGCTCTCAATTGAAGCGCGGTGGTCATCTGTTCTGGTACACGACCGCAACGCACAGCCCTGCCGAAGCTATACCTATCTAGTTTAGTTCACCGGGCGATTTACTGCTGGGCGGGGATGCCAACTTCATTGTTATCGTTGGCATATCTTTGCAGAAAACCGTTTCGGACGGCCATTTCAGGCGTTTTCAGGCAGCTACTTGGCCCGCGGATGCGTTCGGTCGTAAACCGCTGTTATCTGGTTATTTGTGATCTGCGTATAGCGCTGGGTGGTAGACAGCCGGGCGTGGCCCATCAACTCCTGAATGGCCCTCAAATCGGCACCTTCTTCCAGCATGTGCGCTCCAAATGCATGCCGCAGAGTGTGGGGGTGTACATCCGCGGCCAGTCCCTGCGCCATTGCGATCTGTTTCACGATTCTTTGGATACTCCGCGTTGTCAGGCGGCCATTTCCCCTCAAATCCAGCCCGAGTAGAAGTGCGTCGCTGACCTTTTTTCGCCGCCGCAAGCCGAGCTCCACGCGTGGGAAGATAGGCACGCAACGCCTGGGCGGCGACGTCTCCTAATGGCACATAGCGCTCCTTACGACCCTTCCCGCGCACCAGGATGGCCTCGTTTGCCCAGTGGATGTCCGCAAGATTGATGCCCACCAGTTCAGCGTTACGAATCCCGCAGCCATAGAGAAGCTCGAAGATAACCCGATCGCGTTCCGGCCACGCTGCTGTACTTGTTCCGATCTGGTTCGCGGCGCGATTCATCTGCTCGATGTTCGGAACCCGGGGGAGATGTTTCGGCAGCTTCGGCGTTGAGACCAGTGCCGCAGGATTCTGGTCCACCCTCCCTGTCTTAGCCAGCCAGCGAAACCATGCGCGGATTGCCGCCAATGCACGCGCGACTGACGCTTTGGAGAGTCCCCGGTCATAGAGCGTGCCCAGGTATGCCCGGATCTGCTGATGCTCCACCTGTCGCATCGCGGGCGCACCATGCGCGACAAGATATGCGGAAAAATCGCTCAATTCCCGCCTGTAGGCGCGAAGTGTGTGCGGCGATACGTTGCGCTCATACGACAGAACCGAGAGGAACTCCCCAACGAGCGCGTCGCTCTTGGCCGTGGCACTCATGACGGCTCACCCAGTTGGGAATCCGTGCGGCGGGCACGAGGATGATGCTCGCGATGGACTGCTTTCAAGCGGCCCAGCGCCACATGCGTGTAGACCTGCGTGGTCGCAATGTCCGCGTGGCCCAGTAGCGTTTGCACGGTGCGAAGATCGGCGCCGTGTTCCACCATGTGTGTCGCGCAACTGTGTCGAAGCATGTGCGGGCTGGCATGGGAGTCCGCCGATTTAACCAACCGCCAGATCCATTGCCGGGTGAGCGCATGTCCGCGAACCGACAGGAACAGACGCAACGCATCGGACTTTCGACTGGTCTTCGCCAATTCCGGGCGGCCTTTTTCGAGATACTGCGAAAGCGCGCGGATGGCGGAAACCCCTATCGGAACCACCCGCTCTTTGTCTCCTTTACCGCGAACCAGCACGCGGCCTTCGTCGAGCGAAAGATCAGCGACACCGAGATCCGTTAATTCTGAGACCCTCAATCCGGCTGCGTATAGAAGCTCGAGAATCGCATTGTCGCGGAGAGCTGTCGCATCGTTCTGCGGATGAACCGCGGCCAGCAAAGTGCGATCCAGCATCGCAGTCACTTCAGATTCAGCAAGGGACTTTGGAAGCACCTTCCACGTCGAGGGCGACTCCAGGTTCACCGTAGGATCATGTCCAATACGCTTATCGAGGAGCATCCACCGATAGAAGCCGCGCAAGCAAGAGAGTTTTCGCGCGATGGATCGAGCCTCAACACCATGCTTTTTCAGGTGCTCAAGAAATCCCGCAACATCTGCCTGGCTGGCGGTTGCCAACAGAGAATTCGACGCCTCGAGAACTTCCGAAAACATGCAAAGATCACTCTCATAGGCCTCGCAGGTCAAAGGCCGTAGCCCCTTGTCCACGCGCAGGTACGCAATATACTCACGAAGCAGGATGGCGTTGCGCGATTCTGGCTTGGGCAAGCGGCTCACATGCTCATTATCGGTGCCTGACGAGTGGCGTGCCGCACCCTCAACGGGCTGGGAACCAAGTTGTTCAACGCAAGATAGATTTGTGCGTGTATCGAAAGGCTCCCGAACGCGGTATCCGAAACAGTGGAGCGTACTCCTATAATCGAATTCGATGAATACGCAAGGCAAGTCCGGGTTCCGCTTCGAAGACCTACTGGATCGTCCCCGGCCGGAGCTGGATTACTCGATCGTGCAAAACGATATTGAGGGTAAGTCACTCCTGGTCACGGGAGCGGGCGGCTCCATCGGCTCCGAAGTCTCCTCTGCGATTCTGAGCATGCGACCACGTCACCTCATTCTGCTTGAGTTATCTGAACATGCCCTTTATCGCTTGTGTCTGCGATTGTCGAAACTCGCAAGTGGCAAGACGAACATCGTGGCGGTGCTCGGCAGCGCAGGCGATGCCCGGCTGCTCGACCACTTGCTGAATCGCTACTCGCCCGACACAATCTTTCACGCTGCCGCATTCAAGCATGTGCCCCTCGTGGAGCAGAATCGATTCGCCGCAGTCGTGAATAACGCCGTGGGCACCCACACCCTGGCAAAGGCCGCAGTGCGCCATCAATCTCGCAAGCTGGTTCTCGTATCCACCGACAAGGCGGTTAATCCAATCTCTGTCATGGGCGCGACCAAGCGTTTTGCGGAACTGGTGATGGCCAGTCTCGGCACTCCGAATACGCAGATGACGTCGATCCGACTCGGCAACGTCCTCGGCTCGCAAGGCAGCGTCTCACAACTCTTTCTTGAACAGATTGAAAGCGGGGGCCCCGTCACCGTTACTCACCGTGATGTTTGTCGCTACTTCATCACGCTCCGGGAGGCGACATTGAATATCCTACGGGCTGCGTCGTTTCCATTGCCTGGGAAGATACTCCTGCCGGCTATGGGAGAACCGATCAGGATCTCGGACCTCGCCCATAGAATGATTCGCCGCCTTACCAATCAGCTTATCGAGACTGTGTTCACTGGCCTTCGCCCCGGCGACAAGTTGTCAGAAGAATTGATGTCGCAGGAAGAGCTCCGTAGCGCAGCCACCTACGATGACTTCACCGTTCTGGAAACGCCCGCGGTTGGCCCGCTTTCTCTTGACGCCAGCCTCGCCGAGTTGGAAGAAAGCGCACAGTCATTCGACGAGGAAAGACTAATGACAACCCTGCACAAACTGATACCGGAATTCGAGATTGCCGAACACGCTACATCGTAGCTCGCCTATGAAACGAAAGATCGCCGTTATTACGACCTCGCGAGCAGACTACAGCCATTTATATTGGCCGCTCCACGACTTGCGTGCCCACCCTGACGTGGATTTGAAGTTGGTCGTGCTGGGCTCGCATCTGTCTCCCGAATTCGGCATGACGGTTCGCGAGATTGAGAAAGATGGATTCGAAATCGGAGGCCGCATCGAGTGCCTTCTAAGTTCAGACACCGATGTGGGCATGGCAAAGACAATTGGACTGGCGACTCTGAGCCTTGCGGATCTGCTGGGCGAAATGCGGCCCGACCTCATGCTCCTGATCGCCGACCGATACGAAATGCTCGCTCCGGCAGCGGTTGCCCTTGCCCTTAGAATTCCGATCGCCCACATTGAAGGCGGTGAGATCAGCGAGGGAGCCGTTGATGACGCGGTTCGCAACGCGCTCACGAAAATGAGCCATATCCATTTCACCTCCACCGAATTGGCAAAGGCGCGCGTAATATCTATGGGCGAGGAAGAGTGGCGGGTACATCGAGCAGGTGCGCCGTCCTTGGATCATCTGCAGCGGAACACTCTCTATCCTCGCGTGGAATTGGAACAGCGGCTTGGCATCGATCTCTCCAAGCCCACCTTGCTGATCGCGTATCATCCCGTAACAATTCTTCGTGACACCACCTCGGAAGCTAACGCATTATTTGAAGCTCTGAATTCGACTCCAGGTCAGATCCTGTTCTGTTACCCGAACTCGGATGCAGGTGGTCGAGCGCTCATCGAACGGACACAAAACTTTCTGCGCCAGCGTGATTGTGGATATGTATTCACGAATATGAGCGCGCTCGCCTATTGGAGTCTATTGATCCACGTTGACGCGCTCATCGGCAATTCAAGCAGCGGCATCATGGAAACCGCTTCGTTCTGTCTGCCAACTGTGAACATTGGCATGCGACAAAAGGGCCGCGAACGGGCCCGTAACGTGATCGATGCGGAACCCAATGCCGAATCCATTGGCAAGGCATTACTCAGAGCGCAAAGCGACGCCTTTCACGCCTCGCTCATTGGCATGACGAATCCCTATGGCGAAGGCCGAGCGTCCGAGACAATCGTCAGGGTGCTCACCACTTCACCGCTCGGCCAGGATCTGCTCATCAAGCACGCACCGGACTTACGCGGATGAACGACGCGCACGTTCCCCTTTCGGCTCCGGACATCACGGAGTCTGAAATCGAAGCTGTTGTCAGCGTGCTGAGAGGTTCGCGCCTCAGCCTCGGGCCGGTACTCAAGGAATTTGAGGCCGCAATCGCGAAGTATGCGGGCAGCGCTCACGCTGTTGCAGTAAATTCCGGCACAAGTGCACTACACCTTGCGCTGCTCGCGCTCGGCATCGGCGAAGACGATGAAGTAATCGTCCCGTCATTCACTTTCATCGCCGCCGCTAACGTGATTCGGCATGCCCGGGCAACTCCTGTCTTCGTTGATATAGAACCGCGTACATTGAATCTCGATCCAGCTCGCGTGGAAGCCGCAATCACTCCACGCACCCGGGCCATTCTGGTTGTCCACACTTTCGGTATTCCCGCAGACATGGACGCGCTCATGCATCTTGCGCGCCAACACAATCTCCGCATCATCGAGGACGCCTGTGAAGCCATCGGTGCGGAATGGAAGGGCACGAAGGTGGGCACAATCGGCGAGGTGGGCGCCTTTGCCTTCTATCCAAATAAGCAGATCACCACTGGTGAAGGCGGCGTGCTCGTTACCAATAATTCCGACGTTGCCGCAACCGCACGAGCGCTTCGCAACCAGGGAAGACGTGAAACCGATGATTGGTTCGAACACTCGGAAATCGGATACAACTACCGCATCTCTGAAATCAACTGCGCGCTCGGCATCGAGCAACTGAAGCGGATTGACGCAATCCTCAAACGCCGTGAACAGGTTGCAGCAAGTTATCGATCCAGGCTGGAAGGTCG
Organism: uncultured Acidobacteriaceae bacterium; assembly: GCA_963816335.1. Lineage (GTDB taxonomy): Bacteria > Acidobacteriota > Terriglobia > Terriglobales > Acidobacteriaceae > JANXZS01. The sequence goes on along the minus strand of CAWFKA010000011.1, from coordinate 22,943 downwards.
GACCGACCTCATCCTTCCCCTTTCAAATATGGTGGATTCGCGCATCAGTTGGTTTGTCTATGTTCTGCGGCTAAGGGCAGAACACTCGCGAGCAGACCGGGACTTCGTAATACGGGAGCTCTCGGCAGCGGGCATCGCCTGCGGCCGCTACTTTGCCCCCATACATCTGCAACCCGCCTATCGAGAGTTCCCGCAAGCCTCCCCAATCCTCCCTATTACGGAGGCGGAAGCTTCAAGATGTATCGCGCTTCCGTTCTTCAATCGGATCACCGATTCTCAAATTGACAGGGTGTGTGCAGTTTTGTGTGCCGCTCTCGATAACCTCCATAGCGGCGCGAACAAATAGATCAACCCTTCCGGAGCACTTCAGAATTCCAGGTCAGCGAAATAACGAGAAGCCCGACACCGGCGTTTGTACAGGGAGTACTATGGCTTACAAATTCTAAGGACCACGATCTTTTAACGTGAATGCAATGTGCTTCTTCGCCGTGGTATACCCCGCGCTGGTGGCTTGCGCCAGGTAGCATTCACCCCCGTTTGAATCAGGCGATGGTCCGATCAAATGAGTAGACCTTGATTCACGGCGTCAGTGAGGATCCAACTACTTTTCAAGGTCAGGCCGGATACATGCCCGGAGTGCCTCGGCTAGGTATTCCCGGCCTCCGGCTTGCGGATGGACCTCCGGGGGTACTTACCAGAATGCCTTCCACTGCGCCGCCATCGACCATGGGACTGGCAGCAACTTTCAGTCGTGAGGATGCCAAGGCGAACGGCGAAGTGATCGCGCGGGAAGCGCGGTCTCACGGAATCGACGTGGTCCTCCAGCCCTTCGTCAATATCAATCGCGACATAACTTTCGAGCGGGGTTACAACACCTTCGGCGAAGATCCATGCCTGACCGGACAATTAGCCGCCGCCATGATCCACGGCGCTCAGGACCTGGGAATCATGTCGCAGGCCAAGCACTTTGTTGGCTACGATACCGACGGCACAAACGTGTTTGTCGACCAGCAGGCGCTCCACGAAATCTATGTCGCCCCGTTTGCCGATGCCTCCGACGCAAACGTCTCATCCATCATGTGTTCCTATAACAAAGTCAATGGCGAATATGCCTGCGGCAATAACTCCACACTGAACAAGATTTTGAAGGACGAAGTTGGCTTTAAAGGCTTCGTAACGTCGGATTGGGGAGCGACGCACGGCACGAACTTCATCAACAACGGATTGGATATGGAGATGCCGGGTCCCTTGAATGTTTTCTGGGCAGGGCCATCCTATTTTGTGAATACGCCTCCTTCGACACCTCCCGCAAAAGAGACTGGCCCTTCTGACTATGCGATCAAGAACGCCTTACCCGAAGAGCCGGCGGGCAAGCCTTGGGACGGCGGTGCCGAGCCGTTCCCAACGACGAACCTCAAGAATCAGGTGGAGGCCGGAACAGTCAGCGCAGCCACCATCACGAAGGCCGCCGGCCGGGTGCTTTTGCAGATGGAAATGTTCGGCTTGCTCGACGGCAAATCGAAGCACACCGTTACTCCTTCTGCTGTTGAGGAAAACGCAAGAGTCATTCAGCACACCAGCGAAGATTCAACTGTGTTGTTGAAGAACGAAGGCGGCGCGCTGCCGCTCAAGCAAACTGACCTCGCCTCCATCTCATTTATCGGCCCCGGCGCCGGCCAAACTATTGCCGTTGGCAGCACCGGAGAAAAGGCAGTCGGCCTGCCCGAACGAGAGATCGGCGCAGCTACCGCGATAAAAAGGCTGATGGCATCCGATTCCTCGGTGCACCTGACCTACGCGGTCGCCAACGATCTCACCGGCACTCCCATCCCTGCGCAATTCCTGTCCAGCAATGGCAAACCCGGCTTGGTTCGCATCGGACCCGCGAAGCCAGCACAGACAGATGCACAACTTGACTTCACACATTCCAACGGCAAGTCATTGCCGGCAAATTCCGACTTGACCTGGACCGGCACGCTCACCGTTCCCACCCCCGGTGAGTACCGCATCAGCCTGCAACTGCTCGGTTGCTGGGGCAAGCTATGGCTGGATGGCAAGAGAGTTGCGAAGCACAACTGATGTTCACATTCATGGCGACATTACCCAGGCGGGACAAGACGATCACGCCCGATACCTCAAACAATCCAACACAAGTCCGTCTCGCCTGGGTAACTCCGGAACAACAGGCGACCAATTATGCGGCGGCAATCACGGCGGCCAAACACGCGAAGACTGCGATTGTTTTTGCGTGGAGCCGTGGACGCCCGGACTTTGCCCTGCCCGGCGACCAGGACAAATTGATTGCCGACATATCGGCTGTCAATCCAAACACAATCGTTGTCCTGAACGTGAGTCAACCAGTTGCTCTTCCGTGGATCAACAAGGTAAAGGCAGTTCTGCAAATGTGGTGGACAGGCGACGAAGGAGGTTGGGCGGCGGCCAACGTTCTTCTCGGCAAGACCAGCCCTGCAGGCCGGCTGCCCTTTACATGGCCTGTTCGCCTGCAGGATGAAGCAGCGAACGATCCCGCCTTCCCGGAGCGAACCGCGGCCGGCGTGGACGGAAAGACCGTCTACTCAGAAGGAATTTTCGTTGGCTACAAATGGTTCGACAAGCAGAAGATCGAACCGCTCTTTCCCTTCGGACACGGCCTGTCTTACACGAAATTCGAGTACTCCGATTTGCTCATAAGGCCGGAGGCGGATGGCGGTCTCGAAGTACAATTCAAGGTGAAGAATACTGGAAGCGTCGCGTCTGACGAGGTACCGCAGGTGTACCTGGGTGCCCCGGCCAAGGTCCCCACCGGAGCGCAGTTCGCGATTCGATCGCTGGTCGCTTTCGATCGCGTTCACCTATCGGTCAATGAGACGAAATCCGTTACCCTGCGTGTGCCGCTCCGCCGCCTGCAATACTGGTCAACCAACGAAGGCAAATGGATTACTGCCACGGGCGTTCGCACCTTCTACGTCGGCGCCTCTTCACGCGATCTCAGATTGCACGACACGGCTACAATCACCCGTTAGCCGCAATAAGGAGCGGCTCGGGTTGAGACGCTCCTTCTATTTGCCCGTACCGCTTCAACCTGGCGAACCTGGACAAGTGCCTATGTTGACTGTTCCGATTGCAACAATAACTTGCTCGCTTCCTCCAAGGTCGTTTCCGATGGCACGGGCTTGAAGTCAGACCGAATCTCGCTCTGGTCTTTGTTGATCGTTTTGAAAAAAATTACCCGGCCAGAAACATGTACGTCGATGCGCGAGGTCCTCCAGTGGTTTGGACTCACCTGCTGCCTTTTGATTTCAAAGGTGCCGCCTTTTTCAACGTGTCCGAGTAGGCCATAGCCGAAATCAACTCGGTCAAGGATTACACCCTGCAGTCGCACAAGCCTCTTCTGTGACGGATCCACCCAAATGGTTCCACCCAGCGCATGAAAAATACGAGCTTCGTAGGTAGGAGGAGTAAACGAGGGATTCGGCTTGAACTTCAGGCGCGTGAGTCCGTCATCGGTCCCATCGTACTCGTACAGAAATGCTCCATTCATCATCCCCATCAACCGCACCAACCGCTGTTCATCCTGATCGTGCGTTTGCTTCAACCGACCGAGCTCCGCAGGATTAAGCACCAGCTTCGCCACCCGCTCATCTTCTATGCGTTTCTGGTCGCCGGTCAGGGGCTTGCCATCGCGAGTGAGAATACGACTCAGGGGTCCATCCTTGGTCTCAACCTGGACAGCCGTAAACGTCGACGAGCCCATCCGCTTTTGGACGTGATACTGCCAAAAACTCTCATGCTGCCGATCCTTCAACTCGTTATAAATTACGTCCTTCATAAAATCATGGGCGGATTGCTGCATTGGAGCATCCACCGCAAACGCCGGAGATAGAAGGGCGCAGAAAAGGAAAGTTGACAGGATGTACTTGAGCTTCATGCTGAGGAGCATTCTAATTTAGATGCGAAAAGCTCGATACTCGAAGGCATTTGCTTTCAGCTTGCTACACTAATGGAATGACCGATGACCTCGAGTTCCGGCGGAACGCTGACAGAGCAATCGAAAATCTCACCAAGGCTCTATTCGCGGCAGAGGACCAGGGCGGATTTGAAGTCGAAGAACAAAACGGTGTATTGAATATCGTCTTTGAAGAACCGGCGGGAAAGTTTGTCATCACTCCCAACGCCCCCGTCCAGCAGATTTGGATTTCCGCACTTTCCACCAGCTTCAAACTGGATTGGAACGCGAAGGACAGCGCTTTCTATCTGCCTAAGACTGGCGAACCACTCAAGCAGCTTGTCGCAAGGTTGATTGGCGAGCACCTCGGCCGCGATCCTATCAGCCTTACATAAGGCCCGATGCGCAAGACACTCTCGGTCGCGATGATCACCAAGGATGAAGGGGCCAACCTCGACCGCACCCTCGCAAGTGTCCGTTGGGCGGATGAGATCGTCGTAGTCGATTCCGGCTCGACAGATGATACCGAGCCAATTGCTCGCAAGGCCGGGGCAAAATTCTTTATCGAGGATTGGAAGGGATTTGCCAGCCAGAAGAATTCCGCCATCGCCAAGTGCACTTCTGACTGGATTCTTTCACTCGACGCCGACGAAGAAATAAGTCCTGAACTAGCGGCGGAAATCCGAGCAATTCTCGACGGAGAAGACGCGCGAAGTGTGGTCCTTCTGCCTCGCCGGAATCATTTCCTCGGCCGATGGATTAAGCACGGCGGATATTATCCTGATCTAAAGCTTCGCCTGTTTCCGCGAGGCACATGCGCTTTTGACGAGAGATCTGTGCATGAGACCATGCGACCGGTGGGAGACAACGTAGCCCTTGAACAGCAAACCCTTTGCGGAGACATCCTTCATCACTGTTATCCCACGCTCGAAGATTACATCGAGCATATGAATCGCTACAGCAGTTTGGGCGCCGAGTCAGCCATCGCCTCGGGAAAAATAAGCTCCGGCCTGGCTGCATTCAAAATCAATGTTGTGTTGAACCCCGCGGCGACCTTTCTCTACAACTACATCTTCCGCCTCGGCTTCCTCGATGGCCGCGAAGGACTTCTGATGCACCTCTATCACTCCGCCTACATTAGTTGGAAGTATGCTAAAGCGTGGGATCGCGCCCGCAAGACAAAGACCTTGTAGCCCCAACATTTCGAGCCACAAATCGAAGCAATCTCTCTTGAGAGGATTTCAACCCTCCGCACAGTCTCCTCACGGTCCTTGCGCGATATCGCCAGCCAGGCCTATCCTGGAGGGGACTCTGTCGGCCGTAGACAGGGAGCAACCATGACCCGCGACACAACAGCGCACTCCGATTCCGAACCGAAGAAGTCGGAGGCTAACGATGAGCGGCGACCGTCTTTCGCTGAAAAAGCCTGGATCGCGGATACTTTGAATCCCGCACTCGAACGCTCTGCAGAGCGGCCGATCGGTACTGCCGCCGGCACCAATCTCGACGCAAATGGCCACGCCCGATTTACAACTATCTCTGGACAGCCGATCAATCGTCTGTACACAGTGGCAGATCTACCAGCGGATTGGAGCGATGAAAACTCCGCTCATCTCGGAGTGCCCGGCACGCCACCCTACACTCGTGGCATTCACCCCCGTGGTTATCGTGGCAAGCTTTGGACTATGCGCCAGTTCTCGGGTTTCGCCACCGCTGAAGAGACCAACCTGCGGTATAAATATCTCCTGCAAAATGGCGGAGACGGTCTTTCCGTGGCCTTCGATCTCCCCACCTTGATGGGCTGCGATTCCGACGATCCGCAAAGCGAAGGTGAAGTAGGAAAGTGTGGCGTTGCCATCGATTCTCTTGAGGACATGGAGATTCTTTTTGCGGGAATCGACCTGGAGAAGACAACCGTCTCCATGACCATCAATTCACCCGCCAGCGTTTTGTGGGCCATGTACCTGGTCACCGCAGAGAAGCAGGGCGCGGATCCCGCAAAGATTTCCGGAACTCTTCAAAACGACATTCTTAAGGAATACATTGCACAGAAGGAGTACATCTATCCACCCGCTCCCTCCATGCGGCTGGTCGTAGATACCCTCGAGTTCGGCGCCCTCTTCCACCCCCGCTTCAACCCCATCTCGATCTCCGGCTACCACATCCGCGAGGCCGGATCGACCGCGCTTCAGGAACTCGCGTTCACTCTATATGACGGGGTTGAATACGTAGAATGGGCATTGCGCAGAGGTTTGCTGATCGACGATTTCGCGCCGAGATTGAGCTTCTTCTTCAACTCGCACAACGATTTTTTCGAAGAGATCGCCAAGTATCGCGCAGCTCGAAAATTGTGGTACCAGATGATGAGGGATCGCTTTCACTCGACGAATCCCCGTTCGCAGTGGATGCGCTTTCACACTCAGACGGCGGGGGTTTCTCTTACCGCGCAGCAGCCAAAAAACAACATAGCGAGAGTGGCTCTCCAGGCGCTCGCCGCGGTGCTGGGAGGCACGCAGTCCCTTCATACCGATGCATTTGACGAGGCACTTGCATTGCCGACCGAGGACGCAGCGCGAATTGCTCTTCGCACTCAGCAAATTCTGGCATTTGAATCGGGAGTTGCCAATCCCGCCGATCCCCTCGGCGGTTCGTATTTCGTAGAGAGATTGACGCTCGATTTGGAAAAGGGCGCGCAGGATTATTTCTCCCGGCTGGATGCAATGGGCGGCATGGTTCGCGCGATAGAACGCGGATTTCCGCAACGCGAAATCGCGGAGGCCAGTTATGCCTATCAGCGCGCCGTTGAAGCCGGAGAAAAGATCATCGTGGGTGTAAACGAGCACTCTACCGAAGAGCAGCCGCAGTCCACCCTCTACATCGGCGAAGAAGTTCGCGAGTCACAATCCGCTAAACTGCGAAAGCTGCGGGCCCGACGATCGAACGAAACCCTCAATCGCTCGCTCGATCAACTTTGCCGCGTCCTTGAGAAGGAGCCGAACGGAGGTGGGGGTTCGCTAAGCCGGGACAACACTATGCCCTTCATTCTGGACTGCGTTTGGGCCTACGGTACGGTCGGAGAGATCTGTAACGCCATGGGCAAAGTTCTCGGATCGTACGAAGAAATTGGCACCACCTGATTTTTTCCCAACGCCATGTTTCGAGACTGGAGTAACCTAGATGTCGATAGGAACCCCGTCCGATGGCCAAGAAAAGCGATTCACCTATTGCTGACCGGTCGACGAAGCCAGCAAAACACGTTTCAGCAAAACAGAAACACGCGACCCCTAAGAAGGCTGGCCATGTGAACCTGCGCATGCTTGCGGCCCATCTCGACCTGTCGCAAACAACCGTGTCTCTCGTACTAAACGATTCTCCTTCGGCGAAATCGATTCCGCAGGAGACGCGACAGCGGGTGATGGATGCGGCCCGTGAGCTGCAGTACCGGCCAAACTATTTCGCCCGCTCCCTGCGAAAGAGCCGCAGCATGTCCGTCGGAGTGATAGCGCCAGATCTTAGCGAAGGCTATTTCACGCTGGTAATGAGCGGCGTGGAACAGCACTTGATCCGTTCTCATTATTTCTATTTCACTGCCAGCCATTATTGGCACAAGGACCTCATCGCGGAGTATCCGCGGATGCTGCTCGAGCGCGCCGTCGATGGATTTCTTCTACTCAACACACCGGTGGAGTTCGAGCAATCCACGGTTCCGGTGGTTGCCATTTCTGCGCACCGAAAGGTTGCGGGAGTAACCAACATCGTGGTGGACCACTATCGCGCCGCCATGCTCGCGCTGCAACATCTTTTCGACCTTGGCCATCGCAAGATTGCGTTTATGCGTGGGCCTGAGGTCATTGTCGATTCCGATTTTCGCTGGAGCGGAATCCTGCACGTTGCGCGCGAACTGGGCCTGCAAGTCCTCCCAGAAATTACCACTCGTCTTGAAATGAGCAGTTGGTCGCCGGAACTGGGATATCTTCCCATGAAGGAGATGCTCAACCGCACTCGCGATTTCACGGCTCTTTTCTGTTTCAACGATATCTCCGCGATCGGAGCAATCCGCGCCATCCAGGATGCAGGACTGCGCGTGCCCGAGGACATCTCTGTCATCGGATTCGACGACATCATCAGCGCCGCGTACTACCGGCCGAGTCTCACAACCGTTCGCCAGCCCCTGCGCGAGATGGGCACAGCCGGCGCAGAATTGCTCCTCGACCGCATCACGCATCCTGAGAAACCGTACCCCGAGGAGATCGTGATGCAGCCGGAACTGATTATTCGGGAATCGACTGGCCCAGTTTCTTCGGGCAATCGCTGACGCATCCGAGGCGACTTAATTTCTGCCAAGTTTGGATGTCCACACAGCAAGTCCTTCAGCCTTCCAGTATTTGCAGATCGAGCGGGATTTCGCGAAGGCAATCCATCTTTCCAATTCTCGCCAGTGCTTTCTTCAGCGCGGAGCTTCCGCAGGGTTCAACCGTCACCACAAAAGGCAAATTGTGTTTCGGGTGGCCCGGCTTCTGGAGGATTGCATTGATGTTTACATCGAACTCCGCGAGACTTCCCGCAATTTCCGACACGATGCCCGGACGATCATCCACCACGAATCGAACATAATGAGGGACCTTGAACTCCCCACCAACCGTGGTCTTTCTGCTCGGCAGCTCCACCAGGCTGGACCCGTGAACAATCGCGAGCAAATCCGAAACAACGGCGACGGCTGTCGGGTGACCACCGGCTCCGTGTCCGGAAAACACAACATCGCCGCCAAACTGCCCGCTGGCGATAACCATGTTTTCTGTTCCATGGGACCACGCAAGCGGAGAACTCTTCGGCACCAGCATCGGCCCCACCGTCGCAACAACACCTTCATCATGAAGCTGTGCGCGAGAGATCTGCCGTACCGTGCAGTCAAGGTCCCGGGCATACGAAAAATCGATTGCCGAAATATCTGTAATGGAGCGGCACGGTATTTCTTCGGGATGCACATCCGCCCGCATGGCCAGTCGCATCAGGATGACGAGTTTCGCGCGCGCATCGTACCCGGCAACATCTTCAGTGGGATTGGACTCGGCGTATCCCAAAGCCTGCGCTTCCGACAGAACTGTATTAAACTCGGCGCCGGCTTCCATCTTGCTCAGGATGAAATTGCACGTGCCGTTCAAAATTCCCTGCAACTGCGTCAGGCGATCTCCCGCAAGTCCATGCTGCAGGCCTGGAATCACCGGGATTCCTCCCGCCACGGCAGCACCATAAAGAAGGTGACATCCTCGGGTTCCCGCCAGCTTTTCCAGTGAAACACCGTGGTGAGCGATGAGCTGTTTATTCGCCGTCACCACAGACTTGCCGGCGCCCAGGGCCTTGCGAACCCACTCTCCCGCAGGATCCAGGCCGCCCGCCAACTCCACAACAACATCGGCTCCCGACGAGAGGACATCGTTGAAATCTTCTGTCCAGCGGACCGACCGCGGAACCCAGGGCACGCGCTTTCTTTCGACGTCGCGATTGAAAATGTGCGTCAGTTCCAGCCCCTTGGGCTTCAGATCGCAGAGGATCTTCGTCACGGAACTCCCCACCGTGCCGAAACCCAAGATGGCTACTTTGAGATTGGCTGCTGATCGTTCGTCGCCGGTGGTGGCAGTCGACGTCATCTTCTCTGCGGTTGGGCTCTTGGTCATTCCGAAGAAATTTCTCCTGCACCGATGATACCTTTCCTGACGTCATCGCGGAATCTCAACGAAATCGACACGTAATACTCAGCCGCGTCAGCTATGCCTCGTGCGCGACAGCACAACTAATCAGATCCTCGAGAGAAACTATACTGAGCGCGCCTTCGTGCGTGGCTTCCAGATCAACAGGAGGCGCCAGTCCAACATCGTGGGCCTCTTTCCACCGCGCCGCACATACACACCACCGGTCTCCAGCCTTCAGCCCAGGAAACCCAAACTCGGGCCGCGGCCTCAAAAGATCATTGCCCTGCATCTTGGTGTAGGCGAGAAATGCAGTCGTCATTTCCGCGCACACGGTGTGCGAACCCAAGTCCTCTTCGCCCGTGTTGCAGCAGCCATCGCGATAAAATCCCGCCATCGGTTTACTACTGCAAACCGCAAGTGGCCGCCCCAGCACATTCCGCGCCGCACTTTTCACATCCGCCATCATCCCCTCCAAAGATCCAGCATACCGCGAGCAATGGGAAGGAACATTCCGCGCTGTGAAGCCTCACTCAACTTCAAAGAGTCCCGGAAGTCTTTCCCCCGCCTTCCCCAGGATCACCTCGGTAAACGCGCCTACATTCAGCGGCTCTTCGGGGCCGATGTAATACGTTCGCGCAGGCGATCCCGCACGACGCCGCGCCCAATGCACAAAGTTCGCAGCGGGATAGACCGCGCCCGAAGTCCCAACCACCAGTAAAATCGTGCAACGCTCAATTTCTTTCTCGATCCTCGGCATGTCAAACGGGATCTCGCCGAACCACACAATATGGGGCCGTATACGGGCACCGCATTTGCAGCGGGGCACTTCGTCGAGCGATTCGTAGCACCCTTTGTCCTCGAGCACCCGCGAGCCACAATCGTCCTCGCAACGTGACTTAAAAAGCTCTCCATGCATGTGGACCATGTTGGTAGACCCCGCACGCTCGTGCAGATCATCTACATTTTGCGTACATAGAAAGAACCGTTCGCCAAGCTTCTCTTCAAGCGCCGCCAAGGCCAGATGGGCTGCGTTCGGCCTGCTTGCCGTCGCGTCCTTGCGACGCTGGGAGTAGAACCTCCACACAAGTTCCGGATCATGTTCCCACGCCTCCGGGGTCGCGACTGACTCCACGCGGTGCCCGGCCCAGAGGCCGCCATCATCACGAAAAGTTTTCAGTCCGCTTTCCGCACTGATTCCGGCACCCGTGAGTATAAATACCCGATCCAGAAGCCCGATCTCGATCCTGTTCTGAGAATTGCCCGGCATAGTATTCCAACGTCCTGATAATTGGAGTTCTGGCTCGCCGCCTTCGACGAGGCCGCAGGATACCGCCCTACCGCGCCATCGGTCGCATTGATTCTGTGTAGATGTTGCTGATGCATACTTGGAGTATCACGACTCTACGATATAGGACCTCCGGAGATTTGGATGCACCGGTTTTTGCTCGTCAGCTTGGTGATTTGCTCCTGCCTGTGCGGGCGGTCGCAAACGCGACCATCGGCTCCGGCAGAAAGCAATCGGACGACGCAGACACCCGGGAGCGCCGATTCGACCTCCCAGGTAAGTCCGGAAGTGCAGGATCAACCCGCAAACACCAGCGAAAACAAAACATCCATCTTCTCCAAACATCTCCTCGCGAATCGCTATTGGGTCTCGGGTCAGGCCAACTTCATCTTCCAGGCACATGGCCCATTTCACTCGCCCTACCAAGGCACAAACAGCTTCGTTGGCTACGGTGAAACAGCAGATTCCCGTGTGTTGACTCTCTTCACCGGTGTCAAATTGCCGGGCCGCACGGAAATTCTTTTTGACCTCGAAGAGACCGGAGGAGGAGGCCTCAGCGCGGCCCTTGGACTTGCCGGCTTTACCAACCTGGACGTGGTGAGAAATCCGGAACTGGGGCAGGGCGTTTATATCTCGCGAATGATGATTCACAAGACCATAGCCCTTTCCCCAGACGCGGTGGATAACGAACCGAATCCTTTCAATCTGCAGAGTTCCCTTCCCAGCAAGCGAATCGAACTTCGCGCCGGCAAGATGAGCCTGGTAGATTTCTTCGACGTCAACGCGGTAGGCAGCGACAGTCACTTGCAATTTACAAATTGGACCATCGACAACAACGGTGCCTATGACTACGCCGCGGACACCCGGGGCTACACCTTCGCGGCTATCGTGGAATATCAAAGCGAAAAGCTTGGTGTGCGCTTTGGCGAAGCTCTCATGCCCACGGTCGCAAACGGCATCGAGCTCGAGTGGAACCTCACCCAGGCGCGAGCGGAAAATCTAGAACTCGAGTTTCGCCCCGCATGGTTCAAAGGCCTCGCGACCTACATCCGGCCACTCGCCTATCTGAATCACGGAAACATGGGTAGCTATTCAGAGGCGATCAATGCGTATCAAGAAGGCATTACAGCCGCGCCGGAAGTCACGCTGTATCGCCATCCCAACACACTCAAGCAGGGCTTTGGCTTGAATGTGGAGCAGGAACTGCCCGCGCACATGCGTGCCTATTTCCGCGGCGGATGGAACGAAGGCAAACACGAATCCTTTTGCTACACCGAGGTAAATGACACTTTCTCTGCTGGACTCGCAATCGAAGGCGATCGCTGGGGCAGAATGAACGACAAAATCGGATCGGCCGTTGTTTCGAACGGGCTCAGCACCGACCATCGCACCTATCTCGCGGATGGCGGACTTGGCTTCCTCCTGGGCGACGGACGCTTGAGCTATGGCCGCGAGTTCATCAGCGAGTCTTTTTACAACGCGCAAATCTGGCGCGGACTCTATGGGGCGGCGCAACTTTCCGTCGTCGCAAATCCCGGATATAACCGCGCTCGCGGCCCTGCCGTGATCCCAGGATTGCGCCTGCACGTCGACTTTTAGAGGAGGAGCGACGCCTCACCATGCTATCGCAATATTTTGCGCCCGGCTCAATTACAGCGTTTTCGTGGAGAAAAAGGAATTTCCCTATTGAAAACCTGCAACAAGCGCAGATATGCTGGAAAAGCTTTAGCAGATATACTTTGCAATTCATTGAATAGCGATCAAGGCAGGCAAGACTTGGCTAAAAAAGCGCCCAAACGATTGTACCTTGTTCCAATTTTGTCCAAAGCACTCGACATTCTCGAGCTGATGCAGATGGAGAAAGAATCCATTTCTCTTGAAGCGATCTATCAGCGCACCAAGGTTTCCAAGACCACCGTCTATCGCATTCTCAAAACCTTCGTCCATCGAGGGTATCTCGCCCAGACGCAAGACGGACACTATCGTCTGGTTTCTCGTCCCAAAAAAATCCGCTTCGGGTTCGCAGGCCAGTCCGCCGAAATGCCGTTTTCTGAGGCAGTAACCGCCAGCCTGAGAGCTGCGGGCGCGGCCGCCGGAGTAGACCTGCTCATCCTGGACAATAAATATGACGCAGACATCGCCCTCAGAAATGCGGACGAATTTGTCAGGCAGGGCGTGGATTTGATCGTCGAATTCCAGACTGAGCAGGAAGTCGCACCCATCATCGCCAATAAAATAGCGGCCGCCAGCATTCCTATGATCGCTCTCGAAATGCCGCACCCGCATTCCACCTATTTCGGCGTCGATAACTACCGAGTCGGGTTTGAGGCTGGAGACGTGCTCGCAAAGTTCGCTATCGCGGAATGGAAATCGCAGGTCGACTGGGTAATCGGGATCGAACATCATGAGGCTGGCCCCACGGTTCAAAGCCGAATCACGGGTGCGTTTGAGGCAGTTCGCAACCAGTTGCCAGATATACCCGTTGAATTCTTTGTCCGGCTGGACGCTCGTGGACTGCGGGATAAGAGCTACAAATTGGTATATGACTTCCTCCGCCGCCATCCTAAGGACAAGAAGATTTTGCTCGCCGCCACAAACGACACGGTCGCCCTGGGGGCCCTGCAGGCCGCACGAGAACTGAAGCGAGAAAAGCATCTGGCGATTGTCGGGCAGGATTGCATTCCGGAAGCGATGAGCGAGATCGAGGCGCCGCGAAGCTGTTTCCTGGGCTCCGTCTCTCATGAGGTTGAGGCATATGGCCCCGAACTCATCTCGCTCGGTCTGGCCATCCTGCGGGGTCAAACCGTGCCTCCCTACAACTATGCGTCTTACCGGACCGTCACCCAGGAATCGATGGTCAAAGTTTAGTCGAGCCTTCCATCTTTCTCTATTTCTTGGATTTTCCTCGGCTTAGCGCCTTTTCCAGAAAGGGTCGACTCGCCAAAGTTCGCCCAAATTCGTTCCCGGAGGACGGCTGAAGCGCCCTGATCAGGCGCTGACAATGATTGGCGTCTTTCCGCGAGATATTCGTTAATCGAGGAAGTATTCTCGTCCCAGGAAACCCTCTGCCATCACCGAGAAATGCCTCTGGTCGGATTCGTAAATTTACCATTGAATCTATTTCGCATTTGCCACCGTCAAACTGATATAGTATCCCGCAATCTGAATAGAGGTCGACGAAGATGCCTGAATATCCCGATGGGTTGGAGCAAGCACTCAACGATTTCGCAATTGAACTGCCGTCTTGGGGATTTGCAAATACGGGAACGAGATTCGGCAAATTTTTGCAGGACACTGCAGCTTCATCCATCGAGGAGAAATTTGCCGATGCCGGGCAGGTTCATCGCTTCACCGGGAAATGCCCCACGCTCGCGCTGCACGTCGAATGGGATCTCCCCCAGGGAACGCCCGTCTCCCACGTTCGCGAATTGACCAGCCGTTACGGGGTGCGGGCAGGCGCAATCAATCCCAACCTCTTTCAGGATCAGATGTACAAGCACGGCTCCCTCTGCAATGAGCTTCCCGAGGTACGCGCACACGCACTCGATCACATCCTCTACTCCATTGAACTCGCCGACGCGCTTCAGAGCCGCGACATATCGCTCTGGTTCGCCGATGGATCGAATTATCCCGGCATGGCAAACATTCGCAAGCGTAAGCAATGGATGGAGGAAGGCCTACGCAGCGCCCACGAACATCTTTCGCCGGATCAGCGGCTATTAGTCGAATACAAACCGTTCGAGCCCGCTTTTTACCACACCGATCTGGCCGATTGGGGAATGTCGTTGTTGCAAGCCCGCAGCGCGGGACCGCAAGCGCGAGTGCTGGTGGATACCGGGCACCACTACACCGCTCAAAATATTGAGCAGATTGTTGCCTGGCTTTTGAGCGAAGGCATGCTCGGGGGATTCCACTTCAATGACCGGCGCTATGCGGACGACGACCTCACGCTAGGTTCCATTGATCCTTACCAGGTCTTCCGCATCTTCGCGGAGATTCGCCACTTCGAGTGGGAAACTCAGTCGACAGCGGATATTGCTTACATGATCGATCAAAGCCACAACGTGAAAAACAAGATCGAAGCCATGATCCAGACAGTGACCACAGCCCAGGAACTGTTTGCGAAAGCAGCGCTGCTGGATCACGAAGCACTCGAACACCATCGCGATCACCACAACATCATCGACGCCGAAAATGTCTATAAAGATGCGTTCGCGACCGATGTCCGTCCCATTCTGAGAGAGTGGCGCCGAGCCCAGGGCCTTGAAGAGGAGCCCTTACTTGCCTTCCGCAACAGTGGTTATCTTGAAACGATCTCCAAGCAACGGAAGGGCCGCCACAAGGAATCAGCTGCCTACGCCTGAGGTCAGCAGCACATTTCGATCGACCAACGAATCTGCCAAGGAGCAGAGCATGCAAGTGTTTAATTTGAATCGACAGAAGGCCGCGCGCTTCATCGCCGCGGCCTTTCTCTTTTGTGTGTGCTGCTCAGGCATGCTGCCCGCGCAGGAAGCGGTGCCCCGCGCCAAGTGGACCGCTTCCTGGATCTCTCACCCCACAGCGCCGCTTCGCGAGCCAATCGTCCTGCACTTCAAAAAGCCGTTCTCCCTCACAACAGTGCCCGCCAAATTCGTTGTGGATGTAAGCGCTGATAATCGCTTCATCTTATTTGTGAACGGCGAGCGAATAGGCGACGGCCCCGCACGGGGAGATCTCGCGAACTGGCGTTATGAGACATTCGATATTGCATCTCACTTGAAAGCCGGGGAAAACACGCTCTCAGCAACCGTCTGGAATTTTGGGGTTTACGCGCCCGTCGCGCAAATGAGCAATCGAACCGCCTTTCTCGTGCAGGGCGATACGGACGCCGAAGCACTCGTCAATACAAACGATTCATGGATGGTGGAAGAGGAACCAGGACAAATAGCATTTCCCCGCGTTGCCAACGGCTTCTATGCCTACTTCGCCGCCGGCCCCGGCGAAACGCTCGACGCTGCACGCTACGATTGGGATTGGCTGCCGGCCGCGCAAACCGGCTCCGGCAATTGGCTGCATGCAAAGGGTGCAATTCGAGAAGTCATCTATCCGGATGGTTCCGTCGCCGCGTCCCGGCAGGAATCGGCAGACGCGCCCTGGGCCTTGGTGCCGGATACGCTTCCGCATATGAAGTACGAACTCGAAGACGCAGGACATGTGGTGCGCACCGATCTTCCCGGCAGCAACGACTTTCCCCGTAAGCCGGCTTCCATCCCCGCTCACGTGCACGTCCATATCATGATGGATCGCGCTAGCTTGACGACCGCGTATCCGCGCATCGTGTTCAGTGGAGGCAAAGGCGCTCACGTGGTGATTACTTATGCTGAAGCCCTCTATGACAAGAATCAGAAAAAGGGCAATCGCAACGATGTCGGCGATCGCCAGGCGCTGGGCATAACGGATTCCTTGTTGCCGGACGGCGGAGCGCACAGAGTGTTTGAACCGCTCTGGTGGCGTACCTGGCGTTATGTGGACTTCAATATCGAAACGGGCGACGACCCGCTGACTCTCGAAAACTTCCAGGCATATTTCACTGCATATCCTTATTCACAACTTGCCGAGTTCAACTCCAGCGACCCGGACCTGAAGAAGATTTGGGATATCGGCTGGCACACGACGCAGCTCGTCTCGCACGAAACGTACATGGACACGCCATACTACGAGCAATTGCAGTATGTCGGCGATACACGAATAGACCTGCTGACAACCTATGCTGTTACGGGTGACGAGAGATTGCCGCGCCAGGCCATTCGTGCGTTTAACAGTTCGCGCGTGCCTGAGGGCATAACCCAGAGCCGCTACCCTTCCGCATTGCCGCAATTTATTCCGCCGTTTTCTCTTCTCTGGATTGGCACTGTTCACGATTACTGGATGAACCGTCCAGACACCGCATTCGTCCAGGAACAACTCGCCGGCACACGCACTGTGCTCAGTTGGTATGAAGGATATCTGCAGCCGGATGGCTTGTTGCGAAAGAACCCATGGTGGAATTTTGTTGATTGGGTGGAAGGAAAAGCCGAGTTCCCTTCCTTCGATTCAAAGGGCGAATCTTGTCTCCTCACGCTGCATTTCATCGGAGCGTTGCAGGAAGCAAGCGAACTCGAAAATGCGCTTGGAGATAAGCTGAAGGCGTCCCACTATCAGCAACTCAACACCAAGGCTATCAATGGAGTCACCAACGGTTGCTGGGACAATCAACGGCAGCTTATCGCGGATTCACCAGCACGAGATGCCTTCAGCCAACAGACGAATGCCCTGGCAGTTCTATACGATGTCATCCCCATGGACAAACAGCCAGCAGTGATGAAGCATATTCTTGCGCAGGATTTCAGCAAGACGAATCCGGAAGCTCCCCTGATTGAAGCCAGCTATTACTTCAAATTTTATGTAGTCCGCGCAATGGATCACGCCGGCATGGGTGATCAGTATTTGCAATACCTGCAGCCGTGGCGCGACCTACTGCCTATGGGATTTACTACCTGGCCCGAGAGCCTGGGAGACACCCGCTCGGATTCTCACGCGTGGAGCGCCCATCCTACGTACCACCTCATCACAATCGTTGCCGGCATTCAATCAGCGGAGCCGGGCTTCAAGACTGTTCGCATCGCTCCACATCTTGGATCGCTCACGTCCGCAAATGCAACGTATTTGCATGCCCTGGGAAAGATCTCAACAAGTTACACCGTGACGTCCGGAAAGCTGAACGCTATCGTGGATCTGCCTCCCCGCTTGTCGGGAACATTCGTGTGGCACGCAACTACGCAGCCTCTGCATCCCGGTCACAATGAGATCAGCGTGCCCGTTTCCAAATAGAGTTCGCTGCAATTTTTGCGGTATTAGCTTAAATTGAGATACATTTCTGGCTCAGGGATCGCGCCCGTTCTGCGCCCTCCTTGCTCAAGGGAGAATGCGATTGCCCGGTCGAAGATTCACCTGTCTGCTTATGACTCTGCTCGCGTCAACACTTCTCGCCCAGCCTCCCGCTCCGCCTAAGACCGTTTTGTTATGGCCGAATGGCGCGCCCGGAGCATTAGGAACCGCACCGGAAGATCAACCCCGGCTGACGCTCTATCCCGCCGCCTTGGTGCCGGGGCACGAAACGCATACTGCCGTGCTGGTTATTCCCGGCGGTGCCTATGCCATGTTGGCGACGGACCACGAGGGCGTGCAGATCGCACGATGGCTCAACAATCTTGGCGTCTCTGCCTTTATGTTGGAGTACCGTCTCGGACCGCGCTACCACCATCCCATCGAACTTGGTGATGCATCGCGAGCGCTACGCTGGGTTCGCAGCCATGCCAGCGATTTTGACTTTGATCCGAATCGCGTCGGCGTTTGGGGATTCTCCGCTGGTGGTCATCTTGCCTCCACGTTAGGAACACACTTCAAGGCCGGCCATCCTGCTTCCGTCGATCCAATAGAACGCGTCAGCAGTCGGCCGGACTTCATGATTCTCACCTATCCGGTTGTTGGGCCGGTTGGCCCCGCTGCCGAACGCTCGTTCAATATGCTGCTGGGCGATCATCCCGATCCTGCACTCGTTGAGGAACTCTCGAACGATAAGCATGTAACCGCGGATACGCCCCCGACATTTCTCGTCCACTCCGATGCCGACAAAGCGGTGTGGCCTGAAAACAGCGTCAGCTTCTATCTCGCTTTGCGCCGTGCAGGCGTACCCGCAGAGTTGCATGTGTTTCAAAACGGCGATCACGGCTTCGGCCTGGGGCAGTACGATCCGGTTCTCTCTGTTTGGCCCAGCCTGCTTGCGAATTGGCTGAGGGTCCGCGGATTGCTCCATACAAATTGAGATATGCCAGCGGCCCTCTCATGCCCGTCGCGAAAGCTCATGTGCAGCATTTGTCATCTGGAGGAAAAGTGAAACCGTTCCTACCTTCCTGTATCGCTTTTATCCTCATGGCCGCATCTGTTTCAATCGCAGGAGCACAGGCAACATCTGCGGCCGCCGGTAACACGAACTTTGCTCTACACGATGGCGACAACGTCACGTTTTACGGCGACAGCATCACCGAGCAAAGAGAATACACCGAGTATGTTGAAGAATATGTCCTCACCCGTTTCCCTCAATGGAAGGTGACGTTTCACAATGCCGGTGTCGGTGGTGATAAGGTCAGCGGTGGTTGGGCTGGCCCCATTGACCTTCGCCTTGAGCGTGACCTACTGTCAGTACACCCCGATGTCGTCACCATTATGCTCGGCATGAACGACGGCTACTACCGACCCAGCCAGCCCGGCATCGTTTCAAGTTACATCGATGGCTATCGCCATATTGTTGACACTATCCAGAAGAATCTTCCACAGTGCCGCATCACTCTTATCCAGCCTAGCCCGTTTGATGACATCACCCGCGAACCGGAATTTCCCGGCGGCTACAACGCCGCCCTGCTCGTCTTCAGCGATGCCATAGGTCGACTGGCGAAGGAGAGAAACTATCAGCTCACGGATTTCAATGCGCCGGTGACCGCGATTTTGAAAACCCTGAATCAGAACGCACCCAATCTTGCTCAGCAGCTCCTGCCGGATCGCGTGCACCCCGCGGAAGCAGGCCACTGGATCATGGCGGCAACCCTGCTGAAACACTGGAATGCGCCGGCCACGGTAAGCTCCGTAACCCTGGCCGCTGTATCAAAGGCAGGCGCAGAAGCGCAGAATTCCGTGGTCACAGACCTGCGCCGCGCCAAGGGCTCATTAAGTTGGACCCAACTCGACAGTGCATTGCCACTCCCGCTTCCTCCCGCCGAAGTGGATCCGGTACTCGCTCTCACGATCAAGCTTTCCGACATCACGACTACCCTGAATCAGCAGACGCTCCAGATTCACGGTCTCACTACCGGCAACTACGACCTGCTGATCGACCAGCGCAAAATATCGATGTTTTCTTCCGATGAGCTGAGCGGTGGCGTCAATCTCGCAACCCTGGAGACACCCATGCTCGAACAATCCCGCCTGGTTTCCTGGGACACTGAGAAGAAAAACAACCTTGAGGGCGCAAGATTCAAAATCATCAGCGCATCCTCCACAGCGGAAGCATCAAAGACGGCGGCTGCACTCGCCCAGGCAATCACCGTCGCCACCGCCCGCCAACGCGCAGATGCACAGCCCCGGCCCCATCAGTTTCAGATCGTGCCCCACCAGTAGGCACACATCGGATTGCAAATGGAAGAGCCCCGCAGATCGCGAGGCTCCAGGCCATGCTAATGTTTTTAATTTCCTATTGGTTGAACTTTACTGCAGGTACGGCCCTCGATCCCTCGCTGGCCGTGAAGTATGCGGAATTCGTATGGAACCCGCCGATACCCGCCCAAATGCTGTTCGGGAATTGGCGGATGAATGTGTTGTAATCCTGCAGCGTCTCGTTGTATCTACGGCGCTCAACCGCGATGCGATTTTCTGTCCCCGCTAACTCATCCTGCAAGCGCATGAAGTTCTGGTTGGACTTCAAATCAGGATAATTTTCAGAGAGCGCAAGCAATCTGCCAAAAGCCGAATCCAATTTACCGTTCGCCTCAATCTTCGCCTGCGGATCCCGCGCGTTCAGCAGGCCCGCACGAGCATTCGCAATATCGCCAAACACGGTTTGCTCCTGTTTCGCATAGCCCTTCACGGTTTCAACAAGGTTTGGAATAAGGGCGGCACGGCGCTCTAGAACGATGTCCACCTGCGACCACGCACTCTTTACAGCCTCATCCTTTGCAACCATCTGGTTCTTGGCGCTCACATAGCTGCCTGCGATCAACAACAAGACGATAAAAATAACGCCTACCACCGCTAAGCCGATCCAAAGTCCGCGCTTCATTGTTCCACTCTCCTTGTTCCGCTCTCTCTGTTCCGCCTGCTGATCCAATCAAGGGTTACCGCATCCAAATCGCAAAAACAAGAACATACGAGGTTCGTATAGCTTACCAGTCGCCGCTGGCGCCGCCGCCGCCGGTGCTTCCACCGCCAAAGCCACCGAAGCCTCCGCCGCCGCCGCCGCCGAATCCGCCACCACCGCCGCCACCACCCCAACCACCGCCACCTCTACCTCCACCACCCAGCAGCATGCCGAGAATAAATCCGAGAAGAGACCCTCCACCAAGGCGCGACAAAATCACGACAATGAAGAACAACACCACCGCCACCACGATGATCTGACCCAGCGTGAGCGGCTTTCCAACAGGTTGAGGCGGCCCCCGCTGCGGCACACCCTGAATAGTCACTCCAGCATCGGCAGCAATCACCTGTGACACTTGCTGAACTGCAAGCACCATCGCCGCGTCAAAATTATTGGCGCGAAGATAAGGCACCATCTCCCGGCCAATATCTCCCACCTTGCCGTCCGGTAGGATTCCTTCCAGTCCGTAGCCGACCGTAATCCGACGCTTATGGTCCTCCGTCGCAAGCAGAATCATTACTCCGCGATCTGTGCCTTTTGCCCCCACTTTGATCTTCTCCCACAACCGAACCGCATAGTCATCAATGTCCGAGCCGTCCAGCGATTTCACCGTAACCACTGCAATCTGCGCATGCGCCTGCTGATCGACTGCCAGGCAATACCGATTCAGCGCCTGGATTGTGGAAGGGGAGAGAACGTGCGCGTAATCGCTAACGTAATTTGTGGGCGCAGGCAAATCCGAAATACGCTCAGCGAGGCCAGAAATTGCACCAAGGCTAAGGACAAAAAAGGTAAGTAGAGTCGTACTGATTCGGCGGTGCGGCATCAGTAACTATTGTACCCATGAAAACAAAACGGCGTCCTGAATTGGACGCCGTTCGCTTGGCAACGAATTGTTACCACCCCTATTGCCGCACATGCGCTAGTGCGTGTTGCTTGCCACGGTCGTCGACTTCGCAATCTGCTCAATGCTGTCAAGGTGAGACTTGATCACGGGTTCACCCGAGGCTGCGGCCTGCTTTACTGAGGGGATCACAGCCGACTTAGCTTCCGACTGGAACTCCGAGTAATCCTTCTTGTGGTCCTTCACCATCGTCTCGATGTAGGCTTTGTCGAATTGCTGCCCAGAGAGCGCCGACAGTTTCGCCTCCGTGGCCTGATCCTTCTTGGAAAGCCCGGTCGGCACCTTTACGCCAATCTGTTCAGCTATAGGCTTCATCTCATCTCCAAGCTTGGTATGATCATCCACCATTCGCTGCGCAAACTGCTTCACTTCTGGATTGCTGCTCTTCTCCAGCGCCAGCTTTCCCAACGCAACTTCAGCCATTCCACCTTCCAGCGCGCCCGACACAAACTTCTTATCCATCATCTCTTGCGAGCCCTGTCCCATCCCTTGATCGTTCGGACGGGAGTTCATCGGGTCGTCGTAACCGCCGGTCGCATTTGGTCTTGCAGCACTCCCTGGAGTTGCCTGGCCGGGCTGTCCCGTCGCCTGGGCAAAACCTACTCCGCTCGGTATCAGCAATGCTCCAGCCGCTATCAACCACAGACGCGACATTCGATTTGTTTTCATACTTCCTCCTCCAACTCTAGCTTTTGAAGCCAGATTCGAGGCTAGTGATGCCCAAATTCGAAACGGGTATTTCAGCCTTTCAATACATGTAGACTGGCTCTGAGATGCCATCAACACCCGTAATACTCGAATGTGCGGGACTTCGCCGCGAGTTGCCTGCACTCGCAGAAAAATCTCTCGCCAAATTGTTATTGGATAACATCAGCCTCAACATCGAGCGGGCGGAAGTGCTTGCAGTTCTAGGTCCGAGTGGCGCAGGTAAGAGCACATTCCTCAGGCTTTTAAATCGCCTGGACGAGCCCACCGGCGGAACCGTCCTGATTGACGGCGTCGACTACCGCACGCTGAACCCTCAGGACTTACGGCGTCGCATTGGCATGGTCATGCAGCGCGCATTTCTTTTTCCTGGAACCATTGCCGACAATGTTCGCTTCGGCCCCATGCAATCCGGCAAAGTTTTGTCGGATCAATCCGTCGAAGATCTTCTCGAGCAGGTCGGGCTAACCGCCTTCGCGGACCGC
>CAWFKA010000010.1:0-325191 GCA_963816335.1 uncultured Acidobacteriaceae bacterium | reverse complement strand
AGAACGTCTCGTGTTGATGTCAGATGGAGTGCCCGAAGCTCGCTCGGCAACCGGGAGCTTTATGGATTCGATCGTCTTCACCACCTTACGCAATTACCCGCACAGGAAATCGCCGAGACCGCACAACGATTCGGGCAGGAAGATGACATCACCGTCCTAACGCTCTCTCTGGCTTGAGTGCTACGCACGAAATCGCTCACGACGGGAAACTCCTTGGCGGCCAAGGCAATCCCGGCGCTAAAAAGGTTCAGCATTTCTTCAATCTTGCCGCGCTGCCCCTCGACCAACTGCTTCGCAGTAACAAACCAATGTATGTGCCGACGAAATTCAAGTCGTAAAGAAAGCGTCAGCTTCTCGATTGGCAACTGTCATTTTTTAGGCTGAGTCTCCTGGGCATTGTTTACGGGATGGGCCGCAAGACCGCTCCTCAAATCCGCAAGATCGGCGGCCAGAAGTTTTCGATTTTGTTCATCTGACACTTGTAGAGCCAAAGATTCGGCCCTGTCGAGAAAGGCTACCGAATTTGTCGCATCGTTCACTAGGGCAGCCGCGCGCGCTAACGCTTCGTAGGCGTATCCCCGATAAAAAGGTTCGAGATTCGCACTGTAGCCAAGGCATGTGCGCGCATGGCGAATAGCTTCCTCAGCGTTCCCGATCAATGACTGAATTCGAGAGGCCTGCCAATAGCCGACGGACAGGTTCCTATCGGTGCAATTCGGTCGGCTGATCCAATGAAAAATTGAGGCATGGCTAAGAGCCTCCATCAATCGATTCTCCGCCTCGGTGCGATGGGGCTTTTCGATAAGATCCCAGGCGCGATTGAAGCACTACGCGGAGAAATGCTTGTGAGCTGCAACGGGATCAAAGTGAGCGTCGCCGGCCATGGTTAACCCCTGAAAGTCAATCACTAATAATAAGTCAGCCTATCTAGAGGACTTTGGAACGCGTTCTTGGGCCGGTAGCGGTAGGGACGCCCATGTCGACCCCATCAACCTGGAAAAGCGCTCCGATTATGGATTATGGCTAGCGTTCATGATCAGACTCATCATTCGCGATTTCCTCGCCTGCTTCTGGTAGGACAGCACTGTTGAGAGCATCCAGGCTTCAAGTTTGCGGCCTTATCTGTAAGATTTTCGGGAGATTGAGTTAACTCTCGCGGGAAGCGACAATATCCTCAAATCGACGTGGCTTTCTTCGTATCTATTCGCACCTATTCGAACGAATCTAGACTTCGCGCAATCGGCGACATTCTTTGAAGTGGTTTAAGAAATGTTAATAACATCCAGATATGAAAAGCCTTACACTGGTTGCCCCCCCAGGGATTCCTATCGCTTGAAAACGCTCGTCTTGGATCAAAACTCATCGGAAATATCCCTATTCATATCCTCAGAGACTTCACCTTTTCTTTCGAATTACCGAGATTTGGGTACGGCTTTGTTCGAGCCACTTTGGACGGTTGGAGGGTCTAGTAGACAGGGGGTCCCTTGTCGTCGTAATCGGTCCCGAACTTGTTTTTGTGTTGCGCCGAAAGATCCCCAGACAGGGGTATGCCTATCCGTCCCAGGTCAGTATTGCTCCCTCCGATATCCACCACGCGCGTCAGGGCATCGAGGCGTTCGAGTGCCGCGCCCTCTGACCATACATGCAATCGATACTGGCCTGGTGGCACATCGTGGATCACGGTGTTCTCCTGTTTTTCGACCACTGCGAAATAAGGCGTTGACAGCGCAAGTATGACGGCACTCATCTCCGGATGAATATTGCAGAAGACATACGAGACGCCCTCGCGGCTGAAACGCACGGATCTCGTACTGCCAGCCTCATACAATCCAAGATCGAATCGCCGCCCATTGAACAACGAAAAAACGTTGTGAAAATAAGGATCCTGATTGGGAAATTGCACGGTACTCCCGACGGGAATCACCATCAGGTGAGGCGAAAACTCCTTGTTTCTTTGCGTCAGGACATAGGGCCCATTCCGTGGCGGGGAGGGAGCCTTGGTTTCGAGGGGCGTCAGCCAAATAACAGAGGAAGGTGGCAACGGTGCCATTGCATGCGAGCTATGCGTCGCCGTTTCCGATTTCGCCGGAAGAAGCCTTACCTGCGCGTGAACATCAACGTTCTGCGCAAAGATATTCTGGCCCGTTAGCAACGGGATCAGCGCAACTGCAACCATCAGTGCTCTGCTATTGCTCTTCATTTTCTCAAAACTCATATCCCGTGGTAAGTACGTATGCCTGCGCAGAATAGGCACTTCCGCTGATTGGCCACGTCTTGATGTTGCGATACTCAAAAGAAAACATCAGGTAGTTGCTCGGCTTATAGATGACGTTTGCAAACACTGTCTGATTGCGCGCAAGCGTTGCGTAAAGATTGGTGTAGTCGAGCTGGGCGGAGCGCAGCTGCGACGCGTAAGCGTCATCTTCGCCCATCGCAGCATTCCACTCAAACTTGTCAGTCATTCGATATTTCCACTGCGCCCATCCGCCGATTGTGTTCAAGGCTTCAACCTGTGTATATGCGTCTGCGGTCGGCTTTACTAGAATCACATCCTTATAGACGCCGCCTCCAAGTCCCCCGAGCGATTGCCCTCTGTAGAACTCACCGGACAATTCCATGCCTCTTGGCAGAGGCAAAGCTCCATTCGCCGTAACTGCCCACGCATCGGTGTGTTGACTGTAGTCATAACTGTGAGGGCCCCAATAGCCACCGACGCTAACAGCCGGGGAGCGGTCTCTACGATTCCCCGAGTAAGACAGCAGCAGTTCAGAACCTGGATACTGGCTCCGCTGTGCCGCGCTCACTGGCCTCCCCACGGAACCATAAATTGCCGGCGGGTCGGCAACATCGATCATTGCTGCTTCCACGCCGAAATTGTGACTGCCGATGCGAAGATTCTGCGCGATCTCCAGCTGCGGAAGCCACGTCCAAAGATTTCCTGACCACGCCAGCGGTGAAACACCTACCATTGCGAGGGAAGTCGGAGATAGCGGCGAGATAATCGGCTTGTCCAGCAGAGCAACCAGGCGCGTTTCAGGCCAGTCAAGTTCCGCGTGTGCGGTTCGCAGTCGTAAGATTCCTTGGCTTGGAGAGTAGCTTGTGCCAGCTTGGTCTCCGAAAAAATCCACACGCACATCCGACCGGCTCTCCGCTCCAAAAATGCTGGGGCCTTTCGCATTCAATCCCAGGATAGTCTGACGAAGCGTTGCGCCAGTGCTGCCGTTCGCCCACTCAGGACTCGATCGCAGAGCCACCACGGGAGCGTAGATATTGTCGACGGTTCCGCTATTCACAAAAGAGTTGAAAAGAACTAAGCCGGTAAGCTTCAGTGAATATTTTGATATCGTCTCAACCTTGCTCTGCTCATGCGCCGCAACTTCGGATTGCAATACCTCCTGCTCTTCTTTCAAATTGGCGACTGAGTCCGATAGCTCTTTCGCTGTTTCAGCAGAAGCCGATGACGCGTCGCCAGTCACAAGTGAGTGATCGCGAATCTGGTGCAGCTCTTGTTGCAGAGAGCGAATCTCCGCGCGCGACTCCTGCAGTTCCCTCCGTGTCGCATCGAGAGCATCAACCAGCGCATCCAGTCGTTGCTCGATTTGCGTGTTCCTGTTTTCTGGCGCGGCACCTGTTTGGGCAGGCAACTGGAAAGAGAACAGCCCGCAAAGAATCGCGGCTCCAGCCGCGCGACAAAACGAATTTGCCAATGACCCTGCGAACATATTCGCCACCCCTTGCTTCAAGTTGACATGCCTAGGCAGAGAAACCGACGAAAGACATCACACCTTGGCCACGCTTGTTGTGTTTCCTCTTTCCAGCGATACTTTCGATAACGGTGTGCCTGGCGGCAGTTTTTCGAATGTCAGAAGAAAAACAGTCTCTCCCGGAACGCTGCTCACCAGGATCACAGATCCGCCGTGTTCTTCCGCAACTCTGTGCGCAAGCGTCAGGCCCAGTCCAACGCCACCTTCTTTGCCTTCACTAACAAACGGTTCAAATAGATTGTTGCGAATAGCGGTTGCTACACCGCTTCCGTTATCCATCACCCGAACACATACTTGATCCGGCGTTTGTGAGAGAGCAATGTTGACAATCCTTTTCGGCTGACCTCCTCGGTTCGCTGCC
Source organism: uncultured Acidobacteriaceae bacterium (assembly GCA_963816335.1). Taxonomy (GTDB): domain Bacteria; phylum Acidobacteriota; class Terriglobia; order Terriglobales; family Acidobacteriaceae; genus JANXZS01. The sequence continues at coordinate 321,066 of CAWFKA010000010.1, read as the reverse complement.
TGGCACGCATTCAACACCAGATTAAAGATCGCACGTTGCATCTTCTTGGCATCCAACCAGGCATCGCACGACTCACCGTCGTTCATGTCCACTGCAATTTCTACGTCGGCAGCTTCAGGATGCGTGCCCACGATTGTCACGGCTTTCTCGATCAACGCAGCAACTGATTCATTTGTGAGCTGAAGCGAACGCCCTGTTCGACTGAACATCAGGAGCGATTCAATCAGGTCTGTCATGCCATGAACGGCCAGACGCACCTCACCAAACAGTTCCGCCTTCTCATCTTCCGCTTTGGCTGATGCTAAAAACTCGGCGTTGGCATATACAGCGGCTAGATAATGGCGAAGATCATGTGAGACAGAGCTGGCCATTCGCCCAATCGTCGCGAGCCTCTCGCTTTCAATGAGCTTCTTTTGTGCCTCGCGAATTTCGTCCCGCATCCTTCCAAAGGCAGTGCTCAGCTCACGCACCTCTAAAGCGCCCGTGCGTGGGAGTCGATACGTGAAGTCTCCCGTGCCCAAAGCGCGAACGCCTGAAGCCAGCGACTCCAGCGGTCGCGTCACCGTCCGCGATATGAAGAGCGAAAGAAGAGCTCCCACCAATAACGCTGCGGCTCCGAGCCCGAGAAACAGGCGATTGAGTCTCTGAGAAAGTTCATTCTGTTGCCGTAGCGTTTTCAATACAACGAGCTGAATGCCCTCGTTGGCGCCTGGAGCAAGTTGGATGGTCACGGCACTGAATTGCTCGCCTTCCAGCCACAGATTGTCAACATGCATCGCCTTCTGCAGCGCGTGCGAATTAGCTTGTAATTCCAATCGCTGCGGCAGGTTCAACGTGCTGGCAACCACGGTATCGTGCGCAAGAAAGGCAACTTCTGCCGCCGCAGACTCGCTAACTTCGTGTGCCAGGTTTTGGTCAACGGAATAAGCGATAACTACGTAACCCAGCAACTGTCCGGTCGCCCGATTACCGAAGTAGAGTGGCTCAAAAGTGAACTCGAAGAGCCGCCCATCAAGCACCAAAAAATGAGGATTGTTCTCGCGTTGCAGGGCAAGTTCCAGTGCCAGGCGCGCTTGCGTCAGTTCAGCCGGGGTGTACTGCTTTCGATTCTTACCGTTTAAAGAGTCAGCGTAGAGCGCAAGCACATCTCCATCGGGGCTCGTCAGCGCAAAGAGGTCCGCGCCACTCACCTTCCAGAATTCTTGCCCGCCGTCTTCGATTGTTCGACGGTCCCTCGTCGTCATCAGAGCCTTCAGGCTGGGAAGGTCGGCAAGAAGAGACGCTTCACGCATCAACATCTGGCGGTGCTGATGCTGCAGATTCTGAAAGGTAGCTACGGAGTGCGATACGTCAGACGCAAGCGTTTCCGCCATCTGCCGCTGCATCCACGATCGCACCACCATAAGACTTGCCGCCGTCAGGCCCACGGAAACAAGCAGCAATGGTACGAGCAGCATCAGTCGCATTCTTATCGGTGACATGGTACCTGCCGAAACGTGAGGTCTTTCGCCACGTCGGGAATTCGTTTAGGGGACAAATTTGTAACCTGCACCATGAACCGTAACGAAATGAAGGGGATTGCTCGGGTCCACTTCAAGTTTCTGTCTCAGCTTCAATATTTGGTTATCTACCGTCCGGGTTGTGGGATAAAAATTGTACCCCCATACATCATTCAGTAGTTCTTCCCGGCCCAGAACCCGCTCGGGATTCTCCAGAAAAAACTTCAATAGCTTGAACTCATGTGCAGTCAGTGCCACATTTTGACCCGACTTGCGCACGGACATGCGTAAATAATCGACCTCGCAAACGCCAAACGCAACGGTTGCCGTACGGGTGGCTTTGCTCGTCCTCCGCAGGGCCGCCTGAACACGGGCCAGCAACTCTCGTGGACTAAATGGCTTTGTCACGTAATCATCCGCGCCAAGTTCAAGCAACAGGACCTTATCCGCGACTTCGGTCACCGCGCTCACGACGATGATCGGTGTATTTGGCGACGCACCTTTGATCCGCTTGCAGACCTCTCGGCCCGGTACCCCCGGCAACATCAAATCCAGAACAACCGCGGATGGTGAGAGCGAATGGAAGGCATCAATTCCTAGCTTGCCGTCGGCAGCGCCTTCTACGGCGTAGCCCTCCGCCGCAAAAAGGCGCTTCAGAACCTTCTGCATCCTGGGATCGTCTTCGATCACCAGAACCGTACCGTTGCTGGGACTGAAATCCAAAGTCAATGAGTTCTCCTCAATCGCTTTTCATATTCTCGACTTTTTTTCGACAAGTCGCATCCCCATAGGCCGGAAATGACAATCTGGTGACATTTGCCTGACATGGCAGCCATCTCAATTCTCTAAGGTTTTCACCAGCCACAAAACGGATGCCAGCCACGGTCGCCGGCATCCTCGCGCAGTACTGCAAATGGAGGAATCAAAATGTACCAGAATCGGATTCAACGTCGAATTCGCGCAGCAGTTTTCATGCTTTCGATGGTTTCGATAATCGGAGCCGCCGTTGCGGAAGATGGCTCTCAAGCGGCTCAACCGAACGCTATGGCGCCAATTCTTGCTTCAAACCAGTATCAACAGACGAACCTCGTATCGAACCTCCCGGGCAAAGCCGCTGTAACCGACCCAAATCTTGTAAATGCATGGGGCCTTTCCAGAAGTTCCACAAGCCCCTGGTGGGTAGCAGACAACGGCATGGGAGTTTCTACCCTCTATGGCGCGACCGGGAACATTGTCCCCCTCGTGGTCAAGATTCCTCCATCCGACCCTAATGTCTCCTCAACAGGCACACCCACAGGCACCGTCTTCAACGGAAGTACCGAATTCGAGATCGTACCGGGAATGCCTGCCGTCTTTATGTTCGTGAGTGAAGATGGCGTCATTAGCGGTTGGAACCCAAAGGTCAAGCCAACGGATGCTGTCATTCTGGTCAATCAGAAAAGTAAGTCGGTCTTCAAGGGGATGACGATTGCTACTATCAACGGCGCCGTACGGGGAACCCACAATTACCTGTACGTAGCTGACTTCCGCCAAGGCAGGGTCGAAATATTCGACTCACATTTCCACCGTACAATGGTTCTTGAAAACAACTTTGCGCAAAATATCCCGGCAGGATATGCGCCCTTCAACGTCCAGAACATCGGCGGAAATATCTACGTAGCTTACGCTAAGCAGGACGCCCAGAAACATGATGAGGTTCCCGGTGCAGGGATCGGATTCGTGAACGTCTACTCCCCCACAGGACAACTTCTCATGAAACTTGAACGCGGGAGTTGGTTCAACGCGCCATGGGGACTCGCGCAAGCTCCCTCCGACTTCGGCCCATTCAGCCACCAAATCCTGGTCGGAAACTTCGGCAGCGGTCAAATTGCGGCGTTCGATCCGATAACGGGTAGGTTCCAGGACTTTGTGAGAGACGCGAAGAGCGCGCCGATTGTTATCGACGGCCTTTGGGCTCTCTCCTTCGGTAGCGATGCCCCTGCCACTGGCGGCCCCTCAACTACTCTATTTTTCTCCGCTGGACCCGATGACGAAGCGAATGGCCTTTTTGGTAGTCTCACCGCCTTGAAGAATCCACAAGGGAGCGCTCAATAAAAGCCACCCCAATATGCCTGGTACAAATGCGGGGATGCTCAACGGCATCCCCACATTTTCGCAACCGACGCATCTCTCGTTAATTACACCTCGTTGAGTGTTCCAGCTCTGGCAAGTAGGAACCAGAATAAGGCCGCAGCTATCAGTGCTATAACTCCGATTCCAGTCAACGACGAAGTATAACCAAACCTTGAAAAGACTCCCCCCGCCAGTGCCGCGCCAATCATCTGCATCGATGAAACAACGAGGCTATTCGATGCCGCCGCGCCACCGCGCTCTTCCTCAGCTACACCGTTCATCAGAAGGCTGTAGGTTCCCGGTTCATTCATATATTGAAAAGCCGTAAAGCCGATGTAGACAAGCCCAGCCTCGACCGGCAGATGCAGCATCGCCAGGGAAAATAGACAAAGTGCCGTCACGCACTGCATGGAAACTATTCCAGTTATCATGCCCCACTTTCGAAGTACAAAAGGAGCTGCAAGAACCGCGACCACCTGGGCCAACTGCGAGAAGGAAAACACCGTTCCAATTTCAGGAAGCGCCATGTGCAGGTGCCGCGAAAAGTAAACGTTAGCGAAAGGGCTGAACGAGCCAGTCACCAGGCTCCAGACCGCGATGGCTGGCAAAAAGCGCAACAGGAAAGGAGAGAGCAGAGGCCCTGACCTAGCAGGAAGGACAGAATGCACAAGCCTCAATTTCATCGCAGGCCAAAGGCTTATCGCGACCACTCCGCAGGAAAGTAACAAGACCGCTTGTTCCAGATTCACCACAGGCGTTGTTGCAGTGTGTGTCTTAAGAAGACCCGGAAGTCGACCTCCCACAATTCCTGCAATCGCTCCAACACCAATCCCAAGTGAAAAAAAGAGACTAAACGCAAATGGGCGGTGTTTTTCTTCAGTCAGTTGTGCGACCGCTGGAGCAATTCCAATCGCCCACATTGAGAGCGCAATTCCGGAAACAAAAGCCAATGTAACTTGAGCAGCAAATCCGAGCCAGATTGCCCGCGCGGAAAATACCGAACTAGCTAGCACGATGCAAAAGAGTAGGGTAGGCCGAAGACCCCATTTCTGAATAAACTTACCTGCCGGGATGGCGCCTGCCAAATTTCCCGCGGCCATCGCACTCGTGATCAGACCTAAACGCTTCTCCGAGTAGCCATGGTCCATCAGAAATAAATTGAAAAGGAAGAAATAGATTGACAGGCCCAAGTCAAAAAAAAAGAGGCGATCAAAAATGTCCAGAACTGTCTGCCCAACTGCTTCTCTGAGAACCACCAGCCGATTCTCCGGAAGAGCGTGGTCGACACCATCGTCAAGTGGCTCGCTACACGTGATCGTAAATAGAAAAGATATTGAAGCTGCGCGTTCTCACTTCTGGGCCTGATAGTTCTCCTTAGGTTCATGGAGATAGCTGCGGAGTTCTTCTTGGGAATGTGATTGGGGATAAATGCCCTGGATATCACTCGGCGCTTATCCTTCGAAGACTGAAGCAAGCCCGTATGAAGCCAAACACAATCTCGATTCAACCGGAACATTCCTTCCAGGGAGGACCCGGCGAACGTTCGTAGCCACGACTTGATTTCCTCCGGCAGCAGCTGATCAATCTCCGCGTCCACTTGTTCATTAATTTTGCAATCGAACCAGCACCCAGCGTGAACAAAGGCAATTGATGCCATCATCCGTAATCTCTTGCTATACGTCTGTTTCCAGCACTGCCAAAATTCTTTGTCCTCAGCATGGTTGTGCAGGAAATTCGCTAACTCGTAAACGTGGTGGATCACCCAATCTCCGGCTACGATATTCCGAAGAATGTGAAGTGCCAGGTAAGCGAGATGATCTCCATCGCTCAGTCCGGCGAATGCCACGCCATCCACCACTCTGAATATCCGGCGTTCCCAGAAGCACTTGATGTCAGGGATGGGAAGAAATGTCAGGGCCTCATTCCACAGCACGAAGTGCAGTTCGATGGACAACGGCATCGCAGGATCATAGTGATTTCCCTGCCATTGCCATGAACCAGGCCGAACCAATGCCGGAAGATGATCGGCTCGCCCATTGTGCGCAGATTTGTCTGACTCGTACCCAATGGCCTCCAACGCAACCCTTGCACGTTCGATATCTTCCTTTTGGCAGAAGAAATCCAGATCCGACTGCAATCGAAGCCGAGGGTTGCTCACGTAATGTGGCGACTGCGTGAATCCCTTGAGCACAATGTGTTCGACCTGCGCATCATCGAGCGCAGCCCCGGCTTCGATGTAGGTTGACTTAACGCGTTCATACCTCTGTGCGCTTTGAAGAGCACTCCTTCTCAACCTCTCAGTTACCCAGTTCGGAAATCGCGGTTCGGGCACCTGCGAAAGCGTAAGCGTCATGTGCGACAAGTCACTGAAATCGAGAAGTTCACGCCACTTATCGTCTGGCAGATGTTGCAATGCCTCAGTACTTCCATTCTGCATTCGCAGCGCCGCCATCAAACCGGAAAGTTCCGGCGGAATTTGAATGTTGTACGCACGTTCGTCGATGAAGCTCGGAGCCATTGGCCTACCTTCCTGTACGCACTAGCCGCTGGAGACGATCCACGGCCCAATCCAGATCGCTGTAACGAAGTTCATACGTCTCAGCTTCAACGATGCGTCGGATCGCATTTTCGTGTGAACTACGCATTTCGGTAGACGGTATCAAATCGCGACGGAACGAATTCTCAAATGAACCCTTTGGAGCGCTTACCAATTCTGAATTCTTACCCTCCCTTCGGCTAAGACGGACGATAATATGAACTTCACAGGAATCCTCCGCTACGATTCCGGGAAACTCGGAGATGGGAATCTCGATGGAAGGCTTGCCTGCTGCTCGCGGAGTAATTGGGCGTCCTTCGAGTTCAGGAAAGATACTGGCGCCTGACGGTCGGAATCGAATCTGATGGGAATTGCCGACGACAAGACGATCGCTTCGATTCAGCGGGATGTAAGTTGCGTCATCCGATATATAGGTCCAGCCCGAGCGAGCGCAAGCAAACGCGAGAGTAGATTTTCCCGCGCCCGAATCGCCGCAAAGCAACACGCCGTGATTCTGCCATGCTACGCAAGCTGCATGGACCGGCGCCGCTCGCAGAACAGACACCATTGACAACGCTGCTGCTTCCAGAAAAAAGTACCGCAGGTACATCGGTGATGCCAATGTCGCTCGCGTTACCCATCCCATCGAGCGCCCTTTTTCGAGATCGGTCACAACGAAATTCCGGCCGTCCGCGATATTGGTAAGGATGTTCCATTGCAAGCGGTTTACAGGGGGCGGAGGAACTTCTTCTATCATTCCTCCGCCGCTCACGCCCATTCGGAGCAAGAGTGGAGGAAATGGAAATCGAAACTGAAAGCGACCCCAACTCTGCCGTGCAGCCTCCATGATTTCGGGTGAGTTGGACGCCACCTCAACGGGAAAGCCAAGAGGAAAATAAATCGTTCGCAGCGTAAGTTGCGCCTTCGCTAACAGTGGATCGCCGTTATGTTCCATGGTTCGATGACCTTCCAGGTTATCCAACTGTGGCATGCTGTCTCTCTCCTCCACCGTCTTTCCAGCCAGACCCGATTCCTTCGATCGCTTTCCTATTTCCTTGCGTCAGTGTCTTCCTCGCCAGAATACGCACGCGGCTCACCAAGGCTGCCGGCAGGAGGAAGATGTCGGAGATATACAACGATCGCCCACATTTCATCGTCGCTGAGAGTTCCGCGTGATGCCGGCATTCCCGATGGCGCAATTCCGTTCTCGATAATCCACTTCAGTTGACCGTCACTGTAACTCTGAACGTCCGGGTCGCTTAGCAAGGTAACCGGAGGCGACATGTTGTATGCGAATGGAACGCCTGTGTTCTGCCCATCCAGCCCATGGCACACATAGCAGTACGAGCCAAAAGCGTTTTTACCAGCGTGTACTGACTCTGGACTGAACTTCACCGGGTTCTTCACGTCCTTGTAACCCACGGTAAGGTGATGCTTCGTCCACTGCATCGCCTTCGTTTCTCGCTTTCCTGGCGGCGTCGCTTTGCAGCCCAACACCGAACTCCAGAAAATGATCGACGCGATAAGGGGAATAAACAGTCGCCGCATCGTTCAATCCTTTACATGAACGGTGAACACCATCGACCCATGACCGCTTCCACAGAACCTTCCGCATTGACCTTTAAAGTCGCCGGCGGTAGTTGGGGTAATAGTGACCTCTGAAATATGGCCTTTTGTTATGGATTGATTGATGCCAAAAGCCTTGATCACGAGGCTGTGGGGAACATCCTCCGAAGTAAGCTCGAGCGTGACTGTCTCTCCCTTGTTAATCGTGATCTCGGATGGAGAAAATGAGAAACGTTTTGCACGAATCTCAATCGAACGATTCGTCCCCTGAGCCGAATCCAATACGAAAAGCAGCAACATCAGGCTGAGCACTTTCAATGAGGTGGCGACAGGACGATTCTTCATCTGAACTACAACTCCTCTTGCAACGGTTTGATTCGTGAGGTATCAATGTGTTTTTCATGTTCTTCGATCTTCAAGGTGCGAGGAACCTCAACAGCGCCTGTTCATCCTCGCGCGACAATCTGGCGCGGACCCGCATGTGCATAACCACCGTTCCCGTGATTCGAGGTGCAAGTCCCCCAGGAGGCGTGTGGCATCGGACACAATTCGTTGTGAATACTTGCTCGCCGCGGTCAGCTTGCGCACTGTTGTCCGATGCCGGTTCCTGTTTGCCCTTAGCGGCCACCTGTGGCGAATCGCTCGTCTTCGATTGAGCAGCGGCCATCAACACGCCGCTCAGCAACATCACTAGACATGCGCATAGACATAGTTGCCTCATTATTTCTTCTCCGGCCATAACGGCAAAGTAAAGCGGTACGTGAAGCCAATATTCCAAACGTTCGCGTCTCCCTGCGAACTGAAACTTCTGGCATAACTTGAAACCATTCGTAGATTGTCACGAACGTTGTAGTTCAATCCGACATCGAATCGTTGTTGATTCACTCTCGGCAGTGAGTTTCCCCCGCCGTGGAGCGGCACGAATTGCTGTATGCGCCCGACCAGTTGTGTCCGGCGGAAGAACGCCGGAATCTCCGCGCGATCCAGAACATACGCCGACTCCAGCCAATAGCCGTTTCCGTAATAGCTGTAGTCGTACTCCGCCTTTACATCGATATGAGTATCGCGAGGCTGCCATGAGACATAAGCCGCCCCATTATTTATATGGCGGTCCTGTAGGACACGCTGGTAGGAGCCGCCCGCTTCCAGCCGCGGCTTCGTCCAAAAGAAACTCCCGTCCCCACCTGCGAGCCGTAAGGATCCCATCTGCTCCACGTCGCTTGGCATCGAGTAATACGCCGAGTATTGAGCGCTTAAACTCGGCGTCTGCCATATGACTCCGCGAGCCATTGGGCCAGTGCCTGCACCACTTGAACGCGTTCCTATCGTTGCCGTTATTGGAGAATCCTGAAGATTCTTTATCCAAATTGGCTGCAACCGCTCGTTGTACATTCCAAAGGGCAGCAGATATCTGCCAAACGTTGCAATTACATGGGTGTTCGCGAACCAATCCAACTGCGCGAATTCAACAGTCTTAAAGACCTTCCCAGTGAACGACCCATAAGTTTGATGTTCATGCTGGAAGAATCCCGTGAAGTCAACTCGCGATTCAAGTAATACATGTGAACCGAAAGGCACTAGCAACACAGGATTGATTTGCGGTTCGAGTGAAGTAACTCCACCATTCAAATTCTGAATGTAACCCGCGCCCCCGGAAATGAGCGGCACATATCCAGCGTGGTTATCCACATCTTCCGCTGACAGAGGTAACTGTGGCGTTAGTTGGCACGCGATCACGAGTAGAAAGAGCCCGGATTTGTGAGCCGATTGAACATGTCTTCGCAACATCCCTGTTGATGATTCAAGCCAACGAAACTGCGTCGCCACCGTCATCTCGCAAACGGCTATTGGGGCGAGCATAGGGAATGGGTTAATTGTTTCTGTCACTCTGATGTCATTGCTTTGTCACAAATCGAAATATGCACAACGACTGTGTACATCTTCACTTCTGCTTTGAGGACGAACAGTAAGAACAAGGTCCGTTGCTCACAAAGCTTTCTGCCCATGGAAACACTGGCCGCCCCTTTAATGACAGGATTCGACAAATGAGTGACAAACACAAGACAGAAAGTCATCGATACTCGGTCTCAACGTTTGTCACCTGATTGCGAGACCGGCGATGATGCAATTTCGAACAACTTCATTCAGAGCGCTCTTGATTATTCTGGTAGCCGCCACCACTCTTTATGCGGGAGCCCCGGTACGGGGGCGATTACTGGAACGGTGACCGATCCTGATGGAGCCGTTCTCCCGAAAATTAATGTGACCGTTATCAATCAGGGGACGCTTCTTACACGCGAGCGGTCATTACCTCGACGGGAGGCACATTCCGCTTCTCCCTATTGTCTCCGGGACTTACTCCGTTCATTGCAGGCAAGCGGATTCCAGCGAAAGCTCATTAATTCGGTCCGCGTCGTCCCCAGTGAAACCACAACTCTGAGCCCTGAAACTCGCGATAGGGAAAACGGATGAGACGGTGCAGGTGTCCAGTGTTCCGGATCTTGGCTCTTCAAACCGAGAGTGCAGCCCTCGGACGAGCGGTCGACGATCGAACCATTGGCACTTCCGCGCCAATCGCAACTACACGCAAACGCTGGCCCTGTCGCCTGGCGTCGTCAATTGCCCAACGCTGCAGCGCGGAAGAAACAATCGAAACGTCTCTGCCAACGGCAATAAGACAACCGCGAATAATCTCCAATGAATCAGTTCGGTTTTACGTTTGGCGGCCCGATTCGCAAAAATAAGACCTTCTTCTTCGGCGGATACCAGGGAACCATCCAGAGGGAACGGCGGCTCCACTCTCTCACTAGTAACCGCCATCCTTCCTCAGATTGGCAGCGATCGTTCTGCCGCAGCTTTGGGCGCTCAGTTCTGTCCCGAGAATCACCCCGGCAACCCAGGCTATCTCACCTTCGCCGGAGGTAAGCAGATCGCCTGCGATGGTTCCAATATCAACCCGGTTGCCTTGTCCTTCCTTAATTTCAAGCTGAAGAATGGAGAGTATGCGATTCCCAGCCCCCAGACAAATTTCCCCGTCGATCCAGAGCAACTTCCAATTGGAGAGTCCACCTACTCTATACCCGCTGACTATCGCGAAGATCAATTCACTCTCAACATCGACCATGCTTTCTCACCGCGGAATCTGCTGAGCGGCCGATTCTTTTACTCGCACGCTCCGACCGTTGAACCTTTCTCGCCGTTCGGAGCAAACGTACCCGGATGGGGAACGAATGAGTTGGACGAGAATGACATGTTCGTCTTGTCTGACACTCAAACATTCGGCTCTAACCTCGTGAACATCGCGCGATTCGGTTACATGCGATTCGACGGGGACGCCGTTATCGCTCAACCCATCAACGCTGCTGATGTCGGTATGGCCACTCCATCTGGATTGCCGCAGACTCCCGGCCTCACCATCGATGGGCTGTTCACCATCGGCACCGCAGGGCAGCCCTTCTACTGGCAGAACACGAATACCTACGTCCTGCAAGACAACGTGTCACTCACTCGCGGCAGGCATAGTCTCAGCTTCGGCGCGGAAGGGAAATATCACCAGGTTGATGTCAACGTCCCCTACGTGAGTGATGGATTCCTGGAATTAAGGAGTCTTCCCGATTTCCTTCTCGGCCAAAGTGCCGAACAAAATGGCAGCACCATCAGCAATGTTTATTCTGTGACTGGATCTTCGGGCATCTTCCGCAAAGACGAGCGCTACAAGGACTTTGCCGCATTCATTCAGGATAACTTCAAAGCAAAACCATGGCTCACCATCAACGCAGGGCTCCGCTATGAAATATTCGGGCCCCCATCGGAACTAAATGGCCGCTTGCCCACCTTTGATACTGCGATAGCAACACCGGACGCTCCACCATCCGGTACGCTTAGCGGCTTCGTGGTTCCGGGAAACTACGAGGGCACTCTACCTCCCGGAGTTATCAAGTCGCCGCACGATGGTATGTGGGCGACTAACTATACTGACTTATCGCCACGCATCGGCTTCGCAGTTCGGATGCCAAATAATCCGTCCGTCGTTTTGCGCGGCGGCTATGGCATCTACTTCGACCGCATGTCTGGAGACCTTGCAGAGCAGACCGTCGGCCAGCCTCCCTTCTCCTTCAAACAGTCTTTGGCAGGCGTGCAAAATGGCGGGGCGACGCTCGCCGAGCCTTATAACCCCACACTTCCTCCTAACTCGAGTTTTCCAATATTTCTCCCTCGAGTGCCCGGCGGAGGCCTTTCCCTTGCCGCAATTTCTCCAAGGCTCAAGGATCCTTACGTGCAGCAGTACAACCTAAATCTTCAAGTTGCGCTGACACAAAACCTGCTATGGGAGGTAGGTTACGTAGGTGCAAAGTCCACGCACGTTCCTGGCTGTCTCGAATTCAATCAAGCGCTGCTGGCCAGCGAGCAAAACCCTGTAAATGGTGAGACTACAAACACAAACGAGAACGTAGTCCAACGACTGCCGTTTACCGGGATCGCACCTGGCTCTTATAGCTGCCAGACAACGTTTGACAGCAACTATAACTCGCTCCAGACGAGCTTAACGCGTCGCCTTTCGAATGGGCTTCAATTCCTGGGTAGTTATACGTGGTCGAAGAATCTCGATAGCCTGAGCGGATCCGGAGGGCTTTCGAATTTCGAACTCGGCTTCCTCACCAACGACCAGACGAATCCTCGGCAAGCCTGGGGCTTAAGCGATTTCGACCGCTCTCAGCGCGCGGTTCTCTCGCATCGTCTACGCTCCACCTCCGCTCACCGAAGGTCCCGCGTTTATAAGACGCAGTCTCTCTCAATGGCAAGTGTCTGCTATCGCGGTAGCGCAATCCGGAACTCCAGTGACCGCGATCGACACCAATGCGGGCAGCGTGTATGGCAACCTCTCAGGCTTCATGCGCGCAGAATGTACTGGTAGAAATCCGGCGACGTCGGGCTCAGTCTACTCGCGCATCAACGGCTATCTCAACCCGGCAGCATTTACTTCCCCACCAACCATAGGCGACGGCACCGGGTTCGGTAACTGCGGCGTTGGAATTACGAGGGCTCCCAACCAGAGAAATATCGACTTGGCCGTGCAGCGCAATTTCCCTATCAGAGAGTGGAGCGCATTGCAGTTTCGCGCAGAGTTCTTCAACTTTACGAACACTGCAAATTTCGGAGGACCTATCACCAATGTCGCAGCAGGTGGCGCCTTCGGACTTATAACCTCAACTACAAACAACCCGCGTATTATCCAGTTTGCTCTTAAGTATTCGTTTTAGGTGGAGCTGCAAGTATGGCCCTTGAGGTTCAATCAGGTGTACTGCCTAAATCGGCTGGGGTATGACATGGTCTGCCGATCCCTGGACAAAGGCGGCGTACTGATCCACCAGGTTTGCCGTGGCTGATTCGAGGCGTATTGTGGCGCGCACATACTGGCTTTGGGTGACTTCAATCAACGGCATAGACGAACCTCCTTGATCGCTGAAATCAGGCGAACTTCTTTGGGGCGATCATGCGCTGCGCCGTGAATGCGATTTCATGCGCTCGGGCAGAGCAAAGCTGGTCAGGAATTTGGAACCGGCGGCGAACCTCACTTGGCGTCCCGGACGGAATTGAATCCGTGTTCTAGCGTGAAGGTTTGCAGTGTTACCCAGCCGCATGGAGCGTTCGCTCAAATAGTTGCCGAAATGTTGTTGCTAGAATTCTCGATCCTATTTGGATTGATCCGAAGTCGGCGCCGCTTGCTGAAGTTTAGCCGCAGTTCGGAGTTCAGCTTCTGCGTCCTCCGTCCGGCCTAACGAACGGTAGGCTCGCCCAAGCAACGCGTGCGTCATCGAATTCTTATCGTCGATTTCGAGTGCGTGCTTCAGGTACATCGTTGCCGTGAGCGCGTCATCCTGCTCCAACATCACTTTACCTAGCAGGATGTACGGGATATTGATTGTGGGTTCGAGCACAATTGCGCGATCCAGCGCCTTCTGAGCGTTCGCGTAGTCTGCGCTGCGGAGATAAGAGTCTCCCAATCGTTCATATACAGTACCGAACATCGGATTTAAGTTTCGTTCAGAGATGAATTGCGAAATGGCCTCCGGCAGGTAATTGTGAGTCAAGGCGATTTGGCCTAGCTGCAGGTGAGCCAAGGGCAGATCCGGCTTGAGTTCGAGCGCCTTGAGGGTCGCCTTCTCTGCGGGAGGAAGGTATCCACGACGGATCAGCAGTCGTCCTTCCAGCAGGTACGCTTGCGCGGAGTCCGGCGGGAAATCGTACTGGGTTGCGAAGGCATGGCGAGCATCGTCATACCGGCTTGTATCCAGGTAACAAAGCCCCAGTACGTACTGGGGATCGACATTCAGCCGCTGCGACGCATTCTTGGCCTTCTCGAGTAAGGGAATCGCTTCTGCGGACCGGCCCATGCGGAACAGGCTCGCGCCTTCCATTTTCATGGCTTCGAGATTGCTCGGATCCTGCTCTGCCGCGTTTGCGAAAGCACTGGCCGCATCATGGAAATTGCCCTTCTGGTACAGCACCATTCCCCGCAGATGATCCTGTCCTTGGGCTCCGGATTGAGTGAACTGAGCGGATTCAATATTCCAAGAGCCTCGTCGAGCCACCGTGTTTCACCATTTCCTCGGCCATGGAAACAGGATCGGCATTTTGACCGTTCGCGGCTGCTTCGAACGTTGGGGTGGAGCAAGCTAGCCACAATGAAAATCCAAATAAGATGGAAACGCTACGTTGCAGTTTGAGAGCACGCTTCATAGGTTTACCTCGCGAGCGGGCTGCCGGTGCAATTCTGACTGCATCTTCGGTTAGCCCAGGCTAGTGAGAGTCTAGTCGCCAATCCTTCTAGTGTCAGGTAGCTCAGCGATCGGTGTGAATGTCGCTGGCTGTAATCGATCCGCCAGCTTTCGCCGAGTTCATCTGCCGGTCGGTGTAATAGTGTGAGAACCGAATCGAGGCGATCGAGAGGCATGTACAGAGTCTGGGCTTATTTACCTGCCTACTATTTTCACGACGGATGCATCCGGTTCAGTCCACGCTGGCGCTCCCTCGTGCTTCAGTTGATGTGCTGCATCATTCCAAGTCAGCGCCGTGACTGACCCGCCAATCGTCATGGAAAGAGAGTGAGGCTGAATCCAAAGCAGATGCGTAGATTCTCGGCACCATCTAATCTGAAGAGTGTCGCCGCGGTTGCGGCAGTTGCCGCTCGGCACTTGCCGCGAGAGCGACCGTGCGGTGGAAGCGAAACCGCTGGATTAACCCGAGGATAAATTCTCTTGGAACTCTGCAGTTGCGCTGCAATAACTCGGGTGGAATAGTTAATCGCAGAATCTCTCGGCGCAGCTATTTGGACGGATTCCAACATGGCATTCGAGCATCAAGAGGTCTGAGAACGATGTCTTCTTGATGTGGATTGTCGAACTGCTTTACAAAATCACATCCCGATCTAAGACAATGGCTCTGTCCCCGCGGAACTCCATTCGGAAAGCATCTGGCGAATGATGTTCGACTTGAAGCTGTCGGGTGTCGCCCACGACAAATGAACGCGAAGAGACCGTCCCAGGGTGTACTCGTAGCCTCGCGGCGACCAGATAATTGCCTCTTTACGTCCCCATTGAACGGTCGCCATCATCATTTCTCCTTTTTCAGATTGCGCTTTGTCAGGAGTTCTTGGGCCTGCGCGGCCTTTGTTGTCTGGACTCGGCGGTAGAGGGCAGCGAGTTGTTCTTGGGCCATCGTCTCACCCCGCAAGAGCGGGTCGAGCGCATTCATTAGGAGCATCTGGATACCGACCAATTCGGTGAAGATATGCATCTCCATCTCGACGCGGCTCTCGTTGACGGCGACGCGTAGCAGAACGTCGCGCGCCCATTCACGGAGATTCTGGCCATTCGCCTCAGCCCTCTTCAGCAACACCTGTTCTTCGGATCGAGTGAACCGCGTTGCAATGCTCTGAGTACGGGGTTCGCGTCCCTTGATTCGCCGAAAACCTACACCCGTATCTACTGTGTTGTCTGTCATTCTTTTCTCCGATTTCACGCAAGAAACACCGGTTCCGGGTGGAACCGCGAAAGTCGCATCTCATTGATTCCTCGCAGTGATTCCGAATGGAACCGAAAGGTTCCAAACGCAACCCTTTCAGGGGTGGAGTGTCACAGTTCATCCGGTGCGAAGCACCGAAGGGGTATTTTCAGGTGCCAACGACGCCTTCGGAGATGGCTCACGACGTGTCTCCACCCCGCCTACGGGTGCCTTGCCATTGGCTACTGGCTCCGCTCCGATTCTGCGCACCCGCAGAGACTGGGACACGTTCGCTGACTTCGGGGACTTCAGATACTCCTGAAAGTCGCCGTCCTTGGCGAACACGTAGTTGAGCGCCTTATCGATGACATCGTCGGCCGATCCGTGAACAAACGCGGCGTACTGGTCGACCAGCTTTGCTGTAGATGATCCCAAGCGTATTGTGGCGCTCAAACGCTGGCTTTGAGTGACTTCAATCAACGGCATAAACGAACCTCCTTTGGGTCTAAGATCAGGCGAACTTCTTGCGGGCTATCATGCTCTGCGCTGTGAACGCGATCTCATGCGCTCGAGCAGAGCAAAACTGGTCGGGAATCTGGAACCGGCGGCGAACCTCAAGCATCGTTAAGACATCTACGATTGGAAGGCCATCCCGAAGCCAAAGCCAGGCTGATGCGACGTCCACGGTTCGCTGCGCGTAGTACACGGGATTCGACTTTTCCAAGCGCCTTTCAGTCAGCGTTCGGGTCAGCTTAACCGGGTCCTTTCCGCTGGCTAATTCTCGGATGATCCAGGCCCAATCCTGCTCGGAATTGGAGTGCTTTCCGGTCGGCTTCGCGTGTGATATTGGCACCCGAAAGACGTCCGGATTAGGCATCGGATTGGCTAGGTTAAAGTCCTCGGGATGCGAGGTCGATTCGCTGGGGTATTCAACCGATACCACGTGCGCCGGAGTGTACTTCTGGTTCAGGAATCCGGGCAGGCGAAGGACACGGTTGCAGTCCGTGCAGGCCGGGTCTCCACCGAAGGTGAAGGCGAGCAGTTTAAGCAGGCCTTCCTGTTGCTCGAGCGAGATAGCTTCAACCCGCCAAAGCGCCTGGTATTTGCCCGAGGAAGTCGAGACGATTGCGGTTGGGCTCGGCACGGTATTCGAGGAGCGAATAGCAGCCAGCTTCCCTTCCCCATCAGTGTCGAGATCGATGTACAAATGCCGGACTCCGGCGATGCTCTCTTTGGTCCGCTTCCGGCTGCCGGGGATCAGGGGATTAGCGGCCACATAGACGTTGGCTCCGGCCGCGTTTTCATGTCCAAGCCAGGTCAGGTACCGGGGCTGAAGCGCGCGTTCCAAGGTGACGATTCGTTGGACGATCCTGGCTGGGGAAACCCGGCGAAGAACGATGGCAATCGTTTCGTTCGGCGAGAAACATCGGTTTAGGAATTCGGCGGCTGTGCTGGCATCAATCGGTTCTTTATGCAGCATGTTGCACCTCGAATAAAACGCTCATAATCAAAACCTCAGACCGGTGGAAATTCAGCGATACGCCGGGCTTCCACGGCTGGATAGGAAGGCCTACGCGGCACTTCCCTCTCCAGGGATATCGTCGTGCTCCTGCTCTTCCGGGGTGGCCGTCTCCGCGCGGTCCAGCTTTAGGATGGAGCTAACCCGAATCTCCCAGATGCGCTGTTTGGAGTCTGTCTTTTTGCTGTCGTATTCGCGGCTGCGAAGCTCGCCCTCGATCTGGACATGAGCGCCTTTCTTGAGAGTGGCAGCAAACTCCGAAAGCTTGCCGAAGACCACACAACGGTGCCACTCGGTATGCGAGACAAACTCAGTGCTCTTCTTGTCCTTGTAGGAGGACCTTGTAGCAATCGATAGGGTTGTGAAACTGCGGCTGTTTGCACTGCGGACTTCTGCATCATTGCCGAGGAATCCGATGAGGGTAACTTTGTTCTGGTACATGATCTTGTCTCCTTTTGTTGAATTTCCCGATCTTGCTCGGGTCACACAGGGCGAAGCCAAGCGAGTGGGCCCGGCTCCCAAGCGCCGAAGCTCTGCATTTGCGGAGGGGCCGGCAAGAAGTTTGTGCGTAATCTGCCCTTCCGCAAAGCTTCTCTGGAGGGAAACCGTAACCCGTAGGGGCGGCGAAGCCGAAGCAGAAGAGCAAGCTGCCGCAGGGCGCCGGATAGGCCCCGAAGCAGTGACCGAGCAAGCGGCGGGATACAAGACGGCAGACGCCTTCTGCGCCAGAGTTCTCATCTCGGTCCCGGTCAAGAAAGCTCGCCGAACTCACTGCTATATTTGTGTGCCACGAACTCCTAAAGAGCAGCGCGTGTCGATAAAGTTGCGTGTCTTCAGGCTGTGAATCGCTCATTCCACTGTTATGAGATGCCGACGGGTTCAGGCAGACGAATTGGCACCATGTTGGGAATTATCCCGATTCGGAGTTGGCCATGCCGTCTTCGTAGAGGCTGTTAGACCCCATTCGAACTATTCCTCGCGTGAGCACCTCCGACGGCTTGAGCTTTGCCGTCATGAGCCGCAAGGTAGACGCGCGCAGACTTTCTCGTCCAATACTTCTCAACTATGGTGCGATAGCTTCTGTCTATGGAAGTACGAGACTATGCGGGAAAGTTCAACTGAAGTTGAACGTCCTCCTGCTCGTACCCTAGAGCTTTCCTCCTCGACAGGCTTAGGGAGGTGTCCCCTGTCGAAAGCGGGATAGCGACCGCGAAAAGTGGTCAAGCCAAGAGTAAGGTGTGCGGGTGAGAAGCCTGAGAACAACATCCGAAACACACTATCGATTCACTCGATCTGCTTGATGTGCTTTCGGATCCAGTCGAGAATCTGGGCAAAACGGAATTCGCCTCTCTCCATCGAGCCAGAGATAAACGCGTAACCCTCCAGGCCCTCGACCTCAATATAAAAACCATTGCGTCGCAGGAAAACATCAGCGGCGGTAAATGCGATGCGCTTGTTACCGTCAAGAAAGCCATGATTGTTGACGAGCGATTCCAACAGCGCGGCAGCCTCTTCTTCGATCGAGGCGTAATAGCCGGTTTGCGGACGAAAAACGGCGGCCTCCACAGCACCCTTATCGCGGACACCATAAAGGCCGCCGAAGACTTCGATCAGCCGATGCTGCATTCGGTAGACTTCCGCCACCGTCAGGTAATGCGTCATTTACTTGGCGAGTCGCTGCAACAAGTCGCGGTTCTGGGCAACCGACTGCTCGAACGCATCCATCACCTCAGGGCGAACCAGGTGCTGAGAAGGAACAACGTTGTGCAAATAGAACTTGAGAGCCTGTTCAAGTACATGTCTCTTGGTCTGCCCGTTTTTCTCAGCAACCGCAACAAACTCCTCGTAGAGCTGGGCGTCGATCTCAGGCGTGAACTTCTTGGTAATACTGGCTGCCATCTTCCCCACCTCTTTGATTCAGGTTCATTTTATCGCTCAAGGTCACGATTAATCAAGATTTATATTGATTTGTCCATCTGATTGTAATAAATGAAGCTATGGTGCACACTGCGTAAAGTGGAAACCCATCCTCTGCCTCCACCAAGAGCATCCGGATCGACTGAATTTTTTGCGAAACCTGAACAACGCGTTCGAATACGCAGGCTGGAGAAAGCCTCCCGAGGCGCGAGGTGATGCAGTTCTGAGGACCCTCAAGCGACTCACGATTCCGGAAATGACTCTGACGGCGCGACCATTTCCAGCTGATGCCCGAAGGGTATCAACCATGACATAAAAGGTCTTGGACTTCTCATCCGAATCAGACCACGATTCTTCCAAAGGCGGAGTGACGGATATGTGTCGTAATGAATCCTTCCGTGTCATCGAGCACCTCGTATCTCTCGCGCGGAGCATCTTCACTCCCCACCATAGATGAAAGCTATCGTGCCATAGCTAGAAAGTATTGGACTGTCAGTCGTCAGCCGTTCAGTCTCTTCGCAGAAAGAACAGGCAGGAAAAGAGCCTCCTTCGCGAGTGAGCGGTTTGCAAACCCTGACTTGCAGTGATCTCTCATACCCCTGAAAGACGCAGTAGGAGCTAGAAACCGTGCGAACGAACCCAATAAACGACGAGGTGAAACATGCCCAGCGCATTTGTCCGAAATTCAGAAGCCACTAGCCAGCCCCACCAGAATAGCGGTGGTCAGCAATTTCCTTCGCAGCAATCGATAGCGAGGGAAATGCCTCGCCCACTCAGGCAAGCAGAACCCAACATCAAATCGTGGTTGAGCAATTTGGAAGACGTGACCTTCTTGCGTCTCCCGGAAGTCAAAGCGATTACAGGTCTGTCAAAGTCAAGTCTCTACGCGCTGATTCGCGAGAATAATTTCCCGGCGCCCGTGCGGGTCGGGTCACGCGCAGTTGCATGGGTAAGGTCTGAAGTTAAGCAGTGGGCCGCTGATCGCGTGAACGCGTCACGCTCAGCTCTCTGACACGGCTGCGAGGACTGGTGAGAGTGCCGGGGCTATTGCCAGACTTTTTCGTCTTGTCGAGAAAATCAGCCCAGTCCTGCATCATGACCCGCCGCTGAGTTAAATAGAGAGCCTTGTTGTAGGCGCTTTCGACCTCATTCTGCGGAGCATGAGAAAGCTGCATCTCGATGTGTGCGCGCTCGTAACCCATCTCATTCAGAATGGTCGAGGCTAATCCACGAAAGCCATGTCCTGTCATCTGCCCCTTGAAACCTATTCGCTCGAGGGCCTTGAGCATGGAGTTTTTATTCATATGGGGACAAGTTCGTTCACCTGGAAAGAGCCAGACATCATTCTTTCGACGTTCCCAGAGTTCGTCGAGCACACCCAAAGCCTGTCGGGAAAGTGGAACGAGATGAGGCCGCCTCATCTTCATGCGGTCCGCCGGTATATTCCAAGTTCCCTCCTTGCGATCAAACTCTGACCACTTTGCCGGAATCATTTCGCCTGTGCGGACAAAAACAAGCGCCATTAATTGCAATGCAAGCCTTACGAAATGCGAGCCGTCGTAGTATTCGATTTTATTTAAAAGGTCGGGTAGTGCGGATACTTCCACACGAGCAAAGTTCGTGGTGACGCGCTGTTTGAGGATGTCGGAGGGCCGAAAAGCCATCGCGGGGTTTTGTTCAGCAAGTCCGAAAGCCATTGCGTATCTGAAAGATCTGTTGAGTTGTCTGCAGAGCTCTTCGGGCAACGTCCTCAGCGCCACGCTCTTCAATAGCGAGAATCATTTTCGCGATCTCTGGTGGCCTGACCTCCGCGATTGGTCGGTTACCAATCCTGCTCAAAACGTCGTCGTTAAGGCGACGTTCCGTGTTGAGCACGTACCGCTCGACCTTCCCGACCCTCCACTTCGCGAACCACCGCGCAGCCACATCCCGAAAAGGGTTCACAACATCCCCATTCGCTTCGGCTCTTGCCTTTCCTCTCGATTCCAGTTCGTCGCTCTTCTCGGCTCTCCGCTCCGCCATCGGGTCGGTTCCATCATGCAATTTGGAACGGGCAATCGCGTGCTTAGCGCGTGCTTGGGCCAAGGTGACTTCTGGGTACCTTCCGAAGGCCATGAGCCGGTATTCGCCTTGGAACCGGTATTTCCAACGCCAGAGTTTCGACCCGTTCGGTTGAACGACCAGGAACAATCCGTGACCATCGGTGAGACGGTAGGGTTTGGTGACACTCTGTGCCGACCTTATTTTCAGATCCGTGAGAGCCATAAGAGTGATCTCTGGGGATACGGCTAATTTCCCGCTCTCCGTATCCCCATTTCAGGTTCGAAATGTGGGGATATGTCGATCATGGTATCCCCCGTTTCGTTTGGCTCTCATGCTACCATGATGGACGCCGCAAAACGAGTATCTCTCTTTTAATCAATCGCTTATGACTGCTTTGAGTGTACTTCTTCGGACTTTACGGGACGGCAATGAACTGCTTTAGATTCAACTTCTGGTTGCCCCCCAGGGATTCGAACCCCGATATGCTGCTCCAGAGGCAGCTGTCCTACCATTGAACGAGGGGGCAATAAATGAAAATGGAGGGGGAGCGAAGGACGCTTCAACCTTCCTTAAACATAGTAAGTGGTTGCGTGTGTGTGGTCAACGGCTTCCCTACTCTTCCCGAAGCACCTCCAACGGCTTCTGACCGAGGATATGAAAGCTTGCGATCCATCCCGTACCGATCGCCAGAATAGCCGTTAACAAGACGCCTGAAAGCGTGGCTGCCCAGTCGATGTGGTAGGGCACCTCCATTTGGTGTAGCAACACTCGCGACAAAATATTCGCGAAGATCACGCCCACAATTCCGGCGAGAAGTCCGAGCACCAGAAACTCCGTGCTGAAGACTTTTACGACGTGATTCCGCCTGTGCTCCCAGCGTCTTCAGCACGACAACTTCACGAATCCTGCGGAAGCGGGTGCTGGCAACGCTCGACGCCAGGATGATGGCTCCGGAGAGCATTGAGAAACCCGCCAGAAAGCGTACGACGCCGTTAATCTGCCCCACAAAGCCCTGGATGGTGTCGAGCACATCTGCAATGTTGATGACAGTCACCGTGGGATACGCCGCAAAAAGCGCTCGCTGCATGGCCGGACACCAGAGGCCCATCCACATGTATGGCTCCGTACCATACCACTGGAAGCCAGTCAGCGCACTCGGGTTGAGGATGAACTCGCTCCTTCCGTAGACATGCTGGCCGTCGTTCTTGAAAATGGCGGACACTCGAGCTCAATGGTCTTCTCCCCGCTCATCAGGGTGATTTGGGATCCTGGCTTGACGTGTAATCGCTGAGCGAGTCGCTCACTGACCGCGAGCGAGGGCTCCTTGGGACTCGACCACCACTTGCCTGACGTTATTTTCGCTCCCTCCGGCTGTTTCTCAGACCAGGTCAGTGCTACCGACTGAAGCAGGCGCTTGGGAAAGTTTTCCAGCTTTAACTGATCAGTGGAAACACCGTCGACGGAAACAATTCTGCCGGATACCACCGGCAGTGATTCCAACTGGCCGCGAACGCCCGGCTGCTTTGCCAACAGGTCGCGCACTCCATTCAGTTCCTGCGTGCTGATGTCGATGAGGAAGACGTTTGGTGTGGAAGGCGAAGCTGTGAGACGGATTTCGCGGACCACCGATTTCTGCATCAGGAAAACAGTGAGTATCAGCATGACGCCCGTCCCCAAAGCCGCGAGGACGGCCGCCGACTGGTTGCCGGGACGATAGAGATTTGCGAGTCCGTGGCGCAGCGCTGACGGCAGGCGGAGCCGCGTACGAGACAAAACGTGTCGCAGCAATCTGAGGGTCGCTTTCGCGAGCAGCAGAAGAACAACGAGCGCCGCCGCCAGGCCGACGGCGAACCACTTGCCTACCTTTGCCGAGTCAGAGAGTGCAGTCGCTATTCCAGCCAGCGCCATTAAAATGATTACGATGGCTGCCAATTGTGCTTTTCCGTTCGAGATCCTCTTCCATAAGCTCGTTTTCGATTCTCCGCCACCCTCTTCCACCGCGCGGCGCAGCACCAGGCTGGGCCGAATGTTCCGAATATCCAGCAATGGCGGAAGACAGAAAAGGAGAGTCGTCAGAACTCCGGTTCCCAAGCCCGCAAAAATGGAGCGCACGGGAATTGCAGCGGCGGGCGCATAGGTAGCAGCTTCCCTAACACAAGCGGAAAGACCCACTCAACGCCCAGTCCGGCAACTACACCGAGCAAGCCCCCAGCCAGTCCCAGCAGCAGCGTTTGAAAGAGATAGATACGCAGGATGTCCGAGGAGCGCGCGCCCAACGACTTCATGATGGCGAGAATGTCGATGCGTTGCTGCAAGTGAGCGCGCATTGCCATGGCCACACCGATGGCGCCAAGCACCATGGCAACCAGGCAGATCAGGCTCAACAGGCCGGTCGAGCGCTCCAGGCCCTGCGTCAAGGCCGGGATTGCTCTCGCGGAAATCGGTGACCTGTGCGTCTGGGAGGATCTGTTCGATCTGCTTGCGTACCGACTCAACGGGAACGGTTGCAGGCAGCTTAAACAGCATGCGTTCGCCGGAGCGGCTTCCTGCCTGCAACAGGCCGGTCCGCGCCAGGCCTCCACGGCTGATGAGCACGCGGGGGCCCAGGCTCATGGTCGCGCTCATCCGATCCGGCTCGCGTACAAGAACTGCGGCGATGCGAAAATCCTGGTTGCCGATGCGCAGGGTTTTGCCGACCGAAGTTTTTAGCCGGACCAGCAGATCGTCAACCACAAACACGGAATCATCGGTGAGAGCGCTGGAAAGACTTCCCGCAGGATCAAGAACTGCTTTGCCGTAGAACGGGTAGTGCGCGGGATCCACTGCCTTCAACGAAATCAGCAGAGGCTGCGGATTCTCCGGCAGCCATGCCATTGTAACCATCTCGGTTACAATGGTCTCTTCAACGCCCTGGGTGGACAGCGCAGCGAGCTTCTTTTGCTCCTCGGCGGTCGGTTGGCGGAACATTCTTGCGGCAAGGTCTGCCGCCATGATGGTTCGAGCTTCTGCGAGGAGCGTGCGCTGAAAGGACTCGCTGAATCCCCGCACTCCGGTAAGGGCAGCCACTCCAATGGCAACCGACAAGATAACGAAGAAGAACTTCGCTCTCGACGCGTGCAGTTCGCGCCAGGCGATTCGGCTTGCTACGGACCAGGGCAATGCGGGCTTGGACGCGGTAATCATCTCAGGCCTGCACCCTTCTCTCGTCGGAAAGAATCACCCCATCACGCAACACAATACGGCGGTCCGCACGGTCTGCAATTGCAGGATCGTGAGTAACCAGCACAAGTGTGGTGGTCGGCCTCGCGATTTCTGTCGAGGAGTAGAGAGAGAACATGTTCGCCATTGGTGGAGTCAAGGTTGCCTGTGGGCTCATCCGCCATCACGATTGGAGGCTCGACAACAAAAGCGCGGGCAAGTGCCACTCGCTGTTGTTCCCCGCCGGATAGCTGCACGGGATAGTGATGCATGCGATCGCCCAGACCGACCGAATCAAGCAAAGTGCGGGCGCGGGCGCAGCCCATCTCCGTTGGCATTCAATTCGTAGGGCAACAAAACGTTTTCGAGAGCCGTGAGCGTGGGGATGAGTTGATACGACTGAAAAACGAAGCCGATCTTCTGACCGCGCACCTGGGCAAGTTCATCTTCGCGTAGCTGGCTGATTTCTGTGCCGTCCAGAAACACCTGTCCTTCTGTCGGCGTGTCGAGACCCGCCAGCAGCCCGAGCAACGTACTCTTGCCGCTGCCGGATGCGCCCATAATCGCGACAAACTCTCCAGCCGGTACGATCAGGTCAATTCCCTTGAGAATGTCCACCGTGCGTGTCCCATTGCGAATGGACTTTTTCAATCCACGAACTTCGATCATGCCTTCAGTCCCCGGTCTCTTTCCCGCGTTTGCTACAGTAACTGGTGTGACCACTTTCCGATCCCGGACGCGATTTCGTTGCAGTCCTGCCCTCGCACCTTGATCCTTGGCTGCCGCGCTAAGCCCGGAGCCCGACAACCAGCACAGTAACTCCCTGAATCACGTCGGCTGCGCCCGTCCCACCACCCGTATCCGCCACTCCCAACGACACCCGCCCAGTGATCGTCGCGTTCGGTGACAGCCTGACCGCTGGCTACGGCGCCGATCCGGCCAAAGCTATCCTGACTTCTCCAGAAGCAGCTCGATCACGCGCACTTCAGTACCGAGTCGTCAATATGGGCATCAGTGGCAACACTACTAAAGACGGCTGGACCGAGTAAAAGACGTTATCGACTTGCAACCTGCGATTGTCATCGTCGAGTTCGGCGGCAACGACGGTCTTCGTGGACTTCCGATCGCCAGCACACGCGACAATCTCGACTCGATTGTCCATGAACTGAAGCAAACAAGATTCCCGTGGTACTGGCCGGCATCACCCTGCCGCCAAACTACGGACCCGTATACGTTGATCAGTTCAACAAAACCTACGTGCAGCTCGCCGCAAAAGTACAAGGTGCCGATGATGCCCTTCCTCTGAAGGGCGTGTACGGCGTCGCGGGATCGATGCAGGAGACAGACCCACGCCACCGCACAAGGCAACAGCAGGTCGCCGCGAACGTCCTCGAGCTAATTAATCCCCTGCTCAAGAAATGCCGCACGCTAACCCGAAGGCGCCACGAGTGCTTCACTGGCTGATCACCACCATCGGTTGAAAGAGTGTCCCTGCCACTCGCTTCCCGATCGCCAGCAACTCCTCTGACCGCTGAAAATCTTCACCAGCGGAGCGTCGGAAAACTCCGGCAAGTTCACCGCGCCCCCATGCGAATTCGGCCCGCACTCATTTCGTCCGCGCCGACGCACGGCAGTCCGGAAGCAGTTCCGTGGATGAGGCAGATACTCCTCCAGTGTCTCCACGTTCGGCAAAGTGACCAGTTGCTCGAAGCTCAATGCATCCGACAGCGTGAATGGCCCCGCCTGGGTGCGGCGAAGGCTGGCAAGATGTGCACCGCAGCCGAGACGCTCGCCCATCTCGTGAGCAACCGAGCGAACGTAGCCACCCGCGGAAACGCTCATTGTAAACTCGGCCGATCCCCCGACGAGCCCGTAATCTCGAACTCTCAGGATCGTATCCGAGCCGGTTTGAACGCACGGCCCTTCCCTCGCGAGCGGACTTGTAAGCCGGCTTGCCGTCAACCTTTTTTGCGGAAAAGATTGGCGGAGTCTGCTCCATGTCGCCGTGAAAAAACTCGGCGCATCTCGCACTTGGGCGAACGTCAGCTTGAACCTCGCGTGGCGTCAAGAGCGACACCCTCGGCATCGTAAGTGTCCGTCGAAATCCGAAGCGGATCGTTGCCCGTATAGGTCTTGTCCATGCTTCCGAAGAATTGCGCCAGCCGCGTGTATTTGCCGAGCAGCAGCGGCAGAACGCCAGTCGCCATGGGGTCGAGAGTGCCCAGATGGCCTATGGATGACTCGCCGGTAAAACGGCGCATCGTTGGCTACCACATCGTGCGATGTCATTGCCGCAGGTTTATCAATGACAGCAGCCCATTCACATCCTCAACTATAGTTGGCCTTCACTGCGAGAATTCGGTTTCGACCTTAAAAACTCGCGACGATCCCCGCTCGCGCACCAGCGAGAAGAAACTCGCTGCGCGTCTTCTGCTCGTGGAAGACTCCGACCATAGCCGAGGTTACCGTTGAGGAGTGCTGCTTCTCCACGCCTCGCATCATCATGCAGAGGTGGCGCGCCTCCATGACAACGCCAACGCCCTGGGGCTCAATTGCGTCCTGAATAGCGTCCGCAATCTGGCGCGTGAGCCGCTCCTGCACCTGCAGCCGGCGCGCAAACACTTCGACCAGGCGCGGAATCTTGCTCAGCCGATCACCTTGCCTTTCGGGATGTAGGCGACGTGCACCTTGCCGAAAAATGGCAGCATGTGATGCTCGCACAGCGAGAACATCTCGACGTCCTTGACGATCACCATCTCGTCGTAGTCCACGTCGAAGAGCGCGCCGCGAAGAATCTTCGTCGGGTCCTCGTCGTATCCCTTGGTCAGAAAGTTCATCGACTTCTCAACCCGGCCCGGCGTCAGCACCAGGCCATCGCGATCCGGATCCTCGCCCAGGCGGGAGATCAACTCGCGATACAATCCTCGGTGCTATGGCCGACGAGCGGGTCTCGGCCCAGTTCGAGAACCGCGTTTGGATACAATTGCTGGCTGCGCCATAACGGGGTCCCCTTCCACTGCCGATCTCTGGCAGGCTTGCGCAAGTCTACGCAGACGTCGGTCTGACTAATTTCTCTTTGGGCCGCTGATCTCGCCACAGTACTCAAAGAAGTTGTTCGCAGTCTCTTCAATACGAACCCGCACCAAACTCTGCCTTGTCGAATTCGCAGAAACAAGATCGTACATCCGATACAAAGATTCTCGGTCGTCGGCACAAGATTCACAAACCCCTCATAACAAGATTCAAATTCGTGTGATCGAACCTGTCCACCACTTCCCCTGCATGAATCCATCGAGATCGCCCAGATTGCACACCATTCCTGTGCTTTCATCTACCTGTCCGGCCACTGTAACCTCCACGATGTAATTGTGGCCATGTCCGTGGGGGTTGTTGCACTTGCCGTAGACTTCCTGGTTGCATTGCTCATCGTAGGCATCGCTATGCAGGCGATGCGACGCGCTTAAGTGGTAACGCCGGGAGAGGTAAGCTTTCATAGCTCTCCGTAGTAGTCCGCGAAAAGGTCCGGCATTTCGTACACGCGAACCCGATGCAACTTCGCACTTTCGAGCTTTGGAGCAAGCCGGTTCCAGATTGAAATAGCGATGTTCTCGGTGGTTGGAATAGCATTCTTGAACTCGGGCACTTCGAGATTCAAGTGACGGTGGTCATACACCTGCAGAACCTCATGATCGATAACATCCCGCAACCATTTCAGGTCGACAACAAAACCCGAGACCGGATCGACATTTCCCGCCACCGTCACTTCGAGTGTGTAGTTGTGGCCATGTCCATTTTTGTTCGCGCACTTGCCGAAGGTGCGCACGTTCTCCTCTTCGGAAAACGCATCGTTCCAGTAGTAATGTGCTGCGGAAAATTCGGCTTTACGTGTGAGCAGGATCATAATTTCGCTTGAAAAACTTCGGTGCCTCGCAGTTCGAATATTAACTGGTTCTATGCTATCAAGTCTTTTTATATGAGACGTTCAGCTAGCCTTTCATATGATGTTCAGCGCGTGACTGCGGCTTCAGTAAGTTCATCCCGAATACTCTCTTCCCTTCCATGAAACGCTCTTTCTGATGGTGTGATGAAACCAGCTTCGCCATAGCAGTGCGGCGAACAACGGTAATCCGAAGATGGCCAGTGCGCAGTCCGCGGCAGGCATGTTGGACTTTGCCACGCGTGCATAGAATCGCCACAGCGTTCTCAGCCAGACAATCATCAATCCCCAAAAAGCCAACCGGTAATAGAAGAGTGACAGCGCCAGTATAGGCAGGCCCACAAGCATCACCATGTCGAGCACGCGCCACGCCGCCAGCGTAAGGCAGTTGCCGAAAAGCAGCGCGAGGTTCTTGGTCCAACCCTCCATCATTTGTGAAAAAGATCGATACATGCGGGTTGAGACGGCTTCCGGCGCGTAACGGAAACGCAAGCCGACCTTGCCGCGTTTGGCGAGATTTGCCAGGTCGACGTCCTCAAGTACGCTGTCCGCGACAGCCTCGTGACCACCGATTTTGATGTAGGCATCATGACGGATGAGCAGGAACTGACCGTTGGCCGCCGCCAACCGCGAGTTCGGGTCAGAGACCTTCTGCGGCGAATAAGCCAGTGCGAGTTCGCAGAAAACCAGCGGCATAAGTGCCCGCTGCCAGAAGCCCGTCAGTACCTGGCGGGGCGAATAGGAGAGCATTCCTACGCCCGCCTTTTCCGCTTCGTGGATGGCCCTGTGAAGGTCGCCCGGCTCGTGAATGGTGTCGGCATCGGTAAAAAGGAGCCACCTGCCATGTGCGAGCTTCGCGGCCTTCCACACTGCATTCGCTTTGCCCGTCCAACCCTTGGGCGGAGAGCCGGGATCGATAATCGTAATACCGGAAAAGCCCTGGGCGATGCTCCTTGTCCTGTCAGTGGAGCCGTCGTCGGCGAGAATCAGCTCCCAATCCCGGCCCAGCTCAAATCCGTCCTCGGATTGCGCGGTGAGAGAGCGCAGACAATCCGCGATGCAGTCCTCCTCGTCGCGCGCGGGCACAATCACGGAGAGGAGAATTTCTTCGGGTGATGCATCTGTTTCGAACGGATTCTCGCTCAATTATCGGGGCCCTCTCCCGGCTATGCGTAATACCTGCGTAATCCGTATTATAGAAACCGTGCATTCCCTGAAACTTTCAACCATCGTTTTCGTGCTCTTTTTGGGCTCCGTAGTGGGATGCGATCGGGGTTCCCATCCTTCACAGGTGGGCCGCCGCGCGCCGGACTTCACCGTCGGTGATTCCGACCGTAAGGTCAGCCTGGATACCTACCGAGGCAAGGTGGTCGTCTTAAACTTCTGGGCCACATGGTGCCCGCCCTGCATCGAAGAGTTACCAACGCTGATCGCAATGCAGCGCCGACTTCCGGATGTCGTCGTGCTTGCGGTGAGCACGGATGAAGATCCGGCCGCCTACCGGCAGTTCGTTACGGACAATCACATCGATCTGATGACGGTCCGCGACGGCGCAAAAAAAAGCAGCACGTTGTATGGCACGTTTCGTTATCCGGAGACATACATCATCGATCAGAACGGCGTGCTGAGGCGCAAATTTATCGGCGCGCAGAACTGGATGAGCCCGGAGATCCTTAGCTATCTGAGGGCGCTACAGCCAAAGTAAGCCATGCTTGCCAGACGGCTGCGCTGATATGATTGGCCATATGACGACGGTTGATGTTGTGTTCCGGTACGCCAAGCATCCCACCGAGCCGGAGATGTTTGCTCTCGGTAAAACGCGCGAAGTTTACGGCATTCGCAACCTGACGCTGAATCAACAGGAGAAGACCATCCGCGTGGAGTACGACGCCACCCGGCTAAGCAGCGCTACGGTCGCGAAACTGATGCTCGCCTCAGGATTAACGCTCACCGAAGAAGTGTCCCTGATACCTCCGCAGCCTGTTGTTGAAACCGCTCCGGCGGCGGTCGCTCCAGGACCCGTAAAGTAGGCCGACTGAAAGCATTACGGGTTTGCGAAACCATCCAATCGTTGATATCTTAGAGTCTGTCCTTTTGAGATTTAGAGGATGTGCGCCTGTAGCTCAGTTGGATAGAGCGTCTGGCTACGAACCAGAAGGCCGGGGGTTCGAATCCCTCCGGGCGCACCATAAATTCAGCAAGAGATTTGGCCGCCCGATAGCACTCGAGGCGGCCAAAGTTGTGTATAAAGCAAGATGCCGATAACTTGCCAGCAGCTAAGCTTTTACTCGTCTGTCCCGCTCGGACTTCCGCAGTCACCCACCGGGTGAGAGCGTGGAAATTCCGCGACAAAGAACGCGTAACTCAACTCACCGTCTTTTCCGTGGCAGGTGCAAGAGTTTCAGCAGCGTACGCCGGCCTTCCAACGCCCAAGTAGGTAAATCCGAGGCTCGCCATTTGCCTGGGATCGAGAAGATTTCTTCCATCCAGCAAGATGGGATATTTCAATCTCCGCTTCATTTCCTCATAGTCAAGTTGCGCAAATTCCTGCCAGTCCGTAAGGAGGATGAGTGCGTCGGCACCGTCCGCCACCTCATATTCATTTTCCGCAAACGTGACATCCTGGCCCGCAAAGATGGCTTTGCAATTCTTGATGGCCGCAGGATCGTATGCCACCACCGAACACCCCTCGGCGACGAAGGACTGGACCATCCGAATCGCCGGTGATTCGCGGATATCGTCTGTGCCGCCCTTGAAGGCGAGCCCCAGAACACCTAGCCGCTTGCCACGAAGCGTCCAAAGGGCGGAGCGAACCTTCTGCAGAAAACGCACCTGCTGATTTTCGTTGATGCGCTCCACGTCTTCGAGTATTCCGAGGTCAAGCCCCATCTGCGAACCAACAGCTCGAAATGCCTTCACATCTTTTGGAAAGCAGGAGCCGCCGTAGCCGAGGCCGGCTGACAAAAAGCTGCGGCCGATCCTTTTGTCAGCGCCCATACCAGCCGCGACTTCAACGATGTCGGCACCGGCAGCCTCGCACATGTTCGCAACGCAATTGATGAAACTGATCTTCATCGCCAGAAATGCGTTCGACGCGTGCTTGATAAGCTCTGCACTCTCCGCCCCGGTGCGAAGCAGCAAGGCGGGAGATTCCGTGGAACAACTGCCGGGGACACACGTGCTCTGATGGTAGTATTCGCCCGAAGTGAGCGGCTTGTAGATGCGATCCAGAACTGTAAAGGCGCGGTCGCTCCCGGTACCGACTATGATTCTGTCGGGGTGGAGAAAGTCGCTGACGGCAGTGCCCTCGCGCAGAAATTCAGGATTGGAAACCACGTCGAAGTGACCCACGGGAACCTGGTTGCGCGCCATGATCCGCCCGATCCAATCGCTGGTGTAAACCGGAACTGTGCTTTTTTCGACGATCACCTTGTAACTCGTCATGGTACGCGCGATTTCGGCGGCAACTGATTCCACGTAGGAGAGATCAGCATCTCCGCTGCCGGTCGACGGCGTTCCAACCGCGATGAAGATGGCTTCTGACCGCTCCACCGCACTTCCAAGGTCGGTGGTGAAGGTAAGACGCGTGCCGTTATGTTTTTTTAGCAGCTCGGGCAGCAAATCCTCGTGAATCGGGACGTGACCCTGCTGAAGTGCCGCCACATGCGCCTGGTTGTTGTCGACGCACACCACCTGGTGACCAAGTTCAGCAAAGCACGCAGCCGCGACCAGCCCCACGTACCCGGAACCCACCACCGCGATAGTAACGATCTCATCCTGTGTAACGAGCTTCGCCGAAGCGTCCTGCTTATCGGACATTCAGTTCTCCTGCCAGGTTGGTTTCCCGAGCGAATCGGATGTATCGCAGTGATCTTGTATCCTTTGATTCTATTGAAGCGGAGCCTCAAAGTCATTGAAGATCGAAGGCTGGCAGGATGACGAGGATTCCTACCGGTCGCACATTCAGGAAGGCTGCAGGACGGGCGCCCTCGACTTTTGTGCGCTGAATATAGAATTGGAACCGGCAATTGTCAGACCTCTAAGATGGACCGAGGCGCAATGAAAATTCTGCAATTGGCGGATGCAGTCCGCTACCGCACGATGACCACGCAGGAGTTACGCGAAACCTTCGTGATCGAAGATTTGTTTCAGACTGCCCAGATCACGATGACGTATGTTGATCTCGATCGAACCGTGATCGGCTCAGCAGTGCCCACGGGACTTCCCTTGCACTTGCGCACCGATGACGCACTGAAAGCCTCCTATTTCACTGAACGCCGCGAACTCGGCATCCTGAATATCGGAGCGCCGGGCACGGTGACGGTGAATGGCCAGAAGTTCGAGCTGGAGAAACGTGATGCGCTATATGTCGGCCGTGGCAACGAAGAGGTGGCGTTCGCCAGCAGCGACTCTGCGACTCCCGCCGAATTCTATTTCCTCAGCTACCCTGCTCACGCCCAGTTTCCTACGCAACTGATTCGCTCGGCCGAACTGCCTCGAGTTTCTCTAGGCTCGGCGGAGACGGCGAATCTGCGCGAGATTACAAAGCTAATCCACCTTGAAGGCGCACGCAGTTGTCAGCTGGTGATGGGCTTTACGCAACTTGCAACCGGCAGCGTGTGGAATACCATGCCGCCCCACACCCACATGCGGCGATCAGAAGTTTACATGTACTTCGACGTGGATTCAGCGGAGCGCGTCGTTCACCTGATGGGACCCGCGCATGAAACACGCAGCCTTGTTCTCGCCAATAAACAGGTCGCGGTTTCGCCGGGCTGGTCCATACATGCCGGCGTGGGAACAAAACACTATACCTTCTGCTGGGGCATGGGCGGCGAAAATCAGGACTATAGCGATATGGACAAGCTGGCTATCGCAGACCTGCTCTAGCATTCACGATCGCAGCACACAAACTCGCGACACCAAGAGGCGGCTGATGAAGATAAAGCTTGGATACATTGCGACTGCATTTTGCTTACTGGCCGCGGGAGCGTTGACGGCACCCGCACAAACGTTAAAAGTAGACCACTTTACTCCAGCCGAGTTGACGGCGATGGCGCATGCGATGGACGCCAAAGTTCAGAACGGAATGGCCGCCGAGGATCTGTCAAAATACCCCAACCATCTCACCATGCTCATCCTGCGGAACAAAAACGGCGGGGCGGAGATGCACGAAGATTTCGCCGATTTTTTTGTGGTCGTTGAAGGTCACGCAACCCTGGTTTCAGGTGGCAATCTAAAGGATCCGAAGACCACGAGCCCCGGAGAAATCCGTGGCACGGCGGTGGAGAATGGCACGAAACAAGTGGTCAACGTGGGGGATGTAATTCACATCCCTGCGACCCTGCCACACCAACTGTTGATTGCAGACGGAGATCGGTTCGTCTACTTCGTACTCAAGGTTAAAGAGAAGTAGATCTCAACTGGTTCGCTCAGCAGATTACAGATATATGCACTCTGTAAATTTGAAGCTTGCGAAAGGACTTCTCCGTGATTTCGAAGACCGCAGTCTCGCCGAACGCATCGAGCTTCCTCCGTTTGCTCACGGGATGTGTGTTCGGAGCCCTGCTGCTTCACTCTACTTTTTTCCTGGGGCAGGCGACCGACGCGGAGAAAACATCGTGGGTCGGAGATTCTCCAACAACCGCTTTGCCAATCGCAACTGACCTGCCATCGACGTTGACTAAGAAGAACGTTAGCCATGCAATGAAAAAGGTTGGAGATTGGCAACTGGCTCGGGCCGAGCAAGGATTCGATCAGGACTGGACTTTCGCTGCCCTTTATGCGGGCTTCATGTCCGTTCCGGATGCGGCAAATGGCAAAGCATACCGCGAAGCAATGATGAGGATGGGAGAGAAATTTCACTGGGAACTCGGTCCGCGGCCCACGCATGCTGACGACCAGGCAATCGGACAGACGTATCTCGAACTCTACTTCGAACATCACGATCCCACGATGATCGCGCCCACCCGCAGTCGCATGGATGCGATGCTGCAGGTTCCCGACAACCCGGAGAAGCCTCTGTGGTGGTGGTGCGATGCCCTGTTTATGGCGCCGCCAGTGCTCGCAAAACTGTCGAAGGCCACCGGGGACAAGAAATATCTCGACTTCATGGATCGAGAATGGTGGATCACATCTTCCCTGCTCTACAGCCCACAGAATCATCTCTATTTTCGCGACCAGTCCTTTCTCGACAAACACGAGGCGAACGGTCACAGCCTCTTTTGGTCGAGAGGCAATGGATGGGTTTTTGCGGGCCTGGCGCGTGTGCTTGCTGTGATGCCGAAGAATTATCCGTCGCGACAGAAGTACGTTGCCCAGTTCCGCGAGATGGCGCAGGAGCTTGCGTCCATTCAAGGGGAAGATGGACTTTGGCGTCCCGGTCTGCTGGGGGGCACCGCCTACAGGTATCCTGAAATTTCGGGCTCGGCGTTCTTCACGTATGGGTTCGCGTATGGCATAAACTCCGGTATTCTCGACCGCGGCAAATACCTGCCTGTTACCGAGAAAGCCTGGAAGGGATTGTTGGCGCACATTTATGAGGACGGACGACTCGGCAGTATTCAGCCAATTGGAGGCGCACCTGACGTCTATACACCCACTTCAAGCTATGTGTTTGGCACGGGCGCGTTTCTCCTCGCCGGATCAGAGGTTTACAAGCTTGCTCACTAGATCAAATGCTGCCGTACATTGTGATGAAAAGCTGCGGCACAGTCTCGTCACTATCGCCATTATGTTTCTTTGGCTGACCAGTTGTACCTGCAGCGCCGTCGCGCAAAACAAATTACAAATCACAAATCCGCTGAATGTTGACCGACCGCCCGAAGTCGTTGAGGTTCCACTTACGCAGTTGATGAAGAACCTGCGCCTGACCGAAGCAAAGCTTGAAAGCCTCGTCGCCATCGATGCCAAATCGAAAAAGCGCATACCCAGCCAACTCTACAGTTATCGCAACGGGCTTGATCCCGACACTTTGCTCCTGCTGGTACAACTACCCGCGCGTGGATCAATGAAGATCTCTTTCAAGGTCGATCCCAAAGCGCCCGTGCAGCAGCCGCTTGTTTACGGGCGTGAGGCACCGGAGCGCAAAGACGATTTTGCCTGGGAAAATGAGCTTGTTGCCTATCGTGTTTACGGCCCCGCCCTGCAGGCAACCGGCGAAATTACATCCGGGATCGATGTCTGGTCGAAGCGCATTCCAAACCTGGTGATCGACAGTTTCTACAAGCGTGACGCTGAAGGAGCCGCAACACACAATCCCGATCTTTCGTATCACAAGGACAACGGCCAAGGACTCGATTCCTATTTAGTAGGGCCGTCCAGAGGATGTGGCGGAACGGGCGTTTGGACCGACGGTCAACTCTTTGTATCGAAGAACTATACGTTCAAACGTGTCTTGGCAAACGGACCGATTCGTTTCACTTTTGAGCTGAAATACGATACGTGGAATGCCGCCGGGCGAACAGTTGTCGAAACAAAAGTCATCACGCTGGATGCGGGCTCCCATATGAACCGCATCGACTCGGCTTATACATTTATCGGCCAATCGGCAATTGAATTGGCTGCAGGACTTGCCGTCCACCCCGGCTCCGAAGTTTCGTTCCCGGCGGGAGACAACATCGCTTCCGTATGGGATACTCCGCAGGACCCGAGCGCCGGAAGAATAGCAACCGGCATCGTGGCGCTCCCGGAAGAAAAACCCAAAACCCTGAAAACAGCCGATAACGTACTGATAATTTTTGAACGGCGAGCAGGAGAGACCTTTACATACTATGCTGGCTCCGGCTGGTCAAAAGCCGATATGAAATCGCAAGCCGATTGGAACGGCTATCTCACGTCTTTTCTTAACTTCCGCGAACACCCGATAACCGCACAGTGGACCAAGAGATAGGACGACGATCGCAAAACGGACAGCGCGCCGGGGGCACGATGCATCTCAGAAACCAGGATTAATCACCAGCGCGCATCCCTGATGGCATACCGGCCGCGACATTTGAATCCGGCCCTAAGCCCCTTCGGAATCCAGTTCATTAAAGCTACGTGATAAATCGAGCTAACTGCATTGACTGCGCTGACCGGTGGGTCGATCCTTGGTCGTGTCGAAACGCTCCTAATCCCGATCTTCGAAAACGCATTCATAGCCCACATCTCAGGAGAAATATATGACGACTGCCGTCGAGACCAACCTTGATTCCGCTTCCATCAGTGCGTACGGCCCGGCGCGATCCACGGTAAAGGGCGCACCACTTTCCGCCGACGAATTGCGTAAGACAAATGCCTACTGGCAGACGTGCAATTACCTCAGTCTTGGCATGATTTATCTGAAGGCGAATCCCCTGTTGAAGGAACCGCTAAAGCCAGAGCACATCAAGAACCGCCTGCTGGGGCATTGGGGATCGAGCCCAGGACTTTCATTCATTTACGTACATCTGAATCGAGTTATTAAGAAATATGATCTCGATGTGATTTTCATGGCGGGCCCCGGACACGGCGCTCCCGGTGTTCTCGGTCCAGGATACCTGGAAGGAACTTATTCCGAGGTCTATCCATCGAAGAGCGAAGACAAAGATGGACTACACGAATTCTTCAAGCAATTCTCCTTCCCTGGCGGAATTGGCAGTCATTGCACCCCAGAAACTCCAGGATCGATTCACGAGGGCGGCGAACTTGGCTATGTGTTGTCGCACGCGTGTGGCGCGGCTTTCGACAATCCCGAGACAATCGTCGCCGCAGTGGTTGGCGACGGAGAGTCCGAGACAGGACCATTGGCAACAGCCTGGCACATCAACAAATTCCTGAATCCTATCCGCGATGGAGCAGTGCTGCCGATCCTGCACCTCAACGGCTACAAAATCAACAATCCAACGTTACTTGCTCGCGTGAGTTGCAAAGAGTTGGAAGAGCTTTTCCGCGGCTATGGATGGACTCCATATTTCGTGGAAGGTTCCGACCCGGAAAGCATGCACCAGGCGATGGCGGCCACGGTCGAACACTGCGTGAACGAGATCAGGAGACATCAAAAGGAAGCGCGCTCCTCCGGTGATCCAAAGCGTTATCGATGGCCAATGATCGTGCTGCGTTCTCCAAAAGGATGGAGCGCTCCGAAAGAGGTGGAAGGACACATGCTCGAGGGATCGTGGCGCGCCCACCAGGTCCCTATGCCAAATGTGAAGAAAGATCCAGTGCAGCTGCGATTGCTGGAAGAATGGATGCGTTCACAAAAACCGGACACCGCGTTTGATGAAAATGGAAAGTTTGTTGCGGAACTTAAAGAACTGGCGCCCACCGGTCAACGCAGGATGAGTGCCAATCCACACGCTAACGGAGGGCTGCTGAAGAAAGACCTACGCCTGCCGGATTTTCGCCTCTACGCGCACAAAGTCGATAAGCCGGGAACTGAGCAAGCGGAGAATACGCGGCCACTGGGTGCGTTTCTGCGTGACGTGATGAAGCGGAATATGAATAATTTCCGCGTCTTCGGGCCGGATGAGACCGCCTCCAACAAACTGCAGGATATTTATGAGGCGAGCAAAAAGATCTGGATTGAGGAGTACTTTCCGGAAGATGCGGACGGTTGTGAGTTGGCTAAGGACGGACGCGTAATCGAAATGCTGAGCGAGCACACTCTTGAAGGCATGCTGGAAGGCTATCTGTTGACTGGTCGGCACGGCTTTTTTTCTACGTACGAAGCCTTCGTCCACGTTATCGATTCCATGTTCAACCAGCATGCAAAGTGGCTGTCCATCTGCAATCACCTCTCATGGCGTTCGGATATTGCATCTTTGAATCTGCTCATCACTTCCACTGTATGGAGACAGGATCACAACGGCTTCACTCACCAGGATCCGGGCTTTCTGGACGTAGTAGTGAACAAGAGTGCCGCCGTCACGCGCATCTATCTGCCGCCTGATATAAATTCCCTGCTCTCCGTCGCGAATCATTGCCTGAGGAGCGATAACTATGTGAACGTCATCGTCTCCGACAAGCAGATGCACTTCCAGTATCTCGACATGCAATCTGCGATTGAGCATTGCACCAAGGGCATCGGCATCTGGGAGTGGGCGAGCAACGACATGACGGGCGAACCGGATCTGGTGATGGCCTCGGCTGGCGATATTCCCACCCAGGAAGCACTCGCAGCAATCGTGCTGCTGCGCGAAGCCTTCTCTGATATAAAGATACGATTTGTAAACGTGGTTGATCTTTTCAAACTGCAGCCCAGCTCAGAACACCCGCACGGCTTGTCCGATCCTGATTTTGATTCGCTGTTCACAGTGGACAAGCCGGTCATCTTCAATTTTCATGGATATCCATGGCTCATCCATCGGCTGGCTTATCGTCGCACTAACCACTCAAACATCCACGTGAGGGGCTACAAGGAGAAAGGCAACATCAATACTCCAATGGAGCTTGCCATCAACAACAACATCGATCGCTTCAGTCTTGCAATGGACGCGATTGATCGCGTTCCACGGCTGCAAAAAACCGGCGCTCATGCGAAGGAGAAATTCCGCAATCTTCAGATTGCGTGTCGCAATTACGCCTATGAAAACGGCATCGATAATCCAGAGGTCTCTGGTTTCAAATGGCCATACTGACAATAAGCGACTCCGACTTTGTTTTTGGGGCAAATATTCTTGGCACCATCGGTGCGTTTTAGATTGACGTAACGTTCTATGTTCTATGCGGCTCGTTGGCCCTCCTGCGAGGCCGCATGGAACACGGTAAACCCGATCAAGTCCATGGGCCATCTGTCCGAAGGGGGCGGGAATACCTTTTCGACAAGTGAATTCGCTCCAGTCCATTCCTGATAGTTCGCTGCCTTCGGCGGCCGAAAATTAGTGCTGATCCAGATTCGCTAAAGTTGCAGGCTGCCAACGGGAGAACATATGGCTCTCAAGAGGTTTTCGCCCCCAAGAAGACCGCTCCTGGTCTTGTTTGCACTGTTGTCGACTCCTTCCTTTTCCAATGCTCAGAAACCTCCAGCGACAACAGGCGTGCCATCGTCGGCCACGAATCACGAGGTCGATCATGCCCCTCAAGCCAATGTGCAAGGGACCGGAAACACGATGAAGGGACCGCTCATTCTTGAGAGTGATCCGACCTACGCATCCTCCCCACTTGCAGCGGCAACAAAGAATTTCGTTCTCAGCCACTCCGAAATAAGTGTCACGGATTTTGGCGCGGTGGGTGATGGAAAGACCGACAACAGGGCGGCGTTCAACAACGCAATCGTCTACGCCAAAGCTAACGCGAAAACGCTTTTTGTGCCCGCAGGCAACTACCTCTTCTCCGACGCAGTGGATTTTCACGGCGTTGCAATCCACGGCGTGGACGGCCTCGGCGGACTAGGCCCTCTCGGTTCTACTCTCATCGGCTCTCCATGCCATGACGTGATGGCGTCGCCGGAGTCTGCGGATACAGGCGTAAAGAAGATGGGGGACGATTATTTCACCATTCGTAATCTCACAGTGTTGGTAGATGCCAGCCGCGACGCGACAGCGCAGTTCAACAGCGTTGTAAATACATCAGGCACAACGGTGAAGTGGGTAAGTGGATCAAAGTTCGCCTGTTTGGTCAACGGCCCTGGCCCTGCAACGGTTCGCATCAACGGTTCCGAATACACCGTGAGCGGCACTCCCACGGATACAAGCATCACGGTAACAACGGATCTTCCCGCGTTGGCGAACGCAACTCTTTGGTCGGCCGGAACATTTGTAAACAGAAAGCGGTGGGCGCTGCAGCGCTCTGCCTTTGCCAACAATCCGGCCTCCTGGACAGGCCAGAAAGTCGGCGTTACCAAACCCCTCGGCGCTACCAAAATCACACTTGCTACTCCACCCGTCATGAATCAGAGCTGGGGGGTGGCGGCAAATGGCGCGGTAAAGATCGGCTCAGACGTTTGCAACTACTACGGCATTGTGGGCCCCGTTCTGCAGAACGTAACGTGCGGACAACAAGGAACGACGGACGCTGTCGGCAACGTGAATGAGGTTGTAACGCCTGTCAATCCCTGGCTCTACACTGACACGGATGACGATCTCCCCGGCGTTGAGGTTGGCAATGTT
This sequence comes from uncultured Acidobacteriaceae bacterium, assembly GCA_963816335.1. Taxonomy (GTDB): domain Bacteria; phylum Acidobacteriota; class Terriglobia; order Terriglobales; family Acidobacteriaceae; genus JANXZS01. The sequence goes on along the minus strand of CAWFKA010000010.1, from coordinate 280,667 downwards.
GCGTTTGCATTTCCCGAAAAAGATGCGGGCCATGCCCACGAAAGCATGACCGGATCGTTCCACGAGAACATCCGCGTTCTTCCGTGGCATATGGTTGGAAATAACGCCAACAACACGGGTGGATGGTTTACGCAGATCACACCTTACGCCGCGCACTTCAGAAACTTGATGGCACGAGGCACGACATTTGGCTTCATTGAAGCGCAGGTGGCGGTGAATGTTGCCCAGGAAATACGCAGTCAGTCCACCCAGGATTCGGCCGTGTTTGAAGGTTTCGAAATGCACTCGCCCGTTCCCTTTGTGGGAGTGTCCGGCGACTTTGTACACGTCAACAATTTTCAGCTATATTCCGGCACTTATGACGCCGTACATGTACCTTCGCGCGGCCTGATTCTTCTCGATCCGGCAGATCCCTCGTGTGGCGGATGCCAATTCAAGAACATGCCTATGGGTGGTTGGGTCGTTTCAAACATGTACAACGAACCCGGATATACCGGAACATACTACGGTCCGTACGCGCAAATTCAAGGCGGCACGATGACGTTCGTAGGCGGCATGATGGCTTCTCAACCAGGACCTATCATTTGGGATGCCGTAGCCTCTCAGACTTTTGGCACATCGCTCACTAGTTTCGTAGCTCCAGCTGTGATCGTAAACGGCGCGGGTAATAAATTTCACAATGCCGGAGTCAATCCGATTGCTGGCGAGTCCATTGACAACAGCCAAGGCGGAACGGAGTGGGACGGTCTTCAGTCTTACGGAATGAAAGACACCTTCCAGTTTCCGGCACGGTTCGGCCCTGCCAATCGCATTGACGGTGCTTTCCTTAGAACGATGAGCATCGGCGCGGATACGTATCAGTCAGGAGATGGTCTATTTCTATCCCCAGAGAACATCGTCAGCTGGCTCACAATCGGTGCACAGCATCTCGTGCACGACTCCTCGGCGCCGGTTACAGGACAATATTTAGTCATACCGGCACACCCCGGCGTCGATCTCCTGGGAAGGTTGAATGGCTACGATGCCTGGAAGATCGGTACATCTTTTCCTGTTGGCACTGGAACTATCGTCGTGAAAGCCCGGCCTAAGCTGACTACCAAGGGAACGTTGGAGATCAGCAGTAAACACGGGCAGATCGGATCATCCGAGTGCATTCTAACAGCAGGTGAATGGACTTCATGCACCGTTCGGTACGACTCCACAAAAGATGCTCGGTCCGGAGATCAGGTTAAGGTAATTGGAAAATGGAATGGCACCGACAACGCTTTCACGCCTGCCACCGAGATAGACGTGTCATATGTGGCAGCGATACCCGATTTCAATACGATTAATGTGGCTAATTTAAAGGTGACCGATTCCGCAACTTTAGCCGCAGATCCGACGACTGATATGCAGCCCGCGACCAAACACTACGTCGATACGGCAGCTAACTCCGAGTCGGATATCAAATTTTCTATAACCCCGACTTTTAGTTCAACAAGCAAAGTCAATTACATATCTCTCTCGGGAAATGTCTCATCGTCAAAGCTCGCGGGAGGTCTGAATGGACAAGAAATGACCTTCGTGATCTGCCAGGACGCACGGGGAGGCCACACTTTTGTGTGGCCGGCGAGTGTCCGCGGTGGAGGAACGATCGGTGCCGCTGCATCGACTTGCAGCGCGCAATACTTCTCCTATGTGGGCGCGATTCAAAAGTGGGTGAGTGTTGGCGCGATTCAAACTGGACTCTGAGCCAAACGACTCACCGCCTCCGCTTTGTCGAACGCTTGAAGTTGAGTGGCCGGTAAGAGTGAGATGGGAAAACTACATGCAGTTGGATTCAAGGCTCATTGATGGTTCGCCTTGATCCTCGAATAGCGACAGGATGATTGACTGCAAGCGCTGGGAGTTGAAACGGGATTCAAAGGATCGCCGCGCAGCCAATTGCATGTGAGTTCGCTGCTCGGGAGAAAGTGCAATCCAGCGACCAATCAAGTCAGCTGTACCCTCGAGCGTGTCTGGCGCAACGAGCGCGGCTCCATCCCTTTTCACTTCTTCAAAAATATTTACCTGGTCCGAAATCAAAACCGGCAGAGAGCACGCCAGGGCTTCCGCCACCGCTATTCCAAAATTCTCCTGGTGAGACGGGAGAATAAATGCTTCGGCAGCATAGAACGCACCCCACTTCGCGTCCCCTGTAAGCATGCCCGGCCAGGTAATGCGATCTCGTATCCCGAGGCGGTCCGCGAGTGCCTGAAGTTCTTTACCCCAACCCGAGTTGTCGGGCCCTGCGATTACCAGGTTCAAAGCAGGATCGGATGCAGCATGCTTTGCAAAAGCCTCAATCAGCAAATCGCAGCCTTTTTTCTCGTGGATCCGCCCGAGATAGAGAAGGAACCGCTTGCCTTCAAGTTGCGGAAGGAGGCGAAAGAATGCGCACCTCAATTGTTCAGAAGCACGGTTAGGCCCCGGCGTGCCATACGGCACCACCATCCCATTTCCCGTGCAGCCCCAAACACTCTCGGCAGCCAGCCTCTGCTCCGCTTCGGATGTAAACAAAACGCGGTATGCATCTCTAAGAAGTCGTCTTTCCGCCAGAAGCCAATATGGAAACTTCTTTAGGAACTTCAGCGGATAGGCACGATTGAAGTAGGGGTCAAGCATGCCATGCGGAAATACAGCGTAGCGGCGGGTGCTGCCCTGAACCGCCATCCAAAGTGCGATCGAGTGGAATTGCCAAAGACCTCCTACAACAATCCCATCGAATCGATCGAGGTTATTTTTGAACCACGGAAGCAATTTCAAATTGAAGCCGTAGACCCCAAGAGATGGCCCAAGAGCATGTACCGGGTATGACAGGCCTGTAACGAACGTTGCACTCGGATCGTCCAGCGTCACAACTTCCACCGAGTGCCCCTCGCGAAGATAGCCCTCCGCGAGGCTCCTGACCGTATGAGCCGGGCCCCCACCCGAAGGATCGAGGGATGACAGGACGTGAAGCGTGCGCATCGTTTTATTCTACAATCGAAAATGTCAGTCTCAAGCCTTCTTCCGATCAAGATTCCATTTACTCGGCTCGAAATCAGAGACTGCTACAAATGCCATTAGCCGCACTCTCTGACTTTTCGGATTCATCCCATTCGATCGGGAAATTTTGACATGCTATCGCGTCGTTTCGCCATGCCGGCGGTTGTTTGCCTGCTTGTTCGGTGAATGTTAGGCTTTCACATGAGAAATCTTGTGGTGAACTTCTCGCCGCGCAGCCCTCTGCTCAGGACCTTTTGATGGGAATCAGTTTGCCCCAAGTGCCACGATTCACGGCAATATGGCAGTCAGAAAAGTTCTACGAACGATATTGGCTCAAAGATCTGTTTCAACCCTACATCTCAGAAAACGTTATCGATGGCAAACATGAAGTCGTCGCGGATAATGTCATTCTGTTTGACGCATTTATTTATTCTCACGACCCAGCGTACTACGCAAAATTTCGTGGCAAAAATGCATTTCTTTGCCATGTGGGCGACGAATACTTTGAGCTTGGAACCGATAGGTACGTACACTTCAAGGGCGTTTTCCGCACCATGTGGTCTTCGGTTTTCAATTTCGACCACGTCATGATCATTCCTCTTGGTTACAGCCTTGAAAATGAAGAGCCGAAGGTTGCAGCCTCAGAGCGCCGTTACGCCTGGTCTTTCATCGGCGAAGCGGGCAAGTCCTCGCGCCCCGATATGGTGCGGGCTTTGGCCTCGATTGAACCTCACATCACTTACTCTGTAACTCCCGTTCGCGGAGTTACGTTCTTCGATCACAATGCTCTTGGTCAGAGACGAATTCCGCGGCCGGAGTTCTCTCACATTCTTGCGCAGTCTGCCTTCGCTCCCGCCCCAATGGGAAACGCGAGCCTGGAGTCATGCCGTCTTTATGACGCACTGAAGGTCGGAGCGATCCCAATCATCGAACGCCGACTGACACTCGACTATTTTAAAAGGTTCCTCGGCGATCATCCTCTGCCCACGGTAACCTCGTGGGGAGAAGCTCATAAATTTATCGTGAAAATGATCGATCGACCCGCCGAGTTGGACATGCTTCAACAGCGCTGTTTGACTTGGTGGGAGCAATATAGAGCGTCGTTGGGTGCGAACATCGGTGAATTTCTCAGCCGACGTTCCAGCGCTTCGGATAGCGTCGTGCCCTTGCGCTCCAACTTCGCCCAGTCGCGATTCTGGAAATACATTGAGCTCGCAAGGCATCAGGATCTGCCTTCATTTGCGCGAAGAATCGAGAGACAGATTTTAAGGGTTTTCAAGAGCAGGAAATGGCGATTGGCTCACCATACTGGAAGCCGCATCGGGCCGTCCTGATTCGACTCCAGCCAAGCATGCTGCGAAAACCGCGGCAAATTCAGACAAAACAAGAGGGCTGAGATAGCGAATATCTCAACCCTTTCCTTTGTGAAAATCGGCAGCTAGTAGATGCGGAAATTAACCTCGACCGCGATCTCTACGGGCACAGCATGCCCCTGGAAGAACGCCGGCTTGAAGCGATACTGCCTTACCGCATCGAGAGCCTTCTGGTCGAGACCCATGCCCAGCGGCCTTGAGATGCGCACGTGCTGCGGATTACCCTGCGCGTCAACGATCAACGACACAACGACGATCCCCTGATACTTGGCGCGACGGGCCTCGTCGGAAAACTCGGGATCGACGGAGTAGATCAGAGTTGGCGCTGAAACTCCGCCGCCTACGTGGTAGAGTCCGCCGCCGTATCCGCCTCCCGTACCATTTCCAATACCTGCGCCTGAACCCTGGCCTAATCCGCCGCCGGTACCGCTGCCCATGCCGCCACCGGTGCCTCCACCGTTTGAGGCCAGGGCCACCTGGTTCGACGAAGGCATGCCCAGATTTGGCATGTTGGCGTCAGGAAGCTTGATGTTCGGCATCACCACCGAGGGCGGAACCGGAAGCTTCGGATTGTCATTCCGAATGATCTGCGGAGGCGTGATCTGCTCGCGATCGAACTTCGGCAACTTGCCTTTGGATACCTGCACGAGATCGTGGTCGCCGCCGCCGCCGCCACCGCCCATGGACTGGCTGTTCTTGGGCGTGATGGGGATGAACGGCTTCACATCGAGATCTGTGACGTTGAGTTGAGGCTTCTTTTCCGGCTTGTGGACGATCTTGTTGATCAACAGTACGCCGATGAGGGAGATAACCACGGCGTGAACCACAAACGAAAGCAGACTCGAGGCCGGACTCCGCTTTTCGTACAGTATCTCTCTAACCGCAATTGGCTTCGAAGTCAGTTCAAGGGGCGGGAGCTTCCGAGGGAAAAAGAAATCAAGGACGTTTTCCTTTATCTCCTTCCACATGGGTGGCTGGGCCAACGGATCTACTACATCTACGGCGCTCGAACTCAGTTGGAGAGGAGCTTCCGTCTTTTTAGAGAAGGCATCGCGAACGTTTGAGACCAGCGAGGACCACATCGAACTGTCGGCTTCAAACAATTGCTCGACAGATTCCGGCGCCTCATCCTGCGGCTGCTTGCCTGGCTCCAGATCGGGAGGTGTCAATAGCTGATTACCCATATTCTCGTGTGCTCGGAAGCAGTCGTTATCCACTTCCTGCAATCTCCTCATTATGGACGACTGCTAGGCTACTTGTCTTGCTCGCATTCTCTGATTTTCTTCGTTCTGGAGTGTCGCCGCTTGTTCGGGTTGGCCCTTCCCGTGTAAAAGCGGTGTGAATCTAATTGCCTTGCAATCCAGGCTTCTGTTTTTCTTAGACGACAGGGGAGGCGATTCGGTCACCTGTTTTTTCTAACCTCTTTTTCACCCTCTCCGGCAAGTACAATAGAGTTTTACCTTTCACTCACGCATATGGGAGATACGATGTCCGCTCCGCCGGAACTCAAGGCGACCCTCACCCTTCCGCAGACCGACTTTCCCATGAAAGCCAATCTGCCCCAGAATGAGCCGACGCGGCTTGCTGCCTGGACCGGAAATCGCCTCTACGAACAGATTCGCGAGGCTCGCAAGGGATGCCCTTCCTACATCCTGCACGATGGGCCGCCCTATGCCAATGGGCCAATTCACCTAGGTCACGCGCTTAACAAGTCACTGAAAGACTTTGTCGTCAAGTCGAAGACGATGGCCGGCTTCGACGCGCCCTATGTTCCGGGTTGGGATTGCCACGGTCTGCCCATTGAAATCAAGGTGGATGAACAGTTGGGGCGGAAGAAGCTGGAAATGCCGGCGATCTCCGTCCGCCGCGCCTGCAGGGAGTATGCGCAGAAGTACCTGGAACTGCAGAAATCTCAATTTGAGCGCCTGGGAGTGTTTGGCCGGTGGGATGACCCCTATTCCACCATGACCAACCAGTACGAATCCAAGATCGCTGAGTTGTTGTTTCAGTTCCTGGAGAAGGACTTCGTTTACAAGGGGCTGAAGCCGGTTTACTGGTGCATCCAGGACAGAACGGCCTTGGCTGAGGCCGAGGTCGAGTACGACATGCACGACAGTCCCAGCATCTACGTACGGTACGCCCTGACCAGCGACCCGGCAGCGATCGATGCCAGGCTGGCCGGAAAAAAGGTCAACGCGATCATCTGGACGACCACCCCGTGGACGCTTCCTGCCTCACTGGCTATCGCGTTTCACCCGGATTTTGAATATCTTGCGCTCGAGCAGGACGGGCAGGTATACATCGTCGCGGAAGCACTGGCGGCGGCAGCCCGCGAAGGCACCCACTTGAAGGATGCCGTGGAAGTTGCTAGATTTAAAGGGACTAAGCTGGAGCGCGTAACCTTCCAGCATCCTTTCCTGGACCGTTCCATTCTCGGCGTAAACGCAGATTACGTGACCACCGAGCAAGGTACCGGTGCGGTGCATACGGCTCCGGCTCATGGTGCGGACGACTTCTACACCGGCGTCCGCTACGGGCTTAGCCAGGAATGCCACGTCGATAACGGCGGCCACATCCGCAACGGCCTTCCGGAATACGACGGGCTCACAGTTTTTAAAGCAAATGAGCCGATTATCGAGTTGCTGAAGGCTCGCGGGGCACTGATGGGGCGTTCGGACATTCACCACTCCTACCCGCATTGCTGGCGCTGCCACAAGCCGATCATCTTCCGGGCTACCGAGCAGTGGTTTATTGGCATGGAGACGCCAATGGAGGGCCCTGACGGCCTCGCCACCACGTTCCGCCAGCGGGCACTGGATGAGATCAAGCAGGTGAAGTGGGATCCGGCATGGGGCGAGGAGCGCATCTCCAACATGATCGCTTCCCGACCCGACTGGTGCATTTCCCGCCAGCGTATCTGGGGCGTGCCTATTGCGGTATTTCTGTGTCAAAAATGCCACAAACCGCTCAATAACCCGGCAATTCACCGCAGCATCGTCGAATTATTCGCGAAAGAGGGTGCGGACGCTTGGTACATCCACGATGTTGACAGTCTGCTGCCTGCCGGGACTGCCTGTCCAAATTGTGCCGGGACGGAGTTTGAAAAGGAAATGGACATCCTGGATGTCTGGTTCGAATCTGGCGCCAGCTGGCATGCGGTGCTGGAGGCGGACCCGGAGTTAAGCTGGCCCGCCGACCTCTACACCGAGGGCGGCGATCAGCATCGCGGATGGTTCCATTCTTCCCTGCTGACGTCTGTGGCGGTGAAGGGTAAGGCGCCTTACCGGATGGTGGCTACCTCCGGCTGGACCTTGGATGAGCAGGGGCGGCCGCTATCAAAGTCGCTCGGAAATGGCGTCGATCCTGTCGACATTGCAAACCGTCTTGGCGGCGAGATTGTTCGTCTTTGGGTGGCGTCGGTGGACTTCCGCGAGGACGTGGCTGCCAGCGAAAACCTCATGCAGCGGGTGGCCGACAATTACCGCAAAAACCGCAATACGTTCAGATTTCTTCTGGGAAATTTGAACGGATTCGACCCGTCGACGGATGCGGTGCCTTTCGATCAGCTTGAGCCGCTGGACAAATACATTCTGGCGCGCACACGCGAAGTGACGGAAAAAGTGCTGCGCTTCTACGAGGAATTCGAGTTCCACCGGGTGTACATGGCGCTGAACGAGTTCGCGGTGGTGGATCTAAGCTCGCTGTATCTCGACGTGCTGAAAGACCGCATGTACACCATCGCTGCGACAAATCCGGCACGACGCTCTGCGCAAACCGCAATGTGGAAGATCACGGAAGCCTTGGCCCGGCTGGTGGCTCCGGTGCTCAGCTTTACTGCGGAAGAGGTCTGGGATGCCCTGCCGCCGGTGGAAGGACGCGAGGCCAGCGTTCACCTTGCGCTGTTCCCCAAACTGGACGACATCGCACCCGCAGACAACAGCAGGATTCTTGCCGACTGGGCGCAAATTCTCAGCGTTCGAAACGAGGCACTCAAAACTTTGGAAGAGGCTCGCAAGGAGAAGCGCATCGGCAAGGCCCTCGAAGCCCGTGTGAAATTGAGTGTGCCGGAAGAGACGGCTTCCCTGCTACGTGCTTATTTGCCGGCACTCGCTGAGGTGCTGAACGTCTCGCAGGTGGAGGTTACAAGTCTTCCCTCGAATGAGACTGCGGTTCAGGCCGAGGTAGCGCTTGCTGATGGCGACAAATGCGACCGCTGCTGGCGCTTCACGAACGATGTTTCCGCCTACGGCGTGTGGCCGCACGTGTGCGCCCGTTGCCAGTCGGCGTTGTCGGAGATGAACATTCAGCCGCCTGCTGCCGAGGAGGTAAAGGCGTGACGCTTTCGCGACCGCGCGATTGGCGCATGCCGTTATTTCTGCTTTCAGCCTTCATCATCCTGCTGGACCGGCTGACCAAAACTTGGGTCACGAATCATATCGAAATTGGCAGCGCAATTTCGGTGATTCCACGGGTCTTCCGCATTTCGCATGTGCTGAATGAGGGAGCGGCATTCAGTCTTTTTGCGGATTCGCTATCGCCGGAGCGGGTGCGATGGATGCTGGTTGCATTCTCCGCAATTGCAGCCGTTGTAGTGCTTGTAATCCTGCTTACCATGGGCCGCAAGCTGAGTCTGACCACGCTCGCGCTGGCACTGATTCTGGGCGGAGCGATCGGCAATCTCTATGACCGGATACGATTTGCGTCGGTTGTGGACTTTCTTGAAGTGCACATCGTTGCGTACCACTGGCCCGACTTCAACGTGGCCGATTCGGCCATTGTTGTGGGCGGAATCCTGCTGATGCTGGACGCCTTTCGCTCCACCAAATCGGACTGAAACCTGCTTCGCCAGGCATGCACTTGCCTTTGGCGCATTAACCGCTCCGGCTCTTTATAATCAAGATTGGATCATTGTGAACAGAGCACAGTGATGCCGCATAGGCAGCGGAAGCTCATCAGGAGTTCAGGACACCGATTTGACCGATCAGATTATTATTCGCGGCGCGCGTACGCACAACTTGAAAAGCGTCGATTGCGACATCCCTCATGGCAAACTGACGGTTGTTTCGGGAGTTTCAGGTTCGGGCAAATCCTCGCTCGCATTCGACACAATTTACGCCGAGGGACAGCGCCGCTACGTTGAATCTCTCAGCGCTTACGCAAGGCAGTTCCTCGAGCGCATCGAGAAGCCTGACGTGGATTTGATCGATGGCCTGGCCCCTGCTATCGCGATCAAACAGAAGAACTCAACGCGCAATCCCCGCTCCACCGTGGCTACCGCAACGGAGATCTTCGACTATATGCGGCTGCTGTATGCGCGTTGCGGCACGGTGCATTGCACTGTGTGCGATGGGATCGTGAAGCGCGACAGTGTGGATGAGATCGCGGCCGCCGTTCTTGCGCTCCCGGAAGGCACTCGCCTGCATGCGATCTTCCCTGTTTCCGCGGCGTTGCCTGCCGCGCCTGCAGAGACTCCCAAACCCGCCAAGCGCGGCCGCAAGGCTGCCCCAAAACCGGCAGAGCCGTCGCTCTCCGAATCTTTAAAAGAACGTCTCTCGGAGTTGCGCCGCCGGGGATTTAACCGCCTGTATCAGAACAACCAGATCTTCGAGTTTTCCACACCCGAATCGCTCCTCGATCTTGATTTCACTCTGCCTGTTTTTATCCTGGTGGACCGCATTGTTGTGTCTGCAGAGAATCGCGCTCGCGTTGTGGACGCCGCCGAGATCGGCTATCGCGAGTCAGGCGAGATTCTTTACGAAATTGTCCCAGGATCGGACCTAACTTCCGATCGCGAGAGGCTGCGTTTTTCGATGGCGTTTGAGTGCAAGACCTGCCATCGAACCTATCGCGAACCTGAGCCGCGACTCTTCTCGTTCAACAATCCTTTTGGCGCTTGCCCGCGCTGCCAGGGATTTGGAAACACCATTGATTTCGATCTGAATCTCATCATCCCGGACAAGTCGAAGTCACTGGAAGATGGCGCGATCGATCCCTGGACTCGGCCGAAATACCGTCCATACTTTACCGAGTTGAAGCGCTCCGCAAAGGCTCTCGGCGTGCCGCTCGATGTCCCCTGGCACGATCTTTCGCTGGAGCAGCAGGAGACGGTGCTGAACGGCAAGGGATCGTTTCTCGGCGTGCATGGCTTCTTCGAATTTCTCGAGCGGAAAAAGTACAAGCTGCATGTTCGCGTGATGCTGAGCAAGTATCGCGGATACGCTCTTTGCCCTGAGTGCAAGGGACAGCGGCTACGCGCAGAGGCTCGCGCGGTGCGGCTGTCAGGCAAGAACATCTGCGATGCCGCAGCGCTGACGATAGCGGGCGCAAACAACTTTTTCGGCTCGCTGAAGCTGACGCCGATGCAACACGAAATTGCGGGAAGCATCCTGACGGAAGTGCGCCAACGGCTGCATTTTCTCGATGCGGTTGGCCTCGATTACCTCACGCTCGATCGTCTTGCCTCCACATTGTCCGGCGGCGAATCGCAAAGAATTCAACTGGCGACATCGCTTGGCTCGCGGCTGGTTGGAGCGTTATACGTGCTCGACGAGCCATCCATCGGGCTGCACTCACGGGACACGGCGAAACTGATTCACATCCTGGAAGAATTGCGTGACCTGGGAAATACGATCCTGGTGGTGGAGCACGATCCCGACGTAATTCGCTCAGCGGATTACCTGCTCGATCTTGGCCCCGGCGCGGGTGAGTTCGGAGGGAAGCTGCTGGCGGCGGGAACGGTCGCGGAAGTAGAAGAGAATCCTGACTCGATTACCGGACGCTATTTGAGCGGGCAGCTTACGATTCCGATTCCGTCGCGGAGGCGCGAGCCCGGCACGGAAAAACTGCTGCTTCGCGGGGCACGAATTCACAATCTGAAAGGCATTGACTGCGAGATCCCGCTGGGCATGCTGGTCTGCATTACCGGCGTTTCGGGGTCGGGCAAGTCGACGCTGGTGCACGATGTGCTCTATCGGGCGGTAGCGCACGCGCTTGGGAATCAACGAGGGTGGCGATCCGACCGGCCTGTATCGCGAACTGAAAGGCGCGGACCGACTGAACGATATCGTGCTGGTGGATCAGACGCCGATCGGCAGAACGCCGCGGTCGAATCCGGTGACGTACATCAAGGCCTTCGACCAGATTCGCGAGCTTTTTGCAGCGCAGCCGGAAGCCCAGCGGCACGGTTATGCTCCGGGACATTTTTCATTCAACGTCCCCGGAGGCCGCTGCGATGTGTGCGACGGCGACGGCACTGTGACGGTAGAGATGCAGTTCCTCGCCGATGTGGAGCTTCCCTGCGAGGAGTGCAACGGAACGCGCTACAAGGCCTCTATTCTCGACGTGAAGTACAAGGGCCGAAACATCCACGAAGTGCTGTCAATGACCGTGAAGGAGGCTCTGCGCTTCTTCGCGGGGCATCCACGCATCGTGGACAAGCTTGGCAGTGCTGGAAGAAGTCGGACTGGGCTACGTGCGGCTGGGCCAGTCTGCCACCACGCTGTCAGGCGGCGAGGCGCAGCGCGTGAAGCTGGCGGCGCACCTGGCGACTGGGCGCCCGGCGAACGATCGCAACGGGGCAAAGAAAGTTCGTAGCCGGGTGCTTTATATTCTCGATGAGCCGACGACGGGGCTTCACTTTGACGATGTGAGCAAGCTGCTGATGTCGTTTCGAAAGCTGATCGATGGTGGTGGGTCGCTGGTAGTGATTGAGCACAATCTCGACATCATCAAATCGGCCGACTGGATCATCGATCTTGGGCCGGAGGGAGGCGCGGCCGGCGGCCGAGATTGTTGTGACGGGCACGCCGGAGCAGGTGGCGCAATGCGAACGTTCTTACACCGGACAGTGGCTGGCTAAGACGTTTGACGCATCGTTTTCATCCATCAGCGGAAGTAGAGGTAACGAGATGAGGCCAGGCATAAAGCTTTTGGGGACGACTCTCTGCCTGCTTCTTTCTGTGGCGACGGGGCTCGGCAATGCACAACAGTCTCCGTTGCCTCCGGGCACCACGTGCCAGAGCGAGAACGACACCCCTTCGGCGAGCGTTGCTGCGACGGGAGCTAACGAACTGGCGAGTGCGGAAGAGAAGATCGCTCTGAAGGATTTAGGGGCGCGGGCAATTCTCGAGCCCTACCTGTCGAAACACCCCGCAGATGCCCGGGCTCTTTTCGATCTCGGCTATCTTGAAGACGCCAGCGACAATCCCGAACAGGCTGCCGTTGCCTACCGCAAGGCTATCGAGACAAATCCAAAGCAGTTCGAGACGCAACTTGCCATGGGTTTGCTGCTGGCGCAGGAAGGAAAAAACGACCAGGCGCTGCCGTATATCGAAGCGGCGACACTGTTAGAACCGGCTCCTCCGAATCCCGATAGCAAGGCACGCGCATGGCGTGCGCTGGCCCAGATTCTACGAACATCCGACCCGACGCGTGCGAAATATGCGCTGCTGGAAGCCCTGAAAATGAGCAAAGAAACGACCGAGGATACGCTGCTGACGGCTGAAATTGCGGAGGCTAGCGACGATACGGAAACGGCTGAAGCGGCTTACAAACAAGTGCTCGACGACACACCCAGAGTCGTCTGCAGCGACGGCTGGAGCCTGGTCCATCTGCTGCTGAAGCAGAAGAAGTATGCAGAAGCGGAGCCGATTTTGCATTCGGCCCTGGAGCGCGACCCGGATGATCCAGCACTGAATGCGCAATGGGCTGCGCGTTTTGCTGGCGGAAAACAAGCCGGAAGAGGCGCTCGAGCACCCTGGAAAAGCTGCACCAGATGCAGCCGCAGGACCTGACGGTGGGTAACGAAATGCTGGCCCAGACCCTGATACAGGGCGGCCAATACGCTAAGGCAGACGAGATTTACTGGACCTCCTGACGCTGTTCGCCGACGATCCCGCACTGCTGGCAGGCACGCTAACGCGTTGCTGCGCCAGGAGAAGTTCGCAGAGGCAATTGCCGGTCTTCCAGAAGGCCCTGAAACTTCGTCCGGATGATGGGGATTCCTGGGCGGGGCTGGCGTTCGCGGCCTCTGAAATGAAGGAATACGCTATCACACTGGAATCTTTGTCGATGCGATCAAAATACGAAGCGGAGACGCCTGCAACTTACTTCCTAAGAGCAACAGCATACGATAAGCTGCATCAACCTAAGTCAGCGGCAGAATGGTACGAGCAAGTTCCTGCAGGCTGCCCAAGGAAAGTTCCCCGATCAGGAGTGGCAAGCGAAACATCGACTGGTTGCTCTTGGCAAGATGCATTAACGATCAACGTGACCGTGGCACCTTAGGAGGTGCGACATGCGGCTCGTATCAGTTTCTGCCATCGTCTGTTCGCTGTCACTGGGCTGCGCACTTACAGTTCCTGTGCCTACGCGGTTGATGAGCGTTCGTACGGATCCCCAAACAATAGCCGCATTGGTGCAACGTGCTGCCATCGCACACCACGTGAACAGTGCTTTCTGTACGCAGAGATTGTCCACCAGACAACCGAGCTGGCGGCCAAACAACTGGCGGCGGGCGACGTGGAGATGGCTTCGATGACGTTGAAGACCGTTCAACAGTACACCAGCAAAATCCACATGGGCATGGCCGAAGATTCGAAGCGGCTGAAGAATGCCGAGATCCTGATGAGGCATACGAGCTTCCGCCTAAAAGAGATTCTCTATGGCGCTTCGGCGGACGATCGTCCCATGCTGCAGGCCACGATGAAGCAGCTTGACCAGGTGCAGTCCGAGTTGATGCTGCAGGTATTTCGCCACTAATCGACGCAAGCGCAATCCAAGCGCAATCCTTGATACTTTGACAAAAGACTCAACCGCGAACGGTTGACTGGCAAGTGTGTTTCAACTATTTCGAGTTCGTCCCCGGGGTAAGGAAGAGACAAGAATCATGGGTCGCTGGAAATTTTCGCTGCTAATTTTCCTCGTATCCATTCCGGTGTGGGCGCAGTCCCAGAAGGATCCCTTAACAGACGCAGAGAGCGAAGAGATTCGCGAGTATGCGGACCGGCCGCCCGACAGGGTGAAGCTCTATCTGAAATACATCGACCAGCGAACGACCGCGATTCATCAGATTGGACATGACGCTAAAGCGTCTGGTCAGGATGACAGGGTGCGCTCACTGATTGAAGAGTTCACTCGACTGGTGGACGAGTTGCAGGACAATCTCGATGTTTACTCGACGACCCACGCGGATGTTCGCAAGGTTTTGAAAGAAGTAATCGAGGCCAGCGATAAATGGCCTGCGTTGCTGCAGGAGCCTCCCCCAGACAAGGTGTATGACTTTCCGCGTAAGACGGCACTCGATGCGGCGGAAAGCATGAATGACGAAGCGAAGAAGATGCTCACTGAGCAGGAAAAATACTTCGCGGAACTCAAAGCCAAGAACAAGGCCAAGGAAAAAGAAAATTCTCAACCGCAGAACTGAATTTTATTCCATGCTGCGCGAGACCGGCTCACGGGATGACCTGCGCGAACAGCACGTTTTGCACGCAGAACAGTGTTACGCTCGATCAAGAGTGAATCCTGAGCTTTACAACCTTTTTGAACGGGAATACCGCGTGTTGCGGCCACGTGCTCCAATGCCCCGCATCGACGTTCGCTTCTATCGCTTTACCAGCCTGAACACGACGATTCGACTGCGGGAAGGACGCATACGCGTTCACCTTTCCGATCTTCTCGAAGGTGCGCCCGAGCCGGTGTTGACGGCCATTGCGCATATTCTGCTGGCGAAACTTTACCGTAAGCCGATTGAGCGGTCGCACGAAGATCGCTACCGGAGGTTCACGTCCAGTGAATCGGTGCTTCGCCAGACAGAACTGATTCGGCAATCTCGCGGACGCAAGAGAATGCTTGGAGCTCAAGGTTCGCACTACCATCTGGAAGAAGTATTCGAGAGCTTGAACGTGCAGTTTTTTCATGGATTACTGGGGCGTCCGCTACTGACGTGGAGTGGGAAGACGGCGCGGCGTTCGCTCGGCCATTACGACTCCGCGCACAACACGATTGTGATCAGCCGCATATTCGATCGTCCGAATACACCGCGATATGCGATCGAATATCTGCTGTTTCACGAGATGCTTCACTTGAAACATCCCGTGAAAGTTCGCGGTGGACGCCGATGCGTGCACGGACGCGAATTCCAGGCGGAAGAGCGCCTATTTCCCCAGCTTAAGGAAGCGAAGGAGTTTCTGAAACGACTTTGAAGCTCAGAGGATTTTTGAAGACGACTTTAAGGCTAAAGAATTCCTGAAGCGGTTTTGGTTTCAGGTCACCTTGACGTTTGAGTTTCCGCGGCGGCGCGCGTCGGGACTTCGACGAGGCTCCTTTGGCGTGACCAGAGAATCAGAATCACTCCAAAGATGACAGAGCCGACGCTGGCCAATTGCGCGTTGCTCATTCCCCAGAGGATGCGGGGATTGATGCGGATGAACTCGACCAGAAATCGTGCGATGCCGCTCAGCACGAGATACTCTCCGGTAAGTTGCCCTACCGGCTTCTTACTTGCGCCCCGACGCCAGAGAATCCATCCAATCAGCAAACCGGCAATCAATTCATAGATCGGCGTGGGGTGAACGCGTTGTGTTGTGGGCACCAGTCCGTTGGGGAAACTCATGCCCCACGGGAGAGTAGTCGGGATTCCGTAGTCTCCGTCCCCGGACGTGAGGCATCCCAACCGCCCTACCGCGTAGCCGACTGCTGCTGCGGGCGGCTGCAAAGTCAAGCATCGCGAGTGGACGAATCTTGTAAATGCGTCCCTGCCACATGAGCGCAAGGATGCCGGCGAGCAGTCCTCCGAACCATGCAAAACCGGAGCGATCAAACAGCAAATCGAAGGGCGCGGCAAAGAAAACATGAGGCGACTCAAGCACATGCCAGAGCTTTGCTCCGACAATGCCGGCTACGGTGGAGACGGCGACAATGCCGATCGCATCTGCCGAAATGCCCCAGCGCACGAAGTTCTTATGAAGGACCCAGCACGCGCAAACCGCGGCGAGCCACAGCATAAGGCCGAAAGTTCCAATCGAGAGAGGGCCAATGTGAATGAATGGGTACATGATTTATTGACTCTTTGAGTATAGTCCTGCGAGCCGGATTTAGAGATACTGGAGTGAAGCATGACGACCAGCAACGCAGCTCCTTTTAAAACGCCATACGATTTCGAGATTCTCTTCAGCCGGGAAGAGATTCGGGAGCGCATTGGCGAACTTGCTGAGCAGATCACGAAGGATTACGCGGGCGAAACAATTGTATTGATCGGCGTGCTGAAAGGCGCGGCGTTATTCCTGGCGGATCTGGCCCGGGCGATTGACGTGGACTGCACATTCGACTTTGTTGCGGTATCGAGCTATGGCAAAGGCCAGCGATCGAGTGGGGCGGTGAAGCTGATCAAGGATCTGGACAATTCGATAGAAGGCAAAAATATCATCGTGGTCGAGGACATCCTTGACACGGGATTGACCCTCTCATTTTTGCGCAAGTTGTTTCTCCAGCATCATCCGAAGAGTCTGCGAATTGCGACCTTGCTGGATAAGCCTTCGCGACGGCTGGAATCAATCGATGCAGATTATGTTGGGTTCAGCATTCCAAATCTGTTTGTTGTCGGGTACGGCATGGACTACGGGGAACGACTTCCGCAATTTGGCGGATATCTGCATTCTTCCGCCCACGCATCCCGAATGAAGAGTAGTATTTCGTTTGTTTTTCGGGTGGATGTCTTGGCCTGAAAGAGGAGTTGAAAGATGCAGAGTAAGACTTTCGAACAGGATCCGGAGCTGACCGCCGGATTTGATTCGAACGCATTCAGCCGCACTGCCCTGAGTTCCTGGCAAAATCTCGCCGCGATTATCGATCACACATTGCTTAAACCGAATGCGACCCGCGATGAAGTCATCGCTCTCTGCCGCGAGGCTGCTGAATATCGTTTCGCCTGCGCGATGGTGAATCCCGTGTGGGTGGGCCTGGCGCGTTCTGTCCTTGCGGGGACCGGCATTCCAGTCGGCGTTGTGGTGGGCTTTCCGCTGGGAGCCTCGCTATCGGGAACGAAACGGGATGAGTCCGTGGCGCTGCTACGCAACGGCGCAAAGGAATTGGATATGGTGATTTCGATCGGGCAGTTGAAGTCTGGCATGAACACCACGGTGCAGCAGGACATGCACGGCGTTGTTGAAGTGGGCCACGAAGCTGGAGCGATTGTGAAGGTGATTCTTGAGACCTGCCTGCTGACGATGGAAGAGAAGATCCGTGGCAGCGAGCTTGCCATTGCCGCCGGCGCAGATTTTCTAAAGACCAGCACAGGATTTTCGACCGGCGGCGCAACGGCTGCGGATATTGCGATTCTTAGAGGAGTTGCGGGTGGCCGCAGTGGAGTGAAGGCATCGGGAGGAATACGCACACTTGAAGACGTGCGCGCAATGGTGGATGCGGGCGCGAATCGCATTGGAGCCAGCGCAGGCATCAGCATCGTCCGCGAGTTGGGTGCGCCCTAATGCCGCTACTCGTAGCGCAGCGCTTCAATCGGATTGAGGTTGGCAGCGCGAATGGCGGGAATCATGCCGCTGACGAGTCCGACAATAATTAAAATACCGGTGGCCACGAGCACAATCGTCGGCGAAATCAGCAACTGAATATCGGCTGCGTCCGCATTCGCTGCGATTGCGCTATAGAACGTGATACGGCCGACCGTGAGCGAGACCGTATACGCTAGCAGGATTCCAGCAACACCGCCGATGCTGGTGATTACGAGGGCCTCCGCCAGGAATTGCAGCAGAATATGGCGCTTTCTGGCGCCGAGCGCTTTTTCTACCCCGATCTCCCGCGTACGCTGCTGCACGGCTACGAGCATGATGTTCATGAGTCCGATGCCGGCGATGCCCAGCGTGAGGGCTCCGATAAATGTCAGCAGGATCTGCAGCCCGAGAGAAAGAATGCGGAACTCACTCAGCTGTTCCATCAGGTTCGCTACATAAATGGCGCGGCGATCGGAGGGTCGAAACTGGTGAGCAGCGGCGAGAGTATTGCGCACGGCTCGTTCCGCAGCCATGTGGTCGCCGGTATAGCTGAACCAGATACCATCGAGATATTTCGTGTCCTTCAAGTCGTTCATGGTGGAGAACGGAATATAAAGCTGGCGATTGATGTCGTTATCGCCCTCCTGCATCTTCGACTTCAATATGCCGATCACGGTGTAGCTGATGCCATTCAATCGAATGCGCTCGCCGAGCGCGTAGGCTCCGGAGAAGAGTTTTGTCTTCGCCTCAGATCCAATCACCACGACGTGGTTCCGCTGAGACTCATCCTCGTTGGTGTAAAAGCGGCCTGCCTCAAGGTCAAGAACCATGACCTGCTTCGCGTCAGGCCATTCTCCGTTCACTGACCAGGTGAAGGTGTGCAATTCATTCTGGACGGTGACGTCTTTTGAGACCATGGGGAAAATATGTTCGAGTCCGGGTACGGCAACCCGGAGCCGCTCGAGATCGTCCATGGTGAATCGAACCTGAACGCCGGCTTTGACACCACCGGCTTGTTCGCCTGTTCGTCCGGGAAAGACGCCGATGAGACGGGTACCGAATTGTGCGAAGATCGCTTCGAAGGCGCGGGCGAATCCGGCACCGTAGGCCAGCAGCAGCACGACAGTCGCAATGCCCCATGCCATACCGATCATGGTGATCATTGTTCGACGCCGGTTGTAAATCATGGCGTCGTAGGCTTGTCCTAGAATGTCGCGAAGCATTTTCTACCTGACCTCATTGAATTTCAAATCGCACGATTGACGCGCTTGCTTTGCGTCTGGGATTACTCGCGCCGCAGCGCTTCCACGGGTTCAAGCATTGCTGCCTTGCGCGCGGGATAAAGTCCGGCGACGATGCCGCTGAGGGCGAGCGATCCCAGGGCGAGGGCCGCGGACCACGGTACAAGCCGCGGCGGATCAAATCCCTGGAATCCTTCACCTACAGTCTTCTGCAACAGCGTCATCAGCACCGCCGCACCGACAATGCCGACGAGGCCGCTCACTCCTGTCAGGAATATTCCTTCAAGAAAGAATTGCGCCAGGATGCTCTTGTTGGTAGCGCCAATGGCTTTCCGCAGGCCAATTTCGCGAGTCCGCTCGGTGACCGAAACGAGCATGATGTTGATGATTCCGACAGCGCCGAGAGCGAGCGTGACCACGCCTACACCCCCGAGGAACACGTCCATCGCGTCGAAAATCTTTCCGACGATTCTTTCTTCCTTGATGGTGTCCCATTCATCGAACGCCTCAATCACATTTGGATCGAAGCCGTGTTGCCGGGCGATAATCCGATGGGCGGCCGCGGTAGCCGCTGCATTCTCTCCCCGGGTTATGGGCTGAAACTGAATGGAATTGACCGCATCCTGTGGAAGATTCTCGCCCTTGAGCGGAAACATCTCCAGCATGGTGTTCAGTGGCACATAAACTTTTTGATTATCAAAATCGTTGTTTCCGCGGCTGATGTTCTGGACGACTCCAATGACCAGAAATCGCGCTCCGTTCAGGGTGATAAATTCTCCTATCGCGGGGTGGCCGGGAAAGAGGAGTTGGGCGCTCTTGTATCCCAGCACGGCGACACGGCGGCGATCATCGAGATCTGAACGGTCGATGAAGCGGCCATCTTGAATGGGCACAAATCGAATCTCGGAAAAATTCGGCTCAACCCCCATCACCTGTCCACCTGCGCTGGCGTACTGACTGACCTGTTTCAGATCACTGCGCACAAGGATCGCGGTTACGTTTCGAATTGCCGGTGATTTACGCATCTCAGCTTCATCGCGGAGGGTGAGCTTGTATGGCCGCATGCCGGAGTGCTGATTAGGGAGCGCGGGGATAGTGCCGCCCCAATCCATAATGAGGTCATTGCCAAGCTTGGAGAGCTGGCGCCGCTGGCCCGAGCGGAATCCTTCTCCCATGCCGATGAGAAGGAGCATCGATCCCACGCCCCAGGCGATTCCAAACATAGTTAAGAACGAGCGCAGTTTCGACGCCCAGATGGCGCGAAAGACCTGACCAAGAGTGTCCCCCAGGCTCTGCATAAACTGACCTCTTCGTGGTTGATACGTTGGAGATGAACCGCCGGTTCCCTGCTTTCAAGGCACCTGGAGGATCGAGGCTGAATGTCATCGTGGCAGCGACGAAGCGTCTTGCCAATCGTCCGTTCGAACCGTCGTGCTCAACCCCAGCGCCGACCAGAAACCACGCACATTTTCAAGCACATCCGGTCGCGTCACCTTTGTTTGGACGATCTCAATCGTAACTGGAAAGCCATTTTCCCCGAACGACCGGGGATTCAAGGAGAACGCGACGCATTGGGAAGACCGGTAGGTGCAGGAAGCCAGGTCGCCAATGCTGAGTGCCAGCGTGGGCGTTCCAAAAATGGCACCTGGAGGCGCCATGCGGTCCAGAAGGCTGAAGATCTCCAATTTTGACTCGAGTTCGTCGGGAACGCAGTCGATGACGAGATCCGCCTGGCGCACTGCTCCCTCAAGGGTTGTCGCGAGCTCTAGAGTTCCCGGCGGCCGCCCTGATGTAACAGAATTTCCATACTTCTTCTGAAGTGCCTCAAGATCGGCAGCGGCCTTTCTGATATTGGAAGGCATCAGGTCTTCCAGCATTGTCTGGAAACCTGCACGCGAAGACAGCCATGCAAGCTTCCGTCCCAATGGACCCGCACCGATGATTGCGACGGTTTCGAGCGGCTTCACACGGTGCCGCTGGGTTTCACATTCAACGCAGCCATCACCTTCTCGGCATTTGGATCTGCATCGCGCAGGTATGCAGAGAGACGCGTGCGCTCTTCGGCTGTAAGCGTCGGTGCCAGGGCGAGGATTCTGCGTAAGGTGGTTGTTACATCATCGACATAGTTCATCAATCGAATTGCTTCACCGGAAAGTGGCATCTTGCCCCCGAGTATTTAAATGTCTCTGCTGTCATTTTCGGCTGTATATGGCATTTCGTAAAGTCGGCTGTGTTGATGAGAGGTTAGCGTCTGCCGCATCCGACTGACTTTGATCACTCTTTGTGCATCCAAACCATTGAACTGTTGGGTTCCCAACGACTTGATGCAGCTTCCGCCTTCGCCCTGCGCGTCAGGCAAGAATAGACGAGCCGATGAAAGAGTGTATCGACCAGGTAGTTCGGAACGAGGTTCGCGCGCCCCTGTCCACCTACAGGTTGCAGTTGCACGCGGGGTTCACATTTGCGGATACCCAAGCCATCGTGGGCTACCTAGCGCGACTGGGAATCGGCGATCTATACGCGTCTCCCATTTTCGAGGCGCGCGCCGGCAGCACGCACGGATACGATGTTGCGCGCCATGACCGATTGAATCCCGAACTTGGCGGCGAAGAAGGCTTTGAGAGCCTCTCCGATGTGCTCCAAAATGCAGGGATGGGGTTGCTGCTTGATGTGGTTCCTAACCACATGGGTATCGGAAACGACTCGCACTGGTGGGGCGACGTTCTCGAGAATGGGCGCTCTTCAAGATACGCACAATATTTCGACATTGACTGGTCCCCTCTTAAATCCGACATGCGTGGCAAATTGCTGCTTCCAATTCTCGGCAAGCAATATGGAGAGGAGCTGGAAAGCAAGCACATTCAGCTCGCTCTCGAAGACGGGGTCATCCAGGTTCACTATTTCGACCACACCATGCCGGTAACGCCGCAGTCGCTGCCGCTGATCTTTGAGGGCGACCTGGCAGACCCGAAAATACCTACGAGGTTTCGCGACCTTCTCAAGGATCTGCAGCATATTCCGCCACACGACACGGAAGATGCCGCTCTCGCGGCACAACGGAGAAATCAGTTGGCGGGGCTAAAGCCGCTACTCAAGGAAGCCTTGCAGACCCCAGAGATTTCCAAGATAGTTGCGCGCCGCCTGAAAGAGATAAACGGAGTTGAAAACGATCCACGAAGCTTTGACCGGTTGCATGCGCTGCTGGAAGTTCAACCTTACAGGCTGGCTTTCTGGCGAGTGTCGGCGGAGGAAATCAATTACAGGCGCTTTTTCGACGTGAACGATCTTGTGGGATTGAGGATGGAAAACCCTGAGGTCTTCGTCGAGACACACTGCCTGATAAGGAGGCTGCTTGCAAAGCACCAGGTGACCGGATTGCGTATCGATCACTGCGACGGGATGTTCAATCCGCGGCAGTATTTGATTCGCCTTCAACTGCTTTACGTGGCCAGCCAATGCGCAGGAGAGACTCCCATTGAGCCAGTAGCTCCGAATGGGATCGAAGTTGAAATCCGCGACCGGCTTCGCAGTTATGACTGGGTTAGAAGCGGAGGACCGCTGTACGTTGTTGTGGAAAAAATTCTGGAGCCGCACGAATATATGCCGCGGGAGTGGCCCGTGAGCGGTACGAGTGGTTACGACTTCATCTACCTGGTGAATGAACTCTTCATTCAGTCGAAGAGTGAAACAGCGTTCAACAAAATCTATCTGCAGGCGACCGGGGAAAGTCGTCACCCTGATCAGATTATTTATTATTCGAAGCTACAGGTGATGCTGACATCGCTTGCCAGTGAAGTGTATGTGCTGACAAACCTGCTCAGCAGCCTGGCCGCCGCAGACCGGCGAGCCCGCGATTTTACCGACAACATTCTCGAAACAATTATCCGCGAGACGATTGCATGTTTTCCTGTGTACCGCACGTATATCGGCGACCGGGGAAAATACACGGATCGTGATCGCGCATTTATCACGTATGCGATCAGCAGGGCCAAGCGGCTGAATCCTGGGACAGATGCATCGGCTTTCGACTTCCTGCGAGAGACGCTTCTGCTAAACCGCTATCGGCCAGATGAAGCGAGCGGAGATCTGACTCTTGAGTCGCAACAGCTCTATTTCGCCTTGAAGTTCCAGCAACTGACTGGTCCGGTGATGGCCAAAGGTGTGGAGGATACAACCTTCTACGTCTACAACCGTTTTCTCTCGGCTAACGAAGTGGGGGGATCGGTCAAAGTGTTCGGGATTTCGAAGAATGCTTTCCATGCGGGCAACGTTGAGCGGCTGGAGAATTCTCCCGACTCCATGCTCGCCACATCCACCCACGACACGAAGCGAAGTGAAGACGTGCGAGCGCGCTTGAACGTGCTGTCGGAGATGCCCACGCAATGGGCATCGATGATGCGCCGCTGGCAGCGAATGAACGCACGGTACAAGCGCAAATTGGAAGATGAGCGCATTGCGCCGGATGGGAACGAAGAGTATTTGCTTTATCAGACAATCGCCGGAACCTGGCCATGGGAAATGAACGGTGCGGAAGATCGCAGGAATTATCTTGAGCGGATGCAGCAGTACGCTTCCAAGGCACTCAGCGAGGCGAAAGTAAACCTTAGTTGGATCAATCCCGATCCGGAGTACGTGAAGGCTGTCCAGGGGTTTCTGGAAGACATCCTCATACCGAGCGGGCGACGTCGCGAGACGCGTTTTGTCGAGTCACTCGGCTCACTGCTGCCCCAGCTCAAAATATTCGGAGCCCTGAATTCGCTTTCGCAACTGCTCCTGAAGATTGCATCTCCGGGAGTGCCCGATTTCTATCAAGGCAACGAGCTTTGGAAGTTGACGCTGGTCGATCCTGATAACCGCCAGCCGGTCGACTATGAGATCCGCAGTCGACATCTGGAAGCGCTTGACAGGATGCAGCAAGAGCAAGGCGCAACCAGTGTGTGCGATGAAGTGATGCGCACGGTTGCCGACGGACGCATCAAACTGTGGACAATGTGGCGGGCGCTCAGTCTACGCAAGAATCACGCGAAGGTATTCGAGCGTGGCGAATATATCGCGTTGAAATCCGGCAAGCAGTCACCCGACCGAAGCGAAAACGTTGTGGCCTTTGCCCGTCGCAGCCGCGACACCGGAAAGACGATCATTGCTGTTGTTCCTCGATTTGCCTGTTCCATGATGAATGGCAAGGCGGAGATGCCGCTGCAGGATGCGTGGGGCAAGGCGACCATTGTGCTGCCAGAAGGAATGGCCGGCCTTTACACCAACATCTTCACCGATGAACAGATTGGCACAGGCGAAGGCGGTTCCCTGCGATTGAGCAGCGTGTTCTCGCGATTCCCGGTGGCACTGCTTGTCAGTGTTGATTAACAGCCTGATGCTCAACGGGCTTAGTCTTGGGAACAAAGTCGCGATCGGAAACATCTGCGATTGCGGCCAGCCTTGACGCGAGCTGTGGAGTCAACACATGTTCAGGGCATCTCCATCCCCAGTTTCCATTGGCACGGGAAGGCATATTCATGCGTGACTCTGTCGGTAGCTCGAGAACGTCCTGCATGGGGATCAGACAGATATCCGCAACGGATGTGGACGCGGCAAGGATCATCGCCCAAACGATGCCATCGGGCCCCGGGTCGAGATACGTGAGGATGGATTTCTTCTCAACCTCGTTGGTGCGCGACTGCCACCAGCCAAGCGTGGTGTCATTGTCGTGCGTGCCGGTGTAGACAACAGTGTTTGCGACGAACTTGTGCGGAAGATAATTGTGCGCGGCCTTGTCTCCGAATCCGAATTGAAGGATTCGCATGCCGGGCATTTCAAATTCTTCACGCAACTGATCAACCTCGGGCGTGATCAGGCCTAGATCCTCGGCGATAAAGGGCAATTCGCCGAGCACCTCGCGCAGCTTTGTAAAGAGAGCCGCACCGGGCGCTTTAACCCATTTGCCGTGGATCGCCGTTTCTTCCTCCGCGGGGATTGCCCAGTAGGCCTCAAAGCCGCGAAAGTGATCGAGGCGGATCATGTCGTATAAAGCATGGGAACGGCGAACGCGGCTCACCCACCATTCAAATCCGCGCTCCTCCAGCACGTCCCACCGATACAGAGGATTTCCCCACCGCTGACCGGTTTCGCTGAAGTAATCCGGCGGCACTCCGGAAACGCGAAGGGGTCTACCCTCTTCATCCAATTCAAAGATGTCGCGATTGGTCCACACATCTGCGCTGTCGTAGTTCACGAAGATGGCGACATCTCCGATGAATTTGATGTCGCGATGGTGACAATATTTGCGAAGCGCGGACCACTGCTCATCGAAGGCGAATTGGATGGCCTGGATCTCAGCCATTTCACTGCCAGACTCCTGCCGGAGCTGGTCGAGTGCCTTTGGATCTCGGTGGGCAAATTCCGGCGGCCATGCTCGCCAGCTATTGGTATTGAAGCGCCGCCGCAGCACGGTGTAGAGAGCGTAGTCCTCGAGCCAGGCATGGTTGTCGCGGCAGTAGTGTTCGAAGCGCTTCCAGCGATTCTTTGGTTTCAGCCGGAGAAAATTGTGGGCGGCCTCCGCCAGCAATGGCATCTTGGTGCGTTCGACTTCATTGAAATCCACATCTCCCGACCTGCCCGCCATTCCAGCGAGCCGCTCCCCTTCAATCCAACCCCAATCGGAAAGATGCTCGAGGCTTACCAGCATGGGATTGCCGGCAAATGCAGAGAGGGCCGCGTATGGCGAGTTGCCATATCCAGTAGGACCAATCGGAAGCACTTGCCATAGACGCTGTTTCGATGCGACCAGAAAGTCTGCAAAGGCGTAAGCAGCAGGGCCCAGATCCCCGATGCCACCATAGGAGGGCAGGGATGTAATGTGGAGCAAAAGACCAGACGATCGTTCAAAGGGCATGAATGTATTGTTCCGCACGAGACAAAAAAGGAAAAGGCCCGCGACTGAGAAAGATTCTCATTCGCGGGCCGTGGTTGCATCAGCGGACGCTAGCTGGGGGATCCAGGAAGTCCAGGAGTCTGCGCTTTTTTGTTCAGATGAATCAGCCCGTCTTTCTGATACTTTTCCTGAAGACTGCTGATAAATACGCCGAAGACCTGTTCGCGCCGTTGTTCGAGCAACGCGTCACGGGTCTGTCCGAAATTGGCCGAGATCTGGTCTTCTGTCGGCTCTTCCCGTTCGAGGATCTTGGCGACAAAACCGGTACGCCCGGTGTTGAAAGCGTCACTGATTGAATTTGCCGGCAGCTTGAACAATGCGGGAGCTGAGGACGCGAGTTGTCCAAGTTCGGGAACCTGCGCATCCATGCCAACGAGTTCGCTCGTCTTGACGACAGCGCCGAACTGCTTCGCTGCCTTTTCGAGATCATTGCCGTTGTGCGCCATTTCGGCCATCGCTTTGGTCTTGGTGGCGAGCAATTGCGGCAGAATCTGATCGCGATAATCCTCAAGCAGTTTGGTCTTATATTCCTCGAACGACGGGGCATGCGCAGCCTTTACGTCGAGTACCTGAAAAATGCCAAAGCCTTCACCGGTAGTGGTGACCTGTGGTGCGCTTTTCGGTTTGGCATTGAATGCCTGCGCCAACATCTTGGATCCATCAGCGAGACCGGGAACGACTGCACTCTGTTCGAGGAAGTCCGTAGTAACGGCCTGAAGGTGATGTGCCTGGGCCGTCTTCTCAAGGCCGGTCTTCTGCGCTTCGTTGGCTAGCTGCTGCGCAAATGCCTGCTGCAACTGAGCTTCTTTCTGACGGGTGAGATTGGCTTGAATGGAAGGCGTGGCATCCTGCAGCGAGCGTAAGTGGGCAGTCTGTTTTTCTTCCACCTGCAGGATGTGGTAGCCGAACTGAGTTTTGATGAGTCCCGAAGTCTGACCCGGGGCCAACGTGAATGCCGCTTTATCAAACTCCGGCACGGTTGCGCCGCGCTTGAGAAAGCCGAGTTCGCCGCCCTGGTCCTTGCTGCCGGGATCGTCGGAATATTTCTTAGCCAACTCAGCGAAATTTCCACCGGCCTTGACTTCCTTCAGTACTTCTTCCGCCTTCTTGAGTGCGGCAGCGTTCGCCGCCGCATCGCCACCCGGAGGGGTCTTGATCAGGATGTGGCGAACCTTGACCTGCTCGGGCAATTCAAATTCCTTTTGGTGCTGGTTGTAATATTGCTGAATTTCGGCGGTACTGACCTGAGGGGTGCCTCCGGGAATGTCGCTTTCACCGATGGCGATGTATTCAACCTTGCGTGTCTCCGGAATAGCGTTGGCATACTTCGCAGAGTTTTGTTTGAAGAAGGCCTGCAGTTCCGTCTCGCTGGGGTTGATCTGCTTACGAAGGTCTTCGGCGCTAAGAACAGCATATTCAAATTTGACCTTGGTTCCCTGTTCGCGATAAGCGTCGCGCACTTCCGAATCAGAAACGGTGGCGCTTCCGGTTACCATCTCACGCAGCCGGTTGACCTGGATCTCCTTCTTCAACTGGCTCTCGAAATCCTGACGTGAGATGCCGAAGTTGCTCTGAATAAGGGAGGCATAAGCGTCGTCGCCGATGTACTTGCCGTTGGGAAAAAGAGCCAAGCCAAATTGACCAGTGTGGAGGAACTGTCGAAGATCATCGTCTGTAACGGTGAGCCCGAGATGATTCGCCTCCTGCAGCATAATTGCCTGCTGGATGAGCATTTGTCCGGCACGGGGCATCATATAAGGCAACAGCATGTCGGGCAGACGCTGCTGTTGAAGCTGGCGCGATGCCACCTGTTGAACTTCGACGTTTGTTATGTCGGTTGAAGGGCCAAGGAATCGGCTGAAGAGCCCCGCGTGGCGGATGGTCGCGTAATTATCGGCTGTACCGGCCGAGTCCTGGAAGATTCCGGGGACCAGGGTAATGACCATGGTGATTACAGCCAGTCCAATAATAACGACGAAGATGCCCTTGATGAGGCGGTTGTCTTTCTGGAGGAAACGAATCATGTCGGTGTAAAGCCTTTGCCAACGTACGTATCTAGTTTTCCGGAAGTGTCGGAGATTTTAACGACGCTGTAATTTTTCGCATTTATCTGCGTGCCTGATGATTATAAACCAGCTCCGAAAGCCGCGTTTCTCGCTTTGGAGGACAACCTTGAGCGGTCCTGGCTGCATCGCCTAACGATGATGACAGTGATGGATACAGAAGGAAAAGCTTAGACTCCAATCCGGAATTGACATACACTCTTATCAACCGAGCGTAGTCACCTATTTGGGGCATTCAGCCGGTTCCAAATCTGTAGTATTTGTAGTTATCAACCCCGGGTCTCAGTAAACGACCGGGCCCAGATTTCCGGAATCGTACTTGTTCCTAAAGCTTTTGGGCGGACCGCGCTGGCAGAAATGCCGTCCTGGTCCCTTCAAAATCGACCGTTAGCTCAGCAGTACCTATAGTTTGCACACTGGATACCCCGAGCTGCTATTTGACCAGACTCGAAGGATCCTCTCCCGGCTTTACCCTGTTGCTATCGTACTATCTAACTTTCGGGCCCCTGAATTAGGGTAAGGACAATTCACAATCCGCGCAGACGACCTTCGTGCTACTCATGTTCTAATTTAGTACAGCACGTGTAACGAACCGCAAAATCCACTTTTAATGATGGGCGACTAAACATGCGATTTGTTTCTAAAGTGCCAGTGTTCGTACTTCTGCTTCTTTTGACGTTGGGCACGGTCCACAGTTACGGACAAGTGACAGCTGCGGCGCGAGGCGGTGGAAATCAAGCAAATGCTTTTGGAATGTTTACTATTAACTATCCTGATTACGGCCAGTCTTACACATATGGTGGTACGTTCGGTGCCGATTATCGAATGGGTACTTTTAAGCTTGGCCAGCCTGCGATTGCGGCTCGGCTGAGTTTTGTCCCGGGTGGCTTGGTGGGTGAATACACGTACCTGTTTGGACCAGAGTTCCACATGCGCGGCAAGCACTTACGTCCCTACGGTGATTTTCACATCGGTCTGGGCCAAATTACATACTCCAAGGGGCTGGAAGAGAACTACACACCACCTCCTCCTTATCCAACGACTCTTCCCCCCATCAGCAGCCGGACCGGATGGACATACGAGTTGGGTGGCGGTGTGGATTACCGTCTAAGGCGTAACTACGGTATCCGCCTGATCGACTTCCAGTATCAGTTCTGGAACATGGGCAATGGCGATGTGTTTCGTCCTGGAGAAGGTAAACCTCCTATCATCAACGGCCCGATCACATATACCCCCTATCAGATCAGCTTTGGCGCTTATTATCGCTTCCACTAGGAAGAAGGGCTGGGGACGAGACCGCCCCGGCTCGTTTCTACAGGTGCCTAGTTTGATATTTGCAGTCTTGGTGGCCTCGCTCGAACATGGCAATTGTGCGAAAACACTCAGTACGCCTGATGTTCGATTGCGAGCTTCTCGTATTGCAGAAATGTTAGTCTTTCAGGAATGGTGTTTGTGACATCACTCTCGTTGAGTTCCCCGCCCGAACCGCGAAGAGTTCCAAACTGCAAACGCAGTTTTCTGCCGAACTATCGAAACATGCAAAGAAATGGCAATCGAGTGAATTCCCTAAGGGCTTTATGTTTGTTTTTGGCGCTGGTTCTATGTTTCGTGAGTTCAGGATTAGGCCAGGCTCCCGGAACTCAAATGCCCGACTCGCCTTCGCTGCCGCAATCGAACAATAACATCAGCACTCCGTCCACGATGACTGCTCCGCACTCCTCCACCGGCGATTCCGGTGGATTAGGAGATGGCCCGATCCAAGCGGGCGACACCGTCGATGTGCAAGTGTTCGATGCCCCTGAGCTCTCCGTAAAGGCATTGGTTTCGCAGACCGGTGAGATACCCGTTCCCTTGCTCAAGAGTTTCCACATCGCAGGGATGACGGCTCTTGAGGCTGGAACAGCGCTGGCTCACGAGTTTGTGAGTCATAACTTCCTGCAAAATCCGAGCATTTTAGTGACCGTGCAGCAGGCTGCAAACGGCATCACTGTGCTTGGCGAAGTGAGAGCACCCGGAGTCTATCCCGTCCTTGGGAAACACCGACTCATCGACCTGCTGGCGCGCGCCGGCGGCCCAAATGAAAATGCAGCTCACGTGATTGAGATCAACGGCCCCGACCCTAGCGAGACGAAGCGGGTGATCTGGGATCCAACCTTCCAGGAGAATCCCGCAATCCATGTGCTCCTTGAACCAGGCCAGTCCGTGCTGGTGGGCAGATGCGGAGTTGTTTATCTCGGCGGGAATCTATTCAAGCCGGGCGCCTATCCGCTCTGCGCGTCGCGACACACAACACTCTCGGAGGCTATTGCCATATCCGGTGGCGTGAAACCGTCGAGTTCGGCCAGCAAAACGGTTCTTCTGAGAATCGAAAATGGAACCCGAACTATCCGAGTGGTAGACGTGGAAGCGATCCTGCGAGGAAAAAGTCCCGACTTCACTTTGAGCAGTGACGATATCGTTTATGTTCCCTCGAGCGCGCTGAAAGCCGGTATTAAGGTTATAGGTCAGGCAGCAGTGAATTTTGCTTTGGCGGCAGCCCTGTTTCGAATTCAGGGCTTATAGGCACACAGATGCGCGTCTTGCAGATCATCAGTTCGGTAGCGATCGGGCTCGGAGGGGTTCTCGAGGGCGTGCGAATGCTTTCCGAAGAATGGATGAGTGCAGGCCACCAAGTCGAGGTGGCAACACTTGATCCTCCAGGCTTCGCCGATGCGCTCGCCTTTCCGGTACCGGTGCACATGCTTGGACCTTCACACACGAAGTGGGCCTATTCCACAGCATTCTATCCCTGGCTTAAAGAGAACCACCATGAATACGATTTCATAATCATTCATGGCCTTTGGCAGTACCAGAGCTTAGCAGCCTGGCGTGCTCTTCGCGGAGGATCCACTCCGTATGTAGTCTTTACACACGGAATGCTCGATCCATATTTTCGCAAGCGTTACCCTTTCAAACACCTGCAAAAAACACTCGTATGGCCTTGGAGCGATTACCGAATGCTTCGCGACGCTAAGGCAGTGATGTTTACCTGCGACGAGGAGCGGAACTTGGCGCGGAATACGTTTGCGCCTTACGTAGCGCGCGAGGTTGTGGTTGGTTATGGCACTAAGAGATCCCCAGTGCCGCTTCTGGATGCTAAGCAGGCATTTCTTGACCGATTCCCTCTGCTTCAGGGTAAGCGACTTTTAACTTTTGTCGGCCGATTACATCCGAAGAAAGGATGCGACATCCTGATCAAGGCATTCGCCGCGTCGTTTGCTCATGATCCTTCATGGCATTTGGTGATGGCCGGTCCGGATCTCGACGGCTGGGAAAAGGAATTACGACAGATTGCCTCCCGACTTAAAATCCAGGATCGAATTACCTGGACGGGTATGTTACAAAACGAATTGAAATGGGGCGCCATCGTCGCATCTGAATTGCTCATTCTTCCGTCCCACCAGGAGAATTTTGGCGTAGTGGTCGCGGAGGCACTCGCGTGTGGAGTTCCGGTCGTAGTTTCCAACCAGGTAAATATCTGGCGGGAGATTGAGGCTGGCCAGGCAGGCATAGTTACAGTCGACACATTCGAGGGAATCAAAGACGCTCTCGCTCTATGGAATCAGTTATCGCCAGCGCAGCGACAGGGCATGCGAGATAGAACAATAGACTGCTTTGAAAAGAATTTTGACATTCATGTCGTGTCCTCGCGATTGATGCGGACGCTCGAAACACTTACAGAAGTTCCGGAGATGCACCAATCATTGGTTTTGCACCGCTAATCGTAAGTCGAATTCCTTCTTCCAGTGTTGTGGTTGCACGCCACCCCAAAGCTTCCATCCGACTGACATCCATCAATTTGCGCGGCGTACCATCAGGTCGAGTCGGATCGAAAATCAATGTTCCCTCGAAATCCAACACCTGGCATACGAGAGCTGCCAGTTCACGAATCGTCAGATCCTGGCCTGTTCCAATGTTGATCAGTGGCGCCTCTTCTTCATTCAACATTTTCCCGTATACATCATCCGGGAGGTTGGCGAGGAAGATGCTGGCTTCACCGAGATCTTCGCTGTAGAGCAGTTCGCGTCGCGGCGTTCCTGTTCCCCACACGCTGATGCTTCGCTCTCCCCGCGCCTTCGCATCAACTACTTTTCGAATCAGGGCGGGAAGCACGTGCGAGGTCTGCAAATCGAAATTATCACCCGGCCCATAGAGATTCGTAGGCATCGCAGCAAGATACCGAGTGCCGTACTGGCGGTTATACGACCAGCACATTTCTATGCCGGCAATTTTTGCGAGCGCATAGGGACGATTCGTTGGCTCAAGCGGCCCTGTCAGCAAATATTCTTCTTTCATCGGCTGCGGACATGCCTTTGGGTAGATACAACTCGATCCCAGAAAAAGCAGGCGCTTGACTCCGGCCATGTAACTGGCGTCGATTACATTTGTTTGGATCGAGAGATTTTCACGAATAAAATCGGCAGGATAAGTGTTGTTTGCGAGGATGCCTCCGACCTTGGCAGCGGCCAGAAAAACGTACTCGGGCTTTTCGCTCTTGAAGAAAGTCCTTACTGCAGCGGAGTTAGACAAATCAAGTTCCGCGCGAGTACGCAGGAGCAGATTGTCGTAGCCTTGACGGGCTAATGCACGGCAGATAGCTGAGCCGACAAGGCCACGATGGCCGGCGACAAATATGCGGCTGAGTTTCTCCATGGGGCTAAGCCTCCGCTAGGATTCGTGCTGCTCGAACGAAGAAAATCCATGTTTGCGAATCAGGGCATCGCGTCGCGCGGAATTCAAATCTTCTTCCGCCATCTCTTTTACAAGGGTCCGGAAATCTGTCTTCGGAGTCCATCCCAATTCCCTGCGAGCTTTTGACGCGTCGCCGAGCAGGGTTGAGACCTCCGCCGGGCGGAAGTATCGGGGATCGACGGCAACAATGATTGCACCGTGTTCATCCCGCGCCGTCTCTTCCACTCCGGTACCCTGCCAATGAAGTTGAATGCCGAGAAACTCACCCGCAAGTGAAACGAAATCGCGAACGCTGTATTGCTCGCCGGTTGCAATAACGTAGTCACGCGCTTCTTTCTGTTGCAGCATCATCCACTGCATCTCCACGTAATCCCGCGCATGTCCCCAATCTCGCAACGAATCAAGGTTTCCGAGATAAAGCCGCTGTTGCAGCCCGACTTTGATTCGTGCCAGGGCGCGCGTGATCTTTCGGGTGACGAATGTTTCTCCGCGCAGCGGCGATTCATGATTGAAGAGGATTCCATTGCAGGCGTACATCCCATACGACTCACGATAATTCACAGTAATCCAATAGGCGTAGAGCTTCGCGACGCCGTATGGAGAACGCGGGTAAAAAGGGGTCGTCTCTTTCTGCGGCGTCTCCTGCACAAGCCCAAACATTTCAGAAGTGGATGCCTGGTAGAACCTGGTGGAGTCTCCCAGCTTGAGAATACGGATAGCCTCGAGCATGCGCAGGGTGCCGAGCGCATCCGAGTTCGCCGTGTATTCAGGCTCCTCAAAAGACACTTTTACGTGGCTCTGCGCGGCCAGATTATAGATCTCATCCGGTTGAACCTTTTCGACAATGTGAATCAGGCTGGAAGAATCCGTCATATCTCCGTAGTGCAGAAAAAGCCTCTTCGACTCTTCGTGAGGATCTGCGTAGAGATGGTCTATGCGGTTTGTGTTCAGCAAGGAAGTGCGACGCTTGATGCCGTGAACTTCATAGCCCTTTCGCAGAAGAAATTCTGCAAGGTACGCGCCGTCCTGACCCGTGATTCCGGTTATCAAAGCCCTATTCACGCTGTCTTACTCCTCATCCTGTTCGTTCCTGACCTTAGTGTCATTGTCTCATTGACCGCGGAGATCAAGCGGAGGAAGCCCCACGGCTATCCCGCCAACTCGTGATAGATGCCGGCCAGTGCTTGTCCGTATTTGTCCCACGTGTAATTTTGGCTTATCTCATCTGCGGCAGTTCTGCCCAATCGCTCGCGCAGTGCCTTATCGCCAACCAGCCGAATGATGCTCGAAACCACCGCGTCAACATCCCCTACAGGTACATAGATGACCGAATGCTCATTTTTGAGCGGCAGTCCGCAATGCGTGGTCGTGATTACGGGCAAGCCCACCGCCGCGGCCTCCATTGCCGAACGAGAAGAGCCCTCGATCATCGTCGGAAATACAAAGAGGTCAGCAGAAGCGAGGGATGGTCTCAATTCCTCCGGCAAGACGAAGGGTTTCGTGGTGAAGAAAGCATGGTCTTCATCCCGCAACACCAGCCTCCCATTCGTCATACCGCCTATGAGTTCCAAGCGAATGTCCATGCCTTGAGCACGTAATTTTCGGAGCGCCTCAAAAAGAACGCGCGCGCCTTTTCGCAGGTCGAGATTCCCGGTAAAGATGAGCTTGACTGGACCTTGAATCTCATAGTCTTTCTTAAGATGAAAGAAGCTTTCCCGGACGCCAAGGTACGCCACGCGGATACGATCAGCCGGATAACCGTATTTCAAAAAAGTGTCCTTTACAAAATCGGAGTTCACGAGCAGGAGGTCGGCCTGATCGCAATCCTTGAGAACCAGCGTCCACAGAGCATCCTCGGCTTGAATATCGCTTGCCATTCCGTAGCGCGAGTATTCTTCACTCAAAATCTGCTCCATAAACTTCGGATGCGCGATGGAATGGTCGGTTATCACCTTCAGCCCGTTCCTGCGTGCCGTGGAAATTGCTCCCCCTTGCCCCGCTGCGCTGCGCACCTGAAAAATGTCCGCGTCATGGAGATACTTCTTTGAAGACGCGCCAAAGACATTAAAAGCGAAGGCCGACATCTTATCCTGCGGAACGAGATGAGCCCTGGTTAGAGAACCCATCGCGACCACCGAGAAATCGGCCAGCGTCATGGATCGGAAGCGCATCCGTGGGCCTTCTACTCTTCTGGCCGCCAAACGCTTTCCTAGATTGTTTTCCCCCAACAGACGTCCTAGCGAGTCTGCCAATCGTTGTTGGCTCGGTCCTGGTGCCCATCCAGTAATGAACTCAACGTCTACGCCCGCTGAGGAAGCGGCTTTTGCCGTCTCGTGGAAATGCAACTTGCCGGGACCCGTCGAAATAATCACTTTCACGAATTGTTCGTCTCCATAAATGATGGCTTTGCGTTACCGCGCACTCCACATCAGGTACCATACTCGGATCATTCTCGAGGGCGAATGCCGCAGTTGACCGTCTCGAACGTCTCGTCAAAGCTACGATCAATTTATTCAATTTAAGAATTAGGACTCGGTTTCGACTCGCGAGGTTTGATAGGACGGCACGGATTGCCGGCACAAACCATCCAGGGAGAAACGTCTTTTGTCACTACTGAACGGGCTCCCACCACCGACCCGTCGCCGATGGTCACACCGGGACCAACAAAAACGCCGGAGGCCACCCACACGCCGGTGCCGATAGTGATTGGCTTTGAGTAAAGGGGAAAGGAAGAGTCCTTGTAATCATGCGTCGCGGAGCAGAGATATGTTTTTTGCGAGATCACCGAATGAGAGCCGATCTCAATCCGTGCCAGGTTATAGATCTCGACCGAGTCCCCCACCTGCGCATAGTCGCCCATCACCAGGTTCCATGGCTCCCAGACTCTCACTCCGCAGTTAACTCGACAGCCTTGTCCAATTTTTGCACCGAAAAGTCGCAGCAGCAGGATGCGAAATCCCGTCAACGCGCGTGGCGTGACGGCCCAGAAAGGAACCTGGCAACATGCCCACAGAGCGCGTTTCACCAGGTAGCCGAATGGGCGCGGATGACGGTAGCTCTTGATATCGATTGGTGATGTTGCCGGCTGCAATGCCCCGTCGGCCATAAACCTCGTCCCCTGAGCTGCCTTTGTTTCTTGATGTTAACGGATTAGCGAGAGAAGCCTCAAGGTGACCGGGTGCAGTTTCACACTTGCGCCTAGGAGAGAAAGGCGGGCAGTCCTTGTTCCCACCTCCAGGCGGTAGACACGATATCTTCCAGATTGAAGCGGGGACTCCAACCGAGCACTCTTTTGGCGGTCGAGGGGTCCGCATATAGAATCGGAGGATCGCCCAGCCTCGCCTCGGAAAACTCATGTGGAACAGGCTTGCCTGTCACCGTTTCCACCATTTCAAGAAGTTGCTTGATCGAGGTTCCGTTCCCGGTTCCGAGGTTGGCTCGAAGGGAACTTCCTCCTCCGGCGAGATACTCCACGGCCTTCACGTGCGCTGCACCCAAATCTGAAACGTGAATGAAATCCCGGATGCAGGTTCCGTCGGGGGTATCCAGCTTCTCACCGAAAACTTTCAGGGCTGGCATGGTCCCCAGACGTGCCTTCAAAGCCAACGGAATCAGGTGCGTCTCAGGATCGTGAATTTCGCCGATTGTTCCATCGAAATGTGCACCCGCGGCATTGAAGTAGCGCAATGCCGCGTATTTCAGTCCGTGGGAGGCACTGTATGCAGCGAGGGCGTGCTCAAAAAAAAGCTTGGAGGCTCCGTAGGGATTGATCGGCACCTGCGGAGAATCCTCTGGGATGGGTAATTTACTGGGAATACCGTATGTCGCACATGTGGAAGAAAAGACGAGATTTCTCACTTCACTTGCAAGTACGGCGTCTAGCATCTTCAATCCGCATTCAACGTTGTTGCGGAAATACTTTCGCGGATTTTGCATCGACTCGCCCACATAGGCTGAGGCAGCAAAGTGAATGACGGCATCCATTCCCTTCAGGCTTGCTGCAACTTTTGGGGTATCACAAATATCGCCCTCGATCAGCTCAAAGCCCTGGGACAATTTGCGGCAGCCAGTCGACAAATTATCGTAGATAACAGCTTCATGACCGGCAGCTGCAAGTTCTCTCACGGCATGGGAGCCGACATATCCGCTGCCGCCAGTTACCAGTATTCGCACTCAATCTCCTATACCCTGCTTCGGACATAAGCTACACACACTGACCGTTGTTCAGGAACGCATGGAATGTGATCTATTCTAAGCAGATGATTTCGATTCTAATACTTACCCTGAACGAAGAGCAGAATCTTCCAGCGTGTCTGAAAACGGTGGCATGGAGCGACGATATCCATGTGCTCGACTCCTTCAGCTCAGACAGAACGGTCGAAATCGCGGAACAATTCGGGGCAAAGATGTGGTATCGCAAGTTCGACAGCTTTTCCCAGCAACAGAACTGGGCTCTTGAGAACATCTCTTTTAAACACCCGTGGGTGTTCTATTTTGACGCAGATGAGAGAGTCACGAAAGAGCTGGCCAATTCCATGCAAGCAGCTGTCAAGGCTCCGGGGGAAAATGTAGCGTTTCGAGTACAACGTCGGGATTTCTTCCGCAACACATGGTTGAAACACGTTCAACTCACTGCTTACTACGATCGACTTTTTCGTCCGGAAAGAATGAGCTATGAGCGCCTCGGGCATTGCGTTTCCAAGCCCGATGGACCCGTCGGCAGCGTTGATGGCTTCCTGGATCACTATCCCTTCAGCAAAGGGATCGGGGAATGGATTGGAAAACACAACTTCTATAGCGACCAGGAGGCGCAGCAGATCACCGCAAATCGCTCCACCGTTGACACTGGCCGGCGATTCTCCGCACTCCTGAAGGGCGCAATCCGCTCGACGAGCACTCACGAGCGAAGAAGAATCCTGAAAGAGATGTATTACCGGATGCCGGCAAGACCATTGATCAAGTTTCTATACATGTACGTTGGTAAACTGGGATTTATGGATGGGAGGGCGGGATTCTCTTATTCCATGCTGATTGCATTTTATGAATACTGGATCATGCTCAAGGCTGAGGAGTTGAACGATCGCCAAATTGCGTCCTGATTTGGCTTTTCGACCTCATATGAATGCCTTTTGGTCGATTTTGAATGATCAGCTTTTGAAGATAACATTGAAGTTCCATACGTTGCAGGTGTTGACCACGGAGAGTCAGGGGAATGAAATTCAGCATTGTCACGCTAGCCTTCAAGCAACGTAAGTTTTTGGAGGAGGCGATTAATTCCGTTCTCAGCCAGGAATACCCTGACATTGAATACATTGTGATTGAGCCAGGATCGAACGACGGAAGCCGCGAGGTGATCGAGGGCTTCGGAGACCGCATTACACAAAAAATATTCGAGCCTGACAAGGGTGCGGCCGACGGGCTCAACAAGGGATTCGCCCGTGCTACGGGACAGATTTTCGCATTCCTGAACGCCGACGACTTGCTGCTTCCGAATGCTATCAGGAAGGTTGCTGATTTTCTCGAACAGAACCCGACATGCGATCTGGTGATGGGCAACGGTTATATCTCGGATGCCGCCGGAGTTCCCGTTCGCCATGTGAAAGCAACTGGCTTTACTGTTCCGCGCTATCTCTACGGGGGAAGCACCTGGATGCAGCAATCGACGTTTTTTCGAAGAGAAGCCTTTGAAGCTGTGGGCGGATTCAACTTGCAGAATCGCTCCTGCTGGGACGGCGAGCTATTCGTGAATATGGTTGCGAAAGGCGCCAAGGTAGGCTTTCTGAATAGCGATCTGGCGGTCTTCCGAATTCACGGCGCTTCGATCACGGGATCCAGGCGGGCCGAGCAGATGTACTTTGACGACTCTGAACGTATCTTCCGCGAGTTGAAGGGGAGAGGACGCGTCAAAAGCGATGCCTTCCTTAGCTTCTTCTATAAGGGCACACGATTCTTGTCTGATCCTGTCGAGCTGGTGAGCAGCCTCCGGTATCGGATCCAGGGGAGACCCCAGTGAGGGTTGCCGTCCTTTGGACATCCCTGTCCGGATACATGAATGCATGTCTGAAGGAACTTGCAAACCGGCCGGGAGTAGACCTATTTGTAGGCCACTCGAGGATCTACAGTGACGCTCCCTACGACGAGGAACTCTTTGGCTGGATGAAGCACCGCCTGGTCTGGCAGGATGAGGGCGACTTTGAAAAGCTGAAAGCGGCTTTGACACAGTTCGATCCTGAAGTGGTGGTGGTCGCAGGCTGGCACGTACCCCTCTATCGCCGGATCATGAGGTTTCTTGATGGTCGCTGTTTGCGATTGATGACAATGGATAACCGCTGGACCGGATCGATACGTCAGCGGATTGGAGCGTCGGTATCTTCCCGGCATGTTCTCCCGATGGCGGACGCCGCATGGGTTCCCGGCCACCATCAGTTCAACTTTGCGAGCAAAATTGGCTTCCCCGTGCAGCGAATCGTTCACGGATCGCTCTCGTGTGAGCACGAAGCGTTTTCCGCGCTCTACGAGGAGCGGGTCCGAAGTAAATCACCTCTGCCTCACGCCTTTATTTTTATTGGTCGACTAGTAGAAAGCAAAGGCATTGGGCCTATGGCGGTGGCATATGAGAAATACCGCTCGATATGCAAAGAACCCTGGCCCCTAATTGTCTGTGGAGTCGGTCCTTTGCAATCGATCCTGATCAATAAACCTGGGATCGAGGTGAAAGGGTTCGTTCAGCCTTCGGACCTCCAAAAGCTTATGCGAAATGCTGGTTGCCTTCTTCTGCCAAGCATCGCCGAGCCTTGGGCTTTGGTTGTAAACGAGGCGACAGCCGCCGGCCTGATCGTAGTGGCTACGGACAAAGTGGGGGCCGTTCCTCACCTCGTTCAGGCCTATCACAATGGATTCATTGTCAAAAGCGGCGAAGCAGCTGGCTTGGCAGATATCATGGTCAAAGTGAGCAGCCTGAGTCCTGCAAGGCTGGAGGGAATGTCGCGAGCGAGCCATGAACTCTCCAAACAGTACACTCCGGTCCGCTGGGCGGATACGCTCCTGAACTTCGCCAGCGACTTCAAGGTTGGTCATCCATAGTGCCAACCTCTATAATGCGTTATGCGCACAAGAAAGAAGATTTTGCAGACGAGGTCTTTTTGAGATCGGGTTTTTCGTTCTGGGTACCCGGGCGAGAATCCATGAGGCGGAGTCGCATCGACGGCTACCGCGTTTATACTCCTCTTCCCAATCGAAACCGCTTTGTTTCTAATGTAATCGGAACTCTTTCAGCAGAATGAACCAATACCCTGAGCAGAAATTCATCGGCGAGACGGAAGCCCCCACGGTTATCTCGCCAAATGCGCATTGGCTTCCCTCTTCGGCGGGCGGCGAGACGTCGATCGACAGCCTTATGCGTATCGCCAGAAGATATTTCTGGCTGGTCGCAATCTGTGCTCTACTGGGCGCCTCCTATGCGGCATACAAGAATGCCCGAAGCGTCCCCATTTATCAGGCTTCTGCGAGCATTCAGTTCACTCAGGACAGTGCGAACCAATTCCGGTTGGACGGAGGCGGAATAGCGGACATTGATTCCCTCCGCCTGGATACTGAGATCAGCATCCTGCGCAGCCAGGCCTTGGCGCTTGAGACAATTCAGTCCCTACATTTGGATAAAAATAATGACTTCGCTGCGCATCCGCCGGGTCGAGCCTGGGATTTGTCCAATTCTCGAGACCGCCATGCACTGACGGCGACATTTATAGGTTCCCTTGCTGCGGTCAGAGTTGGCCATACAAACATCTTGCAAATCTCATATTCCTCTCCAAATCCCGCGCTCGCAGCGCAGATCTGCAATAAGCATATCGAAAATTACGTTGAGCATAATTTCAAGGATAACTACACGGCAACCGAACAGGTTTCCAAGTGGCTCCAGGCACAACTGGGAGAGTTGCGCCGTCGGCTTCAATCCAGCCAGGAACGAATGCTCGTTTTGCAGAACCAGATTGGAATCGTCGGCATCGATCAAACGCAGAGTATTGCGCTCGCTCGTCTCGAAGGACTGAATACAGATTTAACGAAAGTTGAATCGGATCGCATGACGCAGGAAGCTCGACTGATTGCGATGAAGAGCTCTTCACCTGAAGTCCTGGATACCCTGAGCAATGATTCGGTTGTCGTCCAACTGCGTGGGAAAAGGGCGCAGCTCAATGACGACTATGCCGCGATGATTTCTAAATATGGCACCGCAAACCCTCGTGTCGTAAATCTGCGAGCTGAAATTGCTGGATTGGATGAGGGAATACGAACAGAAGAAATGACAATTATCAAACGGGCGGAAAAGGAGGTCGAAGCCTCTTACCGCAACGAGGCTAACCTTAAGTCTGAACTCGATGCCGAGAAACAGCGCGCCTATGACACGAATTCCAAGATTGTCGAATATTCACTCGCAAAGCGCGAGTACGAGTCGAATCGCACCCTCTACGATCAATTGGAACAGCGCCTGATGGAAGCCGGCATAATTGCGGGTCTGCACTCGACCAGTATTCGAATGATCGATCCCGCCGATACGCCGGATTATCCTAGCAAACCAAGGAAGACCTTCAATCTTGCTCTCGGTACCCTAGCTGGCTTTCTTGTTGGAGTCTTCCTCTCATTCGTAATTTTCGTTCTCGACACGAATATCAAATCCGTTTCCGATGTTGAAGAAAAGTTAGGCCTGCCTTTGCTTGGCGTGATTCCGTCGGTTGAAAGCCGCGAGGTCATGGCAGACGCATTCATCCATCGCGCGACATCCGGTGTCGAGGCAGGATGGTCTCAAATTGCCGAGTCGTACCGGTCGCTGCGGACAGGCTTGCTTCTCTCACGAGCAGGTGCTCCTCCCAAAGTCTTACTTATTACCAGTTCGAAACCGGCAGAAGGCAAAACATCTGTTTCTACCCTTTCATCCATCACTTTTGCGCTCAGCGGAGCGCGCGTGTTATTGATCGATGCCGATCTGCGTCGACCCACAGTACACATGCGCTTTAAGATTCCAAATCGTGAAGGACTCTCTTCGATCCTGACGGGAGTTGCGAAACATGAAGACGTACGCTACGTGCATCCCAAGGTGCCAACCCTGCACATCCTTCCCTCAGGGCCTATCGCTCCGATGCCGTCTGAACTGCTCGGATCTCCGGAAATGAGCGCCTTCGTAGATTCACTGCGTTCCAAGTATGACTTCGTCATAATTGATACTCCCCCAGTGCTCACGGTAACCGACGCGTTGGTCCTCGTGCCCATCAGCGATGGCGTTGCTATGGTTCTGCGGTACGGCGAGGCCACGACCAAAGTAGCCGCACGAAGTCGTGACTTGCTGTTGCGCTCAGGGGCGAATTTACTTGGTGCCATCCTTAACGCAGTGGACTATAAGTCGCCTGATTATGCGGAGTACTATGGACGATCCTACAAGGATTACTATGCCTCGCGAAACAATGAGTAACATCGCTTAAGCAGAACTATCACTAGTCCGACTTAGTCGTCGGCAGTAAGCCTGTCCCAACGAGAGTGGCTCCTGATGCAAAACCCAACTTCGACCTTCTCAAGAAATCTGCGCATGCGAAGTGGGTCAGGGGCTTCCCTTCGACAACCGTCACGTCAGCACTCGTTGAAATCGCGCTTTCTGGACGTGATCAGTTTTGTAATTCCGTTTCTTTTCTGGTTCGATATCACAATTGTGGGTCGAATCAGGCGGCAGCGAACTTGTCGTCCTCATTCTTATCATCCCCGCCGTCATCACATTCTTGGAAAAACATCATTTGGCGCGGGCACAACAAACCAATTTTGATACTGATGGGAGCATGGCTGCTTTCTCAGATCATCAGTGACTTCTATAATCACAGCCCTATCAATAGCGCAATGAAGGGTGAAGCGTTAATCGCCTTCTTCGCGATCGATTTCATGGCGCTCACCGCTCTCATTTACGGCAATGAATGGCGAATTCTTTACTTCGCGATAGGCAGCGTGGTGGGAAAGGCTCTTGGAGCATACCGGTTCGGATTTGCGAACTGTGTATGGAAGTTCGACTACGCGCCCGTCGCCGTTCCCGCCGTATTTCTTCTAGCCTGCTATTTCTATATGAAGAAAAAATACTGGGTCGCTGCCGCTCTGACAGTATTCATATCCGGGATAAACCTCTGGCAAGACTATCGATCGCAGGCTTTAATTACACTTGTGGCGGGTGCCATGGCCATGCCCGCGTCGGCCTTCGACATAACAAAAGCGTGGCGGCCTCCGTTACTCCGCGGAACGAAAGAGGTAAGGGCTGAGCCGGGTAATCCATTTAACGCGCAGACGTTCTTAGTCTTGATCTTAGTTGCAATAGCCGGCTTCGGAGTCAGTAAAGCTTATTCGTATTTCGCCTCCACCGGAGCGTTGGGCGACGACGCACAACAGAAGTACGAAAACCAAGCCAGGGGAGATCTTGGGCTACTGGTGGGCGGCCGCCCCGAGACACTGGTGTCCTGGCGCGCCGTAATGGATGCCCCCATACTCGGACATGGCTCCTGGGCGGAAGATCGTAAGTACACCGAGATGTTGACTGATCTTCTCACGCAATCCGGCTATAAAGAGGACGGCCCTCCTCCCGACGAAGGCGACAATTATTTGATACCATGCCATTCACATCTTATGGCTGCTTGGGTGTTTTCAGGTGTGGCCGGCGCCATCATTTGGTTTTATATCTACTATCTTGTGTTGAAGTTTGGGTTATGGCTTATAACTCACCATCCCACCACTGACACCTTACTATGCCTATTTGGCAGTCGCGGCGCTGTGGGACATTCCGTTTTCCCCGTTTGGGTTCACTCGACGCATTGAGGTTTCGTTTCTGCTTGTGGTCATGTGCACAATGCTTGAGAAGTCTCAGAATAGGAAGGCTTATCCCATCACTAATACTCGGAGAAGTCTCGTGCAGCCTCGAGTCGCCTTAGGTCGGTTTTAAGAACAAGCATATGAGCCACCTATCCGAAGTCCGCTGAAATAACTGGATGGGACACATGTGGCATCGCGGGGTGATTGGTCTGCATTCATCCGCGATGGGCATTGCTACTTTTGGTAGATATTTGTAAGGCGGGGGTGGGATACATTTGAGTAAGCTTAGTGGTATCTATAACTGCCTAAGATACGTCACGACGCATCCACTAAATTCCGCGTCTAAGTTGACGGCTTTAATGCGCTACTTACGCTGGCAGATGGGAAGCCGGTTGTCACTTGGCCCGACAATTGTTCCTTTCGTGAACGATTCTCACCTCATTGTGTCTCATGGGATGATGGGAGCCACTCAAAACATCTATACTGGCCTGCACGAGTTCCAAGATTGCGGCTTACTGTTGCACTTGTTGCGTCCTGCTGATCTATGTGTTGATGTCGGAGCTAACGTCGGCGTCTATACGGTACTCTCCTCAGCCGCGATCGGATCCCATACAATTTCCATTGAGCCGATACCTTCGACATATGCGAAACTCCGTGCAAACATTCGATACAACGATGTCGCTGACCGAACAACCAGCTACAACATCGGCCTTGGTCGTGAAGTTTCTACTCTTATCTTTACAACCGATAGAGACGCCGGAAATCATGTCGTTTTGGGAGAAGCTACTGGAACTGAATCAATAACAGTGCCGGTACGGACACTTGACGATATCGTGGACGACGGAAATCCAACACTAATCAAAATCGATG
Source organism: uncultured Acidobacteriaceae bacterium (assembly GCA_963816335.1). Taxonomy (GTDB): domain Bacteria; phylum Acidobacteriota; class Terriglobia; order Terriglobales; family Acidobacteriaceae; genus JANXZS01. The sequence goes on along the minus strand of CAWFKA010000010.1, from coordinate 236,117 downwards.
TCGAAGGTTGGGAATCCGAGGTATTAGCTGGGGGGGAACGCACTCTCCAAAAGAGTTCCCTGTTGTGCTTGATCATCGAAATGAATGGAAGCAGCGAGGCTTTTAATCCGAACGAACGCGCGGTACATGAAGCCATGATTAAGCACGACTTCCGTCCGTATGCCTACGAACCGTTAACTCGCAAACTTTCCCCTCTTGCATCGAAGCATGTGGGAGCATCCAACACGGTCTATTTGAGAGATCTGGAAAAGGTACAGGAGCGCCTTTCGACTGCGCCTCCTTTTCGGGTCAATGGTCACCACATATAGATTCCTCTGGTTGAGGCCGTCACTTCTAAACTCTAGCCGGGCGTGATGCCCTTTTCTCACTTGGAGACTGCGTTAATGAGTTCGCTAAAGCAGAGACTGATTGCCGGATTCGGTGCAGGCACGTTTGGCCGGCTTTCGAATATGCTGATCCAAATTGTGGGCGTTCCCATTTTTCTTCTCCATTGGGGAACCTCTCTATTCGGAGAGTGGTTATTGCTTAACACCATCCCTGCCTACTTTGCCCTTAGCGATATTGGATTTGGAAGCGTGGCAGGCAATGAGATGACGATGCTCGTCGCAGCCGGGAAAAAGGACGAGGCTCTCAGTGTTTTTCAGAGCGTCTGGATCTTGACCACGGCGATGTCCTCTGCGGTGGGTCTCCTGCTCTTAGCAGGAATTTGGATAATTCCGCTTGATCGATGGATACACGTTCGAATACTCACCACCCCAGAGGTTCGCTTGATCGTGCTTCTGCTTGGTTTGTCTGTACTAGCAAGTATGCAGGAGACCCTTTTTCAAGGAGCATTTCGTTGTGTCGGTAAATTTCCGTTTGGGACGTTCGCCAAAAGTCTGCTTAGTCTTGGTAGCTTCACGGCGAGCACGATTGCCGTTGTTTTTGGAGCGCGGCCAACTCAGGTTGCGCTCGTCTACTTGATTGCCAACGCTATTGGCACCTTTATTTTGTGGATGCTTTTGAAGCGAAATATTCCGTGGATTGAATTCGGCATACAGCATGCAAGCTGGGCCGTAATCCGTCGACTCGCCTCCCCGGCTATCTCCTTTATGAGCTTCCCTATCGGAAATGCCGTCACTCTCCAGGGGATCCTCGTTGTCATTGGTGCTGTCATTGGACCTGCGGCGGTGGTCATTTTCAGTACGGCAAGAACTATTGCCAGGAGCGCCAATCAAGTTATGCAGTTGATCAATACGGCCGTCTGGCCCGAGATTTCTGCCGCATTTGGCACTCATAATCTCCGGCTCGCGAGAAAGCTTCATACGACCGCATGTCAGATTTCGATCTTGCTTTGCCTATCAGTCGCTATCTTTGCGGCGCTGTTCGGCAATTACTTCTGGAAGGCGTGGACGGTCGGCAAGGTTGCAACGGACCCTATACTTTTGGATATCATGCTTCTTCAGCTTCTCATCTCGGCTTTTTGGTACACCAGTTCGGTAATACACATGTCGACCAATAAGCACCAGGGTCTAGCAAAAGTTACGCTTGCCACAGCGTGTCTCTCTCTCCTCCTCGCTTGGCTTCTCATGAGAATCCCTTCCATCGGCTTGCGGGGTGCCGCCGCGGCAATGGTTGTCTCCGATGCACTGAACACAGCGTACGTTGTAAAGAAGAGTCTTCGCCTGCTAGAGGAAACTCCGTACGACTATTTTCGTAGCATGATGAAAATTCCCGATATCCGAAGATATATTCGAAGTTCCTTTTCGTAACTTCAAACACCGACTTTCGCTACTCGCATCTTCATATCGCGGTAATCTGGATCCCATTCCAGATCGAGACCGGCATAGATGATAGAGCACACTCAACTTTGGGCGTTATACTCGACCTGAAGAGGGAAGGAACAAGTCTTCTAAAGTTCGTCGTAAGAAATCAAGAAATTCAGCGGGGAGTGCACTTGGAAGAGCCGGTCACATGGACGATTGTAATCACAACTCGAAATAGAGCGGAGATGCTGAAGCGGGCAATCGAAAGCAGCCTCAGCCAGCACAACCTGCGCGGGATTGTAGTTGTTGACGAAGGGTCTACAGACGATACTCCGGAACTTATCAAACAGTTCCCCACTGTTACTTACATTCGAAATGAGACTCCTGTTGGCCATTCAGCCGCAGTTAACTTAGGAGTGAGCCATGCGACGAGTTCCTGGATCAAGCCATTGGACGATGACGATTATCTGCTGCCGAACTGCTTAGAGACTCTGACGCGGCTGGTCACGCAGGCAACAGATCTTGGCTTCTCCCCGTCTGTTGTTAGCGCCTATGCGCACAACGTTGATGAGCGAGGAAACATCATCGGCGGGACGCGAAATTTCCCCGGTGAGGACACGGTCGTCCTCCGTAGTGCAGACCTTTTACGAATGATGTTGTTGGATCAGGCTATGCTCGGATGCCCGGACCAAGTCGGCTATCATCGACTTTCTTTTCTTCGTTGCGGAGGCTGGAATGAAAATCGTCCGTTCACGGATCCCTTCGGAGATGATGTCGAGCCACTTATTCGGCTTGCGAGTCTTGGGGACGCTGTCATTGGAAAAACGCCTGTAGCCTGTCGCACCCTTTGGTCTCAAAACAGCAGGTACTCAAGTTCAGAAAGGCATAAGCTTGAGATAATTATTTATCTAAAACGTCTCATCCAGGCTGCGATCGATTCTACGGCGCTCGACCAGACGAGATGCCCGCCTGATATCGAAGCATATCTTTCGCTTCATTTCTCACTGGTCGCTATGAAGCAGCACGATTTTGGCAGCGCCTTTCTACTCGCTTTGAGAGGTCTCCGTCGTCCTTTAGCTGCCCGGTACCTGTTCAGACGGGCCCGTCTGACTGATTCGTTGACGCGAGTAAATAGGCTGCCGAACATCTCGTAACCCGATGCTTCGGCTCCACGCTGCAACTTCCACTAATTCGTCGTTGTTCGCAACAAGATGGCCATGCAATTCCGCAGCAGATGCGACACTGTGTGAAACATGATTCTGGTCCGGCTCGATTTCTTCCTGCTCGCCAAGTAACAAATATGATAAAAATTAGTAGCCAGTGACGCAGAAATACTCAACAGTAATAGCCCGTTTTGCCCTCCCATCCCATGGAGATCCGTCGTGAGTCGTGAGCCCAGTACAAAGACGGAATCCATCAAAGCGTCCTTTGAGCCGGGTCACAAGTCCCGAATAATCGAGCTCGATTTTGTTCGCGGCTTTGCGGCGTTAATGGTCTTTGCCAGGCATGCTTTCTGTGGTTCGATGATAGGGCGCAGCTGGACCGGAGTCGCTCGTTTCGTGGACAGCGCCTCACGTGCATGCTTTACCGGTGTAGACGTATTCTTCGTCCTTTCCGGCTACATCATCACCACTCTCTTGATCTCTCGAATCAACCGCAAAGATTATTTCAGCGGCTTCTACATTAGGCGTGCTCGCCGGATTCTACCCGCGTATCTCATCGTCCTCATCGTTTTTAGTATTGTCACTCCTCACAGTGGCCCGTTCGTATTTTTCAGCCTGCTCTTCTTTTCCAATGGAACTTACCTTTTCGGGGATTTCCCCACCTATGCCGTACTCTGGTCCCTTTCCGTCGAGGAGCATTTCTACCTCTTCTGGCCATACCTGATGAAAAAAGTCAGTCGATCCATTTTGATTGCCGTCCTTGTCGTATGTATTGTCGGAGAACCTGCTCTGCGGATGGCACTGTTCAGTCATATTTCCACCGGAGCTTTGCAACTTACATGGCTGCGTCTTGATGGACTTGCGCTGGGAGCCTTGCTCGCGCTTCTCCTCCCGATGGCCACTGACGCCATGCGTACCTGGGTGAAGCGTTACTGCACAGCCCCCGCCGTGATAGGCGTCTTACTGTCTTTCTCGATTGCAATTGCTGGCAGCAGACGCAATGATCGCTGGGCCGCATCGGTCGTGTTTACCGCCGTGAGCCTACTGACATTCTCAAGTATTGGATATTTACTGGCCTTTCGAGGCACCCGATGGGTCGCATGGGCACGATTCCGTCCCGTTGTTTACATGGGAACAATCAGCTACAGCTTCTACCTTTACCATGACTTCGTACTTCGCGCTTTCGATGGAACGATGCGACACTTCCACGTCGATGCCCTTGCCTCAAGCACTGCCGCCTTTCCGGGAATTGTAGTGCGCGCCGGAATTACTTTACTACTCAGTGTCGCCATCTCGTCTCTCTCGTTCTACCTGATAGAACGTCCCATTATGGCAGGAGGGTGGCCCCTCACGCGCCCAGCGAAGCCCCGGCCACCGCTGGTCAGCGCGGATGTAAACTAGGTCTTCGCAAATCATAATCGCGAACATCCCGGCTAGCTGAATTGATCGCTTTGGCACTCTGAGAAGAACAGCATGGCGGAACTGCAGCGTTCGCATGGCGCGTGCCGCGACGGAGACAAATGCCGGTTCCTATACAAAAGTAGGCCGACAAGTCACAACATCGAAAACCTCAGGGGCAAAACGATGCTTACAGTATTTTTGATTGGCACTCCCGCAAGTCGACAAAGATTTCGAACCGCTTGCAACGGACTCCCGTAACTTCCTTTCCCTTCGAAAGGCCGTTCTTGCATCATGTTCTTGATATTCGGGCCTTACTTCTTTTTAGCCACCCTGTGAGCAAGCGCTGCAGAGTTGGCCGCGACGGCGGCGCGGACGAGTTGCTTAAAAGCAGATTCGTTGATCTTCTCCCCCTCGTGGAAGTCGATCGCACGTCGCACATTCCCTTCCAGGCTGGAATTGAACAGCCCCTTCGGGTCTTCGATGAGGGCTCCGCGAGCGAAGGTGAGCTTCACCGCCTGCTTGTACGATTCCCCTGTGCAGACAATGCCGTCATGCGACCAGACAGGTGTTCCTGGGTTCGTTGGTTTCACCCATTTGCACTCCTCCACGATCTCGGGATCAGCATCGTGAATGAGTTTACGGAGATGAGCGAGGGTACTTCCGCGCCAGTCCCCAAGTTCCTTGACTCTCATGTCGATGAATGCGGAGGCAGATTCCGCAGCGACGGGTTTTTTCATATAACAGCTCCTGCACTCGTACTTGAATTAGATGCAATCGGCGTAAACTTGCAACCTCCGCAGCCAGTGCGCTCTTCGGACACGTTACGTGGACCGGCACGTACTCAACTCGCGACCTTGCGCACGATGGTGGAAAGTTTTGCCTCGGTCACCTCGTCCAGCGCGTTGAAGTACCACGCTGATTCAATCAGCTGGTTCACCGCACCTTTCTCGATAGTGAGGTTCGCGTCCTGGGTGATGCCGAACGTCATGTATTTCCTGTCCGCACGGAAGAAGCAGATGGTCTTGCCGGCCTTCGCATACGCCGGCATGCCATACCATGTGGCAGGCTGGAGCACGGGTGCGCTGCGCAAAATGAGCGCATGAAGTATCCCACCCATTGCACGATATGGCTCCGGCATCGCGGCGATCTTCTCGAGTACGTCAGCCTCGCCGTTCGAACGTCTTGTCGGCTTCATGTCCACTCCGATCTTTGATTTTGAAAACGGGATTTCGCCCACCGGCCCTATCTCGGCCGGCGGTTTATTGCAGCATCTTGTAAGGCCGGTCTCATTGGAAAAAGTCGCAGAAGGACATGGCCTTTCCACATCAACAATCCCGTAAGGATCATGACAGGAAAGAAAACAAACCGGGTTGGGGGTGCGTATTGAGGAAGTTTCTCAAACGGGCTATAGATATAGCCGTAGACTGGGATTGCAACGATGACGTGAATCCAGCGAAAAATTGTACGCATGGGGACGCTTGCTTTCATAGTTAACCTCCTGTTCGGTGCGGACGTTACAGCAACTTCGATACAGTTCTCAACAGAAGCCACGCGGCCGAGTGGACTTGTTCTTAAGAAAAGCGCAACGCGGCAATGCCTACATATGAATCGAAGATGCTCTATTCGAGCCCGGCGACAACTCGTTCCAGACCACCGATGAATTTCTGCCAACCATAGTTCGCGCCCTTATAGGCTGCTTCTTGATCGTCCCTGAAGCCAGACTGCTCCATACGCACATGAGTACCAGCATCGGTCGGTGTCAGCGTCCAGACGACGACGCTCCCTAGCCCCAATGCGCCCCAGCTATAGGAGATCTTTCTGTTCGGTTCGACCACCAGAACTTCGCTATTGATTACGCCGTCCCAATTGGGCACGGGGGTGGAGCGGAAAGTAAAATTATGCCCAACTACAGGCTGGAAGTCGTTGTCCATCAGCCACTCTTTTATCAGCGGTCCTTCCGTCAGCGCGCGCCAGATTTTTTCCGGCGGATAAGGCATTTCTCTCTCGATCACAAGTGAACGCGTTTCGGTCATAGTCGTTTTATTCCATCCTTTTGAGTAAGTCTTCGAGGCGGTCAAACCGGTCGTGCCAGAAACGGCTGTAAAAGCTCATCCAATCCACCAGCGGTTCGAGTGCTCGCGGCTGAGCACTGTAATGAGTCTCCCGCCCCTCGCGGCGATGCCGTACCAGCTTCGCCCGCTTCAGAACCGTCAGATGCTTGGACACGGCCGGCTGGGACACGCCCGCATAGCGAGTCAACGCGTGAACGGTCTGGTCACCCTGGCTCGCCAGCCGTTCGAAAATGGCCCTGCGGGTCGGGTCGGCAAGAGCTCGAAAAACGGGATTGGCGTTGGCCAGCTTCATACCAAAACCATAACCACACGGTTATGGTTTGTCAACCTGCCGAGATGCTTTTTCTTTACCGGTGGCGTGAACCACCAGATGTTGAAAACGGGGCGTCACGTTTCGGCCCGACGAAAACCTGTCAAGGATCTCCCTGATTTTTGCGCTGGGTCGGCCGAGCAAAAGGTCTCACGGAAGGTCATGGGAACAACACGCTTCACCAGATACAACAAGCCTGGTTCGAGGAGCAAACTCCTCTGTGCGGCTTCTGCCAGAACGGCATGAGATAAGGGCCACTGGGCTGTCCCAGCGAGGAACCACTAGCCTCTGTCAAAAATTACCTCGGACTGGTAACTAATTGAGGATAGGGCTCACCGAGGGCTTCCGTTGGCGCTCTAAGGCACGCATGTGAACCCTTATTGGACCTACGTCCCATGCCCTAACAACCTCTGCCAAGGCCCTGAAACCTCGGCTTCCGTCTGGTGCACAAACTGACATCCAATTTGTTTGCCCGACGTTCCTGGTCAATCCTCATGGACTTTGTTCTTTTGCAATCCGGGTTCTCCAAATCGCCGAAGTTTTTTCTTGACTTTGTCGTCCAGCATGTCGTCTATTGACGTTTCGTCCTCGGTTTTCGCCCCAACATAGTCAAGCTGTAAAGCGTAAGCGCTGCGAGTCAAATGGCAGGATCTTGTGAGGTTGTCGCATGCCAACGCGCCGCGGTATCACTCTGCTTGAGCTTCTCCCTCTTCCGGCAGGAGCAGAGAGTCTGGTGCCGGACGAAATCGCCAGTCAGCTCAACATCCTGACTGTTCTCGACTACCGGTCTATGACCACGGAGTCTGCGTTCGTTCATACCGGCACGGCACAGGCCATGCTCGATGCGCTCAACGTGAACACGCGCGGCTATGTCTTCCGCGCACCTGGCATCACCGATGGTCTCAAGTTTCGCCTGGCAGTCGCTCGTCCAAATCCGCTTGCGCCAAACAGCACCACGGTGGAAAGTGTCGGTCAACAGTGGCAGCTCGATCTTTTTCTTGACCCGGTAGAACTGCAGCTTCCATTCCGTGCGGGTGACCTCTTCACTAACGAAGAAGGCCTGATCACGGTGCAGCCCGATCCCGGGCGGCAGAACGTCTGGCTGGTGGGCAGCGCCGTGCTTCGCGTCGCCGGCGACCCCACAGGCCACGTCAGCGTCGAGTTCGTCGATCAGCCTGATCCCTTTGACATGAACCGCCCTACCGGGCCAGTGATCGACCTCACCGTCACTCCGCCTACCTTCGTTTTTGGATCGACGCAGTACGGCATGACGCTCGACAAATTCGAGATCGACGCCTCCTCAAGCTATACGCCGCCCGACGTGATGGCCCGCGGACAAGATGAGGCGTGGCAAGGCGTGGCTTTCCGCGAAGCCACTTTCTACGCGCCGCCCACTACGCCTATCGTTGGCGCGCTCTCCATCGGCCTGCGCGATGTCATCATTGGCACGCCCTTCGGCATGCAGGGCGAGATGTCGGTCCAGCTTGGGCAGGATCCATCCGGTGCAAACTTCGCCACCGTTGTAGCCGTGCGCGAGACGCCGACCGGCCAGACCGAAGTTCCCATTCCCGCAGGCACTGACGGCACTGTGCAGCTACCGGTCGATGAAACCTCCGGCACAGCCAGCTATCACATCCGCTTCACGCTGCCGACGGGGCCCACGCCGCCGCCAGGTGGCAATCCTCCCGGTGCTCCCGACAATACGCCACGCGGCATATGGTGGCAGTTGCCCAATGGCGTGCAGGGTACCTCGCTTACGACGTCGTCTTTCACCGTGCCCAATCCCGGCGATCCCAGCGCCCCGCTGAAGTACCGCATTCGCGTGGGAGCAGACGCTCCATCGGCTCCTGGCAACGTCACTACTGTCCCTGACGGGCAGGTGGAGCTTTCCGAGGTACATATCGTGATGCAAGGACCGACCGTAACTGTCGGCCCTGCGTCAACACCTCCCGCGAAGGTCACGGTGACGCTGGGTTCGGTAACGTGGACCAACGTGGCCAGCATCACCGGCACGCACGACGTTCTTACCACACTGGCCTTTGGCACCACTCCTGCGGATGCCGGCGCACGCTGGCAGTTCGACAATGGCTCGTCCGGCGCTGGCGCGACACCGCAGCTCACAATTCCTACAGACTCAGGCGTGCACAACCTGGTGATGACCTCCAACCAGGCGAAGCGGAATGTTCGTGTCGAGATCACCTCGAGCGGGGCGCTATTTGTAGGCCACGGCCACGGGCCCAGCGGCAATGCGGATGTCGCGGTTACGCCGGACCCGCTTGCCTATACGATTCAGCCGCTTAACAAGCCCAATCCGCCGAATCCGCCGAACACTGCCGACCCCGGCCACACCTTCGACCTACGGACTTACAACGCCTCCGGATCGTTGGTTCCATCTTCTGGAGACGCAACATACGCAGGCATGGGCGAACCGCTCACAGTTCCAGATGGCGCGGTTGCGCAACTCACCCTTACCTGGACGGACGACGGCACGCAGTCAAATCAGGCGCCCGGATCGACAGTACCTTCCTCTCCGAGCACGCCGCCAGCCACGCAGCCCGATCCGCACTTTGCCGTCCACAACTACAACGTCAATGACCCTTCGCCGCCCCCGGGGCAACATGACGATCTCATTACATGGGCGAGGAACGGCTTGCCCACCGGTTCCGGCGCCCCGGCCCGCGTCTTCTATGTAGTTGGGCGCACCGACGATCTGTGGCTGAACTCCACGCTCGCTGTCAACACCAGCAACAACGCACAACTAGCCGCGGCGCGCGCATCCGGCATCGCGAGCTTCCTCACGAGCGGACTGCCCGCCGACGCATCGTTCTCAGTGGTTTCACGTGGTGAGCAGGATGGCGCCTCGGGTGGAAGCTGGCCCGCCGAACTGGACTCGGTCGATCCGCTCGCACGCTCCGGCACCAGGAACGCAGTGCCTACGATCACGCCGTCCGGCTTCGATCATCCTGTGTGGAAAGCCGGCTGGTCTGCGGACTCCTCGGATACACAGGCTCATGCTGTCGCCGAGTCCGCTGCAGAGCGTCGCGATGCGCGTCGCGTGGATGTTTATATCGCGCCTGACGCTGCGGCACCTCCCGGCGTAAATGTACCCAGCAGCCCGGGCGGCAGCCACAGCGGAACAACGCCACAACCGAATTCACGCACGGTTCTGGTGCCAGGTGAAGATACATCGACGCCGCCCCCTGTTCGTCGTACGCTCGATCAGGCATCCACGCACAGGCCGTGGATGTTGCGCCTCGCAGCCAAGTGGGACAGCCCCGTTGTCGCTACGCTCGCCGATGCAATTCCCACCGATTGCGAACTCACCATCGCGTGGGCCGCGACGGATACCGTGCTTCCACGTGCTGCCGGCACAGTCCCACCGCCTGCGCCGCAGAGCACCGGCTCCAACATCTGGCTGCTGCAGGGCAAGTGGACCTACGATGCACGTTCCGGCGAGAACGCATTCACGCTGGCGCTCACACTGCCGGATTCCGAACTCACTTTCAACAGCGACTTCCTGGCTTGGGCACTTGCACTGGCGCCCGCACTCTCAGGCCTGCTGCCTGCCACCGATGCGGAAGGGGAACTGATCAGCTTTGTTGGACTCCTGGTGGTCGGTGGCGTCGTCGGCTCGCTTATCAATGGCTCCAGTGGCCAGAACTCCGACGGCAGCCCACACCCGCACACTGACAGCAAGCTGCACATCCACAGGCTCGAGCTCGACTACCACGGAACGTCTGACAACCGCGTCCGCTTTGCGCTCGACTACACCACCGAGCTCCACGTGAACTTCTCCATGTTTGGCCAGTCCCTGGTGGGCGATGGGCTGAAGATGAAGTTCAAAAATGTCGCTCTCGAAGTGGACTTCACCTCCACCACGCTCGAGAGTGTACGTCTCGACTACACGCAGTTCTCCGTCGAGGTTGAGAACCCCGGCACATGGGCTCTCGGTGGCACGCTCGGCAACCTGCTGCACATCAGCAATCCGCACGTTGGCAACCAGTCCACATGGATCCAATTTGACCTTGGATTCGCCATCGACCTCGGCGTTATCCAGCTTAACGGCGCCACCATCCGCATCATCATGGATGGGCCGAATATCAGCTTCGAGATTCGCGGCCTGTCAATCGGCGTAGACATTCCGGGCGTGCTCTCCGGCCAGGGCGCGCTCTCGGTCGGCGACGACGGCAGCCTGCGCGGCATGATTTCGGTCACCATCATTCCCACCAAGCTCAGCGCCTATGCCGCGCTTGCCATTGATCCGCCAATGGTCGCGCTTGAGATGGGCGTGCAGCTTCCGGTCGGCATTCCGCTCGCATCCTCCGGTCTCGCCATCTATGGATTCCTCGGCCGCTTTGTCGCCAACGGCCAACGCGATCTTACCGGCCTTCCTACTTCCGATCCCACGCAGCCAACCTTCGATCCGGTGCAACGCGAGCTTGACTGGTACTGCCGGCCGCCGCAGGACAAGTACAGCAAGCTCTCAGGCGAATTTGCGCTCGGCATCGGCGCCATCGTCGGCACGATGCCGGATGGCGGCACCACTTTCAACGCCGAGGGCATGATCGCCGTCTCCTTTCCCGATGTCTCCGTGGATTTCGGCATTGACGCCATGCTCATCAGCCAGCGCAAGTCCGCAGCCACAGAGCAAGGCGATTCCAGTTCAACTGGGTCTTCCTCCAGCCGCTCCTTCCGCATCATCGGCGTCGTCGTCATCAATCCTGACTCACTCATCATCGGCGTGCGCGGAAGCTATAAGATCGACCGCGTTCTCGACCTCGAGATTCCCATCAACGGCTATTTCCCGTTCCACTCCGGCGGTCCTGGCGGAGACTGCTACATGCGGATCGGTTCTGATGGTGTGACCAGCGAGGGGCGCACCGGCACGCCGGTGCAGATCAAGCTCTTCCCGGGCTCGCTCGATGTTGGCGCATGGTCCTACCTCATGATCGAGGAGCGCAAGCTCCACAAGCTCGGCAACGATGCCACGCTCAACTTCGACGGATTCTCCATCGGTTTCGGTGCAGGGTTCAATCTCGACTGGGGATCCCATACCGTCGGCCTTCATGCCGGCGCGCAGATGTTGCTGGGCGTCGGCACCAATCCTCTCACCTTTGCCGGCATGATCGGTGTGCATGGTGAGATCGATCTGGTCATCATCACCATCTCGTTTGAAGGCGATATCCACTTCATCATCGCGGACACGCCGGGCGGAACCGTCTGGCATCTTCACGGCCACTTCTGCGCCTCGATCGATTGCTTCTTCTTCTCCATCAGCGGCTGCGTCGATATCGACTTTGGCAGCGATGGCGGCACACCCATTCCGCTGCCCGCGAGCCCGATTACCGGCGTCGACCTAACCGACCATCTCGGCGCGGTCAAAGGCAAGGCCATTCCGAGCGGTGCGGGTCCGCTGTCCACAGTCTGGCCGGACACCATCCCGGTAGTGCACTTCACGCATTACACGGATGACGAAGCTGCCTCCAGCGGTGTCTTCAATCGTCTCGTTGCCGAGCCTGCTACGGACAGTCCGTGGAGCGGCACCAACGACCTCAAGTATGCTTTCCGCCTAAATAGCGTAGAGCTCTGGAAGTACCCCGACTCCTCTTTCACCGGCGGCACGCAGATCAGCGACACGGGACTCTACGACTCGTCGTGGTGGCTGCCGACGCATCGGCCGGGTGTGGCTACGCCAGATAACTCGGCTTCGCCGCTGGAAGGCCGCGAACTCGGTCTGATGTGGTGGAATCCCGCGCCGTGGTCGCGCTGGCTCAGCGACGGCAGCGAGAATGTCCCCGGAGATCCATCGCATACATGGGGCAACGTCTGCGAACCACCGCCTGCGCCCACGCCTGTCTGCGCACTTGGACAGGACGCGGTGCAACTCGATCAGAACACGGCTCAATTCGCGCCACTCGCGCCCAGCCCCGTGCCCTTCAGCAGCTTCTTTACTGTCAGCGGAGGCTTACCGGCAGATGTGCTTCAAACACTGCAGGCGCTGGTTGCCGCATTCGGCCTCAGCATCACGCCTGCCGGCGTGCGTAATCTTGCCGCCTCGCTCAATCTTCCCAACGGCGTCACGGTCACGGCCGGCTACATGCTGCAGCTGCTCATGCGGCAGGGCCGGTTGCTTGGCTCCGCGCCGTTCGCCGGAAAGTTCTCGACCACGCTGACCAAATGCTCGCTGGTATTACTCGTTTGCCCGCATAGTGCCTACCAGGTTTCCGGCTGCGACGACTTCACGGATCAGCAGCCAAACACTCAGCTTCCCAATCCCTATAACCACAAGGGACTCGTGTATGAATCGCTGGGACCCAAGCCGCTCACAGTCAACCCACAGTTCGGTGCATATTACGACAAAGGTGTGAAAATCACGCTGCCACAACCGGTGACCTCGGTGACTGTTAGCGTTACCGGCCTGCGCCAGCCCATCTTTACCGTCGAAGGAGCCGATGCTACAGGCAAGACTGTTGCGCAGGCCACAGGCTCGCCCTCCAGCGACGTCGGCTCGCTCGATATCACCATTACCGGCGTCGGCATTGTCACCGTCACGGTGACCGGCAGCGCGCGCGCTTCGCTCGACCGTGTCTGCTGGACGCTTTCTGGCACAAGCATGCTGCAGACAATCTACGGCCGTCCGGCAACTGCTTGGCCGTCTGTGCCTCCGGTGATCGGAATCGGCGCCGACAACAAAAAAGAGCCGTGGAACGCCAAGGTCATCGCCACTCCCAACGCTCCCACGGGAACGCCATCGCCCAGCCCGTCCGCGGTATTCATTCCGCCCAAATGCCAGCTTGTGCTGTACACACCGCCTGACGCAAGCTCGGTATGGAACGGCTTCGAGATCGAGCCCGTAGCCGGAGCCACCGTTGAGATTCTCTCCGTCTGCGGCATCACGGTTGCAGCGCTGCTCGCGCAGCAGCAGGACTCCGTTGTGCGCGACTCGCTGAAGAACGCGTGGAACCACGCCTCTGAACTTGCCTCTGGAACCATTGGCTCGGGCACTTCGTCCGGCACGCTGAACGGCGCAGGTGATAACGGACCAAACTCCACGCGCACCAACCTGCTCGACAAAGATACCTGCTACGAACTCCACCTCACCTGGCAATGGCAAGGATGGCGTGCCGATACAACAAACCCCGCCTCGCAGAATCCGCCTCTGCCTCTGCCCGGCCCATGGCAGACGGGTGCCACGGATCTTTATCGCTTCCACACAGCGAAGGAGCAGGCTTCAACGCCCAATCCGCATATGCTGGGCGTCAACTTCATCACCGATCCCACGCAGGCCGGCGCGGTCTACGACGAGAGCGTCTTCGACGCGCACGGCATCGCGCGCTACCTTATCGGCTTCAGTCCCGCTCCTAACGATCCGCCGCATTATCTCGACGACGACATCATTGCCAACTTCAACGCAGACCACATCCAGACACTGCTCGACATCTACTCGCGCACGCTGCGCGTCAAGGTGCGCCGTACCGATCCACCGCCGGGTACCTTCAGCTCGCCCAAGCCGGATCCGAACGGCCCGATACCGCCCATCATCACGCCTGCGCCGAAGCATGCTCTCGATGTGCACAGCACCGCTACCTGGGGTCCGTTGCCGATGAACCTGATGTATACGGCGGACGCGCGCGCCCGGGCTGCAGCCACCGCAGCGCCGTGCCTTGATGGCAATGGAGCCTTCGGCGGCACGCAGGCCACCATCACTGCGGACCTGCTGCCCGGCGCCGAGTACGACATTCTGCTTGTCGCAGCGCCCAACAGCGACCTCGAGTCCGACGAAGTACTCGTAGCGCGCAGCCACTTCCTCACCTCGAGCTATAACAACCCGGTTGAGCAATTCGAAGCCATGGGCTTTGGACAGAGCACACCTGTGCCGTGGGCGCCGCACGACTTCGAGGCGACAGCGGTAGCTCCCGCCGCTACGCTCAACTCAGATGCCTCGCTCGTGGCCACGCTCGCCGCCATGGGCTTTACCGCTGAGCCCGTGCCACCACTGCCGCAGGCCACGGCACTGTGGCTCGCACCAGCTGGCGTCGGACCGTGGCAGCTTGCGGGCCTGCTGCTTGAATCCGATGAGCCAATGCTGCGCGATGGGCGTCTCACTATCGTCTCCGCCAGCCTCGCAGGCGCGGGAACACTCACGCTCTGGGCATGTAACCAGAGCGCAACGCGCGTGCTGCTGTCCACCGCAAGCCCGTTCGATGTGCCGGCCGGCTCCAATATCCTCAGCGTCACGTTCCAGAAGCCGACGGCAGCTACGCAAACCGTCAGCCGTGTTCTCTTTGAGCGGCCACTTACTCGTTTGCAGGAGGGCGCCTGATGTATCTCGCACCGCGTTGGGCTCTCAGCGGCCAGGCCATTGACGCAACAGGCGATGCGCGACTTGCGAAAGGCGTGCATGTGCGCGCGCTGCTCTCAGATGCGCTTGGCCTGCCCGCCGCTCCGTTGCTCGTCTATCGGCTTCCCGTCGACTTCGGCGCCAAGCTCTGGCGCAACGATGTGGTCTGGGTCGACAGCCACGGAGCAGTGCTCAGCTATCCCTTCACCGTCACGCCCGACAACCCCGTCACCGGCTGGCTGCCTCCCGGCTCTACCTGCTGCTGGTTCTCGATGGCAGGTACGGCTTCAAAGATCATCATCAAGCCGCCATTTCCGCTGCCCATCGGCGTGGTGGACGCCACCATCAACAAGGCTGTCGAACACGCTGCATTCAATCCATCCATCGCTGGCGCGGTCAAGTCAGAGGTCACCACGCTGCGCCCCGTCGGCGGCCCCGTTATTGAACATCCGCCTGTCGGCGGCCCGGTTATTAAGCATCCGCCTATCGTCGTTCCGCCAACGATCTTCAAGCGGCTCGCGGCCTTTCAGCTTGACGCCATCGTCTCTACGCCGCGCGGCCCGGCTGCCGTAGCCACGCGTACCGGCCAGCCCTACATCGTGGCTGCCTCTCATATCGAACAGGTCGTCGTGCACGGCAGCGGAACCGTCACCGGAGCAGAGTGGGTCGATGCTTCGACCATCGGCAAGCTCGGCGATCGCCTGCTGCTCTGGAAGCAGTGGAGCCTGCCGGTAAACTCCGGCGCGCGCTATCTCGCAGAGGCCAATCCCACGGTCAACTCCAAACAGCGCACGCAGACTGGTGCGCCCACACGGCAAGCGCTTTACCAGGAGCCTGCGGCGGCCGACGTTCCATCGGCGACCCCCGCCACTCCGGCCGATGAACTCAATCGGGTTACCGCCCTCGCACCAGATCTCGATGACTGGCTGCAGATTCTCGTCTCCGATACAAGTGCCGACCCGTGGTCGCTGGTGCACAGCTTCACCGTGCAGGCCGGAGACGACGCCGCCAATCCTGACACGCAGGGCGCCGCCTCGATGCCGCTCCTGGGCATGGCCCTTCAGTCCATCATGGATCCGGGCCTTGCACGCTGGTCCGGCTTGTACGAAGTGGACACCGCTCCCGCCGTTACTAATCCAGGCAGCACAGCCTACTACGCCATCGGCGGCATCTGGTCGCTGGATCGCAAGCGCACGCCGCAGGCGCTGATAGACACTTTGCCGCCGGGCAGCATCTTCGACTCTTCGAAGATGCCCATCGACAAGCGAATGCCGGTAAAGGTGCAGGGCGGTCTGCCCAAGGGAGAGTACGTAGAACTGTGGGTTGTTGCCGCCGCGGTCATCGGCGCACCCGGCAATCCACCACCGGGTCCTGCCCTTGCGCCGGGTTCGGGAACGTGGATGCCCAGCCCACCAACCGCTCCCATTCGCCAGGTGCCCATTGATATCAGCGGTATGGTTCCCGGCGCGCTGCTGGCCTTTGCCCGGCAAGACACGACAGGTGTCGTCCCCTTGAATCCGGTGGATAAAAACAATGCACCCATGCCCATCGTCTCCTCGCCCACCAAGGCGAGCATGGTGAGCGGCATCTCGCGCATCGCCGATCGCAAAGCTCCGCCGGGGGTATTGACCTATCGCCTTTCGCAGAGCGATTGGTTCGGGCGCTTCAGTCCCTGGACCTTTGCCAACGCCTCGGACCAGGCGCGAACCGCTCCGCCCAAGCCTGCGCCGGAAGTCTTCTATACACCGCCGCCTCCTTCAGGAACGGCGCCGCTCGCCGGCACGCTCGTCGTACGAGTACCCATTCCCTCTGACGCTGCGCTGCCACCGGGCTGCGGACCACTGACCGGTCTGACCGTCACAGCGACAGCGGCTGACGTTGGCTACAGCGTCACCGCGACCTATCCCGTAGGTGGCGGCGGTGGTGCGATCGTTACCCCCGGGAGCTCTGGCCCACCGCCCAAGCCTGCCATGCTCAACATCCAGCTCACCGGGCCGGCCCTCGACGTCGCTGCCTCCACCACCGTTTCGCTTACGGCGCAGTGGCAGACGGCAACGGCAGTATCGCTCATTTCTGAAACCGTGCAGCGCCTCATCGGCGACCCGCGGCCGGCACCACCGCCTGTCATTCCATCGGCCCTGCGCTACGCAGCCAAGCCAGACGCGATGAACCGCGCGCGCTTTGAGATCACGCTACCGGCTGTCACGGATGCAAAATACCGCGTGTATTTCGCGGACGAGAACCAGCTTCTCAAAGGCGTTGAGAATCTCTCGGTCAGCACCGACCCGCAGATTCCAACCGCGCTCAAGAGCCAAGCCGCCGCCGCGCTGCCAGCCTTGTCCGGAGCACTCACCATGAACGCGACGGATCGCGCGGCTGCCTTCATGGCACACTCAGCGCTTTACACATACGACATGTTCCAGAACCTTACGCAGAAGACGTTCGATCCCGGAATCTTCGCGCACTCACTGCCCGGCGACCTCAAGACGCTCTCGTTCTACCGCATTCTTACGTGGAACGCTGCCAACGTGCCGAGCGACTTCCTCACATCGCCGCTGGTGCCTGTGGCCGTGCCTAACGATCCGCCGCCAGCGCGTCCGGCTATCTCGGTTAAGCCTGCCCAGAACGGATCGGGCGTGATCATCGGCGCCGCCGTCACCGTGCGTGTGGCCAAAACTGCGGTCGATCCCGTGCAATACCGCATTCGCCGCTCCTTTGCTGGAGCCACGCCCGATCCACGTCGCATGCTTGTTGTTTACGAGGGCAGTCTGCCTGGCGGAGGTTCGCCGGTCAGCGGCTTCACCAGCGGCCCTAACGGCGTCACCTTTATCCACACTGACTCGACGGGAATCAAGCCGTGGCATCGCTATGCCTGGGCCGTGGAACTGCGCGGCGGACCGCCGATTGGCTCGCCTCCCGGCACCATGATCCATGGCGACTACGGGCCGCCGAGCAAGCCCGCCTCCACCATGATCGTGCCACCGAATCCTCCCGATCCTGTTGCCACTCTCACTGGCGCGCGCGACGGTTCAGGCAATGCGGCGCTCGAATGGACCGTCACCGGCAGTCCGGTGGAGATGATGTCCACCGACATGGGCCCGCACAAGTTTGAGATCTATCGTATTCCCGCAGGCGCGCGGCCTGTCGTAGTACCCTTGCCGACTATCCCCCAGGCTGACGCCGATACTGTCTTCCGCTTCACTGATCCGGCGACGCCTGCCGGCAGTGTCAGCTATCGCATCGTTGTTATTGACCCGCTCGGCCGCGCCAGCCGGCCCGGCCCAACATTGGACCTCTAGAACACCATGCCTACTGCACTCGTTCCCGCGAACCTCGCCGACCTGAACCTCTCGTCGCCTGCGCTGGGCCCATGGTTCTCAGGCAATGTCACCATCGCTGTGCCCAACGCTGCGCTCTCGGCAAGTATCACCCTCTCTGCCAGCACAGACCTGTTGCCGCCCGCCACCGGCGTTCTCAGCCTTTACATCGGCGGCTCGCAACTGCCGCCCTCGATCTCCACATTGCGGAATGCGCAGGGCGCCGCGCCCTTTGGCAACAACCGGCTGGTGGCGGTCTACCAGCTTCTGCCCGAGGTGGAAGAACGCCTCGACACGCTTATGCTGCTCCTTCCGCCGGTAGACGCGAATCCACCGGCGACGGTGCCGACCACGGCCGGCACTGCCGCGACACGCGCCCGCGTGCGATGGATCGCACTCGAGTTTCCCGACTCCTTCTTCGGTGCTTCGCCGCTTGACCAGATCATGTCGATCCTTCCGTCGCCGGACTCCTCCGTTACAGGCGACGATCGCGCGGCCTATCTAGGATTCAAGCTGCAGGGCGGCCAACTCACCAATGGAAACTCGCCCATGGCCGATCTTCGGCGCGCTGGCCAGTACACGCTGCCCATGGGAGGCGGAACCGGCCAGGACAAGGTTCTGCAGAACCTCCCCGCCGGCACCTATACACTCTGGGCCTTCGACGCCCGTGGCCACGCTGTCGATCCCGGCGCCGTCGCTGCCTGGTGGACTTACCTCGGACAGATCGTCTTCTCAAATCTCTGGGCGACGAATGTGTGGCCTTCTGCTTTGCCCATCGACCAGCAGGTGGTCTGTGCTACCGATTCCAGGCTCACTGTGCCACCTCGTCAATCCGCACGAGGGAGCGCTTGCCGCGCCACTCCTCAATGGCCGCCTCACCGTCACCGGAGCTGTCGACGGCTCCGCCGCGGTGTGCAGCGCCTCGAAC
This sequence comes from uncultured Acidobacteriaceae bacterium, assembly GCA_963816335.1. Classification (GTDB taxonomy): domain Bacteria; phylum Acidobacteriota; class Terriglobia; order Terriglobales; family Acidobacteriaceae; genus JANXZS01. The sequence goes on along the minus strand of CAWFKA010000010.1, from coordinate 216,840 downwards.
GCGAGCAGCGGAATGAGCTTTGCCTTCGGCGCCGCAAGCGATCTCAGCGTCGACGACGCTCCGATTCCGCGCGTCGCACTGTTGCCGTCAGGACGTTACGGCAACACGCTCTCTGTCTGGCCCGGCGGACCTGTAGGAACAACAGCCACCGCCACCAAGCTGCTGCAGCGCGACTTCGTTCGTGTTGCCGCGGTCGATGTCGAACGCTTCCTGGTCGGACAGGAGCGCGGCACGACCTCCGTCACTGACGCCTCCACTCCACTGGAAAAACGCGCCGCCGACCAGAACCGGGCCTCGACCCGCGTCAACGTTGCGCGCGCCACCAATGCCGACGCCGTGCTGCAACCCACGATCGAAGCCGCCACTACTGCGCTGCTCGGCGTCTTTACGGCCGCGGCTCCGCGTCGCCTTGTTACCTCCACAGTTTCGCGGGGCCTTGGCCCGCTGCCTTTCAAGCCAGGCAGTGAGACTGACCCCGATGCTTTTCACTCCGCCTCTGCGCTTCCGACGCTAAGCTCAGGCACCACGGTCCCGTTCGACCTGAACTCCGACGGAGCAACGGTCCCGTTTTACGTCGTCCACGCGCTTGCAGGTGGCGATATTCAGTCCGCCGGCATCTCCACCCGGCAGCGCGTCCTTTTTGAATTCAATCTCGGCGCAGCCTTTGCCAACGCTTGGATTCGCGTCTGGCCCGAGGGCTTCGATGACGTCGTCGGCGTGCATGTGCGCATGGATGGCGGCTCAGGGCGCGTGGGCGCCGATGGATCGGCGCACGTTGTGGCGACGCTGCCGGATGTAGGCACCATCGCTCCCGCAGCGCCTGCAGCCTTCACCGCAATGTTGCTTACAGCCGGTGGCTCGCGCACCTACGCAGACAAGCGCTTCGATCGCCCATCGCCGCCTGCCGTCAACACGCCCGCTACGCTCTCTTCTTCTTCCAACTGGATCCTCTGCGAAACCGCCGAGACCGGTACCGGCGCAACACTCGGCGGCAAGTTCTTCGCCGGCATGAATGTCGTCGTCGACCAGGGAAGCGGCACCTTTGCGATCGTCGATCCCTCCACGCTTGCCACGGCCGATTTCAACCCGTCGACGCTCGTTACCAGGCTCGCTGCCGGCGACGCCATCGAGCTTACGCAGCCTGCATTCAAGACGATCTCTGACCGCCTTTTTCCCAACGGAGAGCCCGCGCCAAGCAACAGCGCCACCGGCGATCCGGCTGACCACCTGGGCAGCATCTGCACCGTGGACATCTGTCCGCGACAGGGCGCAGCCAGCATTGTCGCTCCCGGGGGGCCATCGGCCACGATGGAGCGTCTGGAAGTCGCGTTAAGCAATCTCAGTGGCACCACACTCTCGGCCGCCATCGGCAGCGCGCCCGGCCTTGGCATCCATCACGAACTGCTCACACACGACGCTGCGCATCCCAACGCGCCCGGCACAGCGGAGATGCATGGCACCGGCGCCCGTCTCGATGGCGATGCCGCTATCGGCATTGTGGAGGCCGTCCGCGATCGCACTGCCGGCCTTGGCTTCTCCTTCTTTCCTGGACTCACCACCTCCCAAAAGACTCTTGTTGCGCGCTCTACGCCACTACTCGTGGCTGAAGCAGCCACCACGCCCCTCCCAACTGTCTCTTCTACGCCGCCTACGGACAACGGCGTCTGGGCCGCGGTGTTGCGAACCGTAGCGCCCGGTGTTGAAGGGGAAGGCTTAGGCTTCGCTGCCAAGGGAGCGGTCTCTGCCGGCCTCTACCCGTTAAGCGGAGCAGCCTCCACGCAACTTCATGATTGGCTCAACCAGGCGGTGAACTCACTGCCTTCCGCAGCGCAGACACCTGTCAACAACGCGCTCAATGGCCTGCATCCAAATGAACTCAGCGTCCAACGTGCCTTTGACCGCCGCATTAAGGCGAGCGCCTTCGGTCTGCGCGAGGCTGTCTTCTCCGTCAGCGCTGCCTTCTCTCGTGCCGAAAATTTTGTCTATATCGAAACCCCCGCGCTCGACAACCGCGATTCTGGGCCAACGGGCACCGGGGCTGACCTGGTCAACGTGTGGTCGACGCTGATCGGCCAGGCTACTATTCGCCGAGGCCTGCGCATTATCGTCTGCGCGCCGCTGCACATGGTTCCCGGCACGCCGCAGCCGATTGAAGACGTGCGCACAGCCATGATGCTTGACGCGCTCGACGCGCTCCGCCGCTCAGCAGGCGACGACCGCCTCGCTGTCTTCTATCCCTCCGCTGCTACTGGGCGCTCGCTGCGCATCTGCTCGACCACTGTCATCGTCGATGACGCCTATGCGCTCACCGGCACCACGCATCTATGGCGCCGCGGACTCAGCTTCGACTCGTCCCTTGCTGTTGCCGTCTTCGACGACCGTCTCGAAGACGGCAGGCCAAGGGAAGTTCGTACGTTCCGTCGCCGCCTCATGGCAGGCCGGCTTGGCATTCCGCTCGCTCAGCTTCCGGACGATCCGGCCGAAATGGTCAAGGCGATCAATCAACTCGTGCAGCGTGGCTCCAGCCGTATCACCGCCACCCTGCCGGGACAGCCCGGTCCCTTCACACCCGAGGGCGAAGCTACCGTGCTCGATTATCCGACGAGTGCCGACAGCGGCCCCAGCGCCTCTGATCGCGATACATGGAATCCCAATGGTTTCGACTCCGCGATCACCTTCGACAATCTCTGGGAAAAGCTGCGCCGCACTACCGCCAAGAACAGCGTCGACGCCACGCTCAATGGAACATAAAAGGGGGTACTACACCAGACGTAAAATTCGCACGCTGACGGCCAGTTTTGTAATCTCCCTGGCCTCTTCGGAAGTGCTCTCCTGATGTCTGCGCAATCGATACCCGATGCATGGAGGACGACGATAGTTCCATGCTCCTTCGCCAACGATTCGTCTACGATACCGCGCAGTACCTTTAGATCGTTGATGACTTGTGGCATAAGGCTCTTCTCCATTCAGCTAGTCTTGAAGTCGATCAAGGCGAAGGGAACTTCGTCCCCCATCGCTGAAACGAGGGTAGTGCAAAACCATCTTTCTATTGTTTTGTTTCCTCGCCGGTGGCTTAATTGCAATTGTTCGAGACACAATTTGATCGGGTTTAGAAAGCTTTCGTGAAGGGAGCTCGCCTTGACTGAACTGAGGAGGAAAACTTTGGCACAATCACAACAAAAACAAGAGGGCGAAACCCGGACCACCGTAAAACGTGTCGCGGCCTTTACCATCGTCGCGGTTACGGCGCTGCTCGCCATCCTCGGTGGCGCGGTGCTTTACGCGCAAGGCCAAGACGAGGACAAGTACTCGCTGAGATCGCCGAGCGGAATCGCGTTCTCCGACTTCAAGGGATACGAGGACTGGTCTGTGGTCTCTTCCGCTCGCACCGAAGAAGTGCTTAAAGTAATCGTCGCCAATCCGGCGATGATAAAGGCATTCAAGGCCGGCTTTCCGGGAAACGGCCATCCTTTTCCGGAGGGCTCCATGATCGTGAAGCTCCAGTGGAAGCCAAAGAAGAGCACGGAAGCGCCTTTTAAGGTGGATGTGCCCGACGTCTTTAAGCAGGCTTTCGTGATGGAGAAGGACAGCAAGAGATTTCCCAAGACCGGCGGCTGGGGATACGCAGTGTTCAACTACAGCGCCACATCGGACAAGTTCACCGCCGATCCCACAGCCCTTGAGGGCTGCGGAAACTCGTGCCATGTGGCTGTGAAGGCGAAGGACTACATCTTCCACCCGTACCAGAAGCGTTGAACCGGCCGGCTCAATGGAGTCGATATCGCGGGCCCAGTGGTCAAGATTGGACCGGGAGTGGAAGGCCGTTGCGGAATGTCTTCGGAGTAGGCCATTAGGAATCGCGGCTCTCGATCGGTGCCCGGCACAACGGAGACGTTGTTGCTTACCCAAACTGGTTGACCATCCTTACGGCCGTACTGCTTCTGGATTTGATATTGCTTGACGTGCCGTCGGGCAGGTCGCCGATCAGCTCCACTTCCCATCGACATACTCTTCGTGGGTGAGGCTCCGGCAATATCGCAACAGGTGTTAGACGATCTCACGCTGCTTCAGACCAGCGAGGAAGGGATATCGCGCAGACTGCCAGGCAAAGTCCAGCAGACGTGTACAGGAGCTGAGAAAAATCCGGTGTGGACTTGCAGATAGACATGACACGTGCACCGGCGCAGAGGTCCGCTGAAAGGATCTCTTCTTGGCTCAGGATCTCGGGGGCCGAGGTCATATCAAGCTTGAGGATCAGGGCCAGATCGGCTTCAACTGGCCCGCCGTTCGATACATTTCGCTTTGATGTGTTCGTATCGGATTTGTAATTCATCCAGCTCAAGATCGCTAAGCTTTTCAATATCGATCATCTGGTCGCGTGCCTTATCGATAGCACTGATCAACTCGTTCAGCTTCAGATTGATCGCACGAGCGTCCCGGTTCTGCGTATTCTGAATCAGGAAGACCATGAGAAACGTGATGATCGTTGTGCCCGTATTGATCACGAGTTGCCAGGCGTCAGAAAATTTAAAGAAAGGCCCCATCATTGCCCAAACCACGATCACAGTTACGGCACCGGCGAATGCCCGTTTCGACCCAAGCCAGCCGGATGCGCCGGCGGCGAATCTGCCAAACCAATCGTTTGTAGTCTTGCTCTGAACCTCGATCGCTCGATCGCTCATTCAAAGCCTCTCCTCTTGCTGCTACGGATTGATCAATGTACCCACGCGACTTAACCCAACTCAGGCCGACTTCGATTTCTTCTCATTCTTCCCGGCCAGCGCGCGAACCTTCGCGTTCTTCGGCTTAATTCGTTCCCCTGCCCTTGCGTCCTCGCTCCTCGCGCGTTTCCCGCCCGCCGGCTCAGTTTCTTGCGGCGGTGCGCTGCGTTGCGCCAGGCTGCGGCGCAGGGCATCTGTTAGATCAATCACCTTGCCGCGCTTCTTTTCCGGCTCCGGCGCAGGCAAAGGCAGGTGCTTGATCTTTGCCTCGATCAATTCTTTGAGTGCCTCTTCGTAATGGTCCACATATTTCTTCGGATTGAATTCTGCGGTGTAAGCATCGATTAGCTGCTTTGCCAACTTCAATTGCGCCGCGTCCACTTTGTCGTGCTCGGTCGATCCCGCAAAGTCATGGACATCGCGCATTTCGTTTGCAAATCGCAGCGTATAAATCATCATTCCTGGCGCGCTCGCATCATGCGGCGGAGCCAGCACCATCAGGTGTTGCCTGCCTCCAAACACAATCTCTCCAATCCCTGCAACGCCGCCGTTTACCATGCCCTGTCGAACAACCGCGAATGCCTTCGACTGCGGGCCAGTCTTTGGGAATTGCAAAATAAGGCTTCTCGTAAAGCGCTGGATCAATCTCTTCCAGCTTCACAAACTCCGAAATCTCCACCATCTTCTTACCCGGCAAGCGAAGATTCTTCAGCTCATCCGGCTCTACGATCGCGTATTTTCCCTTCGCGTATTCGTAGCCCTTCACCACGTCCGACTTCGCGACGGTGTGCTGATCGGATTCGTCTCCATCCCGGCCGTCGCCGGTCTTCGCAGCGATGTGCATCCCGCGAGTTTGCTTCGCGCCGCTTCCGTCTTCGCCAGCATCCTCTTCCGCCGCCGGACCAGGCGAAATATTTTGATGGTGAATGCGTCCCAGCGTATTCCGATCCACTTCGTGAAAGGAGATGGGGCGCGTTGAGCTGACAGCGGGAAAAACATCGACGGCAAAGCTTACCAGTGAGATCTGAATAGTTCCTGACCATGAAGGCCTTGGCATGTTGGCTCCTTTTTCCGCAACCCGTGTCGTTCCTCAACCTTGGTTCAGAGCCTCGGCAAAACTCTGCAACAAGTACGATGCCGGCCGACGAACAAGGGATTGCGCGAAGCAACATCGCCGCCGATCTGCGAACAGAATCGGATAATGCGCTCGCACCCGTAGCCTCGCGGGCTAAAAAAGGCTCGTCCAGCCGCTATTCAACCCGCCGGATAAGCCCTGCAATTTCTTTCATACTAAATAACTTGTTCCCGACTATTTCTTCGCTGCTGCGTGCACTGTCAGAACAATCCGCCGATACGAAGTCAGCGACGGTGTGCCCTCGTCGGTCACCGCGAGAATAATGTGTGCCGTGCCCGGTTCCGGGCACGACTTCCGGATCGGAAGCCACATCGGGCTGCAACTTGACGTCGCCGTAACCGTAGCCTTCGCCGTATCCCCATTCTCTATCGTGATGGTCGCCAGGTTCACCGTCCGCCAGCCCCGCCTCGACATAGTGGAACCACGAGTAATGCAGCTTCTGCCCATCGGGATCCTTGCTTTGGCTCGCGTCCAGTTCAATGCGCTGGCCCACCTCCGCGTCCATCAATATTGGAGCCGTGCCCGCCTGCCCATTCACATCGACCATGGGATTGTGGTTGGCATGCGCGAAATTCATCACCGTCCAATCCATCCGCGCCGCGAAGTCGTGTTGAAACGCATTCCGCCAGCGCCAGACCGTCGCCTGATCAGACACATGCTTTTCGCCATCGATCCCCACAACCGAGTCCTGCGAATTTACGCGCCCGAACATATCGCCGCCCTGAGTCCATATCGAGTGCGTCTCACCATACGGTTGCCGATAGACGTAGCGCCCACCCCAGCCACCCCAATCCGGCCGCCTGTAAGAGTTCAAACCATTGTCGATCAATCCCAGATACGAAGGCGTGTCCCCTTCCATGATGAACATGAAGCGCGGATACACCTTACCCAGCGGCCCTTTGCTTCGGATATTCGTATCCAGCCATTCGTTGGTCACAGTTGTAGAGTCCGCGCCCGCGCCATTGCGGTAGTAGAAATCTCCGCTGATGCCCGTCCATGTCGCGTACAAGTATTCGCCGCTCGTTGGCGTGGATGGCTGCACTATGTAGAACAGGCTTGGGAACTCGCGACGGATCCACGGCCCCGCATCATCCTGATCCGAAATGGAAGAGACCCGCAGAGTCGAAACAAACTTCTCCACCTCCTGCGGAGATCGCGACGCCCGCACCGTCATCAGTGCCTCTGCCAGCGTATTCGATCCGCCCCACAAACAAATCCAGAGCGGCCGGCTGTCGGCGCGGTCATTCGCTTGAAGGATGGCCTTGGCGCCGTCCGACAATTTGTCCGAACCCGTCGCCGCCATGCCATACGCAGTTTGTCCAGTAAATATGCGGCTATCGAGATACTCCGCTTCCGGCCAGCCCTTCGCATGCAGCAAAAGATTCGGCCGCACCTGCCCGTAGGCGGCAACCAGCGAATGCATCGTCTCAGGATGAACAGCAGCCTTTTGCCAAGTGGATGTGGACGCGATCAACGCCTCGATATCGAGTTCATTGGAATAGAGCAGCAGTCGCACAAGCGACATTTGGTCGTCCGGCTCGTTGCCAATATCGCTGATGATGATGACGCGCGGACGTCCCGAAAAATTGTCGACATGATTTGCCGGCAGCGCTTCGCCGAAGAGAGGCCCACCAAGTATTCCGGCCGCGGCCGCCAGAAGTACAACCACTCCACGCACTTTCGATTTCATGACGCCAAGTGTAATCTCTGGCGAAGCCGCAGCGCGAAATTTCTAGCGCCGCAATTCCGGCGCACCCGCAAGCATTCTCATCAGCCCGCTCGACGGCAGATCAGCCTGAATAAATTTCTCCGCCTCGCCGTTCGCGCGGCTAAGAGCCTCCGCCGCAAGATATCCGCTGCGCGCAGCGCCTTCCATCGTTGCCGGCCAGCCCGTCGCCGTCCAGTCCCCTGCGAGTGCAGCATTCGGCCACGGAGATTCCGCCGCCGGCCGGAATTGCTCCAGCATAGGCCGGATGGAATACGTTGCGCGAACTTCCTTTACCACTGCGGCCTTCAACAGAACTGCCTCGCTCACCCGTGGAAAATATCTCGCCAGCTCACTCATCGCCATCGAGAGAATTTCTTCTCGCGATTGATCGGTCAGCGATCGCGAAGCGCTGATCACCAGTTCCATGTAGCTGCCCTTGCTCTGGTCTCGCTGGGGCTGCAGGCGCGACGTGTGATACATCCAGTCAATCTTTGAGTCCATCAACGCCGCGTGGTCAAGGTCCGTAATCTCTCGATCGAACCAGAGATGAACGCTGGTGATGGGAGAATGCTCAAACATGCCGAGTGCCGCCGCAAGTGCCTCAGTGCCCGCCGCCGGCGGCATCTTCGGAAGCATCTTCGCCATTGCTTCGAATGAGAGCGCGAGAATCAACCCTTCGCTTGCATGCAGCTCGCCCGCCGCTGTCGTGAGATTCCACTTTGCATTTGCCTCATCCCAACTCAGCGCGTCAACATTCGATTGCAAATGTACTTCCCCACCCCGCTCGCGAATGTACGCGTGCGCGTGTCCATACAGTTCGCTCAGCGGAATCATCGGCACGCCCATCCGCCCCGCCTCGGGCGATCGCAAAAACATTTCGCGAATCACCATGCCCGCGTAGTGCAACGAAATACGATCCGCATCTTCGTTCAACGCGCTGATCAGCGCAGGTCGCCAGAATCTGCGAATGGCGCCTTTCGTCTGGCCGCTTCTCTTCAACCAGTCGGAAAACGTCTGCTCTGTTTCGTCCGGAATCCCGCGCACAAATGCCATCATTCCGCGCGCGATTGAAATCTTGTCGGCCAATGAGAACGCGTGTGCCTTAAGAAATGCGGGAGCGGTATGCAGCGGTGCGGGCAACGCAGAAGGCTTCAGCGTACTGCGAATGCCGCCCGGCTCGAGAAACGTTATGTTGTCGAACCAGCGAATCTTGTCGTCCGCTCCAATGCGGCGATAGAGATCCATCAAGTTCGTGCAGCATCCCACCAGGATGTGCTGACAGTTGTCGATCACTTCGCCGGTGCCTGCGTGCTCATACGACGAGGCGCGGCCGCCGACGTAAGTTCGCCGTTCAAACAGCTGCACGCGATAGCCCGCATCGGCAAGCGCGCAGCCCGCGGCCAGTCCCGCAACGCCGCCGCCCACAATGCTCACAGACTGTATGCGGCGTTCAGTTTTGCTTTGAGATATGCCCATCGGTTTTCGCTAGCTGCCGAGCCCCTGGAAAACCATGCGGCCGAATCCCTGGGTCAGGATCCACAATTTCTCCCGCGTGGGAACTCGTATCCTGCTGGAGAACACATCGAACTTTGCCGCTTCCATGTGATCCAGCAAACTGCTGTAGATCTTCACCAGCACCCACATCGCAGGCCTGCTGTCGGCAGAGAGCATCGGCAGCAGCTTGTATGCCGAACGATAATAGTCGCGCGCCCTTGCCGCCTCAAATTCCAGCAGCTCTCGATGCCTTGGCTGCAGTTCGCTGCCCACACGCAATGACACGATATCTTCCGGACGAACGTCGAACCGTCGCAGATCTTCGAGCGGTAGATAAATCCGATCACGCGACGCATCCTCCTGCACATCGCGCAGGATGTTTGTCAGTTGAAACGCAATGCCCGTCTCTTCCGCCAGGTGTTCCGCCTCAGAATTCGTGTAGCCGAAAATTCGTATGCACACCAGCCCCACTACCGACGCCACCAAATAGCAGTAACGATACAGCTCGCCGAAGGATTCATACGTGTCCACCTTGCCCTGCGTATGCTCCGCGCGAAGATCCATCGTCGTCCCATCCACCAGCTTGTCCAGCAAATCGGCCGGAATGTTGAACCGTCTCGCCGCATCGCGCAGAGCCACGAAGACCGGGTCGTCCGTCGCATTCCCCAGTTGCGCCTCGTGCCACAAGGCCTATCCATTTATCAAGATCGCGTCGGCGCTCGGCATGAGACTTTCTCTCATCGTCGGACAAATCATCCGCATGCCGCATAAAGGCGTACACCGCGCAAATCGCGTCGCGCTTGGCATCGGGAAGTGCGAGGAAAGCATAGTAGAAATTTTTGGCTTCTCTGCGCGCAATGCTTCTGCACGCTGCGTATGACTCGCCGAGGTCTCTCACGCAGCACCCCGCTGCAAGCGAAACCACGGCAGCAGCTTGCCGCTGATGGCTCGCGCAGCCAGCGCCAACTTTGTCCCCTTGCCAATCGATGGCCGTGAAACCAGCACATCATATTGTTGACGCTCAATCGCCCGCAGAATCTCCAGCCCCCCGCGAGTAAACAAATCCAGGTCCAGCCTCAACTCGCGATCCACCATCTCCAGCAGCGGCATTCCCTGTGCGAACATCTTTCGCGTCCCGTCTACCTCATGGCGAATCAATTCGCAGAATTCTTTCGTCGCCACGCCGCTCGCAATCACCTCTTCGCTCACGCCGAAAGTCCGCATGTCTTCGCGCGGAATATAGATGCGGCCCTTTGCGTAATCCACGCGGACATCCTGCCAGAAGTTGGCAAGCTGCAACGCCGAACAGGTAAAGTCCGACAGCCGAAACATCTCCGCATCCCGGTATCCGCTCGCATAGAGCACCAGATGTCCGACTGGATTGGCGGAGTAGTGGCAATACCCGAGCAGATCATTCATGGACTCGAAGCGCGTCACCAGCTGGTCCTGCCGAAACGCCACCAGCAGATCAGCAAACGGTTCCTTGGGAATGTCGCAAGCCTTGATTGTTTCCGCCAGCGCCACGAACACAGGATGCCGCGTCTCTCCGCGATAGCAAGCGTCCAGTTCCTCGCCCCACATATCCAGCAGCGCAAGTGCTTCGTCGCGATCGCCTACCTCATCGCCAAGATCATCGGAGATGCGGCAATAGGCATAAATGCTGTGGAAGTGAGGGCGCAGTCTGTCTGGAAGAAACCAGGAAGCTACATGGAAATTTTCGTAGTGCGATTCCGCCAGCTCACGGCAATATCGGCGCGCCTCTTCCAGCGATGGCCGCTGGTCAGGCATGCGGTATTTTTGCGGAAGACGAGTCCAGCCCCGCTCTACCAGCACTTCCTGGGATTGTTTCCCGCTCTGCACCGAAGTCATTTCTCCCTTACGGAATAATTGCGGTCTTGATATCGGTGGAACGCTCCATCAATTGATGAAAGACGTTGTTCAGATCCATCAGCGGCGCTCGCCCCGTAATGTAGTGGCTGGCGTCGAATCGTCCGCTTCGCAGCAGCTCAAATGCCCTGCGGCATGTCGCCGGAGTGTGGTGGAACGTCGCGCGCAACGTGATGTCGTTATAGTGCAGCCGGTTCGTGTCGAACTCCACCTTCGTCCCCGCCGCGCAGCCTCCGAAGAAGTTCACCACTCCGCCGCGGCGAACCATATCCACTGCCCATTGCCACGTCATGGGAGTAGCCACCGCTTCAATCGCAACATCCACGCCGCGATGGTGGGGAGTCAGCGCTCTTACCGCGGCCACCGCATCCGCTGTCGCTCCAATCTGCACAATCTTTTTCGCACCGAAGAGTTTTGCCGCCGCCACCTGTTCCTTGCGCTTCACAACCGCGATAACATTCAGCCCCGCCAACTCCGCCGCGTGCATAAACATCAGCCCGATCGGCCCGGCGCCAATCACCGCGATCTGGTCGCCCTCACGGGCACGTGTCTCCTCCAGCCCCTTCAGCACGCAGGCCAGCGGCTCCGTCAATGCGGCGTGCTCCAGCAGCATGTCATCCGGAACATCCAGCGTGTTCTTCTCCACAATGCGCGACGGAATGCGGATAAACTCCGCGTACGCTCCGTTATTAAAAAGCAGATCCTCGCAGAGATTCTCCTGTTCCCGCTTGCACCAGTAGCACTCTCCACACGGCGCAGAATTCAACGCCACAACCCGCGCACCCTCTTTGAATTGCGTAACGCCTTCTCCAACTTCATGAACAATCCCCGCCAGTTCATGTCCAAACAATGCTGGAGGCACAATCATCTTGGCGTGATATCCGCGCCGGTAGACCTTCAGGTCTGTGCCGCAAGTCAGCGCCGCGCGCACGCGCACTACGATCTCGCCCGCCTCAGCCTGCGGAATAGGGATGCGTTCAATGCGGATGTCGTGCTGTCCGTAAAGCACAGCCGCGTTCATCTCATCTTCCACCAATGTCACATCTTTCGACATTTTTCCTCGATTGCAGGCTCAATCATGATCTTCATCGAATCAGCCTGCGGATGCGAAGCGAGTTCAATTGCTTCTACGGCCCGATCCAGCGGAAAACGATGCGAAACGAGTCGTGTTAGATCATAGCCCTCGGCGTAACCATTGAAAACGATTGCCGCAGCTTCATCCTGGATCTCGGCCGACGAGCTGTACGAGCCGATCAGGTCCTTCTCATCCAAACAGATAGCCCCGGGATCGATTACCGCTTCCTCATGCAGCGTCTGCGCAAACAGCATCACCTTGCCACCCGGCCGCACCGTGTCCAGCGCCAACCGGATCAGCGGATTCCCTGCCACCGCCAAAATCGCCGCGTCCGCCCCCCGCCCCTCCGTCATTTCCTTCACATACGCCACCACGTCCGTCTTCTGCGCATTGATTGGATGATCCAGCCCGAAGGTCGCAGCAACCTTGTGCCGCTCCTCATAAAGATCCGATGTCAAAATCGTCGCGCCCGAGCGCTTCGCCAACGAAGCCAGCAGAATTCCAATGGGCCCCTGCCCAATCACCAGCACCGTCTCGTCAGGCTGAAGATTCAGCAGTTGAACCCCCTTGTAGCAGGTGTTTACCGGCTCCACAAAGGCCGCCTGCTCAAACGGCACGCCGTCTGGAATCCGCACCACACCGCCACGCTCCACAATCCAGTCCATCACCCGGACATACTGCGCAAAGCCGCCCCCGGCCGCCTCAAATCCAGCCGTGACGCCCACCTTCTTGTAAACCGGGCATTGGGCAAAAGTCTTCTTCCGGCAGTAGTAGCACTCCCGGCAGGGAATGTGGTGGAACACCATCACGCGGTCCCCGGCGGCAAACTTCGTGACGCCCTCGCCAACCGCCGCCACAACACCCGCCGTCTCGTGCCCGAAAATCCGCGGAGCCGAGTGCGAGCCGGTATGGATCTTCTTCAGATCCGTTCCGCAGATCCCGCACGACCTCACCTCGATCAGCAGCTCGCCCGCGCCAATCTCCGGAACCGGCACCGTCTCCACGCGCACATCGTTCACGCCGCGGTATACCGCCGCCTGCATCGTCGCCGGAATAGATTTCGCGGCCGTCTCCTCGGCTAATGTCTTTGTACTCATCTACGCCTCTGCCGTGCTCACCGTATCTAGCAGTCCGCTCTAAATGGAACTAGCGGCCTTCTTTAAGATAGTCCTCGTTACGCAGAAACTCACTTACTTGCTTGCCAAGTTCCACCGCCGCCCTCCGGCTGTTCTTCCCAAACCGAATCAGGGCGCCCCAATACTTCGGCCGCAACGCCACACTTGCCGCGAATCTCGCCACCTGGAACTGCCCCTCGGCGTCGACGATACGGATTCATATCCGGCAGCATCTCTCCCAGCCCGTCAGACACCGCCTTGAAGCAATACACCGGAATCCCCCGCATCGAAGCCAGCCTGGCCACCGTGGCGCCTTCCATATCCACCAGCACCGCTCCGGGATAAGTCGCAGCCAATCGCCGCTTCTCCGCCTCGTCCGCAATCCGCGCCGTAGTCACGAGACAGGAACCTCGCTCGATTTCCGCTCGACACACCTCAAACTTCTCTCCGGTGCTGCGCGTCGACGATCTGCGCCAGCTCGATACACTTCACCCGGCGACTTCACCCTCGCGCAGCGCCCCGGCCCAGCCAATCGTCAGCACCGCGGACAACGCGCCGTCCTTCTCCGCCTCGGCGAACGCCTTCGTCGCCCGATCCCGCCCAATGCCCGCGCATACTGCAATCCACGTGGCCCCGCGCTCCTCTTTTTCCCAGCGCCAAACATGCTTCGCGGCAGGCACACGCCGCCACCCCTTTACCAGCGGAGTAAGCTCTCCCGGCATGGCAGCAATAATCCCCACTCGCGTCATGTCGCCGGCGCGTAGCCGTGCGCTCTGAACCACTCAATCGCCGCCCGCAGCGCCTGGTACACGGGAGCCACCGTGAACCCAAGGTCGCGCTCTGCCTTCGCAGACGAGGCAAACATCTTCTTCTTCCCCATGCGCACCGCTTCCACCGTGGCTCTCGGTTCCTTGCCCCGCAGCCTGCCTGTAATGTTCTCGTCGAAGAATGCAAAAGCCATCGCTACGCCATGCGGAACCTTCATCGTAGGAGACGGCAAGCCGGTGATTGCCGACATCCTGTCCAGGATCTGCTTCAGCGTAAGGTTCTCGCCGCCCAGGATGTATCGCTCTCCCGCGCGGCCCACGGTCAACGCCGCAACGTGCGCCTTCGCTACCTCGCTCACATCGACGAGGTTCAGCCCCGTATCCATGTATGCCGGAAATCTTCTGTTCAGGAAGTCCACGATAATCCCGCCCGTAGGCGTTGGACGAACATCGTTTGCGCCAATCGGGGTAGTAGGATTCAGAATCACCACATCCTGCCCCGCCTGCGCCGCCTTCAGCGCCTCCTGCTCGGCCATGAACTTCGATCGCTTGTAGTGGCCGATCATGTCGTCGAGAGAAACCGGCGTCCGCTCATCCACAATCGTTCCGTCTGCCTGGAAGCCCATCGTCGCCACGCTGGACGTGTACACCACCCGCCGCACACCCTCCTCGCGAGCCACTCGCAGCAGGTCGCGCGTGCCGCCAACGTTTGCCGCATACATTGCATCGGGATCGCGCACCCACAAGCGATAATCCGCCGCGACGTGGATGAGCGCATCGCATCCCGACAGCGCCGGACGCAGCGCCTCCACATCCCGCAGATCGCCCACCACTGTCTCGCCCTTGTTCTCAGCTAGGTTGATCTCTGCCAGGTTGTCCAGTCGGCTGGTCTTCCTCACAAGCAGCTTCAGGCACGCCCCTTGTTCCGCAAGTGCGCCCGCGACATGACTGCCCACAAAGCCGGTCGCGCCCGTAAGAAAAACTTTCATGTGAGTATTTGTCCCAGGCCCTGCCCGGGCTAGTGCGGTTCAAAGTTTTACTGCTGGACCGGTTGCTCAAATCCCGCTCGCCATTCAGAAAACTTCAGCTATTCCAATACATCAGGATGAAGCCCGACCTGCTTCTCGCCGGCTGCTTTTCTTTCCTTGTACTGCTTCACCCAGGCTTCCCAGTGTTTTCCGGCGGCGCGATCCTTGCCGGTAAACTCCAGCCGCGAAATCTCGCTATAAGCAACCGCGCGCTTCTGGTTCGAGTTCACAGGAAACAGATTCACATAAGACTCGGCCATCGTGGTACCCGGCCTGCGATCGAAGATGTACGCTTCGAATCGCTCGCCATTCTTCAACGTCAGCGTCACGTCTCCGCGATAATCGAAAGCCTTGTCCAGCGCGTCGAACACCTCTCGCTCGCCGGCAAGTTCCGGGATCCATCCTTCGAGATATTGGTGCTCTGTTCCCGGTGCAATCTCAAGAGCATTTGGATCGACTATCTTTGTCTCCGTCATGCCCGCGTCTCCTCCAGCGCTTCCTGCTTGCTGGTGCTGTCAATCTGCACCAGTGGAGCCGAGCTTGCTATCGGAGCATTCAACAATTCCAGCGCTCCGCGATCCGCATAGCGGCTGAATAGCGATGCCTTCGCCATGGCGATAAATCCACGCAGTGATCCGAAGCCGTCGTTCACCGCCGATGCCTCATACCCGCAGCTCACCATGCAGTTCGCGCACTTGGGATTGCCGCTCTCCGTGCCGTACTTGTTCCATTCCGTCGTTTCCAGCAGCTCTTTGAACGTGTCCGCGTAGCCATCCTGCAGCAGGTAGCACGGCTTCTGCCAGCCGAAGATGTTGTACGCCGGCATGCCCCACGCCGTGCATTGATAGTCGCGCTTGCCCATCAGGAATTCCAAAAACAGCGGCGACATATTGAACTTCCAGCTCGGCTTCCGGTTCGAAAGGATCGCGCGGAACAAACGCCGTGTACGCGCCCGTCCCAAAAAGCGATTCTGATCAGGAGCCTTGTCGTACGAGTAGCCCGGCGACAACACGATTCCTTCCACGCCCATGGCCATCACTTCATCGAAGAAGGCGCGCACGCTGTTTGGATCGGTGCCGTCGAAGAACGTCGCATTCGTGGTCACGCGAAAGCCGCGCTTTACCGCCTCGCGAATACCTTCCACCGCGATGTCGTAACCGCCTTCGCGGCACACTGAGAAATCGTGGTGCTCGCGCTGTCCATCGAGATGCACTGAGAATGTTAGATACTTCGAAGGCGTGAACTCCGGCAAGCGCCGCTTCAACTCCAGCGCATTCGTGCAGAGATAGATATACTTCTTGCGCTCGATCAGCCCGTTCACGATTTCAACGATCCGCGGATGCAGCAGCGGCTCTCCGCCCGGGATACTCACCATCGGCGCGCCGCACTCCTCCACCGCCGCGAAGCACTCTTCCGGCGTGAGCTCTTTCTTAAGAATGTGTGGCGGATACTGCACTTTGCCGCAGCCAGCGCATGCGAGATTGCAGCGGAAGAGCGGCTCCAGCATAAGGACAAGCGGATAGCGCTCGCGTCCGCGCATCCTCTGCTTGACCACGTAAGACGCCACCGTCCACATCTGTGAAATTGGAACTGCCATTGAATCCGATCTCCTTGGCCGCCAGCCGATCAGGCTGTTATGCGGTGCGTTCCATTGCGCGGCGATAGTTCGTCAACGCCAGCAATGGGAAGTAATTCCGGTACAGGTGATACGCAAGGTAAAACACCCGGGGGAAGCCCGTGCCCGTAATAATTGCCTGCTTCGTCGCGCCCTCACCGGTGCTCTCGTCCCACGAGCCGTCCGGCTCCTGCGTCTCCAGCAGCCAGCGAACACCCTTCGCAACTGAGTCGCTGCGCGTGTCTCCCGCTGCCAGCAGTCCCAGCAACGCCCACGCCGTCTGCGATGGCGTGCTGATCCCCATTCCGCGCGTAACCGGATCGTCGTAGCTATGGCAGGATTCGCCCCAGCCGCCGTCCGCGTTCTGGATCGAACGAATCCACTCCGCCGCCTGCTGCACCTGCGGCTCGTTGTGATCGACACCGATCGCTTCCAGCCCGCGCAACACCAGGAACGTGCCGTAGATGTAATTCACGCCCCAGCGCCCGAACCAACTTCCATCCGGCTCCTGCTCTGAATAGATGAACTTCACCGCACGTTCGACGCGTTTATCCTTCGCCGTGTAGCCGTAGGTCGCCAGCATCTCCAGCACTCTCCCCGTAATGTCCACGGTCGGCGGATCCAGCATGGCATTGTGATCGGCGAATGGAATGTACTGAAACACCATCTTCGTGTTGTCTCTATCGAAGCTCGCCCAGCCGCCATTCTTGCACTGCATGGCGAAAATCCAATCCAGCGCGCGCTTCGCCACGTCGTACTGGTAGCGCTCTCGCGGATTGTCGATCTTGTTCAGCGCCAGCAGAACCTGCGCCGAGTCGTCGACATCGGGATAGAACTCATTATTGAATTCAAAGTACCAGCCACCTGGCTCAGTGTTGCGAACCTTCACCGCCCAGTCGCCTTTGTGCCGCACTTCCTTTGACAGCATCCAATCCGCCGCCTTCAGCAGCCGCGGATCGGTCCTCGCAACCCCCGCTTCGCCCAGCGCAAACACAGCCTGAGCCGTGTCCCATACCGGGGACATGCAAGGCTGCATCCGAAACGTTGGCGTGGGATATTCCGGCGTGCCGTTCGGCTCGTCAATGCCCAGCTTCTCAAACTCATCCAGCGCGCGAATCAGTTGCGGATCGTCCAGCGAATAACCCAGACACCGCAGTGCGACAATCGCATTCAACATGGCGGGATATATCGCACCCAGCCCGTCGCTCATCTCCAGTCGCTCCAGCATCCACTTCTCGGCCTTCTTCAGCGCAATCGCACGCAGTGGGCGAATGTGTACGCGCTCCGCCAGGTGCGCCACGCGGTCCAGCAACAGAAAGAAATTCCGCCAGCCGATTACCTGCTTCTTGTCCCACCGGGGACGAAGATTCGCATTCGCCCTTCCACCCACAAACAGTTCGTCAATGCCCTGTTCCGGAGGAAGCTTCTTGAATGGCTTCTTCGCATACGCGATCGACAGCGGCACAACAATGTCGCGCGACCACGATGAAATTTCGTAAATGTTGAAGTAGAACCAATTCGGAAACAGCACCATCTCCGGCGGAACCGCAGGAACGGCATCGTACTCATACTGTCCCAGCGAACAGAGATAAATCTTGGTGAAGGTGTTGCACTCAACCACGCCGCCGTGTGCAAGTATCCACTCTCGCGCCTTGGCCAGCACAGGATGATCGAGATCCGTGATACCCATCAGCTTGCAGGCGAAGTAGCACTTCACTGAAAGGCTGATGTTCGACGGGCCGCCCGGATAGATACTCCATCCACCATCTTCGTTTTGATAGCGGAGAATCTCGTTCAGGGCCCGCTCCAGCTTGCCCTGGTCTCCCGTACCCAACAGGTGATGTACGTAGATGTAGTCTGCCTCCAGCATGGCGTCTGCTTCCAGTTCGCCACACCAGTAGCCTTCGGCATGCTGCTGCGCAAATACCCAGTCCTTCGACCGCTCAACCGCCGCAGCAACCTGGTCCAGGCCCGCGTCGATGCGTCCAAACTTGGGTATCCCAGTTTTTCTGCTTCTCAAAGTCGTGCTCATGTTCTCAATGACAGATCTGTTGTATCCCATAAAAAATACGAGTGAATCGATCCCATAAACAGATGGCGAACCGACTAGCTCGAAACACTCGCGGGTGCGGCTGCAATCGCCTGCACAATTTCAGGCGGCAATCCGAAACGAACATTCTCCGGCATGACTTCCACTTCTTCGACGCTTCCGAAACCATTTTGTTGCAAATACTTCACAACTTCTTCGACCAGGATCTCCGGTGCCGACGCCCCTGCCGTCAACGCCACCGTGTTCACTCCCTCCAGCCAGCTGTTATCGATGCTGCCCGCGTTCTCAATCAGGTATCCACGCGTGTCCAGGTTGCGCGAAACCTCAACCAGGCGATTCGAATTCGAACTGTTCGTCGATCCCACCACCAGCACAAGATCCGCCATGTGCGCGACATTCTTCACTGCTACCTGGCGATTCTCCGTCGCATAGCAGATGTCCTGCGAATGCGGCCCGACAATCTGCGGAAACTTCTCCTTCAACGCGTGGATGATGTCCCGTGCCTCATCCAGGCTCAACGTGGTCTGCGTCAGATACGCCACGCGATTCGGATCGGGCACCTCCAGCGTTGCCACCTCCTGCACCGTCGACACAACCTGCGTCGCCTCCGGAGCCTCGCCCAGCGTGCCTTCAATCTCGTCGTGATCGCGATGCCCAATCAGCACCAGCGAATATCCCTGCTGCGCAAACTTTACCGCTTCCACATGCACCTTGGTCACCAGCGGGCAGGTCGCGTCAATCACCTTCAGCTTGCGCTCTTTAGCTGCGATCGCGAACCGCCGGAGAAACACCATGCGCGCTGTAAATCACGCGCTTGCCTTCCGGCACTTGGTCGATGTCGTCTACAAAGATCGCGCCCTTCTCTGCCAACTCGTTCACCACGAATCGGTTATGCACAATTTCCTTGCGAACGTAGATGGGAGCCCCGAACGTCTCCAGCGCAATCTTCACAATGTCGATTGCGCGCACAACTCCGGCGCAAAAGCCGCGGGGTCTTAAAAGCAAAATGCGCTTTTCCTGCACGGGGGGAACCTCTTTGAGGGCGATAGGATGGGAATCAATTCCGTTATTGATCACAGCCTCCAGTATACCAAGATCAGGCCCGTTACCCCACTCCGCCTCACCCTTCGGACCCCCCTGCGGTCAACAAGTAATCAACAGCGTTACCAGTGGGTATCCTTGTAGTAAACTAAAGAAACCTGCTGGTAACCACCTGCATCCCCGCCCCTTATCGGCTTGTTTTCAGCATTTGCTCGGCGTGCCGCATCGAGGTCTCCGTAAGCTTCGCCCCGCTCAGCATCCGCGCCACCTCTTCCGTGCGCGACGCCTCATCCAGCAGCCGGATCGCAGTCTTTGTCCGCCCCTGCTGTTCGCGCTTCTCCACCAGGAAGTGCTGGTCGGCAAATGCTGCAATTTGAGGCAGATGCGTCACACAAAGCACCTGTTGCGAGTGCGACAGCGCCTTCAGCTTGCTTCCCACCGCCTCCGCCGCCCGTCCCCCAATCCCGATGTCGATCTCGTCAAAGACCAGTGTCCGCGGAACCGCCGTTTTCCGGCTCCCGCGAACATGCCCCGCACCCTCTTCCACGCTTACCTTCAGCGCCAGCAGCACCCGCGACATTTCTCCGCCGGACGCAATCTCATCCAGAGGCTTCAGAGGCTCCCCGGCATTGGTTGCGATGCGGCACTCCACCTCATCCCATCCACTCGCGCTCCAGGCCGCTCTCCTGCTCCCGCGCCGTCACCTCCACGCGAAACTTCACCTTCATCGCGAGATCGTTAATCTGCGTCTCCGCCAGCTTTTCCAGCTTCTTCGCCGCCGCTGTCCGCTCCTTCGAGAGCGCCGCGGCAGCCGCCTGATATCCCGCCGCCGTCTTCGACAGTTCGGCCCGCAGATTCTTCAAGATCTCGTCGCGATTCTCAATCTCCGACAGCCGTTCCGCCACATCCGCGCCGTGTGCGATCACCTGTTCCAGCCCCGGCCCATATTTGCGCTTCAGTCTGTCCAGCAGCGCCAACCGGTCTTCAATCTCTGCCAGCCGTTCCGGCGAAGCCTGGATGTTCTCGGCATACGCCCGCATCGTCTCGCCCACATCGCCCACCGCTGCCCGCGCCGACACAAGCTGCTGCGTCGCTTCTGCAAAACGCGAGTCATAGCGCGCAATCTCCTCCAGTTGCTTCAAGGCCGCCCGCAGAGCCACCTCCGCCGAACTGCTGCCCTCGTAGAGCACGTCATACGCGCCCATCGCCGCCGCATACAGCTTTTCAGCATTCGCCAGCACGCTGCGCTCGTTATCGAGAGCCTCATCTTCACCCGCAGAAATCCGTGCCGCTTCGATCTCCTTATATTGAAAGCTCCACAGGTCCGCCATGCGCAGCCTGTCCTGCTCATCGCGCTCCAGGTCGGCCAGCCGCCGAACCACCTCGCGCCACGCCGCGTGCGCCGTCGCCACTCCATCCAGATGGCTCCCGGCAAAGCGATCCAGCAGACCGCGCTGCTGTGCCTGGTCAAACGCGCCCAAAGTCTGGCTCTGTGCATGCACCAACGCCAGTTCCGGCGCCAGATGACGCAACACCGCCACCGTTGCGGGTTGATTATTCACATACACGCGGCCCTTGCCGTTGCTTTGGATCTCCCGCCGAAGAATGATCTCGCTGCCATCGGGATCGATCCCGTTTTCCTCAAGAATTGCTTCCGCACCGTCCGTGCTCTCAAATACGCAGGCCACCACTGCTTTTTCCGCGCCGTGGCGCACCACATCCGACGAAGCCTTCTCGCCCATCAGCAGCGCCAGCGCGTCCACCAGGATCGACTTGCCTGCGCCCGTCTCTCCCGTAAGCAGGTTCAGCCCCGGCCCGAAGGCCGCAATCGCGTGATCGATCACAGCGTAATTCTCAGCCCTTAATTCGAGCAGCATCGTTCGGCCTCAGCCTTCCCATCACCGCATTCCCATCCCGCGCCCTCATCCGCGCAAAGCGGAATCCGAGCGAAGAATAGCACGCGCATTTTCAACACCCCGGTCGAATTCTCCTCAGACTTCCGCGCCCCACAAGTCCACCCTCCGCGAAGCGTCCCCTAAATGCAGGCATTTGCGGGACAACGTGCCCTTCTGGACACCCCATAAACTTCGCTCCGGCCATTGGTTCCAACGCTCGTGTCTGCTAACGTTGATAAGAGGCAATGACCAATATTTCAGCAGCACTTCTAGTTCTTTACCTTCAGGCCGACCCCGCCGGTCCAGATGCTCCCAAAGGCGGCAGCGCTATCGTCGAAATGGTCCAGCAGAGTGGACCCATCGCACTCACAGTTCTGGCTATCCTGCTCATTGCCAGCGTTTACTCGTGGGCCATCATCTTCGGCAAGTGGAGCAGCTTCCGCAAGGCCCGCGCGCAAAGCCGCCGATTCCTGCGCGCCTTCCGCAAGGCCACGCGCCTGCAGGAGATTGCCGCGGCAAGCGATCAGTTCAAGCCAAGCCCCCTCGTCAACGTCTTCGACGAGGTGTACGAAACCTATCGCCGTCAAACCGGAGGCTCCGGTCCGCCGCGCAACATCACCGCGCTCGAGCGCGCCGCGCAAACGGCCTCCAGTGAAGCCCTGACGATCATGGAGAGCGCGACTGCCGTCGCTGGCCACCATTGGCGCGGTCTCGCCCTTCGTCGGTCTCTTCGGCACCATCATGGGTATTGTCGACGCCTTCCACGGTCTCGGCACTGCGGGTGCGGCAACCCTGCGCGCCGTCGCTCCCGGAATCTCCGAAGCGCTCATCACCACCGCCGCTGGTCTGCTCGTCGCCGTCCCCGCTGTCGTCGCCTACAACAGCTTTGGAGCAAGCCTGCGCGAATTCGGCGCTCGCCTCGACGACTTCTCCCGCGAAATGCTCAACAGCATGGAAGAAATCACCTTGCGCCCGGGCGTTGACCCGATCGAGAGGGAGGCCGCGCGTGGCCTTCACAAGTAGCAACGGAAGAACGCAGTCCTCGCTCGCGGATATCAATATCACTCCGCTGGTCGACGTCGTGCTCGTGCTGCTCATCATCTTCATGATCACCGCGCCCGTGCTGCAATCCGGCATTGACGTGGCTGTGCCCAAAACCCGTTCCGTAAAAGAAATCACTGAGTCGCGCCAGGTGCTCACCATCAACCGCGATCAGCGCGTCTTTCTCGGCGATCAGTCGGTCAACGTTGCTGACCTTCCTCGCCTGCTGCGAGTACCTCGCGGCGGCGATCCCAGCAAGAAGATCATCTATCTCCGCGCCGATGAGCGCGTTCCCTTCGGAGCCTTCGCCTCCGTCATGGACGCCGTCAAGCAGGCCGGCATCACCAACATCAGCATCGTTACCCAGCCGCTCGATCAGGGCGGTCCTAAGTAGCGGGGGATGGCAGCAATGGCAACTCAGCAAGACCTGTTGGACACAAAAGAAACCTTCGGGATTCCCGTGCTCAGCTCTGCCATTCTGCATCTTGCGGTCGCAGGAGCATTCATCGGGCTCGCCTTTGTTTCCGGCCTCTTCCAGCACAACACCTGGGGAAACTCCACCGCTGGCGGAGCCATCTCCGCTACCCTCGTAAGCTCCGCACCTTCCCTGCCCTTGCCGCAGGATCATCCGCCTACCGACAGCGTTCTCGCCACGGAGAAGCCCAGCCCAACGCCCGCGCCTCCGCAGCCCAAGGCAATTCAGCAGCCCGACGATACCGCCATTCCGATATCCGCCAAGCAGGAAAAGGCAAAGAAAGCCCCCGAGAAGAGCGACGAGAAAACGCAGGCTCCGCCCAGGCCCATACCCGCCGGCAAGCAGCCGCCTCCCAAACAGGACAACCGCGCGCAGTATGGTGAAGGCGCGCCCAACATGGCCCGCTCCACCGCCGGTGGAACCGTCGGCAGCGGCAATCCCGTTGCTGCTCCGGGAGACTTCGGTTCTCGCTTCGGATGGTACGTCGACATCATCAAGCGCAAGGTCAGCGAGTCATGGTACAAGGCTGAAGTCGATCCATCCACCGGCGAAGGCAAAGAAGCCGTCATTACTTTCATGCTGTCCCGCGATGGCAGCCCCAGCAGCATCCGCATCGTCAATTCCAGCGGATCTCCCACACTCGATAGCTCCGCAATTCGCGCCGTGCAGCGGGTTGACACCTTCGGTCCCCTCCCCCCCGGGTACACGGGAAGTAACCTCAATGTGGCGTACACTTTTAGTTATACGCATCCGAATCATTAGCTCTCATTTAAGAGGTACAGCTCATAGCTCCGCTCATGAAGAATACGACCCCCCGGAAGATCCAGTCTCTCGTTAGTGCTTCCCTGCTGCTTCTTTGCAGTTTCCTTCTTGGTGGCTCTGTGAGCGCCTTCGCGCAGGACTGGGTAAAGACGGGCACCAACCTTGGAGTGGAGCGCATCCGCCTCGCCGTCGCGGACTTCAAACCGTCTTCGACTGACCCCCAGACGCCCACACTCAAGAACACCTTCGACACCACTCTCTATTCCGACCTCCAGTCCGCCGGAATCTTCGACATGGTCTCCAAAAGCATGGCGCCCACCGCCCTTCCCGGCATCTCCCCAGGAGATCACCCTGAAGCAGTGGGCAGACGCGCCATCAAACGCCGCCATGGTCGTCTTCGGCTCCCTCGGCGTGCGCAGTGGCCGCGTCATCGTTTCCGGTTGGCTCTTCGACGCCAAGAATGAGCAGTCGCCGCAAGTGCTGGGAAAGCAATACACCGACATCGCCAATCAGGACAACGCCCGCCTCATCGCCCACAAGTTCGCGGATGAAATCATCCTGCGCCTGGGCGGCGGCATCAACGGCATCGCAGAAACAAAAATCTATTACGTGTCCTCGCGCTCCGGCAGCAAAGAAATCTGGGTGATGGATTACGATGGTCAAGGCCAGCGCCAGCTTTCGCGTCTCGGACAGGTCTCCCTCTCGCCCCGCATCTCGCCCAACAACACGCGCCTCGCCTTCTCCTCGCTAACCAGGGATGGCTGGTCCATTCGCATGTTCTCGATGGAACTCTCCCGCCTCATCAATTTCCCTTCCGGCGGAGGAACAACTCTCTCGCCTGCGTGGGCGCCGGATGGCAACCATCTCGCGTTTTCCTCCAGCCGATCCGGCGACCCGGAAATATGGGTGGTCGACGCCAACGGCTCCAATCCTCGACGCCTCACAAATTTTCACGGCCCCGATGTTTCGCCCGTGTGGAATCCCAAGACCGGAAGCCAGATCGCATGGTGCAGCGGCCGCACAGGTCTTCCGCAGATCTACATCATGGACTCCGATGGTGGAGACATTCAGCGCATGACCGACGGCGGATACGCCACCTCGCCGTCATGGTCGCCGAATGGCCAGTTCCTCACCTTCGCATGGGATCGCAAGTACGGCCCCGGTGCTCCCGGCGGCCAGGATATCTACGTCATGGACATCGCCAGCAAGCGTTGGCTACAGCTCACCCATGACGCAGGACGCAACGACTTCCCCAGCTGGGCTCCCGATGGACGACACATCGTCTTCGAGCGCGCAGAAGGTGGTCGAACCGAAATATGGAGCATGCTCGCCGACGGCACCGAGCAGCACGCGCTCACAACCAGCGGAAACAACTCCATGCCGAATTGGAGTTGGAAGTAACCAAGGTAACCGGGCCTACGTATTTAGTGTTATTAGGAAGGTATCTAAGTAATCGAACTTGGTCGTAAACTTAGGTGACTCGCATTCGAAACTGGTTCGCAGAAGTAGTGCACTGGTGAGATCAACAAACTAACTACTCTCCCTAGGAGGAGAATCGTGATCGGAAAACAGTTGAGGTATTTGGGTTCGCTCGTATTCTTTGCTTTTCTTGTACTCGCAGTAGGCTGCGGCAAAAAGAAGACAGAACCACCCCCGCCGCCGCCGCCGCCGGTTCTTGCACCCGAGCCGACTGCTGAGATCACGGCCACTCCTACCGTCGTCACCGCTGGTGACAAGGTCGTCCTGGCATGGCGCACCACCAACGCTACTGAAATCTCGATCGATGGTCTCGGCACCGTCAGTGCGGAAGGTACGCAGACTGTCAACCCTCTCAACTCCACCAATTACCACCTGGTAGCCAAGAGCGGCACGGCCACCGCGGACGCAACTGCCCGCGTCACCGTCAATACCCCGCCGCCGCCGCCACCCAGCGCTCCCACCAGCTCCGACATCGTCGACGAAGCTTCCTTCCGCCAGAATATTCAGGACGTCTTCTTCGACTACGACAGCTATGAGCTCCGCACCGACGCCCAGTCCGTCATTTCCAAGGACGCAGGCTTCTTCGTGGCGCATCCAACTGTGAAGGTAGTCATCGGTGGATATTGCGACGAGCGTGGTTCGGTTGAATATAACCTCGCACTCGGCGAAAATCGCGCCAATGCCGCCAAGCAAGCCCTCGTAACCGCCGGCGTTGCCCCCGATCGGCTTCGCGTCGTCAGTTACGGCAAGGAGAAGCAGTTCTGCTCCGAGCATGATGAAAGCTGCTGGCAGCAGAACCGCCGTGCGCAGTTCACGCTCGATAAATAACTGATTCAATGCGGCAGCAACGCCTCAAAAAGTTGCTGCCGCAAAGCTCTAAAATAACCACGGGTACACTACCGATGAAAATGAAGACCTTCGTTACGTTTGTCGTTCTTGCTTTCCTCAGTCCTGCATTCCCTGCTCACGCCGTCTCGAAGGAAATCATCCAGCTGCAAACTCAGGTCCAGGAATTGCAGGATGCCATCGCTCACCTGCAGACCACCAACGACGAGCGCATGGGAGTTCTGCAGCACCTGATCGAGCAGACCGCCGACAACGTCAACAAAATGCACGTCACCGTCACCGAGCTTCAGAACAAGCTTGGATCGCAGACCGAAGGCCTCTCGCAGAAAACCGACGGCGTCTCCGGCCAGGTGCAATCTCTCAACGACTCCGTCGATGAACTCAAGTCCCGCATCGGCCGCATGGAAAAACAGCTCACTGACATGCAGAGCCAGCTGGCAAACAACAGTGCCAACGGCATTCAGGGCGTGTCCAGCGCCGGCGGCCTCACTGACAACAACACGCCTCCAGCTACAGCAGGAGCAACGGCCCCGGCCGAGCCCCAGGCTCCTCCCCTGCAGCAGCTTTATCAAAGCGGACTCCGCGACTACAACTCCGCGAAATATGACCTCGCCACCTCTGAATTCAGCGACGTCGTCAAGTTCTATCCCCGCGAAGACCTCGCCGGAAACGCGCAGTACTACATCGCGGAAATCTCCTACCGGCAAGGCAAATATCCCGCCGCCATCAAGGGCTACGACGCCGTGCTCGAGCAGTTCCCTGGCAATGCGAAAGCCCCCGCCGCTCAACTTCGCAAGGGCGAATCGCTCATCCAGTTGAACCAGAAGGACGCAGGCATCCGCGAAATGCGCAGCCTCATCCAGCGCTATCCGCAATCACCGGAAGCGCAGCAGGCGCGCAATCGTCTCAATGCGTTGGGCATACGCATTTCACCCAAGCCCTCCGCCGCCCGGGAACAATCACCCACTCCGGCGCCTGCTCAATAGCCCAATCTTTCCACTTGCATAACCGGGCAACAAGCGGGAGAATTCCCGCATCTGTACAACGACTGCCATGACTAATTTTATGAAGCACGCCGATGCCGACGGAGGCAAAGGTGCAGTTGAAAATGATCGGCCATCCAAGAGCGAGAATGTGTCGCTCAATGGTCAAATAGTTCACCGCGGCATCAACAAGCCCGACGACGGAGAAGACACAGACTTCCCCGAACCGGGTTCCAGTCCCGAGCACAGCGGCGAGAAGGAAGAGAGCTCGAAGTAGTCCCCGCTCAAACCTCTTCCGCCCGTCTCCGGCCAGTGCCCGCTCAAAAAGAAAAAGGCTCCGCGCAATGCGGAGCCTTTCTACTTTCCTGCAAAATTCTTCTAACGATGTTTCGCCATGATCTCGTCGAACACTGCCTTGGAAGGCCGCGTGCGCTCCTCGCGGCAGCGTGCCCAGCGGATCATCCACCAGGTTCAGCTGATCGATGAAGCTCGGCTTCTCCGTATCCACGTAGAAGATGCCCGTCAGCACTTCGCCTTTCGCATGCGATTCCATCAAGCTCCGTCACCGCCGCAATGCGGTCGGTCGGATTGTAATCCTCCTGCAGCTTGCGCAGCCTGCAGCGCGATCCGTCGTGCATCTTCACTTCGAACGTCGTCCCCGGATCATACTCCACGTCGATCTCTTCGAAGCTGGGCACAAATCCAATTTCGCAGATGGCTTCTTCGTGCTCCTGCATGTACTTGTAGCTCTTCGTCGATCCCTCGTGATCGTTAAACGTCACGCAGGGTGAAATCACGTCAAGCATCACCGTACCCTTGTGAGCAATCGCCGCCTTCAACATCGCCAGCAATTGCTTCTTGTCGCCGGAGAAGGAGCGTCCAACAAACGTTGCTCCCAGTTGAATCGCCAGCGCACAGGTATCGATGGCAGGCAGATCGTTGATCACGCCCGTCTTCAAGCTTCGATCCGATATCGGCCGTCGCTGAGAACTGACCCTTCGTCAGCCCGTACACGCCGTTGTCTTCGATGATGTAGATCATCGGAAGATTGCGGCGCATCAGGTGAACAAACTGTCCCATGCCGATCGATGCCGTGTCGCCATCGCCGCTCACGCCGAGTGCCATCATGGTGTGGTTCGCCAGCAGCGCGCCCGGTCGCCACCGAAGGCATACGGCCGTGAACGCTGTTAAAGCTGAACGAGCGGCCCATGAAGTAAGCCGGGCTCTTCGACGAGCAGCCGATGCCGGACAGCTTCATCACCCGCTCCGGCTGCACGCCCATCTCGTACATCGCGTCGATAATGCGCTCTGAGATTGCGTTATGTCCGCAACCCGCGCAGAGCGTCGTCTTGCCGCCGCGATAATCCAGTACCTGCAGCCCAATACGGTTCGTCTTCGGTGCCGGAGCATTTGTAACAGTAGTGGTTGCCATTCTTAGCAGTCCCTCCTGCGCAACCACTGCTTCGGTAACGCTCTCCGCGTCCATCGGAAGTCCGTTGAAGTGCAGCACGCTGCGCAGCTTTGTCATTTCCGCTGCCGCGATGATCCAGCTTCAGCAGGCTCTGCATCTGCGCGTCGCGGTTCTGCTCCACCACGTAGACCCGCTCATGCGCAGGCCACAAAGTCCTGAACCGCGGGAGAAACGGATACGCCCGAATGCGCAGTAATCCGTCTCCAGGCCGTGCTGCTTGCATCAGGTCGATCGCGGCTCTCCGCCACCGCAAAGTCGGACGAGCCGAAGGCGATGAATTCCAACCTTCGACTTCCCGTCCTGTACCACCACCGGCGCCGGAACCAGCGTTCGCGCCGTATCGAACTTGCGCGCCAGCCGGATCCATCAGGTCGTTGTAGTCGTCCGGCTTCTCCGTGTAGAGCGCCTTGTCGTCGTGCCCGCTGCCGCGCGTAAAATACGCCGCCTTGGGATGATCGGTGCCCGGCAGCGTGCGATACGGAATCGCGTCGCCATCCACGTCCCTGTAGCGCGCAAATCCGCCCAGCCGTGTCAGGTCTTCCGCCGTCAGCACCTTGCCGCGATCCAGTGGCTTCATCGGGATACGTCGAATGGTTCCGACATCCAGTTGTTCATGCCCAGGTCGAGATCCGACATCACAAACACCGGAGTCTGCAGCCGCTCCGCAAGATCAAACGCCGCTCCGGCAAACTCGTAGCACTCCTTCACCGAGCCCGGAAGCAGCATCACGTGCTTCGTGTCGCCGTGCGAAATGAAGGCGACCGAAAGTAGGTCGGCCTGCGATGTACGCGTCGGCATGCCCGTCGATGGACCGGTCCGCTGCACGTCGACAGATCACGCCCGGGATTTCGGCGAAGTAGCCCAGCCCGGCAAATTCCGCACATCAGCGAAATTCCCGGCCCCGAAGTCGCCGTCATCGATCGCGCACCCGCCCAGCCTGCGCCCAGCACCATGCCGATCGCGGCCAGCTCATCTTCCGCCTGCACCACCGCGAAGCTCGCCTTGCCGTCCGGCTCCACGCGATACTGCTTCAGAAAATCAATCAGCGTTCTCCACCACCGACGACGATGGCGTAATCGGATACCACGTCACCACCGTCACGCCGGCAAACATCGCGCCCATCGCGGCCGCTTCGTTGCCGTCGATGATGATCTTTCCCGCCGTCGCATTCATCGGCTCCAGGACGTACGGATCGTTCTTGGTCAGGTCGTCGACCGCATACTGATAGCCCGCCTGAACTGCGCTCCAGTTCAGATCGGCTGCCTTCTGCTTCTTCGCAAACTGCTGGCGTACCGCTGTTCCACCACCGTCGACGTCCATCTCCAGAACCTTGCGCCACCACGCCCACATACACCATGTTGCGGACCAGCTTGCGCAGCTTGGCTTCGGGACACACCGCCGCCGTCAGCTTGTCAAACGGCACCGGATAACAGGACACATCGTCGCGATACTGCTTCAGATTCAGACGACTCTTCGTAGATCGCCGCCGCGCCCGGATGCAGGGACAGCACGTCGTCCTGCGCTGTCTCCGCATTCAGAGCAACGAGTACGTCGATCTCCTTCTTGCGCGCCACATAGCCATGCTTGCTGGCGCGAATCGTGAACCACGTCGGTAGACCTGCAATGTTGGAGGGAAAAAGATTTTTGCCGCTCACCGGAACGCCCATCCCGAAGATGCTCTTCAGTAGAACGCTATTGGCGGATTGCGATCCAGAGCCGTTGACCGTGGCTACCTGGATGCTGAAATCGTTAACGACACGCTTGGATGCTGTGTACTGCTGTGTCTCTGAGCCTTGCTGCGTTGCTGCCGCGCTTGTTGTGCTCAGGACAACGTCTCCTGTCGCCATTTGGCGGGATCCCTTCAGAGGAAAGTCGGAAAGATCTAGAGTCTCTCGTCTAGGTGATTATAGTCACTTACCATCGAGGATGCGCTTCCGATACCCGGACGACTTCCATTTAGCAACAAGCAGCGATTTTTCCACGTTGAACGGGGATATTCCATCTATCCTCCGCTATCTCGCCCCATCCCACACCGCGCCGCATCTTCTCCGATAGACTGCTCTCACACATAAATTCCAACACAGGTTAGGCCGCCCATCTCTGCATCTGTTGTGTTATACGTCGCCCGGCCAAATTCAAGCCTGCCGTTGGCTTAAATGAGATTGAGGAGCCTTTAAATGGAATAGATGTGGGTACAAATGGAATGGATGTGGGTGCCCCATCCTGGCCTCTCGACTAACCGCTTCTTAGCTAAAAAATGTGGGTGCCCCATCCTGGCCTCTCGACTAACCGCTTCTTAGCTAAAAAATGTGGGTGCCCCATCCTGGCCTCTCGACTAACCGCTTCTTAGCTAAAAAAATGTGGGTGCCCCATCCTGCGCCTCTCGACTAACCGCTTCTTAGCTAAAATTGCCCATTGGCCTCTCGACTAACCGCTTCTTAGCTAAGTGTCCGCATCCTGCGCCTCTCAGCTAACCGCTTCTTAGCTAAAAAAATGTGGGTGCCCCATCCTGGCCCGCCGTTGGCCAGGGTGGGATTAACGAAAGCTCGCACCCTCGCCGTTTCACTAACCGCTCTTCTAGCTATCCGCTTTCTAGCAGCTTTATCAACTTCGCATCGTCGCCATCAGCGTTTCCACTTCCGCCTTCTCCTCGGCGGTCAGCGGCAGCAGCGGAAACCGCGGACGGCCCCCGTAGTACCCGTTCAGCTCACACGCATATTTAATGCCCGCAATGCCAAGCCCTCCGGCCACGCGCCGCGACGCCTTCGCAAGACGCTCCTGTTTCTCCTCCGCCAGCGCCGCATCCCTTTCTTTCCATGCGGTATACACCTCGATGCACGACTGCGGCACACAGGCTCCCATGGCCAGCACACAGCCGCTCGCCCCCGCCTCCAGCGACGCCCTGGCCTTCTCCGCCGACCCCGACAACACCGCGAACCCTACCTCCTTCGTCCGCGTCGCCGGACGCACCACCGGAGCCGCAACTGCCACGGCAGTCGCGCCTGTCCCCAGCGATTCAGCCGATACAAAGCTCCCCGACCGCTCGTCCCCCGCAGCCAGCATCCGCCCCGTCACCGCATCAAATATAGGAGTCACGGTAACCATCCGTTTCGCCGCCGTCCTGGTTGCCTCGACCAGCCCCCGAATCTGCTCCACATTCCCGCTGGAGTCCTTGATTCCAATGATGTTACGGTGATTCGCCAGCTCCGCCACCACTCCCACGGGAATGTCGTAGTGGGTGAACTTGGGAATGCTGTAGATCACCACCGGCAGCGCCGACCGGTCCGCAATCGCCCGGAAATAATTCAACATCGCCGCGTCCGTCATCTGCGGGCCGTAAAAATTTGGAGTCCGCACCACCACCGCGTCGTACCCCTCGCCCGCCGCAAACTCCGCTAAACGAAGCGTTTCCGCCACACTCTCCCGCCCCACGCCCGCCAGCAGCACTTTTTCCTTCGCCGCCGCCATGCGCGCCGCCCGCAGAACCTCACGCGACTCCTCGTCGCTCAACATCACCGCCTCGCCCGTCGAACCCAGCACCACCAGCCCCGACGCCGACGTCAGAGAATAGCGCGCCACATTCTGTTCCAGTTTGCGAAGATAAAGCCGTCCGTCCGGATAAAACGGAGTAGTAATCGCCGGAAAAATCCCTTCAAGCAGCATTCATCGATTGTAAAACGAAAGCGGAAGCTGGCCCATTCGAGCCCGCATTTGGCTTGAGTGGGTAGTTTCAACAGCGCGCAGGGAAATGCAGTCCCCCTCTCGGTTCAGGAGTCAGGAGCTATTCAGTCCGCCCGTGCGGCCAGCACCGGCAAGTACTGGCCTCCAATCAATCAGCGCAGCTGACCACTGTTGACCAACCGCGTGATCGCGACCTGCGCACCAAAGCGGTTGAGGTGATGGCTGTCGTCCATCATCGGGATTCGTCTGCCCGCATCCGCATATTCCGTGCAGGTACCGTCGGGGCACAGTGCGTCGTAGAGCGAGACGAACTCAAAGTGCCACTTGTCCACCACCAATGCGCGCAGACGCGGCTCGAGCGAAACATTCTTGGCCAGCAGATGCCTGCCCGCCAATCCCGGCTCGTTCCATGCGATCGAGTAGGCCACCAGGCGAGCGAGCGGCGCGTCGTATTCCGGAACACATCCCATCACGATCACCCGTACCTTATGCTCTGTCGCCCATTGGAGCGTGGCATCGAGCGCAGGAATGCTGCCTTCCCACCAGTCCGATTCGAGAATCAGGGCCTGGATTGGATGGGATGGCAGGAAGGTGCCGTACACGTAATCCATCACTTTCTTGCATAGGCCTGGATCGGGATGATCCGTGAGAGTGGGTGGGCAGGCGGTCACGTTCACCTGCATCACGTTTGCTTCCGAGAGCGTGCTCTCGAGCGCAGGCCAGATGGCTGCAGCATGGCTGTCCCCCAGCAGCAGGTAATTTTTCACCCCTGGCTTGAGCTGCAGGCAATAGTCGAAGTCGAAGTCCATCACCCCGGTCGTGTCATCCAGAAAGCAGGTCCCCAGTCTCTGTGCATTCTCGTCCTTTTGCATCTCCGATCTATCGAGATAGGAAGCCACTTCGAGCGTAGCGGGCGAAAAACGTGCCTTTAATCCTCCCGAGCTGATTGAAATTGCGGAAAAGGCGATCAGCAGCACGGCGAATGCGCCCGCCACAGCAAAGAGCCTGCGCCGCGACAGAACAGCCTTCAAACGGCCCTTCCGGAAAGGTTGCTCAACAAACTTCCATGAGAGGTAAGCCAGTACCAGCGAGACGACTACCTCGACGATATGGTCAAAGCGGTCAGGAGGAAATCGATTGCTGAAGTGCCGCTCAAACCAGGAACTGAGGTCAAGGATGCCCATGCGGTACATCATGATGACCGGCCAGTGCCAAAGGTACAGTGAGTAAGAAATAAGCCCCAGGAAGACGAATGGACGCCAGGACAGAACCGAATAGACGATCGATCTGCCGGAGAGTCCGGCACCGATGATCAATGCCGTACCAACGCAGGGCAACAGGGCTGCGGGACCGGGAAAGCGCGTCATCGACGAGAAGGAGAACATGGAATAGAGAATCATCGCCATGCCGGCGAACGTCGTGAGATTCCGCAACCACGCAGAGCGCAGGGGCGGGAAAAGTCCCAGCGCGACAATGGTCCCAAGCAGCAACTCCCACGCACGGGTGTAGGGCATGTAGAACGCCGTGGAGGGATTTCTCACGACAACGATGGCGCTGAGCACCAGGGAGAAGATGGAAAGAACCACCACCGACTCGCGCAGGCGCCGCGGAAATACTTTGCGGACGAGAACAAGAAAAATGGGAAACAAGATGTAGAACTGCTCTTCAACCGCTAAGGACCAGGTATGAAGCAGCGGGTTGGAATTGCGATGATCGAAATACCCGGATTGCGTCCAGAGATAGAAGTTCGACCCGGAAACAGTCGTGGCCATCAGGGTCTTCGCGTATTCCACCAACTCGCTGGGCAGCAGAAATACACACGCGAAGACGCTAAAGACCAGCAGCATGGCAAACAGCGCAGGAAAGATACGCCGGATGCGGCGCTCATAGAAGCCGGCGATCGAGAATCGCGAACCAGCTATCTCAGCGAAAATGATCGAGCTGATGAGAAACCCGGAGATCACAAAGAAAATGTCAACGCCAACGAATCCGCCTGACATGTGAAACGATCCCACATGAAAAGCCACGACTGCGCCCACCGCAACCGCGCGCAAGCCGTCGATGTCAGACCGATAGGGTGTCGAAGTACTTTTAGGACTGGATAGGCTGGCCTTAACGGAACTGGACATTCAGCTCATTTTACATTTACCCGGCATGGGCCTGCTCCCGCCCCGCCATCAACCTCGTTCTGTGCTTTAATTCCGCACGCCCAGTCAGCACCCCGGGCGGCAAGCATTGCAGTGTTATACGGTGAGATTGCGGCGTCCCATCAACTTCTACTTCTACTTTGAGCCCGCGCGTGCGGCAAGCACCAACTTCTTCGGAGCAATCAATATCCACGCCTCGCGAATATGCATGGCCAGCTCTACCTCGCTCACCTCATCGATCTCCACTCCCACCCAACCCTTCACCCCAACATACGGAGGACGAAAATATTTCTTCGCCGACATTGCGATCAGCGACTCCTGCATACCCGGCTCCGCGGGAATCCACACCGCTACATGCCCGTCGTCGTGATGATTGTTGGCGCACATCGTATACACCTTCTTGCCCACAAAAAAAGTAGGCTCCCCATGCGACAACTTCTCTTCCGTCCCCGGCAGCGACATGCAGATGCGCCGCACCCGCCCAATCTGCTCCTCGCCGTTCCCCGCGCGTTTCTTCGTAGCCATCTTTAATCCCCCACCGTGGAGTCGCAGCCCACTACCAGCATGCCGCAAAATTCCCCTGCCCACAATTCGGGCAATTACGCTACCCTATCCACTGGATCGGACATTTCCATGCGAAAAGCCGGGCATTCTATTCCCGAACTGCTCGACAAACTGGAGCAGTTCTATGGGAAGCAAGAACCGTCCTGGCCCGTGGACCCTTACGAGTTCATTGTGTGGTGGCAATGCGGATATCCGGCCAGCGATGCGGCATGCGCGAAAGGCTGGGACAAGTTGAAAAGCGAAGTCGGCATCGAGCCACACAACCTGCTTTCAGCTGCACCAGAGAAGCTTGCTTCCGCGCTGAAGACTGGAGGCATGGTGCCGGAATTGCGTGCGTTGCGGCTGAGAGAGATCGCCATGCGCGTCAAGGACGAGTTCGGCGGTGACCTGCGGGCTGCTCTGGTGGGGCCGCTTCCCAACGCTCGTAAGACTTTAAAGAAGTTTCCCTGCATTGCAGATCCGGGCGCCGATCGCATCCTGTTATTTGCCGGGATCGTCCCCATCGCGGCAGTTCCCTCAAACTGTCCGCAGGTCTTGTTCCGCATCCTCTATGGCCGGGAAGGCGATAACTATGGCGTCACGTATCGGGAAGCACAGCAGGCTATCGAGCAGGAGATACAGAAGACCTGCTCCGCGCGCTCCCGAACCTATCTGCTGTTAAAGCAGCATGGCCAGGTGATATGCAAACGCACAAAGCCGAAGTGCAAAGAGTGTCCCGTGCGCTCCAACTGCCAGTACTTCGCAAGCCAAGTCATTTGACGCAAGTCAGAGAATTTCTGGACTGATCAAATGGATGCACGTCGGTTGACGAAAATAAGCTGTTGTTCAATTTAAGAAAGGTTGTGACGAGAAACCGCGTGACCGGAAACAACAAACCCAAGACCTGCACTCGCGATTCTTTCACTCCGACGATCCCTTCAAACCCTTCAACACCACCCGCCAAAATTGCTCCATATCCAATTTTCTCTGAATAAATTTGCGCAGACAGCAAAAAGCGCGGAGGGGAATTTCCCTCCGCGCCTTTTTCCTTGCCGCAACACTCGCAGAAAATTCCCTGCAAAGCTCGCTTGCGTTAGTTGCTCGGGCCCTTAGCTGCAGCCTCTGCCTGGGCCATCTTTGACGCCATCTCCGCCTTCACCGCGTCGAGGTTGAAGCTGGCTCCACGCTGCATCGGAGGGTAATCGAGGAAGGTCTGGATTTCCTTGCCCATCAACTGCTGGACAAACACAAAACGCCAGAACTCGTATTTGAACCAATCGAAGTATTGCTGCGCTCCATCTTTCGTACCCTCATTGGGCCAGCCTGTGCGCTCGAATGGATCGAGGCGAAGGTTGGTGATGTATGGCACGTCAGGATGTGTCTTTTGTCCCAACCAGCCCTGCGGCTGGTCGATGAAGCGGTACTTGTAATCGTCGATGCGCACCGCGCCAACCGTGCTCTCGCCGAGATAGAAGATCTCATGACGCGCCGACGGACCCTTGCCAGTGATGGCCGGCAACTGGTTGTAGCCGTCAAGATGGTTCTTGTACGTCCGGTCACCGATCGTTTTGCCCTTCAACAATTCATCGCTGATGTTGGGATTGCCCGCAGCCGCGACGAACGTTGGAAGCCAGTCCAGGCCGGAGAAAATTCCGTTCTGCACGGAGTCCGCAGGCACGTGACCGGGCCAGCGAAGAAGGCAGGGTACACGGAAGCCGCCCTCGAGAACCGTTCCCTTGGATTGCGCAAACGGAGTCTGACCACCGTCGGGCCACGTAAACAGCTCGGTACCGTTGTCCGTCGTGAAAACGACAATCGTATTGTCGTCATCTCCCAGGTCTTTGATCTTCTGCATCACCGACCCTACGATGTCGTCGAGCTGCGCCATGCCCGCTTCTTCTTCTGACCAGCCATTCTGCGAGTTGCGCAACGCCTCATACTTCGGCGAAAGGTGAGTCACGATGTGCATGCGTGTCGGGTTCAGCCAGACAAAGTACGGCTTGTTGGCGGCTTTGGACTTGTCCATGAACTTCACGGTGAAGTCGAGGATCTCGTCGTCCACTGTCTCCATCCGCTTGGGATAGAGAGTGCCGGCATCTTCGATCTTCTGCTTGCCAACCTTGCCCCAACGCGGCATCTCCGTGGGATCATCCACGTTCGTCGCCCAGGAATGAACCATGTTGCGCGGACCAACAACGTTCAACAGGTCCTGCGGATAATCAGGATGCGCCGGGTCTTCCATCGCGTCGAGGTGATACAGATAGCCAAAGAATTCGTCGAAGCCGTGAACGGTTGGCAAAAATTCATTTCTATCGCCAAGATGGTTTTTTCCGAACTGGCCCGTTGCGTAGCCCATGGACTTGAGGATCGTGGCGGTCGTTACTGCCTGGGCGGGCAAGCCCACCAGCGCGCCTGCCTGGCCAACCGTCGTCATACCAGTGCGGATAGGCAATTCCCCTGTGATGAAGTTTGCGCGACCCGCCGTACAGCTCGCTTCGGCGTAGTAATCGGTAAACATCATTCCTTCTTTAGCCAGCTTGTCCAGGTTCGGAGTCTTGCCCGCCATCATTCCGCGATGGTAGGCACCAATGTTCCACATACCGATGTCGTCTCCCATAATGACGACAATGTTCGGCTTCTTCTCTTGCGCTTTTACTGACGTCGATGTCACTGCGAAAAGTGTTCCTACAGTCACTAGTCCTAAACTGAAATTGGTACGCCAATTCATGAACTTCCTCCTTCTTTCCGCCATCTCTGCTAAGAGGGGGTGAGAGGAAGCATCGCACCCAACCGATCGAAATACTAGTCTTATGTATGTAAATTCAGGCGACTGAAGCTCAGGAAAACACACAAGTCGCGCCTCAGCATCGGCGAGGCACTAAAGGAACTTACTCTCATTCGTTGGCACTTGTGGTTTCCCCGTCAAGACAAGATTGAACGACGCAATTGTTACAATCACTTTTCGGCCACTGGCATAAAGATCGCCCCTTACTATCAAACCCTCGACACCGCGCGCTGAAATTCCTCCAGATCCATCTCCCCTTCAACATATCGGGCAGCCAAAACAAGGTGCATAGGAGTCGCCTCTTTCCCCTCCGCTCCATCCTTTTTCAGCAACTCCACCACCTCCAGAAAACGCCGCTTGCGCTCCTCTTCCGAAATCACATCCAACGGCTTCCCTGCCGCCTCCCGCCGATTCCGAATCCCCTGCCCCACCTCGAACAGCAATTCCTCAACCGGCTTCACTTTCCTCGTTGCCCGGTCTTCGTCGTCCTCGGGGATCAGCTTCTGCGCCTCATAAAACTCCATCCCCTGCCGCCATTCCTTCACCGTCTCCGTGGCCTGCGGACCGCCCGCCAGCAGCCCATCCAGCCACACCCGCAGTCGCCGCGTCCGCTCCACCGCTTCCTCGAAATACGCCTGCGCTTCAGCGCCTCTCTCCACGCGCTCTTTTCCGTCTTCA
Organism: uncultured Acidobacteriaceae bacterium; assembly: GCA_963816335.1. Taxonomy (GTDB): domain Bacteria; phylum Acidobacteriota; class Terriglobia; order Terriglobales; family Acidobacteriaceae; genus JANXZS01. The sequence continues at coordinate 178,418 of CAWFKA010000010.1, read as the reverse complement.
TTCATTTGGATATTGTGCATCACGGCGGGCCCGTTCTCATCTGCTTTCAAAACTCCGCGAACATCTCAGCCCGAAATCCAATCCGCCTTTTCCAGCACTTCCATCGCGACCTCGGTCAAGGAGCGATCCTCATTGCGAACGGTAAAGTCCTCCAGGTGCGCGCCGTCAAGGATGGAGTTCAGGATCGCAACCCGGGCACAATAAGCCCGCCCCGATATGCCCGGTTCCCGCAACTCCACCCGTCGCTGCATCAGTTCCATGCTGGCCGTCAGACGGCACACAACCGTTTGCGATGCCCCGACGATTTCCTGGCAGAGTTTCAGTTGCGATTCGAATTCCAGCGCGCGTGCCAGCAAGAACCGCTTTACGCCCAGCTCCGCATAGTTCCTGCACAGCGACCGAAGGTTGTCGTACATCACGGCATCACTCGCGCCCGTCGAAAGATGAGCAAGGCCCAGCGCATCCACGTCAATTGCCGCATGCACGATGTTGCGCTCGGCAAGAATGTCCGACGCTTCGCCCAACACCGAGGTCTTGCCGGACCCCATCGTGCCCGTAAGAATCAGCAGCCGTTCCATACGCTCGACACCGTAGCCTCAATCTTTTCATTTTTCCGCGGCGGCGGGTTGTGAGTCTCATCACCCCCCACCAGAACTTCCGTCCAATTGCGATTTAGGCCCAAACGGTGTATGAGCGTCACGGTTCTCTTGGTCGCGCCATGAGAGTCGACCGTCAATCACTTGCCACCCAACGCCGCGTGAGCGCATAATTCCGTCGCACGCTCCGGGACCTGAGTTTCTCTCTCCTTGAAACATTGCACGATGACAAGCCTCTGTACCACCAATTCAGAATGGAGGTTTCAATCATGTATCCGAGGGTTCCTGTCTTAGTATTCGTTGCCTTATGCCTGCCCCTCGCAGGAGCAGCAACAGCATTCGCGGCTCCGGTGACGGACGCCTGCTCCTTGCTGACTGCGGCAGAGGTGAGTTCGGCCATCGGATCAACCGTCGCCAATGGCACCTACATCACGCCCGACTTTAAGACGACCTGCACCTGGACGATTCCGACCGGCGGAGCAGTCACGCTCCAGATTCAGACCTTGCAATTTTTCAACGCCGGCAAAGGATCACTCGCGTCTGCGGAGAGAGAGTCAGCCAGTGGTATCGGCGATGAAGCCTACTATCTTGGCATGGGCGCTACGATGGGATTGGCAGTCAGGAAAGGCAGCGCGGCATTCAAAATAGCGGTGTACATCCGCAACCTCGCAGAGGATAAGAGGAAAGCGATCGAAAAAACGCTCGCGCAGCAGGTGCTCTCGAAGTTGTGAGAAACTCCCCGCTTCCCCCTCCCTCAAAATTGCAGCATGTGAGAAAGCGCCATTGAGGAGATCGGGCCGATACGCTTTCGGATTCGCTTCATTGGAGTGATGAGTGACCCATAATCTCAGAATCCAAGAGCCGAATTTATCTCCGTCGATTTCCGTCCACAACAATTCATTGTCATCCTGAGCGAAACGTAGCGGAACCCAAGGCTCTCCATTTCACCGAACCTCAATCGCCGCCAGCATAGGTCGGTGGCTCACATCTTCCGGTCATGCTAGATTTCTTACGTCCACGTTCAAGGGCCCGCAGGCAGAACGCAACCTCACGCAAAGATGAAGGGGGCCTCATGAGACGCCAGACCGTTTTGGCAACACTTCTGTTCCTCCTTCTCTCCTCCACCACGTGGAGCCAGCAACTTTCCACCAGGATTACCAATCAGGACGTCATCGATATGGTCGGCCTCGGCCTCTCCGACGACGTCATCATCGCCAAAATCCGCTCCGCCAGTGCGGGAGGATCCCTGCAGTTCGACACCAGCGTCAACGGTCTCAAGGAACTCAAGGCGGCCAAGGTCTCCGACGACGTCATCAAGGTGATGATCAATCCTGCGCCTCCTGCCGGCCCCGTCGTCGTAGCCGCCGCGCCCATGTCCAACGACCCAAACCTCCCGCCTCCGGAGGTCGGCGTCTACTGGAAGAATGGCTCAGCATTCGCCCGCATCGAGGGACAAGTCATCAGCCAGGCCAAGGTCGGCGGCAAGGCCGGCAGCATGTTCACCTACGGTCTGCGCAACGAACACTGGGACGCGTATCTCGACGGCCCGCAATCCAAAAACATTGTCAACGACCATCAGGCCCTCTTCTACATCTACGTTCCCGATGGTGCCAGCGCCGCCGACTTCACGCTGATCAGCCTCGAAAAGAAAGGCAATCGGAGAGAGTTCCAGATAGGAAGCTTCGGCGGCATCACCGGCGGCAAATCGGGCGTCAAACGCGACAAGGAAATCGCCTTCGCCGCGGAGCACGCTGGAATTAGGACCTACAAAATCAAACTCGCCGCGGATATGAAGCCGGGAGAATACGCCTTCTTCATGGGTACCGGCCAGCAGGCAACCATGGCCGGCGGATCCTCAGGGACAGCCCGATCCGGTGGCGCCGCTGCGGGAAGAGTCTACGACTTCAGAATCCCCGAATAACCTCGCAGCAAATGTCGCAATCGCGCATGCACCCTATCCCCCGCACAAGTTGTCATCTGGAGCGGGTGCGGGTGGCCCACCCGTTCGATCCCAGAGATGTGGGTGCCCCATCCTTCGCGGTGTTTGCGAAGGGTGGGATAGAGAAGACCGGGCCCGACGGAAGCGAAGCGCAGTCGAGGGATCTGCGTTTAAACAACTGATTCACCGCGCAGCGCAAATGATAAATTCTCCTTACCATCAGGGGGCTTAATGTCGCGCCTGCTCCTTCGCTCGATCGCGTTCTTCACCGTCGCGTGCTTCGGCCTTAGCATCGCGAATGCGCAAACAGTCCCCGCGTTTCGCTTCGAATTTACCGACAAGCCCGGTCAGTATGCTGTTGGACTCAAAGTAGTCGAGCAGTACGATCGATCGCGAAGCTTCCAGACCACACTCTCGTCACCTGGAAATTCGGTCACGCCCGAGGGCCCTCGGCCTCTGCAAACGCTGGTATGGTACCCGGCGGAGAAGTCCAGCCACGCGACAATGACCTTTGGCGACTATGCAGCCCTGATCAAAACAGAAACGAGCTTCGACAAGCCCGTGGATCAGGGTAAGCCACAGGCGTTCATCGCGGCATTCATGCAGGGCACAACCGATCTCCACGCCTGGGCAGTTCGAGATGCGCCAATCGAGGCAGGACACTTCCCTGTTCTCATCTACGCGCCCAGCGTGAATGCGCCGACGACAGAGAACATCGAGCTCTGCGAGTATCTCGCCAGCCACGGATTCGTGGTCATCGCCAGCCCAAGTATGGGCGCTGCCTCTCGCACCATGACGGTTGACCTTGCGGGGGCAAACGCAGAGGCGAAGGACATTTCATTCCTGATCGACTTCGCCGCAACGTTGCCCGACACGGATATGTCCAAGGTGGCAACGATCGGCTATAGCTGGGGCGGCATGGCTGCGTTGTTCGCGGCGGCCCGCGACAAGCGCATTGAGGCACTTGTCTCGCTCGATGGTTCTTTTCGCTATTCTCCCGAGACGGTACGCGATGCCGGTGACATTCATCCGGAGCAGATGGCGATTCCATTATTGGTCTTCAGCCGAGCCGAGGAACCGCTTGAAACCTGGGACGCCATGCGCAAGGACAAAACCAAATGCGACACCGCGCCGAATGTCCTGAATGAATGGACTCACGGCGACCTTCTGCATGTGCGCCTGCTTGCAATCTCACACATCCAGTTCAGCTCTCTGTATCAACGCAGTGAACGATTCCGCAAAGAAGGACTTCAATTCGTTCCGGCGGATTACTCTCTCGAGGATGGAGCAGAAAGTTACAACTGGATGGCGAAGTACCTGTTGGAGTTCTTAGATTCCTACATGAAACACGATCCGGCAGCCACCCAGTTCCTCGCGCGTACCCCCGCCGAGAACGGCGTGCCCAGGCACCTGCTCTCCGCGAAGCTCCGCATCGCATCCACCACCCCGGACAAGGATGGTCCTCCCCCGAAGAAATGAAGGTTGGGTGAATTGACCAGTTTACGCAAGAAAAGTTTTACCGCTGACTTGCTGACTCGCTGACCTGCTAACTCGCTGCCTTTTGAGGCGCGCTAGCATCGATTCGTGCAATACACCGAGGGTTGGCCCGTTCAAGCCTTCTTTTGGCTTGAACGGGGTTGTTATCAGCTCAAAGCTTGCCCCGCTTCAAGCTCGCCCCGCCGAAGCGAATCGCAGTGGAGGCATCGGCGTTTTGTTACCGCTGACTCGCTAACTCGCTGACTCACTGCTTTAGCTAACGGCGTCACAGTGCGTTCCGGATAACTTTTCTGTAAGTATCCAACACCTCTTTGCCCTGCTTCGTCAGACGGCAAATGGTCAGCGGGTATTTACCCCGAAAGCTCTTTTCGATCTCCACGTAACCAGCTTCCTCCAGCCTGGACAAATGCACCGAGAGATTCCCTTTCGTCAGTCCGGTGGATTGGTGCAGATACTGGAAGTCCGCCTCTGCCACGGCGGCCAGCAACGCGACAATCATCAGCCGGGCCGGCTCGTGAATCACCCTGTCGATCTGCGCCAGGCGCTGAATCTTTGCGCTGCCCATCCTACGCATCCTCTTTCGGCGTGCGCAGAAAGTGTAGGAAACCTACGCATCCGGAGATCAGCGAAAGCATCCCCATCGAACCATAGAGAATCAGAGATCCCACTTCCAGCGTTACCCGGCTGAAGCCAAGAGCAATGCCAACTGCCGCCATCACCGCTCCCCCGACGACAAAGCGTGGCAGCCTGCCGGCCTGTGCGATCACCAATCCGCCACCGATCCCTATTCCCGCGAGCAACCAACTGGCGGGCGGGATCGCTCCGCGGAAAGCCGCCCAAGCCGTCACGGCCGCAGTCACAAATGCAATGGCGATCACGAGGACGGATCGCTTGCGAGGAATCGGCTTCCCCTCTACGTAGCCAACCCTGTCAAGTAAGAACCGCATTCGCAGCCACTGGATTGCCCGTGGCGATGCAGCTATTATCGGCATCAGCAGCAGAAGCATCCCCCACCACGATACCCGGTAAGCGAACGATCCCGGCTGGAAGACCAATTGCAGCCACACCAGGAACGCAACCGTCAGAAAGCAAATCCCAATGAAAATCTCCGGCAATCCATCACGGTTATTTGCTGTTCTCATCAGGCGTCGGGCGGCGGCGTCTGGATTTCTCTCCACTCCTTGCAGCGAAATAGGTTTCATAAACTTTTCTCCATAGACTAGTTTGCAACGCAAACTAGTCTATGGACATTAGACGCCTGCTCCAGGTGGAGATCAAGTTGAAATGGAAAATCCCCCCGAAGAAGGAATTGCGCCAGAGCAATCTGGGTGCCCCATGTCTCGCGTTTGAGACATGGGATTCCGCATAGGATGGATCACGTCGCCAGATCCCACCCCTCATCAATAGAGCAAAATGTGCGTGCCCCGCTCTTCGCATGCTGTTCGCGAGACCCATGCCGATTTTTCAATAATCGCGGTAATCCCTATCTGTTTCGCGATACGATGCTCAAATTGATTGAGTCCCAAGTGTTGGAATACAAGAGACTCACTGCTGCTTGAGTATCACGGATTCAATTTTCACTTCTTTATCGCTTTGAGATCTAAAGTCCATCTCTACCTGCTCCCCATCTGATAGCTTCCCTGGGATATCTAACTGCATCGCTAAACTGACGTCAGTCGATTTGTCTTTCACAAGGTGAGCTAGGAACGCGGTTGAAAGGCCGGTCCCTTGGGAAAAGAGACATGGGACGCTACATCTTATTTTGAATAGAGGATGTCTAAGTTCTCCGCTAGCGGTCAATATGACACTCACACCGGGCCTATCGAGGTTTGCGGTTTTCTCCGATGCGTATCGAATTACCTGTGGGCTTAATCTATTCTGTTCAAACCGAATTCCCAACTTACGGGACGTGGGCGAATTATCTCTCTGCTGCACCCGCTGCTCAGTAAATTGAACAATCGGAGCAGAGGGAGCCTTGATTATAGGGGGGCTGATTGTTGTCGCATCGCGCCAATCTATCGCGAAAAGAAGTATGACTACTACCAACAAGAAAAATCGTACTTTCCCGCTATACAAGAAGCGAAAGAAACGAGGGAGCTTCTTTTCCGTGCTCGCAAGCCACTTGTGCTTCTCTTTAACCTTTTTTGCGAATTCCAGTAGCCCTGAGAGGACGATCCAAAGCAATACAATCGCGAAAATGAAAACGAGTAAACAAATCTTGATGGGGCTCCCAACGCCATGCAGAATATTCAGCGCAGTTTTGAAGTAGTCCAATATCCCCTTAAGTTCTTCCGTATTCATGCTGTCGCCCTTGCCTCCGATGGTCTCACCTGGCACCGCCCTGCGCCAAAGGGATAATCCTTGAATGGGCCACTCTGCCAGTCGTTAAAAGCAGACTGAAGATCTGTTGGCTTGAGTGGGGTTGTTCCGCCGACTTGCTAACTGGCTGACTCGCTGCTTTTGTAGAATCGATTCGTGCCCTACACCGTACAAGTAATCGAGGTTCCTGAACTACCGATCGCCGTCGTCCGCGGACACGCGAACAGCGCCAACCTGCCCTCCAAAATCCGCGAATTGTTTGACCAGTTCTACGCGGGCTTCAAAGGCAAGGGCGGCCTGAACATCGTCTATTATTTCGGCACTGGAGACGCTGGCGAATTCGATATCGCCTGCGGCGTTCAGCTTGAACAAGGAGGCAATGCCTCCACTCCCGCGGGCACGGTGGCCACCGCCACCTACACGGGACCCTACAATCAAATGAAGCCCGCGCACCTGGCAATTCATCAATGGGCTCGCGAAAACGGTCGCAAGCTGGCCGGTCCATCTTGGGAAGTCTACGGCCACTGGAGCAATGACCCAGCACAACTCCGCACCGACATCTTCTATTTGCTTACGTAAACGATAGGCATTTGCCTTCGTGCTTGACCGTGGCTCAAGTCCAAACACAAAACAGAAGCGGCATTCTTTATCCTTTGCGTATCCGTTAGGATGACGCTCCAGGGTCCATCGTCTAGAATGGCTCCGATTCCACGGTCCTCGCGAAAGGCACCCGCATGCCCAATCAGGTGGATCTATATGACAACGCGTACGCCAAGGTGGAGCACGCCCTCTATCGCACAATCCGGACTGAGACCTACGGACAAGACCTCGGCCAGACCAGTTGGGTCACCACGGAAGAGTCCGATCTCATCCCGGCGCTCCTCAAGCTCAACAGCAACTCGGTCGTCCTCGATATCGGCTGCGGATCGGGACTCTACGACCTCTATCTTGCGACGCGACTGGGCTGCCGGATCACCGGTCTCGACGTGAACCCGCATGCGATCGTCAGCGCCAATCAACTCGCTGCCACCTCCGCACTGGACACCATCGCCCGGTTCGAGCACTGCGACGTGTCCACGACTCTCCACTACGCCGACGCCACCTTCGACGCGGTTTTCGCCAACGATTCCCTCTGCCACATCCCCGGGCGCCAAAGGCTTCTCAACGAACTCTTTCGCATCCTCCGCCCCGGAGCCCGCCTTTTATTCAGCGACGCCCTCATCATCGGCGGCGTCATCTCGCACATCGAACTCGCCATCCGAAGCTCGATCGGCCCCTATTTCTTCAGCCCGCCCGGCGAGAATGAGCGCATACTGGCTTCCGCCGGATTCGCCATTCTGTCCGTCAGCGACACCTCCCAGCAGGCCGCCGCCATCGCCGGGAGATGGCACGACGCGCGCGAGCGCAAATGCGAGCAACTCACCGCAATCGAAGGCCGGGAGCGCTATGAGGGTCTGCAGCAATTCCTCGCCTGCGTCCTCAGCCTGACCAGCGAACGCCGCCTCCTCCGCAACCTCTACCTCGCCGAAAAGCCGCCGCTTCCGGGGACCGTTGTTTAGCTGACTAGCTGACTTACTAACCCGCTGCTCTCACAAAAATCAAATGACAAACCTCGTCATTTAAGCGCTCCAGGAACGCATTTCGACGCAGAATTGCACGCATTCCCGAACACGAAATCAGGCTTGGAAAACACCCTGCAACGAACCTAGTTGAGTGCCACTTCCCGCTTGTAAAGCGATTGTAATGAGCTCACTGCGGTCACATTGCGCTGCATGTCCGCGATCCCCTCCGCCGCCGCGCGTGCCGCTGCAATCGTGGTAATCGTAGGAATCCGCTGCATCACCGCCGCACGTCGTATCGCCTTCTCATCAAAAAAGGTGTCCTGGCCTCGGGGAGTGTTTATTATCAATTGGATACGGTCGCCCTTGATCAAATCCACCACGTTCGGACGACCCTCTTTTACCTTGTAAACGCGCTCCACAACCAGCCCCGCACGCTCCAGCACATCCGCCGTTCCTTGCGTCGCAACTATATGAAAACCAAGGTCTAAGTAGGTCCGCGCCAGCGCAACCAGCATGGGCTTGTCGTGATCGTTCACGCTGAAAAACACGTTCCCTTTTTGCGGCAAGATCTGTCCGGCGGAAAGTTGGGCCTTGGCAAAAGCCTCGCCGAATGTGCGAGCTACGCCCATAACCTCACCCGTTGATTTCATTTCCGGACCGAGCACCGTATCCACCCCGGGAAACTTATTCCAGGGAAATACCGGCGATTTCACAAAGAAATGCTCTCCAGTTTCCAGATCCTTGCCCGAGCTAACTACCTCAGGAAGAAGCTCTTGCAGAGTTTTTCCCGTCATCAACCTCGATGCCATCTTGGCCAGCGGAATTCCCGTAGCCTTCGAAACATAAGGAACCGTGCGCGACGCGCGTGGGTTAACTTCAATGACGTAAACACTATCCGGCTCTCCCGGTTTGCCGCGCTGGATGGCGAATTGCAGATTCACCAACCCGACAACCTTCAGCGCCAGTGCCAACTTGCGGGTGTAAATCCTTATGGTATCAAGTGTTTGCACAGACAGATCGACGGTAGGCAGCACGCACGATGAGTCGCCCGAATGTATCCCAGCCTCCTCAATATGCTGCATAATCCCTGCAATTACAACATCTTGGCTGTCGCATAGCGCATCCACATCCACCTCCACCGCATCCTCCAGGAAGTGGTCGATCAGGATTGGTCTATCATGTGAGTATTCAACAGCTTGCGTCATGTAGTGCGACACGGCAGCGGCATCATATGCGATCACCATTGCTCGCCCACCAAGCACATACGATGGCCGCACCAGCACGGGATAGCCAATACTCTCCGCGCCGGCCAGCGCTTCTTCGACGCTCGTGGCCATAACTCCTGGCGGCTGAGGTATTTCGAGGTCAATAAGCAGCTTGCCGAAACGCTTGCGATCTTCCGCAAGATCGATCGATTCCGGCGAAGTTCCGATGATCGGAACTCCCGCTGCCTTCAGCCGAAGTGCAAGATTCAAAGGGGTTTGTCCGCCAAACTGGACGATCATTCCCACTTCCGCTCCACCCGACGACTCATGCTCATATACCGCCAGCACATCCTCCAGCGTAAGTGGCTCAAAGTAAAGGCGATCGCTGGTGTCGTAGTCGGTCGAAACCGTCTCAGGATTGCAATTCACCATGATGGTTTCATATTCATCCTCGCGCAGCGCAAACGCCGCATGGCAGCAGCAATAATCAAACTCAATCCCCTGCCCGATGCGATTGGGCCCGCTGCCCAGAATGATGACTTTACGCTTTGCCGTAGGTGCCGACTCATCCTCATCGTCGTAACAGGAATAGAGATATGGCGTCATGCTTTCAAACTCAGCGGCGCAGGTGTCAACGAGTTTGAAGACTGGCTTAAGCCCCATCTTTTGACGAAGATCGCGGACGGCGGCGACGCCTTCGTGGGACGCCGTTCCCCACACCTCAGCGATGCGCTCGTCGGAGATTCCCATGCGCTTGGCTTTCCGCAACAGTTGCGGTGACACAGTCTCCGCGGTACTTTCGCCGACCTTGGCTATGGTGTCGGTAATCTCCTTGATTTGATAGAGAAACCACGGATCCATCGAAGTCATGCGCGCCACTTCGCGCACCGAATGCCCGAGTCGAAAGGCATATCGAATGTAGTTAAGCCGTTCGGGTTGCGCCGTCACAAGTCGCTGTGTCAGTCGCCGGGGCTCGAGCGTCTCGGCACCCAGGCGCTTGCCGGTTTCCAGCGAACGGGTGGCCTTCATCAACGCTTCTTTGAAAGTTCGACCGATGGCCATCACTTCGCCGACTGACTTCATCTGCGGGCCAAGATTTTCGTCGCTTCCCGGAAACTTCTCGAACTGCCACTTGGGAATTTTGACTACTACGTAGTCAATCGTTGGCTCGAAACATGCCGGCGTTTTCTTGGTGATGTCGTTGGGAATTTCGTCCAGCGTGTATCCAACAGCAAGCTTCGCGGCGATCTTCGCGATGGGAAACCCCGTCGCCTTGGACGCGAGCGCAGAGGATCGCGAGACTCGCGGATTCATCTCAATGACGGTCATGCGTCCGGTGGTGGGATGCACGGCGAACTGCACATTCGATCCGCCCGTCTCGACGCCAATCTCACGCATGACGCGGATGGCGGCATCGCGCATCATCTGGTACTCGCGGTCGGTAAGTGTTTGCGCGGGTGCGACGGTAATCGAGTCGCCGGTGTGAACGCCCATCGGGTCCATGTTCTCGATGGAGCAGATGATGATGACGTTGTCAGCGAGATCGCGCATGACCTCAAGCTCATATTCTTTCCAACCGAGAACCGACTCTTCAATCAGGCACTCGTGCACGGGAGAGAGGTCAAGTCCGCGCGCAAGCGTCTCCATCAATTCTTCGCGGTTATATCCGATGCCGCCGCCCGATCCGCCGAGCGTGAAGGACGGGCGAATGACGACGGGAAATCCGATTTTGCTGGCGAAGTCGAGGCCATCTTTGAGGTTGTTGACGAGCGCGGAACGCGGCATATCGAGGCCAATGCGCGTCATTGCATCTTTGAAGAGAAGACGGTCTTCGGCCTTCTTGATTGCCTCCAGCTTTGCTCCGATCAGTTCCACACCGTATTTATCGAGAATGCCCGCGTCGGCAAGATCAACAGCGAGATTGAGAGCGGTCTGCCCTCCAACGGTCGGCAGCAGCGCGAAAACGCCGGTGCGTCCTTCTTCTTTGAGCATCTTCGTTTCGACACGAATAATCTCTTCGACGTATTCCTTGGTGAGGGGCTCAATGTAAGTGCGGTCGGCAAGATCAGGATCGGTCATGATCGTAGCCGGGTTCGAATTCACCAGCACGACTTCATAGCCCTCGGCCTTAAGCGCCTTGCAGGCCTGCGTGCCGGAGTAGTCAAACTCAGCCGACTGTCCAATCACGATCGGCCCCGAGCCGATCACCAGAATCTTCGTTATGTCATTTCTGCGTGGCATGTATTTGTGTTTCTTTCTGTTTAGCTTCTGGTTTGCTTCGCAACTTTTGCGAGCGGCGTTGATTGGAGCATTTCAAGCCGGGCCGATGTTGTACCTCTTTAGTTCCCATTCAAAGTTTGAAACAGTTGGCGATGAGAAGTGCTTATCGACAAGATGGTCATAAACCATTCTGGGGATAACAAACTTCACGAGTGTGTCAGGCTTGAGTTCAGTCGTGAGGTTTAACCGTGTCGGATGGACTTTCAACATTTCCACTGCCTCAAAGCCCTCTCCATCCAAACAGACTTTATATGTTCTCTGACCCTCTATCCAGACGTCGCAGTGAAACAGTTGATCTACTTCGTAAAACGCCTTCGTGGCCTCGTCGTTTACGTTGCCGTGCAATTCGAGCTTCCACAACCAAGCAAGATCCGGAGTAGTGAGCTTATATTTACCCGCGGTGTACCTAACAATGGTCAGCAGTCGACTTCTGACTTCTTTGATGAACCACAAACATGCCTCTGCGATCGACTCAGGGTGATATTTCAGACGACGCAGTCCATTCAGGATTTCGGCGAGACCTACACGACAAATGCGGTCGTATCGGCTGAAGTTCTGGTTCAAATCCTCGAAATCGTCATGTTTCTTCCCATCGTAATCCTCGCCGGTGGCCCTACTCGCCTCGAGCAGCAGTTGCTGGCAGTGAGCTTTCACGCCGAGAAACTCTGGTTCATCTCCAAAGACAAACTGGTCTTCTTTGAATTGATAACCGGCTGGAATTCGAGGAAGAATCTTATGCAATCGAGCCTTTACTCCGGCGGAGAGCAAGTGAATTCCGTTGCGGATTTCAAAAGCAATCAATTCGTGCTCAGGCTTTGGAACCAAGTTGTCCGCGCCCGATCGGATCAAAGTTGTCGTCAGTCGGTCAAGGCTTTCGTAATAAGTATTTGAGTCTCGGAAATCGGCGAAGAGGCGATCCTCAATCAGGAGCGGAATCTCGCAACCATCTAGCCTGACAGGAAGGAGAAAGGTGCCGCCCACACGTTCTTCTTTCTTCAGGCCGATCATAATCTCACGCTTTACCCAGGGCGATTCTATGGAGTTTTTCGAAAGCACCAAAATGAGACGCGTAGAGTCAGAGATACCGTCAGCGATGCTCTCCAGGAGCGAATCGCCCGTATCCATTTCCCACTTGTCGAACCACACGGGAATGCCGCGATTCAGCAGATCAATCGCAAGCCGCGTGACAAATGGCTTGTCTTTCGAAGAGTGGCTCAAGAAAACGCCGGTGGGAGATCGTTCGATCACATACCCTCCTTGTCTTGAGACGTCACTTCTTCCACTCCTCCATCATCTTGCGGAAGTCGTGGAACAGGTAGTTCGAATCGTGCGGACCGGGGCTTGCTTCAGGATGATATTGCACGCTGAAGAGTGGCATTGATTTGTGTCGCAGACCCTCAAGGGTGTTGTCGTTCAGATCGACGTGGGTCAACTCGACTTCGCTCTGGTTGATTGAATCTGGATCGACGGCAAAGTTGTGGTTGTGCGCGGTAATCTCTACCTTGCCGCTGTGCACATGCTGAACGGGATGATTGCCGCCGTGATGTCCGAACTTGAGTTTGTAGGTCTTGCCACCGAGCGCGAGGCCGATGAGTTGGTGACCGAGACAGATGCCGAAGATGGGCTTCTTCCCTGCCAGTTGGCGAATGCTCTCCTGCGCGTAGGTGACCGGCTCAGGATCGCCAGGGCCGTTCGACAGGAAGATGCCGTCGGGATTGAGAGCGAGCACATCGTCTGCCGAAGTTTGCGCGGGGACTACGGTCACGCGACAACCCTCGCGCGAAAGCATGCGCAAAATGTTGTGCTTGATTCCGAAGTCATAGGCGACTACGTGCAGGTCTGGACGGCCGTCAGAAAGCGCTGCGGGGCTCATGGCATCGTTGTGATTCCGCGGATCTGCAGCCGTCCACTCGTAGCTTTCTTTGGTGGAGACCACACTGGCGAGATCGGTACCGTCCATTTTGCGAATGGCGCGGGCCTTGGCGACGAGCGTGTCGGAATTGAGTTGGTCGTCATCCCCAAACGTCGCCATCACGCCACGCATGACTCCATAGGTGCGAAGGTGGCGCACAAGAGCACGCGTGTCTATCTCGGAAATTACCGGGACGTTATAGCGCTCCAGGTATTCGTCCGCCACCTGCTGCGAACGCCAGTTGGAGCTGATGGCAGAAAACTCGCGGGTAACCAGCCCTTCAATGTAGGGGCGAGCCGCTTCGTTATCTGCAGAATTGGTTCCGTAATTGCCAATTTGAGGGTTGGTCAGGACAACGATCTGCCCGGCATAGGATGGATCTGTGAAGATTTCCTGATAGCCGGTCAGCGATGTATTGAAGACTACCTCGCCAGCACATTCAACTTTGGCGCCGTAGCCCTCACCGCGGAAGATGCGCCCGTCTTCGAGCGCAAGAATCGCCTGCATCGCTTCTCCGTCGAGTGGATTCATACGATGTTACCAAAGAATCGCTTCATAAGCAGCAAGGAACTGGCGAGCCACTGAGAACGTAGTGAATTTTCAGTGAATGGGGGAAAGAATGCCCTTTGCTATCCGATTGACCCGATGTTTTGTCGCCGCCTTGCTGGCAGCGTTCGCACCTTACGCCATTCCGCAGGAGACCGTCTTCACAGCCGAGGTGCACCTCGTCAACATCAGCTTTAACGTACGCTCTGCCGAGGGCAAGCTGGTTCCGGGACTGACGGCAGACGACTTCGACGTCTATGAAGACGGCGTACTTCAAAAAGTGAGTTCCTTCGCCAACGACGGCCAACTCCCGCTAACGCTGGGGTTGATTGTGGATGCCAGCGACAGCCAGAGCAAATTCCTCAAACGCCACACGAAGGACATCGAGACATTTCTGAAAAAGACGGTGCAGCCGCAGGACCAGGTATTCGCCGTGTGCTTCGGAAACCATCTCCGGCTGGTTAGCGACTTGACTTCGTCTACGCCGCAGGTCATCGAAGGACTGGCGCGGTTCGATAAGGGAGATAAGGAATTTGTCGAGATCGCTCCCGATGAAATCCGCGAGTCGGGCACTGCGCTGTACGACGCAGTCTATGAGACATCAGTGGGCAAACTGCGGGGAGCGGACAATCGACGGCGCGCCTTGATTCTGTTTACCGATGGAGAAGAGAACGCGAGCGCGCACGATCTGCTGGACGCGATTGCAGCGGCACAGGATGCAGATGTGGTGATCTACGCGGTGCGCTATTCCGACATCCACCACGGGCACTTGACCGCGCACAACAAATTCGGCGCGCAGTCACTGAATCATTTGACGTCGCAGACTGGCGGAATTCAGTTCGACGGGCTGCATACAAATCTTCCAGACGCGTTCGAGCGTATCGGAGAGGAACTTCGCTCGCTGTATGTGCTGTCGTACCACTCATCAAACAAAAGCCGGGATGGAAGATTCCGCAAGGTGGAAATTCGGCCGAAGGATTCGTCACTGGTGGTGCATGCCAAGGCGGGGTATTTCGGACAGTAGTGAGGATCGAAGAGGAGAGTTGCGCCTAGTGGACGACGCCCATCTTTTCCGTGGGCCAATACACAAAGGCTGCCTTGCCGTAAATGAGCCGGCGTTCGACCGGTCCAAAGTCGCGGCTGTCGCTTGAAATGGAACGGTGATCGCCCATAACGAAGTATTCGTGCTCAGGGATGACGATCTTATCCAGCGAACGTCCATCGACATAGCGGTGAGGAACATACGGCTCAGCGATGATTTGACCATTCACGATCACTTGTCCGTGATTAATTTGCAATTCGTCGCCAGGTAACGCGATCACTCGCTTGATGTAGCTCTTTTCCGGGTCGCGAGGGTAGTAAAAGACAACTACATCGCCGCGTTCAATCTTCTCGAAGCGATAGACAAATTTGTTGATGAAGAGGCGGTCCTGATCCTCCAGGCGGGGCAGCATACTGGTGCCTTCCACCTTCACAGGCTGATAGAGAAAGGTAATGATCAATACTGAGGCTGCGACGGAGACGAGAAGATCGCGCAGCCAGAGGCGGAGGTTCCGAGGCGTCACAGAATCGTCGTTCAGCGCAGGTGGCGGGGTCTCTGCCGGCTCTTCACATCCGGGATCAACGATTCGTACTGTGGGTTGGTGCTCGGAGCTATTGTCTTCCACGCGAATTACACCCTGCCATATGTTGACTGTAACCACTTACAACAATACATCGCAATGTCAATCGCAGCCAAGCGTTCCCACCGGGCACACTACGGCGGAGCTACCAGGCCTCCGCAGGGGCTTCTGCGCGGCGGGGGTCAGCCCGTTCGTGCTGTCGGTGGATTTGACATTTTCTTCCTGGAGCGTGAGTGGGCGCTGCAATACCATCTCAACCAGCGTTCCCTGGGGTATATCTACGTCGGCGCCCCGTTGAAAGAGGGTGTAGATGCCACCGGCAATCGCACCTGCTAACGCGCCGTAACCTACTCCGGCTCCAACATTTCCGGCAGCAGCGCCACCTATTCCTCCGACGCCTGCACCTGCGGATGCGCCTTTCAAAATCGTGCCCATGTCGACACCTTTTCCGCTGGATTGCTCGATCGTCCCCTCTCCATCCTTGACTCGCTGGCCAGGAGAACCCGGCAAGCTGTCGACGTGTCCCGGGACGTTAACGATTGTTCCGTTGGGAAAAATCACCGTCGTAAAGTGCATAGCAACCTGCGCGCTCCCCTTCACGCGGCCGGGTCGCACAACCTGGTCCAACGTACCCTGCACGCGGACTCCTACCGGAATCAAGACGCGATTGTCTCCGGTTACAGGAAAGGTGGAGATGAGATACACGCCGTCTCCAGGCTTCGCCGTCTTTGTGTTCACTGCGCTGGTTAACGCCAGGAGAATCTTGGTGCCCTGCGGAAGCACAAATGTCTTTGGAGCAGCTGTGGCATGCTCGGTTTTCACGGAGGACGTTGCCACGATTGGCGGAGCGGCCTCCGGCGTCTGGCTGAGGCACGTCATTCCCAGATTCGCCAGCGATGCGCACGCCGCGCAGAAACCAAGCCAACGCATCGGGGCCCTCCTCCCACACAAAACGTCCTAACAATATAGACGGCCCCAAAGAGGTGGCGATAGCCGCCCTGCTTCAACCATCCATCATTTGCGCGCTACTTTAGCGCGCAAACGCAGGTGGTTGGCGTTACGATTAGTGTTCAACGAAAGAGAAGCCGGAGCCATGCCAGAACTCTCTCTCAACACGCCCATTTCCGTGGACCAGCAGCGCACCCGATTTTCGAACGCGTACAAGGTGCTCGAAGAGGCGATCGACGAGGGTGCGTTTCCTGGTGCTGCATTCGGCGTTCTTTCCCACGGCCAGGTTGCCGTTCTGGATGCAGTTGGGGCGTTTACTTACGAAGAAGACGCACCAGACATTGCAGCTGACACGGTGTTTGATATCGCAAGCCTGACCAAGGTGGTAGCGACAACGTCGGCCGCGATGATTCTCCACGACCGCGGCGTGCTTGATCTGGATATGCCCCTGGGAGAAGTTCTTCCCGGTTTCGTCATCGGAAAGTTACCGGGAAGCCCGAAGCAATTGGTAACAATGCGAATGCTGCTGGCTCACTCCTCCGGTTTACCGGCTTATGCACGCCTTTTTGAGTCGGCGAAAACATCTTCTGACCTGATGCGTGCTGCTCTGACAATGCCTTTGGAATCTGCACCGATGGAAAAGAGCGTTTACTCCGACATCGGTTACATTCTGCTGGGCAAAGCGTTTGAGGTGATCTGCGGAGAGTCGCTCGACGGGTTTTGCCAGCGGGAAGTGTTCGCGCCCCTTGGCCTGAGCAGTACGAGGTTTCGTCCGGAAAAGAATCTACGACCGATGATCCCTCCGACTGAGATTGATTCGGCTTTTCGAGGCCGCATTATCCAGGGCGAGGTAAACGATGAGAACTGCGCGGTGCTGGGTGGTAGCGCCGGGCACGCCGGCCTGTTTTCTTCCGTCCCGGATTTACTTGGTTTTGCCCAGGTGATTCTGGAACCAAAAACTTCCGGTTCGGTCTTTCGTCCGGAAACGGTCTCACTTTTCAATACCAAGCGCGTCTCACCGGCGGGGACAACTCGAACATTGGGCTGGGATACGCCTTCCGAGCCGAGTTCTTCGGGTCGATATTTTGGGCCGCGGTCAATCGGCCATCTTGGCTTTACTGGTACTTCAATGTGGATTGATCCGGATCGCAGATTGGCCATCGTTTTGCTGACAAACCGGACATGGCCAGATCGCAGCCAGTCAGGCTATCAAACAGGTTCGACCGGCTTTTCACGATGCAATCGTTAAGACACTGATAGGTTCCTGATTTTTGGGACTTCGGGTCGAATCTCGTAATGAAAAATGTTCGGATAAAGTTCCCAGTTGCAATTTCATCTTCAAGACAAGACAACTTGACGCTAGAATTGTAAATAGGCAGAACTGGGGAATAAATCAACATGGCTAGCATTTTGACCTCACACACGGATACCGGCAGCGCGGAGAATCCGCAAGATCCGACGAATAACCTGCAAGGCCTCACGACTGAGAGCGCCAACGAAGCATCGCAGGGATTTGATACCAAGTCCGCCTTGGAAATTGCACGAATCATCAATCACGAGGACTCCAAGGTAGCCGCAGCCGTCAAGAAGGCATTGCCGGAGGTGGCCCTAGTGATCGATTCAGTCGCGCGCAGTCTGCGAGACGGTGGCCGTCTGATTTACATAGGCGCTGGATCCAGCGGTCGCATTGCCGCCCTTGACGCCTCAGAGTGTCCACCGAGCTACTCCACCGCTCCACAGCAGGTGCAATACATCATGGCCGGAGGCCCCAAGGCCCTTGCTTCGGCAGTGGAGGTGAATGAAGACTCAGAGGAACTCGGCCAGCGCGATATTGCCCGCCGACGTCCGACGCGGAAAGATATTGTGGTCGGCCTTTCCGCCAGTGGTCGCACTCCCTACGTTGTTGCCGCAGTTGCCTACGCGCGAGCGCGCGGCGCCAAGACAGCAGCCATCACCTGTAATCACAACACTGCCCTGGCCGCTGTTGCTGACATTACGGTTGTAGCGGAAGTTGGACCGGAAGTAGTCTCCGGTTCCACTCGCATGAAGGCGGCAACCGCGCAAAAGATGATCCTGAACATGATCACCACCGGTGCGATGACTCGGCTGGGTTACGTGTACGAAAACCTGATGGTCAACGTGCACATGCAGAACTCCAAGCTTGTGGAGCGCGGCATCAGCATGTTGATGCGCGCGTGCAACATCGATCGCGAGAAAGCCGTGAACACTATCAAGTCTGCCGGCCGAAGCGTTCCCGTTGCGCTGGTCATGTTGAAGGCAGGCGTCGATAAGCCTGAAGCAGTGCGCCGACTTGCAAAGTCCGACGGGAATGTCCGCCTGGCGATCGAAGATACGACTCTCGAACTCTAGCGGCGCTGGACGCGGGCACACGCTCGCGTCACTTCATTCGCTGCATCCGAAGAAACGGCAGATCAATGGATAAGTTTGTAATTCGCGGCGGAAATCCGCTGATTGGCACGATTCGTGTGAGCGGAGCCAAGAACTCCGCGCTGCCCTGCATGGCCGCCGCCATCCTCACCGAAGACGACGTTATTCTCGAAAACATTCCGCAGGTACGCGACATTGAGACCGAGCGAAAGCTGCTTGTGTCGATGGGCGCCGAGGTCGAACTCGGCTACGGCCGCGCGCAACATCGCACCACGATCAGCTGCCGGCTGCTTTCCGATCCTGTGGCGAAATACGAAATTGTCAAAACCATGCGCGCGTCTTCGCTGGTGCTGGGTCCGCTGATCGCTCGCACCGGTCTTGCGCGAGTCGCGATGCCCGGAGGCTGCGCTATTGGCGGCCGGCCAATCGATCTGCACATCAAGGCACTCGGAACAGATGGGCGCGATCATCACGCAGGAGCACGGCTATCTTGAGGCTCGCGCCGAACGGCTGAAAGGTGCGCATCTCGTGTTCGACAAGATCACGGTGACCGGAACCGAAGACCTGCTGATGGCCGCCGTACTTGCCGAAGGCGAGACGCTGATGGAGAACTGCGCACGCGAGCCCGAGGTCACCGATCTGGCGTCGCTGCTGACGGCGATGGGCGCGCAAGATTGAGGGCGCAGGCACTTCGACGATTCGCGTGAAGGGCGTGACCAGGCTGCACGGCGCGCGCCATCGCATCAATCCCGATCGCATTGAAGCCGGAACGTTTCCTGGTTGCGGGAGCGATAACCGGCGGCGATCTTTGCGTGGCTAATTGCAACCCCGCTCACATCCTTGCCGTCATTCGTAAATTGGAGGAGTGCGGTGCGCGCGTTGATATTCTCAGCAACGATTCGATTCGCGTGCGAAGCGAAGGTAAGCTGAAGGGCGCCGATATTTCCACCGAAGAGTATCCCGGCTTCCCTACCGACATGCAGGCCCAATACATGGCGCTGGCTACCCAGGCTGAAGGCACCTCGATGGTGACAGAGAACATTTTCGAGAATCGCTTTATGCATGTGCAGGAACTTGTGCGCATGGGCGCGAACATCAAGCTGGATGGACGACCGGCGACGGTGCGGGGCAAGAACGCCGCTATCAGCGGCGGCGGTAATGTGCTCAGATCTGCGGGCGTCTGCTTCGCTGGTGCTGGCTGCGCTGGTGGCCGACGGCGAGTCCATCCTCGACCGCGTTTATCACATGGATCGCGGCTACGAACGGATCGAAGAAAAGCTGCGTGGCGTCGGCGCACAGATTCGGCGGATGGGAAACGTCTTCAATACGAAACGCGAAGTGGTCGAGGTGGAAGGATAGATTTTCAAACTTCGCTGGCGGTGAGAGCATCAGATCGTACAGGAGATGCCATGCCCGCTGAAGACCACTTGTTACGTGAACAACTCACAGAATTGCTTCGAGGCGGAGAAGCCCACACCAACATTGCCGGTGCACTCGAAGGTTTCCCTGCTGATAAACGCGGCGTGAAGCCGGCCGGATCGCCACATAATGCCTGGCAATTGCTGGAGCACATGCGGCTGGCGCTTGATGATCTGTTGGACTTTTGCGAGAACTCCAACTACCTCGCTCCGAAGTTTCCCGAAGGATACTGGCCTAAGAACGAAAAGCCGTATAACAACGAGGAGTGGGACAGATCAGTCGCTGCAGTGGTCGCCGCACTGAAGCGATTCGAGGACCTGGTTGCGAATCCTAAAGCGAATCTTTATGCGAAGATTCCCTGGGGCGACGGGCAGACAATGCTGCGTGAGGTTCTTGTGGCGGCCGATCACACAAGCTATCACCTCGGGCAATTCGTGCTTCTGCGCAAACAACTCGACGCATGGAATGGATAGGCGGGCTGCACGGTTCGCATGAAGATCGTTGACTTTGGCGGATGGGCGGAGTGCCGGCTTGCTATTTCCAGCTGACTGCGAGCTGCCAGCGGAGGCGCTTGGCCGCAGTCTTCCTCAAGACTTTTTCAAACTCATCCAATTCCTGCACCACTCCTGAAGTCTCGCTTCCCAGGGCAGTTGAAGAAAGTCGAAGGAAGTCGAGCAAAGTACAGATGCTTATCAATCCGTCTTCGGGTGAAAACCACTGTGGCGGTGGAAGTGTCTTAGCCCATTCAGGGTCGCCGGCGCCTTCTTCCAGAAGCAGTGCCATGGAGTTTTGATCCGCCGAGAAAAATTCAAGCAGAGGTTTCACGCCGAGTTTCTCTGCGAGCTTTTCAAGAGCGTCTTCATTGCGCGCTAAAGCGTGGCCATTCACGAAGATGTCGAACCCGGGATCATCGCCCTGGACGACGATGTACATGGATGCGCTCATTTCTTCAAGTCTAACCCAGTACCGCGAGGGACTTTGCAAGTCTCAAGAATTCGTTCGCTTAACTGGTTATCTGAAGGGTTACGGCGTCATCGTCCTTTGCATGGGCTGTCATCACCCGCAACACGCTGGCAACAAGGATGGCCGTGCCCCCGACCATGCGCCACGAAAGAGGCTCGCGGAACAGCAGCGCACCTCCAAAAATGGCGATCAGGGGTTCAAACCACTGAATGGTCCCGATCTGCCATGGTTCTATGGCTTTAAGTAGCCAGAAATAAAGCGGATAGGCCACAGCACTCGCAACGATTCCCAGCGAGATCAGGGCAGTGATACCAGCCGGTGTCCAGTTTGAAGGCCGGCCTCGTTCGAGGAGCGCACTCAGCAACAAAAGCAGGATTGCTCCACCGCAGAGTTGAAGTACGGTGCTGATCACGGGATGGACGTGGGCCAGTTCCCGCTTGGCGAAAACAGATGAGATTGCCGAACTGGCAACTGCAAAAAAGATGACCGCGACGCCGATTGCCTGATCGAGAGAGGGGAAAGCGCGCTCGACACCAGCAGAACGGAGCCGCCCACACCCAGTATTAATGCGTACATCGCGCGCTGCGGCATTGCGGCCGCGCGGATGGAGCTACCGAAGAATCCCGCGATGAGGGGCGTAAAGGCAAACAAAACCACGGTCATTCCTGGCGAAACGCGTGCCTGCGCCCATGAGACGAGCGCCAATGGAAACGCGATCATGGTGCCGCTGAGGATCAGGTTCGCGGCAAGCGCTCGTCCGCGTGGAAAGGCCAGCTTGCGAAGGAAAATCACGGGTAATAAAACAATTGCGCCTATCAGAAATCGAAAGGCGGCGGCCCGCATGGCCGGCATTAGGTCCACAACCACTTGGCTCGCGAACCATGTCGATCCCCAAATGACGCAGATCGCGAGGAAAACGAAACTTTTTTTTGATGTCATGGAAGTTAATCTTCAGAAACAGAAAGGGCCGCGTTTTCACGCAGCCCTTTCCACATTTCAACTTTCTGCTAATGGATTTACCGAGGTCCGCGATTGCTACCGCCGCCGCTGCCCGCCGGTCCACGTCCCCGGCTGCGACGACGCCGTTTGCGCTGACCTGCCGGTCCGCCTGCACTGCTGGCTGCGCCAGGAGCACGACCTGCGGCTGGAGCACCAGCGGGAACACCGTCAACCCGGTTGAAGTTCGGCTCATCATCGCCCTCTTCAAAGGGCTCATCTTCCTCAAAGTCGTCTCCGCCTTCGATGGTGATGGTGCTGGCGTTTGAGGTCGGCTGTCGTCTCCACCGGTTCGCGACGGCGAGGGGCGCGCTGCTGCGCTCTTCTGTCGTCTCCCGCACCTGCTGCGGTAGGCTCAGGCAAGCCCAAGCTTCGCGCGCTGTTCCTTCAGCAAAGCCTTGCGGGAAAGCTTGATCCGGTTGCCTTCGATGCCCAGAACCTTGACCAGGACCTGATCGCCTTCGCGCAGCTCGTCCTTCACTTCCTTGACGCGGTGCTCGGCGATCTCGCTGATGTGGAGCAGGCCATCGGTGCCCGGGAAGAGCTCGACGAACGCGCCGAACTCTGCCAGACGAACAACCTTGCCGAGGTAGGTCTTCCCTACTTCCGGCACGGCGGTGATGTCGCCGATCATCTCGAGCGCCTTCGCCAGACCTTCTTCGTCGCTCGAGGCAACGTTGACGCGACCGGTGTCGTCGACATCGATCTTCACGCCGGTCTGCTCGATGATTCCGCGGATCGTCTTGCCGCCCGGTCCGATCAGATCGCGGATCTTGTCGGTCGGGATCTGCAGGGTGTGAATCTGCGGAGCGAACTTCGACTTCTCTGTCACGCAGCGCCGGTCAGCACTGCGTCCATCTTGTCCAGCAGGAAGAGACGTCCGTGGCGAGCCTGTTCAAGTGCCTCGCGCATGATCTGCCCGGTGATGCCGCTGATCTTGATGTCCATCTGCAGCGCGGTGATGCCCTTGCGGGTTCCGGCAACCTTGAAGTCCATGTCGCCGTAGTGATCTTCCGCTCCGGCAATGTCGGTCAGGATGGCGTAGTTGTCGCCTTCCTTCACCAGGCCCATGGCCACACCGGCTACAGATGCCTTCAGTGGAATGCCGGCATCCATCAGCGCAAGACTTGCGCCGCAGACGCGAGGCCATCGAAGAAGAACCGTTCGACTCCAGAATGTCGGAGACGATGCGCATCGTGTAGGGCGATTCTTCCTCGCCGGGCAGAACGGCGGAGATGGCGCGCTCGGCCAATGCTCCGTGGCCGATCTCGCGACGGCCTACGCCGGTCATGCGACCGATCTTCGCCCACCGAGAACGGCGGGAAGTTGTAGTGCAGCATGAAGCGCTTCTTCTGCTCGCCCTCGAAGGTCTCGAGCCGCTGCGAATCGTCGGTGGTGCCCAGGGTTGCGGTAACCAAGAGCCTGCGTCTCGCCGCGGGTGAAGAGCGCCGAGCCGTGGGTACGGGGCAGCACTCCGACTTCGATCGAGATCGCGCGAATCTCGTCGAATGCGCGACGATCGGGACGAATGCGATCCTTCGTGACCTGCTCGCGGAAGATCGTTTCGCGCAGATGCTCGTAATACTTGGCAAGCTTCTTCTTCGCGTCGGCATCGCCTTCGGGCAACTCCTTCGCCAGCTCGTCCTTGATGTGCTTGACCAGCGCGTAGCTTTCAATCTTGGGATGCGTCTTGGTGTCCAGCGCATCCTTCAGGCGGTCGCTGATCTTGGCCGACAAGCGCATCGTAAGTATGCCTGGTCGAACTCGGGAGGTGTGACCTTGCGCTTCGGCTTGCCAGCCTTGCCAACCAGCTCTTCGATGACCGCAACAATCTTCTTGATCTCGACGTGGGCGAAATCGATGGCATCGACCACCGTCTCTTCGCTCACTTCGCTGGATCCGCTCTCCACCATCACGATGCCGTCTTTGGTGCCGACGACGGTAATGTTCAGGACGCTGCTCAAGGCGCTCTGCGTAGGTCGGGTTGACGATGAACTCGCCATTCACCTGGCCGATGCGAACTGCGCCGACCGGGCCGCCGAACGGAATGTCGGAGAGTGCAAGCGCGCAGCTTGCCGCATTGATGCCGACGATGTCCGGATCGTTTTCCTTGTCCGCGGAGAAGACCAGTGCGATGACCTGGGTCTCGTTGCGGAAACCTTCGGGGAAGAGAGGGCGGATGGGGCGATCGATCTGGCGGCAGGTGAGAACTTCGCGCTCGCTGGGGCGGCCTTCGCGCTTGATGAATCCGCCGGGGATGCGACCACCGGCGTAGGCGTATTCGCGGTAATCCACGGTGAGGGGAAAGAAGTCGATGCCTTCGCGGGGATCGGGAGAGGCTACTGCGGTTGCCAGAACTACCGTGTCACCCTGGGTGACGAGTGCAGCGCCAGAGGCCTGCTTGGCCATGCGGCCGGTTTCAAATGTCAGTCGCTTGCCACCGGCAAGCTCGACTGTCACGTCTTGTTTCATAAATTCCTCGTTTCTTGATGTCTGCTTGGAGCGAAATGTCTGCGTGGAGCGAATACGCGCGCGGAGAATGTCGGCAAGAGCGCCGTCGGTTTCAGATCGGCAGCCCCGGATGCGGGGTAGTTGGCGTCGCTGATCTTGAAAGGAAGGATCAGCAACAGCACTCTCTCGCACCAAAACGCAAAAGCGCCGCACAGACGCCGGCAAAATCCGGAGCGTCCATTGCGGCGTTTGTCGCGCCATTTAGACTGGCCGATAAATCGGCCAGCATTACCCAATCTCGTGGCGTAAGGTTTGGGGACAAGGTTCTCGCTTGCTTACTTGCGGATGCCCAGCTTCCCGATCACATCGCGGTAGCGGTCAGAGTCGTTGGTCTTCAAGTAATCCAACAGGCGACGGCGTTTGCTTACCAGCATCAATAGTCCACGCCGCGAAGCGTGATCCTTCTTGTGCGTCTTGAAATGCTCGGTAAGTTCGCCGATGCGCTCGCTGAGAATAGCGATCTGCACTTCAGGACTTCCGGTATCGGAGTCATGAGTGCGAAAACGCGTGATGATATCGATTTTCTTTGCAGGTGCCAGCACGAAAGTGCGTACTCCTCTACTTTTCTTCTAGTCCACTCTCTAAGTGTCTGACCTAGAGTAACATGACCTGAGCACCCGCTGCAATTTGGTTGCGGCAAACAAACGGCGAAATCTTCCAGGCGCAGGCCAGGCCCGAATTTTGTATATCTTTCGTATATCTATAGAAGCAATCGCCATTTTAATTCCGC
The DNA here is from genome assembly GCA_963816335.1 of uncultured Acidobacteriaceae bacterium. Classification (GTDB taxonomy): domain Bacteria; phylum Acidobacteriota; class Terriglobia; order Terriglobales; family Acidobacteriaceae; genus JANXZS01. Next base: position 152,985 of record CAWFKA010000010.1, on the reverse strand, counting down.
TGCCAGATAGATAGTGGGCTTACTGCTTCCAGATAGCAGGACTTCACTATTTTGAAGTCGTATCGTCGTTCTCATTCACAGCCCAATAGCCCGTGCGAGCAATCACCCGGGCACCGTAATCTTCCTTGAGCCGAACCCGCAAGGTATGTAGTCCCGGAGTGCGATCGTTTGGTTGAAAGGTCAACAAGTATCGATTGCGAACATGCTTGGAAAGCTCCGCAATCTGATTCTGAAACGCATTCTCCCGGGTAAAAGGGGCGTACTCTCCGCCGCTCATTACCGCAATTTCCTTGGCAACATTCTTGTGCACGGCCGCGATGGCCATCTTCAGCGGACTCATAAAATTCATGGTCGGGCCGACTCCCTTGTCGCCCTTGAGGTCGTTCATAAACTCCGCCTTGGAAGCAGAATAAGTAACGCTCAGGACAAGGGTATTGCTGGTGCCGAGACGTTCTATCAACTGCTGCGAATTCACGTGCCTGCTGCCATGATCGCGCGATTCGCTGATGAGAAGAAGAACGCGCCGACGGTTCCGGGGCTGCTGTTCAAGCAGATCAATACAGTAGCCCACCGTGTCCAGAATGGCAGCTCCACCATCGCCGGGCTGCAATTTCTGCAGGTCGCTCGAAATTCTGTCCGTGTTGTTGGTGAAGTCAGTGAGCAATTCCTGTTGGCTGTCGAACGCAACCACAGCAGCATCGCCATGTCCCTGCCCCAGGAACAGCTCGAGAAGTGGACCAAGCTTGCTGTATTTCTGAAACTGGAGAAGGCTGGTGCGGCCCTTTTCAATGGCAACGATGACGGATACCGGCTCCTGATCGAAGTCCTCGTCCGATTGAATTTTCTGCGCGACGCCATTGTCTTCCACGATGAAATCGTCAGCTTTCAGCGTGTAAACAACATCTCCGGACGGCATTGCGACCAGCGTTGGAACCAGCACTACCGTGGAGTTCACACGGAAAGTAGGGGCGCTGTCGGTCTGCGCCAAGCTGTTGCGGGTCTCGCCAATGAACACCAGCATTGCAATGAACAAGAGAAACAGGGGCTGTGCTTTGGGAATCGCTGGACTCCATCGATAAAAATGAGGGGGGTTAATTTGAGTCATGCGAGGAGGGACAATCCGCGAAAGAGAACGACAGATTGTGGGGAAAGAGATGGAAAGTAATTCATCATGAGGTGATCATGCGCGAGAGTTGTGGCGCGTCTCGGCGTCCAGCTTGTTAATCCAATTCAGGAAGCGCAGAAGCTCCCATTTCTGCTGCCAGACAAAGCCGGAGATTTTGCGGAAGTCCAGCGTTTCGGCCTTCATGCCGGAGTAGGTTTCGACTCGCCACTTGAAGTATTCACTGCGCCAGGGAGCCAGGCGATGACCTCGGGTGGAGTTCCAAAGGAATCTCACGGCTGCCAGCATGCGAACCTCCTGCCCCGAGTATAAACGAGCAGCCTTCGCGATCGGGACAGCTTAGAAGTAGTCGAAGAGGCTGCCCTTGCCCAACCGCGAGATCACCTGTGACAGCGCCGCCTGTTGAGTCTCGGACGCGCTTAGAGCAGTGGCGATTTTTCCGTAATCCGCTTGCATCAGGTCCGTCTGTTCGGCAAGCAGTTGCGTGGATTGGGACTGCGCCGAACTCTGCGCGGCAGACACGCGGGACATCGCATTTCCAATGACAACTCGCTGTCCGCTGACGTGATTGAGTGCGGTGGTCAACTGCGTTGTGTCGGCTGCTGCGGTTGCCCCAACAGGATAAGTGGAGAAATCGGCGATGAGCTTGTTCAGGATTCCAAGCACGTCACCGCCCGCCGCAGTGAAGACCTGATCGCCGGTGACGTTAAGCTGAATGTTCTGACCATTCGGAGCCACTAAGGAATTCACGGCAGATCCGCCCTGGTACGGGCCGACCGACGAAGGAAACGGAATGGCGTTCCCATTGCTCCCGGAAAAAACGTATACGCCCAGGTAGCTCGTATTTGCCAGCGCAACAACCTCATCGCGAATGCCGGTGAGTTGGGCAGTGACAGCCTGCAGGTTGTCGGCATTCATGGTTCCATTGTTGGCAGCAGTGGCGAGAGAGATAGCCTGATTCAGCTGAGTTGTCACCGCGGCAAGAGCCGTGTCGGTAACCTGGAGCATCGAATTTACCGATGCGGCAGTATGCGTGAACGTGTCGTTGCTCGATATCTGATCGCTGAGCAGGACATTTTGCCCTGATGCCACAGGATCGTCAGAAAGGGCATTGACGCGACGCCCGCTTGACAGCTGCTCACTTAAAGATTGTTGTGTCGCTGAAGACTGGTTAAGAGCACTAACCAGATTCGATACATAGAGTGGATTGACACGCATCTTATCTTCCTCGCTGAGCGCGCTTCAGTAACCGGTCGTAACTTTCAAACATTAGCCTGCTGTCCAAGGTTCAGTGCCGAAGACATGACGGAATTCAGAATCGAAAAAACTTTTGAGGCTGCCTGGTACGAGCGCTCGAGATTCATCATCGCTGCGGCCTCCTCACTGAGATCTACGGTTGAAAGCGCATTCTTCTGGGTTTGCACCTGCGTGAGAGACGCCTGCTGCGCGGTATTCTGAGCATCCAGCGACTGAATCTGGCTTGCGAGACTTGTGATAAAGCTGGAATAAAAGCTGGTTGCAGTTTGGCCGGGTGCAATCAAATGGCCGGTGGGATCTGCCATGCGGATTGCGTTCGAATTGTCAGTTGAGCCGAGGCTCACTCCCGGAACCGCGCTTTCCCCAGACGCTGCGATGCCTGATGGATCCGATAGGACGACCGAGATGCCGGCAGCACTGCCCGCAATGGTCGCGAGCGGTGTGAAAATATCTCCACCGGCCGTTCCGGCCAAGTCGTACCCTGCTTGATTGCTCGCATTTGCCGTAGTCGCAAATCCATAGGCCAATACGTCCAATGAGTTCTGGAGGTTCGGAATATCGAGGTCCCTGGCGGCAAGCAATCCGCCAAGTTTGCCGCTTCCCGACGCAAGCTGTGCGGTGATATCCGTACCTGCAGAAAGAAAATGGGTAACTCCATTGATCAAGGAACCCGCAAGAGGCGTCGCCGAACTGTCTCCGACAAGGAGAGTGCCGCCAGAGGTCGTTACCGTGATGCCGTTGCCACCGGTCGAGATGGTGTGAATGCCAATCAACTGCGACAAATCGAGAAGGTCCTGCTGTCTTTGATCCTCAAGTGTTCCGGCGTCGGTGGACGGCGAGACCTGCTGAATGCGGGCGTTGAGTGACGCGATGGATTTCGTAAGTGCATTGACCTGCTGAAGAACGATCTGGCTTTGGCCATCCAACGCCTGCTTTTCAACGCCGAGACTTTTCGCTGCTCCTTGCAAGGATTGTGCAAGAGTATCGGCTGCGGCCAAAACCTGCTGTCGAAGCGAGGTGCTGCTGGGGAAACTCTCCAATTGCGCCATGCTGTTGAAGTAGCCGCTGATCGCAGCCGCAATGCCGCCCGTCGATGTGCTGGAGCCGCTTTGGCTGAAAATGCCTTGGACGTTGTTTAGCGCATCCAGCCGCGCCGTCCCTGCTTCTGCCTGCTGGCTCTGCTGCTGCAGACTTTGCTCAAGAATGCGGTCCCGCTGTGAAGCAGCCCCAACCATCTGGACGCCGGCGCCCATCGTAGTGATCCTGACCTGCACAGGATCGTTCTCCTGCCAGGTTGCAATTTCGCGTGTGTAGCCGGTGGTATTCGCGTTCGCAGTGTTGTTTGCGACGATGTTGAGTGCAGCCTGATCGGCCTGTAAGGCTCCCGTCGCGATGTTCCAGGCCGTGGTCAATGTTCCCATTTACGAACTTTCCGTTGACGATGCTTGGCCCGTCTCGCCGGTAAAGGATTCAAACAGTGATGTGCGGTGGATTCGGATATTTGTCGAAACTCCGCTCCTGTATGCGTTCGAACAATTCAAGGTTGCGGCACGTTTGTTGCAGCAAACAGCCAAGAACCAGGTGTGATGCCCGCGCCCGCTGCAAGTCCGCGGCTGGTATAGTGCCGGCCGAAACCTCCAACTCCCGAGAAAGAACTTCGAGGCACTCAGCATCCAGGGACGTCAGCGCTTCGATGGCCGTCATGAGAACGACTTCAAGGTTTCCTGTCGTACCGTGTGTCGCGGCGATACCCGTTTCGTTGCCGCCGCCTGGAATCGATGTTTCTCCCATGTTTCAACCCTCCTGCTCGAGGAGTGTGATGTCTTCTAGTTTTGCAGCATGTGGTCGATCAGTTTCGAAGCAACCGCCGCATGATCCACGGAATATGTACCGCCAGCGAGAGCCTGCTGGACCGCGTTTACCTTGTCCATCCGTACGTCGGACAGCGACGCTGCCAGCTTTGCCAGGCTAGCGGCGGTTGAGACATGGGCCTGATCGGTGGCGAGACTGTAATTCCCGCTTGCCGCCGACTTTGCTGCCGGCGTGTTCTTATGGGCCGCAGCATCAACTTTGCCGCTGCTGAGGATCTGTTGCAAACCTTTAAGCCCGTCGCTGATGTTCATTGATGCCCCCTACCATCACCCTATCGGCAGATCTTCAGAGTTCTTTATCAAGAATCTGCTTCGCCTGGGAACCCTGGCCAACTGGCTCGGCACGGAGATGCGAGATGATCTGGCGGGCGATTCCCAACCCACCGTGTTCGGAGAGTGATCCGGCAAATGCCTCCGAAGCAAAGCTCATAAGTGCATTGCTTCCACCGGATCTTTGTCCGATCAACTCGCTCGAGTCGTCCTCTTCAAAGAGCGAATTCTCCATCAATGGCTTCATCAACTCGTTCATCATGCTCGCCTCAAACTGGTGCGCAGCTTTAACCATGCGCGTGTCTCGCGCACTTTCGACAACCGGAGTGGGAGATTTTTGGGTTATATCCCAATCCATCTAGAGCACCTCCAGTTCCGCTTCCAACGCTCCCGCCTCTTTCATCGCCTGCAATATCGAAATCACATCGCGGGCCGTGGCGCCGATCTGCTGCAGGTTCTGCACAAGGTCATCGACAGTAGCGCCGCTCTTGAGCTCGATACGATTCACTACCGCTTCGTGAGCCTGGACGGACGTCTGTTCGATCACCTGCGTGTCGCCCCTGGCGTAAGGATTTGGCTGCGATACGCTGAACTCTGTTACGACATTCACCGACAATCCGCCATGGAGAATGGACACGGGTTGCAGGCACACATCGCCGCCGATCACCACCGTACCCGTACGCTCGTTTACAACCACCCTCGCACGCGGATACACCTGTACGTTGATGGCCTCAACCCGGGCGAGAATTTGAGGAATATCTTCCGTCGGAGCTATGTCGAGCGTGATCCGGCGACTATCCGCGGCATGCGCCAAAGGTCGAGACAGCTCATTGTTAATTGCCTGTGCTACCCCTTCTGCCGTATGGAAATCCGCGTCATTCAACAACAGTGCGAATCCATGCATCTGCTTCAAGTCAAAGGACACGGCGCGCTCCACAATTGCTCCTGATGGTATGCGCCCGGTTGTGGGATGGTTCTGCTGCACCGTGTTTCCGTTAGTGCCGACGGAGTAGCCTCCAATGATCAGCGGGCCTTGCGCTTCCGCGTAGATCTGTCCGTCGGGGCCATAGAGAGGCGTCATCAAGAGCAATCCTCCAACCAGCGTTCGCGCATCGCCTGCAGAAGAAACCGTGACGTCCAGCTTGCTGCCTGGACGTATGAAGGCCGGGAGTGTTCCCGCGACAAACACGGCAGCCATGTTCTGCACGCGAATGGCTGAGTTGCCGGGAGTTTGCGGCAGCGTAACACCCATTCTTCCCAGGGTCGAGATGAGGGTCTGGATAGGAAATACTGTTTGTGAAGTGTCGCCTGTTCCATGCAGGCCGACGACAATGCCGTATCCAATCAGCTGGTTGTCGCGGATACCTTCAACTGTCGCGACATCCTTTACGCGGGCGAGCCGAACGTGAGCCTCAGGCGTTAACCCGAGTGCGGGAGACGCCACAACAGCGAGAGGAAGAAAAAGAATTAACGCCACGATACGTGCGGTGCGACTCCATCGTTCGAGCAGCGGTCCATTTCTTGGGTGATCCATAACCAAGCCTTAGAAGATCAGCAAACGTTGGAAGAGCCGGACAAGCAGGTTCGGCCGATAAGTGTAGTCGTTGATGATGCCGCGTCCCACAACTTCTAATTCAAGATCGGTGATCGAAGTGGAGAGGACCTGGTTCATGGGAGTGACGTCCTGCGGTCTCACCAGGCCCCGCATGCGAATGATCTGAGTTTGCTGATTGAATGCGACCTGTCGAACAGCCTGCACCACCAGCATTCCGTTCGGAAGTACATCGACCACCTCTCCTCCCAGTGTCGTGCTGAGACTGGAGTTGGTGACGCTCTGCCCCTGTGCATTGAGCGCCGATGCGGAGTTTTGCGTGATCAGGTTTTGTAACGCGTTCGCAGCGGGGACATTGCCGAAGAGACCAGTGATAGCGGAATTGGCGCTTGACCCGCGAGAATTCTTTACCGTGCCGTCCGTCGAGGCCGCGAGGCTTTCCGAGACAACGATCGAAATTACATCGTGGACATGCGTCGCCTTCAGATCACTCGAAAGACGTGTTAACCTGCCGTCCTCACTCCAAATGGATCCCGGAGTACGGGTGGCCGCAGCGCTCTCCGAGCGCACTCGCTCGATGTAAGCCGAGAGGGCTATGTCCGGGGGGGTAGGCTTTGCCGCCGGCTTGGGAAATCCAGGTGAGGCCGCCGCTGCGCTGGAAACAACGAAAAGAGCAATCGCGAATGCAAACTTTGGTTTCATCGCGTCCTACCAAAACTTCCCGCGACCGTCAGGAGTTTTACTCGATGAGGCGAGAGGACAACACCACTCAAAATTGTGCCCCCCTGCACCAGGCGAACGCGCAGTCGTCCTCCCTGTATTGCATTCTCGATTGCGACAGCGGCAAGTTGCAGATGCAAGGTCGGGGAGTCCTCCAAGAGATTGAGCCGGTCGCCAGCGTGAACCACGTTTTCCCGAGAACTCGCACTCTGCGGTTTGATCCCGCCGGACTGCGTTTTCGCCGCAGCCGACGATCCTACTGGCACAAGAGTGCGAGGCGCTTCGGGATGTGTGTCGTCTTGCAAAATGGCCCAGCGTTTTGGCAATAGTGAATCGTCGAGATAGCCGACGACTCGTTTGCCGCTCTGTTGCAATAAGTCGGAGCCTTCGGAGTGCGTCGCGCCCCAGGATAGAACAACGGAGGCTATAAACGTGATGGCGAATACGAATGATTTTGTCATCATCAGCGTGCCATGTTGTTGACTTGCGCATACATGTCGTCTGCGGCTCGAATCACTTTTGAGTTGCTTTCGTAAGCGCGCTGCGCAAGAACCATCTGTACGAATTCGGTGACAACATCCACGTTTGAATTTTCCAAGTATCCCTGCATTACCGCGCCTAGCCCTTCCGTGCCTCCGGGATCGGCGAGAATCGCATCGCCGGAAGATAAGGTGGACTGGAGCAGGTTGGATCCGACGCTGTTCAGTCCTCCTGGATTGACAAATGTTGCCAGTTGAATCTGCCCCAGCTGCGTGGGATTCTGCTGCCCTGCAACGGTTGCGTTGACAACGCCATATTGCGTGATGGTTACGCCCGTCGCATTCATGGGTATGGTGATGGTAGGGATCAGGGGGTCACCGTCCGAGGTCACAAGTGTTCCCTGGTTGTTCAAGTGAAAAGCACCTGCGCGTGTGTATGCGGTTGTTCCGTCGGGCCGCGAGACCTGAAAGAATCCGTGTCCGGTGATCGCGAGGTCGAGTGGGTTGGCGGTGTTGTTCAGTTCGCCCTGCGTCATGATGACTTCAGTTGCCGAGGACCTGGTGCCCAGTCCGACCTGCAGGCCGGCCGAGATCGTCTGCTGGCTCTGGGCTGCGCCGGGGGTGACGAGGTTTTGATAAATCATGTCCTGAAACTGGAGACGTCGCTGACGAAAGCCGGCCGTCGATGAGTTGGCGAGATTATTCGCAATCGTGTCAAGGTTCATCTGTTGCGCGCTCATGCCGCTGGCAGCTGTGTACAAAGCTCGAATCATTTTCTACTCCTCACTATGCTCGCTCCTTTAGGGCCGCTTAAACTCGCGGCAGTTCTTCGCTTGCGGTCTTATCAAAATCTGTGTGAAAGATGGAGAGAGCCTTTTGCATCATTTCCGCCTGGCGCTGCACGAGAATCATCTGCAGGCTTCCCTGGATAACGTCCTGATTGGAGGATTCGAGAGCGCCCTGATGCAGGGTCGCGTGCGACAGTTCGGCTGTCATTTCAGGCGCAGACGTATATCGGTTCTTTCCCTGCGGAGTCAGCAATGAGGCATCCTTGAAATTGAAGATGCCAATCTGGCCGGCCACCGCACCACCCACCGACAGAACGCCGTCTGATCCGATACTGATGTCGCCTGTGGGGATAACGAGGGGCTTGCCCTTGGCGGTCATCACGGGCTCGCCTGATGCAGTAGCCAGCGTCCCATTCGCCAGTCTCGTGAATGCTCCGTCTCTTGTGAATTGAGCGCCGGCCGTAGTTTGTATTTGAAAGAAACCCTCCCCTTCAATCGCGACATCGAGAGTGTTGCCCGTTTTGGTGAGCGCTCCCTGCGCAGTACTGATGTGGTTGCCGCCTATCACTCCGAAGTCGTTCACGGTGCGGTTGAGCTGGGACTCAAGAGCGTGCGGGCCAGGAATGGTGGATCGGAAGTATTCACGTTCCGCACGAAAGCCGGTAGTGTTCGCATTGGAAAGATTGCTGGCGGCGGAATCCAATGCCTCGGTACGCGCGAGCAGTCCGGAATACGCTGCGTAATAGCCACTGTCCAAGGGGTTCTCCTCAACACGAGTGAAGAAAAGCATGCTGGATGCCAGTAGTTGGAAGTGAGAATTAGAGAGGTCTTAAGAACATTGGATGGGGAGCAGATTCTTGTTTGCGGTCACGTATTTGCTTCGACGCGAAGACTGCGACGCATTTCGAAAAGCTTTTGTAGACTACGCCTGGATCGTGCGGCCAATGGTGCAGACAACATCCTCAACTCCGCTATGGTCAAGGGGCGCAGCCAGCTGTGGAAGCTTTTGCCACATACGGAGCCAGAAACAATCGTGCACCCTCACAAGCTGTGCGTCGCTGGGCCGAGCGCGCTCAAGAATTTGCGTGAATGCCTGAGCCATGGCTTGCTGGTCAACCGCTTCGAGAAGCCTGGTCCTGGGAAAAGACGATCCTTCGAGTAACTCGCGATGCGCACTGAAGAACTCCGATGTATTCACAAGACCGGCTTCAACTGTCAGCCCGGTCATTCGCTCCAGGGCAAACGTCACGCAGCGATCAATGCGGTCCTCAAAGCCGACGTAGAGCAGCTTGCGGCCGGCGACGCGAATGGGGAGAACCCCGAATGCCTCGAGAAGAAGACGCGGCGCGATTGCCCCCATCACGGGGAGCGGCGGCGTCTCCATTGAAAAGATCGGGCAATTCCACTGCACGCTCAATGCACGGGTTACAAGATGCTCTGAGATTCCCGAATCCTGTATCAGCCACCTTCCAATCCTGCCGGTGCCTGCCGCTTTTTGCGCATTCAGCGCGGACTTCAGCTGCGTCTGCGTGATCCATCCATGGGCCAGCATCACGAGGCCAAGTGGTATACGATGACGGTGCTCTACGGGGCTTCGTTCCTGCCCAGCCATTTCCCTGGCGACAGCAGCTTCAGTTCGCGCTCGTGTGCAAGCCTCACTGCAGGTCCAACCCTTTTCAAACACCGGAGTGTGTCGATTGCGCCAAAGGTGCAGCCAACTGCTGGAACAGGAAGCATTCGCGCACACAGGAAAGAGCGACGAGTCTCTCGCATGGCCCACCGGCAGCGGCTCCGCCAGACCGTCTCGCCACGACCTTCTTAAAAGAGGCATCGAATGTTCTCCAGGCGTTTCCGCGGCTCGGCAACCTCGGTAACGCGGAATCCAAAATTGCCGTTCACCAAAACCACTTCGCCACGAGCTACGATCTTGTCTCCAACAACAAGATCAACCGGATCGGAAATATGCCGGTCCAGCTGGACAACGTCGCCCGGCCCCAGTTCGACGACCTGGCTCAACGGCATTTCGCGCGACCCAAATCGCAGCGATGCCTCCAATTCGACATCCAGCAGAAGATCCATCCCTGGCGCGCCCGCCGTCGATTCGCGAAAAGCTTCGCCTGCCTGAGAGTTTGAGCGTCTGGTCCTATCCGACCCACGATTGACATGCATCTCCCGGGTTTCATCGATGATGAAAAATGGAATCGAGCGATCGCCGATTTCGACGGTATACGCAAAGCCATCAGAAGCCGCCTGGACCGGATTTGGAATGGTTTTGAATTGAACAGGCAGTCCGTGCTCTTCTGCCAGTTTTTGAGCTGCCGCTTCTGTAATGCGCTCCAGCAATTTCGGCCAATCGGCCGAGGCAGCAGCGGCACCGACTTCCTTGCACGATTCCAGCGCGTTCGCCGTGCTCTTTACAATCAGTCTGCCTTGCAACAAGCCAGTAAACTCCGCGCCCAGGACAATCGTGTCGCAGAGGTTCATGTTCGAACCGTCCTCCAAGAAGGAGGCGTCCGATCCGAACGCCTCCTGAACCAACGCGGATGCTATCTGTGCCCACACTTCCTGAAATCGCGACATTCTCTTTTACCATCCTATGATCAAGACGTCTTTACCAATGTGCAGCGACCTGCGCTTACGCGAAGCTCTCACAGCTAATCTGCGCGTGTGGTGACAGCAAATGCGCTCCGCGATATTCACCATCACTGACAGGCCGTGCCTCGAAAAGTGGAACTCCTGCTGCGCGAAGTTCCGCTGGATGATTCAGCGGCACGTTCAACGAAATGACCTTCCCCGGATGCAAATTTTCAAGTTCTCTGGCTGCAATGCGTAGCGGAGGAAGCTGCAGCACGGTGCCCAGGCGAATCATTGCGCAGCGCTCCCGTACACGCTTGCGTGTTTCAATCGAATGACGCCGCTGACGACCCCAGTTCCCGATCAACCGGCGGAGAATCGTGTTCGAAACGACGGCGGGAAACGCCAGGTTAAGAAGCCCGCGCGCTTCGGGCATCTGAATCTCGAAACTTAAACAAAGCGTCTTTTCCTTTACCGGCATAATGCGCGCGATCTGCGTCTGCAACTGTCTCTTCTCAAAACTGAAGCTCAAGCCAACGGATTGCCAGGCCGCACTCAATTCCCGACAAACCACTTCGACGACGCTGGCAAGAATCGATTCCTCTATATCAGTTACCTCCCGCACAACGCCGGGCTTTCCTTCTCCTCCCAGCAGCAGATCGATGATTGGCGGAGCCAGGGCGAGATCCAACTGCAATACCGATAATGCTCCAAGAGGTTCAAGGCGGACCGAGCCGACATAGGCCACCTCGGGAATGCGCATTGTGAATTCATTGAAGGGCAGTTGCTCGGCCGATACGAGGTTGACCTGGAAGGTGGTTCTCAGCCATGCACCGAGATTGTGGGTCAAGTTGCGCGCAAACATATCGTTAAGCAGGCTGATAGCACGCATCTGTTCATTGCTGATTTGGCCTGCGCGAGAAAAGCTGTACACCTCCATTGCGCCTGCCTGATCCCGGTTCTCGTCGACATTACGACGCTTCGCGGCAGTACTCTGATCGTCCTTATGAACGTCCATCGAAATTCCTCTTTTGCCTTAGCGTGCCGCGGCCTGAAGACGGCCAGGTTTGTTCGGAGGCCCCGCAAGCATCGAAGCAGGAGATGTGGAAAGATCGGCCAGCATCGTGCGTAGATGCAAAACCGCTGACGCGTGCATCTGAGAGACTCGCGATTCAACGACACCCAGTGTGAGCCCGATCTCTTTCATCGTCAGCTCTTCGTAGTAGTACAGGGTCATTACCAGGCGTTCTCTCTCAGGCAATTCTCCAATCGCATCGGCAAGGCGCTGCTGCAGTTCGCCGCGAAGACAGCGGAAGAGGGGTCCATCCTCTGACCTCGCGGGTACATACGCGATATCCTCTTCGCCGGAATCTCCCGAGCGCTCCATGTGCAGCGTCCCGATCTCGAGACCTTTCAATTCTCCGAGCAGCTGCTGATACTCACCCAACTTCATGCCCATCTGAACTGCAACTTCGCCTTCGGTCGGAGCCTTTCCCAGTTGCGCCGTCAATGTCCGGATCGCTTCTTCAACTGCCCGTCCCTTGCGGCGAAGATCGCGAGGACTCCAGTCCAGGGTGCGTAAGCTGTCCAAAATTGCGCCGCGAATCCGGAACTGCGCGTAGCTTCGAAACTGGACCTTCTTCAGGGGATCGAATTTACTGAGAGCATCCATCAGACCCACAACGCCGGCACTTACAAGGTCCTCAATCTCGACGTGTTGCGGCAGACGCTCGTGAATTCTGCGGGCAATAAAACGCACGGTGGGAAGGTGCTCGACCAGTTGTCTCTCTTCTTCAGCGGAGAGGTCGTCAGGATCAGACTTGCGGATGTTCAGCGAGTACCCTTTGTCCGGTAGCGAGCTAAAACATGAGCTCTCCTCTTGCGGCAGAGCAACGCCGGTCGAGGTCCGCAGGGCAGGAGGCAAAGACCCATTGGATGTTTGACCGACCATAGATTCCGTTCCGTCGTTCGACTTTCTATGCCCCATGCCCGCGCTTTGCATTTTTCTCTCCCGTTGTGCGGCCGCACACTCTGCGCGCACGATATCTTCTTCCAACCACAACCCCGGTCGGTAGGCCTTCTTCTAGTCCTGGTCCGCCCGCCGAATCGTTCCCATCGTCCGCAATCTCGTTTCTGGCGGAATTTCCGAGGGCGATATCACTGTCACCCGCGGCACCATTGGCTCCAGCCACCGACGCAGGTAATAGCGTGCCGGACTTGTACAAAGAAGCACCGGCAGGGCCGAGGCGGACTGCGTTCCGATTAGAATTTTCAAAGAATTGACGACTTGCTTCAGTAACGGCCCGACTGGCCCTGTATTTGCCAGGCTGTTCGAAGATCGATTTCCGTTTTCAACGTCGAAGCAGCCGAGGATTTCCTGCTCGATTGCTGGTTCGAGCAGCAGTACAGGCAGACTTCCATCGCGATCCAGCAAGGGATGAACGAGGCGACGCCCGAGAGCCTGGCGCGCGTGCTCAACCAGGTTGGGCAAGCTTTTTGTAAGGGGTGCCATTTCGACCAGCCCTTCGAGGATGGTGCCCAGGTCTCGTATCGACACCTGTTCGCGAAGTAATTGCTGCAACACCTTGTGAACCTCACCGAGAGAGAGCAGTTTCGGCACGAGTTCCTCGACAAGCTTGGGATGGGTCTCGTTAATCGACTCCATCAGCCGCTTGGTCTCCGGCCGCCCCAACAGTTCGTGGGCATGTTGCCGGATTAATTCCGCAAGATGCGTGCTCATCACCGTTGCGGGTTCCACCACGGAGTAGCCGGCGGCGATGGCCTGGTCCTCCAGCGCGGGCGCGATCCAGAGAGCGGGTACACCGAACGCTGGCTCGCGTGTCTCTTTCCCCGGCAACGCGCGGCGATCGGGATCGGAGGAAACTGCGAGCACCGAATTACTCTCCGTCTGCCACCGCCCAATCTCCATGCCTCGCAGAGAAAATACATATTCGCGCGGCCGCAGACGGAGATTGTCAGAGATATGAACGGGAGGGATCAGGAACCCCAACTCCGCTGCAAGGTGGCGCCGAAGCGTTCGAATCCTCGATAACAGTTGCCCCCCTTGTTTTTCATCCACCATGGGAATCAGCTGAAATCCGATTTCGACGCTCAACTCCTCCATGCGAAGCAGCGAGGCCATATTGTCCGTCGGAGCAGCATCGCCCTTCTTTGCGATCACCGAGTCTTCGACGGGCTGGCTCTTTGGGCGATTGGCCACGCGCCTCGCCATGAGTGCGAGAACTACGGACACCAGCAGAAATGCAGGCTTCGGCAGTCCGGGAATAAGGCACATCGCAGCCAGAACTCCGCTGCCGATATACAACGTGTTTGACCGCGCGAGCAGCTGCGTTCCCAGTTCCGAGCCCAGCGTCCCGGAAGAAGAGGCGCGTGTGAGCACGATCCCGCCCGCAACGGAAACGAGCAGCGATGGGATCATCGTCACCAGCCCGTCTCCAACGGTGAGAATCGTATATGTCCTCACCGCCTCGGAAAGATCGACCCCCTGCTGCAATACTCCGATCAGAAGGCCCGCGATAATGTTGATCGCGGTGATAAGGATAGTCGCCAGTGCATCCCGTTGATTGAATCGCGCCGCTCCATCCATCGCACCGTAGAACTCGGCCTCGTGAGCAATTTCTCCGCGACGTTTGCGTGCTGTGGCCTCATCGATCAGGCCTGCATTCATGTCTGCATCGATGGCCATCTGCTTGCCCGGCAGGGCGTCCAGCGTGAAGCGAGCCGTGACCTCCGCCGTGCGTACTGCTCCGTGGCTAATCACCAGAAATTGAATTGCAATCAGCGCCAGGAAAAGCACGAATCCGACGACATAGTTGCCACCAACGACAAACTGTCCAAACGCCTCAATTACTTTCCCGGCCGCGGACGTGCCCTCGCTTCCGTGAAGCAGAATGCGGCGACTCGACGCGATATTCAGGGAGAGGCGAAAGAGCGTCAGCAGCAGCAGCAGTGTCGGAAAGACGGAGAGGTCAACTGCTCGCCGCACCTGTACTGCCGAAAGAAACACAAGAACCGCTGCGGCCATTGAGATGGCTAACAGCAAATCCAGGAGAACCGCAGGCATGGGCACCAGCATTACAAAGACCATGCTGATGGCGGCGATGGGCAACAGGAACTCTCTGGCCTTGTTCAGAATGCGAGCCGAGGCAACGCCCTCGGATGCCGGTCCCTGAGGCCCGCGCGCAATCTTTGTGAGTCCTGTTGAAGCGATGGCAGACGTGCTCATCCCTTGTCCTTTCTGCGATAAGTAGTTCCGACATTCGATTCGGCCTTGGACGTGCCATCTGTGGCAACAGCTGGCAAGAGTGGGAGATGGCTGGGGCTCGCCGGCCGCTCACCGTCTGTGGGTCCGGGATCGCTTTCGTACTTCGGAGGAACATTCTGTGACTGGGATCTTTGTGAGGCCGCATTCGCCTGTCGCTCACGCTTGACTCTTTCCTCCACCTGCTGCCGATAGAGGAACGCAAGGATGCCAGCCACAGCAGCGTATAAATCAAACGGGATCGGCCGGCCAGGTTCTGTTGATCGGTAGAGGGATCGCGCCAATGGAGGATTCTCCACAATCGGCACGCCGGCCCACCTCGCTTCACTCTTGATCTGTTCGGCAAGAAGGTTGCGTCCCTTGGCGAGAACTCGCGGGGCTTCCATGGTGTCGAAGTCAAAGCTCAACGCCACTGCGAAGTGGGTAGGATTTGTAATCACAACGGTTGCGTGACTGACGTCCGCACGAAGCTTATGCCGCCGCATTTGGCGCTGCAGCCCGCGGATGCGACCACGGACTTGAGGATTGCCCTCGGTCTCCTTGTATTCGTCCCGCAAATCCTGTTTGCTCATCTTCAACCGGCGCTCCCATGCCCTCCACTCAAACATGAAATCCATCGCCGCCCAGATAAAGAGGATCCAGGAGGCATCGATCAGCAGGCTGTAAGCATCCGCGAACATGGTGTGCAGCCGAACGACGCTCATTGCAGCCATGGCGTCAAGGGCGCGCAGTTTTTGAAGAGCAAAGATGGAGAGGGCCACGGCGGGGATGAGGGACTTGAGCAATCTCACGGAAGAACGGGAGGAAAAGAGGTTCTTCAGATTGGTGACCGGATTGAGCCGGTCAAACTTCGGCTGCAGAGCTTCGGGATGGATGCTGACTCCGCCGCCTTGCAGTACACCTGCCGCGAGCGTCGAGCCAAAGATAGTAAGGCCGAGCAGCAGTAACGGAGAGAGGATCTCTGATGAGACCGCACGGAGCTGAAGCATGGCGGCGACGCCGTCGTCCGCCTCCCATCCTCCGGCATGTCCGAGAAAGAGAAACTGCTGATAGCTTTCCTTCCACGTAGCCACCCATCGTGGCGCGGAGAAGCCAAGCAACAGTACCCCCGCGAGAGTGCCCGCTGCCGAAAGAAGATCGCGGCTTCGCGGTCGATCGCCTTTTTCGCGAGCCTTCTGTTTTCTTCGCGGTGAGGCCTGTTCTGTATGGTCTGCGCTCATCGTGCGTCAGCTCCTCACCACGCAGTGTTGAACCAGCAGTTCCGCCGCATCCAGCAAGCTGCTAAACCGCGCCTCAATAAAACGGGGCCAGAGGGCAAGCGATCCGATCAGAACCGCGTAGCCCAACAAGGTCTTTGCAGGTACGGTAAGGGCGAGCGTTGGGAGTTGCGGAGACAACCGTCCAAGTAGCGAGATTGTGAGTTCAACGAGAAGAGTCGCGGCCAACACTGGAGCTGCGAGCTGCAATGCCGCCAGAAAGATTCCACCCGCCATTCCGATCAGGGCCGTCCCAGACCGTCTGTCCATGAACACGGAGCCAAGCGGCGCTGCAGCGAAGCTGCGTATAACGGAAACAAGCAAAGTCCGATGCAAACCAGAGGCCAGGATGACCATGCCTCCGAACAGTGAGAAAAGCTGGCCTAGAAGCGGATTCTGAGTTTGAGAATTCGGATCGAGAAGATTCACAAGCGAGAAGCTGAACTGCACGCCGATTACCTGGCCGGCGAACGTTAGCAACTCATTTAGGAGCGCGAGAGAAAGGCCATAGAGAAGGCCGACTCCGATCTCTCCGAGAATGGACTGGATGCCCAGGCTCGCATGTGCCAGCGGAAATCCGGCCACAACCGGCGCGAGTAGAAAGGAGATGGCCGCGGCAAGCATCGCCTTAGTTTGTGTGGGAATAGCCTGCGAGGAGAACACCGGCGCAAATACCATCAATCCGCTTAGGCGGAGAAGTACCAGCACCATCGCAGATAAGAAACGTATCCAATCCGGGTTGGTGGCCGATTCGTGCATTTCTCTTCAAATCCTCTGAACCGCTGTCGTTGGCTTACCCGAGGTATCGATGGAAGTCAATGAACAGGTGAACGGTGTAAACGATCAGCCTTCGAAGAAACCACGGCATTCCCACCAACAACAAGCCAACAACGGCCAGCATTCGAGGCACAGCCGTGAGTGTCTGCTCCTGCAACGAAGTCACGGTCTGCACCAGGCTGAGCAAAAAGCTGATTGCGCTCGCCGCCAGCAGTACCGGCCCGCTAACGATCAATGCCTCCCTTAACAGTTGCCTCATGATTTCCGCCACCTGGTCAGGACTCATTCACCTACTCCTTCGCTTAAAAACTCTTCAACAGCGATCCGGCCAGGAGGTTCCAACCGTCCACCATCACAAATAAAAGGATCTTCAACGGCGTGGAAATCACCACTGGCGGTAACTGAAACATACCGATGGCCGTCGTGATGGAAGCAACAACCAGATCGATCAGCAGAAAGGGCAGGAAGAGAATGGCGCCAATCTGAAAGCCGGCCTTCAGTTCAGAAAGAATGTACGCAGGAATCACAACGCGTAGCGGAAGCTCTTCGGCGCTGCCGGGGCGAGTGGTCTGTGAGGCCGCAGTAAAGAGTGCGAGGTCCTTCTCGCGCGCGTAGTGAAGCATGAAATGTTTAGGCGGCTGGCTACCTAACTCGATTGCCTGCCATCCCGTAATCTGACCCATCCGGTACGGCTCTATCGCCTGCTGGTTTACGGCGACCACGACTGGCTGCATGAGAAACCACGTCATCATCAAACCGAGACCCATCAAGGTTTGGTTGCCGGGCGCGGTCTGTGTCCCAAGTGCCTGTCGAAGGAAATGAAACACAATCAGCAGACGCACCATCGGCGTCATGGAAACGAGGATGGATGGAATTAGCGTAATCAACGTAAGTGTCAGAACAATCGTCCATGGCACGGAAGAATTCGAGGTCATCTTGCCATCCAGCAGAGGCAGGCCCTGCAGCGGCGGTGTAGACACCGAGGCCAGAATGGAAAACATCACAGCGGCCTCCTGGCGAACCGCCTGACACTGCGCCGGGAGGTTGAGGATGAGAGCGGCAGGACCGCGTGGATGTTCTCTGCGCCACTGGCAACCAGGAAGCGTTCTCCACGGCAATACACAACCAGAAGAGACTTCTTGGGGCCAATTGAAAGTCTCTCTTCTATACGAAGCTCCCGCGTCTTTAAAGCAGAGGTCATCTTCGCGTTCAGAAACTGACGAACCGCGCGAGTGAGCTTCTCCATCCATGTTTGCCGCGTGCACTTCGTTAAGACGAGAGAGATTTCATCTGCAAACGACACTTTTCGATCTCCTAAACCAACCGTGTAATGCGCACGGCGATCTTTTGGTTCACGACTTCAAATTCAGCCCACAGCAACTGGACATGCCCGCACCAGAGAGGCAGATCATCCGCACTGCCCCAGTCGGTGGTGACAATGTTTCCGCATCTGAGCGCAACCAGGTCCGAGACGCGGAAGGAAGACAAAGGAATACACACGTCCAGTTGAATCGGCAGAAATGAGAAGGGAGGACTCAGCACAGGCTCGACTTCCATGTTCTCCAAGACGGCGGCGAGACCCTCTTCATCACTCTTTTCGAGCAAAAGCAGACGCGGCTTCGAAGGATCTACCGTCTCTGAATACGCGCTGGTCGCGGCCGTCCGACTCTCTGAAGCGTTCACCTGTTTCTCCATGGGGTTACACGAAAGGAGAAGCAGATAGCTGACCGAGATTAGGACATAAAGATTAGGAAAGGCTTACACGCAAAAAAATGCGGGACGAATCTTCCGCCCCGCAAGCGTGCATCTCAAATCGAACGGCGAAGAGAGATCAACTTCAACGAATCATGTTGATCGTTTCCTGGCTGATGGTGTCGAAAGTTGTAATGGCCTTTGAGTTGGCCTCGTAGGCGCGTTGAGTGACAATCAGGTTTGCGAACTCGGTAGAGATATCAACATTGGATGATTCAAGTGCATCCCCTTGAATCGTGGCCCGGCCGCCTGTTCCAGCTACCCCTACACTCGCCTGCCCGGATGCCAGGGTGACCGCATAGTTGCCGCTGCCCAGGTGCAAAAGGCCTTGTTGATTGGTTACGGTGGCGAGAGCAAGCTGTCCGACCGATGACAATTGACCATTGTCAAACTGCACGGAGATGGTTCCGCTGCTGTCCACCGAGAAACTCTTGAATTCTCCGCTCGCATGGCCATCCGAGTTCACCGATGCGATGCCCGAGCCGGTTGCCGATGCTACCTGGCTAATGGTGCCATTTCCAGTAGTGTCATAGAGATTCCAGTTAAAATTCAGATCGCTGGCGCCATCGGTAAGCGTGGCGAAAGAGATGCCGGAAACATCCGCGGCAGGCGAAACGAGGTTGCCGCTGGGATCGAATTTTAGAGTACCCGTGGTGTTCGAAACTGCGCCTGAGTACTCCGAGGTGGGGAGACCGATGACATAATCCCATCCGCCGTTCGCAACGTTGCGTGTAAAATTCACCGTCGCCGCATGAGCCACGCCGAGCGAATCGTACACGGATATCGTTGCGGGTGGTGCAACTGTTCCATCCACCGCCGCGGGATCGAGATTAGCGCCTACCGAAATGTTTTGCGTCGGCTGTGGACGCTGAACCTGGTTCTCAGGGACATTGAGAGGGACGAGCGCAGCGTTGCTGTTGACGACGCCATTCACCGCGGGGTACCCCATCACCGAAAGCCCATCCTGCGTCTTCAGATAGCCGCTGGAGTCGAGTGTGAAGTTTCCGGCGCGGCAATATTCAGCAACGCCCTGGTTATCCAGTACGAAGAAACCGGCACCATTCAACGCCATGTCCGTTGGCGATCCTGTGGGCGTAAACCCGACGGTCGCAAAATTCGTTGAGATTGCAGATATCTGCGTTCCGGCTCCAACCTGCTGCGCATCGCCGCAGCCGGACGTCCCTACCTGTTGGTAGAAGAAATCGCTGAAGCTTGCCTTCTGTGACTTATAAGCGGTGGTATTCATGTTCGCAAGGTTGTTGGCAATCGTGTTGAGCGCCGTGGTATCGGCCTGGAGACCGGTTAGCGGAATAGAGAAAGATGGCATTGAGTCCTCCGTAATTCGTCGTTCGAAATTAGTTCCGTCCTACTGCCAGCTTCCCATTTGAGGCTGCAGTGTTGTCCGCCGGATGAGGCAATGCGGAAGAAACTTTGCTCAGCGCATCGGACAGCGCAGCGGAACCGCTTGCTGTAGCTTGTGAGCCACCGAGGTCAGCATTGATCTGGATCAACTGCTGCAGGCTGTTTACCTGCACAAGTTGATCGATATAGGCATTTGGATCAGTCGTAGCCGTTGGATCCTGGTTCTTCATCTCAGCAACCAGCAGTTTGAGAAAGTCGTTGGAAGTTATACTCGTCGAAGTACCCGTAGTTCCGGACGTTGCGCTATTCGGCTTGGCCGTAGTCTTAACTGTTACCGGATAAATGCCGGAGTGGGCTGCTCCATGGTTCATCAACAGATTCTTCAAGTCACTTATCTGCACGTTCGTTTCCTTTTCCCTGTTGCGCGTTCTTTCAACATTTTTTTCAAGCCATTAGATGGATCTGCGAAGTACGCCGGTATTGACTCTGCTGAACATCGTTCGTTTCTTCTGGCTGCGGAGGCCCATGGGCGAATCCGACTGCTGTCTCTTCTAGCGATCCCCGGTCTTGGCGGTCGGACCCCGAGTGTCGTGCCCCCTGTCCGCCTGTATTCGCTGCGTCCATGCCTCCCATCACAATTTTGTTTATGGGGATTTCGCGCGTGGATAGATAATCGGTCAATGCGGCTAACTGAGTCCCAAGATTATGATGAGACTCAGTCGAAGACGTAGACAGCGACGCGGTGATCTCTCCCGCATATCTGTGCGTCCTGACCTCGATCCAGCCATATGTCGGGTCTTTAAGCCCAATTTCAACCTCTTGGTGCGAACTATGAAGGAGCTGGGGAGTTGGCTCCGCGGAAGACGTGTCCATGATCGCAAATGGATCAGAATTCGCAGCTCGTGCTCGGCCCGCCACCGCGAGGGGCGCAGTCTTCAAGGGACTTGACTCAACCTCGGCTCCGCTCATGCCCGGCATTATTGCGGGCATTGGCAGGAGCGACCTTGGCTCTCCGCTAGTGGCTGACTGTTTCGACCTCTTCCCCGGATTGTCTATATGTTCCTGGACGCTCATTTCAATCACGTCTTTTATCACCCGGGTTGACATTGCATCGCTCTCTTCAGTTGCCGGAGCGGAAACAGGAAGAATCGAGTTTGCATCATCTACTCGTTCGAAGGACTTACCGCCGCTGGCAGCTTGGGAGGGCAAATTGCTGCTGCCAGAGTCATCCTTCGTACCTGCTGGCAAGTTTGAAGATGCAACTGGCAACTTCAATTCCTTAAGCGGACCATGCGGAGTGGGAATCTCAGCCGATTGTTGCAACGGACCTTTGCGCTCGCTCATAACAAGGATTGGATCGGGGACAGAGGCGGCTGCCGGGGCAATGCTTTCATTTTGACTACTCGAGTGCTCCCGTTGAGGAATCAGCTGATCAGTTAGTCTCGTCTCTGCTACGTCGATAGTGGGGACGGCAGTGATAACCTTGGACGTTTGTCCCACGGCGATCGCAGCAGTCGGTGCCGCTGCGATGTGAGCCGCAGATCTCTCAGCGCTCTTCTTTGTGTGACCGCGTTCCCGGGTAACGGTTTTGGATATCGATGTCGTAGCTGGATTAACGAAGGTGGCTGATTCCCAACGCGGATCTTTTGCTCCGGCGTCTCCTGGTATGACTGAGATTGCCCCTTGGCCTGGTGAAGCCTGCTCCATGCCCGCGCTCAGAATGTTTGTCTGCTGGCTTGCCAAAGGGTCCGCCGATCGGATCGCTTCGCAAACCGCTCCTCTTAATGTCTTCGCAAAGTCCGGTTTTACGTGGCCTCCGTTAGCCTGCTCCAACGCGTTGTCGGCGGTAGCCGGCGCAATTGGGGTCGTCTGCGTTGACGCTGGCGTTATTTCGGAGAGGACATTCACGCATGTAACATTTGCACGCTGAGTTCCGAACGTAGATGGGAATGATTAGACAATTTTCAGATTGTGAGGATTCTCTTCACGCGTGAGCCTCTTCAGGTCCGATCACTTACCCTCAAGGCCTCGAGATCGAGCGTCGTATGCCTGACATTTTGAATGGTTGAACCAATCATCCAAAGCGGACTGCTGACGACGTAGCTCATCGGCCTCAAGCTCTTGCTGTTTGTCGCTAAGGAGCCTTGCGAGTTGCGTCCTGCTGATTTTGCTTTCAACATACTGCTCACGCTGAATTGCTACCCTTGCCTGCTGCTCAATTAGCCAGTCCTTCAGTTTCGCAATCCTTAATTGTGAGATACGCGATACACCTTCGGCAACCACTCGCTCTTCGAGTAGATCATTGGAAATCTCACAAAAGATTATCGAACGCGCATCCTGCTTCTCCATTTGGAACGCAGTCAAAACAGCTTCGATTTCGCTCAGCCGTTCGCATTCACTTGCCAACTTGAGACGGCAGACTTCTTCATCTATTTCTCGGAGCCGTAAGATCTTTCGCAGTGATTTCGACACGATTTGCGTCCTGTTAACTTTCTCGTTAGAGCGTGCGCGCTAGCTCGTCCAGTTGTCGTTGCGCCTCGACGAGCGATACTGTTTCGCCCGATCCCTGCTCGAGAAAGCGACGAATGAGAGGCCTCGCTCGTATGGCGCGATCCAGCTCTACATCTGAGCCAGATTTGTAAGCTCCGATCCGAACAAGGTCCTCAGAACGCGCATACGCCGCCATCAGCCTCCGAACGAGTGCAGCCTGCATCTTTTGTGGCTCGCCAACCACCGCGGGCATAAGGCGGCTGACAGAATCCAACACCTCAACTGCTGGATACATTCCGTCCGAGGCGAGTTCGCGGGAGAGCACGATGTGCCCGTCCAGCAGCGAACGAACAGCATCTACAATCGGATCCTGCTGATCGTCCCCTTCCATGAGCACCGTGTAAAAAGCGGTTATGCTTCCACGCTGGAATTGTCCTGCCCGTTCTACCAACCTCGCCAGGCGCGCAAAGACGGAAGGAGTGTAGCCCTTTGCGGTCGCAGGCTCCCCTGCCGCCAATCCCACTTCTCGGGCAGACATGGCGAACCGGGTCAGCGAATCGAGCACCAACAAAACATGCTGGCCTGTCGCAGCAAATTCTTCGGCGATTGCGGTGGCTGCCATCGCTGCGCGCATGCGCCGCAACGGCGACTCATCGGATGTTGAGACCAGCACAACGGCTCGTCTGCGTCCTTCTTTTCCTAAACTGTTCTCAAGGAACTCCGCCACTTCCCGTCCGCGTTCTCCCACCAGTCCGACCACGGTAACGTCGGCTTCGGTATTCCTTGTCATCATGCCGATGAGGGTGCTCTTCCCCACTCCGGAGCCTCCGAAGATTCCGACACGCTGCCCGCGCCCCACGCTCAACAGGCTGTCCAAGACGCGAACGCCTGTGCCCAGTTGATTTCGAATCGGTACCCTTTCGAGCGCCTGATGAACATGGCCTTCGAGAACTCTATACTTTCGCACACTCGGCGCGCGGCCATTGTCGATGGGGCGACCCAGCGCGTCTAACACACGACCGATCAGACCATCTCCCACCTCGACCTGGAGGCTGGTGCCGAGCCCCGTTACGGCATCGCCGTAGCGAATGCCATCAAAACTTTCCAGCGGCATTGAGAGAACATTGCTGCCGCGGAATCCCACGACCTCGGCCAGATGACGATTCCCTTTTCCATCCACAATTTCGCAGGCCTCACCAACGGAACATAATGGACCGATTGACTCGATGGTCTGACCGACTGCTTCCAGAACCTGGCCGCGCCAGCGCCAGGGTGGCCGCCGGTCCAATCGAGCAAAGTACCTCGCAAGATGGGTCATTCTTCTGACTGGTGTCGTGCCAGCCCCGTATCGCCGAGCTTTCCATCGGCAAGTGCACGAGGTCTCTGTTCAAGAAGGTCAAAGAAGCCCCGTTCAATCTCAGCAAGTTGTGCACGAACACCCAGGTCAACCGAACCCAATTTGGTTTCGAGAAGGCATTCTTCCGGAGCAACTTCCGGGTCGCCTACTACATTCGGTCGAAGAGGTAAGTTCGGCATCAGGCGAAGCGTCTCTTCCCACATGGCATGATCCGCAGCCGGAACTCGCAGCGTGACACCGGTATTGTCAGCCAGTTGGCCGAGCGCCACGCGGACTGCGCCAGCTAACAATAGAGGGTCGAGCTGCGATTCACGGTGAAGGATACGGGCCGCGATCCCAAGCGCGAGACGAACCACCTCCTGCTCCACCTGCCCAAAGTATTTGTCGCGCTCTTCGCAAAAACTTTCGAGCGCCGCCTCCAACTGCGATCCCACCCGTGAGATCTGTTCTTTTGTTTCAAGCAAGACCTGTTCACGGCCACGGGTCAGTGCGCGTTGTTCAGCATCGGCCATCCATTGTTCGTGATTGCCGAGCGCTTCGGAAAGCTTCGCTTCGATCTCCCTCAGCTTTTCACGAAGAGCGGTTACCTCATGGGCCTCAGGAATACCATAGGCCATATCTGGAACAGGTACACCACAATCGTTAGGGGATTGGAGCGGCCTGTACTCGAGCCGGCGATAACCCGTTTCCATCACCGTCGACATAGTGTTTGCATCCTCAACTGAATCTCAAACCAACAGATCATCACCCTGCTCCACCTTCAAAATAACCTTGCCTTCCGCTTCCAACTTTCGTGCAACGTTTAGAATCTCCTGCTGCGCCGCTGCCACTTCTCTGCGTTCGGACAGGCCCCAAAACCTCCATATCTTCTTTCAACATTTCCACCGCACGAGACGACATCGATTTATAGACGTGGGCGCGCAAGTCCTCTCGCGCTCCTCTCAGGGCCAGCACCAGGTTCTTCTTGTCGACTACGGAGATAATTTCGCGCATGCTGACAGAAGGCACCGTGACCAAATCTTCGAACGTAAACATTAGTCGGCGGATGTTCAAGGCCAATTCCGGCGTGGCGTCTTCCACCTGCTCGAGAATCTTCTTCGCCGATTCGCCATTTAAGCGATTCAGCAGGTCGGCCACTGCCTTGAATCCTGAATATGACTTTCTCGCGCCGTCGCCGACTGTCTCCAGTCGGCGATGCAGAATCAGCGCTACCTTCTGTGCCATCTCCGGAGAAAATTGCCGCATCTCCGCCAGGCGGCGAACTGCGTTGACCTTCTGTTCTCCGCTCAAATTGTCGAGAACAACGGAAGCACGGCGGGGATCGAGATGCGCGAGCACAAGTGCGATCGTTTGTGGATGCTCGCCCTCGAGAAACTGGCCCAGCTGACCCGGATCCACCTTCTGCAACATTGAGAGATTGCCGTGACTGGCCTCTTGAGCCCGTTTGACCAGGGCCAGCATGTCCTCTGCCCGCTGTTTGCCAAATGTCTCAACCAGAATTTTTGTCGCGTATTCCAGTCCCCCATGCATCATGTACTGCTGGGTTTCGAGCAGTTCCCAAAACTCCTCGATAACT
Organism: uncultured Acidobacteriaceae bacterium; assembly: GCA_963816335.1. GTDB lineage: Bacteria > Acidobacteriota > Terriglobia > Terriglobales > Acidobacteriaceae > JANXZS01. The sequence goes on along the minus strand of CAWFKA010000010.1, from coordinate 127,499 downwards.
TTGAGAGACATTTCGGGCGGAACGTTCTTGAGCTCGGCAATCTCCTCGGTGATCCGCTGGACATCCGACTCCGGCAGATTTTGAAAAATGAGCTTGGCCAGTTCTTCTCCGCACGCAACTATAAGAATCGCTGCCTTGCGAATGCCGGGAATCTGGAGCGGCTGAGGTCGTGCCAGTGCAGGAACCACCAGGCTTGTAACCTTGGGTACTGCTACTTCTTCCGCGACTGCGACTTGCCCGTCTTTGCTCATTCGGAATGGATCCATCCTTGAAGGAGACGTGACGCCATCGCCGGTTCCTTCTTCAGTTGTTCCGATATCTGCTCATGGACAGTCTGCGCATGCACCTTCTGCTTCTCCAAGAGTACTTTGTGGACTTCGGCGCCGTTCTGTCCACCGGTAATAGCTGCGGGCGCGCTGCTGGCTGGAAGCGCATTCACAACCGCTGTCGAAGCAAGGGTCTTTGTCAGCGGCCGCATCACTAGGAAAATGAGCGAGAGAAACATAACCACCAGCGCTCCATACCTTGCGAAAGGCGCCGACTTGCTGCTCAAACTCCACATTTTCTCCATGACACTTGAGTTCGTCACTCTTCCGTTTTCTTCGAAAGAGATATTTTCTACGGTGACCAGGTCGCCTCGCTGGGGATCGAATCCAATGGAGGCCTGGGCCAGCCCTGCAATGTGGCGCATCTCGTCCGCGGTTCTAGGCTGCCACTCTGTCAGGGCGTTGCGATCCGATGAGTTCACCGGTCGATCGTTGATCAGGACCGCTGCCGTGATTCGCCGGATCTTGCCGCCACCGTCTATGGCGTGGCGAACTTTCTTTGAAACTCCGTAAGTACCGCTCTCCTGTCGCATGCTCTGGGGGCTGGACGTCTGCTGGGGATAGAGCGGCGGTTGCACATTTGGAGCATTGCTGGCCGTACCCGGGATGCCTGCAGGGGGCGATTGCCCTCCGGCACTTTGTTCCGTCCGTTGCATGGACAGGGTTGCGGAGCTCGTAGGATCGTATGTCTCGTCAACCTCATCCGAGGACGTGCGATCGTACTCCAGGTTCACCGAAGCACGCACATTCCCAACTCCGGCCACAGGCTCAATTGTGTCGATGAGCTTTTGCGTTAGTGCGAGTTCATGCGCTTCATTCAGAGCGTCAACGCCCTTTGGGGCGAGCGGCAAATGTCCGTCGGCATCAACCAGAACGACGCTGTCCGCATGCAAATCATCTACTGCACTCGCCACCAGGTTGCGAACCGAGTCGGCTTCGTCGTTGCTCAGGGAACGCCGCTTCAACTTCAGGACAACCGACGCCTTCGCGGAGCGTTGCTGATCACTGAAAAGAGAATCGTGTGGCAAAACTAAATGCACGCGTGAGGATTGCACCGCGCCGAGCGTATTAATGGTGTGCTCCAGTTCTCCCTCGAGCGCACGTTGAAAGTTTACTTTTTCGTCGAACTCCGACCCTACCCAGTTGGGCTTATCGAAAAGCTCGAATCCCATCCGTCCGCTCTTTGGCCCGCCCTTTACCGTGGTCTGGAGCCTTGCCTTGTCAAGGAATTCGGCAGCCACCCGGAGAGTCGTGCCATCGGGAGAAACTTCAAACGGAATTCCGGCAGCAGTCAATTGTGCTGAAATTTCCCGCGTATCCTGTGGATCCAGCCCAGCGAATAATGTTTTCCAGTCCGTTCTCGAGGTAAGAAAAATAATGGCTGCGAGTCCGATCATGACGACGGCGAATAGTGAATACGCGATCTGTCTCTGGCGCGCGCTCAACTGCTGGAAGGCGCTGGTCAACGGCTCGACTAACTCGCGAGTGCGCTCAACCAGCGTTCTCTCGTTGCGAATTGTTTCGAGTTCCCTGTTGCCTTCCATTGCTATGCCAACTCCACTTTTTGAACTTCATCCCGGCGTTTAAAACTGCATGTTCATGACTTGCTGATAAGCTGCAACCGCCTTGTTGCGCACCGAGAGCGCCATTTCGAAGGCAAGATCGGCCTTCTGAGTAGCAATCATGGCAGTGTGAATATCGACACCATCGCCCCGCAGCAATCCTTCCGTAGCCTGCGATGCCTGGGTTTCCAGATTCTGGACGGTTCCGATGGCATCCCGTAACAAATTGCCGAAAGGCTGATTCGCGTCCAATGGCCCCGCGGACTGTGCGCCACGTGCGGCCTCTACCGTTCCAGTCTTGAGCAGTTCAGCGATTTGCATTCCGGTTTGCATTTTTTATTGCCTTCTCTCCCGTAAGGAAGTTTTACTTCAAGATGTCCAACGAGGAGGAGATCATACCTTTCGTCGCTTGTACGGCCGAGCTGTTCAATCCGTAGGCCCGTGTCGCTCCCATCAAATCCACCATCTCCGTCAGAGGATTGATATCAGGAAACGCAACGTACCCCTCCTTGTCCGCGTCCGGATGCTGAGGGTCGTAACGACGTTGCACCGCAGCGGGATCCGACACTACGGCCGAAACATTTACGCCGCCAGGAACGCTTTGCGCGGCACTTGGTCCGCTCGAAAGCATTGGCGTCATCTGCTGGAGTCCCTGACTCCCCATCATGCTCGAGAAGCTTTCTTGCTGTGCCGCGGAAAAGACAACATGTTGACGACGGTACGGAGTACCATCCGCTGTCCGCGTAGTTTCGGCATTAGCCATGTTTGCTGCTACCACCTCGGCACGAATGCGCTCGGCCTTCATTGCAGATCCGCTCACTTCCATCACTCCGAAAAGATTCATGCTTTTATTCTCCACCGGTGCAGGCGATCTACTTCCCCTCTATCAAGCGCTCTATTTTCCATCTACCTGAATTGCACTTTGAATCCGCGAAAATTCACGTCGCAAAAGTTCTACGCCAGTGCGAAAGCGCAGCTGCGCCTCAGCCATGTTCAGGCCCTCGCGATCGATTGACACATTGTTGCCATCGGGACGCTCCAGCAGCCCATCCACCTGGTGTACCGACAGGATATTTGCCGGACCTGCAGGCTCTCCGGCCTCGCGCGAAGAAGTTGCTGCGGCCATGGCCCTTTGCATTTCGCCGGCAAAATCGATACCCACCGTACGATATTGCGGAGTGTCCACATTCGCCATGTTCGCAGCCGTCAACTTCAGCTGCTGGCTTGAAACATCCAGATAGATTCCCAGATGATCGCTGATCGGAGTTGTAATCTCCATAGATTCATCCTCACCTTCGGAAGTGCAAGAATCGTTCCGCTCAGTATCGGGAAGTCTTAGGAAACTCTTATGCGGCGGAGAACCCGAATTCGATTTCGTTCGCTGTGATCTCCATGCGGTCCTCGGCAAGGATCGTTGCGCATTCGAGCACGTGCTCAAGTTCTCTCACGTTGCCCGGCCAGCCATGAGCGAGAAGTTTCTCGCTTGCTGATCGACCAATTCTTTTTGCGGGAGCGTCCATGGCGAGCCTGGTAAGAAAGTGTTCAGTGAGCAGAGGAAGATCTTCTAAATGGTCGCGCAGCGCAGGAGTCCGAATGGCAAACACGGCAAGACGGTAAAAGAGATCGGAGCGGAATTCTCCCTTTGCGGCGCGCTCCCCCAGAGCCTGGTGGGTCGCCGCGAGCACTCGTACATCCACGCGTACCGGTTCGTTTTCGCCAACTCGCTGCAACTCTCCGCACTCCACAAACCTCAGTAGTTTGGATTGCAGGGCTAGCGGCATTTCTCCAATCTCATCCAGAAACAGAGTTCCGCCGTGTGCCGCCTCTATTCTTCCCATTCTTCCCTGCACGGCTCCGGTAAACGCGCCTCGCGTGTGGCCGAACAATTCCGCTTCCAGCAACGCTTCGGGGATGGCAGCGCAGTTCAACGCTACGAACGGCTTGCTCGACCGCTTGCTCATGCGGTGCAAGGCTTGGGCAATGATTTCCTTTCCTGTCCCCGTCGGCCCTTCAATCAATACAGGGGTCTGGCGCTGAGCAACCAGGCGTACCCGGCGGCCAATCTCGATCATGCTGCGATGATTGCCGATCAGGTCCGGGAGTCTCTGCGCAAAATTGGGCGCATTGAAATCGGCAGCGTTATGCCGCTCTGCTACGAAGGGAACAGGCATCGGCATGCTCAACAGTGCTCTGCGCGGAACATCCTGGACGTGGCTCTCCAATATCGGTGCTGCATTCCAGATGGCTCCATCTGCATCCTGGCCGCGCCGAATTGCATAGAGCAATTCGTGCCTGCTCGGACTGCGAGGTTCATAATCGCTCCCCTCCATGCCGTTCACCACCACAAGGTCAACCTCAGGGTGCTCCCTGCGAAATTCCGAGACGAACTCCCCTATCTCAAGGTCGGGAAGCCATGAGTCGAGGATCACGGCCTCCGGCGGATTCATCTCCAACTCGGAAAGTGCTTCGGCACCGCTGGCGGATTCACGAACGTTCCATCGAAGTCCTTTCAAGGTTTCGCTCACCCGGCGACGAAAGCAGATGTCAGAGCTGACAAGAACGGCAGTTCGTGCGGCAGTCTTCATAGAAAGTGCTGGCATGAGTGCTTCTCCCACAGGCAGATTTACAAGTGCAATACAACATTGAATGTCTACTGCTCAACGGCGGTTGGTGAGCTAATGCAATATCCCTGTCCCCTGATTGTGCGGATCATCGCTCCTTGCGGATGGTGGCCCAGCTTCTTGCGGAGATAGTTGATGTACACGTCCACGACGTTTGTCCCAATCGCCGGATCCATCTTCCAGACCTCTTCAAGCAGAGTGACGCGGCTGACGCAACGTTGCCGATGCAGCAGCAGGTATTCCAGCAGAGCGAATTCTTTGTTGGTAAGCGAAATTGCCTTATCGTCCTGCGTCGCAATTCTGTCCATCCGGTTGAGTTCCAACGCCCCACAACGGAGAGTCAGCTTCAGTTCCCGGCAGCGCCGCAATAATGCCCTGCACCTGGCGCGTAGTTCGCTCAGCGAAAAGGGCTTCATCATAAAGTCGTCCGCTCCCAGGTCGAGGCACCGGATTCTGACCTCGAGTTCCTGGCTGCCGGTGAGAATAAGAATGGGCAATTGGTCATTTTGGGCACGAATCGCTCGCAAGACCTCCTCGCCGTTCCTGCGAGGCAGGTTCAGGTCAAGAAGTGTGAGATCGGGGCAGTCGTCCCGAAAAGCATCTATCGCCGCCTGCCCGTCGCTGACCCACCGAAGTTCGTGCCCTTCTGACTCCAGACCCCGGGTCAGGAACTGTCCCAACGCCTTGTCGTCTTCCGCAACCAGTACTCGCATTTCTGGCCTTCCTCGGTTCTGTTCAGAGCGCTTGTGCTTGAGACCAACTTCTCCCTTCCTTCGCCTGGTAACAAGAAAAAAGCCAAATAGTAACTACACCGAAATTCCTTGAATGGGACCAAATGAGGACCTGTCCCGGAACGGAACTTCGGTCTAACACCTTTGTGGGATAAATCGGACGATTTCAGTGATGAGATCCCGACTCGCGGTCGAGTGATGGCGAAATGTTTGAGGCTTCTGGAGAATTAAAAATTCGTCGTCCAGCGCAAAAACCAGCTTCGTGCCGGCCCAATGGCGTTCCCGGAATAAAGGCCGTTGAAATTTATTACGTTCAGCCGGTTGTTCAGATTCTCAACATCTGCCTGTAGGGTGAATTTCACTCGATCACCGGTGTAAACATCCGCGCCCAGCGAGGCATTCACTGAGAGGTTGGGATCTACTCGGCCTCTATCGAAATTCACTCGGTCTGCCACTGCGACCCCGTATTGGACAATCGCATCTTCTTCTGTTCCGTCATACTCGAAGGGAAGGCCGGATCCATAGTCCAAACCCGCTGCAGCCCAGATCTTGGGGATGATCTGGTACTGGAATCGCGTTCGTACAGAGTTCCTTTGATCCTGTGAGACTGGAAAATGGCCCACAAGCTGTGGTTGGGCATTGTTGACGTCGCTCCCAAGAAACAGTCCTCCGGTGACGGGATACCATGCATTGCCGACCATGTACGAATAGCTCACGAAGCCTGAAAGCTTCCGCCAGTGCACCAGGTCCAGTTTGCCTTCGCTTCCATAGATCACGCCTTTGTAAAACGCGATGGGAAAGCTTACACCGGTATTGAGCAGTTGATCGTCATCGGCAAAGTTACGAAGGTCGCGTCGATAGACATTCACGTCCATGCGCAGCGCGTCGGCAAAGCCCTTTGTCACGCCGACTTCGTAGTAGTTGCCCGTCGACGGGAGAACCGGAAGATGCAGAACCTCGGGATTGAGTGAGCGCGCCTGAGAGGAACTGGAAATCAGGATGTTTTCAAACGATGGCGTTTGGAAGACGCGATCGTAGGCAGCGTGGACAACCATGTTCTGCGATTGAAAATAACGGCCCACCGCCACACGCGGACTGAGCGCATTTTGATTCACAAGCAGCTGATAGTGGTCCCCATCTCAGGCCCACGCTGATTGTCCAGTTGCCCAGACGAATCAGGTCTTCGACGAAGGCGGACTGTTCGAGATCTGGACGATCGCCGGAGAAGTGAAAGGTCAGCGGGGTCCCCGGGTCGAATTGCGAAGGATCGGTAATCAAGTCGCTGTAATTTTCATTCAGAAAAATATTGTCGGTCTCAACTCCAGCCTTCCACTCCTGGTTCTTCTTATGCAGGGATGCCGTGGCTTTGATGTACGCTTCCTGAAAGCTATTGTGCTGAAAAACAATGATCGGAGTGGACGCAGCGTTGGAATAGAAATTGTTTGAATTATCGCGGAACATCCCCAATACGTTCATCAGCGCGTTTTGCGAAAAAACATGCTGGTACCCGGCTGTGCCCAGCGTCTCGAAGTTGTCGCCATTCTGCCGCTGGCCGGCAGCCTCCTGGGGAAGTTCGTTGGGCACAAGGTATCTTGAAAACTCGTGCCGCCATGCCGACATCAGGCGGTCCGAAGGCGTAAAGTCCCGTTCGAAGTTCGCCGAGAAATCTCCTGTGGTTGCCGTATTTGTGTAGTTTTCCGGGACCACTGGGTTGAGGAAATGCTCAGTTGTGCTCCCGTCCGCACTTGCCCCGAGTTCATTCTTTCCCCACAAGTATTGCGCCTGGCCGAAAGCAACTCCCGTGTTGTAGCTGCCACCCGCTAGATTCACATTTCCGTGTAGACCGGCCGATGCGCTTCGGTGTGTAGCGAGTTCGACTACGCCGCCCATCTTCCTTCCATACTCTGCAGGAATTCCCGCCGTGTAAATCCTCATGGAGTCGATGTTTTCCGATTCGATCTCCGGCCCAAAGCTGGGCGAACGATTGTCAGTGAAAGGCAGTCCATCCACCACAAACTGCACTTGATACTCCGCTCCGCGCGGATGCAGGACGGCATTCCCTTCGTAGAGCCAGCCCGGCTGCGAATTCACTTGGTCCTGCACGCTTCGCCCCGGGAGCGATGTCGTGCTGTCCGCAAGCTGTTCTGAATCAATCTGCATCAGCGAAAAAGGGCGGTACGGATCGATCAGCGTACCTTGATCGCTCACTGTGACCGACGTTTGAACTGGAGCTTCTGCGAGTTGAATAACAAGTTCGATTGGGAGTGCGGATCGAACATCGAGCGATTTGCTGACGGTAAGAAACCCAGGCTTTTCCACCTTGACGACGTAGATGCCGAACGGCAACGATTTAAGATCCAGTGCTCCGTCGTCTTCCGTATTCGAAGTGCTTTTATAGCGGCTCCCGTTGCTGATAAGTTCAACCGAGGACTGCAGTCCAACTCCGGAAGCGCCAACGACCTTGAGTCGCAGTTCGCCCGTATTCACCTGGCCAAATACTGGCCAGGTGAAGAGCATGAGTGCGATCAGGACCTTCGGGCTTGTAACCCTCACCGTTGTTTTGCCAACTCCATGGCACATTCTTTTTATGACCCCGAGTCGACTCGGCGAGAAACCTACCCCATGCTGACTGCGGCAGGTTCTTCCCTCGCGGAACGAGGACCGTTTGTTCATGATCTCATTCGGTCGGCTTGGCTACCGCCAAGCCGATTTCCATCGCACTCCTAAGACTCGTACGCCTCAAATGCTGGCCACCTCACCAGCAGGCTTTCGAGGGAGCGGCGAACGCAAAACCTCTACGAAATGTGACAAGCGACGGAGAAACCAAACCCGAAATTCCCTCACGTGACTTCTGCACCCAATGGCCCACTTCGATACCAAAGGGAGAGCCAGCGAAGGAGTGATGTTTCCCAAAAAGAACAATACAAAAAAAATAGCTTGCGATTCGCTTTTTGTTCGCTACAATTCAGAAATGGCCATCACCAGAAGGCAAAAGGAAGTTCTCGATTTCATTTCCGGCTTTGTTCAGCGAAATGGCTATTCCCCGTCGTTCGAAGAAATAGCCCGTGGACTGCAGTTGAAGTCTCTGGCAACCGTTCATAAGCATGTCACCAATCTGCAGACGAAGGGGTTGCTGCAGCGGTCGCACAATCGCAGCCGATCCATTGACGTGCTTCCGGCACGGAGCAGCAAGAGCAGATCGACAGACCGTCTCCCGTTAATGGGCCGGATCGCAGCAGGCCTGCCCGTCGAAGCCGTTGAGAATCCAGAGACAATCTCCATCAGCGACATCATTGGAAACCGCGATGTTTTCGCCCTCGAAGTACGCGGCGACTCTATGCGGGATGAGCATATCGTGGACGGAGACTTCGTCATGGTGGAGAAGACTAATACGGCTCGTGAAGGCGAGATCGTTGTCGCGCTTGTACGAGGTTCTGAGGCCACTCTCAAGCGTTACTACGTTGAGGGAGACCTGATCCGCCTACAACCCTCAAACTCTGAAATGGAACCGATCTACGTCCCTCGCGCAGATGTCGCGATCCAGGGACGGCTTCTCGGAATGTTGCGAAAATACTAGGCAGAACACTACTGCAAGAAAAAGCTCGGCCGAAGCCGGGCTTTTTCTTCTTAATCGCACATTTCGATTACGCGAGAATGCGGTTCAAACTTTGGTCGATCTTATCCTTCGGAACAAATCCCACGATCTGATCGGCAACCTGACCACCTTTGAAAAGGATGAGTGCTGGGATTCCCCGGACGCCGTAACGGCCCGGAGTGGCGGGATTCTTGTCCACATCCATCTTCATCACTTTGATCTTGCCTTGATATTCGGTCGCGATCGTGTCCACGGTCGGCGCGAGCGCGCGACACGGACCACACCAGGCCGCCCAAAAGTCTACCAATACAGGCTGGTCCGATTTCAGGACCTCCTGATCAAATGTCGCATCGCTTACTTCAAAGACCCCTTGACCCGCCATGTTCCTCCTTCAGAAAAATATGCCGCAACCAGTGTATCGGCTTCTCTAATACAGATGCGCAGAAACATCGAAAGTCGCAGAAGCCTTGCGACCCAGCATTAACCGAGGTGAAACAGGCTCATGGACCCAACACATAGTTACGGACGCTAGAAGAGCCCATTCCCAGAACTGACGCGATGGAGGGTCGCGCCCACCCACTTCGTAGCGCAATCACTGTGCGGCAACTCCCCACTTACCCGTAACCCGTTGATTCTGTTTCTAGACGAATGTGATTTAAATCACAGGAAGATGACGCCATTCCCCTCGAGATTACAGGGCAACAGTTCCAATCCTTCAATACCTACCGTAGCTTCACGAACCAGTTCCTTGGCGGATTGCAACGCATCCTGCTCGATAAGCAGTAAAACTGCGGGACCAGCGCCACTCAACGCAGCTCCAAGAATGCCCTTTTGCCCGGCCAAAGGAAGAATCAGAGGCAGCAACGGACAAATTTCCTGGCGATATGGCTGATGAATCCGGTCCATCATCGCGGCGCGAAGCAGCTCTCCTTGCCTTCGCGCAAACGCAATCGAAAGCAGAGTCGCGCACTGCAGGTTTGCTACAACGTCTTCCCGCGAGTAGTTTTCGGGCAAGACCGCCCTCGCCGAGCTCGTTGCGAGGGGCTTATGAGGAACCACCAATAGCGCACTCCATGCTGGAGGCGGAGCAAGCGAGGCAGCGTGCACCTCTTTGCCCTGGCAGGTCGCCGCTACATATCCACCAAGCCAGCAAGCCGCAGCATTGTCTGGATGGCCTTCCAACTCACAAGCCACCGCCAGGATGCGATCGTCATTCCACTCAAGCTGCCCGAAGTGCGAAGCCAATGCGACGGAGGCGATTCGAACAGCGGCAGACGAACCGCAACCCATACCAAGGGGAATCCCGTTCTCCACCGTCAGGGCTAGTGGCGGAACTTGCCTGCCTTCTGACTCAAGGATGCTCGTGTACGTCTCGATCAGAAGATTCCCATTGAGTTCCCCGCATATTTCTGGATTGCGCCCGCGAGCCTCGATTGAGAATTCCTGCGCCCGAACTGCGTGGACGTCCAGATAAAGCGCGATAGCAAGTGCCGCCGCGTCGAAGCAAGGACCAAGATTAGCCGACGTGGCCGGCAATCGTAGATTTAAACGATCCGGATGCGAAGCCGGAGAAGACTTCATCCGGTTCACTTGCCCATCCACTCTTCGAGCGTGCGAAGCACGGCGTCGACAGATGGATCGAGTGTCAGCGTGCCCCGCTCATACTCCGCGAGTTCCTTCTCCAGGCCAGCCGATTCTTCCGCCTTCAACAGGGTGCGGCGGTGGAAGTCGATCGTAAAATCAGAATCCTTCAACGTGTGACCGGTCAGCAGCAGAACTACGCTTTCGGAGGAGTGCACCTTCCCCTGGCGCACCAGCTTTTTGAGCCCCGCGAGTGTGACCGCCGATGCCGGTTCGCAACCAATTCCTTCGCGGCCGATCTCTGCCTTCGCCAGCGCGATTTCGGCTTCGGTAACCTGCTCGCAAAATCCGCCGGTCTCGCGAAGAACACGAACTGCTTTTCGCCAAGATGCAGGATTGCCAATGCGAATCGCCGTCGCGCGTGTCTGGGCCTCCACCGCCTGCAGCGCATTGCCGCCATTTTCTTCCATGCTCAGGAACAGTGGATTGGCGCCGGCCGCCTGGATTACCGAGATCCGCGGAAGTTTTGTCGTCAAGCCAAGCTGCTGCATTTCGAGGAATCCCTTGCCCAGTGCAGAGCAGTTGGCGAGATTCCCCCCGGGAACGATGATGTGGTCCGGCACGTGCCAATCTAATTCTTCAGCAATTTCAAATGCCGGTGTCTTTTGGCCTTCCAGCCGATAAGGATTCACGGAATTCAGCAGATAGACCGGGGCGAGCTTAACAACCTCGTTCAACACATTTACGCAGCCGTCGAAGTCGGTGCGAAGCTGGCACGTGAGAGCACCGTAGTCCATGGCCTGCGAGAGTTTTCCCCATGCAATTTTTCCTTCGGGGATCAGCACCAGACTGTTCATTCCCGCGCGCGCGGCGTAGGCGGCCATGGCAGCTGAAGTATTGCCCGTGGAGGCGCATGCCACCCATTTGTAGCCGAGCTCGCGGGCAACAGATAATGCCGAGGTCATGCCCGTATCTTTGAAGGAACCCGTGGGATTCATGCCCTGATGCTTGGCCAGCAGAGTCTCAACGCCAGCGCTCTTCGCGCATCTAGGCATGGCATAGAGGGGCGTATTTCCCTCGCGCAAGGTTACCGCGTTCGCGGGATCGGCAAGGATGGGCAACACTTCCCGAAAACGCCAGACGCCGCTCTGGTCGAGGGGCTCCGTGGACTGGCAGCGCTCCTTCCATAGCCAACGCAAGGCACTCGCGTTGGGCATCCATGTTTTCTGCGTGGCCTGAACTCCACGGCTCCAACCTGGATACTCAACTTCATATAACTCACCGCAATCCGGGCAGCGGAAATTGCTCGGCGTCCGATCTTGTGCAATCGTGCTGGCGCAGCCTATGCAACGCAGTTGGTAGAGACTCTCACTCATGGATATGTTTAGCCTAGCAGCAATCTTCCAATGAGCGAATGGAATTTGCCGAACCTGCGCGCAGGGAAAGAGTTGCGACGAATATGCTGGTAGTCTCATCGATGCGGGAGATTGCAGCGGATGACCCTTATGGGCCGAATTCTTACATCGAGGACCACGAGAACATTCTTCGTTCTCGCGTGCCTTCTGTCGGTGCCTGCAGCAATATTTGCTCAGCAAACTTTGCGGGTAGCCGCTGCCGCGGATCTGCAACCTGTATTGCCGTCGCTCCTTTCCGAATACCAAGGGCAGGCTCATCAACGCGTTGAGGCTTCTTATCAATCCTCTGCGACACTTGCAGCGCAAATTGAAAATGGCGCCCCCTTCGATCTGTATCTTTCCGCAGATATGGCTTTCCCGCAAAAGCTGATTGCCGACGGACTCTGTGATTCGGACAAGCCCTTCCCCTACGCGCAAGGGACTCTGGTGCTTTGGACGCGAAACGATTCCCGATTCCCTCACCCAGCGCTGGCGACGCTACGGGATCCGGCGTTGAAGCGGCTGGCGATTGCCAATCCATTGCACGCGCCGTACGGACGCGCGGCGATGGCTTCGTTAACTCGCCTTGGACTGGCCGACGCGCTGAAGCCTCGCCTGATTACGGCAGAGAACATTTCGCAGGCGGCTCAGTTTGCCGATTCAGGAAATGCCGACGCAGGGCTGATTTCCCTGACCTCAGCCCTAACCGACCGACTGCGCGCATCAGGCTCTTATTTTGAAATGCCGGCAGACTCTTATCCGCCCATTGTTCAGGGCGCCGTCGTTTTGCGGAAATCGTCGCAGCAGGTGCAGGCGCATCGGCTACTTGAATATCTCCTCTCCCCGGCAGTGAAAGCCAGGCTTGCCCAACGTGGCCTAAAGCAGGTGAGGTAGGTATGGACATCGAGGCACTCTGGCTCACTCTCAAACTGGCGACCATCACGACGCTGATCCTGCTCGTGATCACCATCCCGCTCGCAGGTTGGCTGGTGTTGAGTCGTGCCAGATGGAAACCTCTGATCGAAGCCCTTGCAGGTCTGCCACTGTTGCTTCCTCCTACAGTTCTTGGATTTTATTTGCTCGTTCTGCTCGGTCCACGAACCGAAATCGGCCGGGGTTATGCGGCGATCTTTGGCCATCCGTTGACTTTCACGTTCGCCGGATTGGTCGTCGGATCGGTGATCTACAGCTTCCCTTTTGCGCTGCAGCCCCTCACGTCAGGATTTGCCGCAATCGATCCCGCCGTCATGGATGCAGCCACCCTATTGGGAGCAAGCCCGGCACGGGTGCTGCTGCATATTCTGTTGCCACTGGCAAAACGGTCGATGCTCGCCTCAGCTGTTCTGGCTTTTACCCACACGGTGGGTGAGTTCGGGGTCGTTCTAATGATCGGCGGGGATATACCCGGCGTCACGCGCACTCTCTCAATTTCGATCTTCGACCAGGTGCAGGACTTCCGCTACGCGCAGGCGAATCACACTGCGCTGGCACTCCTTGCCTTCTCATTTTTTGCCCTTCTGCTGTTGTATTGGCGGCGTAGCGGAGTCTCGAATGCCTGAACGCACGCCAGTGCCTTTTCTCACAGCGCGATTGCACAGCAGGCTTGGAAGCTTTTCGCTGAAGGCCGAATTCAGTCTCTGCGCCCCCTGGACCGTTCTTTTCGGGCCTTCCGGCGTCGGTAAAACGTCCGTAATGCGAATTCTGGCAGGTTTGATCCGGCCGGACGAAGGTTCGATCACCCTGAGCGGGCGCACCTTGCTCGACACCAACAACGGACTATTCGTTCCTCCGGGGTCGAGAGGCATCGGCTTTGTGACCCAGCGGCCTGCGCTGTTTCAACATATGAGCGTCGCGGAGAACACCGCTTTCGGGCTTCATTCTGTGCCTTTCGCGGAACGGAAAGGCCGCGTGGAAGCCATTTTGGAGTTGCTCGAAGTGGTACAGTTGGCGCCGCGCAAACCCGCAGATCTTTCAGGCGGGGAGCAGCAGCGGATAGCCCTCGCCCGAACCTTGGCTCCCGAGCCTTGCATGGTGCTTTTGGACGAGCCATTTTCGGCGCTTGATGCGAGCCTGAAGGAGAGAATTTTGCCAAAGTTGGCAGACTGGCTCAGCGTGCGGAAGATTCCCGCCTTCTATGTGTCCCACGACCTTGCGGAGGCATACCAGACCCTCGCAGACGTGATCGTTATGCAGGATGGACGCGTCGCGGCTCACGGCGCTGCTCGAGATGTGCTGGCGGAGGAGCGGGACCGCCTGCTTCGCCAACTCGAAAATCGCGGCTAGCTGACGAAAACAGGCTCCGGTTCAAGCTTTATTCCAAAACGCGACTCTACCGCCTCCAGAATCTTGTCCCGCAGCGCAATCACGTCTCCCGCAGTGGCGCCGCCTCGATTGATGAGCGCAAGTGTGTGCCGGCTGGAGATTCCGGCGCGTCCCAGTGCGTACCCTCTAGGAAAGCCAGCATGCTCCAACAGCCAGGCCGCAGGAATCTTGACCAGTCTGGGCCCGGCCTCGTAATGCGGCACAGGAGTGTCGCTGTGGCTTGCTATTTTCGCGAAAACCTCGTCGGAAACCACAGGATTCTTGAAAAAGCTCCCGGCACTGCGGCAGTCCGAATCTCCCTCTACTAAAAGCATGCCTTTACTGCGTCGAATCTCTCGCACGGCAGCCGCTACCTCGGCGAGGCCGGGATGTCCCTTGAGATTCTGAAAGTATCGCTTGAGGTCTCCATAGTTAACGGCTGATTCTGCGTCGATTATCAATCTGTAAGTAACACTACTTACGATGTATCGACCGCGTTGAGTTCCGTTGAAGATGCTGCGCCGGTAAGCGAATCCGCAGCGCTCAGCAGAGAGATCCGCAAACTGGTTGGAGTGCAGGTCCAGGGCACGAACAGAGAGAATTGTCTGCGAGACCTCCTGCCCATAGGCACCCACATTCTGTACGGGAGTGCCGCCCACGCTGCCGGGAATTCCCGCAAGGCACTCGATGCCGCCACAATTGGCCTCTACTGCGGTTGACACAAATTGGTCCCAATTCTCGCCCGCCGCTGCTGTGAAGATGGCATTTGGCCGCTGTTCTATACCGCGCAAACCGATATGAAGCACCAGACCGGGAAAGCCTGCATCTGAAATAAGCAGGTTGCTTCCGCCGCCGAGCACGAAAAGCGGTATCTCCTGTTCGTGGGCGAATGCCACTGCGTCCACGATTTCATCTTCTGTCGTTGCTTCGGCATACCAGCGAGCAGGGCCGCCGATGCGGAACGTGGTAAGCGCTGCGAGGGGGACATTTTCTTCCAAATACATTTTGTATGAGGGTACACCACGAGAGTCTTGGCGTAAGTTCGCTTCAGCCCTTATACAATAGAGTCAGGTCGGTAGTTTTCTGCCGGAGGAGAGTCAAAATGTATCCAGAAATAATGGTAATTCCCATGCGTGAGGAGTTGACGCGCGCTGGAATCAAGGAGGCGCGCACGGCTCCCGACGTGGATAACGCGCTCGCGCAACCAGGCACGACCATGGTGGTCGTAAATTCAATTTGTGGCTGTGCCGCCGGGAAAATGCGTCCCGGTGTCCGCCTCGCGTTGCAGAATGCTGTTGTACCCGACAATTCCATCGCAGTTTTCGCAGGACAGGACCGCGAAGCTACCGAGCGCGCCCGTTCGTACTTCAATGGAAATCCGCCCACTTCCCCGGCGATCGCCCTTCTGCGCGACGGTAAGCTTGTCTACCTGATGCAGCGTTCCTCGATTGAAGTCAGCACAGCCCCGGCAATTGCCGCGGAACTGGCGAGGGCATTCAACGAGCTTTGCACCAAAACGACTGCATAAGAGAAGTGATTTGTGAGCAAGACAAAAGCCTCCGTTAGCGGAGGCTTTTCTTTTGCAGCCTAGGGAGTGTTCCTAGGAATGTGCGCGCCCCCCGGTCATTTCTCGCGGTAGCTTTTGGACCTTGCTGTGTTTCACGCTGTACCCAAAATAAATGACCAGTCCCACTACCAGCCAGATAATCAAAACTGCCCATGTGAGCAAGGGTAGTTTGATCATCAGGTAGAACGCGCTGATGATTCCGCAAATCGGTACAAGGGGTACAAGCGGCGTTTTGAATGGCCGGTGCAGTTCCGGTTGGCGTACACGCAGGATCCACACACCTGCGCAGACGATGGTGAATGCCAGCAACGTTCCCATATTTACCAGCTGGCTGAGCCGGTCAATAGGCAGCAGAGCAGGAAGGAACGCCACGATAGTTCCAACGACGATGTTCGAAATCCAAGGGGTACGGAACTTGGGATGAATGGCGCTTGCCCACCTGGGAAGCAATCCGTCCCGGGACATGGAAAAGAAGACGCGGGACTGGCCTAACAACATGACCAGCATCACCGTTCCAAGACCGAAGACGGCACCAATCTTTACCAGCAAACTGCCCCATCTCACGCCGGTTACGTCAATGCCGAGAGCTACTGGATCAGCCACATTCAACTGCCGGAAGTTGACGAGACCTGTCAGAACCAGCGACACAGCGATGTAGAGAATTGTACAGACAACCAGCGATCCAAGGATGCCGATGGGCATATCCCGTTGCGGGTTCTTGGCCTCCTGGGCAGCTGTCGACACGGCGTCAAACCCAATGTAGGCGAAGAACACCGACGCAGCGCCCGCGGCGATACCGCCAAATCCGAACCGTGAAGAGCTTTCTGCTGGAGGTATGAAGGGGTGCCAGTTCACCGCGGTAAGTTCGTGGTGCTGCAACAGGTATGAGATTCCGAGGTAAAGGAAGATACCGACAATCGCCAGCTTCACAATGACGATGGCAGAGTTGAGGTTGGCAGATTCCTTGATGCCGATCACCAGAATCGCGGTAATGGCCAGAATTCCGAGGAATGCAACCAGGTTGAAGATCCCGGTAGCATGCGGCAAGGATGAAACGTCTATTCCCATCGGCATCGCAGCCAGTGATGTCCACTTATCGTTGTAGAGCACCTGCACATCGCCGTAGGTGGTGGTGAATTGCGGAGGCAAGTGAATATGCAGTTGTTCAAGCAGACTTACCAGATAGCCGGACCATCCGGAAGCGACGGTGGCAGCGCCAAACGCATATTCGAGCACCAGGTCCCAACCGATGATCCACGCGACAAATTCGCCGAGCGTGGCGTAGCCGTAGGTATAGGCCGATCCCGCGATGGGGATGATGGATGCGAACTCCGCATAACAGAGACCGGCAAAAGCGCAGACGATTCCAGCCAGCACGAAGCTCAACGCGATAGCCGGCCCGGCATATTTCGCGGCAGCCTGCCCGGTGAGGACAAAGATTCCGGCGCCGATGATTGCTCCGATCCCGAGCGTGATCAGGTTCAAAGCAGTCAGCGACCGTTTTAATGTGTGCTCCCCCACTTCACTCGCTTCGGCGTTAAGAACCGAGAGGGGTTTGGTTGCAAACAGGTTAGCCATCTACGGCGGTCCTCCTCAAACTAGTGGTCGTTCGCTGATGTTGGATTCGGGCCCCGGCGGGACCACAGCGCAAATACTGGAATACCGAGAAGGACAAGGATGAGTCCCGGCCAAGTGTACTGAGGCTTGTATCGCAATAATACGATACAGACCCATGTGGCCATTGCGAGATAGATGGCAGGCAATACGGGATAGCCAATCGCCTTATACGGCCGCGGCGCGAGGGGCTTTCGAACGCGCAGGACAAAAAGGCTGGCGATCGTGAGGATGTAGAACAAGAGCGCTGCGAAAATTGTGTAGTCCAGCAACTGTCCGTAAGAGCCCGAAAGGCACAGAACGCATGTCCATATTGCCTGCACTACGAGGGAAGCGACGGGAGTCTTGTAGCGTGGATGGAGATCGCCCGCAGCTTTGAAGAAGAGTCCGTCGCGGCTCATTGCGTAGTAAACGCGAGCTCCTGCCATGGTGAGGCCATTGGCACATCCAAACGTGGAGATCAGGATTGCGGCCGCCATAATATACGCGCCGCTGGAGTGGAATATCTGCTCCAGCACTGCCGTCCCTACGCGGTCCTGCGAGGCGTATTGAATACCTCGAGCAAAGTTGGTAGTTCCGGCTGGGTCGCCATGCAGTGGCAGAACGGAGAGATAAACGAAATTCGCCAGGATATAGATCGTGAGCACGATGGTTGTACCCATGGCAAGCGACAACGGAATATTCCGTTTAGGATTGAGAACTTCCCCGGCGGTAAAAGTAATGTTGTTCCAGGCATCAGCCGAGAAGAGCGAGCCTACCTGAACGACCGCCAGCACGGTAAAGAAGCCCACCATTGCGGTCGGGCCACCAATCCCGACCTGGACCGGATGCAGCGTCGAAAAGGATGCGTTGTGCCAGAACTCGTGCCATCCCGCGCCAAAGTTCGCTGCTATGGCAGCGGGATTTCGGCCTAGGGTGAAACCGAAAAAGACGAGTCCCAACAGGGCGGCCGTCTTTGTGGTGGTGAAGATGTTTTGCACGATGGCGCCAGTCTTTACGCCGAAGATATTCACGCCCGCAAGCAAGACAACGATGATGACGGCGGCGAGGTTAGCCGTGTTCATGCCGATATCCATGTTGCCCAGCACCATTGGTCCAACATGCCATGGCGGGACATGGCCTATGTGCCAGATCCAATTTGTCGCCGAGACAGAGGGGAAAAATATCCCAAGAAACTTGCCGAACGCAACGGCCACGGCGGCAATCGTTCCAGTCTGGATCACGAGGAAAAGTGTCCAGCCGTAGAGAAATCCCCACATGGGACCGAGGGCTTCCCGGAGATAAACATACTGCCCTCCGGCGCTGGGCATCATGGAAGCAAGCTCGCCATAACTCAAGGCGCCGATAATCGTCATGATGGCGGTTACGATCCAGGCCCCGATGAAGAGAGCCGGCGAGTCGACGCCGCGTCCGATGTCGGCGGCAACAATGAATATCCCGGAACCGATCATTGAACCTACAACGATCGCGGTAGAACTGAACAGTCCCAGTCCCTGAACAAAGTGTGGAGTCCCCGTATCAGCGTCGGGAGGCGATGGAGGTATGCGGCTGGTCGTCACTTGTTGTCTGTTCTACCGGAAACGCGCGAGAAAGTCTCTAGCGACTTTCGCAGGCTGTTCACCTGAGGGACTTTGAAACACGCCCGAGATTAGCGCAACAGAATCGGCACCCGCCTCCCTCACCTCCCGGCAATTCGCGAGCGTGATGCCGCCGATTGCAACCAGCCGATTTTTGGTGGATTCACGCGCCCGGCGAACTCCATCCAGACCAACCACGGGATCAGCGTTCGCTTTTGATCCCGTTGAGAAGACCGGACCAATCGCGATGTAGTCGACCGGCAAGAGAGTTGCAGCCTGCAACTGTTTTTCATTATGCGTGGAAATGCCCACGAGCCTTTCTTTGCCAACGATTCGGCGGACAGACTCCGCGGAGATGTCGTCCTGCCCAACATGCACTCCATCAAAACCTGCGAGCATGCAAAGATCGGCGCGGTCGTTGAGGATAAGCGTGCATTGGCCCTTGGGCATCGCAGTCCGCAGCGTTATGGCGTCGCCCAGAATTTCGCGATCACTGCCGCGCTTGTTGCGGTATTGCAGCAGCGTCACTCCCGCGCTGAGTAGCTCAAGCGCCAATTTGCGCAGATACCCGTACCGATCTGCCCCGGGAAGCAGGGATGAGTCGAGAATCGGATACAGCGGCGAAAACAATTCCATTAAGCCAGTATCGACCCTATCGTCATTTCTTTTGGAGGGCGCCCCTGAGATTCTTTGTAATTCGAGCGGCGCAACATGCAATCCCAAGCCGGACTGATGCGCGGCTTCAGGTGCCGTGCTTCGCGGTGATAAATCCCTTTAGCCATGGTATTCTCGTGGTATCAGGCGAATAAATAATTTTGCCTCCTTGGATCTTTCCTCAAGTGAGACTTACGCACTTCAATGCGTTTCCGCGCGTATTTGGGCGCGACGATGGACTTAGTGCGTCACCGCATCCACTCGCTCTCACAAAAATTGTTTCGACGATCCACGGCTGGTTCAACGACTTCATGCTCCTGGCACTCCTACTGGCATCGACGGTCATTCCCGCAATTGGTACCCCAGTCCCTTCTCTCCAGATACCGAAGGTCACGCGGGCGCCAAAGCTCTCCGATTTCCTGGAAGGAAAATCGCGCGAAGCGGAGATGGTGGTTACGGACTTCCACCAACTGGACCCCGTGGAAGGCGCACCGGGAAGCCAGCCTACCTCGGCATACCTTTCATATGACGATCACAATCTCTATGTGGGCTGGATTTGCAAGGACGACCCCACAAAGATTCGTGCAAGGATCGCCAAGCGGAAAGATATCGCCACGGATGATCGCATTTCTATCAACCTCGATACCTTTCATGACGGCAAGCATGCCTATTGGTTCGACGTAAATCCGTATGGTATCCAGTTCGACGGCAAAACGACGGACGGCATCGGCGACGACGTCACCTATGAAACCCTATGGTTCACCGATGGACAACTCACCGCTGACGGATACGTTGTATTAGTGACAATCCCCTTCCGAAGTTTGCGCTTTCCCCAGGGACAAGAGCAGGTTTGGGGTGTTGGCCTGTTTCGATTCATCATGCGCAACAACGAGGTGGATGCCTGGCCGTCGTTCACTCACAAACGCGATCCACAGTGGGTAGGACAATTCGGCGAAATGACAATTCCGTCGGGTACATCGCCAGGGCGAAATATTCAGATCATCCCCTACGGACTGTTCTCGAATGACAAATTTCTCGATCCCGTTCTTCGTTATCAGAACAGGAACGATATTCGTGCCGGCGTGGATGCAAAGTTCGTGATCAGGGATTCTTTCACTCTGGACACGACCATCAATCCTGACTTCAGCCAGATAGAATCCGATGCTCCAATCGTTACGGTGAATCAGCGCTACGAGGTGGTCTACCCGGAACGGCGACCGTTCTTCATGGAGAACTCCTCGGTCTTCCAGACACCGGAAATACTCTTTTTCTCCCGGAGAATCGTGAATCCGCAGTTCGGAGCAAAGCTGACAGGCTCCAGCGGTCCTTGGAATGTGGGAGTTCTTTCCACGGATGACCGCGCGCCGGGCGAAGTTCTCGCAGAGGATGATCCCCGGTATGGAGATCGCGCCGTGGACGGAGTTGCCCGCGTGGAGCGACAGTTTGGGCATGAATCGCATCTGGGCGCAGCTTTTACCGGTGCCCAATTCGGTTCAGCGTACAACTGGGTTGGATCGCTTGACGCGCGTATGCTCGCCCCGCACAACTGGTACGCTGTCGGTGAAGCCGCCACCAGCAAGACCCAACACGAAGATGGCAGCTCGTTTGCCGGTCCTTTGTACGCTGGTTCCCTCACACACGCGGATCGAAATCTGACCGCGGGCACTTATTACTCTGACCTCAGTCCGGGCTTTAACGCAATCCTCGGCTACATTCCTCGCATCGATCTTCGCGAATGGGACAACCGCTTCGGTTATCAATGGCACCGCGAAGGCAGTGTCGTAAACAGCATAGGTCCTGGCATCTATCAGACCATTGACTGGAACCACCGCGGAGAGTTGGAGGATTGGGCCATTAAACCAAACTTTTCCATGACCCTGTCTCGACTGACGTATGCGCAGTTCACCCATTCGGAAACCTATGAGCTCTATCAGAACATCGGCTTTCGAAAGCACCGGGACGATGTCTTTCTCTCAAGCGAGCCGTTGCGATGGTTGGGCCTCACACTCGATTACAACTATGGCCTGTCGGTGAATTATTACCCGCCGGAGGGCGTTGATCCTTCACTGGGAAATTCCACCAATGCTTCGGCGTCGTTTACGGTGCGGCCAACTCCACGGATCAAGATTTTTGAGTCCTATATCTACGCAAGGCTGGGGACACTTGAAGGCTATTTCCTTAATCGTCAGCCCGCATCCATCTTCAATAATCATATCTTCCGTTCGAACGCGAACATCCAGTTCACCCGCGAGATATCATTCAGCGCCATCATGGACTACAACGCCGTCATCCCCAATTCATCGCTAGTGTCGGCAGATTACTCCAAGATTGCCGATGCAACTTTGCTGTTCACTTATTTTCGCAATCCCGGAACCGCGCTCTATGTCGGTTACTCCACGACCTACGACAATACCAATATTGCAGGTCCAACCCCGCTGATTTTGCGTACCCAATTCCCAAACACGCAGACAGATCGCCAGCTGTTCGCCAAGCTCAGCTACCTGTTCCGTTTCTAAAGCGATCTCTCTATGCCAGATTCCGGGAAGGAGATTCAACCCTAAAATTCTTTAGTGTAAGGAGTTTTATCCCATCCTTAGACGGAAGCCTTGTAGATAAGCATCGGACG
The DNA here is from genome assembly GCA_963816335.1 of uncultured Acidobacteriaceae bacterium. Classification (GTDB taxonomy): domain Bacteria; phylum Acidobacteriota; class Terriglobia; order Terriglobales; family Acidobacteriaceae; genus JANXZS01. The sequence continues at coordinate 105,350 of CAWFKA010000010.1, read as the reverse complement.
TCTGATGCACGCGAAGGACAATGCGGTCGTGTTACGGACGATCAGAAGCGCTTCTCATCACAAACCCGCCATTGCAGTGAATGGATTCCGTAGGCAATAGACAGATCTACTGGCCAGAGAGTACGCGTTCTTTCTCCCGTTCGAAAAAGCGCTCCATGAATTTCGTATCGAAGCGGCCTGCCTTGAACTCCTCATCCTGCAGGATTCGCCGATGGAGTGGGATTGACGTATGGATTCCCTCCACAACGAACATCTCAAGCGCTCGAGACATCCGCGCCATCGCTTCGGGGCGGTCCTTGCCATACGTGATGAGCTTTGCGATCAGCGAATCGTAATAAGGCGGCACAATGCCTTCGGCATATTGAGCCGTATCTACGCGGACTCCGTTGCCACCTGGCAGGTTGTACGCAGTAATTTTTCCGGCTGAGGGGGTGAACTTCTCAGGATGCTCGGCGTTGATGCGGCACTCGATCGCATGGCCGCGCATGATGACAGGATCAGGAATGATGCTCGAGAGCCTCTCGCCTGCCGCAATGCGCAATTGCGCTTTCACGAGGTCGACGCCAGTGATGAATTCCGTGACAGGGTGCTCCACCTGGATGCGTGTGTTCATCTCGATGAAGTGCAGGCTACCGTCTTCGTCCATCAGGAACTCTACTGTGCCGGCGTTTTGATATCCGATGTTGCCGAGGCTACGGCGGAGAGTCTTGCCGATCTCCTCCCGCATCTTCGAAGTCACCTGCAGGGATGGAGCCTCTTCGATTAGCTTCTGATGACGGCGCTGGATGGAACACTCACGCTCGCCCAGTGACATCACATTTCCATGCTCGTCGGCCAGCACCTGGAACTCAATGTGCCGCGGCTGCTCAATGAACTTCTCCATGTAGAGATCGCCGTTGCCAAAGGCATTCGCTGCTTCGCTTGATGCCGCCTGGAAAAGCCCCGGCAACTCCTCCTTGCTGCGAACAATCCGCATGCCGCGACCGCCGCCGCCGGCTGAAGCCTTCAGTATCACTGGATAGCCGACGGTACGTGCCCACTCTAGTGCTGCCCCTTCCGATTCGATGATTCCGTCAGAGCCCGGCAGAATTGGCACCTTTGCACGCTTCATCGCCTGCCTGGCCTTGTCTTTCTCGCCCATCAAGCGAGTGACTTCAGGCGGAGGGCCGATGAACTTTATGTTCGAAGCGCGGCAAACTTCGGCGAAGTTCGCGTTCTCGCTCAAAAGACCGTAGCCGGGATGAATCGCATCCACATCGGCGATCTCGGCCGCACTGATGACTGCCGGGACGTTCAGATAACTGTCCGTAGCGCGAGACGGTCCGATGCAGATGGCCTCATCCGCGAAGCGGACATGCAGCGAGTTGCGATCGGCCTCGCTGTAAACAGCGACCGTCCGTATGCCCAGTTCTTTGCAGGCACAGATCACGCGAAGTGCGATTTCGCCACGATTGGCGACAAGGACTTTTCGAAACATGGTTACCGTAGCCGAATTGCGAAGAGGGGCTGACCGTACTCGACCGGTTGGCCGTTAGCGACGAGGCGCCTGACGATCTCGCCAGCTGCGTCCGACTCAATTTCATTCATCAACTTCATTGCTTCCACGATGCAGACTACCTGACCGTTTTCTACCTGGTCGCCGGTCTTCACAAACGCCTGCGCACCAGGTGAAGGCGACTCATAGAAGGTGCCGACTATTGGGGATTTCACAATATGAAGGCCCGCGTTCTCATCTGCTTCAGCCGCCGGGCCAGTTGCCGGAGCTGCTGCGGGCACGGGAACGGATGCGGCCGGGGCCGTTGGAGCCGCTATGGGAGCGGTAGGCGTTGCGTTCAGCAGTCGACTCAGTCCGGCAAGATCTGCCGCAGACGAACTCTCCTGCGCAAACTTTATGCGCACTTTCAGATCGCCGCGGTCCAGATCAAACTCGCCAATCTGGTTCTCTTTCAGGAACTCGATGAGTTCCTTAAGTTCTTTCATGTCTTCAGGATTCATTATCGGATTTCGTCCTTGCCTCTTATTCTCGCCGATCGCTGCTGGCCGGGGTGGACCGTTTCGTCACAACTCCACCAAGGCCTTGGTTGCGGGGGTCAGACTTTCACCTGCCCGTTCTGTTACAAGCACCATGTCTTCTATACGGATGCCAAATTCTCCCGGAATGTAGATCCCGGGTTCGATCGTGATCACCATGCCAGGCTCAAGAATCTGGCTTTGTGCGGCCGCTACACGTGGCGGCTCGTGAATCTCGATTCCTACTCCATGTCCCGTGGAATGAGTGAAATACTTTGCCAAATCCGACTTGCGAAGCACGCTCCGTGCCGCCTCATCCACTTCTCCGCAGGTCACGCCCGGCCGTACAGCCTCAAATGCAGCCTGCTGAGCTTCCAGCACTGAATCATACGCGAACCGCTCGCGATTGTTCGCCTTACCCACGTGGACGGTGCGAGTCATATCGGAACAATAACCATTGAGGATAACACCGAAATCGAGCACGACGAACGCCTTGCGAGGCAGGGTGGAGGATGTGGCATGACCGTGCGGCAGAGCGGACCTCGGCCCCGACGCAACGATGGTTTCAAAGGACATTCCCTCTGCTCCGGAGAGTCTGGCCGCATATTCCAATTCGGCGGCAATGTCGGTTTCACGAACTCCCGCGCCAAACTTTGGCAGTATTTGTTCGAAGAGGCAGCAGCCGAGCAGCGCGGCTTCTCTCATCCTCTGCTCTTCGTCGTCATCCTTCACCATGCGCAGATCGGCGACAAACGAGGATCTGGCAGGGGCATAGAAAGAGCGACGCCGCTTTACCGGAACGGCAGCCCGCATGGATTCGAGCGCGGCAACGGTAGTAAAGACGGGATCGAAAGCGACTTGAGCCACACCTGTTCCAACCAGAAAAGCGCAGGCTTCCCGCAATGCCGAAAGTTTGGCGATTACCACCCGGGCCGCTTGAGTTTCCTGTTTCGCCTGAACGATGTACCGGCCGTCGGTGAACAAAACTGCCTTGGTGCGGGTAATGGCCATTGCAGCGTTCGACCCTGCAAATCCGCATAGATAGCGAACATCGGGGAGGTGGGTTACAAGCAGCGATTCCACATTCGCCGCAGCCATTTGGCGTCGAAGTTCGCGCAAACGTCTAGCGTGGTTCATGTTGTTCTCAGGTATATCAGGAACAGAGCACGCGGAATGCGCGCTGATGGGAATTTCGATGACTCAGCGGCCTGCAGCGCGAACCGGCTTTTTCCGTTGCGGCACGATGGCTTCCCGCACGTCCTGGGGAACCATGGAAGCCGAAGACTGCTGATCCATCCAGTCATCCAGCCGGGACTTCTTGAAGCGCCAGCGATTCCCCAGCTTGAACGCCGGGATGAATCCCTCTGACGCGTACTTGTAGAGCGTGTCGGCGCTAATACCGAGGTAGTCCGAGGCCTGACGGATATCCATGACTTCCCGCACTTCCACTTTCGCGGTTGACGCTCTCATCTGGCTCTCCTGAGCAAATCGAATTGAAGAGAAGTAATAGAAAGAATCCAGCGCCTTGTATATACCCTGTTTTGACCATCGCTTTCAAGAAGAACCTGCAAGCCTATGGTTATGTTAGGGATTCCTCCTTGTTTTCTCGGGTTTTAGCACCTGTGGAAAACCTGTGCGAAAAATACGGCAAGGATTTCAATTGAACGCGGTGCTGCTTTAAGCCTCCTGATCCTTGGTCGTGCAGGCCACGGATTTACCGATCTCCTGAACGTGGTGCGCAAAAAGAAGGCCAGCTGGATAGCTGACCTCCTCTGTTTATATCGCAATGCAGACGCTTCTTAAACTGTTGGTTCAAGTCCTTTGAGAATCTCAAGAAAGTAGTCATCCACTGTCCGGTTGCGGGAGACGGCCTCGGCGATTGTGATGCTCTTGATCTCGGTCCCCCGGAGAACGACCATGCGGCCGAACTCACCTTTGTGGACGAGGTCAATGGCTGCCAGTCCGTAACGGGTGGCCAGCATGCGATCGTAGGCTGTAGGAGTTCCGCCGCGCTGGGTGTGTCCCAGGTTCACGGAGCGGGTTTCGTAGCCGGTTCTTTCTTCGATCTTCTGCGCCAGAAGTTCGCCGATACCGCTGAGGATGGCGTGGCCGAAGGAATCCACCTTCGTGCCCTTGATGACCTGCCCTTCCGGCAGCTTGGCACCCTCGGCCACTACGACGATGCCGTAATTCTTGCCGTGGTCGTGGTTGTACTTGAGAAGCGCGCAGACGTGGTCCAGGTCGATCGGCTTTTCCGGGACGAGGACAACGTGGGCATTTCCGGCAACGCCGGCGGTAAGGGCGATCCATCCGGCATCGCGGCCCATCACTTCGCAGACGATGACGCGGTTGTGCGCGTCTGCAGTGGTGTGCAGGCGGTCGATGGCCTCTGTTGCGATCATGACGGCGGTATCGAAGCCAAAGCAGGCGTCGGTGCCATTCAGGTCGTTGTCGATGGTCTTGGGCACGCCCACGCCCGGGACGCCGGCTTCGATGAGCGCCTTGGTAACGGACTGGGTGTCGTCTCCGCCGAGAGCGATGATGGCGTCGATTTTGTTGGTCTTGATGACCTCAACGCATTTGGCGATGCCGCCTTCGATCTTGCGGACATTGGTGCGGGAGGAGTGCAGGATAGTGCCGCCCCGGGTGATAATGCCGTCGACCGATTCCAGCGTGAGGGGCATGGTCTTGTTCTCCAGAACTCCGCGCCAGCCCTCGAGGAAGCCGATAAACTCATCGTCGTAGTGCAGGATGCCTTTTTTCACGATGGCGGCAATCACCGCGTTCAAGCCAGGACAGTCTCCGCCGCCCGTTAAAATTCCGATACGCATTGCAAGTCTCCTAAACAAGAAAATTATGCCAGGACGCGTCGGTCCGGGCGGAACTCGAGGTTCATCGGTGCCCCGAATGCACCGCTTCCCCGGGGAGATCCGCGAGAACTACGCGGATTTCGGAGCAGGCACAGGTGTCGTGGGATCCTCACTGGAATGATACTGGCCAGCGGCTTGGGATTCAATACGGGGAACTCAGTCCCTTAGCCCGGAATCAAAATCGAGCCTTAAGCCGAGTGAGATTTTCTTCGAGATGATCTCGCGTCGGCACGCTCGTCTCTACGGCAATTGCAGCTTCCAGTGCGGGTATCGCATTCTGATTTCCCCACAACGATAGGACATCGCTTGCGTACTGCCTGCTCATTGGTAGGGGATCTCGCAGTTCGGCGAGCAAGAAAGCCTGAAGATCAGTCATATAGGCCGCCGGGGGAGCAACCGAAATTCTACGAAGATACTGTAGGCTCAGTTCGCGGCTTGGAGGGTCCGTTGATTCATTCAGCAAGCCGAGAACAGGAATCAAGCATTGATTGCCTCCGATATCCTTTAGCCGATTCGCAGCTTCCAGCCTCGCAATATGATCGATGTTTCTATCGGTGCACGTTTTGATGAATGCAGGTGCCGGCTGCCACGCCTTTAAGGCGGCTAGAGCGCGCTGCATACTCTCTCTCACCCGGGGATCGGGTTCTTTAACGAGTGCTTCCTGGATCAACGGGATGGCTTCAAGGTCTCTGCCTTCTGCAAGCAAACCTGCTGCGATGCTTCGCACTTCGAAGTGCTCGTTATTCAAGGCAATACGCAACGACGGAATGGTGTTCGCCACCCCGTACTGCCATAAAACAACTGTTGGATTGGAGGGCGGCTGTGAAAATCCCGTCTCGACAATCAACGAGAGCAAGGCAAGCAATCCCACCTTCGCCAAAAGAAGTCTACTGTCGTGGATGCGGATTCCCAATCTCATTTCAGTTTGCCGGGGGGATTGGGACTGGAACGGAAATAAAGTTCTTCCCGTTGGGAGTCTTCCCGAACATCTTTCGAATTTCAGCCTGGGCTTTCTGGAAAGCCGCCTCGTCCATTGAGTTCCGAAACGTGTCCCGGTATCGAAGAACAGTCGCGTCACTTTCAGCCTGCAAACTTGATAGCGAAACCGGCGCAGCCGCACTCTTAGTTCCGAGTGCCTTGTTTTGAGAAGCCTGCTGATGAGACGCAGCTATTGCCTGCACGACTTTTGCCTGAAGAATCGTGAGTTCATTGGTACACGCGATGGAGATGCGCTCCAAGGATTCGGCATCAGCCTTGTTCAGTTCCAGTCGTATTGGGAAGATTTGTCTCAGGTAGGACATGTCCTGCCCTTGCGCGGCAGCCTCGTCTGAGAGTCTCTTGTAGTTCTCCACCTGCCGGAACAAGGTTCGATAGCTCACGGCGTCCGCTTTGTTCAAAGCCACGACATCGAGCGTTGGATCCTGGGCGAGGACGGTGAGACAAATGCTTGATAGCAAGAGCGAAGCAACACCAAGGGCTGCAATCGAGCGAAAAGTAGTGGCCCAAATCATGCGCGAAGTATCCCACCTGACAGAGGCCTGTGCAAGGTTACAAATTGCCACATTGGGCAGCATTTCGCTGGTAATCCTCAATATTTAGCGATCGGTAAACAGCCTCGCGCCGCAGCCAACAACGTATGCGATGAAGGTTAACCTCGGCTCTCGATTGTCTACTTACCACCTCTGCTCCTACAATGTCCCTTCGCAAGGAGCCCTCGCAAATGAAGATCACTCGGCGTCGCGCACTGTATGGATTGGCCGCGCTTCCGCTTGCTTCCCGCCTTAGCCTGAGCGCTGGTTGGGGACAGGTTGCCTGCATCCACGCTGGCCAACGATCCGCAGCGGCCGCAGTATCACCTGCTCCCGGCGAAGAACTGGATGAACGATCCCAACGGGCCTATCTATTGGAAGGGCAAGTATCACCTCTTCTTCCAATACAACCCGAACGCGGCGGTGTGGGGTGATATGCACTGGAACCACGCCGTGAGCGAGGACATGGTGTATTGGAAGCATCTGCCGATTGCGCTCGCTCCCACGCCGGGCGGCCCGGACAAGGATGGCTGCTTTACCGGCAGCATCGTGGTGGAGAAGGGCGTGCCGACGATGCTCTACACCGGGGTGAATCCCGAGGTGCAGTGCTACGCCACGTCCAGCGATCCCATGCTGGGCAAGTGGGACAAGGATCCAAAGCCCGTGATTGCCGGGCCGCCGCCGGGACTGGATGTGGGAGGATTTCGCGATCCCTGCCCGTGGCGCGAGGGCGATACCTGGTACATGGGCATCGGCTCCGGCATCAAGAAAAAGGGCGGCAACGTGCTGCTCTACAAATCAAAAGATCTGAAGAATTGGGAGTACCTGCACCCGCTCGCCTCCGGCACATGGAACGGCAAGATTACCGAAGACACGGTTGACTCCGGCGAGCAGTGGGAGTGTCCCGACTTCTTTGCGCTGGGCAAGAAATATGTGCTGCTCTATTCCACCGAGCGCAAGGTGTACTGGCAGAGCGGCGAGTTGGATAAGAAGGAAATGGTCTTTCACCGCGAGCACCAGGGCCTGCTGGACGACGGCGCCTACTACGCTCCGAAGAGCTTCACGGATCCGCGTGGCAACCGAATTCTATGGGGATGGCTGCCGGAGACTCGCCCGGTGGAGGAGTACAAGCGCGCAGGCTGGGCGGGCCTGATGTCTTTACCTCGCGTGCTGACCCTGGCGAACGATGGGCAGCTGGAAATGAAGGTTGCGCCGGAGGTGGAAAAGCTTCGCGGAGCGCAAACGAAAACAGGCGGGGCGAAGCCGCTTACCATCGAGAACTATTGCGGGGAGGTGCTTTGTTCGACGAAGGAGTTGAAGGGCGCGGCGCGGCTTTCTTTGACGGCCGAAGGAGAGAGTGGGCCGTTTTACAGCCTGGGTTACGATCCCGCAAAGACGGACGCTCCATTCACCGTCAACGGTAAGGCGACCGAAGGAAAAATCGCGGGCAACAAGCTCAACATCCGGCTCTTCCTGGATGGGTCAGCCGTTGAAGTCTTTGTCAACGACCGCATCGCAAGCACGCGGCGAATTTACCTGCCCGGCGAAAAAGCAGTTGCGGTAAAGGTGAACTTTGAGGGAGAAGACGCCGCTCCGGACATGACGGTTTGGCAGTTAAAGCCCATCAGCAAAGATCGTCTGACGAGTTAAACTTCCGTCTCTGCTGGCGAAGTGTTCGCGGGATAAATTCCTTTGGCTCTGCCACGGCTCACCGCAATGGTGACGAATGGGTCGCGCTGGAACTCGCTTCGTCCGCATAAAAGGAAGCGATCTCGGAAGCGTAGCGTTCGGCGATCACGCGGCGCTTCAACTTGAGACTCGGGGTCATTTCGCCGCTGTAAATCGTCCATTCCTCGGCCACCAGTTGGAACCGCTTGATGGTTTCGAAATTCGCCAGCGAGGAGTTTACCTCGTCGATGATGGCCTGATATTTCTCCAGTACCTTGGGGTTTGAAACAAGCTCGCGCCAAGTCTGCGATTCGATGCCATGCGATTTTGCCCATTCCTCCAACACCGCAAAGTTGGGAGCTATCAAGACACTCGCAAACTTGTGACGGTCGCCGACCAATGCTGCGTGCGCCACCAGCATATTGGCTTTCAGCTTGTTCTCAATCGGCTGCGGCGCAATAAGTTTGCCGCCGGAGGTTTTCAACAATTCCTTCTTTCGATCCGTGACGAAGAGAAAGCCGTCTGCGTCAAATTGAGCGATATCGCCTGTGCGAAACCAATGGTTTTCGTCGAAGGCCTCCGCCGTGGCTTCAGGCTTTTGCCAATAGCCCTCGAAGACCGAAGGACCGCGAACCAGCAATTCCCCGTCGCCCGCAACCCTGCACTCAATGTTCGGCACGGTCTTCCCGACAGATCCGATACGGTACGCAACAGGCGTGTTCACGCCAATAAGCGGAGACGTTTCGGTTAAGCCGTAGCCCTCAAGGATACGAACACCGACATCCGCAAACCATTCCGCAGTATCCAGCCCCAGAGGTGCCCCTCCTGAGACAAAATATTTCACCTTGCCGCCAAACGCATCTTTCACCTTGGTGAAGACGAGCAAATTCACGATCTTCCAGATTAGGGATCCCGGAACTGAACCTTGCAGAATTGCTGTACGGTTGTGTCTTCCAATCTTCAAGGACCAGCGAAGCAACTTCGCCTTGATCGGAGAGAGTGCGGCGCGTCGTTCTACTTCCTGCCGGATTTTTTCGTATACACGCGGAACCGCGACAAAGACCGTCGGCCTGAATGTTGTCATGGTTTGCGGCAGGCGATCGAAGTTCGAACAATAGGCGACCGTAGCGCCGCGGCAGGCCAACGCGTAATCCAGATGACGGGCCGTGATGTGCGAAAGCGGAAGAAATGATATCCAGGAGTCGGAGGTATCGAAGCCAAACTGATCGGTCGAAAGAGAAACATTCGACGCGATGTTGCCGTGCGTCAGCATGACGCCTTTCGGCTCACCGGTAGTACCCGAGGTGTAAATGATGGTGGCCAGGTCGGGCGGCTGCACGTCGTACGCGCGGCGGTCGAAGGCCGGATCCCGCTGCTTACCTAGGGAGTCAGCATCCTTCATGAGACTCGAAAACAGCACCGCGTCCGCAATGGCGTGATCTTCCATTATCACTATGTGTTCAAGTTTCGTCTGATGACGGATGGACGCTACCTTTTCGAATTGGGCTCGCGTGGATACGACGGCCACACGGCAACCGGAATCGTTCAGCAGGGTGAGCACCTGGTCAGCCGTGAGCGTGGGATAAATTGGAACGTCGACGGCACCAATTGCAAGCACCGCGAAATCGGTAATCGCCCACTCCCACCTGTTTTCCGAGAGCAGGGCGATGCGGTCGCCCTTCGCAATTCCCCAGGAAACGAGGGTATCTCCCAGCGCACGCACTCGCTGATATACCTGCGTGGAAGAGATGGTTTCCCATTGGCTGTTTGGGGCTTCAAAGACCATTGCCCGATCGCGATTGCTGGATGCGATGGTGAAAAAGATGTCGTTGATAGTTTTCAGTTCAAGCATGATTGGGAGGGGTTCGTATACCGTCCAACAGGATATCCAATACTTGCGCCGCAGTTTCGTAAGGGTCGATCGGCTTACCGGTAATCAGCCATGAGCTAATCATTTCGTCGAGCGCTCCAAAAAGACATAGCGCAGCTACGCGATCAGAGACATCCGGGCGAATAAGACCGTCTCGCTGGCCGTTGCGAATGGATTCGCGGACCAGGTTGATGTAGTCCACGAACGAATGATGGGAAAACTGCTCAAGAAACTTCTCACTCTGCCTTATCTGCGTCTGCAGAATGACGGCGAGATTGCGGCGGTTGACCAGCGTCTCAATGTGCAGTCGCGCAATCGCCTTTAGCTGCTCAAGCGGATTGGTGTCGGCAGCCATTGCCGCCTGCACCCGGGAGGAGAATTGCTCAAAAGCGCTATCGATGGCGGCGCGCAGAATGTGATCCTTGTTCTCGAAATAAAGGTAGACCGTACCATCGGCGACTCCGGCCCGGGACGCAATATCCGCGATGCGCGCAGACTGAAAGCCCTTCTCGGCGACGACCTCGATGGCCGCTTCGAGGATTCGGTCGTATTTCTCTCCACCGCGCGGCAATGGGGTTGGATCATCCATTTTTCCACATTCCACGCCACTTATCTGACAGTGTGGCACCCGCATTACTCTAAGCGACCGAGATGCCCTTGCCAAGTGGAACCCATAAAAACGGCAGAAATGCGGATTTTTGGACACTCTCTTTGGAGACAGTCGCCATCAAACAACGCTGGAAAGTGGAACCGGCGACCGACTTTTCGAGCAACAAGTCTTGAGAAAATAAACCGTTAATTCATTGACTTTTTCGCCATGCATATTTATACATATATATGTATTTTTATGCAGAAAGGTGCGCGGCTCCTAAGCCGCGTTTACTTTTTCCGATGAAGATGGAACGTCATAACGCGATTCGAGACCTGGTAAGGTCCGCGGCTGTTCCCAGCCAGGATGAGTTGCGTCGGCAGCTTCAGCGGCGTGGATTTGACGTGACGCAGGCAACGCTCTCACGGGACATTCACGAATTGCATTTGTACAAGGGGCCCAACGGGTATGCGCTCCCGAATGGACATGCCGGAGAGGAATCGGATGAAGATTTTACCTCTGTCGCGCGCGTACTCGGCAGTTTTGGATTGAGGGTAAGACAAGCTCTGAATCAACTGGTATTAAACACCACCAACGGAAGCGCGCAGCCGGTCGCCCTGGCGATCGACAAAGAGGCTTGGCCGGAAGTGATCGGCACGATTGCCGGCGACGATACCGTTCTTGTCATTTGCCCCGACAATAAGCGGGCCACACATTTACGGAACCGGCTCGAAGAGATGATGGGCTGAGATGCACCAGAAGAATATACAAACAGCCCTGGTGGGAGTGAGCGGCTACGCCGGGATGGAACTCGCAAGACTGCTCCTGAACCACCCTCGCCTCAAGGGAACGCCGCCGGTGTTCGCAGGGCGCGTTGAGGAAGGGCGCGAGTCGGTGCCCTTGGCCAGCCTACATCCGCAGTTCGCCAATAATCACGGCTCTCCCGATCTCAAACTCGAACACTTTGAATGGGGACTGCTCAAGGATCGCGGCGTCGATTTGCTGTTCCTTGCCACACCACACGAGATGTCGCGCACTTGGGTACCGGAAGCAATCGCAAGAGGACTGCGCGTCGTCGACCTGAGCGGCGCGTGGCGACTGGAAGAACAGGCGAATCGTGACGTTTATAAATTTGTAGATCACGAACCTCAAGTGGCAGAAAGCCTGCAGGCGGAGAGCGTCTATGGAATGCCCGAACTGCATCGCGAACAAATCCGGAGTGCCCGCCTGGTGGCGAATCCAGGGTGTTACGCGACATCCATCATTCTCGCATTGAAGCCATTGCTCGCATCTGACTGGATAGATACGGATCGCGGGATCGTGTGCGATTCAAAGTCCGGCGTCTCTGGTGCCGGCAAACTGCCGACGGCGAAGACTCACTACATGTATGCCGCCGACAATTTATCAGCTTACGGAGTGTTTTCGCACAGACACACAGGAGAACTTCTCGAGCAACTGGAACTGGATGGCGACGACATCACCTTTACACCTCACCTTTTGCCTATTCCTCGCGGAATTCTTTCGACCATATATGTGAGGTTTGCAGAGCCGAAGACGAATGCGGAAGTTCATCGCTGCTATCAAAAGTTTTTTGCCAACAGTCCGCTCGTACGACTTTTCGGCACGCAGCTGCCGCAGATTCAGTATTCAGTGCGCACCAACTACTGCGATATAGGGTTTCAACTTTCGAGCAGGATGGGAGACGAGCGGTCATCGTTTCCTGTCTTGACAATCTTTTGAAAAGGCGCTGCAAGTCAGGCCGTCCAGAATATGAACCTGATGTATGGCTGGAAGGAAGAGGAAGGGCTCGCATGAAATTTGTCGTCAAGCTCGGAGGCGCCACCCTTGAGAATCCTGCGCTCATACATACGTGTTCGCAGGCAATCGCTGATCTTGTGCGCGACGGCAACAAAGTGGCAATTGTCCACGGTGGCGGGCTGCAATTGACGCGAACACTCAAACAGCTAGGCAAACACAGCGAGTTCATCAGCGGTTTGCGAGTAACCGACGCGGAGACTCGGGACACGGCGTTGATGGTTCTCGGAGGCAGCGTGAACAAGGCTCTGGTAGCTGCTCTTGGAGCGCATGGCCAATCCGCGATGGGACTCTCCGGCGGCGACGGCCTTGTGTTTCGTGCGCGCAAGAAGCGGACCGCACCTGACCTTGGCTTCGTTGGAGAAATCGTGGCGTCTGATCCTCGCTGGCTCGAGGCGATCTGGAAAATGGATGCGGTGCCCGTACTCTCAAGCCTTGCTCTTGGATTCGACGGGGAATACTACAACATCAATGCGGACGAAATGGCTGCCGCATGCGCGATCAGCTGTGAAGCGGATGCGCTGGTATTTCTTACGGACGTGCCCGGAGTACGAGGATCGGACGGAGAAGTGATGCGCTGGTTGAGTGTGGATCAGATTGCCTCGCTCACTAGGGATGCAGTCATCAGCGGCGGCATGTTGCCCAAGCTGAGTGCGTGTCGAGAGGCACTTCTCCATGGGGTACGCCGCGTAAGGATATTGCCGGCAGAAGCGGCGGCTGTTCTTCCCGATCTTTGCAGTTCGCGTGTGACATTCGGAACAGAAGTGATGGTGGCATGATGAATCAAACTGATAAAAAACTGGAGTCAATCCAGGCGGCAGAATCCAAACTGCTGTTATCAACCTACGAACGCAATCCGATTCTTTTCGTCGGGGGAGAGGGCGTTCACCTCATAGATGAAGCAGGTGTGAAGTACCTCGACCTGCTGAGCGGCATTGGCGTAAATGCGCTCGGATACGGGCATCCCGCGATCCTGAATGCTATTTCTCGTCAGAGTCACAAGCTGATTCATACCTCGAACCTTTATTTTCATGAGGGGCAAGCCGAACTTGCTATGCGATTGACGGAGATGACGGGACTCGATCGCGTTTTCTTCACCAACAGCGGGACCGAAGCATGGGAAGCCGCAATGAAACTCGCGCGTGCTTATGCGGGTCTGCGTCGCAGCGAAGGTCACCAGGTCGGAACGAAATTTCTCGCGCTTGAAAACAGTTTTCATGGAAGAACCTTCGGGTCCGTATCGACAACTCACAAGGCAAAGTACCGTGAGCCGTTCGGTCCCGTGGTGCCGGGCGTCGAATTTGTTCGCTTTAACGATGTAGACGATTTGAAAGCGAAGTTCTCAAGCGACGTTTGCGGCGTCATGCTGGAGGCGATTACAAGGTGAAGGCGGGATTCGTCTCGTCTCGCAGGATTTCTTTGAGGCTGCTCGGAACCTCACATCTCAAGCGGGTTCACTACTTATTGTGGACGAGATTCAATCCGGCCTTGGACGCACAGGAAAGTGGTGCGCCTATCAGCATTATGGGATCCAACCGGACATCACCACACTTGCCAAGCCGCTCGCTGGCGGTCTTCCTCTCGGAGCAATGCTGTGCACGGAAGAGGCGGCTCGCGCGATTCACGCTGGCATGCACGGAACCACATTTGGTGGTGGCCCTCTCGCATGCAATGTCGCGATCGCGGTGATTGATGCGATGCGGCAGGGTGAAATGCTTCAGCTCATCACAGAGACGGGTGGGTATTTCAAGGCCCAGCTAAACGAACTGGCCAGGAAGCATCCATCCATCATCGATGTGCGCGGTATGGGCCTGATGCTTGCAGCGGAACTCGATTCTGAGGAAATGGCCAAGCAAGTTGTCGCGCAGATGTTGGAACGGCACATCCTCATCAATCGAACCAGCGAGACAGTGTTACGTTTTCTGCCTCCCTACATTCTGAGTGCGGGTGATGTGAACGTTGCCATCGCGGCTCTAAACGAAATACTCACCGGGCTTGAGACGACGGCCACGGGAGCACATCCAGCGACCAGCTCGCATGAGAGAAGGAACTGATATGGCATCGAGAGACCAGGGTACCGCCACACTTCAACCGCTGTCAGAACTGGAGGCGGAGCATCCCACGATATCTTTGCGCGGACGTGACTTCTGTTCGACTGCTGACCTGTCGCCGGCAGAAATCCGCGCAATTCTTGACCTCGCTCACAAGGTAAAGGCCCACCCCTCCAACTATCGTTGGTCGCTGGATGCGCTGCAGATGGTTATGTTTTTCGAGAAGGCATCTCTTCGCACACGCCTCACGTTTGAGACCGCGATCAACACGCTCGGCGGATCGGCGATCTTTGTCGATCAGACGAAATCGCCTCTGGGTGAGCGCGAATCGCTTGCTGACATGGCACGCAATTTGGAACGTTGGACCAAGCTGATTGTTTTGCGCACGTACTCGCACGAAACGATTACGGAAATGGCGCTCTATTCAAAGGTGCCCGTAATCAACGCGCTAAGCGATCTTGAACATCCCTGCCAGGCACTAGCCGATTTCATGACGCTGGAAGAACGCTTTGGAACTGCGAAGGGGCTGAAGTTCACCTATGTGGGCGATGGCAACAACGTGTGCCATTCGCTGATGTTGACCGCAGCACTCCTCGGCGCCCATAGCACTATAGCCACTCCGCGCAAGTATGCTCCAAAGTCAGAAATCGTCGCACAGGCTCAGGAGATAGCGAATGTCACGGGTGGCACACTGACGTTCACGCAAGACCCAGTCGTGGCAGTTACTGGAGCTGATGCTGTCTACACCGACGTCTGCACCAGCATGGGGTTCGAGCATGAAGAAACAAAGCGCGCACCCATATTCAAGCCGTACCAGGTGAATGAAGCCCTTATGGCGTACGCCAAGCCTGAGGCTGTGTTCATGCACTGTTTACCGGCCCGCCGCAACGCTGAGGTTACCGACGCAGTGCTTGACGGACCACAGTCAATCGTTTTTGACCAGGCCGAAAATCGCATGCACGCGCAGAAAGCGCTCTTGCTGATGCTGGCCGGCGGACAGACGAAAGAGACGGAATAATTCCTGCACTCAATAGCACCGTGACATACACCCGGCCGTTCGGCCGGTAATTACGAAGGAGTTTGTGATGTCGAAGAAAGTTGTACTTGCATATTCGGGCGGTCTGGATACCTCCATCATCATTCCCTGGATCAACGAGAACTACGGTATGGACGTAATTGCAATGGTTGCCGATGTGGGCCAAGGCGAGGATCTCGACGCCGTCATCGCAAAGGCATATACGACCGGCGCGAAGAAAGTTATCGTCCGAGATCTCCGCGATGAATTTGTTCGCGACTTTGTCTTCCCTACTGTAAAGGCAGGAGCAATCTACGAACACAAGTACCTCCTGGGTACCTCAATAGCTCGACCGGTTATCGCCAAGCACCAGGTCGCGGTTGCTCTTGAAGAAGGTGCCGAAGCTGTTGCACATGGCTGCACCGGCAAGGGGAACGACCAAGTGCGCTTTGAGCATGCCTATCAGGCGCTTGCACCGGAGTTAAAGGTTATCGCTCCCTGGCGTGAATGGACGCTCAAGTCGCGTGAAGATTGTCTGGACTATGCCGAGGCACACGGCATTCCCGTAGCACAGAGCCGCGAGAAAATTCACAGCAGAGATCGCAACCTTTGGCATGTAAGCCATGAGGGCGGCGAATTGGAAGATGCCGGCAACGCACCGTTGGCTACGACCTGGACGATGACGCGCAGTCCCAAAGAAGCGCCGGATCGCGATGAGGTTGTCGAAATTGGATTCGTGAAGGGCTGCCCTGTTTCGGTCAACGGAATGGAGCTGGAGCCGGTGCAACTGGTTGAGCTGCTGAATGAAATCGCCGCGCGCAATGCCGTAGGCAGAATCGACCTGGTTGAGAATCGTTTCGTTGGCATGAAGTCACGCGGCTGCTACGAAACGCCCGGAGGAACACTGATAACGACGGCGCATCGCGAGCTCGAGGCATTGACGCTCGACCGCGAAGTGGCACATTACAAGCAACAGCTTGCCTTGCGTTACGCGGAGATCGTCTACAACGGCCTTTGGTTCACGCCGCTTCGTGAAGCGCTGGATGCGTTCGTTGAGCAGACACAGCAGAATGTCACGGGTGCCGTTGCTCTCTCGCTCTACAAAGGCAATGTCGATGTAGTGAAACGCGCAAGCGAATATTCACTTTATTCCAACGAGCTCTCATCGTTCACTATGGGCGACACCTATGACCAGAAGGATGCGAAGGGCTTCATCCAAATTCTTGGCCTGCCTGCGCGGACGCATGCACGGTTATTGAGCCTGAAGAAAGAGGCCGTTAAGTGAAGATGTGGTCAGGCCGCTTTCGCGAGCCTCTCGACCCTGCCTTCGAACAATGGCAACGATCCATCGTCTTTGACTGGCAACTGCTTCCACAGGAGCTAGCTGCCAGCAAGGCGCATGCCAAGGCTCTTCGTGCAGCAGGAATATTGACCGCGGAAGAACTGAACCAGATTGCCAATGCTCTCGATGATGTTCTGGGCACGTTCTGGAATCCAGAGAAGCATGGCGCAATTCGTGATCACGAATCCGCGGAAGACATTCACCACTTTGTCGAGTTGCAGTTGGTCGAGCGCATCGGCGATGTTGGTCTAAAGCTTCATACGGGACGCAGCCGCAACGAACAGATTGCGACCGATCTCCGCCTGTATGTTCGCGAATGCATCACCGTGCTTGCCGGGCAGCTTCTCAAATGGTCTGCGGCACTCGCAAAGAAGGCCCACTTGTTGGGCGATGCGGTAATGCCTGCATATACGCACCTGCAGCGCGCCGAACCGGTGCTCGTCGCGCATTGGCTGCAGGCGTACATCGAGATGATCCTTCGCGACATCTCTAGGCTCATCGACTGCCGCGATCGACTGAACCTCTGCCCGCTTGGATCTGGCGCGGTTGCAGGCGCGACGCTCAAACTCGACCGCACGATCGCTGCAACGGAGCTTGCTTTTTTGGGGCCGACTCTGAACAGCATGGACGCTACTAGCGACCGCGACTTTGTCTTGGAATATCTGCACGCACTCACGCTGATGGGACTTCACATCAGTCGTTTTGCGGAAGAAATTACACTATATGCGACAGCGGAGTTTGGCTTCATTGAATTGCCGGAAGCATTTTCCACCGGCTCGAGCGCAATGCCGCAGAAGAAGAATCCTGATCTTACCGAATTGGCGCGTGCCAAGGTAGGCAGGATCAGCGGCGCCGCACAGACTGTCACAATGCTCCTGAAAGGTCTTCCCCTCGCCTACAACAAAGATCTGCAGGAGACCCAGGAACCCGTCTTCAGCGCGTCAGCAGCAGCTATTAGTTTGGTGAGCCTGCTTACCAGGTTCACTCTTGCGTTAGAGTTCAAGACAGAGCGAATGCGCGACAGTTGCAAGACGGGATTTCTGAATGCAATGGCCGCAGCCACATACCTCGTTCATAAGGGAGTTCCCTTTCGCACGGCGCATGAAAAGATCGGGCAGGCAGTAAGATACAGCCTCAGCAAGGGTTGTGAGCTCGAAGATCTTTCACTGGAAGAACTAAAAGAATTTGGTCAGGAATTCGAAGAGGACTTCTTTGCGAGCATCACACTTGAGGCGACCGTGAACTGCCACGATGTCTCAGGCGGAACGGCGACTGGCAGGGTAATGGATTCCCTGCTGGCACTTGAGCCACGACTCGTGGAGATTACAGGATTAATCGATGGTCATTCGTAAAGCGCGTCTGCAGGACGCCTCTAACGTTCATGAAATCGTCAACAGCCTCTCGACAGATGGCACATTGCTGGGTCGTGCTTTCGCCGAAATCTGTGAAAACATCCGTGACTTCACAATCGCCGAAACTGAAAATGGACTGTTCCTCGGGTGCGGTGCGCTTCACTTGTACGGTCCGCACCTGGCTGAAGTTCGATCGATTGTTGTAAAACCTGAAACTGCTCGTCAAGGCGCCGGCAGTAAGCTGTTGGAGGCCCTTCTGAATGAGGCTGAGGAAAACGGAATTCGCTCCGTCTGCCTGTTCACGCGCATTCCTGAATTCTTCTTTCATCACGGTTTCCGCGTTGTAGAAGATCGTGCCGCAATCCCCGACAAAATCTACAAAGATTGTCAGACCTGTCCACGACTCTACAAGTGTGATGAAGTTGCAATGGTCCGAGGTCAAGTGCCAAAAGTTTCCATCCTCGGTCCGAAGATCGACGCTGAGCAACTTATAAAAATTTCCGTCTAGAATATTCGTATCTATGACTGTTTCACATCCTGTGAGGCCTTTAGCCTTGCCGCGGCCACCACTGCCTGCCCATAACTGATGCCGCCATCACCGGGACTGACAATGCTTTGCGAGTAAACTTCGAAGTTCTCCTCCGCGAGCAGGCGATGTAACAGGCGATGAAGCAGCGCGTTGTGAAATACGCCGCCACTGAAGCACACCGTGTTGATCCCCGTAATATTCCTCGCCAATAGCGCGGCCTGCACGTAGGCCCCAGCTACACCTGCGTGAAATCGCATGCTCATTTTCGCGGGGTCAGTTCCCCTTCGTTTGTCCGCGAGGAGCGCTGTCCACATCTCTCCGACATTCAACTTATAAGACTGCCTCAACTCCCAATTCCCCTCAAGCAAATGAATTGGATAACCATCTTCCGGCCCATTATCGTCAGCGCAGGTCGAAAGTCCCTCGAGCTCAATTGCAGCCTGGGCTTCGTAGTCCACAACGCGCCGACCCGTAATCACCACAGCTGCTGCGTCGAAAAGCCGTCCGCAACTGGATGTCAGAGGGCTATTCACCTGACGCTCAACCATGCGAGCCAGCAGTTTGACTTCCTTCTCCGTTGCTCCCAGAATTCCTGCGATCTCGGGTGAGAGAGCTTCTTCCCCCAGCGCCGCCAGTAGATGCCCGAACGCCATGCGCCACGGTTCTTTGATCGCGGCCGCTGAACCAGGCATCGCAACATTCTCAAGATGAGCAAATCTCTCGAACGCCGAATGTGTCGAAATGATCACTTCGCCGCCCCACACCGTCCCGTCGGTTCCGTATCCGGTACCGTCGAGGGCGATGCCAATCACTGGACCGGAGACAGAATTCTCGGCCATACAACTGACGATGTGAGCGTGATGATGCTGAACGCCAATCAGTGGCAGAGACTGCTGCATAGCCCACTGCGTTGACGTATACCCCGGATGAAGATCATGAGCAATGATCTCCGGCTCGATCTCGAAGGTCCTCTTCAAATGTTCAAGTGCTTCGACGAAGAATTCCAGGCTCGTGAGATTTTCAAGGTCTCCAAGATGTTGGCTCTGGTATGCATTGTTTCTCGAAGCGAGGCAGAAAACATTCTTCAAGTGTCCGCCCACCGCGAGAAGCGGCGAAGTCGAAAATGGCAGCGATATCGGCAACGGCACATATCCTCGCGCTCGACGAAGAATTTGTTGCTTGCCACCGACGATCGACACCACGGAATCATCGCATCGCTGCAGGATTTCTCGATCGTGAAAAAGAAAACAATCCGCGATTTCTTCCAGTCGGCCGAGCGCCTCGTCGTTGTTGATTGCGATAGGCTCTTCGCTCAGATTGGCACTCGTCATCACCAGTGCTTTCAACCGACCGTCGGAAAACAGTAGATGCTGGAGTGGCGCATAAGGCAGAAAGACGCCCAGCCACGGAATGCCCGGCGCAACCGGTTCTGCAATGTCGGTATCCATTCTCTTTCTCAAAAGAACGATCGGCCGCTGCACCCCCGTCAGCAAGTTTGCCGCGTCGTCACAATGGCAGTAGTTTTTCACCGAAGCCAAATCCCTGAACATCACTGCCAGTGGTTTTCCGTAGCGATGTTTTCTCTGCCTGAGACGTTCGACCACATCTCTGTTGGTCGCATCCACCGCAAGGTGAAAGCCTCCAATACCTTTGATCGCTACAATCTTGCCCGCTGCAAGTCTCTCAACGGTATCGTTCACGGGATCTATGGATTCGATACGCATTCCGTCGGGAGTGGTCAACCACAGTTGAGGCCCGCAGTCCCAGCAGGCATTCGGCTGTGCGTGGAAGCGCCGATCCAGCGGGTTATCATATTCAGCCTGACAGGCGGCACACATGGGAAATTTTGCCATCGAAGTTTGTGGCCGGTCATAGGGTATTTTTTGCGTGATCGTGAAGCGTGGGCCACAGTTCGTGCAATTCGTAAATGGATAATGAAAACGCCGGTTCGCTGGATCGAACAGTTCCCTTAAGCAATCGTCACACGTAGCAGCGTCTGCAGGAATCTGCGTGACAACATGGCCTCGCACATCGCTCTTGGTAATTGTGAATCGATCATCGCCCTGGCAGGGGACCTCTTCAACTTGAACGGAAGATATTACAGAAAGTGGCGGCCGCTCCAACGGCAGTCTCGTCAGAAAAGTTTCAACCTGGATCGGCGTTCCCTCAATCTCGATTGTCACGCCGGATGTATCGTTTGAAATGTTACCCGTGACGTGTTCTTCCATCGCGAGGCGATAGATATAAGGACGGAAGCCGACGCCCTGAACCACGCCAGAGACCTTGATTCGTCGTCGAATCAAATTCACACTTAACGGCCTGCCGCCGCCAACGACTGCGATCCCTTTGCAATGGCGATCCGGTGCTTAAGCCAAGCGAGCCATTGGTTCAGACCGCCTTCCGCCACTGCAGAGGCACGCACGATCTCCATCCCGGGATGTACACGCCGAGCATTTGCTTCCGCCAACTCAGCACTGAAGGGAACGTATGGCAGAAGGTCTACCTTGGTAAGGACAAAGAGATCAGATTTGAAAAAAATGGATGGATATTTTAACGGCTTGTCCTCTCCCTCGGTGACCGATAGCAATACGATTTTGGAGTTCTCGCCCAGGTCATAGCTCGAAGGGCAAACAAGATTGCCCACATTCTCAATAAACAGCAAATCAAGATCTGCAAGCGACCAGTCCTCGAGATGCTTCTCGATCATCTTTCCGTCGAGGTGGCAGGTTCCACCGGTCGTGATTTGTTTTACGGGAAATCCAAATCGTGCCAGCCGGCGAGCATCATTGTCTGTCTGAATATCTCCAGTTAGTACTGCAACACGCGTTGAGGGATCGAGGTGTGCAAGCGTCTGTTCCAGCAGGGCAGTCTTTCCGGAACCCGGCGAACTGATCAGGTTCAGGCAGAGAACACCGTTGTCGTGGAATCGTTCTCGCAGTGATTCAGCTATGCGCTGGTTTTCGTTCAGGACTTTGGATTTAAGCGACAGGCGTTCCTGCATTTTCGACCTCCAGGTATTCCAGATCCAACTCATCGCCTCCGTCAGGAGCCGTATCGCTGCTGGCACAGGCGGGGCAAATCGAGTTGTAATCCTCCACTACAAATACGTTACGGCAATTGTTGCAAATGCGAGAGGCGGGAATCACATTTGTAGCCAGCTTTAGATCCGACCATTCAGTGCCACTCACTATCGCATCAAAACAAAATGTTAAGGCCTCAGGATCGATGGCCGCCATGGAGCCGATTTTTATGCCCACCCGAGTTGGCACAGTGCCGGGGTTCATCGCGATCTCTTTACGGACTGCGTCGAGAATGGATTCGGCAATGGATAGTTCGTGCATGCTCCCTCAACAAATGCGGGGCAGTTGATCGCCCGCAAGCATATCCACCACTCGCATGGTTCCTAGCGCCGTTCGCATGGTTACAAGTCCGACGTGGGCTTCCGTCGCTACTCCAATATCCGTTGCGTCTGCGCCTGTTTCGTCGGACTTCATCGCAGCCAGCGTAGCCGCCGCTTCTTCAGCGGGAACGATGGCGATCAGCTTGCCTTCATTAGCTACATATAGCGGATCAAGGCCAAATAACTCACACGCCCCACGAACGGTCTCGCGGATTGGTATCCTTCGCTCGTCGATTTCCATGCCCACACGAGCGCTTCCGGCAATCTCATTTAATGCACTCGACAAACCACCCCGGGTGAGGTCGCGCATGCACCGCGCATTTGGCGCCGTACGGATGACTGCCTGGGCAAGCGAATGCAAAGGCGCAGCATCGCTCTGCAAGTCCCCGTCGACTTCAAGGCCCTCGCGTTGCGAAAGGATCGTGATTCCGTGATCGCCAAGCGGTCCGCTTAGGAGAATGTGGTCGCCCGGCTTAACCAATGAAGACGAGAGTTGCAGCCCGTGCGGAACACATCCGATACCAGAGGTATTGATAAACACCTGGTCGCCGCTTCCCCGCTCCACGACCTTTGTGTCTCCGGTAACAATCGAGACACCGGCGCGCTTCGCTGCCGCACTCATTGCGTTCACAATCCGGGCCAGCAACTCCAGCGGCAGCCCTTCTTCGAGAATGAATGAGGCGCTCAGATATTTTGGATCGGCGCCGCCGACCGCGAGATCGTTCACTGTCCCATAGACTGCAAGTTCGCCAATATTTCCGCCGGGAAAGAAGAGCGGCTTTACCACAAACGAATCCGCGCTGAATGCGATACGCCCGCTCCCCATCTCCACAATGGCCTGATCGTCCAGCCGGTCTAATGTCGCATTGCCGAAGGCTGGAAGAAATATGTCGCGCATCAGATCTGCAGAGAGCCTTCCCCCGCTTCCATGCCCAAGCACAACGTGTGTATTCGTCGAGATAGGCAGGGGACACGCCAACGCCGGAGACACAGAGCTAGCCACTAGTTGCCCCCAATCGAAACCAGGTTCACAGCCTCGTGCCGGCGATAGTGGTAGTAGGCGGCACACGCGCCCTCCGCTGACACCATCGGCGCACCCAGTGGCGACTCTGGTGAGCACCTTGTACCAAAGGCCGGGCAATCTGTCGGACGTTTCAGGCCTCGCAGAATTTCCGAGCTGATGCACTCAGCCGGTTCGTCCACCGCGATGTCATGCAGATCGAACTTTGCTTCCGCGTCATGCGCGCAAAATGCTCCGCGCATCTTCAGGCCACTCCGAGGCACAAGACCAAGGCCGCGCCATTTTTGATCACAGACCTCGAAGACTTCCGCAACAAGCTGCTGGGCGCGAATGTTTCCCGCCGATGCAACCGAACGAGAGTACTGGTTCTCAACCTCGGCTCGGCCTTCTTCTAACTGGGCCGTCAACATCACAATGGCTTCCAGCAGATCAACCGGCTCAAATCCCCCCACCACGATTGGAATATGAAATTGCTCTGACAACACTTCGTATTGGCGGACACCGACGATCGCGCAGACATGCCCGGGCGCAATCAACCCTTGCACGCGATTTTCATGAGACGACAGCAAAAGGCTGACCGCCGGCGGGACGAGTACATGCGATGCAAGCAGAGAAAAGTTCTTAATGCCAAGGCGTTTTGCCTGCCACGCAGCCGCCGCATTTGCAGGAGCCGTGGTCTCAAATCCAATGCCGAAGAAGACTACCTCTCGGGTTGGATTTTCGCGAGCAATCTTGAGACTCTCAAGTGGCGAATACACCATGCGAACGTCGCCGCCGCGCGCTTTCACGTGCAATAGATCAGTCGACGACCCCGGCACGCGCAGCATATCTCCGTAAGAAACAAGGATTACTTCGCTCCGTTCCGCCAATGCTACTGCTTTATCGATTGTTTCTAATGGGGTTACGCATACGGGGCAGCCTGGGCCGTGAACCATCTCCATTTTTGCGGGCAACATCTCGTCGATGCCATACCGCATGAGCGTATGTGTTTGACCACCACAGACTTCCATCAACACCCATGGGTGCTTGGCGATGGTGTTTAGCTTGGAGATCAGGTTTTTTGCTACTTTTTCGTCGCGGTATTCGTCGATGTATTTCATGGCTTATCCGACTGATTCGAGACGGGTTGTGGCTCTACTTCACCTAGTTCTTCGCTTACAATTCCCATTTGCTCTAGATATTCGTAGGTTTTGTGGGCCTCCTCTTCGTCGATGCGGCTGATCGCAAACCCAACATGTACAAGGACATACTCGCCAACCTGGGCCTCTGGAAGGAAGTCCAAACAGGCCTCGCGGGTGATGCCTCCGAACTGTACTTTTCCGGTTAGTATGCCTTCTTTTTCGTACTTTTCAATCAGCTTACCGGGGATTGCGAGACACATAAACGACCTCAATTCAGTTACTTACGGTTTTTCACGAGCAATGTTGCAAAAACGCGTCGATTTGACATGCTGGAGGCCACTTCATGCTCCACTTTGCAACGCGGAATGACATGATTCTAGCCCTCTGTCACGGCTTGATTATGTGATTTGTATCACTTGGAATGATGGCCCAGCGCACATCGAGTGCGCTGCGTCACGCATAAGATTTAGAAATTGGTGTCACAATGTTGTGAGGGCCAGATGACCGGAAGAATCCGCATGCCCTCCGGTTCGAATAGTAGCCGTTGAAAGCAAGGACGCATGAACTGGCAGCTCGAACTCGCTCTTCTCTCCTGTGCACTGCTCGGTCTGCGCCATGGGTTTGACTACGACCATCTCGCGGCAATTTCCGACATAGCGGCCGTTCAGACGTCGTGGAAGAAGAGCATGCGGCTGGGCGTGACCTACGCTCTCGGCCATGCGCTGACGGTGGTCGCGTTGGGCGCGGCGGTCATCATGCTGCACATCTCCCTGCCGGAGAGACTCAACTCCTGGACCGAACGACTGATTGGCATCACGCTCATCGCGCTGGGTATCGGCGTGGTGGCAAGTTTGAAATCGAAGAAGCACACGCACCACCGCATCCAAAGCCGCCTGGCGGTGCTGATTTCCGGCATCAACTGGGCATGGTGGAGAGTTCGCCGGATCTCGAATCCGGATGCTCCCTGCCCCGCGCCGTTCAACTGGAACTACAGCGGAAAATCGGTCTTCGTGATTGGAATCGTCCACGGACTCGGCGCAGAGACTCCCAGCCAGTTGATGCTGTTTCTGCTGGCTGCCTCGCTGGGCGGCACGGCCAAAGGGTTTATGGGGCTGGGCGCCTTCGCGATTGGACTGGTGGGGATGAATACGCTGATGACCGCCTCGCTCGGCGGCCTATTCGGAGCGGGAAACAGCAGGCCGCACTTGTATCACTGGGTGGCATGGGCGGGCGCTGTGTACAGTGTCGCTGTCGGGGTTGTGTTTCTGGTTGGGTCTTCCGCTTGGCTGCCTCCGCTTAGCTAGGCGCTTGCGCTTCGCGCAGCTAAGAAGCGGTTAGCTAGACGCTTCGCGCAGCTAAAAAGCGGTCAGCTAGACGCTTCGCGCAGCTAAAAAGCGGTCAGCTAGACGCTTCGCGCAGCTAAAAAGCGGTCAGCTAAAGTCCGGTCAGCTAAGAAGCGGTTAGCGCGCGTCTTCGACGCGAGTTAGCAAGGAGTCAGCGCAAAACTGTTCGGCGAGTCCAGTTAAATTTTGCAGTTGGGATTTCTCCCTTGAGTCGATTTTTCATCTTCGTCATTGAGATTGCTATCCCAGGTCTCAAAAGCGAGACCTGGGGCACCCGCTTTTGTTGAGGGATTGAGATCTGGGCCACCCGCCACTGAAAGACCAAACCTAACAAACCCACAACAATATCCAGTATGAGAACAAATATTTTCTCGATTGACATTCTCAGCCCCTCACGAATGGGTAACGCAATATGGCGTGTTCGCCCCATCTCGCTTTGAGATCTGGGATTCTACGACGGCGGGTTCTCTTCGCGCGGCGGTCCACTGGGATTCAATTTCAACGACTCCGCGGTCGCCGGTGAGGATGTGGTGAAAGCTGGACCACGGCCACTGATCCGGCTCCGCAGCCAGGCCGCGTGTCACGGGATTGTGGTGCATGTACCTCAACTTCTCCGTGCGCTTTCGTTCTGTATGAACATTGAAATCGTAGTAGCGGGCTTGCCAGAAGGGCCGTTCCGTTCGCTGCACAGCTACGGACAACTTGAGAGCCTGAAGCGCTCTCGCCAGAACTGCACTCTCCGGTTCGCTAATGAGTATATGAACGTGCTCCGGCATTACGACGTATCCGCTCACGTAGAAGCCGTAACGTATACGCATTGTTTCCAGGGAGTGTTCGAAGAGGTCTCTTGCGCCTGATGTTCCGAGGAATGGCTGCCGGTGATAACAGCTGAAGGTGACGAAATGGAGATCACCTGAATGCTGGTATCGGATGAGGTCTTTTGGCATGCGATCATCGTATCCCAGGTTTCAGAGACCCACTCGCGTTGGTGAGTTATTTCAGAGGTGGGGCATTGAGCTGGTCTCGCTCATCCCAGGTCTCAAACGCGAGACATGGGGCACCCGCTTTTCTTCTGGGATTGAGATCCGGGCCACCCGCCTATCCCACATCTCAGGGATTTTAGATCTGGGGCATTAGTTGATCATCGCTATCCCAGGTCTCAAACGCGAGACATGGGGCACCCGCTTTTCTTCTGGGATGAGATCCGGGCCACCCGCCTATCCCACATCTCAGGGATTTTAGATCTGGGGTTTTCATTGAGCATCGCTATCCCAGGTCTCAAACGCGAGACCTGGGGCACCCGCTTTTCTTCTGGGATTGAGATCCGGGCCACCCGCCTATCCCACATCTCAGGGATTTTAGATCTGGGGTTTTCGTTGAGCATCGCCATCCCAGGTCTCAAACGCGAGACCTGGGGCACCCGCTGAGATCGCTGTCCCACATCTCAAACGCGAGAGATGGGGCAGCCGTGATAATGGCTGAAACCTGGGGGTCTGTGCGCGCGTCTGAGTGGACTAGGAGCGTTTCCCCATGCTGAGCTTCTCTTTGCGCTGTTCGCTCTGTGCCCTCGGCACGTTCGTCGCCTTAACCCCTCTTACCGCCCAGACCATCACATTCGGTTCTCCGATGGATCTCGGAATAATGGCTAATTCCACGCCCGTGACGCTCGATCTGAACGCCGATGGCAACACGGACCTGCTCGTCCACAACACATTCGGAGCCAATGTCTATCTCGGCGACGGGAATGGGGGATTCTCAACGAGTCCGATTGCGACTTCCGGTGGTCCGACAAATGCTGTCGAGTTCGCTCCTGTCTTCTACGACGTGAACGGGGATGGCTTTGGCGATGAGGTCTCCTGCTACACGGGCGATGATGATAATGGTCAGCCGGGCGATCCGGCATCCTATTTGGGAGTCTTCGCTGTTTCGCTGGGTGACGGGAAAGGACACTTTACCAACACAACCTTTCTGTACCTGGGCTATGGCAGCGGCGGCTCATGCGTGGCGGGGGACTTCAACAAGGACGGAAAGATCGACTTCGCGCTGGTGGCGTCGGCGCCATCGGACGCTCCCGGTCCGGGCAGTCTCCAGATATTCCTGAACAAGGGCAGTGGCGTGTTCCAGGAAAATACTGCACAGGAGGCGCCACTTGAGAACAATTACATTGCAGTGGGAGCGGCCACTGTTGGCGACTTCAACGGGGACGGCAAGCTTGACATTGCCTGGGGTGACGAAGGACCGAAGCCGAACACAAAGAACGCATTTGCTATTCATTATCGCTATGGAAAAGGCGATGGATCGTTCCTCGCGGATAACTCCTACACTTGCGACGGGAGCGTGTTTTCGCTTGCCGCTGCCGATCTGAACCGCGACGGCAAGACGGACCTGATTGCCGGCTTGAATTACAGGGTGGATGCGACGGGGAAACAGATCGCGGGTGCCAAGCCGAGAATTGCGACTCTGCTGGCTAAAACGGGCGGTGGATTTGCCTGGGCCAGCGGGACCTCGAGTTTCCTTCCTCAATTCCTGAACGTGGTTGACTTCAATGGAGATGGTGTGCCGGACCTGGTGGTGAACCGCGCCTTTCCTGTGGCCGGCCTAGGTGGGGGGAAATTTGGCGCTCCGCAGAATCTGCCGGCCGGCGTGCTCAGCCCTGCTTTTGCTCCACTGAAGAAGGGCGGGATCTACGATTTGTTCTATCCTGCTCTGAACGCCAACAACGAGAGCCAGATTTATCTCAGGCTCAACACCAGCACAAAGTAAACGCTGGATGTTGCTGAATCCCAGGTCTCAAAAGCGAGACCTGGGGCACCCGCTTTTGTTCTCAATCTAGATGTGGGGTTTCCGTCGATCCTCGCTATCCCAGGTCTCAAATGCGAGACCTGGGGCACCCGCTTTTGTTCTCAATCTAGATGTAGGGTTTCCGTCGATCCTCGCTATCCCAGGTCTCAAATGCGAGACCTGGGGCACCCGCTTTTGTTCTCAATCTAGATGTAGGGTTTCCGTCGATCCTCGCTATCCCAGGTCTCAAATGCGAGACCTGGGGCACCCGTTATCCCGCTCAAGCCAACGGAAGGCTTGAATGGGCCACCTGTCCTTGATTCCATTCGCATTTACAGGAGTGACAGCGGTCACCGATCATGTCGTCCTTCTGAAGCTATAAACATCGCAGATCTTGCATTGCATTGCCGGGCCGGGGCTACTGGTTCCCCCTTCCATTGAAAACCGGACGTTGGCGGAGTCGCCGAAGTCGCAGGAATCGCGGGGAGTCAGGGCGGGCGGGCATGATTGCAGGTCATCAGCAGGAGGAAACGTGCCAGCTTATCAAATGCCGCCTCTGCCATCCGAAGACAAGCGATGGAAGATCGTTAACGGAACCATGCGCCGCCACGGTTATGCACGGCAGGCGCTTATCGAGACACTTCACACGGTACAGTCCTCCTTCGGATTTCTGGATGACGATTCCATCAAGTTTGTGGCCAAGTCGCTGCGCGTGCCGTTGAGCCAGGCGTACGGGGTGGTGACGTTCTACCACCACTTCAGCCTGAAGCCGCCAGCGGACCACACCTGCACGATCTGCACGGGGACGGCCTGCTACATCAAGGGCGCCGACAAGCTGGTAGCCGACGGCGAGAAGCACCTGAACATCAAGCAGGGGCATACGACCAAGGACGGCAAGATCGCATTGATGACAGTCCGCTGCGTGGGCGCCTGCGGACAGGCGCCGGTGGCCCTGATCGATGGTGAGCTGGTGATCCGCGTCGAGTCCCAGGGCATGGTGGATCAGCTGGAAAGGTGGGAGGTCCAATGAATATTGAAGAACTGGAGCAGATATCCGAAACCGCGTTGCGCGAGCATGACAAGTACGACTACGAATTGAATGTCTGCATGGCGATGGGCTGCATGTCGCAACACAGCGACAAGATCAGGGAATCTTTGATCAAGGAAGCCGCAGCCTCGGGCAAAAGAGTGCTGGTTCGCAGGACGGGATGTCTTGGACCGTGCGCGGCGGGTCCGCTGGTGCTGGTTGAGTCGGCCGACGTTCTTTACCAGGGGGTGAAGGCGGAAGACGCGGGACGCATTATCGACAGCCTGGATAAAGAGCCGGTTGCCGAGTTGAAGTGCGACCTGCGCGAATACTTTGAAGACCAGGTTCACGTGGTGCTGGAAAACTCCGGCCACATCGACCCTGAGAAGATTGACGAATACATTTCGCATGACGGCTACAAGGCTCTGTTGAAAGCGCTGACGGACATGAGTCCCGGCGCCGTGGTGGACCAGATTTCGAAGAGCGGTCTACGCGGTCGTGGCGGTGGTGGATATCCCGCGGGCCTGAAGTGGGGCACGGTTGCGAAGGCTGTCGGCGACCTGAAGTATGTGATCTGCAACGGCGACGAGGGCGATCCGGGCGCCTTCATGGACCGTAGCGTTCTCGAGAGCGATCCGCAGCGCGTGATTGAAGGCATGACGATTGCGGCATATGCAGTGGGAGCAAGCCGTGGCTTCTTCTATGTCCGCGCGGAGTATCCACTGGCAATTGAACGGCTGACGATTGCGTTGCGCGAAGCACGCAGACGGGGCTTCCTGGGCAACAACATCGGTGGGACGGATTTCAATTTCGACATCGAAATCAGAATCGGCGCAGGCGCATTTGTCTGCGGCGAAGAGACGGCGCTGATCGCTTCCATTGAGGGCAAGCGCGGAACTCCGCGGCCTCGTCCTCCCTACCCTGCTGTATCGGGACTGTTCGGCAAACCGACGCTGATCAACAACGTTGAGACGTTTGCGAACATTGCACCCATCATTCGCAATGGCGCGGAGTGGTTTGCGGGCATGGGCACGGAGCGCAGCAAGGGAACAAAGGTCTTCGCACTGACCGGCAAGATTACGAATACCGGGCTGGTAGAGATCGCCATGGGCATGACGCTTCGCCAGATCATTTTCGGCATTGGCGGCGGCGTTCCCGACGGGCACAAGTTCAAAGCAGTGCAGACGGGCGGGCCCTCCGGCGGTTGCCTGCCGGAAGAACACCTCGACCTGAACATCAGCTACGACGCGCTGACCGCCGTGGGAACGATGATGGGATCGGGCGGCATGATTATCATGGACGACACTTCGTGCATGGTGAATGTGGCGCGCTTCTTCGTCGAGTTCTGCATGACGGAATCCTGCGGCAAGTGCATTCCCTGCAGGGCGGGCACGGCGCAGATGTTCGGCATCCTGACCAAGATCTGCAATGGTGAAGGCACGTATGAAGATCTCGATCTGCTGGTGGACCTTTGCGGCGTCATCAAGGACACGAGTCTTTGCGGCCTGGGGATGACTGCTCCGAATCCCGTCCTCAGCACTCTTCGCTACTTCAAACACGAGTACATCGATCACATTGAGAACAAACGTTGCTCCGCAGGCGTATGTGCATGCTCCGCCTCGGCCGTGGAGGTGAACGCATGAGTGCTGCCGCCGTTGAGATTAAAACACTCACCATTGACGGAAAAGATGTAAGTGCCCGCGCTGGCCAGACGATTCTGGAAGTAGCGCGGGAGAACGACATCAACATTCCGACGCTCTGCCACCTGGACGGACTGAGTGACGTAGGTGCGTGTCGCTTGTGCCTGGTCGAGATCAAGGGCCTGAACAAGCTGCTGCCGGCCTGCGTAGCCACCGTAAACGAGGGCATGGAAGTAACCACCAACTCAGAAAAGCTGCAGAAGTATCGCCGCACGATTCTTGAGATGCTGTTCGCAGAGCGCAACCACATTTGTTCTGTGTGCGTGGCGAATGGACATTGCGAATTGCAGAGTGTGGCACAGTCGCAGGGATTGAATCATGTACGGCTGCCCTACCGCACGGCGACGTTTACCGTGGACGCTTCGCACGAACGTTTTGTTGCCGATCACAATCGCTGCATTTTGTGTTCGCGCTGCGTTCGTGTGTGCGCCGAGGTAGAGGGCGCGCATGTCTGGGACGTGATGGGCCGGGGAATCGATTCGATCGTAATTACGGATTTGCATGAAGAGTGGGGATCGTCCAGTTGCACCCGCTGCGGCAAGTGCGTCCAGGTATGCCCGACCGGCGCGTTGTTCGACAAGAGCAAGGTGGGCACCGAACATCCCAAGTATCCTGACTTCCTGATTAACCTGAACGTGATGAGAGAAGGACGATGAGCAAAATCAAACTGGCAACGGTCTGGCTGGATGGCTGCTCGGGATGCCACATGTCGTTTCTCGATATGGATGAGCGTCTGATCGATTTGAGCAGTCAATTCGACCTCGTATTTAGTCCAATTGTGGACTTCAAGGTATTTCCTGAGAATGTGGATATCGCCCTGGTCGAGGGAGCAGTTTCGAGCGACGAGGATGAGCACAAGATTCGCCACATCCGCAAACACACCAAGATGCTGATCGCCATGGGAGACTGCGCCGTCGCCGGCAATGTTCCTTCGATGAGAAATCAATTTGGTGTCAAGGCTGTAACCGACAGGGCCTTCTTTGATACAGCGAGCCTGCAGCAGCAAGTGCCTTGCAAGCTGGTGCCGAAGTTGCACGCGAGGGTGCGCCCGGTGCACGAGTTTGTGCCTGTTGACGTCTTTCTGCCGGGATGTCCTCCCTCGGCAGATACCTTCTACACGGTTCTGAGTGACCTGCTGGCCGGCAAGACGCCGGACATCTCCAGCCTAACCCGCTTTGGTGCGTAGGAGAGATTACGATGTCGCAAACCATAACCATTGATCCAGTAACGCGTCTCGAAGGTCATGGCAAGATCACGCTGAAGGCCGACGACGATGGCGTTGTTCAACAAGCATTCTTCACCGTGACCCAGGTTCGCGGATTCGAGAAGTTCTGCGAGGGCCGCCCCTTCTACGAGATGCCGAGCCTGATGGCGCGCATCTGCGGCATCTGCCCGGTGAGCCATCTGATCGCGTCCGCAAAAGCCTGCGAGGCGATTATGTCGGTCGAGATTCCGCATACCGCTGCGCAACTGAGGCGAATGTTGAACCTGGCGCAGATGGTGCAGTCACACGCGCTGAGCTTCTTCTATCTCTCCTCACCGGACCTGCTGCTGGGAATGGATGCGGATCCTGCTACGCGGCACTTGTTTGGCGTGGTGGCGGCGAAGCCGGAACTCGGCCGCGGCGGCGTTGGACTGCGGCGTTTTGGCCAGCACATTATCGAGTTGCTTGGGAACAAACGCATTCATCCCGGCTGGGTAATTCCGGGTGGAGTGACGGAGCCGCTGGCGGGCGCCAAGCGTGACGAAATACTGGCGATGATTCCGGAGGCGTACAAGAACATCAAGTACGCGCTGAACTGGTACAAGCAGATCGTTCCCAACTTTACGGACGAGATTGACCACTTTGCGAATTTCCCGTCGCTCTTCCTCGGCCTTGTGAACGAGGACAACAGCGTGGAATTCACCGACGGCGCACTGCGGCTGATCGATGCGGAAGGCAACATACTTGAGGACGGAATTCACGCAGCGCAATTTGAAGATCATTTCGGCGAAGCGGTTGAAGAATTCTCCTATGTGAAATTTCCGTATTACAAGAAGCTGGGCTATCCGCAGGGCAGCTATCGCGTGGGGCCGCTGGCTAGGCTGAACATCGCGAATTCGATGGGCACTCCGCTGGCCGACGAGGAGTTGCAGCAATTCAAGAAGCTGTCGTATGGTCCGGTGCTGGGGTCATTCCATTATCACTACGCGCGACTGATCGACATTCTTTATGGCATTGAGATGATCGAACGGATCCTCACTGATCCGCTTATTCTCGACAAGCATGTGCGCGCCACCGCCGGCGTGAACAGGCTGGAGGGAGCGGGCGTGGCCGAGGCTCCGCGGGGCACGCTGATGCACCACTACAAGGTGGATGACAAAGGACAGATGCAATATGCAAACCTGGTGATCGCCACGGGACAGAACAACAACGCGATGAATCGCGGCGTGCTGGAGGCGGCGAAAAAGTACGTAAACGGGAAGACCCTCGAACAGGGCATGCTGAATCGTGTGGAGGCGGTGATCCGCACATTCGATCCCTGCCTGAGCTGCTCGACGCATGCTTTCGGACAAATGCCGCTTTCGATCGAACTGGTTGGTCCGAATGGAGACAGGATCGACGAGATTCACCGCTAGAGTCAGCTAAAAAGCGGTTAGCGAAACTCCGGTCAGCTAAAAAGCGGTTAGCGAAAGGCCGGTTAGCGAAAGGCCCAGACAGGTCACGGCTAAGGCCGTGACCTGTCAAAAGCGGCTTGTGAGAACAGACTTTTTTACTGAATACAGGCGAAAATTAAGGAGCCGTTCGCAACTCGGGCGGCTGTTCTTTTGTTTGAGCGGATACTTGTGCGATTTGGAGAAGCTTAACGGTGGCTCGAAAACTGGTGCTGGCTTGCGGCAACGCGCTGCGCGGGGATGACGGGGTGGGGTGGGCGATCGCTGAACGGCTGGACGGCGACACGTCGCTAACCGATGTAGAGGTGGTGGTCGCGCATCAGCTTACGCCGGAGATGGCTGAGCCCATCAGCCTTGCGGAGACGGTGGTGTTCGTGGATTGCTCGGCGGTGGCGGCGGCGGGCGAGGTGGCGGTATTCCCTGTTGCGGCTGCGTGCGAAAACAATGCAAGCCTGACGCACAATGTGGATCCTGCGAGGTTGCTGGCGATGGCTGCGGAGATTTTCGCGGCGTCGCCGAAGCGCGCGTTTGCGGTGACGGTGGGGGGAGCGTCGTTCGAGATGTCAGAGGAGTTGAGCGAGCCGGTGCGGAGGGCGATTCCAGAGGCTGTGGCGGAGATTAAAAAGCTGCTGGAGTAAGAAGGAGCGGAGCCGTAGTGCTTCGGCTGATGAAGACGCCCTCGGGGGCTAAAGCCCCGTTTCATTTGGGATGGTTGTGGCACGGCTGAAGCCGTGCCCTTTCAAAGACTCTTTGAACTGCGTGGGGACGCGGGCCCCCTGGAGAAACGAACAGAGTGGGTTACTTCGCGAATCAAGGTGTCGGGATTTTGGTGTATTTGTTATCCCACCCTTCGCGAGCGAAGGATGGGGCACCCGGCAGCTGTCGGACTGAGGGCTCACTGATTTAATGCCGGTTACTCGAGTGGTGATAGACCAGCAGTTGATGGAATCTTGCACCGAGACACCGTTGACGATCAGCGGCTTCTTGCAAATCAGGTTGCCGAAATTAACAACTCTGCGTGTAGGCGCCATGATGCTGCCATTTCTACTTGCCGCAAGCCTCATTATGCGAAGACGTGGTCCAACGAGGCGGCTCGAAATCTACGAAGACGTCGCGCACTGTACTTGCTCGCAGTCCTTGATAGTCTTGCTCGATCTCTGCTCGAAACGCCGCGTGGCCCGCCACCGTCTTTGCAGTAGAAGTTGAGGCGGACTGATCCGCCAGCAGAGCTTGGACCTGCTGCTCCGAAGCACGACTTCTCTAGTCGTCTCGGCTATCCTTCGGGAATCCCTCTAGGACGGCGGCCGCTTCGAGCAGACCCCGGTGCCGACATACGCATCCGCAGAGCCTCGAAATGCCGCATTCTCAACCGTGAATCGCACCTCGATGAGGTCGGTGTCGTGGTACAGATAGGTGACCCTATCGAGTCCACGTTCATAGACTTACGTCTCACTAAACACTCAGAAGGCGACTGATCCTTGCAATTGGATGCGGTAGGATCGTGGGCTGGTCGGCGATTACTTATGGGTCGACAGAATTTGCGGGTTGTTGGGGCCTCCGACCTGGTTTCGCAGCTTCGCCCTTGCCAGACGCGCCAATGCGGCAGCATAGCGCTGAAAAGGGTGGCAGCATAAGTCCGCATCGGCAGCATAAGTCCGCATCCGGGCTCTTAGCGATCGGTGCAGGAGTAGCAGGGATCGATGGAGGCCTGGATGAGTGGGGCGTCGGCCAACTCTGCGCCGAGGACTGAATAGCGCATGGTGGGCATGTTCATAAAAGTTGGAGTGCGGACGCGGACACGGGCTGGAGTGTCTGTGCCGTTCGACGTGACGGAGTAGAAGACCTCTCCGCGTGGGGCTTCAATGCGTGCCAGCGCGTTGCCTGCCGGAACCTTGACGCGAACCGGATCCGGGCCTTTGAATGCGCCTGCGGGCATCGTGGTGAGTGCCTGACGGATGATTTTGCAGCTCTCCAACATTTCCAGTGCGCGAACCACGACGCGGGCGCGGACATCGCCGTCCTGCTGCACGGGCACGGAGAACTCCATGCGGTCGTAGGCGAGGTAGGGGGCGTCGCGGCGGAGATCCTTGTCGACTCCCGAGGCGCGCGCGAGCGGTCCGAGGATGCCCAGCGATACTGCCTGCTGGTTGGTGAGGACACCGATTCCGGCGCAGCGGGACGCGACAGTTTTATCCGTGGTGAAGACGGGGATGATTTCGCGGGTGATTTCTTTTTCGAGCACGTCGATGATGTTGAGGACGGCTTGCGGGTCGGTGATGTCGCGGTTGACTCCGCCGAAGCAGTTCATGCCGTAGTTGACGCGATTGCCGGAGATGACCTCGAGCGCATCCATCACTTTTTCGCGGATGGCGAAGCAGGTCATGAACATGGTCTTGAATCCCATGAGCTTGGCGGCGATTCCTGCCCAGAGGATGTGCGAGTGCAGGCGCTCGAGCTCGGAGACGATCATGCGGATGTAGAGGGCGCGATCCGGCGGAGTGAGGTTCGCGAGCTTTTCAACGGCCAGGCAGAAGGTGAGCGAGTGAACGTTGGAGCAGATGCCGCAGACGCGCTCCACCAGCGTGATGGCCTGGAAATAGTTGCGGCGCTCGGCGAGAAATTCAATGCCGCGGAAGTTAAATCCCACGTGGAGGACGGCCTCTTTGACTGTCTCGCCTTCGCAGACCAGGTCGAGTTTGTAGGGCTCTTCGAGGGCGGGATGATAGGGACCGATGGGGATGCGATAGCTCATTCTGTTCCGCCTTTATGCAGGTTGATGCCGAGTTCGTCTCCCATCCTCAACATGAGGGGCATGGTATCCACGCGGCCGGGAAACTCGACGGCGAAGTATTCGTGTATCTCGCGTTCGGCCCAGTCCGCTGCCGGGCGAGATGTCGGCGATGCTGTCGATCAATTTGCCGTCGGCGATGACGGCGAGGGTTACGATCTGGCCGCCGAGATCCCAGTGATAATCCATGCGGAGTTCGTGGCTGGTGAGTTCGATGGCGGTGATGGTGATGAAGCGCGCGTGAATGGCCAGCAGCTGCGACGCGGCCGGACGGACGAGTTGCGCGGGGAGCGTCGCCCACCATGTTCCATTTCTGAGTTCCCAGTTTTCGCCCAGTCCCAGATCGACGAGTGATTTATCGAGAACAGCGCTCGTAGTTGCCACGATGATTCCACCTTTCCTGCACTTCAGCCGGGGAGCCCGATTCATTTCCAGGGCCGAGGGCGGCGAGTTCCCTGCTTGCTAAATCGTCTGCTCGGCCGCTCCGCGAATCACTGGCGGCGGCTCGTTTTCTTTGACCGCCGGATTGACTGCGGCGGCAGACGCCACTTCTTCGTTTGCTGGTTCAGCCTTTGCTACCGGTACTGCGGACTCCAGGGCAGCTTCTTCTTTTTTCACGGGAGCGGGTGGCCGCACGGGCCGCTTGCGAACCATGTTGAACTCCTGCTTTAAATCGCCCTGATGCTCGTACACCGGCGGCCGTTCGGTTGCCATGGTGAGCAGGTGGAGCTTGCAGCGATCGATGCAGCGTCCGCAGAAGGTGCACTTTGCGGCGTCGTACTTCCACTGATAGTTGTCGCCCTCGCGATGCACTTCCATTGCGCAGGAGGGGCAGCTATAGGCGCACTGGCCGCAACCGACGCATCGTTCAGAATCGATGGAAACCATGCCGCGGTAGTTGGGGCTGACGGGCTGCTTCTCGGGGAACTTCGAGGTAAGCGTTCCGCGTTTCAGATTGTCGAGAATGAGGCGCAGGATCTTCATGGTTTCATCCTCATATAAATCGCGGAAGAGGCGGCCAGTACCACCAGAACGAGCGCCCATCGCCAGTAGAACCGGATGGCACGATTGAGCGTGAGTCGTGCGGTTGCGGCGGCGACTGCGGCCAGCAGTAACACCAGGCCGAAGGAGACGAGGACAAAGACAGGGGCATCGATCCACCACGCACCGCTGTGCGGCAGAACGAGTGTTGCCACCAGGCCGGTCAGTGCGAGCCACTCCATTCCATGGGCGAGTTCCCACATGCCGAGTGCGGGGCCGGAGTATTCCGTCAACGGTCCGGCATAGATTTCCTGTTCGGCGCTGGAGGTGGAGAAGGGATTGAGGTGAAGTTTGGCTGGTATGCAGAGCAGGATTCCGAGTACTCCCAGCCAGTGCCCGGGATTCGTGGATGGACCCGCGAGGTCGGTGAGGCGGAAGGTATGCTGCGATACCGCGATCATGACGACGGCCACGAGAAAAACGAGGTTATTCGAAACGCTGAGGACGGCTTCGCGGGTGGAGCCGATCTCGCCAAAGAGCGATCCGGAGGTGAAGCCCGCGAGGATGAGGCAGATAGACGGCATTTCGAGCAGAGCGACCAGCAGGATCACGTCACCGGAGAAACCTGCACTGCCGGGAAGAACGGGAAGCAGAACAATGGCACCGACCATGGAAACAACAGAGATCGCCGGCCAGAGGTTCAGCATTACGCCTTCGATGCCCTGGCGCGCAGGGGACCGTTTGCCGAGCAGTTTTACGAAATCGTACATGGGCTGCAGCAAGGGCGGACCGATCCGTCGCTGCATCCGGGCTATAGCTTTGCGTTCGCCCCACAGGAATAGCCAGGCTGCCGGAATACAAAACAGCAGGCCGGGAAAGATGAGGAAGCGAAGCAGAGCCGAAGTCAGGGTCATTGTTGTGGCTCTCCTTTGCAGGATTCCGGCACGCCCCGTTCAGCAAGAATTGCTGCTGCTTTCGCGATTCCTGCAACAATCGCGTCCGGATGGGGAGGGCATCCCGGCACATACACATCGACCGGGATGTGAAGATTCAGCGGACCGGCGACTACAGGGCTGCCGGCAAATACGTTGCAGGACGCCGGGCACGATCCCAGGGCAACGACGGCCTTGGGATGACACACCTGTCCATAGACGGTGCGGACAGCCTCAAGCGAGTTGCGGGTGACGGGCCCTGTGACGCAGAGAATATCGGCGTGGCGTGGGCTGCCTTCAACGTGGATGCCCAACTGCTCGACGTCGTAGCGCGGCGACAGGCAACTGATGAGTTCGATGTCGCAGCCGTTGCAGCTCCCTGTATTCATATGGAAAAGCCAGGGGCTCTTTGTCCTGCATTTTTTAACGAAGCGTTTAAAGATGCTCATCATAACCCCCGAACCAGTGCGGCTGCGGCGTCTGGCCAAAGTCCAGCCACGAGCAGGATTACCACCATGGCTGTTACCGTCACGCACAACAGAAGCGGTTCCCTGTGCGCGGTTGCCTCGTTGTCTTCCCGCGGACCCCACCAGACACGGCCGAGTGCGAGGACATAGGACAGCAGCGCGAACATGGACGAAAGAACAAATGCAAGGAGCACCCACTTGCCGGATTGCGCGGCGGTCTCGAAGAGTCTCCAGCGGCCGGCAAAGCCCAGTGTGGGAGGTACGCCGAGTACGGCCAGCATGCCTACCAGAAAGGCGGTAGCGCTAAGAGGATAGCGGGCTGCCAGTCCGCGACTCTCCTCGGACAGGGCACCATCGGCTTCCGGCGCGCTGAGCGAAAGGAACAGCAGCGCTTTCGCCAATGCGTGCACGGCTGCGCCGATCATGGCGCCTTCCATGCCGATCTTGCCGGCAGCAAGGACGCCGAGGGTGAGAAAGCCCATGTCCTCGATGGTGGAAAGAGCCAGCAGGCGCTTGAGATTGCGCTGCGTGAGCATGAGGATCGAAGCGAGCAACGCGGACGCTATGCATGCTCCCAGCCATAGCCCGTGGGGAGACATCAACCACGGGTCGGACTGTGAAAGCAAGTACAGTTCGCCGAAGGCGGCGATATCGAGCACGGCGATGACGAGTCCGGTGACCAGGGCGGGCAGGGCTTCTGCGACGACCGGCAACCAGAGAAAGATGGGGACGATGGCCAGTTTGAGGAAGAATCCGCTGATGAGGAGAGCGCGTGCCCATTCCAGGTGGCCGGTAGCGATGAGCAAGTGGCCGCCAACGAGGCCGAATGCAGAGAGCGCGACGACGGTGAGATACGTCCACGTCGCCAGCTTCGATCCCAGGCATTGCCAGACGAGAAGGACGGCAAGCACGGCTGAGAGTTCGAGGAGACCCAGACGCAAGGTGGGAGAC
This sequence comes from uncultured Acidobacteriaceae bacterium, assembly GCA_963816335.1. GTDB lineage: Bacteria > Acidobacteriota > Terriglobia > Terriglobales > Acidobacteriaceae > JANXZS01. Next base: position 65,543 of record CAWFKA010000010.1, on the reverse strand, counting down.
GCAACGAACATTCCGGCTATGGCAGTCGCGCCACTCAACAACATGAGGGGCGCAAGACGACGCCACTTCGCAATTGCGAAAGCACTGAGACAGAGCGCGCAGAGTGCAATCGCGCAGGCTGCGGCCAGGAATACCGGCATGTGTGGGGCGATGCTTACTTCCGAGGGAACGATTCGTAGAGCGAGCCAGCGAAGGCTGCCAAGCATGACCGCGAACAAAACTACGGTCCAGGCAATTGCCTGTTTCTCGGCGGTGCGAACGCGACCAGCGATCCATTCGGAGGCGGAGCGGAGCACACTCCAACCTGCGAGGTAGAAGCGGTCAACATCCGCGATCTGGAAGACGGGGGCGAAATGCTTTTTCAGGATCGCGGAAAACTCGTTTGCGGGAAGACGTCCCGGTCCCGGCATTCTTTCTCCGCCGGTAAAGACTCCTACGCCGCCGCCCGAGCCTGATCCTGCGAGCGCCATTTGGCCTTGCACGACGACTGCCTTGGAGGATCCTGCCATGGCGTAAACGAGGATGCCGATGGCCGGCCGAGAAGACGACCAGAATGAGGCCACCGGCTGTCCACCATCCACCTGCTGAACTGGTCAGGCCGAACCAGGTGACCTGCACCGTGGCCATGCCGAGGACGCGGAAGAATGGGATTGATGACGTAGTGGACGGCCAGTTGCGGGGCGATGCCGAGAACAACGCTTCCGGCGGCGAATAGGCCCATCGCCCAGACCATGGTGGCTGGCGACTCATGCGCCTTTTCAGTATTCGCGGTAGTGGGGCCGAGGAAGACGGCGCTGGTGGCCTTGATGCACATGAAGACGGTGCCGACGACTTGCAACCCAGGCGAGCAGCGCGGGGATGACTTGTCCGGCCTGCAATGCTGCGGTGTAGAGCATCCACTTGCTGGCGAATCCGCTCATGCCGGGGAATGCCCATCATGGCTCCGGCACTGATGAGCCAGAACACGGTGGTGCGCGGCATTTTCTTTGATAGTCCGCCGAGAAGATCCATGTCCCGCGTTCCGGCAGAATGCTGCACCGCGCCCGCCGCAAGGAAGAGTCCGCCCTTGAAGAAGCCGTGGTTCAGGCAGTGCAGAAGTCCGGCTGCGATGGCGAGGGGCGTACCGATGCCGATGCCCATGATCATGTAGCCAATCTGGCTGACGGTGGAGAAGGCCAGCATGCGCTTCAGATCGGGCTGCACCATGGCGTACATTACGCCGATCATCATGGTGACGGTGCCGGTCCACATCATGATTTCTCCCCACGATGCCGGCCAGGGAGCGAAGCTGTGCATTCGTGCGGCGAGGTACACGCCGGCCTTTACGTAACAGGCAGCATGCAGCAGGGCGCTGACGGGAGTGGGAGCGGCCATCGCTTCGGGGATCCACGTATGCAGCGGGAACTGGACGGATTTGGCCGCCAGCGCTACCAGCATGAGGATGAAGACGCCGCGGGAGAAGGCAGTCGCAACTGCCGGATCGGTCCACAGAGCACTGCCGGTTCTGCTGTAGATGATGAGGATGGCGACGAGCAATCCATAGCCCGCCAGGTGCGTCATCAGCAGGACCTTGCGCGCGCCTGCGACGGCTTCCTTATCCTGTACCAGAAACCGACCAGCGAGAAGGAGCAGAGTCCCATCAATTCCCAGCAGAGATAGAAGACGAATAGATTGGCGCTGTAGACCAGGCCGACCATGCCGCAGATGAATGTGAGCATGAGGGCGTAGAAGCGCGTAGCTGCCGGGTCCTTCGCCATGTAGTCAATGGAGTAGTAGAGGACGATGAGGCCGAGGCCGGTGCCCATGAGCGCGAACATGGCGCTGAGCGCATCGACGTGAAGCACGACGGAAAGCGGCCCATCCCACGGCAAGGCTGTGAAGTCAATTGCCGCACCATTTCGGACCATGGGAAAGATTGCCAGCACTGCGCCCAAACTGGGGAGGCAGGACAAAACGGCGAGAATGCCCTTCCCTCTCGGGGTAAGCACTCTCGCGAGCAAGAGCTGAAGCACAACTCCTGCGAGTAACACGCAGGGAGCGATGAGCACCAGCATCTCGGGTGTCAGCTTCATGGTACGTAACTCCAGACCGCAAGTTGGTTAAAGAGACCAGATAAGAGCGGGGCCCACCCTCTAAAACACTGAATAGTTAACGCTTGTGATTTTCTTCCCCTTAAGCGGCGCTGGCTGTGAGGACCATCACACAGTTCGCACGCATGAGGGCAATCTGTCCTTCGTTTTCGGGAAGGAAGGTGCGACACAGCGCACAAAGAAAACCACCACGAGCCCGAAGGCGCCGTGGTGGCATAGACCAGCAGGTTTGCTTTGTCTTTTACTGCAAAGTTGTAGGCTTCTCAAGCGTGTAGGAGCTGAGGGTCTTGATGTAGTTTCCGCGTTCGAATGCGGAGGTATCCGGTACGGAGCGACGGCTCAAACTGCCGCGCATCTGACGGATGGACTCGTATTCATGGCTAGTCATCCAACGGACCACCTCGTCGTGCAGGGTGATGAGGTGATCGATTCCCTGTACGTGCAGCGCCGATGCCACCATGGCCACCTGCGCGCCCGCCATCATGGCCTTGAGAACGTCTTCGGCTGTGTGGACGCCGCCGGTGATGGCGATGTCCGCTTTGACATGGCTGTACAGAATTGCGGTCCAGTGAAGCCTGAGCAGCAGCTCTTCCGATGTGCTGAAGTGCAGGCTGGGCACAACGTCGAGATTCTCGATGTCGAAGTCAGGCTGATAGAAGCGGTTGAAGAGCACGATTGCGTCCGCGCCTGCTGCGTCCAACTGCGCGGCCAGGTTGGGAACGCTGGTATAGAACGGTGAAAGCTTGACGGCTACCGGAATGGTGACGCTCTGCTTTACCTGCTTCACCAATTCGACGAGGCCCTTCTCCACGTCGGCGCTGGAGACGAGCGGATCGGTCGCGAGAGAGTAGGTGTTCAATTCGAGCGCATCCGCTCCGGCCTGCTCCAATTCTTTGGCAAAGCGGGTCCATCCACCGGCGGTGGCGCCGTTGAGGCTGGCGAGAACGGGGATGGAGACAGCGGCTTTCGCTTTGCGCAGGTGTTCGACGTAAGTCTCATGCCCCTGGCGATAGTCTTCGAATTCCGGAAGGTAGTCGAGGGACTCCGCAAAGGAGTTAGTACCACGGGAAAGATCGTTGTCGAGCGCGCGGCTCTCCAGGATCAACTGTTCTTCAAAGAGCGAGGAGAGGACGATTGCAGCAGCGCCGCAATCCTCCATTCTGCGCATTGCGGCGATGGACTGCGAGAGCGGCGTGGAGGAAACCACGAGCGGACTCTTCAGTTTCAGTCCCAGATATTCTGTAGACAGGTCAATCATTATTCCTCACCTCCCTTTCCGAGGACGACTACTTCATCCGGTTTTTCCGGTGGTGCGATTTCGGGGGTAGCAGCGCGGCCAGCCATGGCAGCGCGGCCGGAGTAGACCCGCCACTGACGCTCGACGTCATCCTGCGCTTCGCGAAGGAGAATCTTCGCCGCCTCAGGATTGCTGCGAGCCAGCATGGTGTAGCGAGCCTCGTGATAGCTGTACTCCTTGAGTGCGATCGATGGCGCCTTGGAGTCGAGCAGGAACGGATTCTTGCCTTCTTCGCGGAGCATCGGGTTGTAGCGCATGAGAGGCCAGTAGCCGGAGGCAACCGCTGCCTTCTGCTGATCCAATCCATGCGACAGGTCGTAGCCGTGGGCGATGCAATGGCTGTAGGCGATGATCAAGGCTGGACCGTCGTAGGCTTCCGCTTCCTGGAAGGCCTTGACGGTGTGCATGTCCTGCGCGCCGATGGCGACGCGGGCCACGTACACCGATCCATAGCTCACTGCCTCCATCGCAATGTCCTTCTTGCTGGTGGTCTTTCCGGCAGCGGCAAACTTCGCAACTGCTCCGCGAGGCGTGGCCTTCGACATCTGTCCGCCGGTGTTGGAGTAAGTCTCCGTATCGAGCACGAGGATCTTGATGTTCTTGCCCGATCCAAGCACCTGATCGACACCGCCAAAGCCGATATCGTATGCCCATCCATCGCCGCCGACGATCCACACGCTCTTGCGAACGAGCGAGTCAACGATCGACAACAAGGAGCGAGCCGGGACAGATTCAACCGTTGAGAGCTTTCTGCGTATCTCCGTTACGCGCTGGCGTTGTATGTTGATTTCTGTTTCGGTCTTCTGCTGAGCTTCCAGTGTCTCTCTCACCAGGGTTTCGCCCAGGATTGGGGCCAGGCTCGCGAGCAGACCTTCGGCGTAAATCTTTTGCTGATCGAGGGCTGCGCGCATGCCGAATCCAAACTCGGCGTTGTCTTCGAACAAGGAGTTGGACCAGGTTGGGCCGCGGCCCTCGTGATTCTTGGTGTACGGAGTGGTTGGAAGGTTGCCGCCATAGATCGAGGAGCAACCGGTTGCGTTGGCGATGTAGAGACGGTCACCGAAGAGCTGCGTCAACAGCTTGATGTAGGGTGTTTCACCGCAGCCAGCGCAGGCTCCGGAGAACTCAAACAATGGCTGTAGAAGCTGGATGTCCTTTACCTGTGAATGCGACAACCTGCTGCGATCCACTTCCGGAATGGACAGGAAGAAGTTCCAGTTGTCGCGCTCAGCCTCGCGCAGCGGCGCCTGCATTTCCATGTTCAGCGCCTTGTGCTTGGCTTCGCTCTTGCTCTTCACCGGGCAGACTTCCACGCAGAGCTTGCATCCGGTGCAGTCTTCCGCAGCGACCTGCAGGTTATAGAGATCCTGTTCCATGCCGCGCCACTTGGCCTTCGCGGTCTTGAAGGTTGCGGGCGCACCGGCGGCGAGGGACGCGTCAAATACCTTGGCGCGAATGACTGCGTGCGGGCAAACCATGACGCACTTGCCGCACTGGATGCAAAGGTCCTTATCCCAGACAGGAATGATGTGCGAAATGTTTCGCTTCTCCCACTGGGCGGTCCCTGTGGGGAAGGTGCCACCGGCGGGAAGAGCGCTTACCGGCAGATCGTCGCCATGACCGTCTGCGATCATGCCGAGCACGTCGCGAACGAATGCGGGAGCCTCCGGCAGGAATTGCGGGAAGAATTTCGAAGTTGGCCGTGACCGTGGCGGGCACCGTTACCTGGTGGAGCTGGGCCAAGGCCGCGTCCACTGCCTCGAAGTTCTGCTGGACAACCGCGTCGCCGCGCTTGCCATAGGTCTTCTGGATGTACTTCTTGATTTGCTCGATGGCCTCCTCGCGCGGCAACACACCGCTGATAGCGAAGAAGCAAGTCTGCATGATGGTGTTGATGCGGTTCCCCATTCCTGCATCCTGCGCCACCTTGTAGCCATCGATCACGTAGAACTTGAGCTGCTTCTTGATGATCTGCTGCTGGGTTTTGCGGGGAACATGCTGCCAGATCTCATCCGCACTGTAGGGCGAATTGAGCAGGAAGACTGCGCCCGGCGCGGCTGCGCTGACTACATCCATGCGTTCGAGGAAGCTGAACTGGTGGCAAGCCACGAAGTTCGCCTTGGTGATGAGGTATGTGGAGCGGATTGGATCCGGACCGAAGCGCAGATGCGATGTCGTCAATGCTCCCGACTTCTTGGAGTCGTAGACGAAGTAGCCTTGGGCGTAGTTGGGAGTATTCGCACCGATGATCTTGATGGAGTTCTTGTTGGCGCCGACCGTGCCGTCCGAGCCCAATCCGTAGAAGAGCGCACGCACGGTGCGCGGGCTCTCCGTCGAGAAGTCGGGATCGTAAGCGAGGCTGGTGTGGGTAACGTCGTCGTGAATGCCGATGGTGAAGTGGTTCTTCATCTTCGGCTGTGCGATCTCGTCAAATACAGCCTTGACCATTGCGGGTGTGAACTCCTTCGACGAGAGCCCATAACGGCCGCCGATGATACGGGGCATGGTTTCGAACGGCGATCTGCCCTCGGCGAAGGCTTCGCTAAAGACGGTGACGACATCCTTGTAAAGAGGTTCGCCAACAGCACCGGGTTCTTTGGTGCGGTCGAGCACGGCGATTTTCTTTGTGGTCTTCGGCAATGCGCCCAGGAAAGCTTCCGCGGAGAAAGGACGGAACAACCGGACCTTTAACATACCGATTTTTTCGCCCTGCGCGACGAGATTTTCGATTGCCTCTTCCGCTGCGCCGGCGCCAGAGCCCATGAGGATGATGACGCGTTCGGCATCGGCTGCGCCGACATAATCAAACAGGTTGTAGCTACGGCCGGTCTGTTTGGCGAAGCGGTCCATCACGTCCTGCACGATCGTGGGGCAGGCGGTGTAGTAGGGATTGCAGGCTTCGCGAGCCTGGAAGAATACGTCGGGATTCTGCGCCGTACCCCGAAGGATGGGGCGATCGGAACTGAGTGCGCGCTCGCGATGTGCGACAACAAACTTGTCGTCAAGCAGTGCACTGATGTCTTCATCCGAAATCGGAATGATCTTGTTGACTTCATGGGAGGTGCGGAAGCCGTCGAAAAAGTGAAGGAATGGCAGGCGAGATTCGAGCGTCGCAATATGGGCAACGAGCGCCAGGTCGGCCGCTTCCTGCACGGAGTTGGAGCAGAGCATTGCCCATCCGGTCTGGCGGCATGCCATGACGTCGGAGTGGTCTCCGAAGATGGAGAGCGCGTGTGTGGCGATGGTGCGAGCCGTAACATGCATGACCGCGGCAGTGAGTTCGCCGGCGATCTTGAACATGTTGGGGATCATCAGGAGAAGTCCCTGCGACGCTGTGAATGTGGTGGCGAATGCTCCTGCCTGCAGGGCTCCGTGGAGAGAACCGGATGCGCCACCCTCGCTTTGGAGTTCTTCGACGATGGGGACTGCACCCCAGATGTTCTTCTTGCCTTCAGATTTCCATTGATCGCACCACTCCGCCATCGGGGACGATGGCGTGATCGGATAGATCGCGACAACCTCGGCGAGTCGATAGGCGACTGACGCGGCTGCCTCGTTTCCGTCGAGAATGACCGTTTTTGCTTCCTTCATGCTTCTCCCTTCACCCCATCCAGTTTTCGCCGCGCAAGTGTCTTCCGACCTCACCCTTGGCTTCAATCTCTTCTGTTTTGGGGCCCTGTGGTCAGTTTCCTCTTCGAGCAAACACAGCGCTGTGATGGACGACACAGGGAAGGGCAGCTAAAGAATGCAGCCAAACAGCGGTCAGCTAAAAGCGGTCAGCGGAAAAGCAACCGCGGATCTTTTGCTGCGCTCACGATGACAGGAGTTCTGGGCGCGGACAAGTGTTATCCCACCCTTCGCGAAAAGCGCGCGAAGGATGGGGCACCCGACGCGGTCAGCTAAACAGCGGTCAGCGGAAAAGCAACCGCGGATCTTTTGCTGCGCTCACGATGACAGGAGTTCTGGGCGCGGACCAGTGTTATCCCACCCTTCGCGAAAAGCGCGCGAAGGATGGGGCACCCACAGTTCGCTTCGCTTCGGGCGGGATGACACCGTTTTAAGTGCGGACAGTCGATATTCCCACTCAAGCCAACACCAGGCTTGAATGGGGCACCCACAGTTCCGGCTTATTTGGAGGTGGAGAGAAGCTCATCCAGCAGCGCAGTCCATTCAGCGGCAAAGGAGCTTTCCTGGGAGGGCTGACCGGTGCGGTGGTACCAGTAGGCGGCGTTGCCGGCTTCGCCCTGTTTGCGATGCAGATACGCGTGGACCATCATGCCGGAACGCGACTCAAGTTCATCGACTTCCGCGTGGGCCCGCTCCCAATCGCCGTGTGCGTCCCACCAGAGTGCGCGTAAAGGCGCTTCGAGAGATGCGGGTGGCTCGTTTTGAGCGAGGGATGTCTTGAACTCCGATGCGTTCACGAGGGTAAGTTTAATCCAATTGAAGTGTGAGCTTGATCACATGCTAATCAAAATTCTTCTGGTAAAAAGACAAATAACAAAGGCAATAGAAACAGAGTTAGTCGGGAAGCCAAGGACGAGTGGGTGCCGTCAGGGGATACTTTCACTCCGGGTGTTGGCTGCAAATTAAGCTGGTTTGTAATTCAGACTCATTCGGTCGTATACTTGAAGTCGGACCAAACGGGTCGCATTTGTGGGCGACCGGGGCAAACTGACCAGATGCAGAAGCGCAAGTTAAACGTGCTCAGTGAATTGAAGGTTGGGCAAACGGCTGTTGTGAGCAAGTTAAACCTGCCACCGGCGGTTCAGCACCATCTGATGCACATGGGCATCATGCCGGAAGCGAGCATTCTGGCGTTGCGCCGCGCCCCTGCCGGGGACCCGACGGTTTACGCTGTGGACGGGATTGAGATTGCACTTCGCCGCGAAACGGCCGAGTCGATCGTGATGCGACCTTCCGCTAAACTATTGAAAGAGGACGCTTTGTGAGTTGCTGCACTACTCCCACGGTTGATTTGCCGCTGACTCCACGGGTGCCGGGAGAAATACACACGGTTGCGCTCGTGGGCCCACCCAACTCCGGTAAGACCACTCTTTTCAATCGTTTGACGGGTATGCGGCAGAAAGTTGCGAATTATCCTGGGGTGACGGTTGAGCAGAAGATTGGACGTCTGAACGGCATTGGAAGAGGCGATTTAACGCTGATTGACCTGCCGGGAATCTACAGTTTTGACTCCTATTCTGAAGACGCGCGGGTGGCTGTCGATGTCCTGAAGGGGAACATGCCGGGAACTCCCGCGCCGGATGCGGTTCTGCTGGTGCTGGATTCGCTGCACCTGACGCGGCAATTGATGCTGGCGGCTCCGATTCTTTCGCTGGGATTGCCTACGCTGGTCCTGCTAAACATGACCGACCTGATGGAGCAGCGCGGCGGCCTGGTGGATTCGCTGAAGCTGGCAAAGGAACTGGGGACCCCAGTGGCGCAAATCAGCGCGAGCAGGGGGGAGGGCCTTGAGGCCATCAACCTGTTTCTTACCAAACACTCCGACGTCATTCCGTTCCAATTGCCGGTGATCGGCAATGCTGCAAGCACTCGCCAATGGGCAGCGCAGGTGAGCACCAATACGGGTTACAAGGCTCCCTTGTCGGCGGCTGCAAGCCTGAAGATTGACCGGGTGCTCCTGCATCGTGTCTGGGGTCCGCTGCTGTTTCTTGCGGTCGTGGTTGCTGTTTTCCAGGCGGTTTTCAGCATTGGTCAGCCGATGAGCGATGGCTTCGGTTATCTGCTGACGAATCTCGGCTCGCATATCAGGCCCTTTATACCGAATGCGCTTTTGCAATCGCTATTGATAGATGGCGTATGGAAGGGTGTGCAGTCGGTGCTGGTGTTTCTGCCCCAGATCCTGCTGCTGTTTCTTTTTATCGGCGTACTGGAAGACTCGGGTTACCTGGCGAGAGCGGCGCTGATTGCAGATCGCGCGATGCGTGCCATTGGGCTGAACGGCAAGGCATTTATTCCGCTGCTTTCGGCTTACGCCTGCGCGGTTCCGGCCATCATGGCGACGCGGACGATCGAGAACAAGCGCGACCGCATCGCGACGATCCTGGTGGCGCCGTTCATGACCTGTTCGGCACGGCTGCCGATTTACATGCTGATCATTGCGGCGTTTATACCGAATCGTCCGATGCTGGGGCGCTTCTTCGGGCTGCGGGCCTGCGTGATGCTTTCGCTTTACCTGCTGGGATTTCTGGCGGCGCTTGGGACTGCCCGCATGCTGAAGTCCTCTGTGCTGAAGAGTTCGGCAACGCCCTTCATCCTTGAACTACCGCAATACCGCTGGCCTACGCTGACTTCTTTAGGCTTGCGTCTTTACGACCGGGCGCGGGTTTTTCTCTACCAGGCAGGAACGATCATTGTCGGCGTGACCATCGCGCTTTGGATCCTGGGCCACTTGCCGATACACGGTGGAAACTTTCCGCAGCTTGCGGACAGCGTGATTGGAAAACTGGGCCAATGGATAGAGCCGGTGATTCGGCCGCTGGGCTTCAACTGGAAGATTGGCATTGGGCTGCTGACATCGGTGCTGGCGCGCGAGACGATCGTTGGAACCCTAGGCTCGCTTTACGGAGCCGATCCTGCGACGCAGTCTCTCACGCTGCAAAATGCGCTGCACCAGGACATCACCCTTGGCGGTGCGATTGCCTTGATTGTTTTCTTCGCCTTCGCGATGCAATGCACTTCGACCATCGCGGTGGTGCGGCGGGAAACCAATAGCTGGAAATGGCCTGCAATACAGTTCACGTACATGCTGGTGCTGGCTTACACGGCGGCATTTGCCACAAATCAGATCGTCTCGCGCCTGTTTTAGGCAAGATCGATGGGTTTCCGGGGCGACACGTTTCCTCGCTGGCGATTCTGTGAGAACCTATAGATATAGCGTTTTGCGCGCTGTTTGATCTGGTGCGTGAGGCCGCTCGGAGTTCCACCGCGTCAACCGCATCCGACACACACAGAAAAAGCTGGTAGCAAGGGGGCCCGCGCCATCGCTGGGTCTCGCCCCAAAAGGCGCCAACTGAGATTTAACAACAACAGGCTCCAAGGGAAATTTGGCACCAAAAAGCTCGAACAGAATTTAACAAGAGATAAGGGCAGATGATTTCAGTCAGCAACGTCAGCATGCGCTACGGGTCGAAGATTCTCTTCGAGGATGTTTCGATCAACTTTATTTCCGGCCGGCGCTATGGTCTTACGGGACCGAACGGGTCGGGCAAGTCCACGTTCATGAAGATCCTGACCGGCGAACTGGATGCCCAGAAGGGCTCCGTGGTGCGGCCGAAGAAGGTGGGCGTGCTGCGCCAGGATCAATTCGCCTTCGATGCGTTCCGGGTGATCGATACGGTGATCATGGGCAACAAGGGCGCTGTGGGCGGCGTTGGAAGAGCGCGACAAGATTTACGAGAAGGCCGACCTGACCGATGACGACGGCATGCGCCTGGGCGAGCTCGAGGGTATTGTGGGCGAGGAGGACGGGTACACGGCGGAGAGCGACGCGGCGATTCTGCTGCAAGGTTTGGATATTCCGGACGAGATCCACGAGCGCAAGATGGGCGAGCTGCAAGGCGGACAAAAGGTGCGCGTGCTGCTGGCGCAGGCGCTGTTTGGCAAGCCGCAGGCGCTGCTGCTGGATGAGCCGACGAATTACCTGGATCTTGACTCGATCCACTGGCTACAGGATTTTCTGATTCACTTTGAAGGATCGCTGATTACGATTTCGCACGACCGTCACTTTTTGAACAGTGTTTGCACGCACATTGCGGATATCGATTACGAGACGATCATCACCTACACCGGCGGATACGACGACATGGTGCTGGCCAAGACCGGGATTCGGTCACGGCTGGAGTCAGAGAATGCGCAGCGCGAAAAGAAGATTGCGCAGTTGAATGAATTTATTGCGCGCTTTGCCGCAGGCACGCGATCGAGCCAGGTTACCAGCCGCAAGAAGGAAGTGGAGCGGCTGCAGACGACTGAGCTTGCGAGATCGAACATTGCACGTCCTTACGTGCGCTTCGACATGCTGCGTCCTTCAGGCAAGCATGTTTTGGAGATTGAAGACCTGTCGAAGAGCTACGGGGACAACAAGGTGATCCAGGGCTTCAGCTCTGCGGTGATGCGGGGCGAGAAGGTGTGCCTGATGGGGCGCAACGGACTTGGCAAATCCACCATGCTGAAGTCGCTACTGGCCAACGTTCGCGAGTGGGCAGAGCCCGATTTCGCGATCGATGGCGGAGAGGTGAAGTGGGGACACGAGGCGCAGATCGGCTACTTCCCGCAAGACGTTTCGAACGTAATTGAAAAGGGTATGACCGTTTCGGACTGGCTGCACCAGTTCGATCCCAAGGCCACCAAGGAAGACATTCGCGGACTGCTGGGGCAGATGCTTTTCAGTGGTGAAGAGGGGCTGAAGATGACCGATGCCCTTTCCGGCGGCGAGGCGGCGCGACTGCTCTTCTGCAAGCTGATGTTGATGAAGCCGAACATTCTGATCTTCGACGAGCCTACCAACCATCTTGACCTTGAGGCGATCAATGCGTTGAACATTGCTGTGCAACGCTACGAGGGGACCGTGTTGCTGGTTACGCACGATCACGACCTGATTGACGAAGTGGCCACGCGCATCTGGCACTTTGATAATGGCGCGATTGAAGACTTCAAGGGACCGTATGAAGAGTACATGTCCTTAACCAGTACGGCTCGTTGAAAGGCATAGCTTGACGCCGATCCTGAACGGACAGGGGCTGGAGAAGCGCTTCGGCGCGACCACGCTCTTCAAGAACATAAGCTTCGTTATTTCCGAAGGCGACCGCATTGGAGTGATTGGACCGAACGGCTCAGGCAAATCAACGCTGCTTGGGATTCTGGCCGGCGATATCGAACCGGACAGCGGAGAGCTATCGCGGCGCAAGCATACGCGCCTGAGCTACGTGGCGCAGGTTTCGGATTTTGCGCCCGGGCAAACGGTGCGCTCCGTGCTGCAATCGGCGCTGAAGAAGGCGGCTGTGCCGGAGGCGGAATGGGAAGGACGCGTGGCCGAAACGCTGGGGCGCGCGGGCTTTGAGGTATTTGACACAGAGGCTGTTACTTTATCCGGCGGCTGGAAAAAGCGCCTGGCAATTGCCGAGGCGCTGGCACTGAAAGCGGACGTGCTGTTGCTGGATGAGCCCACGAATCATCTTGACCTAGCCGGGATTGAATGGCTGGAAGCGTTGCTGACGACAGCGCAGTTCGCGAGTGTGGTTGTAAGCCACGATCGATATTTTTTGGAGAACGTTGCGACGCAGATGGTGGAACTGAGCAAGGCCTATCCAGACGGCCTGCTGCGCGTGAAGGGAAACTACAGCCAGTTTCTGGAGAAGAAGGAAGAGTTCCTGGAATCGCAGGCCAAGCGGCAGGATGCGCTTGAGAACCGCGTGAAGCGCGAAATGGAGTGGCTGCGCCGGGGACCGAAGGCTCGCACGACCAAGAGCAAGGCTCGCATTGACAAGGCCAACGAACTGATTGGTGAGTTGGCAGAACTGGGAGCAAGCAGGAGTACTTCCTCCGCAGGCATTGACTTTACCGCGACAGAGCGACAGACGAAGCGGTTGGTTGAAGTTGAAAACATCAGCTACACGATCGGCGATCGGCAGCTTTTCGAGAAGCTGAATTTCGCGATACTCGCGGGGATGCGCGTGGGCCTGGTCGGTCCGAATGGCAGCGGCAAGACTACGCTGCTGCGCCTGTTGCTGGGCGAGGCGGAACCAACTTCGGGAGAGATTCGGCGAGCGAATTCCCTGCGCATTGTGTACTTCGATCAGAATCGAGTGCTGGATGCCGACGTAACGCTGCGCCGTGCGTTGGCTCCGGACAGCGACTCCATTCTTTACCAGGACCGCGTGATTCACGTGGCTTCGTGGGCTGCGCGTTTTCTGTTTACGAGCGAGCAACTGAATCAGCCAATAGGGCGGTTGTCCGGCGGCGAACGGGCGCGTGTTTTGATTGCGAACCTGATGCTGCAGCCAGCCGATCTGCTGCTGCTGGACGAGCCGACGAACGATCTCGATATTCCCACGCTGGAGATACTCGAAGAAAGCCTGCTGGAGTATCCCGGGGCGCTGGTGCTGGTGACTCACGATCGCTATATGCTGGATCGCATTTCGACCACGGTGTTGGGACTTGACGGGCTGGGATCGATTGAGCGATTTGCGGATTACCTTCAATGGGAGTCGTGGCAATCGGATCGGAAGCAGCAGAAGGCGAAGAGCGCAAATACTCCGGGGACGCGGGGTGCGGCGAGTGGGAGCAATGCTGCGGGCGGCAAGAAGAAGCTGTCCTACCTGGAAGCGCGAGAGTATGCCGATATCGAGGATCGAGTCGCGGCCGCAGAGGAGGTACTGCAGCATTGGCGAGCAGTGCTTGAAGATCCCGCGGTAGGCACGGACGCTGCCCGATTGCAGGAAGCGCTGGCCGAGCAAGCGCAAGCACAGGAGCAGGTGGATGTTCTGTACGCGCGATGGGCGGAGTTGGAAGCGAAGCAGAAATAGCGGAAGAGACTTCAGCGCAGAAAAATGCAGCCCCCAGTGGAGACTGCATTTTTATTGTGTGTTGAGGACAAGATGGTCAAACGCGCCAGTAGTCCGGCCGCCAGTTCTGGACGGCTTGCTTGATCTGTTTCCGACCCAGGTTCTCGTTTAACGCTCTTTCGACGAGCGCGGGGAATTCCGCATCGGATGCGAAGCGCAGACCAATCAGCTGGTCAGTTGAGAGTGCCAGGGCGCGCGGCTTGAGCGCATCCGGCAGCAGGGCCGCGCAGCGCAAGCGCTCTTCGAGGGCGATGACCCTGTCCTGAACTTTGAGAGCATACATTCTGACTTTGAAGCCAAGGATGAGCAGGCCGACTGACAAGATCACGAGCCATTCATTGAAGTGAAACGGCTGACGGTAGAGGTGTATCGCGCAAATGATTACGTTGAGGACGAGAATTCCGAGGACTACGAAGTGAAACCAGGGATCGAAGCGGGCGTGGTTAGCATAGTTCTGTTCTTTCATATCTCACAGCCTCCGAATGTCGTTACTCTTCAACGCGGAAAGGTACAGCCGTGAGAGTAGCATTCTGAGAGCCTGAGTGCGAAGCGGGAATTTGCGTTGCGGACGAATCGGGGTCCAGGGCTACGGCGGCGGCGGCACTATCACATGCTCATTTGGATTGTCTGCCAGCGCTCACCTCAGGCCGTTTCAGGGGCGCGATGCGTGGTCGAGCAGGTGAAGAAACGAGCGATACACCTTGCCCGTTGCCCGCGTCATTCCGATTTCGCAGGTACGGCTGCTGGAGTAGTAGCCGTCCAAATCGGCTCCCGCGAGATCTTCGGCTTCACCGCTGGTCGCGGACGCGGTAAGCTCCGGAAATAAGAAGCCGCGGTCGCCTGCGAAGGCACAACACCCGGCGTTTTCGGGCACAACCACGGTTTCGCTGCATGCCTGGGCAATCTTCACCAGCTTTGCCGTGATGCCCATCTTGACTGCCGAACACACCGGGTGCAATGCCACGGTGTGAACCTTGCGATGGATGGGCAGGTGCGGAAGGATTTGATCGCTGGCGAACTCAACGGTGTCCAGTATCGTAAGCCGATCGAACTTCGCCTGATTCTCGGGAGTCAGGTATGGACGGGCTGTCTTTAATCCATAGGTACATGGACTAGTGTCGACTAGTACGGGGATTGCACCGTCGTCGGACCAGCGAGAAAAATTCTCGATGGTGTGATTCACTGAAGCGCGATGGGCGTCTTCAAATCCCTTGGACGAGAAGGGCACGCCGCAGCAATTGCCGCACGTATCCGGCGGCAGGTAGAGAGAGATGTTCGATCGCTGCGCGATGTTGAGGAACGCCTGCATGGTGCTGATGTCGTCCGGTTCCCCGGGCAACGCACCCATGATGCGAGCGATACAGGCGGGAAAATATACGGCCTGAGCATTTTGTCGGGGAGTGGCCGGCACCGCGCCGCGCCGGGGCCTTGGCATTTCTTTCGACCACTGCCAGAACGGCTCATCCATCGTTCTTCGAGTGACGGCGTTAAGAACTTTCGTGATTCCGACCATCGTGGAAAGTCCGAAGACATTTCGCACGAGGTGGCCGGCGGTGAGGGCGATGCGGGCTCCTATTTCCGCCAATCCAAAATTTCTGGCGATGAGGGCGGCCGTTGAATTTGCAAAGCTGGAGTGGCGCAGGCTGCGGAAGCGCTTGGTCAGCGTGCCGGTGTCGATGCTGACGGGGCACTCCAGGGCGCATAGTCCATCCACCGCGCATGTATCCAATGCCATGTAGGGAAAATCGTGATCGAGAGAATCGTATCGCGCGTCCTGGCCACCGGCATCTTTCAGTCTCTGCATCTCGCGCCGCACAACGATTCGCTGTCGAGGCGTGAGAGTGAGATCGCGGCTGGGACAGTTGTGCTCGCAATATCCGCACTCGATGCACTTGTCGACTTCCGGCTCGACTATCGGGAGGTCTTTGAGGTCGGATATATGCGCTTCAGGATTCGGATTGAGAATGACGCCCGGATTGAGCAATCCCTGCGGGTCTGCGAGAGCCTTGATCTGGCGCATGATTGCGTACGGTTCAGGGCCCCATTCGGTTTCGACAAAGGGCGCCATGTTTCGCCCGGTGCCGTGTTCCGCCTTCAATGCTCCGTCATAGCGGGCAACAACGAGTTCCACGATATCGTCAATGAATTCGCGGTATCGGCGGATCTCCTCCTGATGGCGGAAGCCCTGCGTGATGACGAAGTGGAGGTTGCCGTCCTTGGCGTGGCCGAAGATGATTGCATCTTTGTAGCCGTGCTTGTCGAGAACAACTCTCAAATCTACAGCCGCGTCGGCGAGGCGCTCGACTGGAAATGTAACGTCTTCGATAATGGCGGTCGTTCCGCTTTCGCGCACGGCTCCGACGGAGGGAAACATCCCCTTGCGAATCTTCCATACCTGCGCCTGGGCGACCGAATCTCGCGTGAGGATAGGGGGATGGAGGAGATCGAGACCGGAGATTGCGGCGTCTGCTTTCGCCTCAGCATTTTCCCGTTCGCGCTCGTTCGCGCATTGGAATTCCACCAGCAGTCCAGCGGCCTCCTCGGGCAATGTGCGCAGGAGAGGGGAGACGCCGGGCTTTTCTTCTACCGATCGCAAGGCGGCGCGGTCCATCAACTCAAGCGCGGCGGCTCCGGCATCGCGAAGGGGAGCAATTGCGGAACAGGCTGCGCGCAAATTCGCGAACAGAAGCAAGCCCGTGTATTTGAAGGGATTGTCAGGCACCGTATTCAGCACCGCCTCGGCCACAAAGGCGAGGGTTCCCTCGGCACCGATCAGCAGGTGGCTGAATATATCGATGGGACGATCGAAATCAAGAAATGCATTCAGTCCATATCCCGTAGTGTTTTTTGTGAGGTACTTGCGACGGATACGGGCGGCAACCGCGGAATTGTTGACGATCTGGAGCTTTAGTTTCAAAAGGCCGTTGTAAAGCTCCGGTTCCAACTGGCAAAACCTGGCGTCTGCGTCTTCCCGCGCGGTATTAATTTCAGTGCCGGAAGGGAGAACGAAAGTGAGGGAGCGAAGCGTGTGGTAGGCATTCTGCGCAACGCCG
Organism: uncultured Acidobacteriaceae bacterium; assembly: GCA_963816335.1. Taxonomy (GTDB): domain Bacteria; phylum Acidobacteriota; class Terriglobia; order Terriglobales; family Acidobacteriaceae; genus JANXZS01. The sequence goes on along the minus strand of CAWFKA010000010.1, from coordinate 48,517 downwards.
CAGCACATTCCACTGGCATTGTTTGAGAGGATACCGCCGAGGCGGCAACTGCTGATGGAGGCTGGATCGGGCCCGATTTTCGCACGGTACAGGCGAAGAGCATCATTGGCATGCTGACCGAGAACGCCCGGCTGCACGCGAATGGCTTTGCCATTTTCTTCCACGCGGCTTGAGCGCCAGTATCGGCCTACATCTACGAGAATACCGTCGGTAATGGACTGGCCGGAGAGGCTGGTACCTCCTGCCCGGAAGACCAGCGGAATGCCGTTCTGGTGGCTGAAGTGGAAGAGATAGCGGACTTCTTCAGCATCGGAGGGCTGAACGACTGCCCGCGGAATGAGGCGATAGAAACTTGCGTCGGAGGCAAAGGCAATGCGGTCGATTTCCCGAATTAATATGCGCGTTGGGTCGATGCCCTCTTTCAGCAAGGCGAAGATTTCGTCAGGCGAGAGAGGCGGCGCTGCAAGGGCTATGGGTTGCATCACATCTGCTTTCACTTATGTTCACCCTCGCTGAATATGAGATATCTTTCGCGGGTATTTTTCAATAGCGTCCTGAAACAAATTCATTTGATAAACGCATGTTTCACTTGAGGTTAGGGTGCTAAATCCGGTCTGCCAGCGCCGGTCATCACCGATCGTAGTTCGCTAATCCCTTCAATCTCAACGGTCATAATTGCCCTCCGGAGGCCCCCGTGGGAAGAACTTCCATTCGCCGAATTTTCGCATGGCAGCGGAACTTGCAGGCATTGAAACACTTTCAACGAGCGGAGGATATAAGCTGGGTGACGGGACTGAATTGCAGATCGACTGAATTCAAGAGACAGGTACATGGGCGAAAGCAAAGAGATGATTGAAACCTCCGGCAAACACAGGACGTTCGAGCACGCAATGCTCCGGGAAATTTATGAGCAGCCATCCGTGCTGGCGGAGACGATCCGTCGTTATATGCCGGGCGGGAAGCTCAGCCAGGAGGCTTTCAGCACGTTTCCGGAGGCGATGGGCGGCAAGCAACGGCTGGTGATTGCCGCGAGCGGCTCAAGCCGCAACGCCGGTCTGGCTGCGGAGATCATGCTGGAAGACCTGGCGGGTCTTGCGGTTGACGTGGAGTATGCGAGCGAATATTGCTATCGGTCGACTTATACGCTTCAGGACCCGGGAGTGGTGGTGGTGTCGCAGTCGGGTGAGACTGCCGATACGCTGGCCTCATTGCGCGAGGCGCGGCTGCGGGGTTTGGTGACGCTGGCGATCACGAATAATCCCGGCTCCACCATGGCGACGGAGGCGGACTGTTCGCTGCCAACCTACGCGGGCAAGGAACTGGCGATTCCGGCGACTAAGAGCTTCAGCACTCAACTCACGGTGCTCTACACGCTTACGCTGCTGCTGGCGCGACTGCGGGGGCGGATGACCGCACCGACCATCGAGGCGCATGGGGCGCAATTAACGCGCATACCTGAGCTGTTGCGGGGGGCACTTCCAGCATGGGAGAGCCAGTGCAGTGAGATTGCCAGGGACTTGAAGGACGCGCAGACTTTTCTGTATCTCGGACGCGGAGTGCATTACGCCATTGCAAGAGAGGGCGCGCTGAAGCTGAAGGAATCGGCTTATTTGCAGGCAGAGGGATATCCGGCCGGCGAGCTGAAACATGGGCCGAACGCGCTTGTAAGCCAGAACGCTCCGCTGGTAATACTGGCGACGCGCGATCGCTCCGATCCTGATTCAGTTCTAAGGTATTCGAAGACGCTGCAGCTGATGAGAGACATGAAGCAACAGGGGGCGCAGATTATTGCCCTGGCAACAGACGGAGATGAAGAAGTGGCCGCCCTAAGCCGCCATTGCATTTCAATCCCGGAAGCGGTGGAGCATCTGCTGACGATTCTAGAAGTGGTACCGCTACAATTGCTCGCGTACGTGTTTGCGGTGCAACGTGGAATTGACGTAGACAGTCCCAGGAACCTGGTGAAGGCGGTGGTGCAGGAATGAAGCATGCAGAGGAGACAAGCATGAAGGCCACTGAAACGGTAGAGGCGCCTGTAAGCGCATTGTCCAAGCGGGTTATCTCTGTGGATGTGCTGCGGGGATTCACGATCGCTTTCATGATCCTGGTCAACAATGGCAGTGAGCACTCGTACTGGCCGCTGAAGCATGCGCGGTGGAACGGATGGACACCTACGGACATGGTGTTTCCCACGTTTCTGTTTCTGATGGGCGCGGCGATCATTTTTTCCTTCCGTGCGCGGCTGTCGAAGGGCGCACCCGAGTCATCTGTTGTTCCGCACATTTTGCGACGCTTCGTGATTCTGTTCCTGCTTGGCCTGCTGGTGAATACGTTCCCACTATTTAACATGCACATCCTGCGAATATTCGGGGTGCTGCAACGGTTTGCGATCTGCTACCTGGTGGTGAGTTTATTTCTGCTATGGAGTCACAAGGCTTCCGTCCGAGTGGCGGCGATTGTTGTGGTTCTTGTTGCTTACTGGATCCTGATGAGGTTTGTTCCTGTTCCCGGAGCCGGCATGCCCGTTCGCGATATCCCGCTGCTCCATCCGGATTTGAATCTGGCTGCATGGCTGGATCGCTTGATCCTTCCGGCGCGGCGACTTTACGAGGGCACGCGCGATCCCGAGGGCCTTCTGAGTACGCTGCCGTCGCTGGCCACTGCAATGCTTGGAACTCTGACTGGCGATTGGCTGGTATCAGGCCGGTCGAAGGCTGAGAAGGCCTGGGGGATGGTCGGCGCAGGGGTGGTCGGATTTATTCTCGCCGAAATGTGGAATCCCTGGTTTCCGATCAACAAGAAACTCTGGACCAGCAGCTACGTGCTGCTAGCGGCAGGATGGTCGCTGGTATTGCTGGCGTTCTGCTACTGGGCCATCGAGATCAAGGGCTGGAAGAAGGGCTGGACCTATCCGGCACTGGTGTTCGGAAGCAATTCAATTGTCGCGTATGTGTTCTCAGAGCTGCTGGCTCCGCTGGTCTGGTTTCCCATTGGTGAGGCGGGACATAAGACCAGCATTGGAAAGGTGACGAATGCAGCGCTTGCCGGCCTGCATACTTCGGCGGCGTTCGCGTCTCTTTTGTATTCCCTGCTTTTCGTGCTCGTATGCTTCGTGCCGGTGCTGATCCTGTATCGCAGGAAGATCTTCATCAAGGTTTAGGTTGTCGGCGAAAACAATCTTCGATTGAAGAGCGCTTTATTCCGCCAGTGTGTAACCGAAGGTGAATCTGCCTAGCTGAATGACGCCCTTGTCCGAGGGGGGCCAGATTCGGAATGACTCGACCCGGTTGATGGTGGGGTTGAGTACTGCGTCGGTTTGTCCCAGTTCCCTGCCCGTTGCTGCGTCATAGAAGTGAACGCGCAAGGTCTCGTCTTTGCGAGTCCATCCAAAAACATACTGGCCGGCGGGAAGCGACAGGTTGCCCACCTTTATTCGCACCTGCGTGAGCAGGTAGTGGGAGTATTTGCCTTCCGCGGAATATCCGGCGGTGATGAGGACGACTCCAGCGACAAATCGCCCGCGACCATCGGTGATTCCGGATGCTGTACGAAACTCGGTTTCGATGTGCTCAGCGACAACGGGAGCCCGGGCAGGGATCACGGACTTCAGTTCATCTTCGCTGGTGACACGCCAGGCGCTTGCCTTGGTGTTCTGCGCCTGTGCGCTGGCGAAGACAATTGGAACCGCAAGAATAAGAAGGCCAAATAGGACACGCATACTTCTCCAACTAGTCAAGGTGAACAATCCCCCTCTGCAGCGCGGTGGTCGCCGCCTGCGTACGATCGCTGACTCCAAGCTTGCTGAGCAGGCTGTTGACGTGAGTTTTGACAGTAGCTTCGGAAATGTTGAGCTTGCTGGCGATTTCCTTGTTGCTGTTCCCTTTCACGATGAGACGTAACACGTCTGTCTCTCGATCGGTGAGCACGGGGCCGCTCATTCTACCTGCCAGCCTTTCAGCAACTGCCGATGGTATGCGCGATTTTCCCGCGTGGACAGCGCGGATGGCGTCCATCAATTCATCGCCTTCCATGCCCTTGAGAAGGTAGCCTCGTGCACCGGCCTGCAGAGCACGATAAATATCTTCGTCGCCGTCAAATGTAGTGAGGACGATGATGCGCGCCTGGGGAAAGTCGGAACGGATGCGGCCGATTGCGTCCACTCCATTCATTTGGTCCAGCCGCAGGTCCATAAGAGTGATGTCGGGTTTGTGCTCACGAAAGAGCTCCACGGCCTGACGCCCATCGGAGGCCTCTGCGACAACAACGAAGTCCGGTACAGTCTGCAGCAGAGCCACGAGCCCCTGGCGAACGATGTTATGGTCTTCCACGATCATGATGCGGATCGAATCCGTCATTTCTTACCCTTTCGAATAACGCAAGTGCGTGAGTGTGTCATGAAACCGGCAACTCGACTGAGACTCTTGTTCCTGTACCCGGCTCGCTTTCAAGCTGAAGGTTTGCCTTGATATTTGCGGCGCGTTCCCGCATACCCCGGATGCCAAAGTGGCCTTCCGGTCCCGAATGGTTCTGGCTGCCGGCAAAGCCGCGGCCATCATCGGTAATACTCATCCGCAGCACCGACGCGTCGTACAGAAGTTCCACGTCGATCCTGGTTGCCTCTGCGTGTCGGGTTGCATTGGTCACCGCTTCCTGACCGATCCGCAACAGTTCTGCCTCAACGTGCTTGTCCAGCGGACGGTAGGTGCCCTTTACCTGAAGATATACCTTGGCGGAGGAGTGTGAGGCGGCAGTCGTTACCGCCTTGGTGAGGCGTGCGGGAAGATCTTCATTTCCCTGCGAGCGAAGGTCCCAGATGGAGGTGCGGGCGTCTTCAATTCCCTTTCGCACCAGGATCCTTGCTTCGTTCAACTGTTTTCTTGCCGCTTCAGCCGAGGTGGTCATCAGGCGCGATACGACTTCAAGCTGGACGGAAACGCCCACCAGGTCCTGCGCGAGGGTGTCGTGAATTTCGCGTGCAATACGGCCGCGCTCCTTGAGAACAGCGCCGAAGCGTGACTCAACCTGGTGAACGCGATAACGATAGATGGCATAAGCAAGCAGGGCTATGCCCAATCCCACAAGCAGGTAGAACCACCATGTCTGGTAGATGTGCGGCAACTTCCGCAGATCCAGCGATGCTCCCGTTTCGCTCCACACGCCATCCTTGTTCGCTGCGTATACGTGAAAGCGATACCTGGCGGGCGGCAGGTTGGTATAGAAAGCGTCGCGTCGAGTGCCAGCATCAATCCACTCGGGATCGAAGCCTTCCAGTCGATAGCGATAACGAACATTCTGCGGAGCGGCGAAACTCAGCCCCGCGTATTGCACTTCCAATCGATGGGATCCGGCCTCCAGCTTGAGATCTCCGGTGAGAGGCATTTCCTGATCGTCCACCAGAACTTTTTCAATTGCGATCAGCGGAGCCAGTCCCACTCTCGATGCCCGCGCAGGGTCGATGAAGCTGACTCCACGAAGAGTGGAAAACCACAACGTTCCATTCTTCATTTTCCATGCAGCGGGATGGCCGCCACCACTGCATTCGCGAATCTTCATGCCATCCGCAGTTCCGTAACTGACTACCTTGAGTGTGGCGGGTAATTCTCCTGAAGCATTTTCGAGACCGCTTTTTGAGACGCGGAAGATTCCGTTGCGTGCGCTCAGCCAGAGATTATTTTCCTTGTCTTCTAGAATTCCGTAGATGGTATCTGGTAGTCCGCTCTTGCCGCTCTTCAACGCCTGCAGCTTTCCGTTGAGGCGACGATTGAGCCCGCCACCATTCGTACCTAACCATAGAGTGCCCTGTGCATCTTCATAGATGGCGGTCACGACGTTGGTGGAGAGACCATCCTTCGTGGTGTAGTTGGTGAATGTTCCGTTATTGAAAAGAGACAGGCCACCCGAGGTTCCGATCCACAGGCCGCCTCTCTGCATGCGGCTCATTGCGCCGATGAAGTCGCTTCCCAAGCCATCCATGCGGGAGTAATTCGTAAAGCGGCCATTGCTGTAATGCGCGAGTCCTCGACGTGTTCCGATCCATAAAGAGCCGTCGTCATCCGCGAGCAGGGAGCGCACAAAGTCGTCGGGCAGACCCTCGGCGGATGTGAAAGTGTGAAATTCGCCGTTGTGAATCCGGGTGAGGCCGTCCGGCGTGCCAACCCACAACTCGCCGTTCGCTGTGCTCGCGAGAGCGAGGATTACGTTGCTGGCGAGCCCGTCTGCCGTGGTCATGGCGCGAAAGCCGTCGGAAGTGAGACGATTGAGACCTGAACCGTTGGTGCCAATCCACACAGTACCCGCGGCATCCTGCAAGACGCTGCGGACCAGGTCGCCGGAGAGGCCATCGCTGGTTGTATAGGTGGTGATGGTTTGATCCCGAAGAATTGTCAGACCGCCCGCGTCGGTTCCAAACCAAAGATCGCCTTGGCGGTCCTCAAGAAACGAAAGAACGGTGTTCTGCGCGATCCCATCTTTTTGCTTCAGCGATTGCACCACGCCATCAAAGTAGCGAGCCACGCCTTGATCTGTGCCAATCCAAAGCGCACCGCTGCGATCGTATGAAAGGGTCTGAATCCGATCGCCCGGAAGCCCTTGAGCGGTTGTCAGTAAAACCGGCTTTGCGTCTCCATAGTGGATGAGACCAACGGAGGTTCCTACCCACATGCCGTTGCGATCATCCTTGAGAAGCGAGGTAATCTCGGCCTTGGGAGTGGCGACAATCAATGGCATGTAGGTCAATTGCCCCTTCGAAAGCACCATCAATGCCTGCCGGGTTGCGATCCACAATTTTCCAGACGCGTCGAAGTGAAGAGCAGATGCCTCAGCGTATTTCAGAGCTTCAGCAGCCGGCTCGGTTTGCCGCGTACTCTCATTGAGCCGCACCACTCCCGCGCCAGTAGCGACCCATAGAGAACCATCCGAATCTTGCGCTACCGCACTGCGCGTAAGGATGTCGATGCTTATCGAACCGGCAACAACCTCGAATTTATTCTCACGAAATACAGAAATACCATCGGCGGTAATGGCCCACAGATTGCCACGCTTGTCCTGGAACGTGAACCACACGGCGTTGCCGGCCAGACCGTCTGCCTGCGAAAAACGCTGAAAGGACCGCTGGTCATATCGCAGCAGTCCATCGGCTGTGCTTACCCAAAGCGCGCCGGAGGAGTCCTGATGGAGATCGTAGATCGTATTGCTTTTCAGGGCGGGCGTGTTCTCGGTGTTGAAGATATCGAACTCGACTCCGTCGAATCGGACGAGACCTCCCTCAGTACCTAGCCAGAGAAATCCGTCACGAGCCTGCAAGATGGAGTGGACCGTGTTTTCGGGGAGACCATTGTCGGTCTGCCATGTCTGATGACCGTATTCCTTCAAGGAACGATGGGGATCGAGCGCGCACGCGGAATGGACGGCTGTCGCACAGAGCAGTATCAGGACGAACCATCGTTCAAACGCAGGTCGAATCATCAGTCTCCCACTGCTGCATTGAAACAGTTAATCGATGGTCTGCACAACTTTTGTTCCGCGACCGAACCTGTGGGAGAAACGGGTACGCAAAAAAGAAAGGCGCCCTGTTGAGCGGGGCGCCCGGGATAGTCGAACTTTTAGGAGGCAACGCAGTAAGAATGTCACCTGCGTTGAGCCGTGTCTTGGACACATCGATGGGTTATTTCCTAATCACTTTGATTGACTCAGTTTGTTTGCGTGATGCGCGCATTTCTCCACCTTTTGGATGAGTGCGACTCATCCTTTTGATGGGTACTTTTACCCAACCCGGAATGTGACAGCAGTCACGCTCCAGCCGCAGTTGAACCTCTATCATCAGCCTCGTTTCCACAACTTAGAAACAGGCGAATGTGAACTCTACCTGGACCCGATCTTTTTCGCAGTTTGGACTCGTGTTTCGCGCCGAGAATCAGCCGCGCACGATTGTTCGTGTGGGGGAAATTGAAATTGGCGGCGGAGAATTTGTCGTCATGGCGGGGCCATGCTCGGTGGAGTCGGAGCGCCAGACTCTGGAGACGGCCGAATCGGTGGCCAGAGCGGGTGCGCGCATCCTTCGCGGTGGTGCCTTCAAGCCGCGCTCGTCGCCCTACGCTTTCCAGGGTTTAGGCCTCGAAGGCTTGCGGATTTTGGCCAAGGCGCGTGCGTTGACCGGCCTTGCCATTGTTACAGAGGTTATGTCGGAGTGCGATGTGGAGTTAGTTGCCGAGTATGCGGACATTCTGCAGATTGGCGCACGCAGCATGGAAAATTATTCGCTGCTTGAGGCTGCGGCCCGAAGCGGCCTGCCCGTTCTGCTAAAGCGAGGACTGACCGCACGTCTGGAAGACCTTCTTCGTTCCGCGCAGTTGATTGTTGAATGCGGTAATCCAGACGTAATCCTCTGTGAGCGTGGCATTCGCACGTTTGAGACCGCCACGCGAAACACTTTCGATATCGCCGCCATTCCGGTGCTGAACGCGGTGACTCACCTGCCGGTAATCGTAGATCCAAGCCACGCTGCGGGCGTGCGCGAGATTGTTCCGGTGCTGGCACGCGCATCCGCCGCCATTGGCGCGGACGGTCTTCTGGTCGAGGTACATCCGAGGCCTGAAGACGCTTTGAGCGACGGAGATCAGTCGCTCACGCTTGCAGGGTTCAACGATTTGATGCGCGATCTTGATCCATTCCTTACGCTGCGTCGCGCGATTGTCGACGCTGACATGATGGCAACCGAAGGGGGCGATTAGTGCGGGTGAGAGCAGTCCTATTCGTCGCGGCATTGGTTGTACCCTGCCTGGTGGCCGGCTGTGTGGTACTGGCGGCACCTGCGGTAATTCAAGAGAAACCCGCTACGGCTGGTGCATCCGCGAGTGCAGAGAATGTCATCGACGTCCCGGTTATCTACACCGCGGCAAAACAATATATGCCGTTGAGCTGGCTCCACGGTGGCGAGCGCTTTCCGCAGGGCGCCGCGCTGATGATCCACGATGCAAATGGAGAGCGAGTCTTAAGCGACAAGTTTGCGGCCTCCGCTGACGCGAATGTTTCGTTCGATGGTAAGTCCGTCCTTTTTGCGGCGAAGCAACACGCCGGGGATGCTTGGCAAGTCTGGAAGCTTTCGCTCAAGGACGGCACACTGACGCAAATAACCAAGGGCACTGACGACATCATCAAGCCAATGCATCTTCCGTCGAACCGTATTGTGTATGCGCGGAAATTGAAGAACCGTTTTGTTCTCGAGGCCCTCTCGCTGAGCGATGGCAACGTGATGGCGTTGTCCTATGCGCCGGGGAACTATCTGCCGACGGATGTTTTGCACGATGGCCGCATCCTGTTCTCGTCTTCCTATCCTCTCGGAACCGCCGGAGGGCCGGAGATCTACACGGTCTACTCCGATGGGACTGGGGTGGAGTCCTACCGCTGCGATCACGGCGCAGCGCGATCCGCGGGGCGTGAACTGAGTTCCGGTGACATCGTATTCCCCAACGGAAAGGGCCTTGCGCGGTTTACATCTCCGAGGGCGCAGCAGGTTGCGTTCATCGCACCGGCGGGCGATTATGCCGGTGACATTGTGGAAGCGAGCCCTGACTCTCTGCTGGTTGCGTGGCGCCAAAACAGCATGCAACCTTTCCAAATTCAGTTACTGAATACGGCGGAAAATCACGCTCGCACTTTTCTGTCGCAAGCAGGAACCAATCTGCTGGATCCAGCGATGGTGGCGCCAAGACCAGTTCCGAATCGTCACCCTTCAACTTTGCGGGATTGGACCGCGGCGAACCTACTCGCGCTCAACTCCTATACGTCGAAGTACGCGTTTGTTCCGGGATCGATCGCGAAGGTGCGAGTGTATACGGTGGACGACGCCGGTCAACGGAAGTTTCTTGGGACGGCTCCTGTTGAGAAAGACGGTTCATTCTACGTGCACGTTCCGGGGGACGCACCCCTGCAATTCGAATTGACGGACAGCAACGGAAAAGTTCTGAAGAAGGAAGCTGGATGGTTTTGGACGCGGAAGAGCGAACAACGGATCTGCGTTGGATGTCACGCCGGGCCTGAGCATGCTCCTGAAAATGCTGTCCCGGCTGTGCTGCTTCGAACGACTACTCCCGTGGATATGACACCGACGCAAGCTGCCGGCAGTAAAGGAGCCAAGTAATGCGCGCCCCTTCCCTTCTCCTCCTTCTTTTGTCTACTACACTGTCTGCGCAAAATGTGCCGCCTGCATCGCCCGCTGGGAGTCCGCTTCCGGTCTCAAGCATTCATCTGGAAGATGCAACAGATTCGTCTGGAATCGATTTCGTCCACAGCTTTGGCTCGCGTCAACTTGGTTCACTGCTTGAAGGCACCGGCAGCGGCTGTGTCTGGTTCGACTACAACAATGACGGCAAGCCGGACCTTTACGTAGTGACGGGCAAGCCGCTGGACGACAGCATCCATCCTTTTCCGCTGAAGACGAAGCCTCTGGAGATGCCGCACAACCATCTTTATCGCAATGATGGCAACGGCAAGTTTACGGACGTAACGGACAAGGCCGGCCTTGCGCCTGATCTCTACAGCATCGCAGTTGCCGCGGCAGACTACGACAACGACGGCAACATCGATCTGCTTGTAGCCGGCTATGGCCAGGCCATTCTCTATCACAACAACGGCAACGGAACCTTCACGGATGTTTCCGCGAAGGCTGGCATCAAGGTGGATGGCTGGTCGATTAGCTCCACTTGGCTCGACTATGACAAGGATGGCTGCGTCGATCTCTTTGTAGGACGCTACGTGAAGTTCGATCCAAAGTATCGGGCCTTCTATTCCGCAGACAACTATCCCGGCCCTCTCGATTACGAAGGCGAAACGAACAAGCTTTATCACAACAACTGCGACGGCACCTTCACGGATGTCAGCGAGAAGTCCGGTATCGAGGCCTATCGAGGCCGCACCATGGGCGTGACGGCTGCCGATTACGATGGTGACGGCTGGCCTGACATTTACGTTGCGAACGACAAGACTGAGAATTTTCTCTTCCACAATAAGCACGACGGCACATTCGAAGAAGTCGCCAGCCAGGCGGAAGTTGCGTACGGACAGAGCGGTGAATCCACTTCAGCAATGGGCCCGGTGTTCGCGGACGTTGACGGGGACGGGCAGTTGGATCTCTGGGTGACCGATTCGAAGTTTAACCGGCTGATGCACAACGCGGGCAAAGGCATGTTCGACGATGTCAGCGCACAGTCCGGCATATCTCAGGCAACGGCTCAATACACCAGTTGGGGATCCGCGATCTATGACTTCGACAATGACGGCTGGCTGGATATTCTGACGTTCCACGGCGGACTGATCCATCTTATCCCGCAAGAACACTCGCTCTTCAAGGGCCTGGGGAACGGAAAGTTTGCCGACGCCTCGCGCGATGCGGGTTCGGTACTGGACGTAAAGAGCGTGGCCCGCGGAGCCTGCTTTGCCGACTACGACAACGACGGCAAGGTGGATGCCTACCTGGTGAACCTGGGCGCGAGGGGTACGCTGATCCATAACGTGACGGCAAGCAAAGATCACTGGATCGCAATTCAACTTAAGGGCACGAAGAGTAATCGTGACGGAATTGGCGCACACCTTGAGGTGTTTGCTGGTGGCCGCAAACAAGTCGCTGAGCGAGTCGCGGGGTCGGGTTATCTCTCGCAAAATGATGCGCGTGTCCACTTTGGTTTGGGGACTTCCGCAAAGGTTGAGAATCTCACTATCCAATGGCCGAGTGGCAAGCAGCAGGTTCTCGAAAATCTAAGTGTCGACCGCGTAGTCGTTGTTGAGGAGCCAAAGTGAAGGCGAACCTCTCCATCGCCGTAACTCTGGCGCTGTTTACCCTATTTCTCGCGAGCGTAATGAGAACAAAGGGAGTCTCGGGTTCCGTTGAATCTGAGTCAGAATATCTTTCGCCAAGCGAAATGGCCTTCTCGCTCGATGGACATTCTCTTTACATCGTTTGCGAGCGCAGCAACGAACTCCTCATACTGGACACGGACACTCACAAGGTCACGGCTCGCATACCGGTTGGACGCTTCCCTCGAAATCTTGCTTTATCTCCTGACGGGAAGCAGGCCTTCGTGGTGAATTCGTGGGAGGACACCGTATCGGTAATCGACCTTGCAACCAACACCGTTGCGCGGACCATCCCCACGGGCGCAGAACCATGGAGCGTCATCTTCAACCGCAGCGGTTCCACAATTTATGTCGGCAACCGGGTCAGCAATGACATTTCCGTGATCGACGTCGCCACGGGCAAGGAGAAGAAGCGGCTCGCCGGTGGCCGAGGCGCGAGCTACCTGGTCCTGTCCCCCGATGGCACACGCATATACGGTACTCACATTTATCCGAAGCTCGGTTCACATCGGACAATTAACAAGTCAGAGATAACAGTCATCGATACCGCGACGGAGTCGGTCGTGGAGCGTAAGCCGGTGGTGGGAGTGGCGGGAATGTTCCACATCACGTCGTCCTCTGACGGGGACCTGTATGTGACTCCGGGGATGCGCCCGAAGAATCTTGTGCCGCTCGCACATGTTGAACATGGCTGGACAATCACGAATGAGCTCACTCTTTTCGGTACGGACGTGAACGGAGTAGTCCAGATCCCGCTCGATGAAATGGAAGCCTATTCTTCGATGCCTTTCAGCGTAGCAATTCTTCCGGACAAATCCCAAATCTATGTTTCGACTGCAGGCTCAAACCGTGTGCTCGCCATCAACACCAAGCGGCTTTTGCAATTTGCGCACGCACAAAAGAAGTCCGCAGTAGATAACCTTTCGGCTTCTGCCAATTATGTTGAAGCGCGGATTCCGGTTGGACAAAACCCTCGCGGACTTGTGCTGTCCCGTGATGGTTCCCGCCTGTATGTCGCGAATCGACTTGACGATTCGGTTACGATCATCGACACCCAAACGAACAAAGTAGTTACGACCTTCGATCTTGGGAATACGAAGAAGGTCAGTCCCCTGCGCCGCGGTGAACAAGTTTTCTTTACTGCAAAGTACGCGTTCCAGGGTCAGTTCGGATGTTCCAACTGCCACATCGACGCCACCTTCGACGGACTCCAATGGGACCTCGAACCGGATGGATTCGGTGTGGACATCGTGGACAATCGCCTGCTGGAAGATGTGAAAGATACCGAACCGTACAAATGGAACGGCGGAAATCCAAACCTTCCGACCGAATGTGGACCACGCACGGAAAAGTATTTTTACCGTTCGCAGATTTACTCGGATCGTGAACTCACGGATCTCACGCTGTTTGTCCGAAACATGGGACGGCGACCAAATCGTCTGCGTGCGGCGGATGGTGTGCTGACGCCACAGGAGGAGCGCGGCAAAGACATTTTTGATCGTGTGAAGGACAAACGCGGGAATCCAATTCCTCCGACAGACCAATGCGCCTTCTGCCATAGCGGTCCCAAATACACCAATCAAAAAAGCTTTGACGTGGACACTGGAAAATGGACGGACCGTTCGCCCGTCTTCGACACGCCGCAACTTGTGAACATCGCCATGACCGCTCCCTATCTGCACGATGGGTCGGCGCAAACGCTGGAAGAGATCTGGACAGTGTTTAATCCCCACGACAAGCATGGCGTGACGAACGACCTGACGAAGGATGAACTGAACGACCTGATCGAATACCTGAGGACGCTATGAAGATACGCACCTTGACCACGATCTTCTTCCTATTCACGTCTGTCTCCCTGCTTGCCGCGACGCCGGACATGCCCCGGTACCGGTGGGAGAATTTCACGACTACCAATGGCCTTCCGAACAGCCATGTGTTTTCGGTTTTAGTGGATGGAGATCGCATCTGGGCTGGCACGGAAGAGGGACTCTCAGTTTACGAGGCGGGAAAGTGGAAAACCTATACGACAGCGGATGGACTGGCGCATCGCGTTGTGCTCGCGCTCGCGCTCGATAAGCGGACCGGGGATGTGTGGGCAGCCACGATGGGCGGCCTGAGCCATGTGAGCGGCGGAAGGATCGACACTTATACGCAGCTCAACTCCGGTCTTAGCAACGACGTTGTGTACGGTGTGTCCGTTCAGGGTGATTACGTTTGGGTGGCGACTGCGGCCGGAGCTTCGAGACTGAACACGCGGACATCACAATGGGATCTCTATAACGAGCGGAATACGCCGATGACTGAGATATGGACGTATGGCGTGAGTGCAGCGGCCGATAAGGTCTACTACGCGGTGTGGGGCAGTGGATTGTTGGAATACGACGTGAAGACCGAACGCTGGAAGGGATACGACGATCCAGATGGCGAGACGGAGATCGTACTCTTCAAAGACGAGGGGCTCATTCACGAGATCACGACTTCGGTCAGCTACGTCGACAACATCGTCTGGGTTGCGACCTACTTTGGCGACAGCCGCTATGACGGCCGAAGCTGGCACAATTTTCTGACGAAAGATAGCGGCCTTCCCAGCAACTTCACCAACACGATCAAAGGAGTCGACGCCAACCGCGCGTGGTTTGGTACAGACAAAGGGCTGGCGTATTTCGACGGCACAAACTGGGCGGTCTACCGACCTTCACTCACGACCGGACAACCAGAGATGTATATCCGCGACGCGGACGGAAAGATCACACCTATTGCGGTTGAGACAGCGCCCGCACATAACTACATTCTCGGAATCGATTTCCAGGGAGATGACCTTTGGGTCGCTACTGGAAAAGGCCTGAGCCACGGAATTCGACAGAAATAATTTCAAGGAGAGCCATCATGACAGTACAAGAAATGCTTAACGCGATCGCCACTGCCCCGGCCACCGAGCCAATTCAAAAACGCGCAGTGACAAACCTCAACGTGCTGAACGAAGCCTACGACTATCAGAAGCCCAGCTCCTTTGTGCGGGCCATGCGCATCGATCTCAACGGAGTTGTGATTCTGCTTATTTCCGGTACGGCGAGCATTGACGAATACGGAAATACTGTTCACGTTGGAGATTTCCGCGCCCAGCTCATGCGCACCTACAAGAACATTACCGGTCTGCTCGCGGCAGAAGGGGCAACGTGGAAAGATATCGTCCGCACTACCTGCTACTTGCGCGATATCGAGCGCGACTATGAAGCATTCAACGAAGAGCGCACAGCTTTCTTTGTGCAGGAAGGTCTTGATCCGGTACCAGCTTCCACCGGAATACAGGCGATTCTCTGCCGCCCCGATCTCTTAATTGAAATTGAAGCCATCGCAATGTTCCGCCAACAAAAGGTCTAGGAGCCCGCAATGATTCGACCCATACTTACAATGGCGCTCTCGCCGATGCTGGCACTTGCAGCGTGGGCACAGCCAGCGGAACACTGTTCGTGCGGGAAGAATCCGCCACCCCCTCCCGTCATGAGGACCGTAACGCCTTATGCGGGAGAACCGGAGGATCTACGGCCCTTCTCCAAGTTCACTACCCCTTATTTTCAGAACTACATCACTCCGAATATTTACACCGGGGCGGCTCGCGATGTTGAATCACCTAACCTGAAGGACCTCACCGAGATTCGCATTGGCTTTCTCGGTCCAATTGGAAACAACCCCGATCATGTGTTCGGCGATCGGATGCTGCACGGTGTCCAACTCGCAATCGACCAGGCGAACGCGGCAGGAGGCTACGGAGGCAAACCTTTTCGCCTGATGCTCCACAACGATTATGACAACTGGCAGGCAGGCCAGGTGTACGGATCGGACCGACCGACTGACCCTGAAATCTGGGGCGCTGCGGCCAGCGCCGTGGCCAAGATGGTGTACGACGAGAATGTGTGGGCAATCTTTGGGTCGATCAGCTCAGAAACGACTCACATTGCGCTGCGCGCTGCCCTTCGTGCGGAAGTTCCAATTGTAAACAGCGCATCCACGGACTTCACCATTCCTGAGACCCTTATCCCGTGGTTCTTCACCACTCTCCAAGATGATCGCGTTCAATGTCTCACGCTCGCGCGCCGCATTTTTACTGAGGTGGGGCTGAAACGTGTCGGTATTCTTCGCGTCAATAATCGTTACGGCCGTTTCGGCGTAGTGAAGTTACGCGACGCGTCTCGTCGGCTGGGCCATCCGATCGTCATCGAACAGAAATATCTTCCGGGCGACACGGATTTTCATCATCAACTGAAAGTCATCCAGGAATCCCGCACAGACGGGATCGTTCTATGGGCTGACCAGGAGCAGACTGCCGCAATCTTGAAGCAGATGCACGAGATGGGTATGAAGCAGCGTGTTTTTGGGAGCTATCGTACTATTGGTCCCGAACTTCTTCAGTGGGCGGGAAAGGATGCGGAGGGTTTCGAAGCAGTGTTTCCCTACGATCCCACGCGCAAGGATCCGCGATGGATCGCTTTTCAACAGGAATATAAAGCCAAGTTCAACGAAGAGCCGGAACAGTTCGCCTCACTCGCGTACGATGCAGCGCAGGCGATGCTCGACTCTATCTGCAAGGCCGGCCTGAACCGCGCACGCATTCACGACGCGCTGGCGGACATCGAAACTTACCACGGCGTTACCGCAAACATGGTCTTCGATACCAACAGCAAAAACACAACGCCGATGTATCTTGCCACCGTTCATAACGGCAAGATTTCTTATCGTGTCGCAACCATGGAAAAGGATCAGCCTGCCGCTCAGAAAGCCGACGCTGAATTGGCACCCGCTGCAGCGTCGCCACAACCCTATGCTCGCGTTGGCGAGGAGGGCGTGACCTATTCCGGTCCTGCAGTCGCAGCTACGAAGAACACAGTAGCGCGGTTCGCGGTATTCGGTGCAAATGCGGAACAAGCGATCCACACCCCAGGGGCTCAACATGCCATTAAACTGGCTCGACAGTCCGGGACTTCGATTTCGCTGATTGGAATTTCCAGTGATGCCTCCTGGGGAAAATCGGCCACCGCATTAGTGAATGCGATTTTTTCTGAGCACGTTCTCGGCATCATCGCTCTCGATCGAAACTCCAGCCACTTGTCTGAACAACTTGGCCTGAAATCATTTGTTCCGGTCATTACACTTTCGTCCGATAAGGCTTTAACCTCCACGAATATTCCGTGGATCTTCAGAATGCCAAGCGGCTCAACACTGCCTGAAGCGATCACAACCTTTGCGGCTGCATTGCGAAAGGGTGGCACGAACAGCGAGAGGATTCGCGACGTGCTGGCGTCCGGAGAATCCGTCGCGGGGTATCGCTTTGAAACGACGGGCGAACCAGTTATCGCAACGGCTACGAAGTAGTTGACGCAAATTTCAGCCAATCAACTAGCGGCGAGAGGTGGCGCAATGTATCCGAATTCACTCTCGACTGCCGCTGCAACGCCCAGCACAATTTCGTCTTCGTAAGGCCTGCCGGCAATTTGCACGCCGATGGGCAATCCCTCCGGCGACATGGCAACGGGAACAACTGCGGCCGGGGATGCCAGCAAGTTGAACCAAACCGTGTAGCGCATCGCGTCAAGATAATCGACCGCCTGGCCCTCCACTATCCAACTACGTTCTCCATGTCGAAACGCAGGTATTGCGCAGACGGGACAGAGCAATACCGGATACTCTTTCATCTCTTCAAGCAGGCGGGCGCGCACCGCGTCGCACTCGCACCACGCCGCGAGCAACTCATCTCCGCTCAACGGACCATCGCGTCGCGCAATGTCGAGGTAACCGCGAAATGTTGAACTCAACTCCGCTTCATGTCCTTGAACAAGAGGTTCAAGCAACATCAGCCCGCAACGGATGAAAAACTTCCACCACAATTTTCGAGCAAACTCCAGGGATTGCGGCCTGTATTTGCGGACGTGGAATCCCTGACCTTCCAATGCTCTCGCAGCGTCTCTGACGGCAGATCTTGTTTCGGGAGTGACGGGTATCAAGCCATCATCTTCGAAGACGCCGATGGGGTACTGCTTCAACTCGTCGAAGTTGGGAGTGCGTCGCGGGGTGGAGGCACCGATGGGATCTGCGTCATCGTGTCCGGACAGCACGTCGAAGAGCAACTGAACATCTTTCATGGTGCGCGCCATGGGGCCAATGGCTCCGAGAATTGAGAACGGACCGGCGGAACCCGCGAGATGCCCTGCGACAGGGAGGCGCCCTGGTGTCGGCTTCAAAGAGCAGATGCCGGTGAAGTGCGCGGGCTCTCGCACCGAGCCTCCGCTATCGCTACCGAGCCCGCATGACGAGAGGCCAGCAGCGATTGCAGCAGATTCACCGCCACTCGATCCTCCTGCCGTGTAATCCAGATTCCATGGGTTAGACGTCCTGCCGTAGAGTCTGTTCTCCGTCTCATAGGCCATCAGGAACTCCGGGCAGTTCGTCGTCCCGAGGATCGTTGCTCCGGCGCGACGCATGCGTGATACCACCAAGGCATCTTCCGCGGGAGTGTATCCACGGTTCAAAATGCTCCCGGTTTCGCATCGATAGCCTGCTGTTGCAATCGATGACTTCACCGTCATTGGTAGACCGTAAAGCGGCCCTCGACCAGCCGCGGTCCGCTCGGACCGGCGCACTTCATCGCGAATACGGTCGGGATCAAAATGCGCGAAGGCGTTCAGCCGCGGATTCAACAAAGCAATCTGCCGAATGAACTCGTCCGCCAGTTCCGTTGGCGAAATGACCGAGTTCCGCAACATGGCAAGCAGATCGGCTGCCGGCTCAAGCGTGACGTTCTTCAACGCGGGTCCTCGGTTGCTTTACCCATGCCGATTATTTTCCACCACGCGAAGAAGCAGGCGCTGCGGGCGGCTCGGCTGGAGTTAGCACATAGTGGAGTTGGAAACCATTGGGCGTCTTGCCCGACTCAAAGCGGTCGTTCCAATTAAGCCGGTACTGGATCGCGTTTGCATCGTCAGGGAAATGCTCTCCATCGCCATAGGGATATCCGCTCATTGCGTGGAACGGCATATCGGCGACGGTGAAAGGCGACGCCTCATAGAAATCCATATCCTTTACGAAGCCGTTCGCGTAGAAGAAATAATCG
Source organism: uncultured Acidobacteriaceae bacterium (assembly GCA_963816335.1). GTDB lineage: Bacteria > Acidobacteriota > Terriglobia > Terriglobales > Acidobacteriaceae > JANXZS01. Next base: position 29,562 of record CAWFKA010000010.1, on the reverse strand, counting down.
CGCTTCCATCCCGCCGGGAGGGCAGGTAGCCCATTGACGCTGAACTCTGCGTCAATTTCTTCGCCACTGCCAAAGATCACATCGTGATCATCCACTTTATTCAGAAGATGGGTGACGTCGCCATAACGGGTGTAGTTGCCGCGCTGCTTGATGAAGGGTCCGGTTGCGCTCACGTTCTCGTAGTTGTATGTGAGGTCGCCATGCGTCGCTCCATCGATCTGCTGCGGATAACCATGAAATTCGACCTTTGCCAATGAAAGCGGCATCTCCGTCTGGCGAACTTGATTCGCGCGCTCAGGAGCATTGTCTATAAGGATCTGGTCCCAGTAGATCTGCAGGTTGGTTTTGATGCGAATACGCCGAGTTCCTGGCGGCAGTTTGCCCGTCAAATCCGACACGATGGTACGCGGCAAGCCTGCGGGGAACCCCATCTCATCCATCACGCGCTTCCAACTTCCGTCGGGTAACTGCGCTTCAACATACGGAGCAATCGGTTCCAGCCCAGCCTGCCAGGCCGCGTACATGGAAGACGCAGAGAAGTACTCGATAAATCCGTGCAGGAGCAGACGCAGAGGATTCGCCGCATTCCACTCACCCATATCGAGAGTGAGCGTATGCATGTTGGCGTATCCCGCGTAATTCAGCAGTTTGAAGTCAAAAACGTAGCGATGATCCTGTGTTCGCAGCAGATCAAGCACATCACGGCCTGAATCGTCCCATGCTCCGGCAGGCACATGCGCAGCAGTGGAGACGATGGTCTTCTCTGTCGGGAATGGCGGCTCATTCAGAAATCCTTCGTTGGGAAAAACCTCTGTTCCAACCGGATGATCGACAGCGACCATTCGCACCTGGTCGATATAGTTCACTTCTTCCATTGGCTCGGCGAATCGAACGCTCATGTTTCCATTTCGAGCTTTGAGAAGATTGCCATCTACCTTGACCCACTCGTCAGGGTCGGCGACATTTCTCGCAACCGGAGAAACCCAGTGTCCAATAACAGCGGCTCCGATCACATCGGTGACGAACTGATAGCGGGATCCATTCCACGCAAAAAGCACAGGGCAAGAACTTCCGCGACGATCGAGCTCAGTAAAATTCGCCTTCTTCGTGGTGGCGACTTCCAACTCGTCCTGCGGAACGCCAGTAGGCCATAACAGACGAACAATATCCGCATGATCTGCACTACCCAGTCCCGCAAGAAGTTCTGGCGGACCCTGGCTCATGTAGCCCGCTGCTCCAACCATTTCCCATTTCTGCCAAAGGCCGCCGGCAAAAACCTCAATCTCTGTGCCAGTGCCCATTTTGTTGTCTGCGCCGCCTTTGAGTGCGAGCTTGAGGGAATGATTCTTGTTTCCGCCGTCATTTCGGAGCCAGAGCGGCGGACCCGCTAATTGCGTAATAACGAGGTCAGCATCGCCATCGGCATCCACATCAGCGGCAATTACGGATCGTGGTTCCTGAAGCTGAATCTTGTCCAGCCCAAGGCTCTTACTTACATCTTCAAAACCATCGGGCCCCATGTTGCGGAGCACGTGGACCTCGGGTCCCTGGGCTGTCTCCACCACCATAGCAAGGTCGAGCCAACCGTCGTTATCAACATCAACGGCCGTGATTCCCCAGGCACGCTGAGCATCTTTAAGTGGCAGGGGGACACGCTCAAACCGCTTGCCCACCACGCTCCGCCAGAGGCTAATTCCAGGCGCGCCGGCGTGCGTCACAGCTATGTCCATCCATCCATCTTTGTTGAAATCGAGAACGTATATTCCCACGGTTGGAGCGAGGCCGGTTTCATCAAACATCGGGGTGGCTTTGAATTTTCCCTCCCGCGGATTGATGTAGACAATTGGCGCGCTTCCAGAACCCGCAACAACGAGGTCAACCGCGCGATCACTATTGATGTCCGACAAAACCGCAGCTGTCGTTTCGCCACTGCCGAATAAACCTGTCTGCTCAGTCCATTCGGTGAATGTCTTGTTGCCGTTATTGCGCCACAATACGTTTGGACCGGGACCGGCCTTCCCGTCAGCGCCGCTCAGTGTCTTTCCGGTGACGAACAAATCCAGATCACCATCGTGGTCATAGTCCACGAACGTAAGTGCAGCCGGCTGATTGCGTGGCTCAATTCCGCTTGCTTTTGTGACATCGGTGAAGCGCCCCTGCCCTTCGTTTTTGAAGAGCATTACGCGATCGGTGAACGCAATGGCCAAGTCGGGCAGGCCGTCATTGTCGTAGTCTCCAACGGCACATGCCAGCGCCTCCCCTGTCGCTACAAGCCCCGTGTCCTTCGGCTCCAGGCTGGTAAAGCTGCCGCCATTATTGCGATAAACGTGAATCGCCTGCTCGCCGGAGGAAAGGAGGATGAGGTCGGCAACGCCGTCGCCATCTACGTCAAGGAAGCATGCGCCGCCGCCGACTTTCTGATTATCTTTCGGCGCATTCCCGATAGGCGATGAAGCGAACGTGATCGGAATCATGGTTCCGACTCTCGGTCCTGGAAGGAAGACATCCGAAGCTTTTGCGAGCCGCCCTTCCTCTCCGTAGGTATGCGTAATGGGCGCAGAGATCTTGTCGCGGGATAGATGCTCGAAACGCTGAAAATGCACTTTCGCTTCCTGCGGATTCCCCGAGCGCTGCAACGCCCGCGCCAGGCCGAACTCAGAGGACGTGTGCAGAGGATTGATCGCCAGAGCCTTCTGGTACTCGACAATCGCCTTGTCAAATTCTTTCAGTTCCAAATACGACGATGCAAGGAAGTAGTGCGCGTCCGCATTGTCCGGCACCAATTCAACTACTTTCTGGAAGCGCTCCACAGCTTCCGCGCTCTTCCCTTGTCCATGGTCGGCCAGACCGAGGCAATACCAAACGGCCGGGTTTTTCGGATCCTTTTCTGCGGCCTCGTCAAAAGCCTTTTGCGCCTCTGGCATTTTGTTCAGGTAAAGATAGCCGATTCCCTGGTTTAACAGTGCCGTCACCATCGTGGGATCGGTCTGATAAGCTACGCCGAACTGATCAATGGCCTTCTGCGTCAACTGCTGATTCATTAGCGCGACGCCCAGGTTATTCTGCTTGGCCGCTTGCGCGCGAATGGCTGGCGTGTCCGCGGCAAAAGACGAAGTTGCGACGAGAAACAGTGCGCTGAAAGCGAAGGACAGGACGAGACGGGCACGTGGAATTGCACGAGGACAGGAAAGGGACATGGCTTCTTGATTATAGAGGGGTTTAACAAAGTGTCCCGAGGTCGGACAAACCCAGTTTCCCGATTTTTCCATACGACGAAGCCCGGACTTTTGCCGGGCTTCGCTGCGATTGTGGGAAACAATGGATCTGCCAATGGTCAGGAGGGGCCCCTGGCAGAACGCCGGTTCAACGATTTATAAAACGGGGATCACCAGGGACTGCCCAACCTTGATCAGATCCGGATTTGCCAACCCATTTGCTGACGCAATCTTCTGATAGTTGTTCGGCGTTCCATAGAAATGCTTGCTGATATGGGAGAGATTGTCTCCTGACTTCACCGTGTAGTTTTGATCGGCCGAGCCCGATGTAACGATTTCATGATGAAGATCGGCATACGTTGGATCTACTGCCTTGATTGCATCCCATACACGATTGGCGATGACCTGTGAGGGCACTATACCTCTCAAGTGCAGTTTGTCACCATCCAGACTGACATCGTCCAGAGTTGCTCCTTCCGGTGCGAACTCCTGGATAGTTGCGATAACGCTGGCGTACTTCTGCTTCAATTGCTCAAGATCTGCCATCTTTTCTCCTGACGCTGTGTTGAGTTGTACTGAGTAGACTTGCACACATAGATGCCTGATTTTGCCGAAGAGTTATTCATTGGTGGGAAACTTCTCTCCGTGAATACTCTGCTAATGTGCCAGCGCCTTTTTCTGTTCGATTCCGACGTTATCCAGAAGTTTGCCTGTGGGATTGGACGCATTGCGGATGGAGACTTTGCTTCCTTGTTTCAATTGAATGGCCGCAAACCCCGGAGTCGAGCCCGCCCCCTGAAACCCGTCGACACTCAAGCCTTCGAAGCCCTCCGCGTGCAGAGCGTGGGTGTAGAACTCCGGCAGCACACCTTCCCATTGCACCTTGATGTCGGACAGCGAGAGATCTTTCACGTTATGTACCTCGATGGCCGAGAGGTCCTTGCGCGTCATGCCAATGCTCCGCGGCGTAGTAGGCTGCAGATCGAGATTGCCGCCCATGATGGCCTGAAGCGGACTGCCCTGCATGGTCAGATGTAAATCGTTGAACTGAACATCTTCAATGTGCCCGGGCTCCAGGCTGTACAACACAATCGGCGATTGACTAGTTGCGATCATTGAGTTGAAGCGAACGTGGCGAATAAATCCCATGGCTGGCGAATTCGTCCATGGGGGATATGCCCATCGCGCAACTGTAATCGAAACAGGTTCTCCAGAACCCCACCACGGCCCGTCAATCAGGCGAGTTTCACTTACGATGTTGGTGAAGATCAGGTTTTCGACAGTCTCGCCGGCCCTCGACTGGATGTTGATCCCACGGTTGGTGTCGTGAATAATCACATTTTCGAAGACAAGGTTGCGTACGTCTTTCGCGGCGGGGCCGATGCGAATAGCCGCGGATCTGCTCCGCAAAACTACGTTGCTGACGGTGACGTTTTCCGTTGTCTGCTGGCACCAGCCATCGGCGCATGGGCCACCCACAACCAGCGCGTCGTCCCCAGCTTCAAGCAATGAGTTCGCCACAACCGCATTGCGCGAATTTGAGATATCAAGCGCGTCGTTGTTGGGCACTAGAATGTTGTTTCGGACGTCGATGCCCGTCACGGAGATGTGCTCGCTGCACATCAGTTTGACTGCCCAGTTGGGGCTGTCGACCACATGAATGTCCCGCACGATAATTCCGTCAGAGTGCAAAACCAGCACCAGCACGCCGGGCCGCGGGCGCATCAACACTGGACCTTCACGCGTCTGACGCATGCGATCCACCAGCGCATCTCCCTGCCTTGTTTGCGATGCCTCAAAATACGGATCGAAGTGCGGTTTGTCTTTATCAGTAAAAGCGCGGCCGTTCCCGTCGATGGTGCCCTCACCAATGATCGCGATGTTGTGCACGTGTTCGGCAATGATCAACGCGGTGTCGCGATCCTCGGAAGCCTTTGAAATTCGGGGGTAATCCACCAGATCCTCGCTGCCCAAAAGCGTAGATCCAGGTTCAAGCTTCAACGTGATGTTGTCTAAAAGGCGAATAGTGCCTGTTCGATACGTCCCGGAATCTACAACAACTGTTCCGCCGCCACGTTTGTTGCAATCGACCACAGCGGCATTCATGGCGGCTGTATTAAGCGAACGGCCATCGCCCCTGGCACCGTAAGCACCCACGTGGCACTCGGATTGCGGAGATGAAACCTGGCTCCCCTGCGCGAACGCAGGAATTGCTCCACTGAACAGGAAACAAGCCGCCAGCCATTTAAAACGAGCAGCAAAAACGTTTAAGGAATTCACAGCGACATTGTACAGAGCCACGGCGCCGATGACCGTGAATACGGACTCACTTGCATCGTTAGGCGGTCGATCAGGATAGTGCGCATTCATCGATCCCATGCGGTAGACTTGCAGGTTGCCAGCATCAAGGCGATTGCCGTACAGGTGGAGGCAATCCGCGTTGATGCCAATAATTCCTGGAGTGTTCATGTCGCCTAAGCTTTCTCTATTACTGACCTCGCCTCACCGTATACCGGGAACACTTCCGGCAGTGCTTTTCGCCTCATTGCTTCTTACAACTACTTCCTTTGCGCAGCAGATATATAAGCCAGCGGCTGACCCTAAGGCCGTTGTCTTAGAAGGACAAGTCCGGTTTACGGTGCTCACGCCGGAGATGATCCGCATGGAATGGAGCGCTGACAGCAAATTTGAAAACCGGCCGTCTTTTGTGGTGTTGAATCGAGAGCTGCCTGTTCCCAAATTCACGCAGTCCACCGACGGTCAGGACCTGGTGTTGAAAACCAGTGCCCTCGAACTTCGCTATCAGAAGGGCTCGGGGAAATTCACAGCGGACAATCTTTCTATCAAGTACAAGCTGGAAGGAGCCGAGAATACGTGGAAGCCCGGAGCAGCCACCAGCGGCAACCTTATGGGCACAACGCGCACATTGGATGGCGTGCGCGGCGATGGCACCAAGCTTGAACTCGGACTCGTCTCACGGGATGGGTGGGCTGTGATCGACGACAGCACTACGCCGTTGTATGACTCCGCCGATTTTCGCCTGAACTCGCCGGATAGCGTGCTGCCCTGGGTTGTTGAACGCACGCCGGGCGATCGCCAGGATTGGTACTTCCTTGGATATGGTCATGAGTTTAAACAGGCGCTGGGCGACTATACTCGGATCTCGGGCAAGATTCCGATGCCTCCACGCTTCGCATTCGGCACCTGGTGGTCCCGCTACTGGGATTACTCCGATGTCGAGTTGAAGGACCTTGTCGGCCAATTTCACCAGAATAATGTTCCGCTTGATGTGCTCGTGATCGATATGGGCTGGCATCTCTCACCGGCAGAGATCAAGGCGAAGGGCTTCAAATTTGACGCGAACAATAATGACCAGTCAGGCCACTCCGCCGGTTGGTCAGGCTACACGTGGAATCCGAAATACTTCCCTGACCCCGAGCGTTTCCTTACGTGGGTCCATCAGCAGGGCCTGAAGGCTACGCTCAACCTGCATCCTGCTTCCGGCGTACAGCCCTGGGAGAAGGCTTATCCGCAGATGGCAAAAGCGATGGGCGTTGATCCGGCGTCCGGGAAATACATTCCCTTCGACATCACGAATAAGAAGTTCGCGGAGAACTACATGAACATTCTCCACCACCCGCTCGAGCATGAGGGCATCGACTTCTGGTGGATCGACTGGCAGCAGGAGATGACCACGCGGCTCCCGAATGTGAATCCCACCTTCTGGCTTAACTATGTGCACTTCAGCGATCAGGAACGCGAGGGCAAACGGCCGCTGATCTTCCATCGTTGGGGCGGACTGGGCAATCATCGTTACGTTATTGGATTCTCCGGCGACACTATTTCCGTTTGGGATTCACTTGCCTATCAGCCATACTTCACGGCCACCGCAGCCAACGTAGGCTACAGTTATTGGAGTCACGATATCGGCGGTCACACGCCGGGCAAGGTTGATGGCGAACTTTATTCCCGTTGGATCCAGTTCGGCACATTCGCTCCCATCCTGCGCACACACACCACGAAGAATCCCGATGCAGAGCGCCGCATCTGGGCCTATCCCAAGCCTTATTCGGACATCATGAAGGACTCGTTCATTCTTCGTTATGCCATGCAGCCCTACATCTACACCGAGTCGCGCAAAACGTTCGACACCGGCGTCGCATTCCTCAGGCCTCTCTACTACGACTATCCGAATGCGAAGGAAGCCTATGAACAAAGGGGCGAATATATCTTCGGGGATAACATGATCGTGGCTCCCATCGTGGCTCCTGCGGATGCCACTTCGCACCTGTCGACAAAAACAATCTGGCTGCCGAAGGGCGAATGGGTGGAATGGTTCACCGGCAAACAACTGACTGGCCCCATTACCGTTGACCGTACCTTTACCGAAGCTCAGATCCCGGTGTATGTAAAAGCAGGATCAATCCTGCCGCAACAGCCTGCCATGAGCTACACCGGTGAGAAGCCGGTCGATCCGCTGATCCTCGAAGTCTTCCCCTTCGGCAAGGACCAGCATTCCAGCAGCTATCGCGTCTATGAGGACTCGAGCATGGGCGAAAACTATCAACACGGTGAGTACGCCTTCACCAACGTTGAAGTCAAACGCAGCAGGACTCGCGAATTCAGCGTAAGTATCGCGGCGGCCGAAGGCAGCTATCCCAAGATGCCCACGGCGCGCGCTTACGAGGTTCGTCTGTGGTCTGCTGCCGAACCTTCTACGGTCACAATCGACGGCAAGAGGGTTGCCGCCGCTGCCGATGCATCCTCGGCGGGATGGCGCTACGACAAGAGCAAGGCGCAGGTTATCGTGCGCACAGAGAGCCGCCCCGTAAACAAGAAAACAGAAGTGTCTATTAAGCTGACGGGCGATCCGCAATCCGCAACAAAGTAGCATGAGTATGAAATAAAAAGAGGCTCGACAATTTTGCCGAGCCTCTTTTAATTGAGAAACCTCTTTCAGAACGACCATCTGCGTTTTCACGGAGTGGTTCAACGAACTACTTGCTCCGTGGACTGGCGGCTCATCTCGAAAATCTTTCCACCGCACCATGCCGTAGGCATTGCGAGCACGATAAGCGTCACCGGGTACCAGTGTTGACCGTATTGCGGACCCTTGTTCCACGTGAGCGCTGTGCCCAATATGCTGACGAAGCAGCCAATGGCGCCTAATACTAATGCGTGCGTCATTGGCCGATATGGAGCGAGCCGCGCCGCAACGTAGGCGCCAAGTGCGCCGTATACCGTGCGGTAGATTATCGCCAGCTGCAGCATCTTGTCGCTTGCCGGTAGACCTGGCGTCATCCAGCCGCTGGCACGCAAGAGGGCATCCGTGCCCAGCGACAGCACGATGCCGGTGAGCGCACCTCCAACTACCGCGAGAATACTTCTGCCTATGCGCATGGAACTCTCCCTTCTTTAATAGTTCATGTTCCGTTAATTCTGTGATTGCAGCAATTCATCCAGCCTGTTGTAGCCTGCCGTGATTCCAAGTTCCATCGGAGACTTGAGTACGAAGTCCAGTGCCTCTCGCGATTCGTAAACGATCGTCTGATTGAGCAGCGTCAGACCTCCCTCTTCCGTCAGAACAACCGTGCCGACCGCTTCTCCGGGGTACCACGCCTCGTCGAATTTCTCGGTCGCGACCAGTCGCTCCGGAACAACGATCTCGCGATAGACGCCGCTCATCCCCATTTGTTCTCCATTGCTGCCTTCCCACACGTAACGAAAACCCCCGCCAACTCTGAGATCAATTTCACATATAGGCATCGTCCAGCCCGGCGGTCCGATCATCCATTTTTTCAATAGCTCGGGCTTTGTGAATGCATCGAATACGAGTGCTCTCGGTGCCTTGAATGTGCGGGTAATCAAGACGCTCGCGTTCACCCGGTGCCGTCAACTTCAAATTTCCATGTGTCATCGTCACAATCTCCTCTGCTTCATTTGTGCCTCTTCTTGCCCTTGGCTTTCAATTCGTTCAGCAAAGCATCCAGTTGCAGGAATCTGTTTTCCCAGAAGCGGCGATACTCTTCCAGCCACTCACTTGCCTTCTCGAGAGGCAACGGCTCCAGATGCCTCGGTCGTCGCTGAGCATCTTGTCCCCGCGAAATCAGGCCGGCACTCTCCAGCACTTTGAGGTGCTTTGAAATCGCCGGCTGGCTCATTGCGAAAGGCTCTGCCAACTCCGATACCGACGCATCACCTTGAGAAAGGCGCTCCAGGATGGCCCGCCTTGTCGGATCGGCAAGCGCAGCGAAGGTCGCGTCTAACGAGGAGCTTTGATTTGCATAACCGGATGGTTGCATAACTAAATGGTAATGTACATTCGGTTATGAAAGCCGTCAAGCGCGAATCCGAAAATGATCAGGAGGTCTGCTTATCCCTTGAAGATCGTGTGCGGAATCAGCTTGCAATAGTCTTCCTGGTTCGCATCGTCCATGCAAGCCTGGATAATGTTCCGCCCGAGCGGATCAAGTTCCGGAACCGAAACTGCTTCAACTCGCGCGCGAAGAACTCGCGCCACTGCCGCGCGCCTTCGTCGTACACATCGTGCCCGCCCTGCAACTGCTCTCCACGCGCAGAAACACCCGCGGGATCATTGAGCCTTCCACGCGAACCTGGTTGGGAATATAGCCGAGCAGCGGGCAGACATTCCTCAACCTGATCGCGATCGAAGCGTGCACTGCCGCGGCGGGCCAGGTATTCGCGCGCAATCCACTCCGCCATGAAGCCCACCTTCCACGCGCCGATGTGCTGATTCGGAATCAGCACATACCGAGTCTCGGGAGTCTCCACAATCTGCCGGAGCAGCAGGTTGGCCTGGTCGACGCGCCGGCCGGTAGCAAAGGCCCAGTACGATCCCACGCCCTCCGACTGCATCTCCTTGCCCTTCTGAGTCTGGATGCTGGGATTGGCATGACCGCGCGGAGCCACCAGCCGCCACAGCCACGCCAGCGCCGGGCTCAAGCACATGCATCATGGCCAGGATGCCGTAGAGCTGGCTGTCGCGATGGGTAGGCGGGCAGCGCACGCCAAAGCTGCGCATACGTCGACCGCCTGCGGGACCCCGGGCGATGTCCTCGATCAGCCGCGGAATAATCACGCGCGGATTCGTGATATGGCTTGCCGGGCGCATCTTCCACGTGCTCCCAGGTGAGGCATGTTCCGCCGGGCACGATGTAGTGATTCAGAAAAATCAGCGGCTCCGGCGGATCGATGCACAGCCGCTCCAGATTCGGTCGCGGTGCCGTAGCTGTGAATGTGGTCGACGCGCACGAACCAGCGCTTCTCCGCATCGCGAATATTGAGCCGTCTGGCCGCTCGTGTAGTGGGGATGCGCGCAGGCCATATCGTCGGCGATGGGACGCAGGTGGCAGGCTTCGGGCAGATCAGCGTGCGTTCTTCTCTCGTAATCACGTTGCGCCCGATCAGCAGCCGGCCATCTTCCATGCGGTGGATGTGCTCCGGTCATCTCGCTCTTGCCGCCGCCCGATGCGCCCTCGTGCATGAGGATGAGCTGGTTCTCGTACGGCGTAACCACGGCGACGGCTGCGCAGTGATTGGTCGTCCAGCCCTCGCGTTCGCCGATGTCGAGCAGCATGGAGTACACGCCCTTCTTCGCGCTCGGCCCGGGATAGAGGTTGTAAGCGAAGCATTTCCTGGTGCGTGTTGCGGTGCGGTCGTGCACCACCACCTGTCTACCGCCGAAATGCGTGTGGCGGAAGGGCGGCGCGACGAACAGCACTCCGCCGGTGATCCTGAAGTCCGCCGGAACCTGGCTGCGCGGGAATCATGCCCTGCAGATCGGCCAGCGCCGCCGGCAAAAAATCCAGCCTGCCGGGGAACGATCAGCAGCGAACCATAGCGCAGCTCATCCGGGCCCGCATAGAACGGCAGTCACGATCAGTTCCTGAGTCTTGAGCCAGTCGAGCGTCTGCTGGCGCGTCTGGTCGAACGGCTCGCCGAAACGCTGCTGATATGTGGGCTTGTCGGTCGGCATCGAATCGCCGATCACCATGGCGTCGGGATCGCGGCGGCGCATTCGCGGATCCGGAAAATTGATGGCCAGCCCGTTGCGCGCCTTGGTGACCACTGCTTCCACAACGCGGCCCTGGCCGGGAACGTCAAACGCTACCTCAAATTCGCCTTTATCTTCACGGTTGGAGTGGTTCCAGTTCGTCGTTCCCGTCTCACGGCCGAGCGCCCAGTCCAGCAAATCCTCGCGGCTGTTCGGCACATGAATGCGCGGCGCCGCACTGAGAACTTCGATCACATGCGCGGGCAGACCAAGGCTGGTCCAATCTGACTTGAAGTTGATCGTTTTGCTGAAAACGTCGGCCATGGTTTATCTTCTCAAACATTTCCGCCATCGGATGTGACGAAGAACATAGTCTTCTGCCACAAATTCAGAGTCGTCGGCTTACTTAGGCCGGATCGGAAGGTCGAAATCGATTGCTGGATGGAGTGTAACCTTATGCAGTGAGGTAGAAATCTGCATGAGTGATTGCATCATGGGAATCCAGCGAGTTAGATTCCCTTGACCCGAGTGAATAGCAGGGGGGCACGAGTTCAAGGGATGCTGGACGATGCTTTCTGGAGCTTGCAGAGGGATTGAAAAACGGATTGGTTATCGGTCGGAAAGGCCGGCATCGCGAATCTTGTAGAGCAGCGCTCGATAGCTGATGTGTAATTCCCGAGCGGCCTTTCTCCGATTCCATTGGTTGGCTTCGAGACTCCGCAATATCAGCGTTCTCTCTGCCGCCAGTGCAGCTTCCCTCGCCAGCACCTTGAGCTGAACAGGTCCGGCCGTGCGCGGTTGTTCCGGCGCTTCCTCAGGCGTGACACGCTGTCGGACGTCTGAGTTCATCACCTGTTCTGAACCCAGAATGATGTAGCGTGCGACCCAATTCTCCAATTCGCGAATGTTTCCCGGCCAGTTCCATTTTTGCAATAGAGCGAGCACTGACTTCGAAGGTGGAGGAACTTCACGCAGAAATTTCCTGCTCAACTTTGCGAAGAGAAAATCAACCAGCAATTCGATGTCTTCACGACGCTCTCGGAGCGGCGGCAGATTCAGGCTTACGACATCGATGCGATAGAAAAGATCCTGGCGAAATGTCCCCTTCTCAATCGCCATCTCCAGATCACAATTGGTGGCACAGAGTATTCGCAGTTTTGCGCGCAACGTTTCCCGGCCGCCAATGCGACTGAAGGTTCCGTCCTGAAGCAAGTGGAGCAATTTCGTCTGGAGATCCGGCGCCATATCGCCGATTTCGTCCAGGAAAAGGGTTCCGTCATTTGCTGTTTCCACCCGTCCGGGCTTGGTTTCAAGTGCACCGGTAAAGGCGCCTTTCTCATATCCGAAGAGCTCGCTCTCGAGCAGCGGACCAGGAATGGCGGCGCAGTTCACTTTGACGAAAGGTCCGTCATGGACAAGGGAATGCATGTGCAGATACTTTGCAATGACCTCTTTGCCTGTGCCGCTTTCACCACGAATCAAGATCGGAATGTCCGTGGGGGCAATCCTTTCGGCCTTCTTCCTGACCTGGGCCATCGCCTTCGAAACTCCGAAGACGGTCGCCTCGTCGGGGATGCCTTCAGCTACGGGGGCTTCTGGTCGTGTCTCGGGGGAATCCATGAAGATCGTCCTCTAGGCATTCAATGTAAGCAACGGGGCTACCAAATCAAATGGTCCGCGCTTTCCACCGAGTAGAAGCTAGTATACTGAAAATACAAGGGTTACTTGCAAGTGCGAGAGATCATTGTTTTGCTTCGCGATGAATGGGTAGCTCGAACTGTTGCATAGTCTTGCATTTATTTACTCTTAAGACGACTTCTCATACGATTGAGTTGTTCGTAAGGCTAACCTAAGTAGTCCAAATAGAACACATTGCGGGCCGTCAAATACAATTTCTTGGAGTTCAAGAGGCCCGCGGAGAGTCAGGTGAAATGGCACGTTACTTAATCACAGGAATAGCTGGCTTTATTGGTTCGACGATCGCTCACACCCTGGTGGACGGGGGACACGAAGTAAGAGGCATCGACAATCTCTCCACCGGTAGCCTGAGCAACCTCGCCGATATTGAGCACGCTATTTCGTTTCAGCAAGTGGACCTGAGTGATCTCGAAGCGTTGAAACGTGCATGCGACGGCGTGGATTGCGTTCTGCACCAGGCCGCGTTGGCCTCGGTCCCACGCTCAGTGAAAGATCCTTTGGCGACTCACGAATCGAACATCAACGGGACTCTAAATCTTTTGGTTGCGGCCCGGGATGCTGGAGTTCGCAGGGTCGTGTACGCCGCGTCGTCTTCAGCCTATGGCGACCAACCTACGCAGCCCAAACATGAGGCCATGTTGCCCAATCCCCTGTCGCCATATGCTGTTCAGAAATTGACAGGCGAGTATTACATGCAGGCATTCTGGCGTTGTTACGGGTTAGAGACTGTGTGCCTCCGTTACTTCAACATCTTTGGACCCCGACAGGCAGCGGACTCACCATACTCAGGGGTCATCGCTCAATTCACCTACAAAATGATGGCGGGAGTTTCCCCGACGATCTTTGGCACCGGCGAGCAGAGTCGCGATTTCACTTTCGTGGCAAATGCCGTGAATGCCAATTTGCTGGCTGCAAATGCGCCTGCTGCCTCTGTGGCCGGCAAGGTCTACAACATTGGAACGGGGCGTAGCCAGAATCTTAACGAGGTGTATGCGGCCATTGCGCAACAACTCGGTTTTACGGGTAGACCCGCATACGGCCCCCCTCGTGATGGCGACATCGCTCACTCATTAGCGAGCATAGAACGCGCACAAAGTGATCTGGGTTATCGCCCGATGACAGACTTCATAGAGGGATTGCGCAAAACGGTGGATTGGTATTTGGAAACGAGATCAGAGACTGTTCCAAACACGATCCTCCCGACATAAGAGTGGCAAAAGGATGAAATGCCAGGGGCGATCATTCCGAACGGTCGCGTCTTGTGTGCGGATTTCCACGTATCTGAATTTTCCCAATCGTCAATGTGAGACAGTACGAAATCCACAGGCATTCCAGCTTCTAAATGGGTACGTGATGGTTACCATTGTAGGGAGTAGTAACTACCAGATTATTGTACAAATTGTGTGATCCGGTAGAAAAATGCCGTTATGGGCTGTCACCTTTAATGCATTAGTTTGAGTTACTTACCCCTTTTTCGCGAAGTACGCAAACTATATGCACATGGCCTGCAAGTTTTTTGTTTGACACTTTGGAAGGATGGCGCTACATTCTGCGTGTTTCCGGGATGCATGTGCAATTTCACAGCTTCTGGAACGCTTGATTGAGTAACCGTAACAGCAGTTACGAGGAGAATCTGGAGAAAGAATTCCCGATCGCCTCGCAGAAAATTTTTGCCACTCGCTAAAAAGCGTTGCGGCATGCAGCAATTTAGCTTTGGTTCTCCCAGGCTTTCAGGGCACCCATTAACGGGTGTCGCAGAGGCCTAGCTTCGTAAAAAAAGAAGCGTGTCCCGGCGAGTACCGGGAGTCTGTAGCAGTCCTTAGCATTTCTTTGTTCAATTTCCCAGAGGTGTTCTCCATGGCGCATGCGGTGCAGATCCTGGCTATCAGTGACGACGCGGAAGTTTGTAACCTGATCCAGACAACGCTCGATTTGGAAGGCCATCAGGCCTTGTGTGTTTCCTCCTCGTCGGAGGCGCTAGAGTTATTGAATCGCGGCGTTACTGCCGAGTTTGTCCTTCTCGATGCGGCACACAGCCGTTCGCGCGAAGAGTTGTTCTTGCCCTCCCTGATGGAACGGGTTGGCTCAGAGAGGCTTTGCCTGCTGTCGGAGATGGGAGACACCCGCAACCGTCTTCAGACACAGCGATGGAACATTGGCAACATCTTCACCAAGCCGCTGCTGCGCCGCGATGTAGAGAAGTTAACAGCGCGTCCGCGCACCGCAGTGACGCCGATCAACTCCGCTCAACATCATATGGAAGAATTGGAAGGCAATCGATTCTTCCTCGCCGCGTCCCCCGCAATGATGCAGATCTATCGTGACATCCGGGTGCTTGCGCCAGTCGATATCCCGGTATTGATCCTGGGCGAGAGCGGCGTGGGAAAAGAGATCGTGGCCATGCTGCTGCATAAGTACCACGCGCGCTCTGACAAGAAGTTTCTCAATGTGAACTGCGCAGCACTTCCGACGGAGCTGTTGGAGAGCGAGTTGTTCGGCTATGAGGCAGGCGCGTTTACCGGTGCCGTCAAAGCCAAGCCAGGCAAATTTGAACTTGCACACAAGGGTACACTGCTGCTGGACGAGATCGGCGAGATGAGTCCGCAGATGCAAGCCAAACTGCTGCACGTGCTGCAGGATGGCACATTCAGCCGCCTGGGAGCACGCACCACCACGCAGGTGGACGTGCGGGTGCTTGCAGCCACCAACATCAACATGGAAGACGCTATCGCCGAAAAGCGCTTCCGTGAAGATCTGTACTACCGTTTGAACGCTTTCACGATCACCGTGCCTCCGCTGCGCCAGCGTAGGGAAGAAATTCCCTTCATGATGGAACAGCTGATGCAGCGAGGTGCGGCCGAACTAGGTCAGCAGCCATTTGCTTTCAATCCCGCCATCCTTGAAGTTGCGCAGGAGTATAACTGGCCGGGCAACCTGCGCGAGCTACGCAACTTCGTTACCCGCACTCTGATTCTGGGCGATCAGGAATCGGCTATCAACGAACTGCGCAACAAGACTCGGTCGGCAGCCAACGCCAGCCGTGCTACTACTACCGTCGAAATGCCAGCCGCACCAACTCTGCCAGCGCCACTGCCTATTACCGGGATGAAGGGAGTGGTCAACGGCGTCAAGAATCAGACCGAGATCCGAATGATCCAGGAAGCTCTTAACGCCTCGGGATGGAATCGCAGACGCGCAGCCACTAACCTTAATATCAGTTATCGTGCCCTGCTTTACAAGATCCAGCAGCACGGACTCAGCGCTTAGTTATTCGGAAATTCTAGGAGAAAGGGCTGCGAACCTGCAGCCCTTTCTTATTGGACGTCACTGAAATCATTTCAGCAGGACTTCTCTTCCAAGTCAGGCGACCCACTTCTGGAGAGCCTCTGCGAGTCGATCAAGGGGGATCGGCATCGTCTCGTTCCCCAGGCTGAATTCCGGTGGAGCGATCAGGTACGCCTGAGACAGGCTTACCGCCACGCAGAGGCATACCGTACTGCTTTGATATTCCTCATAGCGCCGTGCCGCCAGCCAGACATAGAGCGCAAGCATCTGCGCGTCCATCGAGCTCCCGGCTA
This sequence comes from uncultured Acidobacteriaceae bacterium, assembly GCA_963816335.1. Taxonomy (GTDB): domain Bacteria; phylum Acidobacteriota; class Terriglobia; order Terriglobales; family Acidobacteriaceae; genus JANXZS01. Next base: position 13,057 of record CAWFKA010000010.1, on the reverse strand, counting down.
AATCGTCGACCGCCGGCAGCGGGTTAATCTGGTCGGGATTATCGAACACTGCCACGCCGGTAAAAGGCTTCATCTTGCTGCGCATTCCGAATTGGACGGACAGGAATGAAGGCCGCGCTCGACGAAACGCTTCTGAAGCTGCCCATTCCGCGAAGGAATTTCCAAAGATGACGGCGCCATTGCCGGTGAGATAGAGAGATCGCAAGAATTCCCTCACGGCAGGATCCGCATTCACCTCGTCGGGACACCACTGCGCCACCTCAACTTGGCGCAGCCGGTCGAAGACTGCATCCGCATCGCCAAGGTCTTTGTGCATGGTGTTCATCTCACGCGAGAAGTTTTGCCGGTATAAATCCAGCCTTCCGTAGCTGAGAAGGATAGGCGGCGCCGGGCTCGCATTGGTTTGCTCTGAATGCAGTACAGCATCGACAAGATGTCTCCCTGCATCCACCACCCATATGTCGCCGGGCGAGCTTTCAGGTTTACGACAGCAGGCATTCAGCAATCCGCCTGACTGGCCTCCCTTGGCGTTTGGCAAGCCATTGAGCAACAATTCCAGCGCGCTGTTCGACTTGGCTGCTAATGTGAGATCGAGTTGGATGGAACGCCCAATTCCCTGCCAGCGTCGCCAGGCCTTTTCCGCGTCGAGGGTAAGGGGCTGCGGTATTTCCAAAAGGACTAGCCTATTTCTCGCATGCCTAGCTGCACCATTCGCCTTCGCATTTTGGTCGGCCGAATCGAAGACCGCCTGTACGGCGCGCCTCCATTCCTGAAAGTACGGTGATCGAGCAAGCTGCGAGGAATTCTGAATAGTCTGCTCAGTTGTCGAAAACTGCCACTGACTGACGCCCATTTTCTCTTCGAGTTGCACCACATTCCGGAAGAGATCCGTCGATTGTTGCGGAGTCAATCCCGCGACATACAGAAGAAGACCTTCGACCGACTGGCGTTCGCGCGGAAAAAGATAGTTCCACTGCTTGAGCTGTTGATTAACAAAGGGCAGAAAGGTGAGCGGTAGGCGTTTGAGAACACCTTTGTTGAGACTCTCCTGAACTTCCCCGGTTAACTGCTCCTCAACCTTCATAATTCCCTTAGGTGCGAATTTCTCGCAACGCTGAGCCTTGCGTGGTGATCGGCGGACATCCAAGGAGGCTCGCGAGGCTGGGACAAAGATCAATGTGCCGAATGGGACGTTCGATGATTTGAGGTTTGTCGATCCCCGCGCCCAGGACCATCATCCATGTGTCCCGCGTTGAATCTTCGTTTGCGCGGTGATTAAAGAATCCGTTTGTTGTTGATCCGTCGGGATCGCGTCCGAACTCGGGAAGGATCACCAGGGTCGTCTTTCCGCGATAGTCAGGGTTGGCTTCCACTTCTTTCCATAGTTCATACGCGAGTCGGTCCGCTGTTCGAATACCCGAGACGTGCAGCGAATACGAACCGAAGTGCGCGGCCTCCACGTCAGAGAAGACGATGACCAACAGCTGCGGTGAAAACTTACGCATAATTTCGCGGCTCATAAAGAAAGTGAGTTCGTCGCCGGAAGTAGGCCCTCCCCCTTGAACAAAGCCCGCAATCGCCGCCTGCATGCTGCTCCTTACTCGCGGATCGAGCCGGTCGGATGCGTCGAAAACATTCCATCCCAGGCCTTCGTAGTTACTCCCTTCGAGAGCGCTTTCCAGCTCCGCTTCGACTTTGCTTCGATCCGCCATGTTGGCAGTTCTGCCCCCGCGAAGGGCGTCAACCACGGCTGTGAGCATGAGTTGCTTGGGAAAAACCACGTTGGCTCCAAATGCAGCGCCAAAGTCCGCTGCGGAGCTGGCACCAATCTGACTGGTTAGGGCCTTATTGCTGGCCACCACCCAGGTGTCGCTTCCATCCACACCAAATCCCTTGCGAAATTGCTCAAAAAGAGTGGGAGTGGTAGGCGCGAGTTTTCCCCAGTCGTCCACACGCTGCCAGTTCCCGGTGAGAATGCTGGATATCGCGTTGAAATGCGCCGTAACCCCTTCGTTGCGTGTGTGCGGGTAAAGGAGCGATTGGGGTAGAAGGTCGGATGATAAGTGGGGGATGTTCTCCAGTCCTTCAGGCGAAAATGTCTCGGCCCGGCGAACACCACCGATGACAGCCACCACAATCTTGTGACCTGTACCGGCCACAGCCCGTGGAATCACCTCTGCATGCCCCTTTGGCAGGATCAGTCCGGCCATGAGCATGCCCGCAACGCTCAGAAACCTCCGCCGGGAGCCGTCTTGAATGAACTCAGGGTTGGTCGCGAGAAACGCCTCCAGGGAGGTATCCGGAATCAGTCCGCTATTCAATCGCAAACCTCCACAATACGACTCCGACGAAGCCGCATACCTTACGCCGAAGGAAGGCTGGTGGGATTGTATTTGCCAAAAACCGAAGTTTTATATGACGCCCATCACACAACTGGGAGACCGGTGACTATCCGCAGCCTAGCCAACAGCCAACGACAGCAGATCCGCCAAATTCAATGCTGAACTCGACTCGGTATTTCGGGGGAGGGTGGGAGAGACAACCAAGGCCTGTCCGTGATTCTCAAACCAAACCAGGAAGGTGGACAGATCCGATCCCGGTAGTCGTTGCTGGTTAATCCAATGATAATAAGCAGCCATATCCGCGTCGACGAGCGATCCGGCGTAGTCAAGCTCAGGCGTTCCCTGGGTTCCGGCGAGTAATTCATTCATCGGCTTCTGCTTTTGCCGAGGAGCGAATCGAACGACCAGCGTGAGAGGCTGAGCCCGCCGCAGCGCCTCGCGGGTGGCCCACTGTGCGAACGTGGTGCTGAAAATCTGAGTGCCTGAACCCTCTGTGAGCAGCTTGACCTCGAAACGATCCAGTACCTCATCGCCTGCCTCGTTCATGCCGAGGTTTGCTGGCGCGAGGCGGGCGAGATGCGTTCGAAGTTCCTCCGGCCCCATGCCGGGTTTGCCAATCTCCGTCTGCATGTCCTTCAGCAGCGCTGCCCGCACAGGTTCCAACGATTGGTAGGAGACGCAAGTAAGTTCCGAGCTGTGATCGGCTTGCATTCCGCCGTCAATATACCAGTGGCCGAAGGGAACAGGATGCGCTTTCGCGCGAGCTGCGGCCGCTGCGAGCAGCAATTGCATTCCATTCTCAGAATTGATACTTCCGAAATATGTGCCGTGCTTGCGCAGTTTCTGGAAGAGTGGGGCGTCGTACGACGACACACCCTGGCCGATAACTGCGATACCAAGTCTGCGCACGGGCAACGGTTCCACTGGAGATGCGGACAGCAGCCGATCCCCATATGCGATTGCGGCCTGCCGAAACTGGTCTAATTGATGGGTGGACCAGAGATATGCCGATTCCTGCTCGACAAACTGGGCTGGTTGATTGATCCAGTCGAAGTGTTCGAGAGCGGCGGAAAGTGAGAGCTGCGAGAATCCTTGAAACCACTCTTTGATCTGTGCCGTCGAAAGCGAACTAAGCGTGGCAAGTTCCCGATCGATCGCATCGCGCTCCGCCGGAAACTTGTAATCGTAATCGATGACTTCACGAAGCAGGCCCGGCAAAAAACTGAGTGGGAGCTGGCGCAACACGGGCAGGTGCTCCGTCATCAGCTTTTTTGCTTGCGGAGCGTAGGCCGCGAACTGCTCGACTTTCAATTCACCCGGAAGCATGATTTCCGTGCCTGTCAAATTTCCCTGCCCTTAGAACGTAGCCATCTCTTCACCTAGGGCTTCGTGGTGCTTGATCCCTTGGCGGAATAAATAAACTGCTGAACCTCTGCTCTTTCTTTATCCACTTCAGCCAAGTGTTCTGCCCTCAGCTTCTGGTAGACATCAAACTCCTGCTGTGCCTGTTCCTTTTTGCCGACGTGGACATAATCCGTCCCGAGCCGATAATGAGCGTCCGAAAGCGACGGATCCAACTCCAGCGCGAGTACGTACTCTGGAATTGATCTCTCATATTCATGCTGGTCGGCATAGAGGTTTCCCAACTGAACGTGTGCTTCGGGAAGCTTCGGGTCCAATGAAATTGACTTCAGCAGCAGGACCTCCACAGCGTGAAGATCCAATTCCGCATCACCGACGCGGCGGCCCTTCCACAAACTCATGGCGTAGTAATACTGCGCCAGCGCATTGTTCGGTTGCAACTCGGCGTACCGCTTAAACTTCTCAATCACATCTTCCGCCATGTTCGGCGAACTATAGTATGCCTTGGAAAGAAAAAAGTAACAGCGGGGGTCGGTTGGATTGAGGTCAGACGCAGTAAGCAGCGCCTTCACCGCTTCGTCATATTTTCCGCGCGAGTACAGGGCCATCCCCAATCCGATCATCAAGCGCGGTGAATTCGGGTAGAGGCGCGTAGCCTGCTGAAAGACGTCGATCGCGGGCTCGTAAGTGCGATGAAGTAACAGTTCGCTACCCCAGTCGAAGAGGTTGCTCTCGCTCGGGTCAATGTGAGAAGCCATCTCAAACTCATTCGCCGCGGCGACATATTTGCCGTCCTTCTCTTCAATCTGCCCCAGCAGGTCGTGTAGTTCCCCGGTGTTCTTCTCCTTCAAAATGCTCTGAACCATTTGCCTCGCTTCGCTCAGCCTTCCCGTAAGGAAATAAGCCATCGCGAGATCGTAGCCATTGTTATACGAGGTTGGATCAATTTGCTGCGCACGCTCGAGAAGGGGACGCGCTTCCGCGATCTTTCCGGACTGGATATAGAACTCTCCCAGATTGTGATTGGTGTCGAAGCTCGAAGGGGCGAGTTCAACGGCTTTTCGGAATTGTTCTCCTGCGAGTTCAATCTTCCCCGAACGCAAAAGCGCTGTACCAAGATTTGTCCTGGCAGCAGAAGAATCCGGCTTCAAGCGGACGGCAGCCTTCAGGTGCTCAACCGCCTTTGCATCTTGCGATTGTGACGCGTATACGAGGCCCAACAGTTCCTGGACCTCAAAGTTATTTGGGACGTGGGGGAGAATCTCTTCCAACTGGGCCGCTGCCTCTGCAAATCTGCCGGCGTCATATTCTGCTACGGCGGCCTGAAATTGCCGATCCAGCTTCTGTTTCTGGCTTTCTTCAGTTGCAGCGACGCTGGCACAAAGCAACACCGCACCGAGAAACATCACCAGGAACTGAGGCCTCCTGCTCACACCTTACCTCCATTGCTACCGCGTGAGCAAAAGCGCTACGCAGAAGAACACCCCGGAAAGGCACCTGGTAAGCGTGCCTCCCCGGGGTGTTTTCTATCTTAGATCAGTAGTACAGCTTTAGAGCAAATTGAATCTGTCGCGATTGACTACGAGTAGATCCAACTTGACCGAAGTTGGGGTTGGTGTAGTTGGTTGAGTTACCGATCGCCTGCACTCCGTTGCCGCCGAATCCAGGTGCATTGAAATTCGGATGGTTGAGTACGTTGAAGAACTCTGCTCGGAACTGCATCGAGAAGCGCTCGCTGATCTGGAATGCCTTGAATGCCGAGAGATCCAACTGGTTATATCCCGGCCCTGTGGTCGTGGCTGATGTCTCGCCTAAAGCACCCGCACCGGAACGCGGTAAGCAACCCGCGACGGAACTAGGATCCGGAACGACTGCATTCGTCTTGGATCGAACAACCAGCTTGCAAGGCTGGGTAAATGCGGCTGGATTTCCAAACCAGTACGGCTTTCCTTTGGATCCTGCTGCCGTGCTGATGTGTATGCCCAGCTTTTGGTCTTGTCCCGGAACCTTGATGTCATTGCAATTCGTACCTGAAGTGGTACCTGTTGGGCAGCGAAGCTTATAGGTTGGCCACCCTGGAGCGTATAGATCCAGTTTGCCGACCATCCCCCGAACACCGCATTCGCAAGCTTTCCTGCATCGTGCATATACTTCTGATCCTTGCCAATAGGCAGGAGGTAACTGCCGCTGGCATGGAACACGTTGCGTATATCGAAGTTTGCCAAAGCCCAGTCAAACGACGGACCAAGCCCGGTACTGAGGGTGCACGCATAACCATTAGTTTGGCTGCCACCATTCAACAAATCACCGGCATCCGAGAGCGTCTTCGAGTACGTGTACGCGACGAGGTAGGTCAAATTGTGCGCGAACTGCTGTTCGAGTTTGGCTTGCAGGCCGTTGTAAATGCTTCGCCCCTGGGGTATGGCATAACTCGTTCCATGCCCGAAATCCGGGAACGGAACAGCATCGGTGGTGCTTGCGCCCTGCGGAAGGATTTGCGTAACGTTGTTGAGTCCACTATTTATTTGCAGACTGCTGCCGTCCGTCATGACATAAGCGGCCTGTGCAGACAACGAATTCGTAAGCGAATACTGCATTGTCAAGTTCGCGCTGAGTGTGCGCGGAGTCGTGTAGTCAAACTGCATACCCCGCAGACCCAGATCCCTGTGCGTTGACAGCTAGCGGGATCAAGCGCAAAGCAAGTGAAGCCGGACTGGAAAGTACCCGTTCCGCCCGGACCTGCAGTTGGGCATCCGGCGTAAGGAGTGCCGTAGCTTACCGGAGCCACCTGCTGGAATCCTGGGGGACTGCCGGCGGGTATCTGTACGTTGTAATTGAAGTCGAAAACGAAGGGATAGTTCTCGCCGATGTTTGGCGAGTATCCCTGGTTCTCAAACGAATTGAAGAAGAGACCAAAGCCGCCGCGTGTGACGAACTTCGGACTCACCTGGTATGCAAATCCAACGCGGGGAGCAAAGTTATACTTCTGCGTTTGCAGCAAGCCTTGCCCGTACTTGTCGGTCGACTCCAGCTTGATTCCATCCTTCGCCAACAGGGTCAGGAAGCTGGCAGACAACGTCCTGTTGCTCTTGCCGGAGGCCGGGATCAGATAGGTCGGCACGCCATTCGGTGGGCCGCCGGGGATAAAGTTCGCCTGGCCGCCATTTGTCTCGTTGATCGGTCCAAAGTAGTCATAACGAAGACCGAGGTTGAGGGTCAATTTCGGAGAAATCTTCCAGTCGTCCTGGAAGTAGGCCGCGAAGTAGTTCTTGGCGTCGTAGGTCTTGTTGATGTTGGAGGCGCGGATGTCGTCCGAACCGCCGGAATAATCCACACCGCCCGCAACTGTTGACTTCTGGGGCAGCAACAACATCTGCGGAATGCCGGAGACATGAGAGGTAGAGCCCGGAACATCGGTAAAGCTGCCGTTGTAGTCAAACTGGCCTCTCGACCACGACGGCTGCAATGTAGAAAACTTCACGTGCTGGTATTCGATACCCATCTTGAAGTTGTGCTGGCCATAAATCTTCGTAAAGTCATCCGTGATCTGGAGCGTCTGGCTGACTTCGTCCGAAGGCAGGAAGTTGTTGCTTCCCAAGGTTGCCAGGCCCTGAATTGCGAAGGTGGGAAGACCGCCATTTTCAGGAACCTGCGGGATACCCGGGATGCCGTACTTGATCCGGAAGGCCGAGGTTGTTGCCCTCAGGACCGAAGCGGGTGGTGTGAAGGTGGTTCCAGCCGGCGCGCGCCACATTGATCGTGGTGGGCGTAAAGACGTGGGTCCATGCCATTGCTACCTGGTCGGATTTCGCGGTCTGAATACCCTGTTGGAAAAACTGCCGCCGTCTGCGATGCCGCCGAAGATGCCCGGGATATATTGCGGATTGTCTACATAGCTGAAGCGGATGAAAATCTGTTCTTTCTGATTCGGGTTGTAGTCACCACGCACGTCGAATGCGTTGCTGTGCTGGTAGAGACTGGGGCTGGATGCAAAGTTTGAAGCAATATCGCCATTCGTCGGCGTGGGGTAGAGGTTCAACAGGTTGATGGCATCTGCATCTCAAACGGTCGGCGGGAAGGATGTTCCCGGGGAACGGGTCGCGAATATATTTGCCGCCTACCAGGCGAGTTGTCGCTGGGTCGTAGAGTTGACCTCCAGATGGAAGTAACTCGGAAAAGTTGGTGTAACCGCTACTCCGCATCAGGTTTGTGGGCACCGTACCAGTTGATGTCGTGCCCTGTACGCGCTGCAGACCTTCGTAATCGCCGAAGAAGAACATCTTGTTCTTGATGATCGGTCCGCCAGCCGACGCGCCGAATTGATTCTGGTTCAGTTTGCCTTTCGGAAGTGCCGTCTGGTTGTTACCAAACCAGTCGCGCCGCGTCGAGTACGTTGTTCCGGAAAAACTCCCAGGCCGCGCCGTGCAGACTGTTTGTACCGGACTTGATGGTGGCGTTCAGAACTGCGCCTGCGGAGCGCCCTAGTTCCGCGCTGAAGGTCGCGGTCTGGACCTTGAACTCCTGGATCGCGTCCACGGGAGGCAGAATGACGAAGTTTGTTCCGTTCAGGAAGTCGACAGTGTTCGAGTTGTTGTCGATTCCATCCAGCAGGTAGTTGTTCTGGGATGGACGAAGACCATTGGCCGAGAAAGCTCCCGAGGCCGCATTGCCTCGAGTATCTGCCTGCGGCGTCTGCGTGCCTGCGCCAAGCTGCGCAAGGAACGTAAAGTTGCGGCCATTCAGCGGGAGGCCATTCACCTGTTGCTGCGTCGATCACCTGTCCAACAGAGGACTGATCTGTCTGCAGGAGGGGCGGTGCGGTGGATACCGTTACCGTTTCCGTTGCCTCTCCAGGCTTCAGCTGTACGTTTACCTGAAGGACAGCCCCAACGTTTACCGTAATTGCTTCCTGCGTTGTCTTCGAGAAGCCGGTTGCAGTAACCGTGACAGTGTAATGCCCGATCTTGACGGGGGCGAACGTATACCGGCCGCTACTGTCGGTGATTCCGTCCATAGTCAGTCCCACATCGGTATTCAGAAGCGTGACTTTTGCGCCGGGAATGACCGCGCCGGTGGTGTCTGTAACTGTGCCCGTGACTGATCCCATATCGACCTGAGCTAGAGCGAAGGGACTCTGGATCAGTAGGAGGCACAAGCATGTGAGGGTTATGAATCCTAGACGTACAAGCCAATTGCGGGCGTTGCGATCAAGGGCCATCCGAATAGCCTCGCTTTCTTGCGTCCGTTTCCCTTTAATTTTGTGGTCATAGCCACGATGGAAACTAAACGGTGTAACGTGAAGTAACCGGTTACAGGTTGCAAAGTGAGGCTAGTGCAGCAGGAAAGCGTTTGTCAACCTAAAGTTTGGGTATTTCTCATCCGAAAGGTTGAGCCGCCAGGTACCACTTGGCAGAACCGATCGCGGAATCCAGTTGTGAGCTCCCAAAGTGATCGATAACACATGCAAAGCCACAGAAATCTGATGATTAGCGCTCGGAGTGCAGCACTAAATGAACCCCGCAAACGCTTCAAGGACGCACTATCCAGCCATGGTCAACGCAGCAAGATTTCCACACTTGAAGACGTGATATCTGAGATGGAACGCTCCGGTTAGCCCAGTTTGGGAAGGGGTGGTCTAGCTGATATCATTCGAACACCTTCCGGCCCGGAATTCACAAGGATGACGCAACACAAAGACGAACAGCGAATTCTGTCCAGACGGGCCCTCCTCAAGAGCATGGGATTGGCACCTTTGCTGCTTCGTCCGGCTCCCTTTTACGGCGCTTCCCTCTTTTTGGGCTCTTCCGACGTCTCGCGCAGCCAGGAACCGGCGTTTCCGCTTTCTGATGTCCGCCTGACGCCCCGGTATCCCACGAAGTCGCCCTTGGCCGACGTCATTCGCTTCGTGCCGCCAGGAAGCGACGACTACATCACCGAGAAATATGCCTTCGAGATTGAGCAGATCCTCGAAAAATGGGGGGACGGTTTAAAGACTGCGATCCACGATCATTCCTCGCTAGCGAAGGTGCTGGATGCCTCGTTTGAGTGCTCAGCTTTTGGGTCTGCTCACGAAACGACGATTCGTTCGGGAAACGGCATCGACATTTTGCGGAGAACGTTTTCGGCCGAAACGGTACGCGGACCGCAGAGGTTCATCTCGGAACTGCAGGCATGGTTAGGACAGGTCTCGAAGCTTGAGACTGCTGAGTTCGAGATTTTCGGTATCGAGGTGATAGTGGCCAATCCACTGAGTATCCGCATCGCAAACCGATACGACCTGGTCGCCAGGCGCAGCGATGAAAAGCGAGAGGAACGGGTGGGTTCCTGGCTCTCCGAGTGGTTTCGAGACGAAGCGGGGACGTGGAAAGCACGGAAGTGGACCGCCAGCGAAGAGATTTTGAGTATCGTGCAAGGCCCTACCTTCATCGACGTAACTTTCGCGGCGCTTGGCAACCAGGAATCCTACACAAAACAGCTTCACCACGGTGTCGATTACTGGCGCACTGTGCTGGATGGCGCGATCGGCGTGGACGTCTACGGCAACAATGGTGTGGCTGCAGGTGACTTTGACAATGACGGTTTCGATGACTTTTACGTCTGCCAGCCGGCCGGACTCCCGAATCGCCTCTATCGCAACCGTGGTGACGGCACCTTTGAAGACGTAACGGAGAAGGCCGGGGTTGGCGTCCTCGATAACACCGCATGCGCGCTATTTGCCGATTTCGACAACAAAGGATTGCAGGACCTGGTAGTCGTTTGTGGAACCGGCCCTCTCCTCTTTCAAAACCAGGGCAACGGGACGTTCGTAATCAAGCGTGACGCCTTCAATTTCGCCAACCCCCCACAGGGAACGTTCACCCACGCCGCAATTGCCGATTACGACAACGACGGTCGCCTCGACATTTATTTCTGCATGTACATGTACTACCTCGGCCTCGATCAGTATCACTACCCAATTCCCTACTTTGACGCTCGCAATGGTCCTCCAAATTGCCTGATGCATAACGAAGGCAATGGAAGCTTTGTAGAGAAGACACAGGCTGCCGGGCTGAAACGCGGACAATGCATCGCTACAGCTTTGCGTGTGCCTGGGGTGATTCCAAATCAAATGGACTTCCTGATCTTTTCGTAGCGAACGATTTCGGGAGTTCGCAAACTTACCGCAATAACGGCAACGGCACCTTCAGCGTCGCATCGAGCGAAGCTCACATTGAAGATGTTGGCGCCGGGATGAGTTGCAGTTGGGCTGATGTTGATAACGATGGCCCCCAGGAGATCTACGTTACAAGTATGTGGGAGGCAGCCGGACAGCGGGTTTCAGAGCAACAGCAGTTTCATCCCGAAGCTCCGGAAAAAATCCGCGAACTCTATCAGCGTCACGCGAGAGGAAATGCGCTGTACAAGAATCAGGGCGACGGCAAATTCAAAAACGTTGGCCGTCAGGCCGGAGTTGAAATGGGTCGCTGGACGTGGTCCTCCGATTTCTGGGACTTCGATCACGACGGATATTCGGATCTTTATGTATCGAACGGCTACCATCATCCGGTCCTGAAGAAAATGACCTCGCGAGTTTCTTCTGGCGGCAAGTGGTCGCGAAATCATCCGATGACGCAACCCCTGCGCAGCGTTATGAGCGGGGATGGAATGCCATCAACGAACTTATCCGATCCGATAATACATGGCATGGATATGCGAGAAACGTGATGTTCGCGAACAACCGCGACGGCACTTTCTCTGAGATTTCCGGTCCACTTGGGGATGGACTTATCGATGACAGCCGCACGTTTGTGCTCGCGGATCTTGATCACGATGGACGATTGGAAGTCATTCTGAAAAACCGGAATGCTCCTCAATTGCGCATCCTGCACAACTCCATGAAGGAACTCGGCCAGTCCATTTCATTTCGCCTTCGAGGCGTCAAAAGCAACCGCGATGCCATCGGGGCGGCTATCACGGTGGACGCGGGTGCCCTGCATCAAAGAAAGAGTATTTACAGGCAGGTTCAGGATCCTCGCACAGCACTCCAAAGAAGTGTTTTTTGGAGTTGGGAATGCGAGTTACTGTTCACGCGAAAGTACCGTTGGCCGAGCGGCCTTGTTCCAGGAAATCGAACATCTGCCGGTGAACAACAGGATCTGATCGAGGAAGGCTCAGAGAAATTTACCGCGAAGCCCTTTGTTGCAACAGCCGCTCGCTTTTGCTCATGCCGGGACGCCCCTGAAGCCCGAGCCGCTTCCTTCGCAGGTGAGCACGTGGCCATTGATCCATTGAAGGCGCCGGAGTTTTCCCTGCCCAACCTTCTTCGGGCAACATGCGCGACCTGAGTCCTTTCCGGGCAGCTTTGGCTGCTGAATTTCTGGGAGACAACGGCTCCCGTCTGCGCGAACAGCTCCGGCTCCTGCAATCAGCAACGCCGTGCTCTCGCGGCTGGATCATGCGAAATTCTCGCGATCAACGTGGATGACGTCGCCCGTGCCGAGCAGCGACAATCGTTTGCCACTGCGGAAAACCTGGGATTCCCCGGTTCTCTTTGCAACGGAAGAACTCGCGGGCATCTACAACATCATCTATCGTTACCTTTTCGACCGTCGCAGGGATCTTGGAATTCCAACTACTTTCCTCCTCGATAAACAGGGACTGATCGTGAACTGTGTACCAAGGTCAGATCGCTGCAGCAAGCCTGTTGGAAGATCTAAAGTCCGTTCCCGTCTCGGCCGACGATCGGCTCGAAAAAGGCTCTGCCGTTCCGGAGAGCAATTACCGGAGCGTGTTGCGCGCAATGAGTTTACCTACGGGGTGGCAATGTCCACACGGCTATCTTGACGCAGGCGGTGCACACCTTCTGGCAGGTAGTTGCCGCGCAACGTCATCGATCCCATGCGTATTACAGCCTGGGCACACTCAGCCTGCGTCGCAATGATTTCGGACAGGCGCGCCAATATCTAGAGAAGACCTTTGGCCCTACGTCGAAATTATCCTGAGGCGTGGAACAATTTTGGGATGATGGCCGCACAGGAGGGCGATCCCGATGTCGCGATCGAGAATTTCCAGCAGTTGCTGCAGCTCAGACCGGACTACGCGATCGCCCTGCTCTAACGTCGGCAATGTCTACCGGCGGCAGGGGAATTTTGCGATGCCAGGATGCCTGGATCATGCTCTCGAACTCCAACCCTGATCCCGAAATCAATGCAGTCTTGGGATGTTGTACGCACAGCAGGTCAGACGAATAACGTGGCGGAATTTCTGCGAAAGCAATCAATCTTCGGCCTGATCATCCTGAAGAAGCTCTCAAACCTCGAAGTGCTCTTTGTGCGCAACGAGAACTACACCAAGGCGGAGAAAGAATCAGGACG